>CAVORV010000032.1:0-280000 GCA_963698685.1 uncultured Alphaproteobacteria bacterium
TCATGCCGGTGTATTCGAGGCTGGTCAGAACGTCCTGCGGCTCGATCAGATAGGGGGTCTTCTCGGCGGACCACGGGCCGGAATGCGCGCCCGGCGAGCGGATGACGTGATACCGCCGCGCGGCCTCGGTGACCGTCAGTCTCTCGGTGGGGCGCATCGCCTCGAACGAGGCCGCGACCATGCTCTCCAGAGTGTCGAAGGCCATGTCAGGAGGCGGCCTCGCCGCGCCGGTAGTCTTTCACCTTCATGTTGAACATCGCGCAGGGTTTGCAGACCTTGCGCCGCAGCCATTGTCCGCCCTTGCGGCCGATGGAGAATTCGCCGAGCCACTTTTCCTCGGAGCATTGCCTGCAGATCCGCTTCTCCGATTTCGGCGGATCGCCCGGCTTCGGCTCGCTCATCATCGCGTTCGCCGTCGTGATCTCGCCGATGCCCGGAGACTCGCCGAGGTATCGGAATCCCAGGGCGTCCGCCTCGATCCAGAGGCCGATCCTGCGCAGCTCGGTGACGGCGCCGCGCACCCGGCCCTCGCCGATCCGCAGCCCGTGCTTCCGCTCGAGCAGGTCGCGCAGGGCGGAGTTGCGGAAGGGCACGCCGGCGTTCGTGCGGAAGATGCGCGCGAGCGCGGGCAGGGCGGGCGGCGCCGAGGCGCGCGCGGCCGGCGCGGGCGCGGCCTCCGACGCCTCGCGTTCCGCGGGGAGTCGATGGCGGCTGTCCGGCATGCCGTCCCTCGACCGCAGGTACTTCCGGGTGACCCTGTAGTCGCGCAGGAGCGCGCGACCTTCGCGGGTGATGCCGTAGGTCGAAACCCGCCGCCGCGTCTCGAGCCGCTCGATCAGCCCGTTCTTCGCGGCGATGAGGACGATGTGCCGCGAGCCGGTCCAAATCGCCCTGTCGTCCCAGGCCATGTTCACGACCGCCGGCAGCGTCGAGTAGCCGCCCGTCATGCGCCAGCCTCCGACGATCAAGGCGCCGCCGGCGTCGAGGGCCTGCAGGAGAGGGATCGTCATCGCGGCATCCATGTCAGTCTCCGAGCGCTTCGCCGTCCCGCGGCCCGTTCAGGTCGTCCATGCTCCGCGCCACGCTCTCGGTGCGGCGCGCGGCGGGAACCGCGACCAGCCGCTCGTGGATGTCATCGAGCAGTTCGGTGACGTTGGCCTGCATCGCCTCGAACTGCGCCGTGGTCATCGACGCCTTGCCCGGAGATTCTCGACCCAGAGCTGCGCCAATTCCTTGATCGCGAGCGCGGTGCGGCCGAGAACGTCGAGAACGTCCTCGTCGTGCCAGTAGTGACGCGCGCGCTCCATCCACCGCAGCTTGGAGTTCTCGGCCTCCCAGAACGCCTTGTTGATGTGGACGGGGAGCGTGGCCGGGGTCTGGCTCTTGATCCAGGTGGCGATGTCCACCTTCGGGTCCACGATGTATTGGACGGCCTGCTTGAAGTCGTAGACGGGAACGCGCTGGCCCTTGTGGTTCTCCCATCCGATGACGGGACACTTGGACAGTTTGCGGTGCAGGCGGCGCGGCTCGGTCTGGAAGATGGTCGCGAGGAACGTGACGCGCACGGGCCGGTGGAACTCGGACGGATCGGGAACCCGGCCATCGGGCAGATTTTCCAGATCGGGATCGTCGGCGAGGAGTTCCGTGGACTGCGCCCGCGTGTTCGGCGGACGACCGCGCCTGCGCTTCGTCGCGGGCGCGGAGGGGCCGAGCAGATCGCTTAGGTCGTCGTCCATCGCCTCATTCCGGGGCCTGTCGCCATCGGAACGAGGCTATGCGATCGAAACTTGAATATCAACTTAAAAGTGTAGTTGGGATTGGAATGCAACCTATCCGAGTATGTCGGACAGATCGTCTTCCAGCGCCATCCGGTCGTTCGCGATGCGCTCCTGCTCGGACAGTTGGTCCGACCACCACTGCATCAGCTTGTGGCGATGCGGCAGATAGTGTCGCCTTGTTGTAGACCGACCGGACGCTCCCCCGCCTGTGATGGGCAAGCTGGAACTCGATCCAGTCGGAGTTCCAGAGACCGCTTTCGTTCGCGAGCTGTGGAGAAGGTTTTCTTCCAGCCGTGGTTGCCGACGCGGCCCTTGTATCCTATCGCCTCGATCAGAGCCGCCACCGTCGCGTTCCGACATGACCGGATCACCGCCCGGACTGGAACCCTGCTTGAATTTGGGGAACAGCCACTCGGAATCCCCCGTGATCCCGCGCAGCCGTTTCAACAGCGCGAGGGAGTGCGTGGAAAGCGGGACGATGTGGGCCAGACTCTCGTCCCTGACCCGCTTCATGCCGCCCTCGGGAATGAGCAGTCGGTCATCCCTGACATTCTCCCACCGCGCCCACCGGAGTTCCGAGTTCCGCAGAACGGTGTGCATGTAGAGTTCGAGAGCGATGGACGACACGTCGTTCCGCCCGCGATTGTTGCGCAGCGCGGCGTAGAAATCCGCGACCTCCTCGATCTTGAGGAACGGGAGCGGCTTGTCCTTCGGCGTGGCCGAGAAGTCCGTCCTCCAGATCGAGGGCCGGATTGACCGCGAGTTCACGGGTCACTTTCGCGTAGGCGAAAATCTGCTTTGCGAAACCGTAGACCCGTTTGGCGGTCGCGATCCCGTGGTCGGATTCGACCTGTCTGGATGACCGCGAGGATTTCCCTCGGTGCGATGTCATCGACGGACCGTGTCGGCCAGCGGCGCGACGAAGTAGTCGAAGACGCGGGTGCGGACGCGCCCGGCGTTTTTCGGGGAAAGCGTCGGCAGCTTTTTCCTGTCCCACCACTCGTCGGCCACCGTGGCGAGCAGACGTTCGCGGTCGACTCCACTGGCGGTCGCCGGGACGGCCCGAACCTTGGGCGAGGCGGCCTTCGCCCGAGCCGCCCGCTCGTCGCGGGGCGCGGCCTTCGCCATCGGGTCGATGCCCTTGGCGACGAGAAAATGCGTCTGTTCGTTCAGCGCCCTCGCCTCGGCCAGTCTCATGGCGGGATAGCGCCCGTGGGTGATGGTCTTCTCCTTGCCGTCGAACTGGTATCGGGTCTGGAAAGATTTCCCTCCCGCCGGGGAGACGAGGACTCGCAGGTTGTCCCTGTCGGTCTTCTTGTAGGGATTCGCGGCAGGCTTGAGTCCCTTGATCTGATTGTCGGTGAGAGGCATCGGAATTTCCAGTGGGTAAAATGCGAAATCGGCACTCGGATTTTACCCATGATTTTACCCATGGATGATTTTTCGGGCAAGATGGAGAATTTTCCATCTCGGAAGCCGAAAGTGATGATTTTCGGGTATGAGATTGAAAATTATGCGTTCTGCGCGTTAACCAACGCACGATATAACGGGACAATCCACGTTAAACGTGATGCAAAAGGTACAAAAAATGGCGACTGGTGCCCAGGAGAGGACTCGAACCTCCACTTCGTTTCCAAAACTGGCACCTGAAGCCAGCGCGTCTACCAATTCCGCCACCTGGGCAGGTGTCGATTTGCGCGATGTATACGCGGGCCCGAACCCTGTCAATGGATGCGCGCCGGTTCCCCGACGCGACCGCCGGCCCGGATCTCATCTGGGCGCGAACATGCCTTCGATCTCGTCGAACACCGCGTCGAGAAGCATGCTCGTCGCCTCGCGCCCCGAGAACCGGAGAATCCATCCATCCCGCGCGACTTCGCGCCGGATGACCAGACCATGGCGCGGCCGAAGCGTCCGACGCGGACGCCCTCCCCTGCCGCCTCCACGTCCCGTCATCGCCGGATCGTCACGGACCGAGGCCTCCGCCTCGTCGAGGATCGGAACCAGCGCGCGCCACTGGCTCTCATGGTCCCTCGGCGTCGTCTCCTCCAGCGTCGCCCGGATCAGATCGCCCAGACCGGACTGGAACGCGCGCGCCAGCCGAAGCGCCCGCGCCTGGCTCAGCGCCTCGGGGTCCGTCATCTCGCCCCCGATCTCCTCGGCCAGCCGGGCGAGCATCCGAAGTCGGGCCCGCTTCTGTTTCGTCGCGGTCGAATACAGCGTGTCCACCGCCTCCTCGATCGTCCCGAACAGACCCTGCTCCGTCGCCGTAACGGCGATCCTGCCCCGCTCATACGGCGAAAGCGCCGCTCGGATCTCGTTCTCCTCGACCATCGCGACCACGGCCGCGGTCACGCTCGCGGGTCGCCGGACGAACGCCGGAATGGACAGGTACTTGTCCTGCTTCGAGAGCTCATGCAGCTTGCGGAACACCGCCATCCGCCGGAAACCGGAAATCAGTCCGTGCGTGATCGCGCCATCCGGCTCGGCAAGCTCGAACACCTCGACGGGCATTCGAAGCCCGGATGTGGCCACCGAGAGCTGAAGCTCCGTCAGGGCTTCGGGGTCGATCATGGCGCGATCGCGGGTCAGCGCCGCATCGTCGATCGATGCGACCGATATCAGTATCGGGGCGTCGGTCATGCCGTCTCCTGTGTGTTCAGACCGCACAGGATGCCCCATGTCGGGCGCTGTTGCCCCAGATCGCACGGCGCCGCGCGCCGCAAGTCGGGCCGCCGGACCGGATTCCCGCGTTAACGAAGAATCAGGATTTGAAACCATAATGAAATCATAGACTTGCTCTAGGTTCACGCGTGGACCGTGCTTTCGGTCGGCCGTGGACCGGCGTGGCGCAGGGTCTCGCTTGTCCCTCCGGTCCGATAATTCTATGTCACATCTGTCGGATCACGGGAGAATCGCCATGTCCAGCACCACGCCCCTCGTCACCGTTTTTGGCGGGTCCGGGTTCGTCGGACGCTACATCTGCCGCCGCATGGCCAATGCCGGATGGCGCGTCCGCGTCGCCGTCCGCCGCCCCGACGAGGCCGGATTCGTCCGCACGATGGGAACGGTCGGTCAGGTCGAGCCGATCCAGGCCAACATCCGCGACGAGGCCTCCACCGCCCGCGCCATCGCCGGTGCCGACGCCGTCATCAACTGCGTCGGCATCCTCGTCGAAAGCGGCAAGCAGCGTTTCGACACCCTCCAGGCCGACGGCGCCGCCCGCGTCGCCCGGCTGGCCGCCGAACACGGCGTCCGCCGCCTCGTCCAGATCTCCGCCATCGGCGCCAATGCCGAAAGCGACAGCGATTACGCCCGCAGCAAAGCCGCCGGCGAAGCCGCCGTCACCTCGGCCTTCCCGGGCGCCGTGATCCTGCGGCCCTCGATCATCTTCGGAACCGAGGACGAATTCTTCAATCGCTTCGGCGCGATGGCCCGCATTTCCCCGGTGATCCCCCTCGTCGGGGCAGACACGCGGTTTCAACCCGTTTACGTCGACGATGTCGCCGCGGCCGCCGTCAAAGCCGCGACCTCCGACGTCGCCCCCGGCATCTACGAGCTCGGCGGTCCCGAGACCGCCACCTTCCGCGAACTGATCGAGCGTCTCCTGAAAACCATCGAACGCAAGCGCGCGATCATCGTGCTTCCACCGTGGTTCGCGCGCTTCCAGGCCGGCGCGCTGGACACCCTCTCGAAGCTCACCTTCGGTCTCTGGACGAACGGCCTCCTGACCCGAGACCAGGTCCGCCAGCTTGGACGCGACAACGTGGTCGCGCCGGACGCGCGGGGCTTCGCCGATCTCGGCATCGAGCCGACCGCGATGGACGCGATCCTCGAGGGCTATCTCTACAGCTATCGCCCGCACGGCCAGTTCGACGCGATCACGGCCTCCGCCGACAACCTGCGTCAGAGATAGGCGATCCCAAGCAGGACCAGACCGAGGATCACGCGATAGATCACGTAGGGCGTGTAGCTGACGCTCCGCAGAAGCCGCATCATCAGTGAAAGCGCGAGATACGCCGCGACGAAGGCCATCGCCGCCCCGACCGCCCCGTTCTTCAGCACGCCCCAATCCGCCTGCCCGACCACGTCCGCGCCCAGCAGCAGGCCCGACGCGATGATCGTCGGGATCGACATCACCATGGCGATGCGCGCCCCGTCCTCGCGCCGGTAGCCCAGAAGCCTGCTTGCCGTGATGGTGATCCCCGAGCGCGACGTGCCCGGGATCAGCGCCACCGCCTGCCAGAGCCCCATGATCACCGCGTCGCGAAGGTTCCAGTCCCTCTCCACCTTGTCGGTCGCTCCGCGCTGGTCAGCCCAGTAAAGGAACAGCCCGAAGATCAGCATCGTCCATCCGATCACCGCGACCGACCGCATCGCCTGCTCCAGCCCCGTCAGATTGAGGATGAATCCGACGATCACCACCGGCACAGTCGCGATCGCGAGAAGCCACACGAAACGCGCCTCGGCGGAGGAGGGAGATCCGGTCAGTATGTGCACGACCCCCCTGACCAGCCGAGCCATCTCCGCGCGGAAAAAGATCATCACCGCCGCAAGCGTTCCGACATGCACCGCGACGTCCAGCGCCAGCCCTTGGTCTGCCGTTCCCATGAGCATCGGCAGGAGGATGAGATGGCCTGAGGACGACACCGGAAGGAACTCGGTAATGCCCTGCACGATCGCAAGAATGGCAAGCTGAAGCAGTGGCATGGAACCTCACGGCGGCGGCGAATCACCGGCGCAATTGTTAGTCGTCGCAAGTGTAAGATTTAAGGCGCCTCATTTAGGTCCGAATTATGACCTAAACGTCCGTGGCCGGCCATGCTTTCGAGCCGGGCACGAAAGAGGAGCGGCATGTAGGTCAGCATTTTTGACTTTTAACTGAATTGCGCCTGGTTTAGGAGAGCGTGCGTGGATTCTTTCGTCGGAGGTCGGCTTGGCTGAGCAGCGGTTGCTGAAGTTCGTGAGCGTCGAGCGGGACATGCCGGACAAGCGGCAGGCCGAACTGCGGCGTATGGATTTTCATGAAATCTACGGCGAATTCGCGGAGGCGAAAGCGGCCGAGCAGGCGGGCCGATGCTCGCAATGCGGGGTGCCGTATTGTCAGACGCATTGCCCGTTGCACAACAACATCCCCGATTGGCTGAAGCTGACCGCCGAGGGGCGGCTTCGCGAGGCGTACGAGCTGAGCCAGGCGACCAACACCTTCCCCGAGATCTGTGGACGGATCTGCCCGCAGGACCGGTTGTGCGAGGGCAACTGCGTGATCGAGCAGTCGGGGCACGGGACGGTGACCATAGGGGCGGTCGAAAAATACATCACCGACACCGCCTGGGAGGAAGGCTGGGTCCAGCCGATCACGGCCCGGGTCGAGCGGACGGAGAGCGTCGGCATCATCGGCGCCGGGCCGGGCGGACTGGCGGCGGCGGATTTCCTGCGGCGCGAGGGCGTGCGGGTGACGGTCTACGACCGCTATGACCGCGCCGGCGGGTTGATGACGTATGGCATCCCGGGGTTCAAACTCGAGAAAGACGTCGTCGAACGGCGGAACGACCAGCTGGCTCAGGGCGGCGTCGAGTTCGTCCTGAACTGCGACGTGGGCGTCGATGTCGGCTTTGAAGACATCCGCGCGAAACATGACGCGGTCCTGATCGCGACGGGGGTCTACAAGTCCCGCGATCTTGGCGGGCCCGGGTCGGGGCTGGACGGGATCGAGCGGGCGATCGACTTTCTGACCGCGTCGAACCGGGTGAATTTCGGCGATTCCGTGCCCGATTTCGACAACGGGCGTTTCAACGCCTCCGGCAAGCGCGTGGTGGTGATCGGCGGCGGCGACACGGCGATGGACTGCGTCCGCACCGCCGTGCGGCAAGGCGCGACGAGCGTCAAATGCCTGTATCGCCGGGACCGCGCGAACATGCCGGGAAGCCAGCGCGAGGTCGCGAACGCCGAGGAGGAGGGCGTTGAATTCATCTGGTTGACGGCTCCCAAGGGCTTCACGGGCGAGGATCGGGTATCCGGCGTGCGGGTGGGACGGATGCGCCTGGGCGTGCCGGATTCGACGGGCCGGCAGAGCCCGGAGGAGATCCCGGACGCGGATTACACCGAGGACGCGGATCTCGTGATCAAGGCGCTGGGATTCGAGCCGGAGGATCTTCCCAAGCTCTGGGGCGTCGACGGGCTGGAGGTCACGCGCTGGGGCACGATCAAGGCGGATTTCCGGAGCAAGGAGACCAGTCTCGACGGGGTCTATGCCGTGGGCGACATCGTGCGCGGCGCGTCGCTCGTGGTCTGGGCGATCCGGGATGGACGCGAGGCGGCGGAGAGCATTCTGGCCCGGCTGGCGGATCGCGGATCTAGCGTGGCGGCGGAGTAACCTTGGCCGCGGGCACCCGATTCGGCCGTAGGATATCCGTAGGTTTCGCGTAGGTTTTCCGTAGTTACACCGACGAATGGCGAATCATTAACCGGTCAGCATGGCTGACGTGAAGGGACTGGCGGTCGCCGCCGAAGGACGGGGAGGAGAAGACGATGCGCGGTCACTGTCTTTGCGGAGCCGTCTCGTTCGAGGCGGAGGTCGAGAAGCGCGAGAGCCACGCCTGCCATTGCGGCATGTGCCGTCGCTGGAGCGGATCCGCGATGCTCGCGGTGACTGTCCCGGACGCGGGGATGCGGATCGAGGGCGCCGACCGGGTCCGGGTGTTCCGGTCCTCGGACTGGGCTGAGCGCGCGTGGTGCGACACGTGCGGGTCGAACCTGTGGTATCGGATCACGATGGATGGCCCGTACAAGGGAAATTACGAGGTCTGCATGGGTCTCTTCGACACGCCGGACGATTTGCCGTTGGCCAGCGAGATCTACATTGACCGCAAGACGTCCAGCTTCGCCTTCGCGGGCGAGCGGGCGACCATGACACAGGCGGAAGTCGAGGCGATGTTCGCGCCTCCCCAGGCAGGAGATGGCAAATGACGAAATATGATGCGGCCTGGGTCGAGCGGATGGAAGCCGAATACGCCCGGCTGGAAGCCACCGGAATGTACCGCGCCGAGGACGAGCACGCCTCATGCGGCGTCGGGCTCGTCGTGGCGCTGGACGGAAAGCCGTGCCGCAAGGTCGTCGACAACGGCATCCAGGCGCTCCAGGCGATCTGGCATCGCGGCGCGGTCGACGCGGACGGCAAGACCGGCGACGGCGCGGGCATCCACGTGCAGATCCCGCAGGGATTTTTCGAGGAGCAGGTCCGGCGCACGGGCCACGAACCCCGCGGCGACAAGCTCGCCGTCGGGCAGATCTTCCTGCCGCGGAGCGACTTCGCGGCTCAGGAGGCGGCGCGGACCATCGTCGAGACCGAAGTGCTGCGGATGGGCTATTACATCTATGGCTGGCGTCACGTGCCGGTGGACATCTCGTGCCTCGGCGAGAAGGCGAACGCGACGCGTCCGGAGATCGAGCAGATCCTGATCGCCAACAACAAGGGCGTGAACGAGGAGACGTTCGAGCGGGAGCTTTACGTCATCCGCCGCCGCATCGAGAAGGCGGGCGCGGGCATCCGCGACCTCTACATCTGTTCGATGTCGTGCCGGTCGCTGATCTACAAGGGGATGATGCTCGCCCAGGACGTGGCGGTTTTCTATCCCGACCTGATGGACGAGCGTTTCGAGAGCGCCTTCGCGATCTATCATCAGCGGTATTCGACCAACACCTTCCCGCGCTGGTGGCTGGCGCAGCCGTTCCGGATGCTGGCGCATAACGGCGAGATCAACACGCTCAAGGGCAACCTCAACTGGCTCAAGAGCCACGAGATCCGGATGTCGAGCGAGGAATTCGGCGAGATGGCCGAGGACATCAAGCCGATCGTGGCGCCCGGATCGTCCGACAGCGCGGCGCTCGACAGCGTGTTCGAGGTGCTGGTGCGGGCGGGGCGTTCGGCGCCGATGGCCAAGACGATGCTGGTGCCGGAGGCGTGGTCGAAGCTCGCGACCAAGATGCCGCAGGCCTGGGTCGACATGTATTCCTATTCCAACGCCGTGATGGAGCCGTGGGACGGGCCGGCGGCGCTCGCCATGACCGACGGACGCTGGGTCTGCGCGGGTCTCGACCGGAACGGTCTGCGGCCGATGCGCTACGTGGTGACCGGCGACGGCCTGGTGATCGCCGGTTCCGAGGCGGGGATGGTGCCGACCGACGAGATGAGTGTCGTCGAGAAAGGCGCGCTCGGGCCGGGGCAGATGCTCGCCGTCGACATGACGGAGGCGAAACTCTACCACGACGGGGAGATCAAAGACCGGCTCGCCGCGAGCCAGCCCTTCGGCGACTGGGTCGGCTCGATCACCGATCTGGACGCGCTGACCACCGGCGTGGCCGAAAAGCGGCTTTTCGAAGGCGCCGATCTGCGCCGCCGGCAGGTTGCCGCAGGCTACTCGATCGAAGAGCTCGAGATCATCCTGCACACGATGGTGGAGGACGCCAAAGAGGCGCTGGCCTCGATGGGCGACGACACGCCGCCCGCGGTCCTGTCGGAGATGTATCGGCCCCTCAGCCACTATTTCCGCCAGAATTTCAGTCAGGTGACCAACCCGCCGATCGACTCGCTTCGCGAGCACCGGGTCATGAGCCTCAAGACCCGGTTCGGCAACCTCAAGAACGTGCTGGATCAGGACAACAGCCAGACGGAGATCCTGCAGCTTGAGAGCCCGTTCGTGTCGAACGCGCGCTTCGACGCGATGGTCCGGCATTTCGGCGACGCGGTGGTCGAGATCGACTGCTGCTTCGAAGCGGGCGCGGGGCGCGGCAAGCTGCGTGAGGGTCTGTCACGCATAAGGCGGGAGGCCGAGGACGCGGTCCGCGCCGGGGCGAACCACATCATCCTGACCGATCACCGGCAGGATGCCGAATGCGCGCCGATGCCGATGATCCTCGCGACCAGCGCCGTGCATTCCTGGCTGACCCGCAAGGGGCTGCGGACGTTCACGTCGCTCAACGTGCGGTCGGCGGAATGCATCGACCCGCATTATTTCGCCGTGCTGATCGGATCCGGGGCCACGACCGTCAACGCCTATCTCGCGGAGGATTCCATCGCGGACCGGGTGGCGCGGGGCCTGATCAAGGGCGATCTCACCGACGCGGTGGCGCGCTACCGCGAGGCGATCGACCAGGGCCTGCTCAAGATCATGTCCAAGATGGGCATCTCGGTGATCTCATCCTATCGCGGCGGGCTCAATTTCGAGGCCGTGGGCCTGAGCCGGGCGATGGTGGCGGAGTTCTTCCCCGGAATGCTGAGCCGGATCTCGGGCATCGGCGTCGCGGGCGTGCAGAGCCAGATCGAGAAGGTGCATTCGCGCGCCTGGCGGGGCGGCGACGCCGTGCTGCCGATCGGCGGTTTCTACAAGGCGCGGCGCACGGGCGAGACGCACGCCTGGGAAGCGCAGAACATGCATGTGCTCCAATCGGCATGCGATCGGGGCTCGTACGAGCTGTGGACGCGTTACAGCCGGTCGATGCAGTCGCGGCCGCCGATCCATCTGCGCGATCTCTTGGACTTCCAGGCCAAGAAGGCGCCCGTCGCGCTCGAGAAGGTCGAGAGCATCACCGCGATCCGCAAGCGGTTCGTGACGCCGGGGATGAGCCTCGGCGCGTTGGGGCCGGAAGCGCACAAGACGCTGAACGTCGCGATGAACCGCATCGGCGCGAAAAGCAATTCGGGCGAGGGCGGCGAGGATCCGGCGCATTTCATGCCCGAGCCGAACGGCGACAACCCGAGCGCGAAGATCAAGCAGGTCGCCTCCGGGCGGTTCGGCGTGACGGCGGAATATCTCAACCAGTGCGAGGAGCTGGAGATCAAGGTGGCGCAGGGCGCCAAGCCCGGCGAGGGCGGGCAGCTTCCGGGCATGAAGGTGACCGAGCTGATCGCGCGGCTCAGGCATTCGACGCCCGGCGTGACGCTGATCTCGCCGCCGCCGCATCACGACATCTATTCGATCGAGGATCTGGCGCAGCTGATCTACGATTTGAAGCAGATCAATCCGCGCGCGAAGGTCTGCGTCAAGCTGGTGTCGCAGTCCGGCGTGGGCACGATCGCGGCGGGCGTGGCGAAGGCCAAGGCGGACGTGATCCTGATCTCGGGGCACAACGGCGGGACGGGCGCGTCGCCGGCCACGTCGATCAAGTTCGCCGGGCTGCCGTGGGAGATGGGTCTGAGCGAGGCGCATCAGGTGCTGACGGTCAACAACCTGCGCGACCGGGTGATCCTGCGCACCGACGGGGGTCTGCGGACCGGACGCGACATCGTCATGGCGGCGATGCTGGGGGCGCAGGAATTCGGGATCGGCACGGCGGCGCTGATCGCGATGGGCTGCATCATGGTGCGGCAGTGCCAGTCGAACACCTGTCCGGTGGGCGTGTGCACCCAGGATCCGAAGCTGCGGGCGAAGTTCACGGGCACGGCGGACAAGGTCGTGAACCTGATGAGCTTCTACGCCCAGGAGGTCCGCGAGGTGCTGGCCAGCGTCGGGGCGACGTCGCTTGACGAGGTGATCGGACGCGCGGATCTGCTGACCCAGGTCAGCCGGGGCGCGGCGCATCTCGACGATCTGGATCTCAATCCGCTGCTGATCAACGTGGAACAGGGCGAGACGGTGAACTACGACCGCTCCAAGCCGCGCCAGGCGGTGCCGGACACGCTCGACGCGCAGATCGTCCAGGACGCGGAGCCGTTCTTCAAGGACGGCGAGAAGATGCAGCTGAGCTATGCGGTCCAGAACACGCTGCGGTCGATCGGGACGCGTGTCTCGTCGCATATCGTCAAGCGGTTCGGAATGAACAACGGGCTTCAGCCGAACCATCTGACCATCAAGCTCAGCGGCTCGGCGGGCCAGAGCCTCGGCGCCTTCGCCGCGCCGGGTCTCAAGATCGAGGTCTCGGGCGAGGCGAACGATTATGTCGGCAAGGGCCTGTCGGGCGGGTTGATCGTGGTGCGGCCGCCACTGGGGTCGCCGCTCGTGCCGCAGGACAACGCGATCATCGGCAACACCGTGCTCTACGGCGCGACCGGCGGGGCGCTGTTCGCCAACGGGCGGGCGGGCGAGCGGTTCTGCGTGCGCAACTCGGGCGCGGACGTGGTCGTGGAGGGCTGCGGCTCGAACGGCTGCGAGTACATGACGGGCGGCGTCGCGGTGATCCTGGGTCGGTTCGGTGACAATTTCGGCGCGGGGATGACGGGGGGCATAGCCTATCTGTACGATCCGGACGGCGAGGTTCCGATGCGGCTCAACGGAGAGAACGTCATCGCGGTGCCGGTCGCCGCACAGGCCTGGGAGGCGCAGCTCAGGGGCCTGATCGAGCGTCACCTGGAAGAGACGGGAAGCGCGCGGGCCGATGCGATCCTGCGGCATTGGAATGAGGAACTGCCGAACTTCCGGCAGATCGTTCCGAAGGAGATGCTGACCCGGCTGGCGCATCCGCTGAGCGACGAGGCCGCGAAGGTGCCGGCGGAGTAGCGGCAGCTGGATGGGTTGTCGAGCGGGGACAGGGGTCGGATGAAAGCCGCCACGCCCAAGCCCGCCTCGTCCGTGAAGGTCGAGCGGCTGTCGGTCGAGCCCAATGGCGGCGTGCCGAACCATCCGCGCCTTCCGGCGCTGCTCTATCCCGGCGCGCTCGAAGGCGATGCCGGGACGGAGGCGGTCAAGGCGCTGTGCATGTCCAACGGCTGGTCCGGGGTCTGGGACTGGACGGTTTACGATTTCCACCATTTCCATCCGGCCTCGCATGAGGCGCTGATCGTCGTGGCCGGCCGCGCGAGGCTGGAGCTGGGCGGTCCGGACGGCGCGGTCCGGGACGTGACGGCCGGCGACGCGCTGATCCTGCCCGCCGGATTCGGGCATCGGCGGGCGGAAGGGTCTGATGATTTTCGCGTCGTCGGCGCGTATCCGAAGGGTCAGGAGAGCCCGGAGATCGTCCGTGCCGACCTCCGGGCGGCCGAAAGCGCGCGTGCGTCGATCGCGGCCACTCCACTTCCGGAGCTTGATCCGGTCTTCGGTGCGAACGGGCCGATGGTCAGGATCTGGCGTCAGGACGGGAGCGTCTGAACCGCCACGGCACCGACATAGATCGCGAGCAGGGCGACGCTCTCGAAGCCGATCCGGGCCGGGCCGGCCTTTTCACGCAGAATGAGCCCCAGAAGCAGGACCGCCGTCATCGCGATGCCGACGGCGACCCAGAAGAGCTCGCCCGATCCGACAGCCGCGTAGATCGAGCCGTCGCGGTAGGCGATGTCCGACGCGCTGAGGAACAGCACGTCGAAGGCGTTGCCCCCGATGATGCCGCCGACGGCGAGCTGGGCGGCGCCCCGTCGGACGGCCGCGAGGGTGGTGACAAGCTCGGGCAGCGACGTGGCGACGGCGGTCATCAGCGCGCCGACGGTGGATTCCGAGAGGCCCGCCCGGTCGGAGATCTCGCCGCCGGCCCGCGCGATCATCCAGCCGGCGACGGCGAGGAAGGCGGCGAGACCGACGAAGCGCAGAAGCAAAGGCGTGATCGGGCGGCCCGCCTCGTCCTCGTCATCGGGCGTGTCGGTCCGGGTTTCGGGCGTCTCCACCGGCTTCCACATCGGATCCTCGCGGAGGCGGGCGGAGGCGCGCATGCCCAAGACGTATATGACCGGCAGCGCAAGCGAGACGGGGTGGATTCCAAAGACGGCGACGTCCGGTCCCGTGAAAGCGAGTATCGGCAGCGAGAGCATGAGACAGAGCAGGGAAGCCTGGAGCACGTTCGAGAGGTCCGCCGCGGCGTGTTCGAGGTTGACTCGGCGCCACGCGATGTCGGCGAGCGCGAGAAACGCGGTCTGCGCCGCGATTCCGCCGACGCCGTTGGAGACCGCGAGAGCGGCCCGGCCGTCGAGCGCGGCGGTGATCGACACGACCGCGCCCGACAGCGACGTGGTGGCTCCGAGGAGGAGGCCGCCCGTCACCGCCTCGCCAAGCCCGGTGCGATCCGCGAGCCTGTCGGCGATCCCGGTCATGCGGACACCGGCCACGAGCACGATCGCCGTCGCGACGGCGAAGGCGATGAACGGGCTCTGCCGGATGAGATCGGCGGGATCCACGGCGGGCCTCCCCTCAGCGCGTCTCGGCCGCGTCCGGGCGTTCGAGCGCGAGCGGCTGTTTGAAGGTGAGCGTCCGGTAGGGGAACGGGATCTCGATGCCGGCCGCGTCAAGCGCCGCCTTTATCGCGGCGACGGCTTCGTCGCGCGAGCGGTGCTCGTCGATCGGGGTCGAGCCGGTCCACCAGCGGACCATGAAATCGACGGAGGAGGAATTGAACTCTTTGGCGAGAACGTCGATCCGTTCGTCACTGTTGACGGTTTCAAGACCCTCGACCGCGGCGCGGATGACGTCGCGCGCGACGTCGACATCCTCGCCATAGGCGACGCCGACGGTGAGGTCGATGCGCCGCTCCGGCCGGTCGGTCAGGATGCGCGTGGGGTTCTTGTAGAGATACGAGTTCGGCACGAGGATCAGCTCGCCCGAACGCTTGCGCAGGTAGGTGTCCCGGATGCTGATCTCCTCGACACGGCCCGAGACCTCCTCGCATTCGATGTCATCGCCGATCCGCATCGGCTGGCGGATCAGGATGAGGATGCCGGCGAGGAAATTCTCGAAAATGTCCTTGAAGGCGAGGCCGACCGCGATGGAGCCGAGGCCGAGACCCGCGAGGAGCTTGGTGGGGGTGAGGTTGGGAAAGAGGATGGTCGCGGCGACCAGCAGGCCGAACACCCAGACGCCGATGCCGATGAGCGTGACCATCGCGCTCTGAAGAGAGGGACGCATGCGCGTCCGGCGAAAGAGCCGGCCGGCGAGTCTCGTGACGCCCGCGGCGATCGCGAAGGTCAGGGCGAGCGCGATGATCGCCGCGATCAGGTTCGGGACGAGCGCCACGGTCGAGCGCGCGAGATCATGGATCTGGGTCTGGACTATGCGAAGAGGTTCGATTGGGCCCTACACGATCGGTTGCTTGCGACGCTTGAAGCGCCGAGGTGCAAGCGCGCGGGCAGCCGTCCGGTTCCATGCGTCTTGCGCGGGCGGGGGTTTGCGCCCAGGAAGGCGCGATGATCGCCAAAGGATTGCGCAGAACCGTGCGAAGGATCTGGCGGCTCGCGCTGCGGGTCGCGTTCTGGGCCGTGGTGTTCGCGGTCGGGGCGGTCGTGCTGTTTCGCTGGCTCAATCCGCCGCTCAATTATTTCATGGCGCGGGAATGGGTGCGGCTGGGCTCGATCGAGCGCGAGTGGGTGCCGATCGAGGCGATGTCCGTTCATCTTCCGCTGTCGGCGGCGGCGGCCGAGGACGCGGATTTCTGCGCGCATGTCGGGTTCGATCTCGACGGCATCCGGGCGGCGCTGGCGGACGACACGCGGCTGCGCGGCGGGTCGACCATCACGCAGCAGGTCGCCAAGAACGTCTATCTCTGGCCGGCGCGGTCGTGGCTTCGCAAGGGGCTGGAGGCCGGATTCGCGGGACTGATCGAGCTGATCTGGCCCAAGCGGCGGATCATGGAGGTCTATCTCAACGTCGCGGAATTCGACGAGGGCGTGTTCGGCGTGCAGGCGGCGGCCCGGACCTATTGGGGTATGGACGCGGCCGATCTCGGGCCGCAACGCTCGGCGCGGCTCATGTCGGTGCTGCCGGACCCCAAGCGACGGTCGCCGGTGGACGGATCGACCCGGACCGCCCGGCGGGGCGCCGCGATCGAACGGGGCGCCGCGACCCTGCGCGAGGACGGTCGGGCCGCATGCTTTCTTTGAGGATCAGGTCCGGCTGACGCCGGCGTCGCGCGCAGCACCCGGGGCCGGTTCGAGGTTCAGGGACGCCATGAAGCCGAGCACGTCGCTTTTGACGAGGGATTTCGTCAGAAAGGCGTCCATTCCGGCGGCCCGGGCCGCCTCGGTCGCGTCCGGACCGGCATGGGCGGTCAGAGCGGCGACGACGCAGCGGGCGGCGGCCCGTTCCGCCTCGAGAGCGCTAAGCCGGCGGGTCGCCCCGTACCCCTCCATCCGGGGCATCGATATGTCCAGAGCACGACCTGGGCGGGCTCGGCCTCGAAGAATTCCAGCGCCTCGAGGCCGCACGACGCGTACCGGACCATGGCGCCAGAGCCCTCCAGATAGCTTTTCATCAGAAATCGGTTGGTCGCGTTGCCGTCCGCCACCAGCACCGGGATGCCGTCGATCGACGAGGCGCGGAAATTGTCCTTGGGCCGCGCGGCGCGGAGGCCGGCGACCTGCGGATCGCTGAAGCACGACCTCGCGGATCGCCTCGACGAGTTCGGCCTTGCGCACCGGTTTGCGCAACGTCCGCAACTCGGGCGCGCCGGCGTCCCGCGTCCGGCCGAGGCACCACGCTGAACACGCTCCCGGTGGTCTCGTCGAGAAGCTCCGCACACCGGATCGCGCGCTCGGCGAGCAGTGTCTGGATCACCTCGCCGATGATGGCGGAAGAGACGCCCCGGGCGGCCGGATCGTCCGAGGACAACATGCGGCCAGGGGCGCCGCCGACGCGGGCGGTCGCGTTGCCGATCCGCATCGCCATCGCCTCCTCGCCATGCGTGACGACGCGGTCCTCAAGCCAAGTCATGCCCGTAAAGGCGAAGACCGGAAAGGTCGGAACCATGACGGCGGTCAATCGGAGATAATAGCCGATCATGTCATGCTTTGGACCGCTCCTATCGCGTGAGAAACCTCATTTCAGGCGGGTCACTTTCCCGGCTTTCATGAGCGCGTCGAGTGGCGGCCGGTTGTCGATTTCGGTCTGGATCACCGCGCAGGTCTCGCCGACCGGCGCGAAGGAGCAGTCGACGGTCACGCGCGCGCCGTCCTTGCTCATCAGATCGGAGCAGAGAACGTAGAGGTCGCCCAACTTGAGGACCATCGGATGGTTCTCGACCGGGTAGAAGCTGGTGATTTCGCCTGTGGCGAGATCGACGTGCTGGACCGCGCCGTGGATCAGCGAGGCGTCGAGGCCGCGCTGCAAGAGGCCTGCAGCGTGATGCGGGTTTCCGTCATGCTTTCGGCGGCGTGGACGGCGCCCGGCGCCATCAGGGTCAAGGCCAAGGCGATGGCCGCGATGTGTCTCATTTTCGGCCGTTGCTCCTTTGCGAGGGAGAAATTCCACGACGCGAGTGATTAAGGCATGGTTCAGATCGCGGCCAGGCCTACGGAATCGCGCGATCCCTCGGCGGGCGCGGTCAGCGCGCTTCAGGCCGCGAAGGCGACGAGAACCACTCCGGATCCGATCAGGCCGATCCCGAGCCAGGCCAAGGGACCGAGGCTCTCGCCGAGGAAGATCACGCCGAAAACCGCGACGAGCACGACGCTCAGCTTGTCGACGGGCGCCACCCGAGCCGCGTCGCCGAGTTTCAGCGCACGGAAATAGCAGAGCCAGGATGCCCCGGTGGCGAGGCCCGACAGCACGAGGAAGAGGCCGGCGCGGGGCGGTATGTCGCTCAGCCGTCCCCATTCGCCGGCCAGCGACAGCATGACGGCCAGCACGCCGATGACGACCAGAGTGCGCAGAAAGGTCGCGAAGTCGGAATTGACGTCCTGGACGCCGACCTTGGCGAAAATCGCCGTGAGCGCCGCGAAACAGGCCGAGAGCGCGGCCCAGAAGGCCCATGACGTGGCGAGGAATTTCATCGGCACCCTCCGGGATGCGCGTCCGGGTTGAACGGGCGCGGAATATGGGACAATAACGGGGCGCCGGGCGAAAAAGAAAGGCCGTCGATGCGCCGTCTCTATCATCAGCCGCTCTCTCCATTCTGCCGCAAGATCCGCCTCGTTCTGGCCGAGAAGAAGATCGAGGTGGAACTGGTCGAGGAGAAGACGTGGGAAGAGCGCATGGATTTCCGGCGGCTGAACCCGGCCGGCAAGGTTCCGGTGCTTCAGATCGACGGGCTGGTCCTGGCGGATTCCAACGCGATCTTCGAGTATCTCGAGGAGGTCTACCCGGATCCGGCGCTGCTGCCGTCCTCGCCGGCGTCGAGGGCGGAGTCGCGGCGGCTGGTCGCCTGGTTCGACGACAAGTTCCATGACGAGGTGACGGCGAACCTGCTCTACGAGCGGGTCAACAAGAAACTGTCGAAATCGGGATACCCGATCAGCGAGAACATCAAGGCGGGCACGAGGCACATCAAGTTCCATCTCGAATACATCGACTGGCTGATCGAGCACCGCCGCTGGCTCGCCGGCGACATGATGACGATCGCGGATTTCGCGGCCGCCGCGCATCTGAGCTGTCTCGACTACGTCGGCGACGTGGATTGGAGCCGGAACCCGGGAACGCACGAATGGTACGCGAAGATCAAATCGCGGCCGGCCTTCCGGTCCATTCTGGCCGATCTGGTGCCGGGCTTCTCGCCTCCGGAGCATTACGCGGACCTGGACTTCTGACGTGGACGCGGCGGGGCAGGCCGATTTTGCCCCGAGGCTGAAGGCCCGCGCGCTCGAGGAGGGGTTCAGCGCCGCGGGCATCTGCGCGCCCGACGCGATCCCCGAGGCGGCAGCGCGTCTGCAGGCGTTCGTCGACGAGGGTCTGCACGGTCAGATGGGTTGGATGGCCGAGCGCACGGCTTGGCGCGGCGATCCTTCGGCGCTCTGGCCCGAGGCGCGGTCGGTTCTGATGCTGGCGGAGCTCTACACGCCGGAATACGATCCGATGCGGATTCTGGAGATGCCGGATCGCGGCGCGATCAGCGTCTACGCGCGCGGGCAGGATTACCACGACGTGGTCAAGAAACGGCTCAAGCGGCTGGGGCGCTGGCTGGTCGCTGAGACCGGCGCCGAGATCAAGGTGTTCGTCGACACCGCGCCGGTGATGGAGAAGCCGCTGGCGGCGGCCGCCGGGATCGGGTGGCAGGGCAAGCATACCAACCTTCTGAGCCGCGAACTGGGCAACTGGTTCTTTCTCGGCGCGATCTTCACGACGCTCGACCTGCCGCGCGACGCGCCGGGTGAGGATCATTGCGGAACGTGCCGCGCCTGTCTCGACATCTGTCCGACGGACGCGTTTCCGGCGCCCTACCGGCTCGACGCGACGCGGTGCATCTCGTACCTGACGATCGAGCATGACGGGCCGGTGGACGAGGATTTGCGGCCGCTTCTGGGCAACCGGATCTACGGCTGCGACGATTGTCTGGCGGTGTGCCCGTGGAACAAGTTCGCGGCGGAGGCGCGCGAGACGAAATACTGGGCGCGGATCGAGCTGCAATGCCCGAAGCTCGCGCACCTGTCGGCGCTGACGGACGCGGATTTCCGCCAGGTGTTCGCGGGATCGCCGATCAAACGGATCGGGCGGAACCGGTTCGTGCGCAACGTGCTCTACGCCATCGGAAATTCGGGCGAGGCGGGTCTCATTCCGTACGCCGAGGCATTGGTCGCAGACCCGGATCCTGTATTGCGGGACGCGGCGGAATGGGCGCTGTCTCGGCTTCGTTGAGCGACTGGAGATTGCGTCGGGCGGCTTCCGCAAGCGGGCTGTCGGGCTGGAGGCGGATCAGATCGAGCCACAGGTCGCCGGCCTCGGAAACGCGACCGGTTTCCGCCAGCGCGGCCGCCGTCTCGAAGATCGCCTCGGGCAGCGCGGGGTCGAGGGCTCGGGCGCTTTCGGCGTCTGCGAGGGCGGCGGCGGGATCTCCGAGACGCCGCGCCGTCGCGGCTCGGAGCGACAGCGCCATCGCGCTGCCCGGTTCGGCGGCGAGGACCGCGTCCAGAGTGGCGCGCGCCGCCGACCAGTCGCCCGAGGCGGCCTCGGCGCGGGCGCGCAGCATCAGACGACGCGGCGGGGCTTCGGTCAGGCGGTCGGCGGAGGCGAGCGCGGCCCGCGCGAGGGAAGCCTGGCCCGCATCGAGCCAAAGCCGTGCGGCATCCTCGAACAGGACCGCGCGACCGGAAGTGCCGATGGCGCGATTGGGGTTTTCCGCCAGCGCGGTCAGCAGGCGCGCGGCGGTGGCGTAGGCCCCGAGCGACTCGAGCGCGGCGGCCTCGCAGACGCGGGCCTCGACGCCGCCGCCGGTCCGCGCCCAGAGCGCCGCGTCCTCGCGGGCGGTGGCGGGATCCGCGCGGATGGCGGCCGCGCAGTCGGCGGTGGAGGCGATCTCGGCGTCGGCCGGTGATGCGAGACCGAGGCAGACGGCCAGGAAGAGCCTTCGCATCATCGCCGCGATCCCCTATGAGGCGGGTGCGAATTCCACCGCGAGGAGGCGGCGCATGGACGGACCCGTTCTGCTCAGTCTGGGGCATGGCTACGCGGCGGCGGCGCTGGCCGCAAGCCTGCCGGAAGGATGGCGCGTGGTCGGCACGACACGTTCGGCGGAGCGTGCGGAGGCGCTGCGGCGGAGCGGCGTCGAGGCCGTGTTGTGGGATGACGCGGTGGAGGTCGAGCGCGCGATCAAGGCGGCGGACGCGGTTCTCGCGTCACAGCCGCCCGGGCCGGACGGCGATCCGGCGCTGACCCGGTGTCGCGGGGCGCTTGTATCGGCCTCGGCGGAATGGGTCGGGTATCTTTCGACGACGGGCGTCTACGGCGACCATGAGGGCGGATGGGTCGATGAGGACACCGAACTCGACCCGGTCAGCGCGCGCGGCGCCGCGCGGGTGGCGGCGGAAGAGGCGTGGCGGGCAACGGGGCTGCCGCTGCACGTCTTTCGGCTTCCGGGCATCTACGGGCCGGGGCGGAGCGCGCTCGACCGGCTGCGGGAAGGCACGGCGCGGCGGATCGTCAAGGCGGGACAGGTCTTCAGCCGCATCCATGTGGACGATATCGGGCGGGCGCTGGCGGCCTCCATCGCGAAGCCCGCGCCGGGTCGCGCGTGGAACCTGGCCGATGACGAACCCGCGCCGCCGCAGGACGTGATCGCGTTCGGGGCCGAATTGCTCGGGATGCCGGTTCCGCCGGACGAACCGTTCGAGACCGCGGACCTCTCACCGATGGCAAGGAGCTTCTATGGCGAGTCCAAACGGGTCTCGAACCGGCGGATGCGGATGGAACTCGTCGACCCGCTGCATGCCGATTACCGGGCGGGCCTGAGGGCGATTCTCGCCGGCGGCGGATGAGAGGCCGGCGTGAGCGGGCGAAAAAGGGACCGGTCCGGTCATGGCGCTGGAAATCGCGCGCCAGATGGGTCAGAGTCCGGCAAAACACACGGGCGCCGATGCGGATGCCCGGTTTCGAGGTAGGTGGATGACGCACAAGCCCCTGCGAGCGGGCGTCGCGGTTCTGGCGCTGGCGGTCGGCACGGTCGCCCCGGCTCAGGAGCAGCCGCGCCCTCGCCCGAGTCTGAACCTGTATGGCACGACCGGCCTGATCGACATGCCGAGCGCCGAGGCGCAGCCGGATGGTCAGATCAGCATCAGCTACAGCCAGTTCGGCGATTTCTCGCGGCGGAATTTCACGTTCCAGATCCTGCCGCGCGTGTCGGGCACGCTGCGCTATTCGACGATCAAGAACTGGGGCCAGAACGACGATTTCGGCGTCTACGACCCGGAATATTCGCTCTACGACCGCAGCTTCGACATCAGCTTCCTCCTGCTTCGGGAGGATTACGACGGCTGGGTTCCGTCCGTGTCGCTGGGGTTCCGCGACTTCCTCGGCACGGGCGTCTATTCGGGGGAATATCTCGTCGCGACAAAAACGTTCCTCGAAGATTTCACGCTCACGGGCGGCATAGGCTGGGGCCGGTTCGCCGGGGTGGGTGGATTCGAGAACCCGTTCTGTTCGGTCGCGAGCGGCTTCTGCGACCGCGAGAACGACTTCGGCGAAGGTGGCAAGATCGCGTCGGGGACATTCTTCCGCGGAGAGGACGCGGCGCTTTTCGGCGGCGTGGAATGGCGGGCGACCGACAAGTTCACGCTGAAGGCGGAGTACTCGTCGGACGCGTACACGCGCGAGCAGAGGAGCCCAACGGCGACGTTCGAGCGGAACTCGCCATTCAATTTTGGCGCGGAGTACCGGTGGCGGGAGGGCGTCACTTTCGGCGGCTACTGGATGTACGGCTCCGAGGTCGGCGTGAACATCGCGCTGAGCGGCAATCCGAACAATCCGATCACGCCGCAGGATCTGGGAACCGGGCCGTTGCCGGTCAACGCCCGCCCGGACGACGCGTCGCGGTCGACCGGATGGGCCAGCAACACTTCGGCCCGCGACCAGCTTGCCGAGGCGCTGGCCGAAATCCTGAGCGCCGAGGGCATGCGGCTTGAGCAGTTCCGGACGGAGCCGACCGCCGTCGACGTCGTCATCACCAACCTGCGCTTCAACGAGGCGCCTCAGGCCATCGGACGCACGGCGCGCGTCCTTTCGGCCGGAATGCCGGCCTCGGTCGAGACGTTCCGCATCACGATGATGGAGGACGATCTGGTGACCAGCACGATCACGATCGACCGGAGCGATTTCGAGGCGATCGTGGACCGGCCGGACGCCGGCCAGAAGATGTGGGACACCGTGACGGTGGAGGGCGCCGTCCCGTCGCTCGGGCGTGAGGCCTGGGTGCGCGACGCCTATCCGAATCTCGACTGGAGCCTGGTGCCGGCGCCCTATCTCGTGCTGCTGACGCCGGAGGATCCGATCCGTCTGGGCGTGAACTTGGATCTCGGTTTCCGGCTCGATCTGCGGCCAGGCGTGTCGATGACGGCGAACATCAGCCAGCCGCTGATCAACGTGCCCGACGATCCCGGTCCTTCGGAATCGGTACTGCCTCCGGTGCGCAGCGACCAGGCCCGGTATTTCGCCGGCTACGATCCGAAGCTGACGCAGTTGACGGCCGACTATCTGTTCAAGCTCAACCGGAACACCTACGGGCGCGCGACGGTCGGCCTGATCGAACGGATGTTCGGCGGCGTCAGCGGCGAGATCCTGTGGAAACCGGCGGATCAGAACTGGGGCCTCGGCGCCGAGATCAACTACGTGATGCAGCGCGATTTCGACGATCCCGTAGGCTTCGACTATTACGACTACGACGTGGTGATGGGTCTGGGCTCGCTTTATTGGGAGACGGGTTTCTACGGGCTCGAGACGCAGCTGTCGGCGGGCCGGTATCTGGCGGGCGACTGGGGCGGCACGGTGAACGTGACGCGGCGGTTCGCGAACGGTTGGGCCGTGGGCGCCTATTTCACCCTGACGGACGTGACGGCGGAGGATTTCGGCGAGGGCAGTTTCGACAAGGGCGTCACGCTCGAGATCCCGTTCCGCTGGACCGTACCGTTCGAGACCAAGACGAACAACTCGATCGGCCTGACGTCGGTCTCGCGTGACGGCGGAGCCAATCTGAACGTCTCCAACCGGCTCTATCCGATCGTGCGCGATTACGACCGCTACAATCTGCGGCGCAGCTGGGGGACGTTCTGGCAATGACGCGGAAAACGATCTTCGCCCTGGCGCTTCTGCTCGGCGGCTGCACCGATCAGGGTTTCAACCCGATCGTCGTCGAGGCGGTCAGCATCGTCAATCCGTGGGACGAGCCGGACGAGGCGGCGGCCGCGACAGGTCAGCCGGTGACGCGCGCGGCCATCGACCGGGCGGACATCGCGACGATCCGGGCGCGGCTGGTGGACGACAAGTCGCCGACGTATCTGTTCGCGGCGAGCGACAACGGCGGGTACATCACCTACGCGTCGAGCCTGCGCCAAACCCTGACGCTGCGGGGGTCGCAGATCACCGGATCCCGCGGTCTGGGGTATGATCTGCTGTCGGCGACTTCCAGCCAACCCGATCCGCTGTCCCGCCCGATCCGGCCGGGATCGTGGCCGGACGAGGTCGTGCGCAGCTACGAATTCCCGGCCAATTCGCCACGAGGCAGAGTCGAGAGCTTCAATTGCCGGTTCGAAGCCGGCCCGATTCGGGATGTCGTGATCCTCCAGAAATCGTATCGCGTCGTCGAGATCAGCGAATACTGCGACGGTCCGACCGGCGCTTTCGAGAACCTGCATCTCGCCGACGTGTCCGACGGTACGGTCTGGCGCTCGCTGCAATGGCTCGGGCCACAGCAGGGGCTGATCGATCTGGAGATGGTGCTTCCCTATACCGGCGACTGAGCCTGGACAGGTCCGGCGCGGAGCGTCGCGACGTCGGATCACGCGCAGACCGGCGCGCAAAGAAAAAGGCGGCGCTCAGCGCCGCCTTTTTACTATGCCATTCCACGTCTTGAGACTTTGGCGAACCCGCCGGCCTCAGACTGATGACCGCTAAGCGATCAGGAGTCGTCGTTGGCGACGGCGTAGGCGATAGCGGCCAGACCGATCACGGGGATCAGCCAAGCGGCGTTCGAACCACCCATCGGCTCCGGCTCGGCGATGATGATCGGCTCTTCCGGAGCTTCGAACACCAGATTGCCGGCAAAAGCCTGACCAGCAAGCAGAAGGGCCGCGGCGGTCGTTACGATAAGTTTCATTGTTGTCCTCCTCGAGAGTGCGGGTCTGCGTAACTGCTAGCTCGCCCGGACCTGCGAGCGGACAAGCTAATGCTTGGACTCTAACCAACTTTCTTCAGCAGGATCAATCGCCGAAAGCGGGCATGTCGAGTAAAACACGAGTGTTGTTAAATTAGCAACACCGGCGTCCCGACCCGCGCGCGGTCGTAAACCTCGATGATGTGCTCGTTGTAGAGGCCGATGCAGCCGTTGGAGGATTGCCGTCCGATCTTGCGGATGTCGTTGGTGCCGTGGATCCGGTAGGCTGGCCAGCCCAGGTTGAGCGCCCGCACGCCGAGCGGATTGTTCGGGCCCGGCTCGACGTAACGCGGCAGGTCGGGATTGCGCTCGAGCATGTTGGCGGTCGGGCGCCATTCGGGATCGGGGCGCTTGAGCGTGACGCTCGTGCGGCCACGCCGCGTCAGGCTGTCGTTGAGCGGAACGGAGGTCGGATAGATACGGTAGAAGCCGTCCGCGCCCCAGTAATGAAGCGCCCGGTCATTGGTGTCGCAGAGGATCGCGTCGTTCGCGAGGCTGTCGAAATACTCCTGCCAGCGATGGGTCTTGAGGCTGGAGATGCGCCGCAGCAGACGGTTGTCCTGCGAATCCGGAACATAGTCCCGGAGCGCCTGATCCTGCGTCATGGCCGAAGCCGGAATGCCCGCGGCGATGCCGACAGCACCCGCCGCCAGTCCCGTGGCGAGCCTTGTGAAAGAGCGTCGGCTGATCTTTCCGCCGGTATTGCTGCTCATGATGTTCTCCGTTCCAGGAATGTCTTATTGGGGCAAGTAATACGCTTCGCTGGTTCTTCCCGCAACTCACAGATAGGGGATCACGAGGCCGTGCGTCAGGATTGGGTTTGTGCGGCGGGCGCAAAGCCGCTAGAGACATCCGAGCCCAGCAACCTCATGGATGTCCCTCATGTTCCGTCCGTTTATCGCCGTCCTGGCCGTGCTCGCAGCTCTTTCCGCCTGCGCGCCGACGGCCGGCACCACCTCGCAGATGTCTCCGGCGGACATCGACGCCACGCGGCTCCGGGTGCTGGACGCCGTGAACGCGGTGCGGATCGAGCAGGGTCTCGGCCCGCTGCGATACTCGGCCCAGTTGAACGCCGCCGCCGAAACGCATGCGCGCGACATGTCGGTGCAGGACCGGGCCTGGCATTTCGGATCGGACAAGACGTCGCCGCGCGAGCGCGCTTTCCGGGCCGGATATTTCGGCGAGCTCTCCGGCGAAAACATCGCCGAGGGCACCGACACCGATCTTGTCGTGCTGAAATCCTGGCTCGATTTCGGCGACACGCGCGCGATCATGCTCGACCCGGCCGCACGCGGCATGGGGCTGGGCTGGTACAAGGACGCGACCGGCAAGACCTGGTGGGTCCAGCTGGTCGGCCAGTAACCCGCCGGCCTCAGCCGAAGATCGTGATCGGCACCCCGGTCGGCACGAGCGACCAGATCTCCTCCATCTCGGCGTCGGTCACCGCGATGCATCCGGCCGTCCAGTCGCCCCTGCGCTTGGTCGAGCGCGCGTTCGGGCCGCCGTGGATGAAGATGTCGCCGCCCGGATTCACGCCCATCGCCTTGGCCCGGACGATATCCTGTGCATTGGGATAGCTGATCCCGAGGCTGAGATAGAACTCGCTGCGTGGATTTCGACGGTTGATCCAATAGCGGCCCTCGGGCGTGCGGCCGTCACCGGAGCGGGTCTTGTGACCGTCGGGCGCGAAGCCGAGATTCACGCGGTAGCGTTTGAACGTCTTGCCGTCGGCGCTCAGCTCCATCACGCGGTTTTTCTTCGAGATCACCACATGGTCCGCCACCACGCGCCGCTTCTGCGTGAAGGCCGAAGCCTGGCCCGTCGCGCCCAACGCGAAGAACCCCGCGGTCAGGGCCACGGCGTTGCGCCGCGTCCAGAGGCGTTCCGAAATCAGGTCCGTATCGTCATTCTCGTCGGCTTTCGCGGGGGCCGTTTCATCCGAAATTTCCGCGAAACGCCAGCTGCTCCTGTCACTCATTGCTCGCCTGCTCTTGTTGTGCTCGGGTAACGCCCGTTCGGGCTCCGGTCTTATCGCCGTTATGCTTGATATATCCCTAATGCGCCCGTTCTCCAAGCGTTTGCGTCAGGGCGTTAGCACGGGCCAGAGCGAGGCGATCAGCAGCGCAGCCATCACGAGGTTGAAGGCCCGCAGACGGCGCGGGGAGGTCAGGACGCGGCGCATCTGCTGACCCAGAATCGTCCAGGTGCTGACCGAGGGCAGATTGATCGCGCCGAACACGAACGCGACGGCGAGAACGGCCGGCAGGGTCTGCGACGGGGCGTAGACGCCCACCGCCGTCAGGGCCATCGCCCAGGCCTTGGGGTTGACCCATTGGAACGCGGCTGCTTGCAGAAACGTGATCGGGCGGCCGGCGCGCCCGGCGTCTTTCGGGGCGGCGGCGTTGGCGATCTTCCAGGCGAGCCAGAGCATGTAGGCGACGCTGAGGACTTTGAGCACCGTGTGGGCCGGTGGCCAGACCTCGAAAATCCCGATGAGCCCCACTCCGACCAGAACCGCCATCACCACGAAACCGATGCCGACGCCGAGCATGTGCGGAATGGTGCGGCGAAAGCCGAAATTGGCGCCCGACGCCATCAGCATCAGATTGTTCGGCCCCGGCGTGATCGAGGTGACGAAGGCGAAGCCCGCGAGGGCGAGGAATATGTCCCATGTCATGGCGCAACTCTATGCGAAGCCAGGCGCGAGAAGATTGCATGTTCGCCATCATTCCGCCTATCTGCGCAACACATGAGCGAAATCGATCAGATCGACGAACGGATATTGCGGGTCCTCTCTTCGGACGGGAGGATCAGCAATGTCGACCTCGCCGAGCGGGTGGGGCTGTCGCCCTCGGCCTGCCTGCGCAGGGTTCAGGCGCTGGAGCGGGCCGGGATCATCGCCGGGTACAGGGCCGTGATCGATCCGGCGGCGCGCGGAACGGGCTTCACCGCCTATGTGGCCGTCGGACTGTCGAGCCACACCAAGGCGTCGCAGGAGGCGTTCGAGCGCGCGATCACCCGGTCGCCGGAGGTGCGGGAGTGCCACAACATCACCGGGTCGTACGAGTACCTGCTGCGCGTGGAGGCCGCCGATCTCGCGGCCTACAAGGTGTTCCACACCGACATCCTCGGCGTGCTGCCGCAGGTCAGCTCGATCACGTCCTTCGTGGTGATGGGCTCGCCGAAGGACGACCGGGCCTAGGCGAATCTCTCGCGGCTTCCGTCGACGCGGGCGGCGTCGATGGCGCTCCAGTCCCAGTCGATGCCGAGGCCCGGCGCCTCCGGGGCGTGCGCGCGGCCATCGCGGATGTCGAGACGCGAGGAGGTGATCGCGTCGAGCTGCGGGATGTATTCGAGCAGCGGCGCGTTGGTCACGGCGCAGACGAGGCTGACATGCAGCTCCATCAGGAAATGCGGACAGATCGGCACGTTGAACGCTTCGGCCATGTGGGCGGTCTTGAGCCAGGGCGTGATGCCGCCGATCCGGGCCACATCGGTCTGGATGATGCTGGCGGCGCCCTGCGTGAGGTAATCCTTGAACTGGCTGATCGAGTACAGGCTCTCGCCCACCGCGATCGGGACGCGGGAATGGCGCGCGAGGCGGACATGGGCTCCGACGTCATCCGCGTGCATCGGTTCCTCGAACCAGTAGACGCCTGATTCGGCCAGGATGTCGGAGCGGCGCATCGCCTCGGGCAGCGAGAAGCCCTGATTGGCGTCGGTCAGGATCTCGAAGGCGTCGCCGACCGCGGCCCGGACGGCGCGAAGGCGGTCGCGGTCCTCGGCGGCGGAGGGTTTGCCGATCTTGATCTTGGAACCGGCGAAGCCCTTTTCCTTTGCCGCGAGCGCGTCCTCGATGATCGCCGCCTTGGGGATGTGGAGCCAGCCGCCCTCGGTCGTGTAGAGCGGCACGGAGGGTTTCGCGCCTCCTGCCATGCGCCAGAGCGGCAGACCCGCGCGCAGGCAGCGCAGATCCCAGAGCGCCGTGTCGATGGCGGCCAGCGCCAGCGAAGTGATCGCGCCGACCGAGGTGGCGTGCGTGGCGAAAAGAAGCTCGCGCCAGATGCCCTCGATCTCCTCCGCCTCGCGGCCGATCAGGCGGGGCACGAGGGTGCGGGCGAGCAGGCTCATCACGGCCGGACCGCCGGTGCCGATGGTGTAGGAATAGCCGGTGCCGGTGACGCCGTCCGCGTCGGTGATGCGGACGATCGGGGTTTCCTGGCTGGTGAACGACTGGATCGCGTCGCTGCGCGGCACGGGCGGGATGAGGTCGACCATCAGGATCTCGACGGAGACGATCTTGGCCATGGGCGGGCTCCTTGCGGCGTTTCAGGCGATCAGGATCGCGCGGAAATCGTTGACGTTGGTCAGGGTCGGGCCGGTCGTGACGACCTGATCCGCCGCCTCGAAGGCGGCGAGCGAATCGTTGTCGTGGAGGAGGGCGCGCGGGTCCACGCCCGCGGCTTTCATCCGCGCGAGCGTGTCGGGCGTGCAGAGGGCGCCGGCGTTGTGGTCCACGCCGTCGATCCCGTCCGTGTCGCAGGCGATCGCGCTGATCGCCCGGCGCGCCCTGGAGGGCCAGGGCGAGGGCCAGCAGGAATTCGGTGTTGCGCCCGCCCCTGCCATTGCCGCGCACGGTGACGGTGGTCTCGCCCCCGGAGATCAGGACGCAGGGCTTCGCGAAAGGCTGGTCCATGCGGCGCACCTGGTCGGCGATGCCGGCGAAGGTCGCGGCCACGTCGCGCGCCTCGCCTTCGATGTTGGCGCCCATGATGTGCGCGGTCACGCCTTGGGCGCGGGCTTCGGCCGCCGCCGCTTCAAGCGCGTCCTGCGGCGTGGCGATCATGTGGACGGGGCCGGTCGCGATGTCCGGCGGCGCGTTGGCGAGCATCGCCGCGCGGACATGGTCGGGCACGTCGATGCCCCGCCGCGCCAAAACGGCGAGCGCGTCGCGCGCGTCGGTTTCCGCCCGGATGGTCGGGCCGGAGCCGATCACTCCGGGATCGTCGCCGGGCACGTCCGAGATCAGCCAGCTGACGCAGCGGGCGGGGGCGGCGGCCGCCGCCAGACGCCCGCCCTTGATCGCCGAGAGGGCCTTGCGCACGATGTTCATCTCGCCGATCGGCGCGCCCGAGCGCAGGAGCGCCTTGGTGATCGCGCGCTTGTCGTCCAGCGCGATGCCATCGAGCGGCAGGGTCAGGAGCGCCGATGCGCCGCCGGAGCCGAGGAAGACGACGAGGTCGTCCCCGGTCGCCGAGCTGGCGAGATCGAGGATGCGGCGCGCGGTCGCGGCGCCTTCCGCGTCCGGCATTGGGTGTCCGGCCTCGACCACCTCGACGTGCCGGGTCGGACAGGAATGGGCGTAGCGGGTGACGACGAGACCTTCGACCGGGCGGCCCCAGGCGCGTTCGAATTCGGCGGCCATGCTCGCGGCGGCCTTGCCGGCGCCAAGGACGATGGTGCGGCCCTTTGGGCGAGTCGGGCAGATCGGTGAACTTGCCCGCCGGACCGGCGGCGGCCAAAGCCGCGTCAAACAGACCCCGCAGGAACGTCGCCTCATCCATCGCGCCATCCTTTCAGGTGCCGAAGGGCCGCACAGGCCGCGCCGAAGCCGTTGTCGATGTTGGTGACCGTGACCCCGGCGGCGCAGCTGGCCAGCATGGCGGCCAGCGCGGTCTCGCCGCCGCGGGCGGCGCCGTAGCCTTGGGAGGTCGGCACGCCGATGACGACGCCGGGGACCTGGCCGCCGACGACGCTCGCGAGCGCCGCGTCCATGCCGGCGACGACGATGACGACGCGGTGGCGGGCGATCTCGTCGAGCCGGCCGATCAGGCGGTGCAGTCCGGCGACGCCGACGTCGAAGACCATCCCGGCGGCGTGGCCGTTGAAGGCCAACGTGCGTTCGGCCTCGCGCGCGACGGGAACGTCGGAGGTGCCGGCGGTGACGATGCAGACTGTACCCGTCGCGCGATCGGGCGCGGGGTTGATCCAAGCGGTGCGGGAGACGGGGTCGTAGTCGAGGGCGTCCAGCCGCTCCGCAACGGGCGGCTCCAGCCGGGTCAGAAGAAGGGGCGCGTTCCGGTCTCGGGCTTGGCCCAGGATGCCGGCGATCTGGGCTTCGGACTTGCCGGCGCAGAGCACGGCCTCGCCGATGCCGATCCGGGCGCCGCGGTCCCAGTCGAAGGTGACCTCGCTCATGGGGTCTCGCGCAGGAACGCGCTTCCCATGGCGTAGGGTGCGAGCGTGACCGGGTGGCCGGCGAGGTCGGAAGCCTCGGCGCGGAGGGCGTCGAGCGCGGCGGGCGTCGCGGCGTCGAGAAAGGCGGCGTCGATCTCGATCTCGGGGCCTGCGGCGCGCATCCGGCAGCGGATCGTGGCCGCGTCGTAGCGCGCGCGGAGCCGGGTCTCGACGCGGTCGATCATGATGAGGGTCTCGGGTTCGATGCGCAGGCCGGTCTCGACACGGCTCGACAGGCAGGGCGACGACGGCAGCGTCGCGATCTCGCCGAGGCCGAGATCGGCGGCGAGTGCGCGGACATGCGCCTTGGTCATCCGGGCCTCGACGAAAGGGTGGCGGACGCCGTGGTTCTCGGCCGCCTTGAGCCCCGGCCGCCAGTCGCCGAGGTCGTCGAGATTGGTGCCGGAGGCGAGGGCTCCGGGCATGGCCGCCGCCATAGCGCCGTAAAGGTTGGATTTGCAGAAGAAACAGCGGTTCGCCGGATTGGCCCGGTAGCCCGGGTCTTCGAATTCGCCGGCGTCGATCACCCGCAGCCGCCAGCCCTCGACGCCTGCGAGGGCGCGGACGCGTGCGGTCGCGGCCTCCGGCACGGCGGGAGAGACGGCGTGCAGCATCGTGGCGCCATCGCCGATCTCGCGGCCGGCGAGCGTGGCGAGGGTCAGGCTGTCGACACCGCCGCTGACGGCGATGCCGAGCGGGCGGAGATCGCGGAGGATCCCGGCGAGGGCGTCACGCATCGGATTCGACCGATGCCCGGAGCGCCTTGCGCGCGGCGTAGGTTCCGGCGGGCGCGATGTCGTCGGCTTCGGCCTTCACCGTTCGCGCGTCGCCGCGCGTCGCGGTTTTGCGGCGGATGCCGTCGCGCGTGTCGGCCTGGCGCGGGAGGATGTGACGCGCGACGATCTGCTCGCGCAGCCCGAGCGTGGAGGTCTGGGCGAAGACGGCCGCGCGCACGGCCTCCTGCGCCGGCGGGTCCGCGAGAACCTGGACGGACACGACCATGCGGCCCTTCTTGCCGAAAGCCGGGATCTGGACCACGTCGAGAACGCCGGGCAGCGCGCGGATGGCGTCAAGGCCGGCGGCGAGGTCCTCCGCGCTCTGGTCGTCGATCTCGAAGCGGGTCACCGCGACCTCGTCCGAGGTTCGGGCCGCGCCTTCCAGAACGAGGACGCGCAGCGCGTTGGGGCGGTCCGGCAGAACCCGCGTGCCGAAACCCGTTCCCGACCCGGCCAAGATCGCGGAAGGGCGGCGCGGGACGATGCGCGGTCTCAGATGCGCGAGGATCGCGGCGCCGGTCGGGGTGACGCGCTCGCCGGCCAGGCCGTCATCGACGGTCTCGAAGCCCTCCATCAGGCGGGCGGTCGCGGGGGCCGGGACCGGCATCATGCCATGCGCGGTGCGGACGGTTCCGCCACCGAGCGGAAGCGGGCCGCAGGACCAGCTCGCGGCGCCGGCGGCGTCGATCAGGAACCCGGCGAGCGCGATGTCGGCGATGGAATCGAGCGCGCCGACCTCGTGGAAACGCACAGCTTCAACACTCGTGCCGTGGACTTGCGCCTCGGCTTCGGCGAGGCGGGTGAAGATGTCGACGGCGATCGCCGTGGCGGCTGGCGGGAGTGCGGCGCAGCCCTCAAGCATCGCGCGGACGTCGCTCAGATGCCGATGGGCGTGCTCGTGCTCCGCCTCGATCACCAAGTGCGCGCCAGCGAAGCCACCCTTGGGCGCGCGGTCGAGCGACGCGCGCGCGGCGCCACCAGTTACTTCAGCGACCAACGCAAGCGCCGCAGTCTCGAACTCGGGGAAAGCGTCGAGCATCGCCGCGGCGAACATGTCGCCGGCCACGCCGCCGACAGGGTCGAGATGCAGGTGGCGCGGCACGCTCACGCCGCCGCGTGGAAAGGCACGACGTAGGGGCCTTCGGGGATCACGGCGATATCGCGGTCCTCGGTTTCGGCCAGCACCTCGGCGAGTGCCGAGGCGAGATCGTCGCGGCAGGTCACGCCGGTGACCGCGCGGTCGGCCGCCGGGAGACCGGGCGCCACGAGGACGATGCGGCCGATCCGGAGCGGCTTGAGCAGCATCTCGGTCTGCCATTCGTCGACATCCGCCAGCGTCTTGGCGTTCAGCGTGTCGAGGAACGCGCCGGCGCCCATCGCGACGAAGCGTTCCTGTGCTGAGCGGAACTCGTCGGAGCCGATGCCCTCGCCGCATTCCGAGACGATGACCAGCGTGCCGCCGTCCTCGAGGATGTCGATCGGCGTGACCATGCCCTTGACGGTCTGATAATAGGTGCGGTCGAGCGGATATCCGGCGGCGCTCGTGACGACGGTGCGGAACTTGCGCGGCACCTTGACCGCGATGGAGTCGCGCACGAACTCGACCGCCGCCGCGTGGCTTTCGACGATCTCACCGAAGCTCGCGAAGATCAGGTTGCGTTCCTCGTCGAGGACGGTGTTGAGGCCGTAGATCCGGCCGCCGATCATGCGCAGGATCTCGAGTTGCTCCTCGTGCAGCGGATTGCCGTCGAGATTGCAGCTCGTCGCCAGCGGATCCTCCATGAAGCGCGCGGAATGGAAGGTGCGGATCGTCGTGTGATGCGCGATGCCGGGGGCCACGACCTTGCGGCCGCCGGACCAGCCGGCCATGAAATGCGGCTCGACGAGACCGGTGGCGATGCGTATGTCGGCCTCCATGAACCTGCGGTCGATGCCGACGGGAACGCCACGCGTCCGCGTCTCGCCCAGCATGACGTGATCCGCGTCGTTGCGCGCGTAGTGATTCACGACGGCGACATTCTCCAGCACCCAGGGGTCGCCGACCAGATCGGCAAGCTCGTCGCCGAGATTGGGGCGGTGCAGGCCGGTCGCGACGAGAACCGTGATGCCGCCGAGCGGGACGCCCGCGCCGGTCAGGCGGTCGATCAGCGGCCGGAGGAACAGACGGTTCGGCACAGGGCGGGTGAAATCGCAGATCAGGATGCAGGCGGTTTTCGCGCCCTTGGCCGCGACCTCAAGCGGTCGGCGGCGACGGGGTCGGCAAGCGCGTCGGCGATCACGGCGTGGGGGTCGGCCGGGACCGGGACATGCGCCTTGCGGATCACCGTGGCGGTGACGCCGTCGGGGATCTCCAGACCCATGAAGCCCCTGCCATACGCCAGATCGATCGCCATCGCCGCGTTCTCCTCAGGTGGTCCAGCCGCCGTCGATCACGTGGATCTGGCCGGTGGTGAAGCCGCTCTCGTCGCTGGCGAGATACGTGACGAGGGCGGCGATCTCCTCGGGCTTGCCGAGCCGTCCCATCGGCTGACGGGCCATGAAGTCTGCCCGCGCCTTGTCGTAGTCTCCGGTCGCCCGAAGCCGGTCGTCGAGCGAGGGGCTCTCGACCGTGCCGGGGCAGACGGCGTTGCAGCGGACGCCCTGTTTGACGTAGTCGGCCGCGACGGATTTGGTGAGACCCATCACGGCGGCCTTGGTCGCGCTGTAGACGAAGCGGTTGGGCGGACCGGTCACGGCGCCCGCGACCGAGCAGATGTTGACGATCGATCCGCCGCCGCGCTCGATCATGCCGGGCAGGACCGCGCGGATCGTGTGGAACATCGAGCGGACGTTGAGGGAGAACGCGAAGTCCAGCTCCTCCTCCGTCGCCTCGAGGATCGTCCCCGCATGGACGAAACCGGCGCAGTTGAAGAGCGCGTCGACCGGGCCGACCTTGTGCGCCAGCATCTCGATGGCCGACCGATCGGTCACGTCGAGACGCATGGTCTCGATGCCCGGCGTGCCGTCGAGCGTCGCGAGCGTGTCGCCGTTGACGTCCGTGGCGATGACCCGAGCGCCCTCCTCCGCCATGCGCAGGACCGACGCGCGGCCGATCCCCTGTCCGCTGGCCGTCGCCAGAACCGTCTTGCCTTCGAGCCGCTTCATCCCGTCGTTCCCCCGTCGATGTTGACGCATTGTCCGGTCATGAACCGGCTCTCGTCCGAGACCAGCCAGGCGCAGATCGAGGCGATCTCCTCCGGCGTTCCGAGCCGGCCCATCGGTTGGCGCTCCTCGAAATATTTCAGCGCGGCGTCGTAGCCGCCCATGGTCTTGGCGGCCTCGGCGATCCGGCCCTCGAGCGAGGGCGAGAGCGTGGTGCCGGGACCGACCGAATTGGCGCGGATGCCCATGCGCAGATAATCCGCCGCGACGGCCTTGGTCAGACCGATCACGCCGCCCTTGGCCGCGCCGTAGGCGACACGGTTCGGGAAGCCCTTGGTCGAGGACGCGATCGAGCCGATCGTGACGATGCTGCCGCCATGGGCCTTCATGCGCGGAACGGCAGCCTGAAGAACGTTGAAAGCGCTGTCGAGGGTGATGTCCATCGACTTGCGCCACGCCGCCAGCGGGGTCTCTTCGATGGTGCCGTGATGGACGTAGCCCACCGCGTGAACCAGCGCGTCGATCCGCTCAAAACGGCTGAAATACGCCTCGACCGCGTTTCGGTCGGTCGCGTCGAGCGCCTGGGTGCTCGCGACCTCGAGCCCCTCGAGCCCGGCGGCGTTCAGGTCGGAGGCGTGCACTTCGGCGCCCTCGGCCGCCAGCCGCTCGGCGGTCGCGCGGCCGATGCCGGCTCCCGCCGCCGTCACGACCGCGATCTTGCCCGCAAGCCGTCTCGTCAGATCGACGCGCTCCACGTCAGTACGTCGCGCGGCCGCCGGAGAGGTCGAAAGCCGCTCCGGTGGTGAAGGAGTTCTCGGCCGAGCAGAGCCAGGTGACCATCGAGGCGATCTCCTCGACCGTCACGAACCGCCCGCGCGGGATTTTCGACAGCATGTAGTCGATGAATTCCGGGGTGAGCTGTTCCAGAATGCGCGTGTCCGCCGTCGCCGGAGTGATGCAGTTCACGGCGATGTTCTGCGTCGCCGCCTCCTTGCCGAGCGATTTGGTCAGCGCGATCACGCCCGCCTTGGACGCCGAATAGGCCGAGGCGGTCGGGTTGCCCTCCTTGCCGGCGATCGAGGCGATGTTGACGATCCGGCCGTAATCCCTCGCCATCATCTGCGGCAGCAGCGCCTTGCAGCAGAAGAAGGTCCCGTCGAGGTTGATCGCCTGGACCTTGCGCCAGGCGTCGATGTCGTAATCCACCACTTTGGCGTTCGGCCCGCCGATGCCGGCGCTGTTGACCAGGATGTCGACCGGACCGAGCGCCTTCTCGGTTTCGGACGCCGCCGCCGACACGCTGTCCCAGTCGCTCACGTCGACCTTCACCTGAATGCGCGAGGCTTCGGGGATCGCCGTCGCGCGTTTGTCGAGCGTGGCCTGGTCCAGATCCCAGAGCGCGACGGTCGCTCCCGAGGCGACGAAGCGCGCGGCGATCGCGGCGCCGATGCCGTTCGCGCCGCCGGTGACGACGGCCACCTTTCCGTTCAGATCGAAATTGTTCATGTCTTCCCTCCCCTGTTTTTCTTGCCCCACCAGGTCCCCGCGAGCGGCGCGCCGCCGACGAAGGTCCCGTGGCCGAGATCGTCGCCGATCCGGAGGCATTCGTTCCACTTCACCATGCGCTCGGAGCGGGCGAAAGACCCGACTTTGAGCTGCCCGGCGCCGAGGCCGGTGGCGAGGTGGCTGATCGAGGCGTCTTCGGTCTCGCCGGAGCGCGCCGAGACGACGCTCCGCCAGCCGGCTTTTTCCGCCGCGTCGAAGGCGGCGACGGCTTCAGTCACGGTGCCGGCCTGGTTCACCTTGATCAGCGCGGTGTTGCAGGCGCCGTAGGCGGCGGCCTCGGCGATCAGCGCGGCGTTGGTCACGACGTAATCGTCGCCGATGATCTGCACCCGGTCGCCATAGGCCCGCGTGAAGGCGCGCATGCCCTCCGGGTCGTCCTCGGCCAGCGGATCCTCGATGGAGACGATGGGATAGGCGTCGAGCCAGCGGCCGAGCATGTCGATCATCGCGTCGGAATCGAGGTCGCGGTCCTCCAGGGCGAGGCGGTACTTTCCGCCCTGCCCGAATTCGGAGGCGGCGATGTCGAGCGAGATGACCGCCTTTTCTCCAGCGCGCTCCATCGCCTCGACCAGGGTTTCCAGCGCCCGCTCGTTGCTGTCGAACAGCGGCCACCAGCCGCCCTCATCCGCGAGACCGGCGGCGTGGCCGCGTTTCGCCATGATGGAGCCTGCGGCGTGATAGATCTCGGCGGTGGCGGCGAGCGCCGCGTCGAAGCTGGCGGCGTCCGGGATCATCACCATGAAATCCTGGACGTCGACGCGCCGGCCGGCATGGGCTCCGCCACCGAAAATCTGGATCTCGGGCAGCGGCAGGCTGGGCGTGCGGCCGTAGAGATCGGCGACATGCCGCCAGAGCGGGACGCCGGACGCGGCGGCGCCCGCGTGCAGGACCGCCAGCGACGCCGCGACGGTCGCGTTACCGCCGAGACTCGATTTCAGCGGCGACGGGTCGAGCGCGAGGATCACCGCATCGGCGCCGGCCTGATCGGTCGCGTCCAGATTCTTGAGCGCGGGGGCGATACGTTCGCGTACGCCCGCCAGAGCCTTTCCGACATCGAGACCCTTCAAGGCCGCACCGCCGTCGCGCAGATCGATCGCCTCGCGCGTGCCGCGTGACGCGCCGGCGGGCGCGATCGCCCGGCCCCGCGCGCCGCCTTCGAGCAGCACCTCGACCTCGACGGTCGGGTGCCCGCGCGAATCCCAGACGCGCCGCGCGCGCACCTCGGTGATCGTCGATCCCGTCATCTATCCTCCCCAGGCGGCCCGGATCTCGTCCAGGGCCTGCGCCGTCGTTTCGCGCGGCGCGTCGATCATTCGAAGGGCCGTCGCACGCACGCGCGACCGCTCCGCGTCATCGAGATACTCCACCGGCGACTTGCCGTCGACCCGCGCCAGCATCAGCGCCGGAAGAAGCGCCGCGACCCGGGCGTCGAGCGCGGCGGCCGGTTCCCAATCCACATGCCCCAGATACGCTGCCATGAACGCGTCCGCGCGCCGCAGAAGATCGGCGCGGGACGCCGGCAGGTGCAGCGATTTGAGCGCCAGATGGTTGAGACAGAACGCGACGTCGAAGGAGGGGTCGCCCATCGTGGCGCATTCCGCGTCGAGCAGCACCGGCGCGCCGCCGCGCATCAGGATGTTCTTGGGGCTGACGTCGCCATGCACGAGCGCGGTGTCCGAGGCGTAGAGATCGGCCACGAGCGCGTTCAGGCGCGCGGCGACGGCCGGATGCCGCCCGGCGGTGAAAACCAGATAGGGCTCGAGGCGCAGGGCGTGGAAATCGTCGCGGTTGCCGAAGGCCGACCGGTCGAAACCGGGCCGCGTCGACGCCGCGTGGAGACGTCCGAGCGCCCGGCCGACCGCCTCGGCCTCGCCCCGGTCCGGCGCTTCGGCGAGCAGGGCGGATTTCCAGAGATACACGTCCTCGCCCGTCACATGCTCCATCGCGAAGCCGTTGAGCTTCTCCGACCGACCATGGAGCTCGGGCGCGTTCTCCGGCGAAACCGAACGGGCGAACTCAAGCCACGCGTATTCCGCGCGGTTGCGATGGACCGGCGCGCGCCAGTCCTCCGCGACCTTGAGCTTGCCCAGCGCGAACTTCACGCAGACCTTCCGCGCGCCCAGATCGACCAGCGCGATGTCAGACGCCACGCCGCCGGTCAGCGGCGTCGCGCGACGCACCTCGCCCGGATCCGCCAGACCGATCTCCGCGACGAGATCGCGGCATCGGTCGAGGAGCGGGTCGGCGTTCATGACTTCGGAAATCCGGATGGGGCGGCGCGGGCCGACACTACGCGTAACACCCCGCCGGCCTGTCAAGGCCGCTCAGATCGAGCCGGCCTCGACCATGTAATTGTTCGCCGAACACATCGCGGCATCGTCGGAGGCGAGGAATACCACCATCCGGGCGACGTAGACCGGCTCGATCAGGTCGGGCAGGCATTGGCGCGCGCGGTGCCGCTCGATCGCCTCGGGCGTGACCCAGAGATCCTTCTGCCGCTCGGTCATGATCCAGCCGGGCACGACCGTGTTGACGCGGATGCGGTGGTCGCCGAGATCGCGCGCCATCGTGCGGGTCAGCCCGTGGACCGCCGACTTGGCCGAGGCGTAGGCCGGAAAGCCGCCACCCGCCTCCATCCACGAATTCGAGCCCATGTTGACGATCGACCCGCCCCCGGCCGCGATCATGCCGGGCGCCACGGCCTGGATGGCGAAAAACTGATGCCGCAGATTGGTGTTGTAGCGGTCGTCCCAATATTCGGGCGTCACGTCCTCCCAGCCATGCCGATCGTCGCGCGCGGCGTTGTTCACGAGCACCGTCTGCGGCCCGAACCGGTCGGCCAGCGCCGCGACCGCGCCCCGCAACGCATCGATGTCGCGCAGATCGCAGACCTCGAAGCCCACGTCGCCGCCGCCGATATCCGCGACCAGCGCTTCGCTCGAATCGGCATCCATGTCGATGAAGCCGACGCGGGCGCCCTGGGCGGCGAAGGCGCGGACGATCTGGGCGCCAATCCCGGACGCGCCACCGGTGACGAGGACGCTTTTGCCCTTCAGGCTCGGATAGCTGGCGAATTGCGGTGTCATGGTCATCTCCTCGGGTTCAGGCGGTCAGGCGCGTGGCGATGTGGTCCCACTCGGCGGCCGGATCGGCGCCGACCTGGGCTTCGCCCGCGCGGCGATACCAATAGGCGGCGTTGGACGTGTCGCCCTCGATCCGATGGGCGAGCGCGTGGATCCAGTCGAACTCCTTCACCCCCTCCGACGCCTGGCAGATCTCATGCGCCCGCTCCCAGGCCGGGCCGGTGGAGAACCCGCCTTTGCGCAGCCACCAGAGCGCCTGAAGCGCCGGGGCCATACCGGCGGGCGGGGCGGCATCGTTGATCGAGGCGTCGATGCGGTCGGTCATGGCGGTCTCCGTTCGGTTGGTGTCGGCCAGGTCACTCGGGCTCGGGAACGATCGCGCCGGGATGTCCCACGACATGCCGCGCCATCGCGTGCCCGGCCGCGAGGCAGTCGGGCGGCTCGGCGCCGCGCAGGACCGCGGCAAGATAGGCGCCGTTGAAGCTGTCGCCGGCGGCGGTGGTGTCGACGACCCGCTCGGCGGCGTGGAAATCCGGCAGAGGACCTTCCCACCCGATCGGAAGCGGCCCGACGGACCCGCGCTTGAGCGCGCCCGTCGCCACGCCGGAGGCGGCAAATCGCGCGAGAACCGCGTCCTCGTCCGCGTCGTTCCAGAGCGCCATCTCGTCATCGACCGACGGAAGCGCGATGTCGGTCTGCGCCCAATAGGCCCGCATGACGCGCCGCGCGGTCGCCACGTCGGGCCAGAGGCGCGGGCGGTAATTGGAATCGAACGCGACCCGGCCGCCTTCGGCCCGGAAGCCCGGCAGAAACGCCAGAAGATCGGCCCGCGCCTGCGCCGACAGAACGGCGAGCGTGATGCCCGAAAGATAGATCAGGTCGAACCCGGCGAGGCTTTCCGGCCGCACGTCGGCGGGCGCCGCGAACAGCGTCCGCGCGGCGGAGGACTCGCGCCAATAGGTGAAGGTCCGCTCGCCCGCCGCGTCGACCGAGATCGCATAGAGACCCGGATTGCGGTCGTCGCGGCGCTGGACGAGGTCCGTCGCGATGTCATGCGAGGCGAAGAACTCGATCATCCGCTCCGAGAGATCGTCCCGGCCGAGACCGGTGACATAGGAGACCGACACGTCCGGTCCGCCCTCGCGGCGCAGGTAGACGGCGGTGTTGAAGGTGTCGCCGGCATAGCCGATGGACCCGCCGGTCTGGCCACGCGGCGGCATTGTCAGCTCGACCATGCATTCGCCGATGCAGGCGACGCGGGTCATCGGCCGCGCTCGGCGAGAAATTGCCGGGCGTCGGCCGCCGTCTCGAACAGGTGCGGCGCGGCGCTGCGGCGCAGCGTGTCGCCCATCTTCATCCGCGTGAAGGCGGAAGACGAATAACGGCTGACCGTGCGGTAGAACCGCCGCTCGAGCTCCGCGACCATCTGCGCGTAGGCTACCTCGACATCCTCGTCGATCCGGAAGCCGTCATAGTTCACGATCACGTCCACCGGCCCTTTTCGCCCCTCGCAAAGCTCCTCGACCCGGGCCTTGATGAGCGCGACGTCCGCGGCGTTGCGGACCCGGAATTTCTCGAAATTGACATAGAGCTCATTTTTCGCCTCGTCGCGCTGGATCCGGTCGGAGAGGTCGAGATGCAGCAGGTCGCGCCGGATGTCCATCGGCGCGTCCTGGAAGATGCGCGCGTCCATCGGCACGATCTCGGTCATCAACGGCCGGAACGCCATGTGGGCGAGGATGTCGCGTTCGACGTCGATGCCGGGCGCCACCTCGCGCAACTCCAGTCCCTCGGGCGTCAGCTCGAACACGCAGCGTTCCGTGACATAGAGCACCGGCTTGGCCGCGGCCGCGGCGCGCGGGCCGGAGAAGGTGATCTGTTCGACATTCTCGATCATCTTGTTCGCCCGGCCCTCCTGGGCGATCCTGACGGCGCCATCCGCGATCTCCACTTTCAGACCGCCGGCGGTCAGCGTTCCGGCGAAAACGACGGCGCGGGCGTTCTGGCTGATGTTGATGAAGCCGCCGGCTCCGGCGAGCTTCGGCCCGAAGCGCGAGACGTTGACGTTGCCCTGCGCGTCGGCCTCGGCCATCCCCAGACAGGTCATGTCGAGCCCGCCGCCGTCGTAGAAATCGAACTGCTGGTTCTGGGCGATGATCGCGTCGGTGTTGACCGCCGCGCCGAAGTCGAGCCCCGAGGCGGGCTGGCCGCCGACCACGCCGGGCTCGGTGGTCAGCGTCAGATGCTCGAGCAGACCCTCCTCGCTCGCGACGGCGGCGACGCCTTCGGGCATCCCGATGCCGAGATTGACCACGCCGTTGATCGGCAGCTCGAACGCGACGCGCCGAGCGATCACCTTTCGCGCGTCGAGCGGCGGCGGCGGCAGGGCCCCGGCGGGCGCGCGAAACCGGTTGGAGAAGGTATGCGAATAGGCGGTCGCATAGGTCTGCACGTGGTTCTCGGGTTTGGAGATCACCACCGCGTCGACCAGCGCCGCCGGGATCACCACGTCGCGGGCGCCGAGGCTGCCCGCCGCGACCACCCGCTCGACCTGGACGATCACGACGCCACCCGAATTGCGCGTCGCCATCGCCTGGGCGAGATTGTCGAGGATCAGCGCCTCGCGCTCCATCGAGATGTTGCCGCGCTCATCCGCCGTGGTGCCGCGCAGCAGCGCGACATCTACCGGAAACGCCGGATAGAACAGGTATTCCTCGCCGCCGACCTCCATGACCTCGACCATGCTCTCGGTGGAGATGTCGTTGATCCGGCCGCCCTCGACGCGCGGATCGACGAAAGTGCCGAGGCCCACGCGGGTCAGCGTGCCCGGCTTGCCCGCCGCGATGTCGCGGTACATGTGGCTGATCACGCCCTGCGGCAGGTTCCAGCCCTTGATCTTTCCTTCCAGCGCCAGCGCCGCGACCCTCGGGATCAGCCCCCAATGCCCGCCGATGACGCGCGCCAGCAGCCCGTCCTCGCCCAGCCGGTTGAGACCGCGCGTGGCCCCGTCGCCCTGACCGGCGGCGAAAAAAAGGGTGAGGTCACGCGGCGCGCCCGTCTCCAGAAACCGCTCCTGGAGCGCGGCCAGAAGCTCGTCCGGAACGCCGATGCCCACGAACCCCGACGTGGTGACCGTGTCGCCCTGGCGCACCAGGGCGGCGGCGTCGCGCGCCGACAGAACTTTTCTGTGCATCGGTCATCCTCCCCGTTTTCGGCAAGAATAGACCGGTCCGAGCGCCGCGCGCCAGAGGCCGTCACCTCGGGTCGGGCAGCCACCTCTTCTCGACGCTGCAGACCATCGTGTAGGCGGGGTTGAACACGTTGCCGACCTCGTAGCGCACCGTCTGGCCCAGCAGATGCGCGACGGCCACGTCCGAAAGACCGTATTCCTCGCGAAGCCGCGCCGCCATCTCGGTCGTCGCGTGCTGGAGCGCCTGGTCGAGCGGCCGCGCGTTGCCGATCGTGAAAATGCGGTCCGCCGTCTCGCCGCGCGGCCAGCCGATGGTCCGGCCCTTCTCGACAATCAGCCGCACCTCCACCTCGCAGGCGGTCTCGACGCCGGTGCCGGAGATCTCGCCGCAGCCCTGGACCGCATGACAATCCCCGAGAAAGAACAGCGCGCCCGGCGCCGAGACGGGAAAGCTCACGGAGCAGCCCGGCCCGAACCCGCGCCAGTCCATGTTGCCGCCGTTCCGGTCGCTCGACGCGGTCGAGATCGCCTGCCCGCCCGGCGGCGCCACCCCGAAACAGCCGATCATCGGCGCCAGCGGCAGGATCAGCCTTTCCAGCCCCGGCTCCGTCTTCTCCGGACGAACCGTCCGCGCCGCGCGGTCGATGATCCATTCGGCCCGGTCACGCGGCGGCAGGTCGCGCGCCGCCTCGGGGTCGATCACGGTCGCGGACAACGCGGCGCGCGTCCAGCCGGTATCCCGCGCCGGATCGATCCGCAGGATGTCGACCCGCAGCGCGTCTCCGGGCTCCGCCCCCGCGACATGGATCGGGCCGTTCATGGGGTTGGGCCGCGCGGCCCGCGTCACCCCCTCGGCATCGGCGCCGGCCGCGTCGAGCGTCACGGTTACGACACCGTCCCCGCTCTCCACATGCGACGCGGGCGGCATTTCCGCGAGGACGTTGGACCAGGCCTTGGCCTCGAACCGGTGCGTTTGGGACATCGGAGCGGCTCCCCTGAGTTTCATCCGGCGAAGTCTCGCCCCCGACCGCGGAGTGTTCAACCGCTTTCGCATGCCTCGGGAAATCGACGCGCCGGCATGGTAACATGGTCTTCAGACGAACGCGGTAGCCGAAAGCCGCGAAGATCGCCGAAGGGACATCAGGATGGCGCGGAAATGACGGAGCGGATCACGCTCTTCGGCGTGCGCACGCCGCTGATCGGCGACTACGAGGAGACCTGCCTGCGGCTCGGGCTGACCGTCGCGGCGGCGGTCCAGGTCGACGGGAATCGTCACCGGCTGATGGACGCGGCGACGCTGATCCGGCTGGAGGATCTCACGGAGGCGCATCGGACGGCCCCGTTCATCGCGCCCGCCTTCGTCCCGGCGCGGCGGCGGGAACTGGTGGCGATGGCTGAGGCGGCGGGACTTGCGGCCCGCGCGGCGCTGGTCGACCCGACCTCCGTGGTCGCCTCGACGTCGCGGATCGGACCCGGAACCTACGTCAACGCGATGAGCGTGATCGCCTCCGCCACCCGGATCGGCGCGCATGTCTTCATCAACCGCGCCTGCAATATCGGGCATCACGTCCTGATCGGCGATTTCGCCTCGCTCGGACCGGGCGTCACCATTCCCAGCAGCGTGCGGGTCGGCGAGGGCGCGGTGATCGGCGCGGGCGCCGTCCTGCTGCCCGGCGTGGTCATCGGCACCGGCGCGATCGTGTCCGCAGGCACGCGCGTCCACGCGGACGTTCCCGACGGGCACCTCGCGATCGGCGCCGGCCCGACGATCAAACCGATCCGGGGCGACAGCCGCATCCTGATCTATCCCGACCAGGAATAGACAAACCGCATGGGCGGGACGTGACACGCCATCTTTGATCAGCCGTTGAACGAGCGGGCGACGCTGCGCTCCCGGTAGAACATGAAAAGCCCGGTGGCCACCACGATCCCGCCGCCGACCAGCGTCCAGAAATCGGGCCATTCGCCGAACATGAGGATCCCCAGCACCGTCGCCCAGATCAGCAGCGTATAGCGGAAAGGCTGGACGAAGCCGATCTCGCCAGTCCGCATCGAATTCACGCTGTAATGGTAGCCCACCAGAAGGAAGAGCGCCGATCCCCCGAGCGACGCGAGACTGTACAGTTCCATCGGCCTCCATTCCGTCGCGGCGGTCAAGGTTCCGGCGGTGAGCGTCATGGCCAGCGACGTGATGAAAACGATGGCCGGACCCGGCGCCGCCGCGCTCAGCCTCCGGGTCGCGAGGTCCCGCACCACCACGAACCCGACCGACGCCAGCGCCCAGAGCGAATAGACGGTGAACCCGGCCGAACCCGGCCGAACGATGATCAGCACCCCCGCGAACCCGACCGCGATCGCGAGATAGCGCCGCCAGCCGACCGGCTCGCCGAAAAACACCGCCGCCGCCAGGGTCACGGCCAACGGCAGGCTCTGGAGGATGGCGCTCGCGTTTGCGATGGGCATGTTGAAAAGCGCCGTCAGGAACGTGAGCCCGCCGCCGATCTCGCCCACGGCGCGCAGCGCGATCAGCCGCGCGTCGCGCGCGCCGGGCCGGAACCGCAACGCCCCGACGCGCCACGCGTAGAGGCCGATCAGCGTCGTGGCCAGCAACCCCCGGACCGCTATGGCCTGGAAAAGCGGAAGGTCGCCCGAGACGCTTTTGATCAGCGCGTCGTTGAACGCGAACCCGGCCATGGACAGGCACATGAAAAGCGCGCCGCGGGCGTTGTCGGACGCCGAAAATGCCGGCCGGGCTTCAAACGTCATGACGCGCCGCCACCCGCATGACCCAGAGGGTCGTGACGATCCCCATCGCCGAACAGGCGAACATCAGCCAGACGAGCGGCGCGGCCCCCGCGCTGGCGCTCGCCAGCGTCCCGGCCAGCACCGAAAGCGCCGCGCCGCCGCCGATCTGGAGCGCGCCGCCCAGAGCCCGAGGCGCTGCCCGCCAGATGCGGCCGCACCGAGACGAGCCCGGCCGTCGCGTTCGGCATCACCAGCCCGTTGCCAAGGCCAACGAACAGGATCGTGCCGAAAAACGTCGGCGCGGTGGCGATACCGAAGGCAAGAAACGCGAGGCCCAGGGTCATTCCGCTCGTCGACACGATCGCACCCGCCAGCATCATCCGGTCGATCCCGTACTGCCCGCTGAACCGGCCGGACAGGAAGTTTCCCATCATGTAGCCGAGCGCGATGAACCCGAAATAGAACCCGAGCTGTGACGGCGTCAGGCCCAGAACCTGGCTCGCGACCCAAGGCCCGCCGCCCAGAAACGCGAAAAACGCCCCCGAGGCCATCGCGGCGGTCGCGGAATAACCCCAGAACCGCCGCGAGCGGAAAAGCTCGGGATAGGCCCTGAACTGCGCGCCGAAACTGGTCGAGCGCGCGGTGTTGGTCTCGCCGAGATCCGCCCAGGCCAGCGTCGTCACGCCCAGCCCCGCCACGAACATGAACGCGAAGATCGACCGCCAGCCGAACCCCTCGACCAGAAACCCGCCGATCATCGGGCCGATCATCGGCATCAGCGCCATGCCCATCGTGACATAGCCGATCTGGCTCGCTGCCCGGTCGGTCGAAACGGTGTCGCGCACCACGGCGCGGCTGAGCGCGATGCCCGACGCGATGGTCGCCTGGATCATGCGGAAGGCGAGGAAACTCTCGATGCTCGGCGCGAACAGACAGCCGACGGTCGCGCACAGAAACACCGCGAACGATCCGAGAATCACCGGTCGTCGCCCGTAGCGGTCGGACAACGGCCCGATGATGAGCTGAAGCGCGGCCGTCAGCGCGAGATAGGCCGAAATCGTCAACGACACGACGGCGTAGTCCGCGCCGTAATACTCCGCCAGCGACGGCAGACCCGGCAGAACCATGTTCATGTTGAGCGCCGCGACGCCGGTGATCAGCACCAGCGTCACGATATGCGGCGGCGTCCGCCGGTCCAGAAGGACGGGAGCGGGCGCGCCGGTCATGGTTCTGGCCTGGTCCGCCATCCGCGATACTGCCTGCCGAAAAGCCGCGAGGGACGGCTGACGTCTCGCGCGGCCGAGGCGTCGCGGTCAGTCGGGAAAATTTACAAGGAAAACCGACCGTCTGAGGCGGGAATACGCTCCAGGCTGACGGATTTCACCAACAGGTTACCTCCGGGCGCGCGTTTCGACAAGGCGGCATCTCGGCCCATGGCCAGCTCAGCGCTCGGGGATCTCCGCGTCCGGATCATGCAGGCCGAGCACGTCGATCATCGTATACTGCCCCGGCTCCTTGTCCTGGCCCCACATCGCCGCACGCACGGCGCCGCGCGCGAACAGCATCCGGTCGGTCGCGACGTGGCGCAGGACCACCCGCTCGCCCGGCCCGGCGAAGATGATCTCGTGCTCGCCCACCACGTCCCCGCCCCGCAGCGACGCGAAGCCGATGGCTCCCTCGGCCCGCGCGCCGGTGATCCCGTCCCGCCCGCGCTCGGAGGCGTCGGCCAGGTTGATCCGCCGGCCCGCCGCCGCCGCCTCGCCCAGCATCAGCGCGGTGCCCGACGGCGCGTCGACCTTGTTGCGATGATGCATCTCGACGATCTCGATGTCGTATTCCGGCCCGAGCACCGCCGCCGCCTGGCGCGCCAGCACGGTCAGCAGATTGACGCCGACGCTCATGTTTCCCGCCCGCACGATCACCGAATGCCGCCCGCAGGCGGCGAGCTTCTCGAGATCGGACCGCTCCAGTCCCGTCGTCCCGATCACATGGGTCAGCCGCGCCTGCGCCGCGATCACCGCATGTTCCAGCGTCGCCGCCGGAACCGTGAAATCCAGCACCGCGTGCGACCGCGCGAAGACCTCCAGCGGATCGTCCTCGACGATCACGCCCATCGCCTGGCCGCCCATCGCCTCGCCGACATCGCGGCCGATCCAGTCGTGGCCGGGGCGTTCCGTGACACCGCTCAGATGCGCGCCCGGCGTCTCGCCGACAGCCTCGATCAGCATGCGTCCCATTCGGCCGGAGGCTCCGACGACCGCTATTCCGATGTCCCCGTCCATGCCCGGGCTCCTCTTTTTCAAGGCTCCGCGCCCTTGACTTCCAAGGGGGCCGATAGGATGTGACCGTCATGGCAAAGACAAGACCCCATTCCGGCGCGGGACCGACCCAGCGCCAGCTCCGCGTGGCCGAGGTGATCCGCCGCGCGCTCTCCGACACGCTCGCGCGCGGCGACGTGCATGACGACGAGCTGGCCCACGTCTCGATCACCGTCTCCGAGGTGCGCGTCTCGCCCGATCTGAAACACGCGGTCGCGTTCGTTCTGCCGCTGGGCGGACTCAACACGGAAGGCGTTCTGAAGGCGCTGACCCGCAACCGCCATGAGCTGCGCCGCGAGGTCACCAAGCAGATCGACCTGCGCTTCTCGCCGGAGTTGACCTTCCAGCCCGACACCAGCTTCGACAACATGGACCGCACCCGCGCGCTTCTCAACTCGCCCGCCGTGCGGCGCGATCTCGACGCCGACTGACGTGGCGCGCCGAAAAAAAGGCCGGCCCGTCCACGGCTGGCTGATCGTCGACAAGCCGGCGGGCATGACCTCGTCGGCGGTCGTCAACAAGGTCAAATGGGCGTTCGAGGCGCGCAAGGCCGGCCATGCCGGGACGCTCGATCCCGCCGCGACCGGACTTCTGGCCGTGGCGCTGGGCGAGGCGACCAAGACCGTCCCCCACATCACCGACGCGCGCAAAACCTACCGCTTCACCATCCGCTGGGGCGCCGAGACCTCCACCGACGACGCCGAAGGCGATACGCTTCGCACAAGCGCCGAGCGCCCGTCCCGCGAGGCGATCCTCGCCGCCCTGCCGGACTTCACCGGCGACATCCTCCAGGTTCCACCCCAGGTCTCGGCTGTCAAAGTGGACGGCGAGCGCGCCTATGCCCTCGCCCGCGAAGGCGTCGAGATGGACCTCGCGCCGCGCCCGCTTCACGTCGAACGCCTCGATCTGATCGACATGCCGGACCCCGATACCGCCGTGCTTGAAATGGTCTGCGGCAAAGGCGGCTACGTGCGCAGCATCGCGCGCGACCTCGGCCGCACCCTCGGCTGTCTCGGCCATGTCACGACCCTGCGCCGCCTCGCGACAGGCCCGTTCGACGTGGCGGAGGCGATAAGCCTCGACGAGGTCATCCGCCTCGAGCGCACCGAGGCGATCGACGCGCTCCTCCTGCCCGTCGCGGCCGGACTCGACGGCCTGCCGGAAGTGACCGTGACGCCCGAGGCCGCCGCGCGCCTCGCTCTCGGCAACCCCGCGCCGGTCCTGACCTCCGGCGGCGCGGAATACGGCGATCTGGTCTGGGCCGCCCGCGACGGCCTGCCGGTTGCGCTCGGCGACTACATGGGCGGGACGCTCCATCCCAGCCGGGTCTTCGTCTACGCCGACCCCGACTGATACGCCGCGAAAAGATAGACGGCGTAGGCCGCGAGCAGGGCCGCCCCCGCGCCCCGTCCGATCACCGGCCGCGTCAGGAGCAGGAACGTCAGCACCGCCGAGACGGCGATCATCACCGGCAGATCGAACGTCGCGAAACGCCCCGCCACCGGGATCGGCTGGATCATCGCGGTGATGCCGAGGATGCAGAGCACGTTGAAGATGTTGCTGCCGACCACGTTGCCGATGGCGATCTCGGATTGGCGGCGGAACGCGGCGATCAGCGACGTGGCGAGTTCGGGCAGCGACGTTCCGACCGCGACGATGCTCAGCCCGATGAACGCCTCTGAAATGCCGAAATCCCGGGCGATCGAGACCGCGCCGTTCACGAGGAACCGCGCGCCGAAAACCAGCGCGACCAGACCGAGCAGAACGAACGCCACCGATTTCCACAAGGGCCGCGGCGCGATTTCGGGCGCTTCGGCGTCGGATTCCGCAGAAGAGGACCGGTAGGCCCAGACCAGATAGGCGACAAGGCCGGCTAACAGGATCGCGCCCGTGAGACGGCCGATCCCGCCCGCGATGAAGAGCGGGACGAGCGCGATGGCGGCGAGCATCATCACGGCGGTGTCGCGACGGAGAGTGCCGACCGACACGCGGATCGGCCAGACCAGCGCCGTCAGACCGACGATGAGCAGGATGTTCGCGATGTTCGAACCCACGACGTTGCCGATGGCGATGTCTGGCGCCCCGCGCAAAGCCGCGTCGACCGAGACCAGGAGCTCAGGCGTCGAGGTGCCGAAGCCCACGACTGTCAGGCCGATCAGCAGCGGCGGCAGCGCGAACCGCAGGGCGATCGCGGCCCCGCCGCGCACCAGCCATTCGCCGCCGACGAAAAGCCCCGCGAGACCGAGGACGATGAGAAGATAGTCTGACACGAAGGCGCACCCCGCTCGGAACCGCGCATCGCGGCCGGTGGCATCTGAGTGCGCGCCGCGCGGGCGCAAGTGGCGTCGGAAAAGAATGTCCCCCGACGGCACGGCGCGACACCGGCGCGACAAAGGCTTTCCATTCCACCGCAAACCGCTTATGGAGCCCCTGCCGTTCGGGTCCGCCCGCGCGGTCTTCTCGCGTTTCGACCTTGCTGGACGACATCCCGGCAGCGGCCTTGACGCGTGAGGTTTCCCAACGCCAATCCGAAAGGAACATCCCGATGTCGATCACTCCAGACGTCAAAGAAGCCCTGATCAAGGAATACGCGACCAAGGAAGGCGACACCGGTTCGCCCGAAGTCCAGGTCGCGATCCTGACCAGCCGGATCAACACGCTGACCGAGCATTTCAAAGAGCACAAGAAAGACAACCATTCCCGCCGCGGCCTGCTGAAAATGGTCGCGCTGCGCCGCAAGCTGCTCGATTACGTCAAGAAAAAGGACGTTTCGCGCTATCAGTCTCTGATCGAGCGCGTCGGCGTCCGCCGCTGAACCGGAACGGGGCGCGCCACCACGGCGCGCCCTTCCGCAATTCGCCGGGCGGGGCGACGGCCTGACGGGCCGCATCCGCCACCTCAGACCCGGACCGCCACCCGACCCCGCGTGGCGGCTTCCGACACGGAAAACCAAGGCGGGGTCTGCGGGCAATGGGGCCCGCGACACGCGGCGCGACGCCAACGGGCGCCACCGCAATGCAAGGAAGACACATGTTCAACATCGTCAAGAAATCCATCGAGTGGGGCCATGACACCCTCACGCTCGAAACGGGCAAGATCGCCCGCCAGGCCGACGCCACCGTCATCGCCACCTACGGCGAGACCAGCGTGCTCGCCGCGGTCGTGTTCGAGAAGAAGCCCAAAGCCGGCTTCGATTTCTTCCCGCTGACCGTCCACTACCAGGAAAAATACTATGCGGCCGGCAAGATCCCCGGCGGCTTCTTCAAGCGCGAGGCGCGGCCCACCGAGAAGGAGACGCTGACCTCGCGTCTCATCGACCGTCCGATCCGCCCGCTTTTCGTCGAGGGCTTCAAGCACGAGACCCAGGTCATCTGCACCGTGCTGTCCTATGACATGGAGAACGACCCCGACATCGTCGCGATGATCGCGGCCTCCGCCGCGCTGACGCTCTCGGGCGCGCCGTTCCGCGGCCCGATCGCCGCCGCCCGCGTCGGATTCGTCGACGGATCCTACGTGCTGAACCCGGCCATCGACGACATGGAGAAGCTGCGCGAGAACCCCGAGCAGCGTCTCGATCTCGTCGTCGCCGGCACCAAGGACGCGGTCATGATGGTCGAGTCCGAGGCCTATGAGCTCTCCGAGACCGAGATGCTCGGCGCGGTGAAGTTCGGCCACGAGCAGATGCAGCCGGTGATCGACCTGATCATCGACATGGCGGAAGAGGCGGCCAAGGAGCCCTTCGACTTCCAGGCGCCGGACTATTCCGCACTTTACGCCAAGCTCAAGGATCTGGGCGAGGACAAGATGCGCGCCGCCTTCGCGATCACCGACAAGCAGGAGCGCACGACCGCGATCTCCAATGCCCGGTCCGCGATCAAGGAAGGTCTGAGCGAGGACGAGCTGGCGGATTCCAACCTCGGCTCCGCGATGAAAAAACTCGAGTCCACCGTCGTTCGCGGCGACGTGCTCGAGCATGGCCGCCGAATCGACGGACGCGATCTGACGACCGTGCGGCCCATCGTCTCCGAGGTCGGCATCCTGCCCCGCACCCACGGCTCGGCGCTCTTCACGCGCGGCGAGACCCAGGCGCTGGTCGTCTCGACGCTCGGCACCGGCGACGACGAGCAGATGATCGACGCGCTCCAGGGCACCTGGCGCTCGAACTTCTATCTGCACTACAATTTCCCGCCCTACTCGGTCGGTGAAGCCGGCCGCATGATGGGACCGGGACGCCGCGAGATCGGCCACGGCAAGCTCGCCTGGCGGGCGCTCCAGGCGGTTCTGCCGGCGGCGACCGACTTCCCCTACACGATCCGCGTGGTCTCGGAGATCACCGAATCGAACGGGTCGTCCTCGATGGCCTCCGTCTGCGGCGGGTCGCTCTCGATGATGGACGCGGGCGTTCCGCTCAAGGCCGCCGTCGCGGGCGTCGCGATGGGTCTGATCCTCGAAGGCGACAAATTCGCCGTCCTGACCGACATCCTCGGCGACGAGGACCATCTCGGCGACATGGACTTCAAGGTCGCGGGCACCGAGAACGGCATCACCTCGCTCCAGATGGACATCAAGGTCGCCGGCATCACGCCCGAGATCATGGAACAGGCGCTGGCGCAGGCCAAAGACGGCCGGCTGCACATCCTGGGCCAGATGGCCAACGCGCTGACCGCCGGCCGTTCGGAATTCTCCGAGCACGCGCCCCGCATCGAGACGATGCAGGTCGCGGTCGACAAGATCCGCGAAGTCATCGGGTCGGGCGGCAAGGTCATCCGCTCCATCGTCGAGGAGAGCGGCGCCAAGGTCGACATCAACGACGACGGCGTGATCAAGATCGCCTCGGCCAACGCCGAGAGCATCCAGAAGGCCCGCGATCTGATCGCCGCCATCGTGGACGAGCCGGAAGTCGGCAAGGTCTACACCGGCAAGGTCGTCAAGATCATGGATTTCGGGGCCTTCGTGAACTTCTTCGGCAAGCGCGACGGCCTCGTGCATGTCAGCCAGCTGTCGAACGAGCGCGTCAGCCATCCCAAGGACCTGCTGAGCGAAGGCCAGTCGGTCAAGGTCAAGCTCATGGGCTTCGACGACCGCGGCAAGGTCCGCCTGTCGATGAAGGTCGTGGACCAGGAGACCGGAGAAGAGATCAAAGAGGACGCCTGAGATCCTCGACGCTCACGGACAGTGAGAGCGCCCGCCCCGCCGAGAAATCGGCGGGGCGGTTCGCGTTTCAGACCAGCTTTCCGGCCCCGCCCGCATAAAGATCGGCCGGCGTGCGCATCCGCATCGACCGCGGCCCGGTAAAACCGCGCCCCCCGGCCTCCATCGCCGCCAGCAGATCCGCCATCAGCCGGTACTGCTTCGACCCGTTTCCATACCCCCCGGTCGCGAGCGCATAGCCGATCTTGCGCCCAAGATCGGCCGTGAACTTGAAGTGCATGATCGCGAGCATGTCCGGCCCCGACGGCGGCGGCACGATCCGGTGCGACCCGTCGAACCGCGTGCCGGCATCCCAGCGGACCAGCGGAACCTTGCCCAGATTGTTGAGCTTGAGAAACCGCGACAGCCCCAGCCGCGTCGCGATCCGCCGCATCGCGCCCTCGCCGGTCCCGATCCCGTTCTCCGCCAGCAACCGCGCCCGCGATCCCCGATAGAGGCTGACAGGCCGATCCGCGCCCGGCCGCGCCCGCAGATGCGGCCGCGCGTCGAAGTGCCACGGCTCATCGAGGTCGAAACCATCCGCCCGAACGGCGGTCACCTCCGCCACCGTCGCCGGATACATGTCCACCATCGCCCCCCAGACCGACGCCGCCCCCCGCGCCTCCAGCCGTGCGATCATCGCCGGCAGGTCCATCCCCTCGGGCAGCGCCAGAAATTCGTCCGCATCCGCGAACAGCCCCCAGCGTCCGGCGCAGAACCGGTCCATCAGACCCTGCCGCCAGGCGTGCAGCGCCCGTTTGCCGTCGATCAGGTCGAAATACCGCCGGTCGCTCACCACGGTCACGCAATCCGCCTGCGCCGCCAGAAACTCCCCGGTCCCGTCGGTCGACGCGTCGTCGAGCAGCACGAACCGCTCCACGCCCATCCCCCGGTAATGCGCCAGAAACGCCGGCAGGAAAAACATCTCGTCATGCACGACGCCGCAGAGCGTCAGCCCCTCACCGGCATCCGCGCCGGATCGGACCGAAAGCTCAACCATGCGGCCCCGCGAGCCGCGCGAGCGCCCGCTTTATCGGCCCGCCCGCCTTGGTCGGATGAAACCGGTTCATGTGCAGGATCACCGGCGCCACCCGCCCGGAGAACGCCGCGTCCACCCACGTCCATCGTCGCGTGTTGAACCGCGGCGGCAGAACCGTCAGCCGCACCTCCGAGGCCCAGAGCGCCGCGCGCAGCCCGATCTGGTCCGCGCTCGCCCCGCCCGCATGGAACCGCGCCCGCCAATCCTCCAGAAACGCCAGCACCGCGGGCGTCCGACGATAGAGCAGCACACCGCCATTGTGCTCGGGAAACGCCAACGGCGGCCCCTCCGCAGGCGCCGCCCCCCGCATCCGCGCCGGATCGCGGACCCGGTGCGCGGCGGCCACGTCGAACCGCTCCAGCAGCCGGAAGAGATCGCCGAGATCGCCGGTCACCCGCGTGTCGGTGTCGAGATAAAGCGTCTCGTCGAACGGCGTGCGCGGCAGGCAATCCACCTTGGAGCGCGCATGCGCCCCCTCCACCGCCTCCACCCGGTCGAATTCCGCGCCCGGATCGGCGACGTCGCAGAAGATCGCCGTCGCCAGCCCCGGATTGCTCGCCCGCACCGACGCCGCCGAGGCCCGCGCGGCGGCCACATGCGCCGCCCCCGTCGCGACCCAGACGACGCCGCGGGTCATGCCGGCCGCTTCCCCTTCACGATCCCGTCCTCGGTCCAGACCTGCCCGGACCGCCGCACCTCGCGAATGTGCGCCTTCTGCCGCGCCATTTTCTCGGGATCGGCGTAGCCGCGCGGATGGTCCAGATGGATCAGCGGCGCGGTGAACCGCAGATGCCGCCCCCGCACGCCGTTGTTGTTCATCCGCAGGCCGATCTCCTTGTCCTGCCCGCCGTACTTGATCCCCTCGTCATACCCGTTCACCGCCAGCAGATCGCTCCGCCACGCGGATGAATTCGCCCCGGTCAGCGCGCGCCGCACCGGCGACGTCACGTCGAACAGGTTCATCACCGCCTTGGGAAACGGCATCGCCTTGAGCCACGACCCGACCCGGTCGAACGCCCGGTTGGCCCGCAGCCAGTCCCGCGTGAACAGCTCCCCCGACCGGATCAGATCGACCGTGACCGCCTTGCTGGCCTCCGCGTCCAGCCGGATCAGGCTCCCGGTACAGAACCGCCCCGGCCGCGCCAGTTCCACATGCCGCGCGACATAGACCGGATGGATCAGCACGTCGCCGTCGATCACGATCAGCAGATCCGCGTCCGACGTCGCGATCGCCCGGTTCAGGATCGCGCTGCGCTGAAACCCGTCATCCTCGTGCCAGACATGGCGCAGCGCGATCTCCGGATGCGCCGCCTCGAATTCCGCGATCACCGCCGCCGTCTCCGGCCCCGACCCGTCATCCGCGATGCACAGGATGTCCGGCATCACCTCCTGCCGCAGCACCGATTCCAGCGTCAGCACCAACGTGTGCGGGCTCTCGTAGGTCGTGATGATCAGCTCGGTCCGCATCGCTCAATCCCAGCCGATCCGCGCCAGATAGTCCAGCGCCGCACGGTCCTCGACCTCGTCCGCCTCGATGTTCGCCACCGTCCGCCGCACCTTGCGCTCGTATTCCGGCGACTTGGCCACCAGGTTCGGCCCCCGCCCGATCTTCTCGGCCAGCTCCGCCTCGGAGCGGGCATAATAATGGTTCAGCTGGATGTTCCGCACCGAATAGAATCCCCGCTTCTCGCGATCTTTCATGGCCACCCGTCGGCCCTGATCGTCGCAGGTCGTCCCGTCGCCGGTCTCCATGACATGCACCCCCACCCGCACCAGCGCGCAGGGATCCACGACGCACTTGAACGCCCGCACCCCCCGCACGTCGCTCATCGGATCCGCCGCGCGCCGCAGGTAGCTCCGGAGCACCCCCGCCTCCGGCGGCTCCACATGCCCCGAATGCCCGAACATGTGCCACGGCAGCGAGATGTTCACGCAATCGCCCGCCTCCGCCAGCGCCTCGGGCAAACCGCCGGCCCGCGTCGGGATCAGGAACTCGTCCACGTCGATGAACGCCATCCACCGGAACGCCCCGCCGAAATTGCTCGCGGCATGGGCATAGGCCAGAACCTGGTTGTGGATCTCGCGCCCCATCACCGCGTCGCTGAACACCTGCCGCCACGGCACCACCGTCACCGCATCCCCCAGCGTCTCGCGCAGGATCGGCACCGTCGCGTCGGTGCAGCCGTTGTCATAGACCAGAAACCGCCGCACCCCCGCGCGCGCATGGAACTCCGCCCATTCGCGCACGTGCCGCGCCTCGTTCCGCACGATCAGCGCGATCGCCAGCCCCTCGCGCCCCGGCTCCGGGCGCGGCGGCGCGATGCCGATCCGCCCGATCTTGCCCAGACCCGGAATTTTCCAGAACATCCTGCGCCCTTCGCTGCCGCGAACCGGCTTTAGCACCGCCGCGCCGACGGGGCAAAGCGGCGTTGCGCGCCGACGGGCCCGAACCTAATGTCGAGGCAAAGAAAGGGACGACACATGCGGATCGGGTTCGATTACGGCGGCACCAAGATCGAAGGCATCCTTCTCGGCGATGACGGCGCCGAACGCGTCCGCGCCCGCGTTCCCACCCCGCGCGACGATTACGACGGCGGCATCCGCGCGATCAAAGGCCTGATGGAGCGGCTCGAATCCGAGGGCGGGGGCCCGTGCTCCTCCGTCGGCATCGGCGTGCCGGGATCGGTCGACCGCGCGACCGGCCGCGTCTCTCTTGGCAATTCCATGTGGCTTCACGGCCGCGACCTGCGCGGCGACCTGAACCGGGCGCTCGACCGGCCGGTCAAGATCGCAAACGACGCCAACTGCTTCGCCCTCTCCGAAGCCGTCGATGGCGCGGGCAAAGGCGCCGCCGTCGTTTTCGGCGTCATCCTCGGCTCGGGCGTCGGCGGCGGCATCGTGGTCGACGGCAAACCCGTCGAAGGCATCAATTCGGTCGGCGGCGAGATCGGCCATATCGGGCTCCCGTACCCGCGCGACGACGAACGCCCCGGCCCGATCTGCTCCTGCGGCGTCGCCGGCCACGCCGAGGCCTGGCTCTCCGGCCCGAGTCTCGCCGCCGACTACGCCCGCCGCGCCGGGATCGCCGTCGCGGACGGCCCCAAGGCGCCCGAGGTGATCGACATGGCCGCGAACGGCGACGCGGCCGCCATCGAGACCCTCGCCCGCTACGAGGACCGCCTCGGCCGGGTCCTTTCCGTCGTCGTCAACCTCCTCGACCCCGACGTCATCGTGCTCGGCGGCGGCCTCTCCAACGTCGATCGCCTCTACGGGACCGTCCCGCCGCTCATCGAACCCCACGTCTTCGGCGACCGTTTCAACACCCGGCTGGCCCGCAACGTCCACGGCGACAGCTCCGGCGTCCGCGGCGCGGCGTGGCTGTGACGCGTGGTTTCCAAAGGGTTAACGCGATTCTGATTGTTGCTTGAAATCAGTGGCTTGACGAAAACGACACGCGTGTCGCGAAGCGTGTTCAGAACGGAACCGCCGAACTGAACGCGACATGCGCGCCGCCTTCGGGATGCCGGAAGCCCAGCCGCGCCGCATGAAGCTGAAGCCGGTCGGCGGCCTCCAAAGCCGCCCCGCTCGCATAGAACGGATCGCCCAGGATCGGATGGCCCAGCGCCAGAAGATGCACCCGAAGCTGATGACTCCGCCCGGTCAGCGGCGTCAGCTCCAGCCGCGTCGCATCCGCCTCGCGCCCGATCACCCGCCAGTCGGTGACGGACGGCCTGCCCCGCTCGTGACAGACCATCTGTTTCGGCCGGTTCGGCCAGTCGCTGATCAGCGGCAGATCGATCCGCCCCGCCTCGCCTTCGACATGCCCGGCCACCCGCGCGACGTAGGTCTTGGAAACCTGCCGCCGCTCGAACTGCCAGTTGAGATGCCGCTGCGCCAGCCTGGTCCGGGCGAAGACCATGACGCCCGACGTGTCGCCGTCGAGCCGATGAACCAGCAGCGCGTCGGGATACGCCGCCCGCGCCCGCGCCTCGAGACAGTCCTGCGTCCCGGGCGGCTTGGCCGGAACCGAGAGCAGACCGGAGGGCTTTTCAAGCACGAGCAGATGGGAATCGACGTGAAGTTCGCGAATCCCGTCCGCCACATGACGAAGATCAATGACTTGGCGCGCGTCCGGGTCCATGATGGCGCGGTTAAACCGGAGGACGCCCCATGTACAGAAACATCCTCGTTCCGATCGACCTCGCCCACGGCGACATCGGCGAACACATCCTGAAACTCGCCCGCCATGTCGGCGGCGCTGACGCGAAGATCACCATCCTCACCGTGATGGATGACATCCCCGCCTTCGTCGCGGCCCAGATCCCCGAAGAGGTCGTCAAAACCCACCACGACGACGTCCGGGACCGCCTCGTGGCGCTGGTGAAATCGACCGGCACGGGCGCCACAGTCGCGATCCGCAAGGGAAATCCCGGCACGCTCATTCTCGACGAGGCCCAGAAGATCGGCGCCGACGCCATCATTCTCGGGTCGCACCGGCCGGATTACCGCGACTATCTGATGGGCTCGACGGCCTCACGCGTCGTGCGCCACGCCCAGTGCTCGGTGATCGTCGACCGCTCTATGGCCTGAGACGGGCGATCTCGGCGATCAGGCCGGCGGTCGACGCGTCGCCGGCCCCCGATCCGTCGCCGGATTTCACCAGCGGCAGCAGGGCGGTGGCGAGTTCCTTGCCCAGTTCGACCCCCCATTGGTCGAAGCTGTTGATGCCCCAGATCGCGCCCTCGACGAAAACGCGGTGCTCGTAAAGCGCCACGATCCGCCCCAGCGTGGCCGGATCGAGACGCGGATAGAGCAGCGTCGTCGACGGCCGGTCGCCTCCGAACACCTTGTGCGGCGCGAGAGCGGGATCGTCGACCGTCGCGCGCGCGGCCTCAAGGTCGCGGCCTTTCATCAGCGCTTCAGACTGCGCGAGGCAGTTCGCCAGCAGCAGGTCGTGGTGCTCGCGCAACTCCGGCTCATGCCCGTTCGCCGCGACGAGGAACTCGCAGGGGACCACGTCCGTCCCTTGATGGATCAGCTGGTAAAACGCGTGCTGGCCATTGGTCCCCGGCTCGCCCCAGACGACAGGCCCGGTCGCGCGCGCGACCGTCTCGCCGTCGAGCGTGACGCTCTTGCCGTTCGATTCCATGTCGAGCTGCTGGAGATAGGCCGGAAGCCGCGCCAGCCGCTGATCATAAGGCAGAACGGCCCGCGTCGGGTATCCCAGCACGTTCCTGTGCCAGATCCCGATCAGCCCGAGCAGAAGCGGCATGTTTTCCGGCGGCGGCGCCTCCATGAAATGCCGGTCCATCTCGTGCGCGCCGTCGAGGAATTCCCCGAACCGTTCCGCCCCGACCGCGATCATCAGCGGCAGACCGACCGCCCCCCAGACGGAATAGCGGCCGCCGACCCAATCCCAGAAGCCGAACACCCGCGCCGGGTCGATGCCGAACGCGGCGGTCTTCTCCAGAGCCGTCGACACCGCCGCGAAATGCCCGTCCGCCCCGTCGCCCAACGCAGCGCGCAGCCAAGCCTGCGCCGTGCGCGCGTTGGTCATTGTCTCTATCGTGGTGAAGGTCTTTGACGCGACGATCACGAGCGTCCGCGCCGGATCGAGCCGCGCCAGCGTGTCGTGGACATGCGCCCCGTCCACATTCGACACGTAGTGCAGCCGGGGTCCGTCGTGATACGGCGCGAGCGCCAGCGTCGCCATCGCCGGGCCGAGATCGCTGCCGCCGATGCCGATGTTCACCACGTCGGTGAACGCGCCGCCGTCCGACGCCGCGACGCTCCCGCTCCGCACGCCGTCCGAGAACGCCGCCATCCGGTCCAGGACCGCGTTCACGTCCGGCATGACGTCGCGACCGTCCACCATGACCGGCGTGTTCGCGCGATTCCGGAGCGCCGTGTGCAGAACCGCCCGGCCCTCGGTCGCGTTGATCGGATCGCCCCGGAACATCGCGTCACGCCGGGCAGGCACGCCGCGCGTCTCGGCGAGCCTGATCAGAAGCGTCAGGGAATGGGCGTCGATGGCGGTCTTGGAGAAATCGAGAACCATGTCGCCGAGACGCGTCGAGAATTCACGGAAGCGGTCCGGGTTCCGGTCGAACAGCGTCGTGATCCGCCGCTCCGCCGCCTCGGCGCCCGCCCGTTCAAGCGCGTCCCAGACCTCCGCGCTCATGATTCGGCGCTCAGATGGCTGGCCGTCCGCGCGAGATCCTGGATCCCGCTCCAGTCACCCGACCGCATCAGATCCTTGGCCGCGATCCACGAGCCGCCGACACACAGAACGTTCGGCAGCGCCAGATAATCCGGCGCGTTGGCCGGCGTGACGCCTCCGGTCGGGCAGAACGACACCTGCGGCAACGGGCCGGCGAAAGCCTTCAGCGCGGGCGCGCCGCCATTGGTCTCGGCGGGAAAGAACTTCATCACGTCATAGCCGCGCGCCAGCATCCGCATCGCCTCGCTCACCGTCGCGACACCGGCCAGAAGCGGCAGCTCCTCGGCCTCGCAGGCGTCGAGAAGCGCGTCCGTCACGCCGGGCGAGACGCCGAACAACGCGCCCGCCCCCTTGGCCGCGCGCACGTCCTGCGGCGTGATCAGCGTGCCGGCCCCCACCACGCCGCCCGGCACCTCCGCCATCGCGCGGATCACGTCGAGCGCGGCGGGCGTGCGCAGCGTCACCTCCAGCACCGGAAGCCCGCCCGCCACCAACGCCTCGGCGAGCGGGACGGCATGGGCCGTGTCCTCCACCACCAGAACGGGAATGACGGGCGCAAGCTGACAGATCTCGCGGGCATAGGCGGAGGCGTGCTGTGGGGTCATCGGTCGAGGCTTTCGGTGAGAGGGGCGAAGAGCGGAGAGGCGCCGGATTCGGCCGGCCCGACTTGCGCGCGGAAGGCGGCGAACAGCTCCCGGCCGAACCCGTGCGCGTTGGCCGACAGGTCGGGCGTGACGACAGGCCGGTCGAGCGCGCCGGGGGTCACGACGTCGAGCGTGCCCGCGACGGCATCCACGCGGATCACGTCCCCGTCCGCGACCCGCGCCAGCGGTCCGCCGTCCAGCGCCTCGGGGCTGACATGGATCGCGGAGGGCACCTTGCCCGACGCCCCGGACATCCGCCCGTCGGTGACGAGCGCCACCTTGAGGCCCCGGTCCTGCATCACGGCCAGCACCGGCGTCAGGCTGTGAAGCTCCGGCATGCCGTTGGCCTTCGGTCCCTGGAAGCGGACCACGACGACCGTGTCGCCGGCGAGCTCGCCCGCCCGGAACGCCGCCTTGACCGCCTCCTGGTCATGGAACACGCGGGCCGGCGCCTCGATGATCTGTCGCTCGCGCGCGACCGCCGAGACCTTCATGACGCCGGTGCCGAGATTGCCCGCCAGCCGCCGCGTGCCGCCGGTGACCTGGAACGGATCCGCGACCGGACGCAGGATCTTGTCGTTGAGCGTCGTGCGCGCGCCTTCGGTCCAGGTCAGCGCGCCGTCGATCAGCTTCGGCTCCTCGGTGTAGCGCGCGAGCCCCTCGCCCGCGATCGTGCGGGTGTCGGGATGCAGCAGGCCCGCGTCCAGAAGCTCTCCGATCATGTAGCCCAGGCCGCCCGCCGCGTGGAAATGGTTCACGTCGGCCAGACCGTTCGGATAGACCCGCGCCATCAGCGGCGTGGCGTCCGAGAGCTCGGCGAAATCCTCCCAGTCGAGCGCGACCCCGGCGGCGCGCGCCATCGCGATCAGGTGGATCAACAGGTTGGTCGAGCCGCCCGTCGCGTTCAATCCCACGATCCCGTTGACGAAAGCCCGCTCGTCGAGAACGTCGCAGGCCGGCGTGTATTCATTGCCGAGCGCCGAGATCGCGAGCGCGCGTTTCGCGCCCTCGACGGTCAGCGCCTCGCGAAGCGGCGTGTTCGGATTGATGAAGCTCGCGCCGGGAAGGTGCAGCCCCATGAACTCCATCAGCATCTGGTTGGTGTTCGCCGTGCCGTAGAACGTGCAGGTGCCCGGCCCGTGATACGACGCCATCTCGGCGGCCATCAGCTCCGTGCGGCCGACCTCGCCGGAGGCGAATTTCTGGCGCACCTTGGCCTTCTCGTCGTTGGGGATTCCCGACGGCATCGGCCCGGCGGGGAGGAAAACGGCCGGCAGATGCCCGAAGGTCGCGGCCGCGATCACCAGCCCCGGAACGATCTTGTCGCAGACGCCGAGATAGACGCTGGTGTCGAAAACACCGTGACTGAGCGCCACGCCCGCCGCCATCGCGATCACGTCGCGCGAGAACAGGCTGAGGTCCATCCCGCCCTGGCCCTGGGTGACCCCGTCGCACATCGCCGGGACGCCGCCCGCGACCTGGGCCGTGCCGCCCGCCGCGCGGGCCGCCGCGCGGATCAGCGCCGGGTAGGTCTCGAACGGCTGATGCGCCGACAGCATGTCGTTGTACGCCGTGACGATGCCGATGTTGCCCGCGCTCTCCGCGACCAGAGCCGCCTTGTCCGCATCGGTCATCGCCGCATAGGCGTGCGCCTGGTTGCCGCATGTCAGATGCGCGCGCCTGGGGCCTTCGCCCGCCGCGCGCCGCATCCGCTCCAGATAGGGACCGCGCAGCGGAGCGGAGCGGTCCACGATCCGCCGGGTGACCCGATCGACAATCTCATCGAGAGGCATCGGAGATCCTCCTTTGTTCAGTCCGCGTGATGGACGGTGACCGGACACGGCGCGTCCAGCACGATCCGGATCGGCGCTTCGGTCGGCGGGCCGTCCGTCAGCGCGCGATCGAGCGCCGCGCGCTTCTCCGGACCGGTGATCAGGATGTGGATCACCGAGGCCGCGCGCAGAACCGGCCCGCTCAGCGAAATCCGCGCCTCGGGCTGCCCCGGCGGATGAAGCGAGACCAGATCCGGCGCATCGGGGGCGAGAGCCTCCGCGATCTCCGGCGCGTCGGGAAACAGCGACGCGGTGTGCATGTCATCGCCCATGCCGAGCACCAGCACGTCGATCGGAAGAACCTCCGCCACGTGCCGCCGCGCGGATCGCAGCACGACCTCCAGATCGGACGCGGCCGCATGGAAATGCACGAAGTTCGCGTCCGCCGCGCGGTTCCGAAGCAGCCTCTCGCGGATCAGCCGGGCGTTCGACCGGGCGTCGCTCTCGAGAACGTGCCGCTCGTCGGTCGCCATCACGTCGATCTCCGCCCAGTCCAGATCGGCCTCCGACAGCGCGTCGAGGAACGGACCGGGCGTCGTGCCGCCTGGCACCGCCAGGGTCGCACGCCCCTTGGAGACGTGGGCGGCCCGAAGCTGGTCGGCGACCAGTTCCGCCAGCCCGCGCATCAGCGTGTCGCGGTCCGGATACTCCTGCCGCGCGACGCTCACGACGTGATCTCGCGCCAAAGGTGCCCGTCCGCGCTCGTCAGCTTGTAGGCGTCGATCGGACCGGCTCCGCCAGGATCATACGGCATCGGCTTCGACCCGCTCTCGCTCCACGCCCGGATGATGGGATCGGTCCAGGCCCAGGCCGCCTCGACCTCGTCGCCGCGCATGAAAAGCGTCTGGTCGCCGCGGATCACGTCCATGATCAGCCGCTCGTAGGCTTCCGGCAGCGCGCCCGCTTCGGGCCCGAGCGCGTCCGCGAACGTCATGTCGAGCGGCACCTCGACCAGCCGCATTCCGCCCGGACCCGGATCCTTGATCGTCACGCGAAGCATCATGCCCTCGTCGGGCTGAAGGCGGATGATCAGCGCGTTGCCGCGCTGCCGTTCGATCTGCGGAAAGATGCTGTGCGGCGCGTCCTTGAAAACGACGGCGATCTCCGACATCCGCGCGCTCAGCTTCTTGCCGGTGCGCAGATAGAACGGCGTCCCGGCCCAGCGCCAGTTCGATATGTGCGCGCGGATGGCCACGAAGCTCTCGGTCCGGCTGGAAGGATCCTCGACATGTTCGAGATAGCTGCCGTCGCCCCCGCCCGCGCGGTACTGGCCGCGCACGGTGTCCGACAGCTCAAGCGGATCGAGAGAGCGGATGACCTTGAGTTTCTCGTCACGCACCGCGTCCGGATCGAAGCGCGCGGGCGGCTCCATCGCGGTCAGGCACAGCAGCTGCATCATGTGGTTCTGCACCATGTCCCGCATCGCGCCGGACTTGTCGTAATACGCGCCGCGCCCGGCGACGCCGATCGATTCCGCCACCGTGATCTGAACGTGATCGACATAGCGCGCGTTCCACAGCGGCTCGAACAGCGCGTTGGCGAACCGCACCGCCATCAGGTTCTGGACCGTCTCCTTGCCCAGATAATGGTCGATCCGGTAGATCTGGCTCTCGTCGAAATGCTGCGACAGCTGCGCGTTGAGCGCCCGCGCCGAGGCCAGATCGTGGCCCAGCGGCTTCTCCACCACGATCCGGCTGCCGGGCGTCGCGAGACCGGCATCGGCGAGACGGCCGGAGATCTCCGCGAAAAGCGACGGCGCCACCGACAGGTAGAACGCCCGGATCCGCTCGGGATGCCTGTCCAGCTTTTCGGCCAGCGCGGCCCAGCCGCCCTCGCCCTTCGCGTCGATGGGCACGTAGTCGAGCGATTCAAGAAACGACGCCGTCACCGCGTCGTCGAGGTCCGTCGGATCGACGTATTCGTCGAGCGCCGCCTTGATCGACTTGCGGAACTCGGCGCGGCTCATCTTGGACCGCGCCGCCCCGAAGATCCGCGCATCGGCAGGCATCTGCCCCACGGCCATCCGCCGATAAAGGCTTGGCAGGATCTTGCGGTGCGAGAGATCGCCGGTGGCTCCGAAGATCACCAGATCGAACGGCTCAACGGGAATGACTGTCGAGACCATCGACTTCTATCCTTGTTCTTCGAGTTCTGCGGCGCGCGGCAGGTCCGCCCCGCGCCGCGAGCAGGTGATCGCGGCCGCCCGCGCGCACCGGGCCAAAATCGCGCCGAGCCGGTCGCCGTCCATCCCGCGCGCGGCGGCGCGCGGACCTTCGGGCGAAGCGAGAAGTCTCTCGATCAGCACGGCCTGGAACGTGTCGCCTGCGCCCACCGTGTCGACCACCGTGACGGCGGGCGGCACGGCGGACGCCTCGACGCCTCCGACGGTCCAGGCGCGGGCGGCGCCGCCGCCGTCGGTGATCACCACCAGCGACACGCCCTGCGCGATGAAGTCGGCCGCGACATTCCCGTGCGCCGCTCCGGGCCGCAGCAGGTCGAGATCCTCGGCGCTCACCTTCACCACGTCGGCGCGAGGCGCGAGAACCGCCAGCCGTTCGCGCCAGATGTCCAGGTCGGGCTCGACGTTCAGACGCACGTTCGGATCCAGCGTGACGAAGCGCCGGTCGTCCATCAGCGCCAGCCGCGCCATCGCGTCGGCCGCCGGGGCCGCGGCGATCGAATACGATCCGAAATGCAGACCGACCACTTCATCTCCCGGAAGCCGCAGATCTTCCGCGTTGAGCCCGATATCGGCGGAGCCGCGCCCGTAGAACTGGTAGGCGGGCACCCCGGCGGCGTCGAGGCCGACGAGACTGAGCGTCGTCGGCCGGTCCGTGGGCACCGAGTAGCGCGTCGATACGCCCTCATCCGCCAGAACCTGGCCGAGGCGCGCGCCGAGCAGATCGGTCGAAAGCCCGGTCAGAAGCCCGGATCCGACCCCGAGCCGCGCCAGCCCGACGGCGACATTGAAGGGCGAGCCGCCGGCCCGGGCCGCATAGGTGGCCGATGACGGACCGGTCTCGGATTCGAGAAAGAAATCGAACAGGGCCTCGCCGCAGACAAGAAACATGGCTTCAACTCCGTCCGGTTGCCATTGACCAGAGCACGCGGATCGATTTGTCGTGTCGCGCGTGTCGGTGCAAGCGCGAATGGTCGTCAACGATAGAGCAGCGACCGCCCCTTGCCGTCGAACAGGTGCAGTTTGGAGGCTTCCGCCGAAAGCCGCACCGCCTCGCCACGACGCAGGCTGTGAATGCCCGGCATCTTGGCGATGATGGCGTCCTCGCCGTTCTGTGGCGCGAAATGCAGCAATGTCGTCTCGCCGAGCGCCTCGACGATCGAGATGGCTCCCTCGAACAGCGGCTCGCCATGCGCGGTGACGGTCAAGTCCTCGGGACGGACGCCGAGCGTCAGCTCGGTTCCCTCATCGGCGCCGTCTGTCGCGATCGGAACGTGGACGTCACCACCACCGATGATCGTGACGACCGTTTCGGGACCGGTCGATTTCACCCGCGCCTTGAACGCGTTCATCGCCGGCGATCCGATGAACTGGGCGACGAACAGGTTGGCCGGGCGCTCGTACAACTCCAGCGGCGAGCCGACCTGTTCGATGTCGCCGCCGTGCAGAACCACGATGCGCGTGGCGAGCGTCATGGCCTCGACCTGGTCGTGGGTCACGTAGATCATCGTGGAATGCGGCATCTGCTCTTTGAGCTGCGCGATCTCGATGCGGGTCGCGACCCGGAGCGCCGCGTCAAGGTTCGAAAGCGGCTCGTCGAACAGGAACACCTTGGGATCGCGCACGATGGACCGCCCGATGGCGACGCGTTGGCGCTGTCCGCCTGACAGCGCCTTGGGCAGACGGTCGAGATACGGCGTCAGCTGGAGCTTCTCCGCCGCGCTCGCGATCGCCGCGTCGATCTCGGCCTTGGGCTTCTTGGCGATCTTCATGCCGAACGCCATGTTGTCGCGCACGGTCATGTGCGGATAGAGCGCATAGGACTGGAACACCATCGCGATGCCGCGCTGCGCGGGGGGCATGTCGTTGACCACCACCCCGTCGATCTCGAGCTTGCCGCCCGTGATGCGCTCGAGCCCCGCGATCATCCGCAGCAGCGTGGACTTGCCGCAGCCCGACGGACCGACGAAGACGACCAGTTCGCCCTCCGCGATGTCGAGATTGATGTTCCGCAGGACCTCGACGGGTCCGTAGGACTTGCTGACATCCGTCAGGATCACATTCGCCATTTCTCTCTCCCCGGTCCCGTCATCCGTTTCCCGCGTGTTCCGCGAACAGCGCCTGCGCGGGGGGCAGGTAGATGCCCGCCTCCTCGAGGCTCCCCGCGAAGCCGTTCCCCGGAATCACCGTCCAGTCACCCTCGGGCAGCGGAACCGTCACGTCCTGTTCCGACAGGTTGAACGCGCAGAGGATCCGCCGCCCGTCATGCTCCCGCTCGAACGAGATATGGTCCGCCCCGACGTCGCGGGGCGTGAAGCCGCCCTTGACGAGCGGAGCCAGCGTTTTTCGGAACGCGATCATCCGGCGATAGAACGCGAGCAGCGACTGCGTGTCGCCGTCCTGGGCCGAGACCGAGCGCCGCAGATGCTCCATCGCGACCGGCAGCCACGGCTTCACTTCGGAAAACCCGGCATGCAGGTTGTCGGTGAGCCAGACCATCGGCGTGCGGCAGCCGTCCCGGCCGCGGAATTTCGGCCAGAAGCGCTTGCCATACGGATCCTGGAGCTCCTCGAACGGCACATAGGCCTCCGAAAGTCCCAGCTCCTCGCCCTGATAGAGACACACCGACCCCGGCAGCGCCAGAAGGAGCGCCAGATAGACCGGAAGCTGCGCGTCGCTGAGGCCCCACCGAGACGCGTGACGCTCGACGTCATGGTTCGAGAACGCCCAGCAGGCCCAGCCCTCCGAGGCGAGACGCGAGAATTTCTCCAGCACCTCCGCGACCCGCGTCCCTGTCGGCGCGTCGCGCGACAGGAACTCGAACGCGTAGCACATGTGGATCATGTCATCGCCGCGGGTGTATTCGCCCATCAGCTCCATGCCGCGCTGCGCGTCACCGATCTCGCCCACCGCCGCGACGGCCGGATACTCGTCCATCAGCGCCCGCATCCGGCGCAGGAAGTCCAGATTCTCCGGACGGCTCTTGTCGTAGAGATGTTGCTGCCAATTGTAGGGGTTCACCTCGGGCGCCACGGAGAAGTCGCGGTTCTCGACCGAAAGCGCTGGGTTGTCGCGCAACTCCGCGTCATGGACGAAGAAATTCACGGTGTCGAAGCGGAATCCGTCCACGCCGCGTTCCAGCCAGAACCGCGCCACGTCCAGAAGCTCGTCCTGCACCTCGGCGTCGTGGAAATTAAGGTCCGGCTGTTCGATCAGGAAGTTGTGCAGATAATACTGCATCCGCTCCCCGTCCCATTCCCAGGCCGAGCCGCCGAAGATCGAGAGCCAGTTGTTCGGGGGCGAGCCGTCCGGTTTGGCGTCCGCCCAGACGTACCAGTTCGCCTTCGGATTGTCCCGGCTCGACCGGCTCTCGCGGAACCACCGGTGCTGATCCGACGTGTGCGACAGCACGAGGTCGATCATCACCCGCAGGTCCAGCTGATGCGCGCGTTCGATCAGCGCGTCGAAATCCGACATCGTCCCGAACATCGGCTCGATGTCGCGATAGGCCGAGACGTCGTATCCGAAATCCTTCATCGGCGACGCGTAGAACGGCGAGATCCAGATCGCATCCACCCCGAGGCTCGCCACGTAGGGCAGCCGGTGGATGATCCCGGCCAGATCTCCGATGCCGTCGCCGTTCGAATCCTGGAACGAGCGCGGATAGATCTGATAGATGACCGCCCCCCGCCACCAGTCGCGATCGGCGTCCATCGGCTCGTCCTGATGCAAGGGCATCTCGTAGACCATGGGCGTATCTTATCCTACTTGACCGAGCCGGCCAGAAGGCCGCGCACAAGATAGCGCTGAAGCGCGAAGAACACGAACAGCGGAACCGCGATCGAGACGAAGGCGGTGGTCGACAGGATCTCCCAGTCACCGCCCCGCGTGCCGAGAAGCTCCACGATCTGCTTCGTCATCACCGTCGTCTCGCCGCTGGCGTCGATCAGGAACACCAGCGCCACCAGAAGATCGTTCCACGTCCACAGGAACTGGAAGATCGCGAAACTCGCGAGCGCGGGGAACGACAGCGGCAGCACGATCTTGGTGAAGATCTGGAAATCCGTCGCCCCGTCGACCTTGGCGTTCTCGATGATGTCGCGCGGCAGGCCGACCATGTAGTTCCGCAGCAGATAGATCGCGAGCGGCATGCCGAACCCGGTATGCGCAAGCCACACGCCCAGATAGCCCTTCCCGATTCCAACCGCGTTGTGCAACGACAGAAGCGGGATCAGAGCGAGTTGCAGCGGCACCACCAGGAGCCCGACCACCGCCGCGGTCAGCAGGGCGCGACCGGGGAAATCCATCCAGGCCAGCGCGTAGGCCGCGAACGCCGCGATGAGGATCGGAATGATCGTCGCGGGTATGACCACGGTCAGCGTGTTGAAGAACGCCTTGGTCATGCCTTCCGCGTTGCGCGGATCGAGCAGCACCTGCCGGTAATTGTCGAGCGTGAATTCCGGCGGCGTCGTCGCGGTGGCGAACACCCTCTGCCCGCGACCGGAAATCTGGTCGGCGTCACCCTGCCAGACGAAACTTCCATCCGGGTTGAGGGTGAAGCTCTCGCCATCGCCAAGATCGGCGGTGTCGCCGGGGGCGTTGGCGGCGATATCGCGGCTGGAGGTCCCCCACGAGCTGAACTCGGGCGCGGAACCATCGGCAAACAGATTGCCCTCGACCACGAACACGCCGGGGCTCGTCTCGACCCGCGTCTCTTCCGGGTTTTCGGCGCGCAACTGGACCACCTGTTCGGACGGAAACAGCGCGGCCCACCAACCTGACGAGGTGATCTGGTCGCTCGTGCGGAACGACGAGACCAACAGACCGAGCGTCGGAAAGATCCACAACAGGACCAGCGCGATTACCGAGATGTTGACGACCCACGAGAGCGACGACTTCGTACCGGCGATGCTGTCCATCAGCGCATCTCCTTGCGCGCGTTGTAGACGTTCCAGACCAGGATCGGCGTGACCAGCAGCATGATGATCATCGCGGCCGCCGATCCCATGCCCCAGTCGTTCGCGCGGAACAGCTTGTCATACATGTAGTTGGCGAGCACCTGCGTCTCCCATTGGCCGTTCGTCATCGCGAAGACGATGTCGAACACCTTCAGGACGATGATGGTGATCGTGGTCCAGACGACGACGATCGTTCCCATGATCTGAGGCATCTTGATCTGGAAGAACACCTCGACCGGGTTCGCGCCGTCCACGATCGCCGCCTCGACCGTCTCTTCGGGGATGCCGCGAAGCGCCGCCGAAAGGATCACCATCGCGAAGCCAGTCTGGATCCAGATCAGAACGACCATCAGGAAAAAGTTGTTGTAGAACGGAAGCGTCAGCCATTGCTGCGGCTCGCCGTACGGCAGGTCGGCGGTGACCACGCCGAACACGCCACCGACGCATTCCCATACGAGCCACGCAAGCACGAGCGCCACAAGCGCCCGCAGCGCGAGCATCCAAGTGCCGCTGTATCCGTCGCGCCGGATGATCGGGCGGATCAGGAGCCACGCGCCATAGCCCGCGAGGGCGGCAAGACTGAGCAGCAGGATCACCGGCAAGGCCTTCAACATGAGGAACGAGCCGATTCCGCCGTCGAAACCCATCCAGACCGCGTTCAGGACACCGATCTGGGCGGTTTCGGCGGGACGCGCCTCATAGATGAGCTTGAAGATCACCGACGCGCCAACGAGCGAGATCGCCATCGGCATGAACACGATGGACTTGGCGATGTTGCCCCAGCTCAAACGGTCGGTCAGCTGCGCGACCAGAAGCCCGAACGCCGTCGACGCCGCCGGCACGACGATGAGCCAGAGCATGTTGTTGCGCATCGCCTCGACGAATTTTGGTTCTGCGAACATTCGGGTGTAATTGTCGAGCCCGACGAACGCGTATTCGTTGCCCGGAAGCCGCTCCAGAAAGCTCAGCCAAAGCGTGGCGACCACGGGATACGCGAGGTAGAGCCCCAAGGCGACCATCGCCGGAAAGAGGAAGATCCAAGGCCGGATCGCGTTCGCGCGGTTGATGTTCCGCCCGGCGTTCGGCCCGGTGGCCGGGTACAGAACCTTGTCCAGAAAGACGTTGGCTCCGTAGAAATAGCCGATGCAGCCACCTACTCCGATGACGATCGTCAGCAGCGCCTGAATGACCGGACTCATGATGTCCCTCCCGTGGACGGCGACCCTTGTTTTACCGGTCGCTCGTTCGTCTTTCGCGGGGCCCGCATGAACGGGCCCCGCGCGTTCTCAAAGGGCGGATACGCTACTTGAGGGCGTCCCAGCTGGACTGGATCGCATCGGTGACCTCATCGACATCGGCTCCGCCGACATAGTCGACCATTCCGGTCCAGAACGTGCCCGCGCCCACCGCGCCCGGCATCAGATCGGAGGCGTCGAAACGGAACGTGGTCGCGTCGAGCAGGATCTGACCCTGTTTGCGCAGCGTGTCGTCCCGGTAGGCGTCGATATTCACCCCGGTATGCGGCGTGAGGAATCCGCTCTGCGCCATGAACAACTCATGCGCGATCGGCTGCTTGAGAAAGTTCATGAACTCCGCCGTGGCATCGCTCGGATCGGTGATGGTCATGAGCGTGCCGGCGCCAAGCACCGGGCTGCCGAGATCCTTCCCGGCGAAAGCCGGAAAATAGAAGAAGTCCGCATCCTCTCCCACCGTCACGTCTTCGGGGAAGAACGCCGTCGCGAACGACGCCTGCCGATGCATGTAGCATTGCGGCGGCGACGAGAAGAGACCCGTCGGGCTGTCGCGGAAATCCGTCGACGCCACGCCGCCCGCGCCGCCGGCGACCATGTCGTCGTTTCGGGCGAACATGCCGAAGGTCTCGATGGCCTCCTTGACGCGATCGTCGTTGAACGGGATCTCGTTTGTCACCCACTGGTCATAGACCTCGGGGGCCTGGGTGCGCAGCATGATGTCCTCGACCCAGTCGGTCGCGGGCCAGCCGGTCGCCGGACCCGAGGCGAGGCCGATGCACCACGGCGTCTCGCCGTCGGCGATCATCTGCTCCGAAAGGGCGATGAGCTCCTCCATCGTCTCCGGGACCTCGTAGCCCGCATCCTCGAAATTCTCGGGATTGTACCAGACGAGGCTCTTCACGTTCACGTTGTAGAAGTAGCCGAACAACTGGTCGGCGCCCGTTTCATCGGCATAGGTGCCCAGATCGACCCATGACTGTCCGGCGGCGTAATTGTCCGCCACCCATGCGGCCATATCCTCTGGAAGCGGGGTCAGAAGACCCTGCGCGGCCATGGTGGCCGCGAGGCCCGGCTGGGGAAAGATCGCGATGTTCGGCGGCGAGCCCGCCTCGGCGTCGATGACGATCTGCTGCTCGAAGCCGTCCGATCCGGTATACGTCGCGTTGACCCCGGTCGCGTCTTCGAAATAGGCCAGAATGTTCGAGAAGTATTCCGCCTCGGGCGACAGCCACGGACCGAATATCGTCAGGCTCTGACCACTCAGGTCCGGAGCGTTCGCCTTGTATTCCTCGAAGCCGGCCCAGTCGAACGGCCCTTCACCTGGCGTGAAGACGAGATCTTGGGCCGACGCGGCCCCCGCGATCAAAGCCAGTCCGGCAACGCCGGTCCATAGCGCGTTCTTCATGTTTCCCTCCCGTTTCGACCGCATGCGGCCCCATATCCGGCGCCCGCCGTTTCCCGGCCTCAAAGCGCTTTGAGGTGAAAATGATGCGCTGATGCCGCTCGACTGTCAACACGGGACCACGGCGCAGCGATCACCGGCGATTTGCGCGAAAACGACTTGGACCTTGCTTCAAACCGGTTTTGAGAGTGAACATGCGGCCATGAATCTCAGAGAACTGGCCGGATTGCTCGATCTGTCGGTCACGACGGTCAGTCGCGCGTTGAACGGCTATCCCGAAGTGAACGCGGACACCCGCGCCCGGGTCGTCGCGGCGGCGCGGCGGCACGGATACAGCCCGAATCTCGTGGCGAGACGCCTCGCGACCGGCCGCGCCCAGGCGATCGGGCACGTCATCCCCCTCGCCGCCCATCAGATGATCAATCCGATCTTCTCCGATTTTCTCGCCGGCGCCGGCGAAGCCTATTCGACGGCCGGATACGACATGATCCTGTCCGTGGTTCCCGAGGCCGGCGAGAGCGCCGCCTACCGGACGATGGCGACCCAGCGCAAAGTCGACGGAGTCATCGTCCACGCGCCGCGCCTGAACGATCCGCGGATCGACCTGCTGACCGATCTCGACCTTCCGTTTCTGGTGCATGGGCGCGACGGACGGCCGGAACCGAAATACCGCTGGCTCGACATGAACAACCGGCAGGCGTTTCTGCGCGCCACCGAATACCTGCTCGACCTAGGGCACACGCGGATCGCGCTGCTCAACGGTCTGGAATCCCTGCATTTCGCCCGAAGGCGACGGATCGGCTACGAGGACGCCCTGACGGCGCGCGGGCTGACGCCAGATCCGGACCACGCGCGCAGTGGCGAGATGGTCGAGACGTTCGGCCACCGGAACGCGGCCGCTCTGCTCGCCTCGGCAAGGGCGCCGACCGCGTTCCTCTGCTCGTCCATCATGATCGCGCACGGTGTGATGCGGGCGGTCCGCGAAGCCGGGCTCGAACCGGGCCGGGACGTCTCGATCGTGACGCATGACGATGACATATCGTTCCTGCGCAACGGCGGCGACGTACCGCTTTTCACCGCCACCCGTTGCCCGATCCGCGAGGCCGGACGGCGGGCGGCCGAGATGCTGCTCGCCAGCATCGACGATCCCGAGACGGCGCCGGTCAGCGAACTTGTCGAAGCCGAGTTGGTGATCGGCCAGTCGACCGGACCCTGCGGCGGCGCCAACCGCCCGTCCTGATAGCGGGTAACCCGCGAAAAGCCCTTCTCCGCCTTCAGCGGCCTCCGCCCGGCAAGGCGACCAGCTTCGGCCGCGCCACGACGGCCCCGAACCGACGATCCCGCTGGCGGAACGCACGAACCGCGGCTTCGAGGTCGGCGGCGGTGAACTCGGGCCATGACTTTTCCGGAAAGTCGTATTCCGAATAGACTCCCTGCCAGAGCAGGAAGTTCGAGACCCGCCGCTCACCGGACGTTCTGACGATCAGATCGGGATCCGGAAGCGCATGCGTGTCGAGCGTCCGCGACATCACCGCGTCGGTAAGCTCGTCCGTCGAAAGCGCGCCCGCCCGCACTTCCCGCGCGATCGTACGCACGGCGCGGGTCAGTTCGTCGCGTCCGCCGTAGTCGATCGCGATCGTCAGATTGAGCCCGTCGCAGGTCCGCGTGTGATCCTCGAGCCGATACATCAGCTCGGACAGACGCGCGGGCACCCGGTGCCGCATTCCGATGAACCGCACCCGGACGTTCCGCTCGCGCAGCTGGTCCATGCGTTTGACGATGTACTGGCGGAAGATCCGCATCAGACCGTCGATCTCGGCGAGCGGACGGCGCCAGTTCTCCGTCGAAAAGGCGTAGAGCGTCAGATGCGTGACGCCGATATCCGGACAGGCCTCGACGATCTCGGTGACGCGGCGCGCGCCGCGCGCGTGTCCGGAAACCCGGCTCAGACCGCGGGCCTCGGCCCAACGGCCGTTCCCGTCCATGATGATCCCCACATGGAGGGACCCGACGCCGCTCTGGTACATGATTACGCTCTTCCTGCCACCCCGCCTCATATTCAATTGGCCCGGGTTGAGCAATGAGACAATAACGCGAGCGCGGGACGCCGCCGAAAACGCGAAGGGCCCGCCGATCCGGCGGGCCCTCGCAGTCTTTCAGGGATGTCGAGGGATCAGGCCGAGGCGCGCGGGATGCGAACGCTCTCGACGAGCTCCTGGATCTCGACCGGCGTCGGCTTGGTCATGCCCGACACGATGTAGGCGGTCGTGAAGTTCAGTATCGCGCCGATCACGCCGAAGCCCGACGGGTTGATCCCGAGGATCCAGCCTTCCGGGTTGTCGACCAGCGGCGCGGTGCCCGGAATGAAGAACCAGCCCTTGAACAGGAAGATGTAGACCATCGTCGAGACAAGCCCGACGAGCATGCCGGCGATCGCGCCCTCCTTGTTGATGCGCTTGGAGAAGATCCCCATCATCAGAACCGGGAAGAGGCTCGCCGCCGCCAGACCGAAGGCCAGCGCCACGACCTGCGCCGCGAAGCCCGGCGGATTGAGCCCCAGGTATCCCGCGATCACGATCGCGACCAACATGCTGATCCGGGCCGCCAACAGTTCCTTCTCGGGGCTGATGCTCGGCATGAACACGCCCTTGAGAAGGTCATGGCTGACGGACGACGAGATCGCCAGCAGCAGACCCGCCGCGGTCGACAGCGCCGCGGCGATGCCGCCCGCCGCGACCAACGCGACGACCCAGTTCGGAAGACCGGCGATCTCAGGGTTCGCGAGAACCATGATGTCGTTGTCCAGGCGGGTCATCTCGTTTCCGGCCCAGCCGAAGCTCTCGCCCAAGGCCGCCATTTCCGGATTCTTGTCGTTGTAGTACTGGATCAGTCCGTCGTTGTTCTTGTCCTCGAAGGTCAGCAGGCCCGTGCTTCCCCAACGCTGCATCCATTCCGGCTGCTGATCGAATGGAAGGTTCGCGTCGGGTTCGCCGACCGGGCCGGTCTGGATCGTGTTGGCCATGTTGAAGATCGCCATCGCGCCGACCGCCGGAGCGACCGTGTAGAGCAGGGCGATGAAAACCAGGGCGTAGCCGGCCGAGGACCGGGCGTCCGCCATTTTAGGCACGGTGAAGAACCGGACGATCACGTGCGGAAGACCGGCGGTGCCGATCATCAGCGACAATGTAAGCAGGAACATGTTGAACGTGCCCATGCTGACCCGGTCCGTGTAGTTCCCGAAGCCCAGATCGCTTACCGTCTTGTTCAACGCGTCCAACATGTAGGTGTCCGAGCCCGTCAGGGTCGAGCCCAGTCCGATCTGCGGCAGAACCACGCCGGTCAGCTGGAGCGAGATGAACACCGCCGGAACCGTGTAGGCGAAGATCATGATCACGTACTGCGCGATCTGCGTGTAGGTGATGCCCTTCATTCCGCCAAGAACCGCGTAGGCGGCGACGACGACCATGCCGGTGATCAGGCCCGTGGTGATCGGCAGGTTGAGGATGTTCGAGAAAGCGATGCCGACGCCGCGCATCTGGCCGATCACGTAGGTGAGCGAGATCACCAGCAGACAGATCACCGCGACGGTCCGCGCCGTGGTCGAATAGAACCGGTCGCCGATGAATTCAGGCACCGTGAACTTGCCGAACTTGCGCAGGTAAGGAGCCAGAAGCAACGCCATCAGCACGTAGCCGCCGGTCCAACCCATCAGATACGCGCCACCGGCGTACCCGAGAAAGGCGATGAGGCCTGCCATCGAGATGAACGAGGCCGCCGACATCCAGTCGGCCGCCGTGGCCATGCCGTTGAGCGCCGGGTGGATGCCCTTGCCCGCGACATAGAATTCCGAGGTGCTGCCCGCGCGGGCCCACCATGCGATCGCGAAGTAGAGCATGAAAGTCAGTCCGACCGCGATCAGACTCAGGGTTTGAATGGTCATGATATCGGTCCTCAGTCCTCTTGCACGTCGAATTCACGATCGAGCTTGTTCATCCGCCAGGCGTAGTAGAAAATGATCAGGATGAAGGTGTAGATCGCGCCCTGATGGGCGAACCAGAATCCGAGGGGATACCCGCCGATATTGAAATTGTTCAGCATTGGCGCGAACAGGATGCCCGCCCCCAGAGACACCAGAGCCCAAACGACCAGGCATCCGGTGATGATGCTGATGTTCCGCTTCCAGTATTCGCTTCGGTCCTTGCCGTGAGCGCTCATTCTTCTCTCCCCATTGTCGTTCCGCTCCGTAGCACCTCCGAGGCGCCCTGAAGTCTCACCAAGCCTCGACAGAAAGTTGCCGTCGATTGCGATTTTTTGGATAATTCTTTCATATCTGATAGTCCAGAGATATTTTGCCCTGCAACCGCTTGGCCTCCCTGAACGCCTCTTTGAGGATCCGGCGATCGAGGTCATTGAGGGCTGAAGGGTCTATCCTGTTGGACAATGGCCGCCCTTCCGCCGCCTGCTCCTCGTTGGTTCGCATCCGCAGCAGACGGATGAAATCATAGGCGTCCGCCCAGGCCTCGGCGTCATTCGCGTCGATCGCCCCCGCGCGCGCCGCGCCGCGCAGACGCTCCAGCGTGTTCGTCGAATCCACCCCGTTCGCGAGCGACAGGATCCGGGCGGCGTCGACGAACGGCGTCACCCCGTTGAACTTCAGATCGATGGTGTTGGCCTCGTCCCCCGATCCGCTCAGGCGGAAATCGCGGATCATCCCGAGCGGCGGGGTGTTCGACAGCGCCGTCGCCGCCATCTGCTTGCGGAACCGGCTGTTGCCCGCCGCGCGTTCCAGGAGCCAGGCCCGAAGCTCGCGCGCCGGCGCGTCCGGCCCGCAGATCGGCCTGAAGTCGAAGAAAATGGACGATTTCAGCAGCTGTTCCGGCGTTCCCTGATCGATCCAGCGGGCGAAACGCGACCGCCACTCCTCCAGCGTCAGACAGCATTCCGGATTGCGCGCCATGATGCCGCCGGTGCAGAGCGGAAAGCCGCAGACGTCCAGCGCGTCGTTGATCGCCCCCGCCAGCGGCAGCAACGCCTCGCGCGCCAGATCGTCCGACATTCCGCCATCGGTCGAGAACAGGATGCCGTTGTCCTGGTCGGTCTTGAGCGTCTGCTCCTGTCGGCCCTCGCTGCCGAAGGCGAGCCACGTGAACGTCACGCCCGGAGGCGCGCCCCGCTCCGCGACGGCGAGCTCGATCACCCGCACGACCACATGGTCGTTGAGCAGCGTGATGATCCGCGTCGTCTGCGTGACGCTGACGCCCTGCGCGATCATCTGGTTGACCAGAAGATGCACGTCCTCCGCCAGCCGCTTCAGGTCCGCCACCGAATCGGCCCGTGCGATCGATTTCGTCAGGTTGACGAGGCCGATGCGCTGCATCGAGAACAGGTCTCGCTCCGACAGCACGCCGACCAGCCGCTCGCCGTCCACCACGCAGATGTGCTGGATGCCCGCATCCGCCATCCGCATCGCCGCCTCGAAGGCGAAAGCCGTCCGGGGCAGGGTCACCGGGTCCGGCGTCATCACGCCGCTGATCGGCCCGTCGAGCGGCTTCTCGCCCAGAACGACGCGGTTCATCACGTCCTTGAGCGTGAAAATGCCCACCGGGCGCCCTTCGGGATCGACCATGACCATCGACCCGATCCGATGCGCGCCCATCTCCTCGACGACCGCCCGGATCGTCGTGTCGGGCGTCGCCGTGATCGGCGGGCGCATGTGCTTCTCCGAGAGCCGCACGTCGAGCGAACTGTCACCGCCCAGCGTCTGGACCGCCTTCGCCTGAACCTCGCGATGGGATTTCCGGATCAGTCCCGACAGCCGGTGCGAGCAATGTTCCGCGAACACCTCCGACATGGCGCGCAGCTCGTCGAACGCCGCCCGGTTCATCGTCAGACAGACCACGTCGCCGACCGCGTGCCGCACCTCGCGCACCGGCCGGTTCGCGACGAGCGCCCCGATCGGAAAAGAATCGCCCGGTTCGATCTCCGGATCACCATCCTCGTCCGGCGCGCCCTCGCCCGCGATGCGGCCCTCGCGCAGGACGTAGAACCATTCCGCCGGACCGGCGGTCGGATCCGTGACGACATCGCCGTCCGGGAAGCGGACCGGCTTCAGCCGCGCGGTCAGAAACGCCAGATGTCCGGGCTCCATCCGGTCGAACGGGGCATGCTTCCGAAGGAAGCGTTCCATCTCTTCCGCCGACCCGGCCTGCGTTTCCATGCGACTCTCACCCTCCGGTTCCCGTACCATGGCCGACGACCGCGCCGCGATGACGCAGCTCCGCCGCCATGTTGGTCGCTTTCATGACTTCTCCGAAGGTCGTCAACCCCTTGGCCTCGAGGCGGTCGATGAAACCGAGCAGAAGCTGCGCCGTCCCGATGGTGTCCGCCAGCGCCGAATGCCGCGCCGTGACCGTCACTCCGTAGCGCTCGCAGAGCGCGTCGAGCGAATGGTCCTCCTCCGCCCCGTCGAGCAGCGACGAGATCAGCATCGTGTCGAGAACCGGATTGTCGAAACGCACGCCCGCCGCGCGCTCGCGGACCGACAGGAACTTCATGTCGAACGCCGCGTTGTGCGCCACCATCACCGCGTCGCCCACGAAGCTCCTGAATTCCGGCAGCACCTCTACGATCGCCGGCTTGCCGGCAACGTCGGCGTCGGTCAGCCCGTGAAACTTGATCGACGCCGGCGGGATCGGCCGCCCCGGGTTGATCAGCCACTCGATCGCCTCGCCGGTCAGGACCCGGCCGCCCATCACCCGGACCGCTCCGATCTGGATGATCTCGTCGCCCTGGTTGGGCTGAAGGCCCGTCATCTCGCAGTCGAACACCACGAACGGCACGTCGCGCAGCCGCCGCGCGGCAAGCTCCGCGTCGCCCTGATGCGCCCGCATCAGACCCGCATCGTAGAATTCCGGCCGCGGCGGCAGACGTTTGCGCTCGGGCATGAACTGCGGCCGGTCCGGCGCCAGAAGCGGCACGCGCAGCACCGAGAACCCCTCCCGCGCCGCGCGCCTGGACCACGGCTCCGACCCGTGCCGCTCCAGAACGTCGCGCAGCGTCCGGCCCGTCTCGGCCGAACAGACCTCGTCCAGCCAGCTCTCGAGCACGCGCTCGGGAACCGGATCGCCCCGCCACGCGATGTCGAGATAGACCCGCGCGTCCCCGAGCATCGGCTCCATGTCGAAGGCCGCGGCGCCCGTCTCCGCCGCCAGACGCCGCAGAACGAAATCCAGCGCCCCGATCAGCGACAGGCTGTCGCCGCGCAGCCACAGAGGCGTGCCGATCAGCGTCACGCTCAAACCGTCCTCGGCGACGTTCTGATCCAGAAACCGCGCCAGATCCGCCGAGTTGATGTCCGCCATCGGCCACCGCCCGAGCATGTGCCCCCGGATATCGCGCCCGATCTCGTCGATCTTCTCGCTCAGCCGCACGCTCTCCTCGACCACCACCGCCTCGAAGGCCGCCCGGTCCGCCGGCGGCATCTCCGGATGCCCCGCCATCGTCTCCGCCGCCGCGCGCAGGGTGCCGACCATGCCACGGATGTCGCGCGTCAGCGCCCGCCGGACCGCGTCGCCCTTGGCCAACAGCGCGACCTCGCCCGACATGTCCACCAGCGTCACGAGATAGCCGGTGACCGCGTCCCGCGCGTCCGTCAGAAGCGCCATGCGGGCGTGGAACATCCGCGCCCCGTCCCTCGAGGCGCAGACGAACGGCGCCGAAAAACCCGCCCGCGCTTCGGATTCGCCACGCTGGCGGTCCTCCAGCCGCTGAAGCCCGTGCCGGAGCGCCGCGAGATCGATCAGATCGTCGAGCCCGCGGCCGAGCCCGATCCTGTCCGGAGCGTCCAGCAGTTCGACGGCGGCCTCGTTGTAGAGCATGATCCGGTGCTGCGGGTCGCAGACCAGAACGCCCTCGCTCAGACCCTGGAGCACGGTCTCCAACCAGGCCTTCTGCGCCTCGACATGCGCCGCCTCCGACTGCGCGGCCTTGCGCGCGTCGCGGCGCGTGCTGCGCAGCGCCGTGACGAGCGCGTCGCAATCCTGCGGAAGATCGCCAAGCAACGGCGCGCGGACCGCCTGCGCGCCCGCATCCGCGTCGGAGCCGCGCGATTCGAGGACCGCCTTCAAGCCGCGCGAAAGACGCCGGGCCGGCCGGATCACGCTCCGCGCGACCGCGAGACCGGCCAGCAGGACCGCGCCGCCCGCCGCCACGCCGCCCGCGAGCGCCGAACCGGTCAGATGCACCGCGCCCCAGACGAGACCGAAAGCGACCGCGGCGAGGGCGGCGAAGAGCAGCGCGATCCGGCTCCGCGCCGTCACTCCGCGACCGGGCTCAGCCGGCCATCGCCGGCATGTACTGCCGGACCCGCTCGATCACCTCGTCCGTCGAGAAGGGTTTGGTGATATAATCATCCGCGCCCAGCGCCAGACCCTTTTCGCGCTCGATCGCGCGCCCCTTGGCGCTCAGCATGATGATCCGCACGTCCTTCCACTCCGGCGTCGCCCTTACCGTCTGGCAGACGTCGTAGCCGTCCCGGCGCGGCATCATCACGTCGAGCAGCATCACGTCGGGCGCCCGCTCGCGCATCGCCTCCAGCGCCGCTTCGCCATCGGCCGCGATCCGGACGTCGAAACCCTGGCGCTTCATCAGGTATTCAAGGCACATCGCGATATTCGGCTCGTCATCGACAACCAGAACGTATCCTTCGGACATCGTTTCCCCCATGAGCTTGCGGCTTTGGCGCCGTCTTCGCGGGAAAACTCTAGGACAGGCGGTCGCGCCGATCCATTCAAAAATTTACGGACGTCGGCCCGGCACACGCGGTGCGGGATTGAGCGACATGTGACGATAGATCCGGCCATAGATGAAGACGGCCACGAAAAAGAGCGCCGCGCTCAGAAGCGCGCTCCGCCATGCGATCATCACGAACACCGTCGTCAGGATCGGCAGACCCCATGTGACGACGCTCGTCACCGGATTGCGCAGATCCTCGCGCCCGGGCCCCGGCACCAGCCGCCGCGCGAAGCTGCGATGCACCAGCATGTGGAAATGCACCCGGTCGGGCTGCCCCACGCTGTGCCCCGCGCGCCGGGCCTTGCGCCGCATCGAGGCCAGCGTCTCGATCACCGGATACCCGCAGATCAGCATCGCCGTCCAGGCCGAGATCTCCGGATTGCGCGCCGGCAGCAAAACGCCCAGCGCGGCGAGGAGAAACCCGCAGAAATACGCGCCGCCATCCCCCAGAAAGATCCGCCCCGACGGAAAATTCAGCACGAAGAACCCGAGGACCGGCGCCGCGAACAGGATCGACAGCTGGAACACCAGCCCGTCGCCCACCTGATGCGCGACCCATGCGAAGGCCCCGAACATGATCAGAAGCGACCCGCTCGCCAGTCCGTTGAACCCGTCGACGATGTTGATCGCGTTCGCCACGCCGCCCATCGCGAACCCGGTGAACAAAAGCGCCGCCACATGGAACGACAGCACCCAATCGACCCCCGGCAGATCGACCTTGTTCATGTCCCACCCCGACAGGACCGCGAAAACGACCCCCGCGCCCATCGTCGCCAGAAGCCGCCACCGCACCCCGACCCGCCGCGTCACGTCCTCGGCCAGCCCCGCCATCAGCGCCGGAAGGGACGCGACCCCGATCGCCGCCCACATCGGCGCGACGCCTTCGGGCAGAAACGGCCATGCCGCGAAATACGCCAGCGCGATCCCGACGCCGCCGACCCGCGACACCTCGTGACGGTGGAATTTCTGCGGCCCCTCGACGTGATCATGCGTGAAACGCCCGTGCAGAGGCCGCGTCACCACCAGAAGCAGACAGACCGCGAACGAGATCGCGGCCAGCATGACGGCCGGCCCCCAGACCACGTTCCACGTCAGATCCGCCCCGCCGCCGTCCATGCCCCACCTTCTCCCGGCCGCATTCCGGTTAGCGGATCGGGCCCCCCTTGGCGATAGGCCGGGCGCCGCGACATGTGTCAATTGCGATACGAGGACCGGGCCGCGCGCTCTCGGGGATGTGATAACGCTCGCCTCGCGGCCCGTCCGGGGCTATTGCGGAAGCATGGCCTCCTTTCTCTTGGGCAACCTCCGCTGGCTTGGCGGCGGTCTGCTCCTGATGTTCACCAACGCGTTCGGCCAGGCATGGCTCATCTCGCTCTTCGCGGGCGAGATCATGGCCGCGCATGGATTGAGCAACGGCGATTGGGGCGTGCTCTTCTCCATCGCCACCCTCGCCTCGGCGGCGCTGCTGTTCTATGGCGGCTCGCTCGCGGACACGATCCCGCTCTCGCGCCTCGCCGTCGGAACCTCGCTCATCTACGCGCTCGCCTGCGTCGGCATGGCCTTCGCCGGGTCGCTCTGGACCCTCGCGCTGTCGCTCTTCGTGCTGCGCTTCGCCGGTCAGAGCATGTTCGGCCACATCGCCATGACCGCGATGGGCCGCTGGTTCCGCGCGCGGCGCGGCCAGGCCGTCGCCATCGTCAATCTCGGCAATCCGGCCGCCAAGGCGTTCTGGCCGCTGCCCGCCGCCCTGATGCTCGTGGCCTTCGGCGACCGGATCACCTGGCTCGCCATGGCGGCCTTCCTCGCCATCGTGGTGACGCCCGCGCTCGCGTGGCTGATGTCCCGGTCCCGCGCGCCCCAGGGCCGGATCGAAGGCGATCTCGGAACGCCGGGCCTCGGCGGCCGCCACTGGACCCGCACGGAAGTGATCCACCACTGGCTCTTTCCCACGCTCATCCCCCAGATGATGACCGGCGGTTTCGTCGTGACCTCCGCCTACATCCACCAGGTCCATATCGGCGAGGTCAACGGCTGGAGCCTCGCCTCGATGGCCCCCGGCTACACGTTCAGCGCGCTCACCGCCGTGCTCGCCGCGCTCGTCGCCGGCTGGGTGTCCGACCGGTGGGGCGCGGAAAAACTCCTGCCCTGGTCGCCGCTCCCGCTCGGCTTCGGCATCCTTCTGATCGGCGCGGTCGACGGCGTCTGGGGCTGGATCGTCGGCTTCACCCTGATCGGCCTCAACATGGGCATCGGCGGCACGCTCTGGGGCGCGCTCCTGCCGCGGCTCTACGGCACGCGGCATCTGGGGTCGGTGCGCTCGCTGATGACGGTCTTCATGGTCGCCTCATCCGCGATCGGCCCGGCGATCACCGGGCTGCTGATCGACGCCGGCATCCCGTTCGACGTCCAGTGCCTCTGGATGGGCTCCTGGTGCCTCGGCCTCTGCCTCGTCAGCTTCGCGATCCTGCGCCGTCTCTCTCTCGAGACCGCCGCCATCCCGGCCATCGACCCGTGATCGCCTTCCTCCGCGACAACATGCGCTGGCTCGGCGCCGGGTTCCTGCTGACCTTCGCCGCGGCGTTCGGTCAGACATGGTTCATCTCGCTGTTCGCCGGCGAGATCAAATCCACCCACGGCCTCACCGACGGCGGCTGGGGCAGTCTCTACACCGTCGCGACCCTCTCCTCGGCCGCGCTCCTCTTCGCGCGCGGCGCGCTCGCCGACACCATGCCGCTCGCCCGCCTCGCGCCCATCATGGCGCTTCTCTTCGCGCTCTCGGCCGTCACGATGGCCTTCGCCAACTCCATCTGGATGCTCGGCCTCGCCGTCTTCGGCCTGCGCTTCTGCGGTCAGGGCATGTTCGGCCACATCGCCATGACCGCCATGGGCCGCTGGTTCCGCGCCCGTCGCGGCCGCGCCGTCGCAACCGCCACGCTCGGCCATCCCGCCGGAGAGTTCGTCATTCCGCTGATCGCGATCGCCTGCATCGCCGCGTTCGGAGGCCGCGCGACATGGCTGACCGTGGCGGCGCTCCTCGCGCTCGTCGTGGCTCCGTCCCTCGCGCTGCTGCTGTCGCGCGGCCGGGCGCCCGAGGGCTCCATTCAGGGCGAAGACGGCGCGCCGGGCCTGAACGGCATCCAATGGACGCGCGGACAGGCGCTCGGTCACTGGCTGTTTTTCGCCCTCATGCCGATGATCGTCACCGGAGGCTTCATCGGCACGTCGGTCTACTTCCACATGGTCCACATCGCGGACGTGAAGAACTGGACCCTGGTGCAGATGGCGCCCGGCTATCCGACCTACGCCGTCATGGCGGTGATCGGCGCGCTCCTGGGCGGCTGGGCGTCGGACCGTTTCGGGCCGGAACGGCTTCTCCCGTATTTCGTCCTGCCGATGGGCGTCGGCGTCGCGCTCATCGCGCCCGCGACGAACGTCAACGTCTGGTTCGTGGCGCTGGCCTGCCTCGGGCTGTCGAACGGAGTCGGGTCATCGCTCACCGGCGCCCTGCTCCCGGCGGTCTACGGCGTCAAACATCTCGGCTCGGTCCGATCGCTGGTCACCACGGTCATGGTGGTATCGACGGCCGTGGGGCCGGGCATCACCGGCCTTCTCATCGACGCCGGCATCGACTTTCCCGACCAGTGCATCGCCATGGGCGCATGGTGTCTCGGCGTGAGCGTCGTCGGATATTTCACCATGCGCGGCATCCGACGCGAAATGCCGGAACCCTATTCCGAGGGGACCACGACCAATTCGGCGGGCGTGTCCTCCGGATCCGTAGCGATGAAGAAGTAGCCCAGAAACAGCAGCAGCGCGACCGCGACCGACCCCGCGATGGCGATCATCGCCGGGCTGTGCCGTTTCGCCTGCTTTTCAACGTCAGTGTCATGCGGTGCCATGGGTTCCCCGTTTTGCTGAACTCCTGAGGATGAACGCGCGCCACCTCTCCGGGTTCCGCCCGGCCCGCACGACCCGCCGCACGGGCCAAACGGACATCCGGTCGCCGGCGCCCCGCTTTTCGATGCGGTGCGCCGACGATCTCGCTCAATTCAACGCAGCGAGACTGCGGTGCCGGTTCGGGGAAAGAGCGAGCGTCGCGCGATAGGCGTCCGCCGCTTTTTCCGGCTGTCCTACTTCGAACAGCATGTCGCCAAGGAGCTCGCGGGCGGGCAGGACATGGCCCGGCGTCACAGGGCTCTTGCCGATCCCGTCTTCAAGATCCGCAGCGGCGGTTTCGAGCTCGACCGCGCGTTCCCAATTTCCCAGTGACAGTTCGATCCAGGCTTCGATGGTCAGGATCTGTCCCTCGGTCAACCGCGCCCAATAGGTCTGGCCGCTTTCTTCAATGGCCGCCTGCAGTGCTTTCAGCTCTTCAACCGCCGTTCGCGCCTTTTCGACGTCGCCGCTTCGGGCGGCGCCCAATCCGATGGCGAACCAGCGCATCGTCACGGTCTGCGGGAACTTCTCCCACGGGATGGCGGAAGGCATCTCGGGCGAAAGTGCCGCGGCCTCGGCCCACTTCTCCTGTTCAAGAAGCAGCCGGACCGGCGAGGCCGACAGCGCGTATGCGGCCGCGAAATCGGCCTGGTGGTTGTTGTGCGCCAGCATCTCACTGACCAGGTCTGCCGCCGTGTCGGGCTGACCCAACTGGAGATAGCCGTAGACCATGTAGTCGACGGCATGGGCGTAGTGGCTCTGCAGGACGTCGCCCGGCTCCCGCATTGCGGCGTCTGCGGAGCGACGGTTGAGGTCTATCGAAGCTTCCCAGTCGCCTGTCCGCGTGAAGATGTGGGCGGGCATGTGCAGCGCATGCGCGGCGCTGGGAGCGGCCTTGTCGTAGATCGCCGCATAGGGCCGTCCCCGCTCCTTGAGCGCAGGGTTGTCGTAGGCATGGATCGCGTAGTGGATGACGCCGGGATGATCGGGCGCCATCTCGTGGAGGCCGTCGAGCAGATCGCCCACGGCGGCGTTCGCCTCGACCCGCCCGGGGCCGCGCGGGGCGGTCGCGAGCCGGGCGAGCGCCGCGAAGGCCGCGGCGTCGATGCTGTCGGGGTTCTGCGCGTAGGCCTCGTCCTGAGCCGCGGCCCAGGCGGCGATACGCGCACCGTAATCCGCATTCTCGAGGGCATAGAACGCGGCCGCCGCGGCGGCGAAGGACTCTTCGAGCGAGTTGCCCGTCGCCTTTTCCGCCAGAAGCGCGGCGGCGGCGGCGCCACGCGCGGTTTCGTCCTCGGTGGGGCCGCCCGGCCAGAGCGGATGGAAATTCGACATTGCAACGCCCCACTGGGCCATCGCGCAGTCGGGATCGGCGTCGGCCGCGCTGTTGAAGGCGGCTTCGGCCTGGATGTACATCATGTTGTGCAGCAGGGTCAGACCCTCGTCGATCGCGGCATCGGCGTCCTGCGAACACGTGGTCGGCAGGTCCACCCCATGGGCGGAAACCGTGCCCGGGACGGCGACCAAGGCCATGAACGTGGCCAAAGCGGCGGAGGAATGGATCATTGGGCGAGGCATTCGCAAGTTCCTTTCGCTTTTCGTCACATGTTGTGCGGCGCGAAAGACGCAGGCAAAATCATGACACCGGCGACTCCGCGCGGCCTTGAAAAACATCAGAACTGATTATGCATGGGTGTAATAAACCGAGTCGTATACTAACCGATTATTGCCCCCGGATCAAGGTCCGCGCTGCGGACTCAGCGGCATCCGGCTTGCCTGACCCCCGGGTCCCGGCGCGACTTCCCATCCCGGTCAAGGGTTCGGCGCGGCGTGCGGCCATCATTGCCGATACGGTCGCGACAGCGGCGAAACGCCCCGTGGCGCTTGTTCCCGGCATCTCCCCGACAAGCCTAAGAACCGCCGGGTCTCGCCCAGTAATCGAACACCACCGCCCGTTCGATCCAGTCCGACACGAAGGCGACGAATTCCTGATGCGCCGGATGCGGCAGATACGCGTCCCGCGCGGCCTCCGAAACGAACGTCAGCGTGAAGCAATGGCTGTGTCCGCAGGCCTTGCCTTCGGGGCTGTTGTTCGCCCCCCATTCGAACGCCTCGATGCCCGGCACCGCGTCGGCGAGCGCGCCGAAGCGCCGTGCGATCTCTTCGATTTCCGCGTCGCTCGTCCCGCCTTTGAACCCGAACAGCACGATGTGGCGCAGTTTCGTCAGTTCCATGGATGTCGCTCCGGCGGATGGGAAGTCGACGCTCCCCGCGTCAGACGACGGAATCGCACGATTCCGACAGGAGGCCAAGTCGGCACGGCGCCCGCCATGGCCATGGCGGGCGCCGCGGACTGGATTCTCACCGCCATCGCGCTTCAGGTGGTTACGATCCGGCTGGTGATGAAACTCGCCGCCAAGCGCTTCGGCGGCCGCCCCGCTCCGACCGCGGTCCCGGCCGAATGAACGACCCTTCGAGCCGCGGCCTGCGAGCCACCGCCCGGTGCGACGCCGGCGAGAGCGGCGATGGCAGCCGCGGCCCGGGAAAGCCAGAGGATAGCGGCAGAGCTACTTGCGACGCTTGGAAGCCGCCATCAGCATCGCGACGGAGCCGAGCAGGAGGGGAGCGCCGAGTGGAAGCGGAACGGGGGCGATGGTCGCCTCCAGACCGCCATTGGCACCGTAATAATGACCGAATTCCATGAAATCACCGGGCCGAAACAGAACATCGAAAACGTACGAACCGGACATCGGTTCGGGAATGGTCGCACCCGACGACGCATTTACGCCTCGAAAGAGATCCAGCTCAGCCTTGTCCTCATCGGATATGGTCGCTGTGCCATAGATGCGCTGGCGGACGAGGCGGTGGCGCTCAATCGAAGGCGAAGGCGGCTACGAACGGATCGCTCGACGTGCTGTCAAACCTCTCATACCAGGATGATTCGTCGATCCCTTCCAGATAGACGTCATACTCTTCGCTGAGCAACCGACCGTACACGGAGAGTGACACGTCATCGTCGAACTCCAGAATTCCGGAGGGGTCGATCTCATTTCCGTCCTGATCGGTAACCGAATACATTGTGATGTTCGGCTCGAAGTCGCCAGAAACTCCCACATCAAGCGCGTCGCTTGAAATCGGAGATCCGTCTACGTCCCACAAACCGATGACGGTGTAGGACAGAAAGGAAGATGCCTCATACTCGGCGACAGTATAGGAAAGAGCGGATGTCGGAGCGCCCGTCACGAACACCAGCCCGGCAATGCATGCCGTCGACTTGATGAGGATTCTAAATTCTTGGGTTTTCATTTTTTCTCGTCCCTTCGCGTCAAGGATTGCGCCAGACGGCGAGCCGCGGTTGCCCGCCGGAAGTCGGTAGAGAACTGAGCGAAGCTTAACCGATCAGGTCCACAACTCAAACATGAATTCACGAATTGACGTATCATTTTTTCCGCGCGAAGCATAGTGTGACCCTATACCGGCTTCTCGCGGCGACACGACCGCCTCAGCCATAAAGAGAACGGAACGCTCCGAGCCCGCGGGGCGTTCTCCAAACTATAGAAGGAGGTCCATCTTGTCCGAACACGTCAAAATCAGCACCGGCACCTGGATCGTCGTCGCCGACGGCGAGAAGGCGCTGTTCCTCGAGAACGAAGGCGACGATCAGGATTACAACTTCCGCGTCCGCCGCATCGAGGAACAGGACAATCCCCCCGCCCGCGAACAGGCGACCGACGCTCCCGGCCGCCGCAGCGACGGACCTTCAGGGCATTATTCGGCGATGGAGCCGACCGACTGGCACGAGATCGAGAAGGAGCGCTTCGCCAAGGATCTCGCGGAAATCCTCTACGCCCAGGCCCATCGCGGCCGCTACGACCGCCTGATCCTCATCGCCGGCCCCAACATCCTCGGCGAGATGCGGAGCCACCTGCACAAGGAGGTCCGGAACCGCCTCGTCGGCGAAATCCCCAAGACCCTGACCAACCACCAGCTCGACGAGGTGGAAAAGATCGTACGCGCCGAATTCGGACCCGAGCCCGAGACGTTCACCATTCGGTAGCGATTTTTTGTGTTTCGCGACAAAGACTTGCCGCGTGTCCAACTCTGGACACGCGGCCAGTCCGCTCACATCAGTTCGCGCACGTCCGTCAGACGCCCGGTGATCGCCGCCGCCGCGGCCATTCCCGGCGACAGCAGATGCGTCCGGCCCTTGTACCCCTGCCGCCCCTCGAAGTTCCGGTTCGACGTCGACGCGCAGCGCTCGCCCGGCGCCAGCTGGTCCGGGTTCATCCCCAGGCACATCGAACACCCGGCCATCCGCCAGTCGAAACCCGCCTCGATCAGTTTCTGCGCGATGCCCTCTTCCTCGGCCTGCGCCCGCACCAATCCCGATCCCGGCACGATCATCGCCCGGATGCCGTCCTTGACGCGACGGCCCTCCATGATCTTCGCCACCTCGCGCAGATCCTCGATCCGCCCGTTGGTGCAGGACCCGATGAACACCGTGTCGATCTCGACCTCGCTCAGCTTCATCCCCGGTGTCAGCCCCATGTAATCAAGGCTCCGCCGCACCGCGTCCACCTTGCCGCCCTTGAAATCCTCGGGGTTCGGCACGAATGCCGTGATGGGCAGCACGTCCTCGGGGCTCGTCCCCCAGGTCACCACCGGCGCGATGTCGGCCGCGTCCAGCACCAGCTCCTTGTCGAACACCGCGCCCTCGTCAGTGAACAGCGTCCGCCAATAGGTCTCCGCCATCTCCCAGGCCCCGCCCTTGGGCGCGTGCGGCCGGCCTTTGACATATTGAAAGGTCTTCTCGTCCGGCGCGATCAGACCCGCCCGCGCGCCGCCTTCGATCGCCATGTTGCAGACCGTCATGCGGCCTTCCATGCTCAGCGCCCGGATCGCCTCGCCGGTATATTCGATGACGTGGCCGTTGCCGCCCGCCGTGCCGGTCTCGCCGATGATCGAAAGCGTGATGTCCTTGGCGGTGACGCCGGGCGCCAAGGCGCCCTTGATCTCGACCCGCATGTTCTTCGATTTCGTCTGGATCAGCGTCTGGGTGGCGAGCACGTGCTCGACCTCCGACGTCCCGATCCCGTGCGCCAGCGCCCCGAACGCCCCGTGCGTCGCCGTGTGGCTGTCGCCGCAGACGATCGTCATGCCCGGCTGCGTCAGGCCCTGCTCCGGCCCGATGATGTGGACGATCCCCTGGCGCACGTCGTTGACGTCGTACATCTCGATACCGAAATCGGCCGCGTTCTGACGCAGCGTCTCGACCTGGATGCGGCCTTCCTCGTTCTCGATGCCATTCGCCCGGTTCACGTCCGTCGGGATGTTGTGATCAGGCACGGCCGTGGTCTTCTCCGGCGCGCGCACCGTCCGACCTGTCATCCGCAGCCCCTCGAAGGCCTGCGGGCTTGTCACCTCATGGACCAGATGGCGATCTATATAAAGCAGACTGGTCCCGTCCGGCGCCTCGTGCACCAGATGGCTGTCCCAGATCTTGTCGTAGATTGTTTTCGGAGCGGACATGGAAATCTCTTCTCAACGGAGGGAAACGCGTCGGGTCGGGCGGGTGCGCCTCGGTTCAGGCGTCGCAGGCCGGACGATGCCGCCGGCCGAAAAACCGCCAGGGCATCCGCGCGCGATCATCCATGTCGAAAACCCGCTTCATGGCCGCGTGTCTAGCGCCGATTCCGTGCCCCGGCAAGCGAACCGCCGCCCCCGGTTGCCGTCCGCCGACCGGTCTTGCTAACCTGTCCACGGTCTGGCGGCGGCGCCCGTCCACCCGAACGCCGGAAAAACGGAGCAGCACCATGTACGAACGCATCCTCGCACCCGTCGACCTCGCCCACCCGGATCGGATCGAAAAGGCGCTCAAATCCGCGGCCGATCTCGCCAGCCACTACGGCGCCGACCTCGTCCTCGTCGGCGTCACGGAAACGAGCCGAGCACCGTCGCCCACACGCCAGAGGAATAGGAGAAAAACTCGCCGCCTTCGCCGATGAAGCCGGGAAACGTCTCGGCCACCCCATGCGCTCCGAGATGATTCGCGTCCACGATCTGACCATCGATCTGGACAAGACGATCGTCCGAAAGGCGACCGAGCTCGGCGCCGATCTCATCGTGATGGCCTCGCACAGACCCGGCATCGGCGAGTACGTCTTCGGCTCCAATGCCGGCCACGTCGCCCAGCATGCGTCCCATTCGGTCTTCGTCGTCCGCGACTGACCGGCGCTCAATCGGTCAACCCCTCCCCCAGACCCGGCTCCAGCGATCCCCGCAGCGCCCGGAACGCCAGCCTGATCCGAGACTTCACCGTCCCGAGCGGCAGATCGAACCGCTCGGCGATCTCGCCGTGACTCAACCCGTCGTAGAACGCGGCCATGAGGATCCGGCGCTGTTCCTCCGGCAACGCCCGGATGCCCTCGCGCACCTGAACCTCGCGCTCCGCGGCGGTCAGCGTCTCCATCCCGTCCGGCTCAGGGTCCGGCTGGAACAGCGGATCGTTCGGGTCCGGCGCGGGCCGCCGCGTCTTTCGGATCATGTCGATGCGCCTGTTGCGCGCGATGGCGAAGATCCACGTCGCGGCGCCCGCCCGCTCCGGATCGAACGTCCCGGCGCGGCGCCAGATCGAGACCATGACCTCCTGGGCGATCTCGTCGGCGTCCTGCGGGCTCGAACCCTGACGGATCATGAACCCCTTGATGCGCCCGGCATAGCGCCCGAAAAGCTCGATGAACGCCGGACGGTCACGCGCCGCCACCGCGAGCAGAAGCTCGGCGTCGCCCGCGCCCGCATGACCGTTCGCCCGCGCTGGGGGCATCGCTCTCCGCCTCGTCGCCGTCGCCGTCCGCCCCGTTCGGACGCGACCATGGCCCGACCATACGCAAAGGGGTGGAAATCCCTGTTACAGTTGGAGTATCGTAGGAGCAGATTGAGGACAAAAACAAGCTTGACTGTCCGATGGCGGCGCATCACCTGCCCGAAGCGGAACACAAGCGGGTGATCGAGCAGGAGACAAGAACCGATGACGTCAATGACGTGGAAGGCCCTCGCGGTCTGCGCCCTGTCCGCAATGGCCGCGCCCTCCGGGGCGCAGGAGCGCATCGACCCGGTCGCGGTGCACTCCGACTGGGCCGTCTACGTGGCGGGCAGTCCGAAGGAATGCTACGTCATGACCCAGCCCAAGAATTCCGACGCCCGGCGCGGCGGCGCGTCCGTCCAGGTCGAGCGCGGCGTGATCCGGCTGTTCGTGTCTTTCCGCCCGTCGCAGAACGTCGCGAACGAGGTCAGCTTCAGCGCAGGCTACCCGCTGGCCGAGACCGTGCGTGTCGAGGTCGGCTCCGAGACGTTCAGCCTCTCGCCCGGTACCGGCGACTCGAACCAATGGGCCTGGCCCGCATCTCCGGCCGAGGACGCCCGGGTGGTCGCGGCCATGCGGCGCGGCGCCGAAGCCAAGGTGACGGGGGTGTCCACGCGCGGAACGACTACCATCGACACCTTCTCCCTGATCGGCTTCACCGCCGCCGTCACCGAGGCCGAGGAACGCTGCCGCTGAGGCCCGGGTGCCATCCGGAATCCGGTTGCGGCACGGCGGCGTATTGTCTAAGTACGCGCCAACCATGGTTGGCCGTCTCAGCCTTTAGCCATGCATTACAAAGGCTTCGTCAAGGCCGACGCTCTTGAGGCATCCGATCCGCCACACGCCGGCGCGTCGCGACGCGTTCCGCTCGGCAGTCGCAAGGGAAGCGCCGCGCAATGTCGCCAGCATCTGGACCGGCCCCTTGGCTGACAATCGTCATCCCGATGAAAAACGAGCGCGACAACCTCGCGCTGGTGACCGGCGGCATCGCCGAGGCCTGCGCGTCCTTCCGGCCCTTCGAGGCGATCCTCGTCGATGACGGCTCGACCGACGGCACCGGCGACGCCATCCTGGCGCTCCGCGACCGCCACCCGTTCCTGCGCCTCGTCCGGCACGCCTCGAGCGCGGGCCAATCCGCCGCGATCCATTCCGGGGTCCTCGCCGCGCGCGGCCACGTTATCGTCACGCTCGACGGCGACGGTCAGAACCCGCCATCCGAGATCCCCAAACTGCTCGCGCCGCTCGACGGCCACGCCTTTCCGGGCGACGTCGCCCTGATCGCCGGCCAACGCGTCGGCCGCAAGGACACGCTCTCCAAGCGCTGGGCCTCCAAGGCCGGCAACGCCATCCGCGTCGCCATCCTGCGCGACGGCACCCGCGACACCGGCTGCGGCCTCAAGGCGTTCCGCCGCGACGCGTTCCTGGCGCTGCCGTATTTCGACCACATGCACCGCTACCTGCCGGCGCTCTTCGCCCGTGACGGCTGGACGGTCATCCATGTCGACGTCGCCCATGCCGAGCGCCACGCCGGAAGCTCCAACTACGCCAATCTCAGCCGCGCGCTGGTCAGCATCTCCGACCTGGTCGGCGTCGCCTGGCTGATCCGCCGGCGCAAGAAGGCCAAAGGCGTCGAAAGGACCGAAGCGACATGACGGACACCCTGTTTTCATTTCTGAACGTCGATCATTGGGGCGAGTTCTGGTGGGTCGTCGTCGGACTTGGCGGGCAGGTCATGTTCTCGATGCGTTTCATCATCCAGTGGATCACGTCGGAACGCGCGCAGAAATCGGTGATCCCGACCGCCTTCTGGTGGTTCTCGCTGGCCGGCGGCGTCATTCTCTTCGCCTATGCGGTCCACCGTCGCGATCCGGTCTTCATCCTCGGGCAATCGACGGGGCTCTTCATCTACTCCCGGAACCTCTGGCTCATCCGTGCCGAGAAACGCGCCGCCGTCTGACCGCGATCCGCTTGCCTTCGGGCTGGCGGGCATCGCGCTCGTCACCCTCTGGCGCGTGGCGCTCCTGCCGTTCAACACCACCGATCTCTTCGTCGACGAGGCGCAATACTGGTTCTGGGGCCAGGAAATGGCCTGGGGCTATTACTCCAAGCCGCCGCTGATCGGCTGGATCCTGCGCCTCTTCACCGAGATCGGCTCGGACTCCACCTTCTGGATCCGCCTGCCGCTCCCGCTCTTCCACGGCGCCACCGCCATGGTGCTGATGTTCGTGGCAAAGCGCCTCTTCGATCCCGCCATCGGCGCGCTCGCCGGCCTCGCCTATGTGACGCTGCCGGCCGTGGCGCTCGGCTCGCTGCTCGTCTCGACCGACACGCCGATGCTGTTCTGCTTCGCGCTCGCGATGCTGGCCTGGCTGCATCTGACCGAGGACCGCTCGGCGCTCTGGGCCGTCACCCTCGGCGCCGCCATCGGAACCGGCCTGCTCGCGAAATACGCGATGATCTACTTCCCGCTGACCGCCGCGCTGGCGGCCCTCGCCATCCCGCGCGCCCGGATCTCCGGCCGAAACGCCCTGATCGCCGCCGCCGTGGCCCTCGCCGTGATCGCGCCCAATCTCGCCTGGAACGCAGCCAACGGTTTCTCGACCATCCGCCACACCGGCGACAACGTCGACTTCGAGGGCTTCCAGCTCCGGCCCTGGGACCTCGCCGAGTTCATCGCCGGCCAGTTCGCCATCGCGGGCCCGGTGATCTTCACCGCCTGGATCGTGGCGCTCGGCCGTCTCGGCGCGGACTGGCGTCTCAAATGGCTCGCCTTCCTCTCCGCGCCCGTCTTCGCGATCGTGTCCTTCCAGGCCCTGCAATCCGGCGCGAACGCCAACTGGGCCGCCGCCGCGCATCTCTCGGTCGTGATCGCCGGCATCGCCGTCCTGCGCGGCCATCGCCGCCTTCTCGCGCTGTCATTCGTCATCGCGCTCGTCATCACCGCCGCCCTGCCCATCGCCGCGATCCAGGCCGACACCTGGCGCGCCGGCGGCCCGAACCTCGTGCTCAAGCGTCATGTCGGCCAGGCCGCGGTCAGCCTCCGCGCCGCCGAAATCGCGCGCGCCGAGAACCTCGACACCATCGTCAGCGACAGCCGCAGCTTCCTCGCCGACCTCTTCCACACTCTCCGCGACGAGGACCTCGCGATCTACGCGGTCCCGTCCGAGGGCTTCCCGCCGCACCACTACGCCCAGAAGCATCCCCTGACCCCCGGACCGGGCGACGTCCTCTACCTCGCGCGCGGCGACGGGCCGCCCGTCTGCCGCGACGGCTCCACGTCCCGCGAGATCACCAGTTGGCGCCCGGAAACCGGCTACTACACCCGCGACGTCGTCGCGTTCCGCGTGCCTCGATCGTGCTGGTTTCCACCGGCGTGACCGAAGGCGGCCGGCCGGCGGCGCCTCGACCTCACCCGACGCGCCACCCGGCTTTCATACTGACAAGCGAGCTGTTTCACACCCCATAGGCGCACACCTGCACCGGCGTTTGTCGTTTACTTTCAACGTCAATTCCACCCAGCGGACGCCCCCATCACCCCGATTTTGTGCCAGTATCTGTGTCGGTAACACCCGTGCAATCGCACCCCGACACCCCCTCCACAGCCGCGTCAGCAGGCCATCGTCATACTGGCGCGCTTGCTTGTACGCGAGGCCAAAAGAATAGGGACAAGCCGAAGCAAGCCCCTTACCGGATGGGTTGATGGTCGCACGTCGGTGCATGCTAGATCATTCTCCAAGCAATGACCGCTCTGAGCCCTCAGCGGGCGCCGGTTCCGCGGACCGGCCGGCAGCGAAGTCGCTGGCTGCCGCAGACCGACGGCAGAACTTCTGCCCTGTCAATCGACCTGCCAGAAGATCCGCGCACCGCCGTGGCAAGAGAGTTCTTTAATCAACAAACGAAGATGTTGCATCGGACAGCCATATCGGCACAGTCACGTTATCTGCTGATCCGCTTGACGGAACGACCGAGGGTCAGAGGGTTCGCGATTTCTCAGGGGTTCATCTTGCAAAGTAAGTAGTGCCCCGCGGGGTGGTGTAATTCCGAGGGTAGCGCGGGCTGAGCGGAGCCTTGCGCAGCTCAGGCGAAGCCCGTGCGGGTTGCCGGGCGGCCATGGACGTTCTCCGGCAGGATTTGGGTTGCACACCTGACCTGCCGATCAGGGAGATCACCCATGACCAAGGACATGATATCAGAAACGGCTGCGCTGGAGGCGCTTCTTTCGGAGACCGCCGATCATCAGATTCTGGCCGGGATGCCGGGTTTTGTCGCCGACCGTTTGATGGCGCCGGATGTGGACCAGCTGTGCGGTGCCGGGTCGCATGAACGCTCGGTTGAGCGGATTGGAGTGCCCCCCGTTTCACCGGACAGTCCGGCTGGGGTTGAGCGCCTCGCGGAACTCGGCTGGCGAGCGCATGCGGAGCGCGGAGTGAGGATGGACCGTGTTGTAGTCGGTGATCCATCCGGGGACGAGCCCGAGCACCGTGGCGGCGTCGGGCAAGGGCGTGACGCGGACGTAGTCGCGCTTGAGGGTTTTCACGAAGGACTCGCTCATCCCGTTGCTCTCGGGTGACCGGATCGGCGTGAAGCAGGGGGTGAGACCCAAGGCGGCGGCGAAGTCGCGTGTCTGTTTGGCGGTATAGCAGCTGCCGCTGTCTGAAAGATGCTCGATCGCCTGCGGGGCGCGGTCGGTTCCGAAGCGGCGCTCGACGGCGGCGAGCATCATGTCGCGGATGTCCGAGCCGGAGATCCCGGCACCCGCAACTGCGGCGTGGGCGATGATCTCGCGGTCGAAGGCGTCGATGATGAAGGCGATGCGGACGCGCTCGCCATTCCAGCAGCCGATCTCCAACGCATCCGAGCACCAGCGGATGTTCGATGCCATGACCGCGACCTTGCCGTCATGGACGCGGCCTTCCCGCCGGCCGGTGGATCGCTCGAGCGTCAGGCCGTGCTGGCCGAGAATGCGCAGCACCCGTTTGCGATTGACCGGCTCCAGCCCAAGACCGCGGCGCTCTCGGTTCAGAAGGGCCGTGAGGCGACGATAGCCGTAGGTCGGGCGCTGATCGACGAGACGGCGGATCGCAGGCAGCAGGGCGGCATCTTCCGCTTTGATGTAGACCCCGCGGGCCCTGGCCGCGCCGGATGCCCGCGCATGGAGTTGGGACCGGCTCACCTCCAGAACCTCGGCCGCGCGGCTCACCGGGAACCGCCCCTGGGCGGCGACGGCAGATGCCACGTCTGTTTTTTTGCCCGTGCCTGGTCCAGCGCCTCGCGCAGGATCTCGTTCTCCATGGTCTTGCGACCAAGCATGCGTTCCAAGGCGCGTACCTTGTCCTCCAGCTTGCGAACCTCGGAGGCGGCGACCACCGGCTCGTTCGATCCCACGGCCATGGCACCCCCCTCGTCCATCAGCCGGCGCCACCGGAACAGGAGGTTCGGAGCCACGCCGTTCCGCCTCGCGACGGCGGAGACGGATTCCCCCGGCATGAGGCTTTCCTCGATGATGCGCAGCTTCTCGTGAGACGGCCAGTAGCGACGTCCGGCAAGGCCGGTGATCACCTCGACGCGGTGGTGGTTCTCGTTGGGCATAAGCATGTCCCCAAGCACAGGCTTGGGCCTTCCATGATCATGCCGGACTGTCCGGTCGAAATGGGGGGCAGTCCAGAGGCCTCGGGTCTTGGTGTGGCCGAAGAGACATTCGATGATGAGCCGTTGTCGCGCCATTGGTCCGAGCGACAATGGCGAATGCGTTCGCGGCAGGCGGCGAGGGCGGCGCGGGCCGGAGTGTTGGAGACGACGATGAGGAGTTCGCCGCCCTGAAGACGCCTGGCGGCGAAGTTCAGCCAGAGCGGGCCGGGGGCATCGTCGCCGACCAGCGCGGCCCGGAAGGTGCGGACGCCGCGACATTTCCGCGGCAGCGGGCCCAAGGCGAGGCGACGGCCGTCCTCTGTGGTCACGACGAGCTTCTCCTTCATGCGGATGGCGAAAGAGATATTGTTTTCGTTGAGGAAGTTCATCCATTCGACCCCGACGAACTCCCGATCCGCGAGCAGGAGCCGGATGCTCGCGGCACCGAAGATCGCCAGGCAACGCTGCATCAACCGGACGCGCGCGGCGGTGTCGCTGCCGCCGCCGTCGTTGTCGGGCACGCTCCACATCAGCGGCGCCCGCGCCCGCCGCGTGACCGCCGCCAGCACCAGGATGTTGACGTCGCGCGTGCCGAGCTTCCACCGGGTACGGTCAAGCGCCAGATGCCACGGCCCGACAAGTCCCGGGAGCCCGGTCACCAGCGGCGCCGGCCAATCCGGTCCGAGACGGACATGCTGGAAGAACCGCTGCAACCGGCGGCAGGTCGAGGCGACCTGCGCCGTCGTCGGCCGCTCGCAGGCAAGATGACCGAGGTTGACCGTGCGGGCGCTGATCATACCGACGACGAGCAAGCACAGCGTCTCCAGCCGGCTCTTGCCCAGTCCGACATGCTGCCGCAGGATCCCTTGGAGGGTGGCAATGGCACGGTGATGCATCGGGCGATCCTTTGGTCAGAATCGTCCAGACAATCACCTCCAGCCGCCCTCGGCTACCCCTGTGTCGTGCAGCGTGGCAGGTACTTCTGCAACTCGCTCGCGGTATTGGTATGCACTGCTTCTTCCCCATGTGGCCGGCGGTCCCACCCCTGCCGCCGAGCGTTTGAACGCACTCAATGCTGCGAATGCTTTGTGTCACATAAACGTTTCACCCGAGGAAACCCCCTAAGATTAGGGGGCTAATAATAGTGGATCGAATCCAACACTTGGTGCCCTCGCTTGACGGCCGCGATGATTCTGTCCGGATCGGCGGTCCATGTGAAGGGCTTCGGTTCGGCGTTGTGCTCTCGGACGAAGCGGTCGATGGCGGCCTGGAGGTCGACGATGGAGTGGAAGACCCCGCGCCTGAGGCGGCGCTTCGAGAGCTTGGCGAAGAAGCCCTCGACGGCATTGAGCCAGGAGCAGGATGTCGGCACGAAGTGGAAGGTCCAGCGGGGATGGCGGTCGAGCCACGCGCGGACCTTCGGGTGTTTGTGCGCGGCGTAGTTGTCGAGGATGGCGTGGACCTGCTTGTCCTTCGGGACCGCAGCCTCGACGGTGTTGAGGAAGCGGATGAACTCCTGGTGGCCCCTCTCGCGCATCTGAAGAAGATGCGCTGCCGGGCAGCGGGTGCCGCTGCATGTTGCGGCCGATGACGGTGCCGTCGAGCACGTTCAGCGCGGCGAAAAGCGTCGTCGTGCCGTGCCGCTTGCAGTCGTGGGTCATCGTGCCGGCGCGGCCCTTCTTCATCGGCAGGCCGGGCTGGGTCCGGTCGAGCGCCTGGATCCGGCTCTTCTCGTCGACCGAGAGCACGATGGCGTGCGCCGGCGGGTCGAGATGGAGCCCGACCACGTCGCGCAGTTTCTCGACGAGGCGCGGATCGTTCGAGAGCTTGAACTGCCGGACCCGGTGCGGCTGCAGGCCGTGCGCGCGCCAGATGCGCCGGATCGAGCTGACGCTGATGCCGGCCGCCTTCGCCATCATGGCGGCGGTCCAGTGGGTGGTCTCCGCCGGCGGATCGGTCAGCGTCAGCGCCACCACGCGCTCCGCCACCTCGGGGCCGAGCGGCGGGACGCGCGACGGCCGGGTCTTGTCGCGCGGCAGACCGTCCACCCCCTCGGTCATGGACCGCGCCTGCCAGCGCCAGACGCACGGCTTGGACTTGCCCGTCCGCCGCATGATCTCCGCCGTCCCGAAGCCGTCAGCGGTCGCCAGAATGATGCCGGCCCGCCACACGTGCTTCTGCGGGCTGTTCCGATCCGCGACGACCGCCTCCAATCGGGCACGGTCCGCGGCGCTTACCTCGATGCTGATACCCTTGCGCATCCACCGAGACTCGCACAAGGCGACGGCCTTGGGAATCCTCCGTCAGGTCTCAACCACTAGGGGGGTCCACACCACACTCTCTCAACCTCCGGGCTCAAAAAACGTGACGCTGGCATACTGGGACCTTCGCCTTTAGGCGGAGGTCCAAGGCGTGGCTGGCACAGTTTTTTGTGCCGCAGCCCTCGACGACCAGCCCCGGATCTGTGCCAGAGGTTGTGGCGGTACACCCTTGGAGGCTTATCTAATGCGCCACAATAAACACCAATTGCATTCAACCACTTCAAAGAAAATCGCCGGGAATACCCGTCGCCGGATACTAATAATGACAAGCTTGCTTGGAGAGCAGTCGGCACGCGCCAACAGGCGCGGGCCCAGCAAAAGACCCGCGCGCCCCGAATGGCGGCAAAGGCCGCCTTGGCTGTCGTCACCGGGCCCGCCTCACGGCATCACCGGCGCGCCGCCCATCCAGAGCCCTGCCCAGAATGCCGCAAGACAGAGCACCAGACTGCCGAGAATGTTTCCCGCCGCGTGAATGATCGTGTGGGTCCGACGCAGGTCCAGGCTCTGGTACGCGAAGCTCGAAAACGTCGTGAGCCCCCCGCAGAACCCGTAGACGAGACGCCGCAACTCGTCGCCGCCCTCGCCCAGCATCGCCAGGCCGAGCCCGAGGATCAGACATCCCGCCACGTTGACGATCAGCGTCGCGATCGGAAACCGGTGCGTCACCAGTGTTGCCGTGAGATGCCGCGCCACCGCCCCGAGCCCGCCCCCGAGCCCGAAGGCCGCATGAAGCATGAGCTCGTTCACCGCGCCGACCGCCGGCCGATCGCCTCGCCCGCGACCGCCGCCGCGAGCCCGAGGCCCACGGCCGCCGCGACCATGCCAAGCGCCTCCAGCACCTGACCGGCCAGGATCAGATCCGACGTGTCATGGGTGAAATGCGAGAAGGTCGAGAAGCCGCCGCAGAATCCCACCGCGCCCAGATGCATCATCCGGGGATGCAGCCTGTCCCGCGCGACATAGAGCCAGCCGATCAGGAACGACGCCATGACGTTGATGATCAGGATCGGAAGCCAGACCCAGTATCCCGGCAACAACGGCGCCAGAAGCTCGCGGGCCAGCGATCCCGCCGTGCCGCCGACGAACACCCACATGAATGCCGCGTATCCCATGAAACCTCCCGCGCCGCCGGGCCGGTGCTAGCCATGCGGCGCGTGAAAGTCGATACGCCCGCTCAGGCGGCGGGCGCCACCTCGGGTTCCATCCGTTCGATCTGGCTCCGGGCGATCCGTCGAGCGGTCTTGAAGATGCCGTCAAGAAGCTCGAGCAGTTCGACCTCCCGCACATAGCGCCCGATGCCGCTGTCCGCGCTTTTCAGCCGCTCGAAGCGGGTGCGGCTGATGTAGCGCGACATCTCGACGAGGTCGTGTTTCATGTTCCGCACCGTTGTGGCCATTTCGAGATCCTCGGTGATAACGGACTGGACGGCCCCCTCAAGCGCCTGCGCCACCCGGGTGTGATATTCTGTCAGGCGTTCGGCGGTGTAGGGAGTTATGCTGGCGTGTTCCTGCATCCGCTTGCGCGTCGAGGTCACCATGTCCGACGCGATGACGTCGGCGATGTGTTCGAGGTCGTTGGCGACGCTCACGAGTTGCATCAGGTCGTGCGACTGCGCGTCCGACAGGCGCGACTTCGACACGTCGCCGAGGTATTCGAGGATCGCGCGGTGCAGGTCATCGACCGGCCGGTCCATCGCGTGCAGCTTCTCGAGCGCCTCGGCGGAGCCCGACAGGTTGACCTCCAGCGACTTCCTCAGCATGCCGGTAACGTATTCCCCGAGCCGGCCGATCTCGCGGCGGGCGTTTCCGATCGCGAAGGCCGGCGTCGTCAAGAGCTCCTTGTCGAGATATTTCGGCGTCAGCGGCGCGTCCTTGGAAATCGGCTTGTCCGGCACCAGCCACTCGACGAACCGCGCGATCTGCGCGGTGAAGCCGATGAACAGAACCGTGTTCGCCACGTTGAAGATCGTATGCGCGTTCGCGACCTGGCGCGGCACGTCGCCGCCCGGCGAGATGGCGCGGACGAATGCCGCGAGCTGGTCGATGAACAGGATCCAGATCAGAACGCCGGCGACGTTGAACAGCACGTGCACCACCGCCGCGCGCACCGCCTCGCGCGGTTTGCCGATCACGGCGAGGCCCGCCGTCGCGCAGGTGCCGATATTCGCCCCCATCGCCACCGCGATCGCCGTCTCCAGCGTCATGATCCCCTGACCGGCCAGCACGATCACGATGCCGGTCGTCGCCGCCGAGGACTGGATGATCGCCGTGAACACCATGCCGGTCAGCACCGCGAGCACCGGGTTTTCCAGCGTGGCGATGAAACCGATGAACGCCTCGTTGGACCGCAGCGGCGTCATCGCCGTGCTCATCAGCCCCATCCCGTAGAACACCAGCCCGATGCCGAGCAGCATCCGCCCGTAATCCTGCGTGTTCTGCCGTTTCCCCAGGAACGAGATCAGAAACCCGATCGTGATCATCGGAAGCGCGAAGCGCGTCACGTTGAACGCGAGGATCTGCGCCGTCACGGTGCTGCCGATATTGGCGCCCATGATGACGCTGACGCTCTGGGTCATCGACATCAGCCCGGCCGAGATGAACCCCACGAGGATCACCGTCGTCACGGAGGACGAGTTCACCAGCCCGGTCACGACCGCGCCCATTCCCGCGCCCATGAAGCGGTTGCTGGTGACCTTGCCCAGCAGATCCTTCAGCTTGTCGCCGGCCGCGCGTTTCAGCGCCGCCGTCATCAGGTCCATGCCGAAGAGAAAGAGCGCGAGACCGCCGAAAAGCCCGGTGAACAGCGCGAATTTGTCGAGTTCCGTCGTCATCGCGTCCCGCCTTCCCGTGTCTTCACGACCGTCACCGGTGCCTCGGCGATCTGGGCGACACGCTCGGCGACCGAGCCCAGCATGACATGCGGCAGCCCGGTGCGTCCGCGGCTGCCCACCACCACATGTCCGGCCCCGACCTCGGCCGCGACCTCGCTGATCCGGCCCGAAGGCAGGCCGGTCACCAGCCTCGTCTCGACCCGCGCGAGGCCCGACGCCTCTGGGTGGCGCTGCCGCACGCCCGCGAGGAACTCCGTAAACATCTCGGCCGCCACCTCCTCCATCGGCTGCAGCCAGTCCGCATCCGGCTTGCGGTAGAACCCGGGGCTCGACGCGGGATCATGCACCACGTGCAGCACGATCAGCGGCGCATCCTCCCGCTCCGCCTGGGCCGCCGCCCAAAGCAGCGCCGCCTCCGAATCGTCGGAGAAATCGACGGCGCACAGCACCGGTGCGGTCGTCCTCATGGCAGAAGCGCCCCCCGGATCATGAAGAAGATCATCGCCGACAGCAGCCCGGCCGCCGGCACCGTGATGACCCAAGCCGCCGCGATCCGCAGCAGCAGCTTGCGCTTGACCAGCTCGATCCGCTGGATCTTCTGCAGGGCTTTACGCTCGGACCGCTCCAGCGCGCCCGCGGTGCCGCCCGACTTGAGCGTGCGCAGCATGTCGCCCTTCTCCTGGACGCTGGCCGCCTCGAACCGCGCCAGAAACTCGTCCACCGTCTCGCCCTCGCCGACGTTGTCCCGATGATGCTCGCGGATGTCCTCGATCATGCGGGAATAGCTGACTTTCAGATACTCGCGCAGAAAGCCGACGCCGAAAACGCCGCCCACCGCGATGTGCGTCGAGCTGACCGGCAGGCCGAGCTGCGAGGCGATGATCACCGTGATCGCGGCGGCGAGCGCCACGCAGAAGGCCCGCGCCTTGTCGAGCTCGGTGATCTCCGAGCCCACCGTCTTGATCAGTTTCGGCCCGTAGAGCGCGAGACCGAGCGCGATGCCCGCGGCGCCCACCAGCATGACCCAGAGCGGGATCGGCGCCTTGCCCGCGATGTCGCCGTGCATCACCGCCTCGGAGATGCCGGCCAGCGGCCCGACGGCGTTCGCCACGTCGTTGGCCCCATGCGCGAAACTCAGAAGGGCCGCGGCGAAGATCAGCGGAATGGTGAAAAGCGCGTTGACGCCCTCCTTGTCGTTGGTGAGATCGGGCGTCACCTGATCGACATACCGCCGCATCGCCACCCAGACGATGCCGGCCGCGACGAGGCCGATGACGCTCGCGCCGAAAAAGCTGACCGGCAGGACCTTGTTCAGACCCTTGAGCATCAGATACGTCCCGAACGCCCAGGCCATCACGGCGATCAGGATGGGAGCCACCTTTCGCGCGGCGGCCAGCAGGTCCGGTTGATAGGTGATCGTGCGCTTGATGATGTAGAGGAACGTGGCGGCGATGATCCCGCCCAGAACCGGTGAGATCACCCAGGACGCGGCGATCGTCCCGACGACGCCCCAATCCGCGATGCCCCAGCCCCCGGCCGCGACACCCGCCCCCAGAACGCCCCCCACGATGGAATGCGTGGTCGAGACCGGCGCGCCGACGGCCGTGGCGAAGTTCAGCCACAAAGCGGCCGCGAGCAGCCCCGCCATCATGATCCAGATGAACGTGTCGGTGTCGCTGATCTGCGCCGGATCGATGATCCCGCTCTTGATCGTGCCCACGACGTCGCCGCCGGCGATCAGGGCTCCCGACGCCTCGAACACGGCCGCGATGATGATCGCCCCGGTCAGGGTGATCGCATGCGATCCCACCGCCGGACCGACATTGTTGGCCACGTCGTTGGCGCCGATGTTCAGCGCCATGTAGCCGCCGATCATCGCCGCCATCACCAGCAGCGTGCCGCCGGGCCCGCCGGGCCCGCGGGCCATCGCGAACAGCATGATCAGCACGATGAACAGAATTGCCGAGCCGAGCCTGAACAGCTCGCCCCTGTTGACCAGAAGGCCCTCTTCGACCTTCCGCACGTTCCATACGTTTTCGCTCATTCCGTCCCCCCCGACGAATGATCGCGACCGTTCACGATCGTCCGAATCACGACATTTCGATGTCAGTTGTGTGACGGGTAGAACACCACGGGCGACCAAACGACTTGATCTGGCGCAATGTCCGCTCAGATCGGCTCCGGACTGCGGCGATAATGGTACTCACCGGCTTTCCGGAACCCCAGACCGGCGTAAAGCGCCCGCGCCGGCGCGTTCGCCTCCGTTACCGCAAGCGCGAGCCTGTCGGCCCCGTTCACCCCGGCCCAGCGCGCGGCCGCCCGTGTCATCGCCGCCCCGAGACCCGCGCGCCGCGCCTCGGGCGCCACCTCCAGCGCATGCAGCATCGCGGTTCGACCATGAATCGCCACGAATGCCGCCGCGACGGCGTGGTCTCCCGTCCGCCCGAGCAGCCAGGTCTTCGGAGCGCACGCCCGCGCCATGACTGCGAGCCGCGCCGGACCGACGCCGCCACCCGCCCAGATCTCCGCCAGGCGTGCCAGCGGCGCGTCGCAGACCATCGTGGCGGCGTCGACTTCTCCCGCGAGACGCTCCGTCTCCGCCACCATCAGAACCGTCGGATCGAACCGGACACCGCCCCGCTCTTCCAAGGCCGCGTCGAGCGCCGCTTCGCCCGACCGGACCATGAAGATCGGCCGCTGGCCCCATGCCCGCATGCCGGCCTCCGCCGCTTCGAACTCGCCGATCCCGCCGTCCAGCGTCGCCGCCGACACCCGGCTGCCACCGCCATCCCCGCGCCGCAACGTCCAAGGCCCCGCCCGCCGCGTCTCGGCCGCCGGCCAGGTCGCGTGCAGCACATCGTACAGTCCGCTCAGATCACGCACCGCTCGACCTGTCTGCGCCCCTCCGCCACCCGCCCGAACCCGAGCGGCCCGAGGTCCAGCGTCCGGTATTCCCCGAACGCGATCCGCTCCGCGATGCCACGCCCGACCGCCGGCGCCTGCTGCAACCCGTGCCCGGAAAACCCGTTCGCGAGGTGCAGATTGCCGATCTCCGGATGGGGCCCGACGATCGCGTTGGCGTCGAGCGTGCAGTAATCGTAATGCCCGGCCCAGAAGCCGCGCAGCTTCACCCTCTCGAAACACTCCGCGCGCGCCGCCAGGACCGGCCAGACCATCTCCTCGAACTCCGCATGCCGCGGCTCGAAATCCTCCGCCTCCACCGCCGGGTCCGGATCGGGCGTGCAGGCCGCGATGAACCCCGGGCCCTCCGGCCGGCACCAGACCCCCGATGGATCGATCATCAGCGGCAGGCGACCGTCCGGCCGCTCCGCCACGTCGAAACTGAAAACGGTCCGTTTCCGCCGCTCCACCGGGATCGCGACCCCCGCCATCGCCGCGACCTCCGCGCCCGTGCCTCCCGCCGCGTTCACGAAGTGACCGCATCCGATCCGCCCGCCGGACGCGAGCCGCGCCGCGGCCACGCGCGCGCCATCCATCTCCATCCCGACGACCGTGTCCGTCAGATACTCCACCCCCGCTTCCCGCGCCCCGTCCCGGAACGCCGCGAGCAGCCCCATGTTGTCGAACCACCCCTCGTCGCGCGCCCCGAACGCCGCCAGCGTCAGATCCCCGACATTCAGATGCCCGAACCGCGCCGCCAGCGCCTGGCGGTCCAGCAGCTCCGTCCCCGCGCCCGCCGCCATCTGAACCGCCGCGCGTGACCGCAATTCCGCCGCCCCGGCCTCCGTATCGGCCAGATACAGATACCCCTGCTCATGGAACGTCAGCCCGAAGCCCCGGATCGTCTCGACCCCGAACCGCGAGATCGCGACGTTCAGCGGGTCCGAGAACTGCAACCGTATCCCGCTCGCCGAAAGCCCCGTCGCCGCCTTCGCATAGCCCGGATCCCGCTCCACCACGACGATCCGCCCGTCAAACCCGAGCCGCGTCAGGTGATACGCCACGGCGCTCCCGACCACCGCCCCGCCGCAGATCAGAATGTCGGCGGAGCTATTTCCCGTCATCCGGATGCCCCGTCGCCGCGAACCCGCCGCCGACCACCCGCGTCGCCACCGCCTGCGGATCGGGCGTGTCGGTCGCCGCCATCACCGATGCCGCGAACCCGTCCGCGCTGTCCCTCGGCCGGAACCCGACATGGGTCGCATGGACGTTCGACACCCCGCGCTGGGCGTTGTCCGACGTCCCGTAGACCACCGAGAATCCCACGCGCGGCGCCGTCAGCGCCGCCTCCGCCAGACGCACGCAATCGTCGAAGCTCAGCCACGACCACAGCATCCGCCGATCCGCCGGCTCCGGAAAACACGAACAGATCCGCAGTGCGACCGTCTCCACCCCGAACTTGTCCCAGTAGAGCGACCCCAGATCCTCCACGAAGGTCTTGGTCAGCCCGTAGAACGTGTCCGGCCGATGCGCCGCGCGCGTGTCCGGCACCGCGTCGACGTCGTGAAACCCCACCGCGTGGATCGAACTGGCATAGACCACCCGCCGGCACCCGCCCAACCGCGCGCCCTCGTATACGTGGTAGGCGGCCGGCAGCGTGTCCGCGATGATCTCCTCGAACGTCTGTTCCCTCGGATGCCCCGCGAAATGCAGGATCGCGTCGCAGCCCTTCGTGACATCCAACGCCGCAGCCTTGTCCGAAAGATCGCAGACCACGATCTCCTCGTGCGCCGCCGCGTCACCCATCGGTTTCACGTCCACCAGGCGCACCCGGTCCGCCAGATGCGCCAGTCCCGTCCGCAGATGGCCGCCCAGCGACCCCGCCGCCCCGGTGATCAGGATCCGTCCGAATTCCGCCATGTTCCGCGCCCCGCCATTGCGTCCGGGCGCAAGCTTCGCCGTTTCCGCCCGGATGGCAAGCCCCGCGGCACCCTACCGAAGGTCGAGCACCACACGCCCGTCGATCGCGCCCGCGCGCATCCGGTCGAACACCGCGTTGACGTTGTCGAGCTTGTCCCAGCTGAAATGCGACGCGACCATCCCGTCCCCCGCGAAGGCCAGCGCCTCGCTCAGGTCGAGCCGCGTGCCCACGATCGGAGCCCCGGATCGTCAGCCGCTTGAGCACCACCTCGAAGATCGGCGTCGGGAACGTCCCCGGCGGCAGACCGACCAGAGACATCGTGCCGTGCCGGCGCAGCATCCCGATCCCCTGCTGGAACGCCGTCGTGTTGGCCGCCGTGATCACCGCGCCATGCGCGCCGCCGATCTCGCGCGTCATCCAGGCGACCGGATCCTTCTCGGCCGCGTTGACCGCGACGTCCGCGCCGAGGCTCCGCGCCAGCGCCAGCTTCTCGTCCGCCACGTCGACGCACGCCACGCGCATCCCCATCGCCTTGGCTTATTGCACCGCCAAATGGCCCAGCCCGCCGATGCCCGAGATCACCACCCACTGGCCCGGCTTCACCTCGGTCTCCTTGAGCGCCTTGTAGACCGTCACCCCGGCGCAGAGCACCGGCGCGGCGGCCCCGAAATCCAGTCCATCCGACATATTCCGGATCGGCGACGACATAATCGGCGAATCCGCCGTTCACCGAATACCCGGTGTTCTCCTGGCTCTCGCACAGCGTCTCCCAGCCGCCGACGCAATGCTCGCAATGCCCGCAGGCGGTATAGAGCCAAGGCACGCCGACCCGTTCGCCCTCGCGCACGCCCGTGACGCCCGCGCCCAGCGCCGCCACCTCGCCCACGCCCTCATGGCCCGGAATGAACGGCGGCGTGGGCTTGACCGGCCAGTCGCCGGTGACCGCGTGCAGATCGGTATGACAGACGCCGCTGGCCCGCACCCGCACCAGGATATCGCCCGGCCCCGGTTCCGGCCAGTCGATCTCGCGGATGTCCAGCGGCTGGCCCAGCTACGTTACAACGGCGGCGCGCATCGTCTTTTCCATTCAGGTCTCCTCTCTTTTTCGGACGAGACCAATACTGCACGGCGAATGTGACAGGTCGTTGACGCGGATCAACCGCCGATCAGCGCGCCCTGCCCGAATGCTCGACCGTCCGGATGAACACGTCGTTGTCCGCACAAAGCCGCACGATGGATTTCGGCGGCGTCACGTCCGTGAAGAACCCGTCGAGCTCCGCCAGGCTCGCGATCCGCACCGGCGCCGCCATTTTGAACTTGGTGTGGTCCGCCACCAGATAGCTCTTGCGCGCGTTCTTGATCAGCGCCTGCGCCACGCGCACCTCTCGGAAATCGTAGTCGAGCAGCGATCCGTCCGGGTCCACCGCCGCCGAGCCGATGATCGCGTAATCCACCTTGAACTGTCCGATGAACTCAGCCGTCACGTCGCCGACCAGCGCGCCGTCCGCCCGGCGCAGGATGCCGCCCGCCACGATCACCTCGACGTTCGGGCTCGTGGCCAGGATGTTCGCGACGTTGAGGTTGTTGGTCACCACCATCAGGTTGCGATGCTTCAGAAGGGCATGCGCCACGGCTTCCGTCGTCGTGCCGATGTTCATGAAAATCGACACGCCGTCGGGGATCTGCGCCGCGACCATCCGCGCCATCGCCGCCTTCTCGGACGACGCCAGGCTCCGACGGTCCTCGTAGCCGAGCGCGATCACGCCGGACGGGATCATCGCCCCGCCATGCACCCGCGTCAGCTGCCCGATCTCGCAGAGCTCGGTCAGGTCGCGCCGGATGGTCTGCGCCGTCACGCTGAAATGGCTGGCCAGACCCTCGACGGTCACCTTGCCCGCCTCGCGGGCGATGGTCAGGATTTCGGAATGGCGGAAATTCTGGGCCATTTGAGCTTTCAAACGCGTCACATCCTTCTATTCCCGCCCCGATCCGCTGGCAAGAACGCCCGGCTCGCCTTTCCGACGGCGCCCAAGAGGGCTTGCCAGCCATCACGCGCCGATGAACAATACAGGCCTCCGATCAGCATTCCGTCGGTCGGAGCGCACGGGCGGGCGCGCGAACTTCCGCCGTGAGAAGCTGCCAAGGCGGTCGAGGGAGGACGGAACAATGCGGAACGGCTCCTGCGGCACGCGGCGACGCGCGGCGCTCATCGCGATCCTGTCGGACCGGATGCGCCAGGATGCCGCCCGCCTCCGCGCCGGTGGCCCGCGGGGCGCGGCCCGGACGGAATGACCGACGTCAGCCAGCGACCGGACCCGCCGCCAAGGCCGGAGACCGCCGTTTTCGACGTCGCGATCCGCCTCGGTTTGCTGGCGCTGGGCATCTACGTGTCATTCACGCTGGCGCTGCCGTTCCTGCCGCTGATCGCATGGTCGATCATCCTCGCCGTCGCCTTCTACCCGCTCTTCGACTGGCTCCGCGCGAGGCTTGGCGGTCACGGACGCATCGCGGCGGCGGCGGTGACGCTGCTCTGTCTCGCCACCGTGTTCGGCCCCGCCGCGATCCTCGGCGCCAGCGCCGTGTCCTCGCTGGAGGCGCTGGCGACGCGCGTCATGGCGGGAACCTTCTCGATCCCGCAGCCGCCCGAAGCTCTCAAGACCCTGCCGGTGATCGGCGACGGCCTCGACACCTTCTGGACCACCGCGACATCGAATTTCAGCGGGTTCATCGACAGCTACGGCCACGTCATGCTTGCACCCGGCGAATGGCTGCTGAAGGCCGCGGCGGGCTTCGCCGGCAGCCTCCTCGTCTTCGCGGCCTCGGTGGTCGTCGCCGGCTTCCTGTTCGTCCCCGCACCGCGCCTCGCCGAGCGGATCGACGCGATCTCGATGCGCGTGGCCGGTCCGCGCGGCTCGGGTTTCGTCACCCTCGCAGGCGCCACGATCCGAAACGTCGCACGCGGCGTCATCGGCGTCTCGGCGCTCCAGGCGCTCCTGATCGGGGTCGGTCTCATCGTCGCGGGCGTTCCCCATGCCGGGCTCCTGTCCCTCGCCGCGTTCATCCTCGCCACCGCGCAGCTCGGGAGCGCGCTTGTCGTCATTCCCGTCGTGATCTGGTTCTGGCTCACCCACGACACGATGCCGGCCGTTCTCTTTACCGGCTACCTCGTCGCCGCCGGCGCCATCGAGCATCCGCTCAAGCCCATCGTGATGGGCAAGGGGCTCGAGACGCCGATGCCGGTCATTCTGGTTGGAATTCTCGGCGGAACCATCGCCTACGGTCTGCCCGGCCTGTTCATCGGTCCGACCGTTCTGGCCGTGGCCTACGACCTCTTCATCTACTGGAGCCTGCCGGCGCGGGAGAGCGACCGGCAGGCGCAAACCAACCCCGATGCGTGAGCGCCTCCGACTCACGGTCGGTCACGTCAATCGAAAGGCCGCCCCGCAATGAAGCACATCCTCGCCATCGACCAGGGCACCACCTCGACCCGCGCGATCGTCTTCGACGCGGACATGGCCGTCGTCGCGACCGCCCAGGCCGAATTCCCGCAGCACTTTCCGCATTCCGGCTGGGTCGAGCACGATCCCGCCGATCTCTGGTCGACCACCCTCGACACCTGCCGCGAAGCGATCGCCCGCGCCGGGATCGAACCGCCGGACATCGCCGCCATCGGCATCACGAACCAGCGCGAGACCACCCTCGTCTGGGACCGCGCCACGGGCGCGCCGATCCACAACGCCATCGTCTGGCAGGACCGCCGCACCGCCGACATCTGCGCGGCGCTCCGCGAGGCGAACCACGAGGCGATGATCACCGCCCGCACCGGCCTCATCCTCGACCCCTATTTCTCCGGAACCAAGCTCAAATGGATCCTCGACGGCGTCGAAGGCGCCCGCGACCGCGCCGCGAAGGGCGAGCTTCTCTTCGGCACCGTGGACAGCTGGCTGATCTGGAATCTCACCGCCGGCGCGCGTCACGTCACCGACGCCACCAACGCCGCGCGCACCCTGCTCTACAACATCCACGACGGCGCCTGGGACGCGGAGATCTGCGACCTGCTCGGCGTGCCCCTGGCGATGCTGCCCGAGGTTCTCGACTGCGCCGCCGATTTCGGCACGACCGACGTTCTCGGCGCGCCGATCCCCATTCTCGGCGTCGCCGGCGACCAGCAGGCCGCCACGATCGGCCAGGCCTGTTTCGAGCCCGGCATGATGAAATCCACCTACGGCACCGGCTGTTTCGCGCTGATGAATACCGGCGACAGTCCCGCCACCAGCCACAACCGCCTTCTGACCACCATCGCGTACCAGTTCGACGGCAAGCCGACCTACGCGCTCGAAGGCTCGATCTTCATCGCCGGGGCCGTGGTCCAATGGCTGCGCGACGGCCTCGGGATCATCAAGGCGGCCGCCGAGACCCAGGGCCTCGCCGAAGCCGCCGACGAGAAACAGCGGCTCTACCTCGTCCCCGCCTTCACCGGCCTCGGCGCGCCGTGGTGGGACCCGGACGCGCGCGGCGCGATCTACGGCCTCACCCGCAATTCCGGCCCGGCCGAGATCGCCCGCGCAGCACTCGAAAGCGTCGCCTTCCAGACCCGCGACCTCTGGGAGGCGATGCGCGCCGACGCGGCCGATGACGGCCATTTCGCGACAGGCACCCTGCGCGTGGACGGCGGCATGACCGCCTCCGACTGGACAATGCAGAACCTCGCCGACACGCTGGGCGTCGCCGTGGACCGCCCGAAAGTGGCCGAGACGACCGCGCTGGGCGCCGCCTGGCTCGCCGGAATGCGCGCCGGCCTCTACCCGGATGCCGCCGAATTCGCCCGCTCCTGGTCCCTCGACCGCCGCTTCGAGCCCGCCATGGACGAGGCGACCCGCGAGTCCCGCTACGCCGGCTGGCGCGACGCGGTGCGGCGGACCCTGAGCGGACCGCCTCCTAAGTGAGGCATGTGCCATTTGGCGCGACGGTCGGCGGGCCCGGATCGCGTCGCGTGACGCCGCCTTGCTTTTCGACGGCGCCTCGCATCGGCCTTCGGTCAGGCGGCTTATTCACTTGGCTCTCGAGGCGTTTCGCACGTTGATCAGGATCAACGCGCGAGACAGTCTGACGGCCAATCCATGTGAAGACCTTGAGTATGGAGTCTTGGTAATATTGCCGACTATTTCGTTGCGCATCGCCGCGCTTCCGTTGGTTCTTGTTGTTCTCGCCTCATGCGTTGCCCAAGACGACCCTCTGCTACCAGGAGGGCCATGGGACTTCACGGCGACGAGATTGGCGTCGGAACGCGGCGTCGCGGACGGGACGCTCAGCTTTGACCGGTCGCGGATTTCTGTTCCCGCGAGCTACACGTGCGGTGTGTCCGCATCTACCTTGCCCTTCGTAGATTGCGGGCCTGACCCGTTCGTAGACCCGTTGAGGGCCTACCGCACGATCAGCTTGGGACAAAGCTTCAGCACGAAGGCTCAGCTGACGGAGGCCGGCCTCTGGCCGGTTCGGCTGGATGAGGTTCTGGCTCGGGATTTCAGGGAGTTTGCGAACTGGTCCGTGAGGCCGCCGGTCACCGGCCGGAAACGCCGCGAATTCAGCCGGGTCGCTCCGGATGCTTTGCCTGCAGGTGCCGAGGCCTGCATTCGCTTCTATCTTAGCGACAGCGCGCACCCGCCGGGCGAGTTAATGAGACTCTACCAGCTAAGTGGACTGTACTGCATGAGACGGACGCAGGACCCACCGGGGCTGCTGACCGTCGCCGGCAAAGTGAGCGAGAGCGCGGAGCCCGCAAGGCGACAGCGTCTCTCTCCCGACTGCGACCAGGGGAGGTATTGAGCTGCGTTCGACCATGCCAGCGAACCGGTTCTGCGCACGCTGGAACTGATCGACGGAAAGGAGCCCGATGAATTCGGCAGTCGATGGTTCGAGGCGAACCCCCCTTCGCGCGCTTCCGCAAGCCCGCGCTGATCACACCGCCGCTTGCTCCGGGCGCCTCGATGCTGGCGGTCCTCGCGTGGTTCGAGACCCGGTGTGTTCCAGAGTGACAGGCGGACAGGCGGTGTCCGGACAATGCACCCGAACCGGGCACGCACCGATGGACCGCCGAAACGTGTGTGTGACACACCTTTCCACGCGGTTAACGCGGATCTATTTATGTTTTTAAATCAACTACTTGTCTAAAACGACACGCGTGTCGTTTTATCGGCCGTCGCACCTCACCAATTGGTCACGGACCCGTCGCGACGCTTCAGGTGCGGCGCTTCCCAGAACTCGAAGCTCTGTTTCGCGACCAGCTCCTCGTTGACCTCGACCCCCAGTCCCGGCGCGTCCGTGACGGGATAGACCGCCCCGTCGAGCTTTGGCCGCACCGGAAAGAACTCGCCGTCGTCGAAGCCCAGATGCGTCTCCGCCGGGCTCGACCGCGTCTCAAGCCAGCTGAAATTCGCCACCGCCGCGCAGAAATGCACCGTCGCGGCGGTACAGACCGGCCCGAGCGGATTGTGCGGCATCATGTCGACGTAATGCGCCTCCGACCAGCCCGCGACCTTCATCGCTTCGGTCAGCCCGCCGACATTGCACACGTCCAGGCGGTTGTACTGATGGATGTCCCGCTCGATATACGGCAGGAACTGCCATTTCGACGCGAACTCCTCGCCGATCGCGAAGGGCACGTCGGTCATCCGGCGCAGGGATTCGTAGGCCTCCGGCGTCTCGTCGCGGATCGGCTCCTCAAGGAAGTCGAGCGTCCCCGACGGCATCTTCTGGCAGAAGCTCGCGGCTTCGGCCACGGACAGCCGGTGATGGTAATCCACCCCCAGCACCACGCTCCCGCCCAGCGCCTCGCGCGCCTTCACGCACCACTCGGCGTTCTTCGCGATATGCTCGCGCGGCTCGTAGATCTCGCCGTTTCCATGCCCCGACAGCGACAGCCGCATCGCGCCCCAGCCCGCGTCCATCAGCATCCGCGCCTGGTCGATCATCGCCTCGCCCGGCTCCGCGCTCGTCGTCGCGAAGGTCGGAATGAACTCCCGCTGCTTCCCGCCCAGCAATTCATAGACCGGCACCCCCAGCGCCTTGCCCTTGATGTCATGCAGCGCGATGTCGATGGCCGAGATCGCCGCCTGAAGCACCCGCCCGCCCTCGAAATACTGGCTGCGGTACATCTCCTGCCAGAGCGCGCCGATCCTGAACGCGTCCCGGCCGCGCAGGAACTCGGCGTAGTGCTCGATCGCGCCGACGACGGCCTTCTCGCGGCCCGACAGCCCGCTCTCGCCCCAGCCGAAGACGCCCTCGTCGGTCTCGACCTTGACGAGCAGCTGGTTGCGGATGCCGACCTTCACGGCATAGGCGCGGATCTGCGAGATCTTCATGGTCCGGATTTCCCTGTCGTCTGCCAAAAGACTTCGCCGCGACGATAGGCGGCGTCCGCGCCCCTGTCGACGCCCCGCCGCTTGCGGGAACACGCCCGGCGCTGTATCCGGACGCCAAGCTGGAAACCGAAGGGAACCATCATGAGCGTCAAGGTTGGCATCAACGGCTTCGGCCGCATCGGCCGCAACGTGCTGCGCGCGATCATCGAGTCGGGACGCGACGACATCGAGGTCGTGGCCATCAACGATCTCGGCCCCGTCGAGACCAACGCCCACCTGCTGCGCTACGACAGCGTCCACGGCCGCTTCCCGGCGACCGTCACCGTCGCCGGCGACAGCATCGACGTCGGCCGCGGCCCGATCAAGGTCAGCGCCGAGCGCGATCCCAAGTCCCTGCCCTGGGGCGACGTCGACATCGCGCTCGAATGCACCGGCATCTTCAACACCCGCGAGAAGGCGGCGCTGCATCTCGAGAACGGATCCAAGCGCGTGCTGGTCTCGGCGCCCGCATCCGGCGCCGACAAGACCGTGGTCTATGGCGTGAACACCGACGTGCTGACTGGAGATGACATCGTCGTCTCGAACGCGTCCTGCACGACCAACTGCCTCGCGCCCGTCGCCTTCGTGCTGAACAACTCGATCGGCATCACCAAGGGCTTCATGACCACGATCCACAGCTACACGGGCGATCAGCCGACGCTCGACACGATGCACAAGGATCTTTACCGCGCCCGCGCCGCGGCGCTGTCGATGATCCCGACCTCGACCGGCGCCGCCAAGGCGGTGGGTCTGGTCCTGCCCGAGCTTGACGGCAAGCTCGACGGCGTCGCGATCCGCGTGCCGACACCGAACGTCTCGGTGGTCGACCTCACCTTCATCGCCTCACGCGCGACGTCGGTCGACGAGATCAACGCCGCGATCCGCGCGGCCGCCGACGGTCCGCTCAAGGGCGTGCTCGGCTATACCGACGAGCATCTCGTCTCGTCCGACTTCAACCACGACCCGCATTCGTCGATCTTCCACACCGACCAGACCAAGGTGATGGACGGCACCATGTGCCGGATCCTGACCTGGTACGACAACGAATGGGGCTTCTCCAACCGCATGGCCGACACCGCCGTCGCGATGGGCAAACTCATCTGACGGCATCGGAGCCCGCCCGTCCCGGCGGGCTCCGGTTCATCCGAGGGAGCCTTGTGGGCCTGCGGGCGTTGTGATCCTGTTCCGAAAGTTCAGACCCTCGGGGAAGGAAACGCCATGCTCGACCAGACCGATCTCAAATCAATGCTCAAGGATCCGGATCTGCTCCGGGACAAGTGCCTGATCGACGGCGAGTGGGTCGGCGCCGACGATGGCGGGAGTTTCCCGGTCAAAAACCCCGCCCGCGGCGATGACATCTGCACCGTTCCCGATCTCGGGGAGGCCGAGACCAGCCGCGCGATCGACGCCGCCCATGCCGCCCAGAAATCCTGGGCCGCCCGCACCGGCAAGGACCGCGCCGCAGTTCTGCGCAAATGGCACGACCTCATGGTCGAGCATGCCGACGACCTCGCCGCGATCCTGACCGCCGAAATGGGCAAGCCGCTCGCCGAGGCGAAGGGCGAGGTCATGTACGGCGCGAGCTTCATCGAGTGGTTCGCCGAGGAGGCCAAGCGCGTCTACGGCGAGACCGTCCCCGGTCACCAGCCCGACAAGCGCATCCTGGTGCTGCGCCAGCCGATCGGAGTCGCCGCCTCGATCACGCCGTGGAACTTCCCCAACGCCATGATCGCCCGCAAGGTGGCCCCTGCGCTGGCCGTCGGCTGCGCCTTCGTCGCGAAACCCGCCGGCGAGACGCCGCTCTCGGCGCTCGCGATGGGCGTTCTGGCCGAACGCGCCGGCGTGCCTGCGGGCGTGCTGAACATCATCACTTCCAAATCGAGTTCGCAGATCGGCAAGGTGTTCTGCTCCAACCCCAAGGTCCGCAAGCTCACCTTCACCGGCTCCACCGAGGTCGGCCGCATCCTGCTGGCCCAAGCGGCCGAGCAGGTGATGAAATGCTCGATGGAGCTTGGCGGCAACGCGCCCTTCATCGTTTTCGACGACGCCGATCTCGACAAGGCCGTCGAAGGCGCGATGATCTCCAAATACCGCAACAACGGCCAGACCTGCGTCTGCGCCAACCGCATCTACGTCCAGGACGACGTCTATGACACGTTCACGGAGAAGCTAGCCGCCGCCGTCTCAAAGATGAAGGTCGGAGACGGCTTCGGGGACGGCGTGACCGTCGGCCCGCTGATCTCGGAATCCGCCGTCGAGAAGGTCGAGGAGCACATCGCCGACGCGACATCGAAGGGCGCCCGGATCCGCGCGGGTGGCGCGCGGCACGATCTCGGCGGCACGTTCTTCCAGCCGACGATCCTGACCGGCGTCACATCCGAGATGATGATCGCCGGCGACGAGACCTTCGGTCCTGTCGCGCCGCTGTTCCGCTTCACCGACGAGGCGGACGTGATCCGCCAGGCCAACGACACCATCTACGGCCTCGCGTCCTATTTCTTCGCGAAGGACATCAGCCGGGTCTGGCGCGTCGCCGAAGCGCTGGAATACGGCATGGTCGGGATCAACACCGGCCTGATCTCGACCGAGGTCGCGCCGTTCGGTGGCGTCAAGCAATCCGGTCTGGGCCGAGAGGGATCGCGCCACGGCGTCGAGGACTATCTGGAGCTGAAGTATCTCTGCATGAGTCTCGACGTCTGACCCCGAATTCCGTCCGGCCCCGACCGGCACGGGTGAAAAAAGGCGACCGGGGATACCGGTCGCCAGGTCGCCAGGGAGGAAATGTCGACGGCCGCAGGCATCCGCGGCCGACAGGCGATCAGGGTTTGCCGAGGGCGATGTCGCCCAGCCGTGACAAATACATGTCGACGGGCGTCAGCATCGGCCCGATCCCGGGGCGGTGCTGATCAGCGTAGAAGGCAGGAACGGGGCAGCCGCTCTCGCGCATCGGATCGGTGAAGTCCGCGAGGTCCGCTTCCAGCGCATCGACGGCGGGAAGCCGGATCGTCAGCACGTCCGGCGCATCCTCGACGAACCGGATCGTTCGGATGCGCTCGGGAAGCGCTGCCACTCCGCGAAGCTGCGACGCGAGTTCAGAGACATCAGCCGGACGGCTGGCGGGATCGGCCGCCCAATCGGCGACCAGACGTCCGAGCTCGACGTGATCCCGGACGAGCAGAGGCTCTTCCGTGGCGATCCGGCGGGGCGACGGGCGGTCGTGACCTGGCCATGGACGTGCGGCGTCCAATTCTTCACCCACGATGAAATGGACGCTTCCGAGATAGTCCTGCAGCACATCGACGGCGGCCCCATTCTCATGGCCCGCGCATTCGGTCCGCTCTCCGGTCTCTTCCATATCCATGGCCAGGTCCCTCGCTCCGTTCCCACAAGAAAGAAAAACCACCTTTCACCACCACGAAGCGTGATATGGATCACGGTCAGCGGCGAATTCCTGCCTACACGGGAATTTTTTTCTAGCGGCGCCGGCCGGCTCCCAGCGGGGTGTCCGGAACTGTGGCGGGGACTCTGCCCTGCACCTCCGGCAGCGAGCATGTCCGCAGATGCGGCAGCACCTTCGTCCCGAACGTCTCGCATTCATCGAGATGCGGGTAGCCGGAGAAGATGAACGCCCGGATGCCCATCGCCTGGTAGGCCTCTATCTCGCCCAGCACCTGATCGACGGATCCCACGATCGCCGCGCCGCATCCTGACCGCGCCCGGCCGATTCCGGTCCAGAGATGCCGTTCCACATAGCCGTGCGCGTCGGCGGCTTCGCGATTCTTCGCCTGATGCGCGACGCCGAGGCTCGTGGCGTCCAAAGCGCGCTCGCGGATCGTCCGGCCGATCTCGTCGTCGAGCCGGCTGACCAGCTCCTCGGCGTATTCGCGCGCCTCGGCCTCGGTGTCGCGCACGATCATGTGGACGCGCAATCCGTAATCGAGCTTGCGGCCATGCGCCTCGGCCCGCGCATGCACGTCGCGCATCCGTCCGGCCAGCACGTCGCGCGTCTCCGGCCACATCAGATAGACGTCGCATTGCGCGCCGCAGAGTTCGAGCGCGTCCGGGGAATAGCCGCCGAAATAGAGCAGCGGCCCGCCGTTCTGCTGGTACGGGCGCACCGGATCGGTGGAGAGCCCCTTGAGCGTGTAGATCTCGCCCTCGTAGTCGATCTCGTCGCGCGTCCACGCCTGGCGCAGGATCTCCACGACCTCGTGGCTGCGGCGATAGCGATAGGGGCTTTCCTCCTTCTGGCCGGGGAAATCCGACGAGATGACGTTGAGCGTCAGGCGACCTTTCAGGATGTGGTCGAGCGTCGCGACCGAGCGGGCCAGCATCGCGGGATGCAGCTCGCCGCATCGGATCGCCGCCAGAAGGTTGATGTCTTTTGTCAGCGGTGCGATGGCCGAAGCGAAGGTCCACGTGTCCTGGCCGACCTGGTAGGACGACGGGCAGAGAATGTTGCGATACCCGAGCGCGTCGGCCCGAAGCGCGATCGCGCTGGTGTTCTCCCAGCTGGACCTGAGGTCGCCGTCCGGCACGCCGAGATGCCGGTAATCGTCCGAGCAGAGCGGCGCGAACCAGGCGATCTCGGCCGCGTCCAGATCGGCTGAGCGTATCGGTACGACCGTCATCCCGTCACCCGCATTGAAAAGAGTTGCAAACCCATGCGGAGGGTACGCATGGTCGCATCATGTATCAATAGTGCATCAATCGCATGGACCTACCGCTTTACCTCCAGATCGGCGAACGTCTGACCCGCGACATCGCGGCCGGGACATACCCCGACCGAACGCGACTGCCGCCCGAGATGGAGCTCGCACGCGCGTTCGGCGTGTCGGTCGGCACGCTGCGCAAGGCGCTGGCCGAACTGACCGCGCGCGGGCTCCTGATCCGTCGGCACGGATCCGGCAACTACGTCCGAAATGCCGCGGGCCCGACCGGCATCTACGCGTTCTTCCATCTCGAGCTGCGCGACGGCGCGGGGATGCCGACGGCCAGGACCCTCTCCGCCGACCGGGTTGCCACACCGGCCGGGGATGATGTTCCGTGGGCGGAGGCGTGGCGCATCCGGCGGCTCAGACTTCTCAACGACACGCCTGCCGCGTTTGAAGAGATCTGGATCGACGCCGCCCATGCCGCAACAATGGACGCGGCGTCTTTGCCGGATTCCCTCTACCGCCACTACGCCAGCGCCTTCGGCCTGCGAATCGCCCGCGTCGAGGACCGGATCACCGAGGGTATCTGCCCGGCCTGGGTCCCGCCCGGCTCGCCCATGGGGCCGCAAGCGTCCTGCGGCATGGTCCTGCGTCGGGCCGAAAGCCTCGAAAGACGCCTTGTCGAGCTGTCCCGCACCTGGTTCGACAGTTCGCTCGTGGCCTACGTCGCGCGCTGGAACGCGGAGGCGGCATGACCTCCCGCCTTCGCTACGGCGTTCTCGGCTGCGGCATGATGGGTCAGGAGCACCTGATGAACATCGCGCTGCTTCCGGACAGCGAGGTCACCGCCATCCTTGAGCCGGACGCGGGGATGCGGGCCGCGGCCCACCTGCTCGCGCGCGGTGCGACTTTCGTCGACACGGTCGAGGAGCTCCTCGATGCCGGTATCGACTGCCTCGTGATCGCGAGCCCCAACTTTCTCCATGCCGAACAGATCGCCAGGATCGCGCGAGGCCGTCCGTTGCCGCTCTTGGTCGAAAAACCCGTCTGCACGTCCCTCGACCAGGCGGACGACCTCGAACGCATCGGTGCGGACTACCCGGCGCCGCTCTGGGTCGGGATGGAATACCGCTACATGCCGCCGATCGCCCGCCTGATCGCCGAAGCGGACGACCGAACCGGCGGCGTCCGGATGCTCTCGATCCGCGAGCACCGGTTCCCGTTCCTGCACAAGGTGGGCGGCTGGAACCGGTTCAACCGCTTCACCGGTGGCACGCTCGTCGAGAAATGCTGTCATTTCATGGATCTGATGTTGCTGATCGTGAGATCTGCGCCCGTGCGCGTCTTCGCCTCGGCCGGCCATGATCACAATCATCGGGCCGAGACGTATGACGGGCAGATGCCCGACATCCTCGACAATGCCTATGTGATCGTTGAATTCGAGAATGGTCGCCGGGCGATGCTGGACCTCTGCATGTTCGCCGAGGGCGCCCTGTTTCAGGAGGAGATCGCCGCGACGGGACCGCTGGCCCGCGTGGAGGCTTTCGTGCCCGGTCCCGGCCGTTTCTGGCCCGAGGACCGCCTCGGACCGGCGCCGGTGCCAAAAGTCGTTTTCAGTCCGCGCGATCCGAAGGGTCCGGTCGAACTGGAAGCGCCCGTCGATCCGCGCCTTCTGGCGGCCGGAGACCATAACGGCGCGACATTCCATCAGCATGTGCGGTTCCGTGAATCCATAATCGCGAATGGACAAGTCGAGGTGGACCTGCGGGCCGGATTGCGTGCGGTGAGACTGGGACTGGCGGCGCAGCATTCGGCCCGGAGCGGACACTCGGTTGATTTGACCGAAGGACCGTTCGCGATCCGCTGAGCTGCGACGACCGATCCGCCCATGCAACCTCAGGGGGATCGACGCCACGCACACAGGATATCTTGGATGTTAACCATATGAAACTGAGTCATTTTCAAAACGATTTCGGAGACGGCCGATCGGCGGAAGCTTGCGACACCCGACGACTGGTGTTGCAATCAATGCCGAAACCGCAAAGATTGAGTACGGTTTTGGCGGAACCGGCCGTCAGGGAACATAGTCTGATATGGGAATTCGAAGGCTCGCCCGTGAGTTGAACCTGTCGATCGGGACCGTGTCCCGGGCGCTCAATGACCAACCCGACGTCAAGGCCGAGACGCGCGAGCGCGTAAAAAAGGCCGCCCTGAAATCAGGATATGTGCCGAACCAATCGGGTCGGAGCCTGCGCAAGGGCACGACCGGAATGGTAGCCGCCCTCCTTCCGACCATCGGACCTTGCCAGAATTCCGACGGCGGGATGCTTCGGATGCTGGAAGGCGCGCGACGGACGCTCCGCGCGAACGAACTGGATCTCATCATCCTGTTGCGCGGGCCCGATGAGGATCCGATGGCGAACCTGCAGCGGATCGTTTCCCGCCGGATCGCGGACGCGCTGATCATCACACGGACGGTGCCGTTCGATCCGCGGCTCACATATCTGAGCGAAAGCGGCGTCAGTCACGTCACGCTTGGCCGGTCGGATGGCCATGCCGGTTCCCATTGGGTCGATTTCGATTACGAAGCCGCGACACGCGAGAGCGTGCGGCTTTTCGTCCGGGACGGGCATCGGCGAATCGCGCTCGTCCAGAGCGGCCTCGGTCTGAGCTTCGAGCGGATCATCGCCCGCGAATTCCGCGTCGAAGCCGCAAGTGCTGGCCTGCCGGAAACCGCGATCCGCGTTGTCGAGTCCGGACCCGGTGACGTCGTCGGAGACATACTGTCCGGCCCCGGCGATCGTCCCACCGCCGTTCTGACCTCGCACGAGAGCATGGCGAGCCTGCTCTACGCGGAACTGCCCGCGCGCGGGCTCAAGATCGGCGCCGACATCGCGGTTGTCAGCATGTCTCCGACCATCGACAGCGAGACACTCGTCCCGCCGTTGTCCTGTTACGACTGCGATCTCGACAACGCCGGAGCCGCGCTGGGCGACCGGATCGTCATGCTCTTGGCCGGCAAAGCCGACGAAGCCACGCCGGCCTTGATGCCGATGCGTTTCGTCGCGCGCGAAAGTCACCTCAGCGCGGCGCGCGCCGTCAGAGCGTGATCCAGGCGCTGTTGCGCGCCGAGGACCTCACGCAGGCATCGACGAAGGCGACCCCGGCGACCCCGTCGTCAATGGTCGGGAACATCACGCCGTCGGGCGTCGGGCGCCCGGCGCGACGCGCTTCGATCGCGCGGGCCACCTCGGAATAAATCGAGGCGAACGCTTCAAGGTACCCTTCGGGATGACCCGACGGCACCCTGCTGAGCCGGCCCGCTTCCGGCCCAGCGCCGGCCCCGTTGCGGGTTATCAGCCGTTTGGGCTCGCCCAAGGGCGTGAACCAGAGATAATTCGGATCCTCCTGCGCCCATTCGAGCCCGCCCTTCGATCCGTAGACCCGCAGCCGCAGCGCGTTCTCGCAGCCCGGCGCGACCTGGCTCACCCAGAGCATTCCGCGCGCGCCGCCCGCGTAGCGCAGCATGACATGCGCGTTGTCGTCGAGTTTGCGCCCGGGGACGAACGCCTGCAGGTCCGCCGCAAGGGCTTCAAGCTTCAACCCGGTGACGAAGCTCGCGATGTTGAACGCGTGGGTGCCGATGTCGCCGGTCGATCCGCCCGCGCCCGACCGCTCCGGATCGGTGCGCCAGGCCGCCTGCTTCTGGCCGGTCTGCTCCACCGGTTCCGCGAGCCAGTCCTGCGCGTATTCGACCTGCACCACGCGGATGTCGCCAAGATCGCCGTTCGCGATCATCGCGCGGGCCTGACGCGCCATCGGGTAGCCGGTGTAATTGTGCGTCAGCGCGAAAATCACGCCCGAATTCGCCGCCGTCTTGGCGAGCTTTTTCGCCTCCGGCAGAGTCGCGGTCAGCGGCTTGTCGCAGATCACGTGGATGCCGCGCCGGATGAACTCTTTCGCGACCGGGGCGTGCATGTGGTTCGGCGTCACGATGGCCACGGCCTCGATGCCGTTTTTCAAACGTCCCTCGCGTTTCGCCATTTCCTTGAAGTCGTCATAGGTCCGGCCCGGCGCGAGACCGAGCGCGCTGCCTGAGGCCTGCGCCCGCTCGGGCGTGGACGACAGCGCGCCGGCGACCAGTTCGTACCGGTCGTCGATCCGCGAAGCGATCCGGTGCACCGCGCCGATGAACGCCTCGTTGCCGCCGCCGACCATTCCCAGCCGGATGCGGGCGGGTTTTCCCTCTGCCATTGTTGGTCTCCCTTGTGTTCTCAGCCGCTCCAGGCACCGCGCATAACCGAGTTGCCCGCCGTCACAACGTCACTCTCGGTCGCGAAGAGCGGGCGCCAGACCTTCGTCGCCGCCGCCAGATCCGGCAGCGCCTGTCCGAACGCCTCGACGGTCATCCAGTCGTCATACCCGACGGCCTTCAGCGCATGGATCGCGCCGGCAAGGTCGATATGCCCCGCACCCGGCGCGCCCCGGTTGTTCTCCGAGATGTGGACATGCGCGATCTGGCCGATCGTCTCGCCGATGGATCCGATCGGATCGTTCTCCTCGATGTTCGAATGGAACGTGTCGTAGAGATAGCCAAAATTCGGCCGGTCCACGGCCTTCACATGCGCCGCCGCCGCCGCGTTGGTGTTGAGCATGTAGCATTCGAAGCGGTTCAGCGGCTCGACGGCAAGCCGCAGGCCATCGACGCGCGCCGCGTAGTCGGCCATCGCCCGATGGGCCTCGACCATCCGCTTCTTCTCCGCCTCCGTCGGTCCGGCACCTGTGAACTGGCCCAGGGGCTGATGATACGGGCCGCACAGCACCTCCGCACCCAACGCCTCGGAACAATCGACCAGCCACTTCAGATGCACGATTCCACGCTCGCGCGACTTGGCGTCGTCCGATACCGGATTGCGCGCGTCGTCCGGAACCACGCCAACAGCCGTGGCCAGCAGGCCCTCGTCAGCCGCCCTTGCCCGGAGCCACGCGTAATGCTCCGGATCGCCCTCGAACATCGGCACTTCGATGCCGTCATATCCCGCCGCCCTGATCTCCCTCAGAAGCGGCAGGTGCTCCTCCGTGACATGCGTCGTCCAGAGCAGCATGCAGAAGCCGGTTCTCATGGCCTCAGATCCCCAGCATGCGCCGGTTGGCGGCCTCGTCCGCCGCGCCGCCGGCGAAGTCGTCGAAGGCGCGTTCCGTCACGCGGATCGTATGGGCGCGGACGAATTCCGACCCCTCGCGCGCGCCGTCCTCGGGGTGTTTGAGGCAGCATTCCCATTCCACCACCGGCCAGCCGTCGAAATCGTAGGCCGCGAGCTTCGAGAATACCGCGCCGAAATCGACCTGCCCGTCTCCGAGGCTCCGGAACCGACCCGCCCGGTCCACCCAGCTCGCGTAGCCCGAATAGACGCCTTGGCGGCCGGTCGGATTGAACTCCGCATCTTTGACGTGAAACATCCTGATGCGCTCGTGGTAGATGTCGATATTCTCGAGATAGTCTAGGCATTGCAGCACGTAATGCGACGGGTCGTAAAGCATGCAGGCCCGAGGGTGGTTGTCGACGCGCTCCAGAAACATCTCGTAGGTCGTGCCGTCGAAGAGATCCTCGCCTGGATGGATCTCGTAGCAGACGTCTACGCCGTTCTCCTCCGCATGGTCGAGGATCGGCCGCCAGCGGCGCGCCAACTCGCCGAATGCGGTGTCAATCAGACCTGGCGGACGTTGCGGCCAAGGATAGACGTATTGCCAGGCCAGGGATCCCGAGAAGCTCGCCATCGCGCCGATGCCGAGATTTTTCGAGGCGGTGATCGCCTTGCGGACCTGATCGACCGCCCATTCCTGCCGGGCTTTGGGATCGCCGTGGACTTCTTTCGGCGCGAATGCGTCGAAGGCGGCGTCAAAGGCGGGATTGACCGCGACAAGCTGGCCCTGGAGGTGGGTTGACAGCTCGGTGATCTCGATGCCGTTGGCGCGGGCCTGACCCTTCAGATCGTCGCAGTAGCCTTTGGATTCGGCGGCCTTGGCGAGATCGAACAGGCGTCCGTCCCAAGACGGGATCTGCACGCCCTCATAGCCACAATCGGCGGCCCATTTGGTGATGTTGTCCCAGGTGTCGAACGGCGCCTCGTCGCCGGCGAACTGCGCCAGAAACAGCGCGGGGCCTTTCATGGTTTTCATGTTCCGTCCTCCCGTTTTTGATTTGACCCCATTAGTCGTCAGGTCCCGTCAAAGCGCAAGACGTTCGAGGCGCCGCGCGAACCGATGTCCGCGCGGCGTCCCCGTCAGTGGTTGTCGCGCGGAAGCCCTTTGGTCTGCGCGATGCGCTGGAACTCCACGGCGGGCTCGAGCACCGCGCCGGCCTCCAGCTCGCCGACGAGGCCGCGCTGGATCTGCTGCCAGGGCGTCTGGCTCTCAGGGTATTTGTAGCCGCCCGAATCCTCGAGCGCCTGCCGCCGCTTGGCGATCTCCGCCTCGTCGACCAGCACGTCAAGCCGCCCACTCTCCAAGTCGAGCTTCACCCGGTCGCCGTTGTGCAGAAGCGCCAACGCCCCGCCCGACGCGGCCTCCGGGCTCGCGTTCAGGATCGAAGGGCTGCCGGACGTTCCCGACTGACGCCCGTCTCCGACGCAGACCAGCGAATTGATGCCCTTCTTCAGCAGGTAATCCGGCGCGCGCATGTTCACGACCTCGGCCGCGCCCGGATAGCCCTTCGGTCCGACGCCCCGAATGAAAAGGATCGTGTTCTCGTCGATGCCGAGTTTGGGATCGTCGATGCTGTGGTGGTAATCCTCCGGCCCGTCGAACACGACCGCCGTTCCCTCGAACACGCCCGGATGATCCGGATGGCTCAGATAACGCTCGCGGAATTCGGGGCTGATGACGCTCATCTTCATCACGGCCGAGTTGAAGATGTTGCCGGACAGCACCCGGAAGCCCGCGCGTTCCTTGAGCGGCTTGTCGAAGGGGCGGATGACGTTCTCGTCCACGATCTCCACGCCGCGATAGTTCTCGCCGATCGTCTTGCCGTTCACCGTCATCGCGCTCTCGTCGATCAGGCCTTGTCCGATCAGCTGGCCGAACACCGCCGGCACGCCGCCCGCGTGGTAATAATCCTCGCCCAAGTACTCGCCCGCCGGCTGGAGGTTCACCAGAAGCGGCACCTCCTCGCCATGCGTCTGCCAATCCATCAGCTCAAGCTCGACGCCAAGATGTCGCGAAATCGCCGCAAGATGGATCGGCGCGTTCGACGAGCCGCCGATGGCCGAGTTGACCTTGATCGCGTTGATGAACGCGGCGCGCGTCATGATGTCCGACGGCTTGAGATCCTCATGCACCATGTCCACGATCCGTTTGCCGGTGCGCCACGCCATCTCATGCCGGTCGCGGTACGGCGCGGGGATCGCCGCGCCGCCCGGAAGCTGCATGCCGAGCGCCTCGGCGAGGCTGTTCATCGTCGTCGCCGTGCCCATCGTGTTGCAGTATCCGGTCGAGGGTGCCGACGACGCCACCAGATCGATCATTCCCGCGTAGTCCAGCTCGCCCTTCGCCATCATCTCGCGCGCGGTCCACAGGATCGTGCCCGACCCGGTGCGCTGCCCGCGGAACCAGCCGTTGAGCATCGGTCCGACGCTGAGCGCGATCGCGGGAATGTTGACTGTGGCGGCCGCCATCAGCAGCGCGGGCGTGGTCTTGTCGCAGCCGATTGTCAGCACCACACCGTCGATCGGATAGCCGTAGAGCACTTCGACGAGGCTCAGATACGTGAGGTTCCGGTCGAGCGCCGCGGTCGGGCGTTTGGTGGTCTCCTGGAGCGGATGGACCGGGAACTCTAGCGGGATGCCGCCCGCCTCGCGGATGCCGTCGCGCAGGTTCTTCGCAAGCTCGATATGATGGCGGTTGCACGGGGAGAGGTCGGAGCCGGTCTGCGCGATGCCGATGATCGGTTTGCCCGACTGCAGATCCTCGCGGCTCAGCCCGTAGTTCATCTGGCGCTCCAGATAGATCGCCGTCATGTCGGGATTTTCGGGATTGTCGAACCAGGCGCGCGAGCGCAGTTTGGGCGTGGACTTGTCGGTCATGGGCTTCCTCTCCGGTGTTTTCCCAGAGGTATGCGGCGTCCCGGGGCGCTTTGGCAACAGGTTTGGCCGGGTGCCCTTCAGTCCGCCGTAACGGACGCCTCTTCGGCGTTCCGCAGCCGTCCTGCCGCGCGCACCGCGAACGGAACGCTCGCGAGATAGGCGATCCCGAAGACGGCGAGCGACTGCCAGGGGAAGCTGATCAGCGCGACGGTCACCAACACGAGGATCACCATCGCGGGAACCATCAGATCATTGCGCAGCCGCGCCTTCTTCACCGAAAACGTCGGCACGCTGCTGACCATCAGGAACCCGACGATGATCAACCAGAACGCGTTCAGATGCGGCGAGCGGAACACCTCCCAGCCGGTCGCGTGGAACGCGAAAAGCATCAGCATCGCGATGGCCCCGCCGGCCGGCGCCGGCACGCCGGTGAAGAATTTCTTGGTCCAGGCCGGCGGCTCCACCTCCGAGTCCAGTTCGCTGTTGAATCGCGCGAGCCGCAACGCCCCGCAGGTCGCGAAGATCAGCACGGCGCCCCATCCGAAGCCTCGGACGTCCTGCATCGTCCACTCGAACAGCAGAAGCGCCGGCGCCACGCCGAAACTCAGGAAATCCGACAGGGAATCCAGCTCGGCGCCGAACCGGCTGCTGCTGTTGAGGAGCCGCGCCATGCTTCCGTCGAGCCCGTCGCAGATCGCCGCGACCACGATGCTGAATACCGCGAGGCCCCATTTGCCCTGAAGCGCGAACCCGATCGAGGTCAGCCCCGCGAGCAGCGCCAGAACCGTGATCGCGCTCGGCACAAGCGACACGACGGGCATCTCGTGCAGCCGTCTGCGGGGCGCGCGCGCCATGCTCAGCGGACCACGCTTTCACGCGCGGGCTCGGACGCCGCCGCGTCGGCGATGACCGTCTCGCCCGCCACGCAGGTCATGCCGACGGAAACCATCGGAACCATCGCCTCGGTCAGATAGACGTCGCATCGGCTGCCGAACCGGATGAGCCCGAAGCGCTCGCCGCGCGCGAGAGTCGCGCCTTCCGCGACCTCGCAGACGATGCGCCGCGCCACCAGCCCCGCGATCTGGACCACCGCGAGACTCTCGCCGTTCTCCATGTCGATCCGAAGCGCCTGGCGCTCGTTCTCCTCCGACGCCTTGTCGAGCGACGCGTTGAGGAATTTGCCGGGACGATAGACCGATTTCGCGATCACGCCGCCGACCGGAACCCGGTTCACGTGCACGTTGAAGACATTGAGGAAGACCGAGATCCGCATCCGGGGCGCGTCTCCCATCTCGAGCTCCGGCGGCGGAACCGCCCGCTCGATCAGCGACACCACCCCGTCGGCCGGACTGACGACCAGACCCTCGCGTGTCGGAACGTGCCGCTCCGGATCGCGGAAGAAATAGAGACACCATGCGGTCAGGACCAACCCGATCACGCCGAACGGCTCCCACAGCGCGAACAGGACCGCGCTTATCACCGCGAAGATCGCCACGAACCGCCAGCCTTCGCGGTGTATCGGCACCATCACTGATCGTATCGCGTCCATTCCCGTCCTCATCCGGCAGTTCGTAGACGAGTTGTCCTAGACGAGCCGGACCGTGAACACAAAGCCTGATGCGTCAACGTCGCTCAGTCCACACCGTTCCTCGCATAGAGCGGAAGCGCGTCGATCCGACGTCCTATCTCCGCGATTGCCGCCTTGTAGGCCGGGCTGTCGACGTCGCCATACCGGCGTTCGAACTCCTCGGCGGTCATGCCGCTGTCGAGCCCGTCAATGGACGGCAGGATGTCATCCTCGGTCCGCACGAGTTCCAGCATGTCGGGCCAATCTGACGAGGGCGCGTCGAGAAACTCCGCCGCGAACCGCAGGCCGGCCGCGTTCGCCGCCATGTCGTCGAGGCTGAAGCCGCTTCCGCCAGTCCCGCTGTCCAGAAGCTCCTTGATCTCTCCGACGCCCAGGACCGTCGCGTCCGAGCGCATCGCGTAAAGCCCCGCCGAAATCGTGAAATGCTTCCTCAGATCGGCGCGGTCGCGCAGTTTCGTGGACCTGCAGACGTTGTCCCTCATATAGCGCGGGTTGGGCTTGACGCCCGCCGCCTCGCCCAGCAGCGCGTCGCCGCAATAAAGCCCGAGCGCGAAAAACGCGGCTTCGAGCTCCGACCTGTCATCGCCTTTCGAGAGCCGTCGGGCGGTCTCCACGGCGTGCCGCAGAAACGGAACCAGACCGTCCTCCGCGTCGAATTCCGCCTCATGCAACCACCACAGATGCGTGTGGATGCGCTCCGCGCCCTCCCCGCCGGCCATGACGTGCAGCCGCGCGCGCAGGCGCTCGAAAAACGTCCGCGTATCCTCGCCTTGCGGAAAGGCGAACGACACGATCATCTCCGAGGAGCCGACCTCCACCGCCGAGACCGCGTCCAGAGCCTCGCTGCCGAGACCCTCGCCAAGATAGCTGTCGAGCGCCAACCGCGCGACCGGCAAAACGATCGCGGCCGGTACCGGCACCCGCCCGATCCGCGCCGAGACGACGTCCAACCCGTCGTCGGACGCCGCCAGCTCGAGAGCGCCGTTGAGCCAGATCCCGGACGGCAGGACCGGTCCGCCCAAGGACACCTCCATCCGCGCCACGTCGCCCGCGATCTCGAAGCGCCCCAGAATGCCGGGGATCACCCGCCGCGCCGACGCGAGCGCCGCGCCCACTTCTCCCTCGCCGAAGCGCAGCTTTCCTTCCGTCGCCTCCACGACGACGAAATCCCGCATGCTCTCCGCCAGGGCGCGCGCCTCCGCCACGCTCCGGGCGTCGGGCGGCCCGGGGTCCGGCACGGATGGGGACCCCGAAAGGAGGAGGAGCGCGAATGCCGTCACGGCCATGCCGGCGGCGACGATCGCAAGCACGATGGCGCGCAGCCGACGCGGTCGCTGTGTTGAACGGGGTACGGTCACGGACGTCATCCCGTCGCCTTTACGCCGAAATCCGCCGCTTGCAAGCCGCCGGGTCCGCACATCTTCGCGCGCGGCGCGGTCCTGCCGGTGACGGCCGCTTCGCCGACACGGTCAAGCTCAGACCAGAACCGGCTGCGCCTCCTGCGCGCCGACCCCGAATACCCGCTTGTAGCGCGCGATCTCGTCGGGCGGCCCCATCGCCTTGGCGGGATTGTCCGACAGCTTCACCGTCGGCATATCGTTCGCGCTGACCGCCTTGCAGACGAGGCTGAACGGCGCCAGCGCGTCGTCCTTCACGAATCCCCGGAAATCATTGGTCAGCAGCGTGCCCCAGCCGAAACCGATCTTCACCCGGCCGTTGAACCGCGCGTAGAGCGCCTCGATCTTCTCCACGTCCAGCCCGTCGGAGAAGATCACCAGCTTCTCGCGCGGATCCTGGCCGCGCGCCTTCCACCAGGCGATCGCGGCCTCGGCGCCACCTTCGGGCTCACCCGAATCGATCCGGATCCCGGTCCAGGAGGCGAGCCATTCCGGCGCGCGGTCGAGAAACCCTTTCGTGCCGTAGGTGTCGGGCAGGATGATGCGAAGGTTGCCGTCGTAATCGTCGTGCCAGTTCTCCAGCACGCGGTAGGGGGCCACGGCGAGTTCCGCGTCGTCGCGAGCCAGCGCGGCGTACACCATCGGCAGTTCGTGCGCGTTGGTGCCGATGGCCTCGAGCTCTCGGTACATCGCGATCCGGCAGTTCGAGGTGCCGGAGAAATTCTTCCCCAACCCCTCGGCCATCGCCTGCACGCACCAGTCCTGCCACAGGAACGAATGCCTCCGCCGCGTCCCGAAATCCGAGATGCGCAGGTCTGGCAGGGCGCGCAGACGCTCGATCTTCTCCCAGACGCGGGTCATCGCGCGGGCGTAGAGAACCTGCAATTCGAACTTGCCCATGCCGTTGACCACGGCCCGGCTGCGCAGCTCCATCAGCACCGCGAGCGCGGGGATCTCCCACATCATCACCTCGGGCCAGGATCCCCGGAAGGTCAGCTCGTATTGGTCGCCGCGGCGCTCCAGATGGTATTCCGGCATCCGGAAGTTCTCGAACCAGGCGATGAAATCGGGGCTGAACATCGCGAGCTTGCCGTAGAACACGTTGCCGCGCAGCCAGGTCACCTCGCCGCGCGTCAGGCTCAGGGTGCGGATGTGGTCGAGCTGTTCGCGCAGTTCGCCCTCGTCGACCAGGCCGGCGAGCGGCACCGTGGTCGTGCGGTTGATCAGGCTGAACTCCACCGTGACGTCCGAAAACCGCCGGAACACGGTCTGAAGCATCAGCAGCTTGTAGAAGTCCGTGTCGAGCAAAGACCGGACGATCGGGTCGATCCGCCAGGCATGGTCGTAGACCCGCTTGGCGATGTCAGCCATGCGGAGCGTCCGGGATGTCGGCCGTCCGCACGCGCGAGATGCCGACCTTGTCCATCTCGGCCAACGCCCGCTCCAGCGAGCCGTCCAGATCTATGGCCCGGCAGGCGTCCTCGATCAGCACCGCGCCGAACCCCAGCCTGAGCGCGTCAAAGGCCGTCCACGCCACGCAGAAGTCCGTCGCGAGACCGGCGAGCCAGACCTCGGTGATGTCGCGGTCGCGCAGATACCCGGCGAGACCCGTCGGGGTCGCCCGGTCGTTCTCGAAGAACGCCGAATAGCTGTCGATATGCGGCCGGAACCCCTTGCGGAGGATCATGTCGGCCATGTCGGTGCGGAGATCCGGGTGGAATTCCGCGCCCCGCGTGCCTTGGACGCAATGATCGGGCCAAAGCACCTGGGTGCCGTAATGCAGTTCGGTCGTCGAATAGGGGTCGGCGCCCGGATGGTTCGCGGCGAAGGACCGGTGGTCGGGCGAATGCCAATCCTGGGTCAGGATCCGCACCGGGAACCGCAGGGCGACCGCGTTGATCAGCGGCACGACGGCGTCGCCGTCCTCCACCGCCAGCGCGCCGGCGGGACAGAAATCGTTCTGCACGTCGATGGCGATGAGCGCGGCGGTCTCGGGGATCGTCGTCATGGCGGACCGTTTTTTGAGGCGCGTCCGAAGCGACGCTCGCGAACGACAGTGACAGGCGCGCGGCGGGTTTTCAACTGCGGGATATGCGGGCTCGGGCGGGATGGCGGGAGCGCGGGAAAACGACACGCGTGTCGCTTCGGGCAAGCTTATGATTTCAAATCATATTCCAGATCACGTTAACTCTCTGGAAAGACGTGTCGCACCTTGGAGGTGTGGCGGTCAGCGAGCGCCGGACCCGAACGCACGCGTCATGGCCTCACCGCCGAGACGCATCATGCGCGAGGTCTCCTCGGCGTATTGCGCCACGGCACGCTCGATGAACCGCGTCTGGACCAGGCGCACCTCGTCGAGGGTCGTGCAGTTGAGAAGGGCGCGCTGGATGTCGATATCCTCCTGAACCCGTCGCGCCATGAAAGTCACGATCTCGACCTGCGCTTTGGCCACGCTGTCGGCCGCCGCCGCGCCGACGTGATCCAGCGCCTCGATCGCCTCCTGTTCAGCCAGCGTCACCGAGTCGATCAGCCGGTCCTGCGGGCTTTCCAGATCCTCGGCGGTCTCGACGGCCGCATCCTTGCGTTTCCTGCTCACCGCGAAACCCTCCCGTTCGCATTTTGCACCGAGGCGGAGTCTAGCGCGGCGGTACGCCAAACGCATTGACCTGCGTCAAACGATCATGCCGCGAGGCGGTTGCGGGCGGACACCGGTCCTTCACCGGCCCGCTCGATCCGATCAATGGCCGATGCCACGTTCTCCAGCGTCACGGCCATGTTGTGCGCGTTCGCATGGATCATCGTGTCGGCTGAGATCGCGATCGATACGTGACCGGGCCAGAAGATCAGGTCGCCGCGCCGCAGCGGCGCATCCGGCGGCAACGCCTCGCCCAGCGCGTCCTCCTGCATGTCCGCGTCGCGCGGCGCCGCGAGTCCCGTGGCCTGCAGCGCCAGTTGCACGAGGCCGGAGCAGTCGATGCCCCGCGCGCTGCGTCCGCCCCAGAGATAGGGCAGTCCGAGAAACCGCTCCGCCTGCGCCACGAAATCCCTTTGCCCGTCCACCAGATGCCGGCTTGGAATCCATCCGCCATCCCGCAGCCGGGTGAATGCCCCGGAGGTTTCGGCGACCGCGATCCGCGCCATGAACGGCAGTTCGGCGAGCGCCTGAGACTTGATGTCGGGCTCGGCGTAGACGTGGCTCCAGAGCGCGCGCACATGGCTTTCGGCCGGCTGCCGCGGTCCCAGTCCCGCGGCGTCGACATAGCCCACGTAGCCGTCGAGATCGGCCTGGCCCCAGGCGAAACCGTCTTCGCGGGTTTCGTAGACCGTGAAATCCTCGCCACGCAGAAGTTGCGTCTCGACGCCTGTCCCATGCGAAGGCGAGCGTCGCAGGTCGAGGACCGGCGCGGTGACGGAGTGCGGGGCTCCCTCGGCGAAGCGCTCCGCTTCGACCGCGCCCTGAAGGTGCGCGGCCGCCAGATCGGGCCGCGCCGGCACGAGACGGCCGGCGAATTTCCCGGGGTTCAGGCGCAAAACCGCGACTCCAGCACGTCGAGGATCGCCCGGACGCCCTGGGAGGCGCCACCCTTGGACCGTCCCGGCTTGTCCGCCGGCGTCCAGCCGTAGAGATCGACATGCAGATAACGCGGGCTGCGGTCCACGAAGCGGCGCAGAAACAACGCCGCCGTGACCGCGCCCGCCATGCCGCCGGCGGGCGAGTTGTCCAGATCGGCGATGCCGGGCTCGATCAGGCTCTCGTATGGCGTCCAGAACGGCAGCCGCCAGAGCGGATCGGCGACCGCCGCCGAAGCCTGCGCCAGATCCGCCGCCAGCGCGTCGTCATCGGTGAAGAACGGCGGCACGTCCGGTCCCAGCGCCACGCGCGCGGCGCCGGTCAGGGTGGCGAGGCTGACGATCAGCTCCGGATTCTCCTCGTCCGCGAGCGCCAGCGCGTCGGCGAGCACGAGCCGCCCCTCCGCGTCAGTGTTGTTGATCTCGACGGTCAGGCCCTTGCGGCTCGTGAGGATGTCGCCCGGCCGCATCGCCGCGGCCGAGATCGCGTTCTCGACGGCGGGGATCAGCACGCGCAGGCGCAGATCGAGGCCGAGGCCCATGATCATCGCTGCCAGGCCCAGCGCGTTCGCCGCGCCGCCCATGTCTTTTTTCATCAGCCCCATCGACGTGCCGGGTTTGATGTTGAGCCCGCCTGTGTCGAAGCAGACGCCCTTGCCCACGAGCGTGATGCCCGGCGCGTCCTCGCGACCCCAGGTCATGTCGAGCAGACGCGGCGCCTGGCTCGCGGCGGCGCCGACCGCGTGGATCATCGGGAAATTCGCGGCGAGCAGCGCCTGGCCCCGGATCACGCGGGCCGTCGCGTCATGCTTCGCCGCCAGCGCCATGAACGCGGCCTCGAGCGCCTCGGGGCCCATGTCGTTGGCCGGCGTGTCGATGAGTTCGCGGGTGAGCCGGGCGCCCTCGGCGATGGTCGTCAGGCGTGCGGCATCCACCCCTTCGGGACAGACGAGATCCGCGACGGACGGCTTCGCGTCGTTGTAGCGGCCGAACCGGTATTCCCCGAGCAGCCAGCCGAGCGCCTCCACGTCGCGGCGCATCGCCACGCCGTCCGCGTCGATCGAATAGCGTCCCGCCGGCAGTTTCGCCGCCGCGCCCGCCAGGTGAAACCGCCCGCGCGCCCGGTCGACCGCGCCGCCCCAGCCCACCAGCACGCCCCCGACCGCGCCCTCCGGCCCGGGCAGCGCCAGCGTTTCGCCGAGCCGCGCCGCGAACCCGTTGGCCTCGACCCAGGCGCGCGTGGCGTCATCGGCGCCGGCGAGCCATTCGGGCAGCCGTTCGGGCGAGACGACGTGAAGCGGGATCGCCTGTGCGTCAGGCGCTGAAACGAGCGGCATGCGGGGCCTCGGGGCTTCGATCGGGCCCCGATCCTAGCGCCCGGCGCCGGGCCCCTACAAGGCCGATTGGTCGGCGTAGAGCATCACCGTGAAGAGCGAGTCCTCGCCCAAGCGGAACAGACGCGCGCCCACGGCGGCCGTCGCGGTCGTCTCGCCCCGCTCGACGCAGTCCAGAAGATCGCGGCAGACGCGCGCGAAATCCGCGAGGCCGACCTGTTCGCTCAGGCTGGCCAGACGCCCCGAAAGCGCGCGGGTCTCGACGATGTCGCCCCGCTCCAGCGCGCCCTGCAGAAGTCCCAGACGGTCCGACAGATGGAACACCACCTCGTCGATCACCTCCCGACAGCGCTGGTCGCCCAGCGATCTGCGCAGCACGAGGATCCGCGCGGTGTCCACCACCGCGGTCTCATGCGCCGCGATCTCGTATAGTGCCGCTCCCATCATTGCCCCCTTTGATGGCCCCGGCGCGGACACTCGCCTGGAAAGCTTAAGGCCACCTTGCCGATGGGCCCTTGCGGTCCGGCGCCGGGCCTCTAATAAACGGGGCAGTTTAGATTAACCGCGCCCCGCCGGCGCGGGGGGTGCCGATGGAACACGCCGAGCCGCTGCCCGCCTTTCTGGTCTCGCGCCACCGGGCGCGGCGCGCCAGCCTGACCGCCGAACAGCGCGCCCACCGCGCCGAACTCGCCGACATGGGCCAGCGCCCCCAGGCGATGATCGTCGCCTGCTGCGACAGCCGGGTGATGGTGACGGACGTCTTCGGACTCGAGGCCGGCGATTTCTTCGTGCATCGCAACATCGCCAATCTCGTGCCGCCCTTCACGCCCGACGGCCAGCAGCACGGCACCTCGGCCACCATCGAGTTCGCGGTGATCTCGCTCAAGGTCAAACATCTGATCGTCATGGGCCACTCCGGTTGCGGCGGTGTCGAGAGCTGCCACGACATCCAGACGACCGGCGGCAGGAAAGGCCCCGGAGCGACCAGCTTCGTCGGCCGCTGGCTCGACATCCTGGCGCCCAAGGTCGGGCCGATCGCCTCGCTGGGTCTCGACCGGGGGCGGACCCTGCGCGCGCTCGAGCACGAATCCGTCCTGCTCAGTCTGCGCAACCTGATGACGTTCCCCTTCGTGCGCGAGGCGGTCGAGGCCGGTACGCTGCATCTGCACGGCATCTGGCAGGACATCGGCGACGCGGATCTCGAAGTCTACGACGCGGCGACCGGCGCCTTCCGGGCGATCTGACTCCGCCACGGCCGACGTTTCCACGGCTCTCAGGGTGTTTCCGGGCGGGAAGCAGCCTGTTCACGCGATTGAGAGTGGCGCGGCGCGGTCTTTGTGCCAGGCTGCACCAGGCAACCGAATTGACCGGAGGATACCGATGCAGAAATTCCTGATGCTCGCGACCGTGACGGCCGCGCTCACGTTTCCCGCTTTCGCGATGGAGGACGTGATCGCGACCCGCAAGAACCTGATGTACAGCAACGGAGCGTCCGCCGGACTCGCGGGTGCGATGCTGAAGCAGGAGATCGAGTACTCGCCCGCCGCCGGCAGAGCCGTTCTCTCGTCCTTCAATGCGACGTCGATGGCGTTCGGCGACTATTTCCCCGAAGGCTCCGACGCGGGCGACACCAAGGCGCGGGACACGATCTGGTCCGACCCCGACGGGTTCGCGGCGGAGCTGGTGAAGTTCCAGACGGCTTCGGCCGAGGGCAATGCCGCCGGCGGCCGCGAAGGCCCCCCCGATCTGGCGGCGTTCCAGGCGGCGGTTCTTCCCGTGCTCGACAGCTGCAAGACCTGCCACGAGGGCTACCACGTTCCCGACTAGGAGGCCCCGCCGATGCGCAGGTTTTTCGGTGCGCTCGCCGGCATCGCGCTTTTCGGCGGGATCGCCTTCTTCCTGCTGACGATCCCGCGCGGCCTGTCATCGCGCGAGATCGCCGCGTTGCCCGAGGGCGACGCGGCGCGCGGCGAGACGTGGTTCTGGGCCGGCGGCTGCGGATCGTGCCATGCGGTGGACAGGGCCAAGGGCGAGGAGAAGCTGGCGCTCGGCGGCGGGCCGGTTCTCGCCACGGATTTCGGGGATTTCGTCGCGCCCAACATCTCGATGCACCCGCAGGACGGGATCGGCGCCTGGTCCGACGCCGATTTCGTCAACGCCATGAAGCATGGCGTCTCGCCGGACGGGCGGCACTATTACCCGGCCTTTCCATATGCGTCCTTCTCCCGGATGGAGACGTCGGATGTCGTCGATCTCTGGGCCTTCATGCGGACGCTGCCGGAGGTGGAAGGACGCGCCGATGACAGCGACCTCGCGTTTCCCTTCAACATCCGGCGCGGCGTCGGCCTTTGGAAACTCGCGTTTCTGGATTCCGATCCGGTCATGCCGATCCCGTCCGACGATCCCGTTCTCGCGCGCGGTCGCTATCTCACCGAAGGCGCGGGCCATTGCGCCGAATGCCACACGCCGCGCGGTCTCGGCGGCAATCTCGACACGGCCCGCTGGATGGCCGGCGCGCCCGTCGCCGACGGTCCGGGCAACGTGCCGAACATCACGCCCGGCGACGGCGGCATCGGCGACTGGTCGGTCGCCGACACGGCCTACTATCTTGAAACCGGATTCACCCCGTCCTTCGACACGGTCGGCGGCTCGATGGTCTCGGTCCAGGACAACATGTCGATGCTGGAGCCCGGCGACCGCGAGGCCATCGCGGCCTATCTTCATGCGCTTCCGGCGCGCGCCACGATGCGTTAACGCATTATCAGATTTTTAATCCAAACGATGTCAATGACTTGACATGGTTTCACGCGTGGACCGCCGGAGTCAGCCGCGTGCGGACCGCTCCCCGAGCATTTCCGGCAGGCCCGCTTCCAGCCGGTCCACGGCCTCCGCCAGTTTCTCGTCGATGACGTGCAGGAACTCGGTCCAGTTCCCGACATGCTCCAATTCCGCCGCCCCGTCCGAGATGCCGCGCAGCGCCACCAGCGGCAGGTCCCAGGCCTGACAGGCCCGCAGCAGAGCCCAGGTCTCCATGTCGACCATGTCCGCGTCGATCCCGTCATAGGTCGCGCCCGAGACGATGTTGGCCCCTGTCGAAAGCGTCGCTTCCGCCACCCCCGGGATCCGGAACGGAAGATCGACCTGCGGCGGCAGTCCCAGAAACGGCGTCTCGCCCTTTGCAAAGCCGAGGGGCGACGCGTCCATGTCCCGATACCCGACCCGCGTGGCCTGATAGACACCCGTCTGCCCGAGCGTCGCCGATCCGGCCGATCCGAGCGAGACCACCAGATCCGGCAGCCGCCCCGCCGCGCCCAGCCCGGCGAGCGCCCGCGTGACGACCACCGCCGCCTCGACCGGCCCGACCCCCGTCATCAGCGGCGTGAAGCGCGCCCGCAGATGCGGCCCGTATTCGGCGTCGACCGCCATGACGTAGAGCACGCGCCGGTCCGCGCAGGATTTCAGAAGGGCCTCAGCCATCGATGGTCTCCTCTTCAAGCATCCCGGTCAGCAAAGTCTTCCATCGGGCCGCGGTCACGGCCAGCGAATAGTCGCGGTCGATGATCTCCCGCCCCGCCCGGACGCTTTCGCGCCGCGCCTCAGGCGAGGCCATCAGCGCGGCCAGCCCCGCCTCCCAATCGTCGAGACAGGCGACACCCCGAAAGGGCTCGTAACTCGGGATCGCCGTGGCGCAGACCGCCGCGCCATTCGCGAAGGCGGTCGTCACCCGGTTGGCGCTCTTGGCGAGGTTGTAATCGTTGAGGCGGATCGGGATCAGCGCGATGTCATGCTCGGCGATCAGCCGATCGATCGTCCACCGGTTCCACTCGATCGAGAAGGTGGCGCATCGGAACCGCGAAATCACCGCGCGATGCCGCCACGGCCGGTCGGTGACGATCGTCAGCGAAACCGGCTCCCGCGCGTGATGGGCGTTCAGAATGTCGGCATAGGTCTCCAGATCATAGAGACCGTTGCGCGCCTTTGCCGTGCCGCTGAGCCCGTACCAGATCAACCGCCGGCCGGCGGGCGCGGCCTTGCGGAGCCGGCCGGGAAGCCGCGCCGCGTGGAAAAAGCTCCGCGCGTTCACGAGCCTCGTCGCGAGGTCGGCGGCCGGCGTTTCCTCGACCGCGTCGGGGATCACGACGAAGCGCATGTCGGGCCGGAGACGGCTCGCGATGGCCTCGCGCAGATGGGTCGAAGGGATGACGATCACGTCGGCCCGCTCGAGATCGGCCGCGAGGCGTGCGGGATCGGCACCGGGGCGCTTTCCGGCGGCGCCCTCGAAGAACGGGTTGTCGCAGATGTCGAGGATCAGGCGCGTCCCGGACGCCGCGCGCCACGCGAACGCCCGATCCAGCGCCTCGCGGCCGAAGTTCTTGACCATCACCAGGACGCGCGGCGCCGGTGCGTCCGGCGACGGGCCGCGCGGGTCGATCAGGTCCGTCTCCATCCCCATCCCCGCCAGCGCCGTCCGGATCTGGGCGCAGCGGATGCGGTAGCTCGCCACATTCCGCTGCGTCGTTCTTGGCCAGAAGGCGACGGCGGACAAGGCGGGTTCAGCCCTTTTTCAGGATCCGTCGGCCCAGCAGTTCCGCGATCTGGACCGCGTTGAGCGCGGCGCCTTTGCGGAGGTTGTCGCTGACCACCCAGATGTTCAGGCCGTTGTCGATGGTCGGATCCTGCCGGATGCGGCTGACATAGGTGGCGTAATCGCCGACGCAGTCGACCGGCGTGATGTAGCCGCCGGCCTCGCGCTTGTCGACGACGAGGATGCCGGGGCTCTCGCGCAGGATCTCGCGGGCCTCGGCCTCGTCGAGATCGTCCTCGAACTCGATGTTAATCGCCTCGGAATGGCCGACAAAGACCGGCACGCGGACGCAGGTGGCGGTAAGTTTGATCTTGGGGTCGAGGATCTTCTTGGTCTCGGCGACCATCTTCCATTCCTCGCGGGTCTGGCCGTCATCCATGAAGCTGTCGATATGCGGGATCACGTTGAAGGCGATCTGTTTGGGGTAGACGGAGGGCGCGACCTCCTGGCCGGGGACGTACATGCCCTTGGTCTGGTTCCACAGCTCATCCATCGCCTCCTTGCCGGTGCCGGAGACGGATTGGTAGGTCGAGACGACGACGCGCTTGATGCGGGCGCGGTCATGGAGCGGCTTGAGGGCCACGACCATCTGGGCGGTCGAGCAGTTGGGATTGGCGATGATGTTCTTTTTCGCGTAGCCCTCGATCGCGTCGGGGTTCACTTCGGGCACGATCAGCGGGACATCGGGGTCGTAGCGGTAGAGCGACGAGTTGTCGATCACCACGCAGCCGGCCTTGGCGGCGATGGGCGCGTATTTCTTGGTCGGCTCGGAGCCGATGGCGAAAAAGGCGATGTCCCAGCCGGCGAAATCGAACGTGTCGAGATCGAGGGTGCGGAGCGTCTTGTCCCCGAACGAACAGTCGGTCCCGAGGCTTTTGCGGGATGCGAGAGCGACGATCTCGTCCACGGGGAATTCCCGCTCGGCGAGGATGTTGAGCATTTCGCGGCCCACGTTGCCCGTGGCGCCGACGACGGCGATTCGATAACCCATTTGGAACTCCGGATGAACGGTCGCGCTTTTGCCGGGGTTCGGAGGGAAAGTAAATCGCGCAGGTCGGAAAGGACGTGATCCGCGAAAAGTGCCACGCGTGGCACTTTTGGTAAATAACTGAGTTTAAAAGGTTATTCGGATCGCGTTCGTGAGGTGTTAACCCGTGTCACGGCTGTCGGCAGGCGGCTTTTGCCGCCATTCGGAGCGCGCGGTGCGCGCGAGTCTGTTGGTTCGGCCCGCGCCTGTTGGCGCGGGCCGACTGCTCTCCAAGCAAGCTTGTCAGCATGAAAGCCGGGAAGAGGTCAGCCGTTCCCGGCGAGGACCCGTCCGGCCAGATAGAGGGAGCCGCAGATCAGGATGCGGGCCTTCGGGTCGGTCGCGGCGATGGCCGTGACGGCTTCCATTACGCTCGTGGCCGGTTCGGCTTGCAGACCGACCGCGCGGGCTGCCGCGACGGTCTGGTCGGCTGACAGCGTCGCGGCCTCGCCGGGGATCGAGACGGCGTGCAGGTGTTTGGCGTGCGCCGCGAGCGGGCGGAGAAAGCCGCTGACATCCTTGGTGTTGAGCATGCCGCAGATGAGATGGAGCGGACGCGCGGTCAGGCGGCCCAGCGCTTCGGCCAGTGCGATCCCGGCGGCCGGATTGTGGCCGCCGTCGAGCCAGAGTTCGGCGGGATTCGCGGCATCGACGAGCGGACCCCGACGCAGACGTTGGAGGCGCGCCGGCCACTCGGCGCGGGTGAGCGCCGCGGCGCAGGCGGTCTCGCCGGCGCCCAGCGCGCGCAGGACGGCGAGGGCGATGCCGGCGTTTTCGACCTGGTGGGCGCCGATGAGCGTCGGGAGGGGCAGGTCGACAAGGCCGGCCGTGTCCTGGAAAGCGAGGCGGCCGTGTTCCTCCCAGACCTGCCAATCCTGGCCTTGCACGAGAAGCGGGGAGCCGATCCCGGCGGCGCGCCGCCCGATCGCTTCGAGACCCTCGTCGCTCTGCGGACCGACGATGCAGGTCACGCCGGGTTTCAGGATGCCGGCCTTCTCGCCGGCGATCGCGGTGACGGTGTCGCCGAGATACTGCTGGTGGTCGAGCGAGACGGGCGTGATGACGCACAGGCGCGGCGCATCGATGACGTTGGTGGCGTCGAGGCGGCCGCCGAGGCCGACTTCGAGCAGGGTATGATCGGCCGGGGTCTCTGCAAAGGCGAGAAAGGCGGCCGCCGTGGTGATCTCGAAAAACGTGATCGGCTCGCCGCCATTGGCCTCCTCGCAGCGTTCGAGGAGGGCGATCAGACGGTCCTCGTCGATCAGGTCGCCGGCGACGCGGATGCGTTCGTGGAAGCGCGCGAGGTGCGGCGAGGTGTAGACGTGGACGCGGTCGCCACGCGCCTCGAGCCCCGCGCGGATCATCGCGACGGTCGAGCCTTTGCCGTTGGTGCCGGCGACGTGGATCACCGGAGGCAGGCGGCGTTCGGGATGGCCGAGCGCGGCCAGAAGCCGTTCGACCCGGCCGAGCGTCAGGTCGATTATCTTCGGGTGCAGCGACATCAGGCGTTCGAGGACGCGGTCGCTCGACGGGGTCATGGGACGGGCGCGGCCTCGGTCGGGCCGGGGGCGGGCAACTCGCCGTGGACCGGTGGCGGCTGTCTGGTCAGGAGCCGCAGGATCGTGGCGAGTTCCATGCGCAGTTTCCCGCGCTCGATGACGCGGTCGAGCATGCCGTGGTCGAGCAGGTATTCCGCGCGCTGGAACCCGTCGGGCAGGGTCTCGCGGATGGTCTGTTCGATCACGCGCGGCCCGGCGAAACAGATGAGCGCGTTGGGTTCGGCGATCTGGACGTCGCCGAGCATGGCGTAGCTGGCGGTGACGCCGCCGGTGGTGGGGTTGGTCAGGACGACGACGTAAGGAAGGCCCGCCTCCTTGAGCATCTGGACCGCGACGGTCGAGCGCGGCATCTGCATCAGCGACAGAATGCCCTCCTGCATGCGCGCGCCGCCGGCGGCGGAAAAGAGCACGAGCGGGGATTTCTGGCGGATGGCGGCCTCGGCCCCCGCGATGATGGCGTTGCCCACATGCATGCCCATCGAGCCGCCCATGAAGCCGAAATCCTGGGCGACGCAGACGGTCTTGAGCCGGGCGATCTCGCCGGTGGCGACCAGCATGGCCTCATGCTCGCCGGTTTTCTTGCGGGCCTCCTTCATGCGGTCGGGGTATTTTTTCTGGTCGCGGAAGCCGAGCGGATCGGCCAGCGGCTCGGGCACGTCGATCTCGAGGAAGACGCCGCCGTCAAAGAGCGCGGTGAAGCGGTCGCGCGGGCTGATGGCCATGTGATGGCCGCAATCGGTGCAGACCTGCAGGTTGTCCGAGAGCTCGCGGTGAAACAGCATCGTGCCGCATTCGTCGCATTTGACCCAGAGGTTCTCGGGCACCTCGCGCCGCGAGAACAGCGAGTTGATCTTGGGGCGGACGTAGTTGGAGATCCAGTTCATGCGGTGCCGGCTCCCTCGGCGTGAACGATGCCTTCAGTTAGAGGCGGAGGGGTCGGATTGCAATCGGGCGAAGGTCGGGGCGTCGGGGCGCGGGAACCGCCGCGAGGGTGTGACCCGCGAAACGGGTCACGCGTGTCGGAATCGGTACCCCGTTGAAATGAAACGTGAATTGGAATCCTGTTAACTTGCTGTAAACCTTCATCAACGTTGAAATGCCGGTTCCGATATCCGCTCAGCCAATCTCCCGCACGGGATCGCCGCCATCCCATGTCCCCCTCGTCGCGAGAATGCGGGTCCGGGTGAAGGAGCTGCGGTCGAAGTGGCCCACGTCGCGCTGATGGTCCATCTGGGTGCGGTGGTGTCCGGGCCTGTAGGCCGCTTCCAGCATCGCGGCGTCGTCGCGCCAAAGGGTGACGGTCATGCCGTCGTGCCCGTCGACGCCGCCGCCGCTGTAGACCGCCCTGCGGATGTTGCCGGGCAGGGTCGCGTAGAAGGCCTGGACCCGGTCGACCTCGCGGATGAAGTTGGCGATCCGCGGCATGTCCGCCGGACCGGGGTCGTCGTAACCCGCCGAGGTCAGGACCATGAGAGGGCCGCCGGGATCTGAACGCGCGGTCGCGAAGGTCGTGTTCTCCTTCGGTCCAACATGCCAATGGACCTTGCCACGATGCGAGAACGGGACCGCGAGCGCGTGCCACGCCTCGACGGCGTCTTCGAGAAAGGAGAGGCGTCTTTCCGGGTCGGCGAGGAGGTCCTCGGCGGCCGCGCGGGTCCGGAAGAGGCTGAAGCCGCCCCATTCGTCGGACACGTTGGTCCGCATCCCGTTTTCACCCGGCGGCGAGGCCGGATAGAACCGGAAGAACTCCGCGCCCGCCGGCCCCGGAAACGGGCGGCCCGTCCCGTTGATCGGCGATGCAAAACGGACGCGGTGGACAACGATCCAGTCGTGCTCGTCCGGGGTCATGTTCTCTCCCGATGCCGCGATCGGGCGAACCCTATCACGGATCGGACGATCGGCACAGCGGTCGATGGCGCGCGCCCGCAGGGCGAGGCGAGCGCGCTTGAGAATCCGCCCGCCGTCGCCTATTCCGAAGGCGAAAAGAAACCCGTGGGGAGGAAAAAGACCGATGGACGCTCCGAAGTTCGACAAGAGCAGGCTGCCGAGCAGGCATGTGACCGAGGGCCCGGAGCGGGCGCCGCATCGGAGCTATCTCTACGCGATGGGGATCAGCGAGGCGGAAATCCATCAGCCGCTCGTCGGGGTCGCGACCTGCTGGAACGAGGCGGCGCCCTGCAATATCGCGCTCAGCCGCCAGGCGCAGTCGGTCAAACTCGGCGTGAAACAGGCGATGGGCACGCCGCGCGAGTTCACCACGATCACCGTCACGGACGGCATCGCGATGGGCCACGAGGGCATGCGCTCGTCGCTGGCGTCGCGCGAGGCGATCGCGGACACGGTCGAGCTGACCATGCGCGGGCATTCCTATGACGCGCTGGTCGGGCTCGCTGGCTGCGACAAGTCGCTGCCGGGGATGATGATGGCGATGGTGCGGCTCAACGTGCCGTCGGTTTTCATCTACGGCGGCTCGATCCTGCCGGGCAAGGTGCCGGCGGGCGCGGACGTGCCGGCGGATTTCGCGAGCCGCGATCTGACCGTGCAGGACATGTTCGAGGCGGTGGGCCGTCATCAGAACGGCACGCTGTCGGATGCCGCGTTGGCGATCCTGGAACGCGTCGCTTGTCCGTCCTCGGGCGCCTGCGGCGGGCAGTTCACCGCGAACACGATGGCCTGCGTCAGCGAGGCGATCGGGCTGGCGCTGTTCAACTCGTCGGGCGCTCCGGCGCCCTATGAGAGCCGCGACCAGTATTCGACGGCGAGCGGCATCGCGGTGATGAACCTGCTGGAGAAGAATATTCGCGCGCGCGACGTGGTGACGCGCAAGAGCCTTGAGAACGCCGCGCGGGTCGTCGCCTGCACCGGCGGGTCGACCAACGCGGGGCTGCATCTGCCGGCGATCGCGCACGAGGCGGGGATCGATTTCGACCTCTTCGACGTCTGCGAGATTTTCCACGACACGCCATATTTCGTGAACCTGAAGCCCGGCGGGGACTTCGTGGCGAAGGATCTGTTCGACGCGGGCGGCATTCCGGTGGTGATGAAGGAGCTGCGCAAGGCGGGCTTCATCCACGAGGATTGCATCACGGCGTCGGGGCGCAGCATCGGCGAGGAGCTGGATCTGATCGACCGCGAGGCGGACGGCCGGGTGATCCACCCGATCGCCACGCCGATCACCGCGACCGGCGGCGTGATCGGCCTTCGCGGCAATCTCGCGCCCGACGGCGCGATCGTGAAGGTGGCGGGCATGACGGCCGATCAGCAGGTCTTCACCGGCCCCGCGCGCGTTTACGAATGCGAGGAGGACGCCTTCGAGGCGGTCCAGGCGCGCACCTACAAGGAAGGCGACGTGATCGTCATCCGCAACGAGGGTCCGGCCGGCGGCCCCGGCATGCGCGAGATGCTGTCGACCACGGCGGCTCTCAGCGGTCAGGGCATGGGCAAAAAGGTCGCGCTCATCACCGACGGGCGTTTCTCCGGTGCGACGCGCGGATTCTGCGTCGGCCATGTGGGGCCGGAAGCGGCGCATGGCGGACCCATCGCGATGCTGCGCGACGGCGACATGATCACGCTCGACGCCGTCAAAGGCGAGATCAGCGTGGCGCTGTCCGACGCGGAGCTCGAGGCGCGCAAGGCCGACTGGAAAGGTCCGCGCGAGACGATCTACGCCAGCGGCGCGATCTGGAAATTCGCGCAGCAGGTCGGCAAGGCGCGTTTCGGCGCGGTGACCCATCCGGGGGCCAAGGCCGAGAAGCATGTCTACGCCGATCTCTGACGGCCTGCGGGCGGCGGTTCTGGCCGCCGCCCTGTTCGTGCTGGCGGCCTGCGAGGGCGGGGTCGGGGGTGGAACCGCCACCCGCGAGACCGTCCGCGTCGGCGGCACGCCGGTGACCATCGCGGCGCCGGCCGGGTTCTGCGTGGACAGGCGCAGCACCGACGTGTCGGCGGCGGGCGCGTTCGTCCTGGTCACGGATTGCGCGCTGCTCGGCGCGCGAGGCGAGGGTGGCCGCGCGCCCGTGGGCGCCGCGATGACCGCCAGCATCTCCGCGCCTGAACCGGGGGCGGCGACGGTCACGCTGGCGGATCTCGAAGGATATGCCGCCACGCCGCAGGGTCGCGCCGTTCTGGGGCGCAGCGGGCGCGGCGACGCGATCCGCATTCTCGAGACGGTGCGGCAGGGTGACGTGCTTTACATGCTGGTCGAGGATCGCGGGCCGCAACCGATCGCGGGCGTCGATCCGCGGTTCTGGCGGGCCTTCATGGAGGTGAACGGCCGGATCGCGGCGCTGTCGGTGCTGGGCTTCGAGGGCTCGGGGGTCGATGCGCAGACCGGCTTCGGCTTCATCTCGGCCTTCGCCGCGAACATCCGCGCCGCCAACGGGTGACGTCGCGTCCCGCCCGCGTGACAGGCGGGGCGGTTTGCGACAGGATGCGGGCCTGTCTTTCCCGGAGAATCCCGTGGCGCATGATCTCTATCCGCATCTGCTGGCGCCGCTCGATCTCGGCCATGTGACGCTGCCCAACCGGGTGCTGATGGGCTCCATGCACACCGGGCTGGAAGAAACCGGCGATTGGGGGCGGGTCGCTGAGTTCTACGGCGAACGGGCGGCGGGCGATGTCGCGCTGATCGTGACGGGGGGCATGGCGCCCAACGTGGAGGGCGCGGTCCTGCCGGGAGCGGCGGGGCTGTTCACGGCTCAGGACGTCGCCAACCACCGGATCGTCACGGACCGCGTGCATTCCGAGGGCGGGCGGATCGCGATGCAGATCCTCCATGCCGGGCGCTACGCCTACAATCCGCAGGCGGTCGGCCCGTCGCCGGTCAAATCCCCGATCTCGCCTTTCGCGCCGCATGAGTTGGACGAGGCGGGGATCGAAAAGCAGATCGCCGACATCGCGACCTCGGCCGCGCGGGCGCGCGAGGCGGGGTACGACGGCGTCGAGATCATGGGATCGGAGGGCTATCTGCTCAACCAGTTCCTCGCGCTTCGCACCAACCGGCGGACGGACGGGTGGGGCGGGGATTTCGCCAACCGGATGCGCCTGCCGGTCGAGGTGGTGCGACGGGTGCGTGAGGCCGTGGGGCCGGATTTCATTGTGATTTACCGGCTGTCCATGATCGATCTGGTCCCCGACGGCCAGACCTGGGACGAGGTCGTGCGGCTGGCGAAAGCGGTCGAGGCGGCGGGGGCCACGATCCTCAACACCGGCATCGGCTGGCACGAGGCGCGGGTGCCGACCATCGCCACCTCGGTCCCGCGCGCGGCGTTCACGTGGCTCACGCGACGGATGATGGGCGAGGTGTCCATTCCGCTGATCACGTCGAACCGGATCAACACGCCGGAGGTGGCGGAGGCGGTGCTGGCCGAGGGCAGCGCCGACATGGTATCGATGGCGCGGCCCTTCCTCGCCGACGCGGCGTTCGTGGCCAAGGCGCGGGCCGGACGCGCCGGCTCGATCACGCCCTGCATCGCCTGCAACCAGGCCTGCCTCGATCACACGTTCGCGCTGAAGATCAGCTCGTGCCTGGTCAATCCGCGTGCGTGCCACGAGACGGAGTTGGCGTATGCGCCGGCTGCGGAGCCGAAATCGGTCGCGGTGGTCGGCGCGGGTCCCGCCGGTCTGGCGGCGGCGCTGGTCGCGGCGGGGCGCGGGCACCGGGTGACCTTGTTCGAGCGGGATCGGGAGATCGGCGGGCAGCTCAACATGGCGAAGGTCATCCCCGGCAAGGAGGAGTTCCGGGGGCTGGTGGAGTATTACGTCCGGGCGGTCGAGGCCGCCGGGATCGAGCTGCGGCTGGGCGTCGCGGCGGACGCGGATGTGCTTGCCGGGTTCGACGAGGTGGTGGTGGCGACGGGGGTTCTGCCGCGCGATCCGGACATCAGAGGCCAGGATTCCAGCAATGTTCTGAGCTACCTGGACGTGCTGCGCTGCGGAGCGAAGGTCGGGCGGCGGGTGGCGATCGTGGGCGCGGGCGGCATCGGGTTCGACGTGGCGGAGTTCCTTGTGCAGGACGGCGTCTCGCCGACCGAGGATCTCGATCTCTGGCGGCGCGAATGGGGCGTGGGCGATCCGGCGGAGACGCCGGGAGGATTGGTCGAGGCGGGACCGCGACCGGAGGCGCCGGCGCGGAGCGTGACGCTGCTCCAGCGCAAGAAGAGCAGGCCGGGCAAGGGGTTGGGCAAGACGACCGGCTGGATTCACCGGATGAGTTTGGCGGCGAAGGATGTTCGGATGTTGGCGGGCGTGACCTATGAGGAGATCACGCCGGAGGGGATCTGGATCAGTGACGACGCGGGGGAACGGCGGTTGATCGAGGCCGATAACGTGGTCCTGTGCTCGGGGCAGGAGCCGAACCGGAGGCTCGCAGACGCTCTGGACGCGCGGGGAATCCAGGCGCATCTGGTCGGCGGGGCGGACGTGGCGAGCGAGCTGGACGCCAAGCGGGCCATTGACCAGGCGAGCCGGCTGGCGGCGCGGATCTAGGCCGGTAACGGCGTAGGTTTTCGGTAGGTTTCGTGTAGTTTATCCGTAGTCACGTTTCAGGCGGCGGAATCGAAGCACGCCGTTCGCCCGCAAGCCGCTCCCCGGAAGTGTTGAAGCGCCACGCATGCAACAGATCGTAACCGTGATCTCGACGGGCGACCGCCTTCGCGGAAACACGGGGAGCGTCGTCGCTTGGATTGCAGGCTGTGCGGACTTTCCTGCCCGTCTTGAAGAAGTCGAGGACGGTGGCTTCCTGAGCTGGGCGGTGATTCCCGGGCAAGTGAGCCCGGGAAGCCGTCTCGAGTCATTGAATCGAGAGATCGACGCGGAAGCCGGAGGTCTTCCCCGTGTCGGCGTCGTTGCCCATCTGGTAGACTCGGATCGCGTAATCGCCGTCCGAGGGCAGCGGCACGGTGGTGGTGTTGCCGTTGATCGAGCTGTTGTAGATCGCTTCGCCTGTCGAGCCCGGCGGCAGGATGTTGAAATAGACCGAACCGGTGCCGTTGGTTCCGTCCACGGTCAGTTCCACGAACATCTCCTGCCCGGCCTTGGCGCCCAGCATATAATCGACATAATCGTCGCCCTCGATGGTGCCGTTGACCATCGTGCCGTAATTTCCGGGCTCGAATTTCACGACGGATTTCATTTGCGCGACGGTCGGTCCAGCCAGCGGCGCGGCGAAGGCGAGGACAAGCGCGAGGGTGGAGTGGAGACGGTTCATTCTCTGGTTCTCTCATTGCGGGTCAAGGTTGTGGGCGAGTGGCCCGGTCGGGAGATCCGCGCCGGGCCGTGGGGCCTGGCGTGGACCTCGGATTACTCAGCAACCACGAGAGCGAAGGTCGACCAGTGGAAATATGCCGCCATTGGGAAGATCGGTGAACTGAACTTCCTCGGCACCATGCATCCAGTTCGACTGCCCGCGCTGACCGGCGAACAGGAACGGTTCGCTGTTGCCCATCTGAATCGAAAAAATCGTGTTGTCGCTGTAGTCGCTCTGGGACTGCGTGACCGTGCAAGCTCCCTCATACAGAGCCGCATTCTTGGCGGTATTCGTGAGCTTGCAGGTGGCGTTTTCGGAAAAGCTCTGCGCGAATGTGCCGCTTGCCAGCACTACGCCGAATGCCAGACCTGTGAGTGTTCTCTTAAACATCAGATTTCTCCTTCAGACTTAGTGTGTTGCAGTGCGGCTCCGTTTCTCGATGAAGCGCGGATCGCGCGTCAGATCGCGAATGAAGCAAGGTGAAAGAAGCCAAGTGAAACAGTGCCATACTGCCGTTCAGCAGTCGCCGGACGGCAGCATGTCAATGTTGGAATAGCGACCGTCCGACGTGGTGATCGCGGCACAGGAGCCGGACGCGCGATTGAACCAAAAGTTCGTCGATCCGTCGCTGCGGATCAGTTCGTAGCCTTGATTGGTGATGTTCGTCTCCGCTTGGCCGGCGCGCGAGCCTTCGAGATAGGTGAGATCGGTTTGGGTCTGCGCCGGGGGCGTCGAGCCGCCCATATCCGCGCCGCCGCCGTCGTCGCATGCCGCAAGCGCGACGGCTGTCAACAGTCCCGCCGCGATGGATTTCAAGTGGTTCGTCATGGCACTCCCCCTCGGCGGCGCATCATCCTGATTGCAGTGCCGCAGCCGGCGAGTTGCGCTACACCGACTTCGGAAACTGGAACGTTTTTTAAGGTCGGAATCGGGTCGGTGTCATTGCATGCGAGTCCCAATCTTCGGTGCCCGCGGGTCCCACATGGAACGTGCGGGAGAGCTGGCGGCGACCTAAATGCGTCGCTCGCACGGCGAACAGGCGCCCGATGCTCTCCGCCTTGCCCAAGCCGGTCCTGACGTGGGCTTACCCGAACACCCGGGCAATCCTTCGGTATACTCGCGAAAGTGCCTCAGGATCGGAGTCGGAGCGTTCCACCTCCGCTTGCGATGCCGTATCTACGGCCATGTCGTCGTCATGCGAACGGGCGTTGAGACCGACGGCTTCGCTCGGCGACATCCCGTATCGGTCGCGGAACAATCTGGTGAAGTGGCTGCTCGATTCGAAGCACCATCCTTCCGAGATCCTCCGCACGATGCCGCGCCGTCCAGGATGGTTCGCGAGCTCCGCAAAGGCCCTTTCCAGCCGCCGGTCGAGAATGTACCGATTGACGCCACCTACCGCCTCGAAATCCCTATAGATTGTCGACCGGGCGGCTCCGAACGCGTTGAGAAGCGTCGTGACACCCAACCCGGGCTCTCGCAGATGGCGGTCAAGATGGCTTTGCATCGCGTTGGCACGCGACTTCGCGACCGTTTTTTCTGCCGTGCTGTCGAGTGCGCCGGACAGCAGCCCCCGGAGCATACCGATGAACGCCGCTTCCAGAGCCGATGTTTCGCAGTCGGCAGCCTGCGGCATCTCTCTGTAGAATGAGTTCGCCGCGTCCGCGAGAACGCGGCCGATCGGCTCGTCGAGCGGAAAGGAGGCCCAGACGGGATGCCGGGCCGGTTCGTAGCCGACCAGGACGTGCGGGACGAACACCGTGCGTTGTTCGTGTTCGGTCGAAATCTCGATGATCTCGCGCGACTGATCGATGAGGTGTGTGGCCCCCGGGCGGATTACCGTCGTGTCAGCACCATGGACCAGCCGAACCTCGCCTCGGCTGAACCACCGAAGTTTCAGGAAGCGCCCGGAACGCCCGACCAAGGCGCCGCGGCGGTCGACCCGGCCCGCTTCACACTTGCAGTAGCCCAACACCAGACGCTCGGCCTCCCACAATCCGGTGGAAATCCGCAGGCTCGGCCGGTCTTGATTGGCGGCTGTCAGATCGTAGGAGCCGCGCAGGACTTCTCGCCAGAGATCGAAAGACTCTGGCGCAGGCGTCCTTGTTGTGTCGAAACGGGTGAATTGAACTGAGTGGTGGCTCATCGGAGCGCCATTTCATGGTGTGCCAGACGTGTTGCGTTTACAAGAAGCCATCCATTCTTGCTACCCGTGCGTAGCAGCGGCGATGGGGTCGCGCTGCCCCAAGTCGGGGCAATTTCCGAAGGGTTGGCATGCGATTGTTCGGCGTCAGCGCACTTGCGTCAGTTGTTTTGATTTCGCAAGCGGAGCAGTTTCCGGCTCAACTCACCCGAACACTCCGTATTTGTTCTTCGCGGCGGTCCGGAGGCGGTCGGTGATGCGGTCGAGGCCGTTGATCTGGCGGGTCAGGTGTTCGTCCTTGAGGGATTTGTAGCCGGTGAGGCGGGCGATCTCGGAGCGGGTGCGCGGGCGTTTGAGCTGGTAGCAGTAGATCGGGTAGGAATAGGGACTCTCGGGCGCGTCCTGGAGGCCGAGGCGGGCGCCGAACATGTCGAAGCGGTCGGCGCCACGGTTCTCGGGGGCGAGGATGGTGGAGCGGACGCCGACGCCGTTGCGCGCCTTGCCGAACGAGAAGATCAGGTTCTCCTTCTGAAAGATCACGCCGCGAACGTGGCGGCTGATGCCGTTGGTGGGGGGCCGCTGGGTCAGGAACTCGGCGACGGGCGAGCGGACGCTCGGGCTTTTGATCAGCATCCAGGCGCAGATCAGGCGCGCGTCCTTTTTTCCGTTCTTGTTGAGACGCAGGATCAGGAAGGAGCCGTTCTCGCCGGCGCGTTGGGCGGCGAACGTCTTTTGCGTGCCGTCGAGGTCGAGCCAGCCTGAGAGCGCGTTGGGCAGGTCGATCGACGGGGAGTAGATCAGCCGCATGAGGTCGGGCAGGCGCGCGGCGAGTTCGGCCCATTCGGCGGCGGTGATGCAGGTGTCGAGGCGCGCGGCGTGGGTCTGGATCTCTTCAACGGCGAACTGCTGCAGGCCGAGCATCTGTTTCTGGAGACGGTTGTGGCGGCGGCGCGGGAGGCCGAGCACGTCGCACATCTGGGTGTAGGTCAGCCGCCGCAGGATTTTCAGCTCTTCGAGCAGGCGCGCGAGCTCGTCGCTGCGCAACCTTGCGCGGATGATGGATCTCATGCGGCGCGTCCCCCGTCCCGCTTCATGCGGAATCCGGAACGATCATGCGTCTTCTCGCATGAGCGTCAAGCGATCCGGAATGGCCGGGCCCGTTCCGGAGCGGACGGCGCCCGAAACCGCCTGTCTGTCAGGTTGTCGCGCGATGCCGATCTGCCACCATCGGGGCGTGGCGATGCTCAAGGCGCCGCGAGAAACGGAGCCTGCGCCCATGAACCAGCTTGCAAGATCAATGGACCTGGACACCACCCTCGGCGAGGCCGCGCACCCCGCGCGGCCGGCTTTCGTCTCGCCGGACATGACGCGGATCATCGCGGACGCCGCGGCGGGGTACGATGCCGAGACCCGGGTGGAGGCGATCGCGCGGCGACGGTTTCGCGCGGCGAACACTCCGGGTGACGGGCTTCTGACCCGCGCGGCATGGAACGGCAAGCTCGGCGCGACGCGTCGGCGGCTCGCGCGGCGGGAGACGAGGCTGAGGCTGACGCCGGAGACCACGACGGTGGCGCGGCCCGGCGAGGCTCCGGTCCCGGGGATGCGCCGCTTCATGGGCTGGACGATGTTCGTCGTCGCGCTGACGATGCTCACGCCGATCCCGCTCATGGTGGCGCTCGGGATCGCGGAGGCCGCGATGACCCTTTCGGCGCTGATCGAGCGGCCGTGGCTCGCGCTGTTCTACGGGCTCGCCCCGTGGGGCGCCGTCGCGGCGCTCAAGCTGATCCGGCACGCGCTGGGCTGCGAGCGGCAGAAGGCCTGGCTCGACGCCGCGCTGGCGATCGGCACGCTGGCGGCGTTCGGTCTCTGGATACAGACCTATTCCGCGACCTTTCTGGCCGACACCGCGGCGGGCCCCGAAGCCGCGTTCGACGCCGCGGCCAGCATGGGGTCGTTCTACAAGGTCCAGCTGCTGCTGGAGGTGACGGCCGGATACTGCGCCTGGACGTTCGCGGAGCGCCTGCTGGCGCATGGAACGACGCGGGAGGTGATGCCGTCACCGGCCTGGCGCGCGCTCAACGAAGAGCAGACGCGCGATTTCGACCGCGAGGAGGCGCAGGCGCGTCGCCTCGACGCCATCGACGACGCCCGCGCCCGGTTCGACGCGGCGGAAGCGGATTTCGTCGAGACGAGCCTCGCCCGCCTGGCCGGGTATTCGGGCCGGCTGGCGAGCCTCACGGACGCCGCCACCGCCGAGGTCCGCGCGGCGCTCAGAACCGATTTCATTGAAGACCCCGCGACATCAGCGAAGGAGAGCGCATAAAATGACCGGATTCAGACATCATTTGCGGAATGGAGTGGCGAGCCTCGCCATCGCCGCCGCCCTCTGGCCGCAGCCGGCGTCGGCCGAGACATGGGAGGTCGTCGTCCCGCCGAACATGCCGCGCAGCGCCGAGCTCAAGGCCGAGCTTTGGGATTTCTTCCTGCGCGGCATGGCGCCCGGCGACGGCCTGACGCTGCATGACGGGCTGTTTCCGCGCGAACTGGCGCGTGTCGAGATCCCCGACGATCCGCGCTTCGACGCGCAGCGGACGCGCACCAAGGGTCTCGCCCGAGAGACGGCGACGCTCGCGCGCCGCATCGACGCGCTGGGGGCCGGTGACAGCGGAGAATTCCGCTACCGCATCGCCTTCCCCGAATTCGCGTTCGCCTACGCCAATTCCCGGACCGGCGGCGAAAGTCACATGCTGGTCATCACGTCCGGCATGCATCACGCGCCCCTGGAGCCCGAATTCAGCATCCGGCATCGGGGCGCGGAGCTTGTCCTGCCGAACGACGCGCATATCGAGGCGCCGCTGTCGGAGAGCCCCTACGGGACGCGGGATCGCGGGGAGGCCCTGAAAGGCGTCGTGGCCCATTTCTGCCTCATGACCGGCGACGACGAGATGACCACCCATCAGAAGGACGAGCTGCGCCGCTTCTGGTCGCTTTACGTCGGCCATCTCGGCGGCGAGATGGCGACGTTCACCGAAAGCCTTTCGGGCTGCTTCGACCGCTGGCGCGGCAAGATCCGGGGCGGCCTGCCGAGGGAGGTTCTCGACGCGTCGAACTACGTGATGGGGATGCGCAACGTGACGCGGACGTCGACGCCAGACGCGAGGCCGCGGCCGCGCGGCGGTCCGCAAAGCGGCCTTGAGACCTTCTCGCTGTTCTCCTCCAATCCCCATCCGGAGCTCGCGGGCGTGGCCGTGACGACGGGAGTGGATTACCGGCCGGACGAGTATCCCCGCAGCTACGTCAACGCGTGGTGTTACGCGATGATCGAGAACCGGGGCGCGGTGGTCCGGATCGACCTCGGCTCCAAGCTTCCGCTCAAACCCGTGGAATGGGAACCGCCGACCACGGGTACGCTCGCGGCTGCGGGGATCAGCGGGCGGCAGGCGGAGGCCGGACGACCCGCCTGCGACTTCCCCGAGGACGGCGCGTGACCGGCCGGCGGCCGGATCACACCCGCAGCCGGTCCGTGATCGCGACAAGCGCGGCGGTGATGCCGGGTTCGGACAGCGCGTGGCCCGCCGTCGCGACCATCTCGAGCCGCGACCCGGGCCACGCCTCGTGCAGGGCGTGGGCCGTGTGCGGCGGACAGATCATGTCGTAGCGGCCCTGGACGATGTGGCCGGGGATCGTGGCGATGCGGTCCATGTTGGCGAGAATCTGCCCGTCGGAATCAAGAAAGCCGCCGTTGAAGAAATAGTGGTTTTCCAGCCGGGCGAAGGCCAGCGCGTAGGATCCGCCGGGCCCGCCGCGTCCGGGGCCGGGATCGAGCACCGCCAGCGCGGATTCCCAACCGGACCAGGCGCGCGCGAAGCGGGCCTGCTCGCCGGCATCCTCGCCGAAAAGGCGGCGGTGATAGGCGGAGATCAGGTCGTCGCGCTCGTCGCGCGGCACCATGTGCGAGAAGGCGCGCCATTGGTCGGGCCAGAACCGCCCGGCGCCGCCGCCATAAAACCAGTCGAGTTCGGCATGGGTCATGGTGAACACGCCGCGCAGGATGAGTGCTGCGGCGCGATCGGGATGCGTCTGGGCGTAGAGCAGCGCGAGGCACGCGCCCCAGGAGCCGCCGAAGACGGTCCAGCGGTCGATGTGGAGTTCCTTGCGGATGCGCTCGATGTCGGCGACGAGATCCCAGGTGGTGTTGTTCTCGACGCTCGCATGCGGCTTCGACCGGCCGCAGCCGCGCTGGTCGAACAGCACGACGCGGTAGCGCTTGGGGTCGAAGAACCGCCGCATTCCGGGCGAGCAGCCGCCGCCGGGGCCGCCGTGCAGCACGACGACCGGCTGACCGTCGGCGTTTCCGCACTGCTCGACATAGACCCGGTGGCCGCCCGGCATCTCCAGCACCTGCTGGCGGAACGGCTCGATCGGCGGGTAGAGCGCGCCACGCGGGCCGGCGCCGGAATGGCTCGGGTTTTCCTTCATGGTCGGACTATGTAACGCTTCAAGGACACAGACAATCGCAGGTTGGTCACATGAGCGCAACGCAGTCCACGGGAACGGTCGACGCGGCCGAGATCGCCAAATTCGAGGCGATGGCCGCCGAATGGTGGGATCCCAACGGCAAGTTCAAGCCGCTGCACATGCTCCAGCCCTGCCGGCTGGATTACGTTATCGACCAGATCTGCGCCGAGTACGGGCGCGACCCGAAGGCGGATCGGCCCTTCGCGGGGCTGCGGCTGCTCGATATCGGCTGCGGCGGGGGCTTGCTGTGCGAGCCGATGGCGCGGCTCGGGGCCGAGGTCGTCGGCGCCGACGCGGCGGCGCGGAACATTCCCGTCGCGCGGGTCCATGCGGAACAGTCGGGCCTCGAGATCGACTATCGCCACACGACGGCCGAGGACATGGCGGCGGCCGGCGAGGCGTTCGACGTGATCCTCAACATGGAGGTGGTCGAGCACGTCTCGGACCCGCTCGCGTATCTGACGGCGTGCCGCGAGATGCTCAAGCCGGGCGGGCTGATGGTGTGTTCCACGATCAACCGCAATCCCAAGAGCTACATGATGGCGATCATCGGGGCGGAGCATGTCATGCGCTGGCTGCCGAAGGGCACGCATGAATGGAACAAGTTCATCACGCCTGACGAGCTTTTCGCGCTTCTGACGCAAGCCGGGCTGGATCCGGTGGACAGGAAGGGATTCGTGTTCAACCCCGTCGCATGGTCCTGGAGGATCTCCGACAAGGATCTGTCGGTGAACTACGTGACGTCGAGCCTGAAACCCGGCGATCAGGCCGCGCGGGCGTAGGAGCGCGCGGCGTCGAGCCAGAGCGAGTCGATCCGGCGGAGCGCCTCCGGGTCGAAACGGTCGGCCTCTTTCCAGTATTTTCCGGACGGCACGTCATAGCCCAGAGCCGTCTCGCGCGCGCGCAGATCGTCGACGGCCGCGCCGAACGTCTCTGGCGCGGGCGTTTGGCCGACGGCGAACGCGGCATGGCCGAGACGGGGAAAGACGAGGCGGCTGGTCGGCGCTGCCGAGAGATTCACCACGGCGCAGCCGTTGCTCGCGGCGATCATCATCAGTCGGGCGGATTTCGCCTCGAGGCTCTGGAGCGTTGGGTCCTCGCGGAGCGGGTCCGGCGCGCCGCGACCGTAGAAATGGCTCGCGCCGCTGGACGCATAGACCATGTCGCAGCCGAGAAAGGCCAGCACGCGCGGGCGCAGGGCCTCCAGCGCCCAGTATCCGGCGGTGAACGCCATCGTGCCGCCGCAGAACACGAAGCCGCCATGGGCGTTGACGGCCGGAACGTAATCGAGATGCGTGCGGACGCGCTGGTCCGGGGCGATCGAGGCGGGCTGGCGGTCGGCGGGAAAATCGCTGGGATGGATCAGGTCGTCCCAATCCGGCCGGACCCGCCAGGCGTTGTTGATGGCGACGATCCGCCCGAGGCCGGAACGGGGCCACGCCCGGGCGCGCAGGACATCCGGTCCGCTTCCGAGAACCAGTGCCGTTTTCGTGTCCGTCATGCCGATCTCCCCCTCAGCGCGACGCGACAGATAGCCCGCAACCGGGCCGCGGCAACGCGTCAGTCAGGCGCGGGCCCGGCATAGGCGCGGTCATGCCCGAGCGAGGGGATGCGGGCGCGGGCGCGGGCGACCTCGGCCAGGTCGATGTCGACCATCGTGACGCAGGGATCGGTTCCGGCCTCGGCGAGGATCTCGCCCCAGGGCGAGACGGCGAGCGAATGGCCCCAGGTCTCGCGGGCCGCACCTTCGGAGGCGGAATGAACGCCGCCCTGCGCCGGCGCGAGGACGAAGCAGCCGTTCTCGATGGCGCGGGCGCGCAGGAGGACCTCCCAATGCGCGCGGCCGGTCGGAACGGTGAAGGCGGACGGGACGGTCAGGATCTGCGCGCCGGCCTTGGCGAGATCACGGTAGAGACCCGGAAAGCGCATGTCGTAGCAGATGGTCAGGCCGAGCGTCGCGTCGCCGACATCGGCGGTGACGGCGCGGTCACCGGGCCGGAACCGCGCGGATTCGCGGTAGGTCTCGCCGGCGCCGAGATCGACGTCGAACATGTGGATCTTGTCATAGCGCGCCCGGATCGCGCCGTCGGAGCCGATCAGGAACGAGCGGTTCGCGAAGCGGCCGTCGGCATCGCCGGTCTTGAGCAGGAGGCTGCCGATCAGGACGCAGACGCCCCGCTCGACGGCCAGCGTCCGGATCGCGGTGAGGGTGAGGTCCTCCGCCTCGGTCGTCAGGGCGGCGTCCTGTCGGGCGCGGCTGGCCGAGACCATGTTCGTGCATTCGGGCGTGAGGATCAGTTCCGCGCCGTCTTGGGCCGCCTGAGCCAGGAGGCCCAGCGTGACCGGGAGATTGGCCGAAGGATCGTCCCCGGACCGCAGCTGGACCAGCGCCGCGCGCATCGCTTACGCCGCGAGGAGCGCGTCGAGTTTCCCGGCGCGCTCCAGCGCGTTCATGTCGTCGAATCCGCCCACATGGGTCTCGCCGATGAAGATCTGCGGCACGGTGCGGCCGCCCTTCGCGCGCTGGACCATCTCGGCGCGACGGTCGCGGTCGGCGGAGACGTCGATCTCGGTGAATGCCGCGCCCTTGGCCGACAGCAACCGTTTGGCGGCATGGCAATAGCCGCAGAGCGGCGTGGTGTAGAGGGTGACGGGTTTCATCGGGCGCGGTCTCCTGCGGGACGCGACCTTATATGTGGGGCCGCTCGTCGTATGCAACGCGCGCCAGCGTCAGAACGTTCACGCGGCGCGCTCCGGCGGCCCGCAGGGCCTCGGCGCAGGACGAAAGCGTTGCGCCCGACGTGAGCACGTCGTCGATCACGAGGACGGTTTTTCCCGCGACCGCGTCCACGCGGCGCGGATTGACGGCGAAGGCCCCGGCCTGGTTGGCGGCGCGCGACTCGCGGGTCATCTTCTCCTGCGGCACGGTCGCCCGGGTCCGCGTCAGAAGATCGGCCGCGAGCGGCACGCCGCTGACGCGCGACAGGCGGCGCGCCAGCTCGGCCGACTGGTTGTAGCGCCGCTTGATCAGACGCCGCCAATGGAGCGGCACCGGGGCGATGAGATCCGCGGTCGCGAGCAGGTCGCGCCCCGGCGCCGCCATCCAGGCGGCGAGCGGTCCGACCATGTCGAGCCGGTCGCCATGCTTGAACGCGAGCACGACCCGCCGACCCGCGCCCGAATAGACGATCGCCGCCGCACCGCGATCCCAGGCGGGCGGATGGCTTGTGCAGCGCTCGCAGAGATCACCCGCGCCCGCCTCGCCGATCAGCGGCGCGCCGCACTTGTCGCAGGCGGCGTCGGCGATGAAATGCGTGTCGCGCCAGCAGGCGGAACAGAGCCCGTGCGGCGCGTCGGTCGGCTCGGGACAGGCGAGGCAGCGCGGCGGATAGATCGCGTCGAGAATGCCGGCCTTGACCGCGCCCAGCATGGCGCCCAGACGGTGCGGCCCTATGTTCGGGAACTGAGGAAGGATGCCCATGCGCGAGATGCCCGAACTGTTCGACGCCGATCTGCTGGCGCTCCGCCGCGCCCGCGCGCGGGGCGCGGATTTCCTGCGCGAGGCGGTGGCCCGCGAGGTCACGGATAGACTGGTCGAGGTTAACAGGACCTTTCTGGCGCCCGCGATCGTCGGCCCGCGCGGCGAGGTCCAGGCCGAGGCGATGCGGGCGGCCGGTCTCGCGGAGCCTCTGCTGCGCGCGGACGCGGCGGTGCTCGATCTGGCCGAGGGCGCGCATGATCTGGTGATCCACGCGCTGGCGCTGCATTGGGCGAACGACCCGGTGGGGCAGATGGTCCAGTCGCGGCTGGCTCTGCGGCCGGACGGGCTTTTCATCGGAACGATGTTCGGCGGGGAGACCCTGCACGAGTTGCGCGCCGCGCTGGCGGCCGCCGAGGTCGAGATCCTGGGCGGTCTCAGCCCCCGCGTGGCGCCGATGGGCGAGATTCGCGACCTTGGCGGTCTGCTGCAACGCGCCGGGTTCGCGCTTCCGGTCGCGGATGCGGAGCGGTTCGACGTGACCTACGCCACGCCGCTCGACCTGATGCGCGATCTGCGGGCGATGGGCGAGACCAACGTGATGCGCGCGCGTCTGGCCCGGCCCATGCGGCGGGACATGCTGGCGCGGGCCTGCGAGATCTATACTGACCGCTTCGCCCTGCCCGACGGACGGATACCGGCGACGTTCGAGGTGCTGTTCCTGACCGGCTGGGCGCCCGCCCCCGGCCAGCAGCAACCGCTCCGCCCGGGGTCCGCCAAGGCCCGGCTCGCCGACGCGCTTGGTGTCGCGGAACGCGGCGCGGGCGAAAAGGCCGGGGGTTGAGCGTTGACCGCCACCCCGGCGGACCTAGGTCTTTCGCATCCGCGAAACCGGATTGCAGGGAGTGGGACGCGCATGTATGACGCCCGGATCATGGACGGAAGCATCGAGCAGATCAGACCCGGCGAGGGGCGGCTGGCCCACGCCGAGCCGGATCACCCGCCCGTGCCGCCGGCGCGCATCGGCGTGGTTCTGGCCAACCTGGGCACTCCGGACGCCACGGATTACTGGTCGATGCGGCGGTATCTCAACGAGTTCCTGTCGGACCGGCGGGTGATCGATTATTCGCCCTGGCTCTGGCAGCCGCTTTTGCAGCTCATCATCCTGACGACGCGGCCCTCGCGGTCGGGGGCGGCCTATCGCGGGATCTGGAACGAGGAGCTGGACGAGAGCCCGCTTCTGACCACCACGCGCGCGCAGGCCGAGGCGGTGGCGGAGCGGATGAACGCGCTGCACGGCGACCGGGTGGTGGTGGATTTCGCCATGCGCTACGGCAATCCGTCGACGCCGAGCGTGATCAACCGGCTCAAGGATCAGGGCTGCGAGAGGATCGTGTTTTTCCCGCTCTATCCGCAGTATTCCGCGCCGACGACGGCCACGGCGAACGATCAGGCGTTCCGGACGCTGATGAAGATGAACTGGCAGCCGAGCATGCGGACCGTGCCGGCTTATTATCAGGAGCCGCTCTACATCGACGCCCTCGCGAAGTCGGTGGAGAAAGCCTACGCCGCCTTGGACCATCGCCCGGACGTGCTCGTGGCCAGCTATCACGGCGTGCCGAAGCGGTATCTGATGGAGGGCGATCCGTATCATTGCCAGTGCCAGAAAACGACGCGGCTTCTGCGCGAACGGCTCGGATGGGAGAAGGGCGAGGTCGTGACCACGTTCCAGTCCAAATTCGGACCCGAGGAATGGGTGCGGCCCTATACCGTGGAAGAGGTCGCGCGCTTGGCGGAGGCGGGGAAGAAGAACATCGCCGTCATGGCGCCGGCGTTCTCGTCGGATTGCGTGGAGACCCTCGAGGAGATCAACGAGGAGATCCAGGAGGCGTTCCACGAGGCCGGCGGCGGGACGTTCACCTACATCCCCTGTCTCAACGCCGACACGGCCCACATCGACATGATGATGGCCGTGCTGGATCGCGAGATGTCGGGCTGGATCTAGGCGGTTTCGCCCAGTCCCTCCGGAGCCGTGAGCGCGCGGGCGATCGAGTTCTTGATGCCCTTGAGGGTATGGGCGCTTTCGATCGGCCGACCGCGCCAAGTCCTGACGCCGTCGTTTATCACGACTTCGCCGTTCTCGAGCTCCTCGACGAAACGGCCCTGAACCGAAACGCGGCTGGAGAGTTGGATGGTTCGAAACATTTCGTTCTCCCGGCAAACTCCGTCTTTGCGCGGAGTTGATCTGATGTGAGCTTACAGCATTAAGGTTAACTTACTACCGGAGAGTTAAGCTGTCTACACCTTATGGTTGAGCACCACTCGCGGAAAGCGGATAGGCGGGTTTCGGCCTAGAGCCAGTCGCGCAGAACCGCCACCAGAGGCACGTCCGCGGCCGGCATCGGGTAGTCCGCAAGGTCGCGCACCCCCACCCATTTCAGCGCGGCATGCTCGCGCGGACGCGCGACGCCATCCCATTTCCGGCAGACGAAGAGCGGCATCAGCAAATGGAAATCGTCATACGTGTGGCTGGCGAAGGTCAACGGCGCGAGACAGCTCGACCAGGTCTCGATTCCAAGCTCCTCGTGAAGCTCGCGGATGAGAGCTGATTCGGGCGTTTCGCCCGGCTCGACCTTGCCGCCGGGGAATTCCCAGAGACCCGCCATCGCCTTGCCTTCGGGCCTTTTGGCGATCAGCACCCTTCCGTCCCGGTCGATCAGCGCGACGGCCGAAACGAGAACGACCTTCAAGAGCGGTAATCCGCGTTGATCTCGATGTAGCGGTGCGTGAGGTCGCAGGTCCAGACCGTGGCGGAGGCGCGGCCGACGCCGAGATCGACCGAGATGGCCAGCTCATCGTTCTTCATGTAGGCGGCGCCGGCGGCCTCGGCGTAACCCGGCGAGACCCAGCCGTTTTCCGCCACGAGGATGTCGCCGAACCGGATCGAAAGCCGGTCGCGGTCGGCCTTCTGGCCGGATTTGCCGACCGCCATGACGATGCGGCCCCAGTTGGGATCTTCACCGGCGATGGCTGTTTTCACCAGCGGCGAATTGGCGATGGCGAGGCCGGTCTTGCGCGCGGCGGATTTCGAGCTGGCGCCGGTCACGCGGATCTCGACGAATTTGGTGGCGCCCTCGCCGTCGCGCACGACCTGGTGCGCGAGATCGAGCATGACGTCGTGAAGCGCCTTCTGGAATACGCGCGCGCGCCGGTCACCCGGATCGGTGATCGGGCGCATCGCCGCCTTGCCCGTCGCTGCCATCAGGAGCGTGTCGGAGGTGGACGTGTCGCCGTCGACGGTGATGCAGTTGAAGGTCGCGTCGTTGATCCGGTCGACCATGCCCTGGAGGATGTCGGGCGCGATGGCGGCGTCGGTGAAGAGGAAGACCAGCATCGTCGCCATGTCGGGCGCGATCATGCCCGAGCCCTTGGCGAAACCGGCGATGGAGACCGGAACCCCGTCGAGGTCGATCCGCGCGGCGGCGCCCTTGGGGAAGGTGTCAGTGGTCATGATGGCGCGGGCGGCGAGCGCCGCCGCGCCGTCGTCGAGACCGTCGCGCAGGGCGGTCATTTTCGCGGTGATCCGCTCGGCGGGGAGCGGCTCGCCGATCACGCCGGTGGAGGCGAGAAAGACATGGTCCGCCGGTATCCCGAGCGCCTTCGCCGCCGAATCCGCCGTCGCCTCGACACCCCTGCGGCCGTTGGCGCCGGTGAAGGCGTTGGCGTTGCCGGAATTCACGACGATGCCGAAGCCCCCATCCGAGCCGCCGCCGGCGAGCGCGGCGAGTTTTTCCTGGCACCAGAGGACCGGGGCCGCGCGCGTCGACGAGCGGGTGAAAACGCCCGCCATCGAAGCGCCCGCCGCGATCTCGACGAGCATCACGTCAAGACGGCCGGCGTAGCGCACGCCGGCTTCGGCGGCGGCGTAGCGCACGCCGTCGATGCGCGGCAGATCCGGGAAGCCGCCCGCCGGAGCGAGCGGCGAGACCGGCGACGGGGTTTTCGCGGCCATGATCGCGTCTCCGGTCAGTCGGCGAGGATGGTGGCGTCGCGGATCGCGCCCTCGGGCAACTCGACGTCGAGGATCTCGATCGTCGCGGCGGCGCGGAGCTCCTCGATCTTCTCGCGGATCTGTTCATTGCGAAGCGCGGCTTCGATATCGCCCCGCACGTCCTCGAAGGCGGGCGGCGGCACGTCGCGCGTCTCGTTGACGAGGATCAGGTGCCAGCCGAACTGGCTCTCGACGGGGGCCGTGACCGTGCCGGGCTCGGCCTCGACGACCGCCTGTTCGAATTCGGGCACCATCTGCCCGAGCGCGAACCAGCCGAGATCGCCGCCCTGGGGACCCGAGCCGGGATCAAGCGACACTTCGCCCGCGAGGTCGGCGAAGGCCTCGCCGGCCTCGACGCGCGCCGCGATGGCCTTGGCCTCGTCCTCGGACGCCACGAGAATGTGCGCCGCGTTGTATTCCACCGCCGGCTCGATCGCCGCGATCGACTCGTCGTAGGCGGCCCGCAGATCCTCCTCGGCGATCGGATCGGCCAGCATCGCCTCGATGGCCGAGCCGGCCAGAAGCCCGCGCCGCCCGTTCTCGAGTTCGACGGTGACCGCGAGCGGATCGTCTTCGACCGAGGACGAGACGGTCCGCGCCAGCAGCGCCTGATCGACCATCTGCTGAAGCATGTTCTCAAGCAGAGCGTCGTCGGGCATGCCGCCGATCTGATCGCCCATCCGGCCCGAGGCGGCGACGACCTGACCCAGCGTGATTTCCGTGCCGTCCACCGTCGCGAGCACCGTCGCGGCGTCCGGCGCCTGGGCGAAGACGGGCGCGCCCGCCAGAAGGCCCGCGACCGACGCGGCGGCCATGAGATTGCGCATTGGATAACTCCGAATAATTCCTCGCGCCGGGGTCCGCGCGGCTTTGATGACCTGCTTGCCCGGCCCCAGGGTGCCGTTGACAGGCGCGGCCCCTCCGCTTACATCCCTGCTCGATTGAGGGATTGCGGCTCGCGCCTCGCGCAGACTTAGACCGATCGGCGCCGGTGAAGCAAGCGCCCCCGTCATGACATTTCGGTGGCCCTGTCAGGGCAGGGCGGGACGGTCGCCGCGCCGGGCCGACAGGAATTCGAGGACAAGCGTTTCATGATTGGATTCGGGAAGATCGCCAAGAAGGTCTTTGGCACGCCAAACGACCGGATGGTCAAAGCGACCCGCCCGCTGGTCGAAAAGATCAACGCGCTCGAGCCGGAATTCCAGGCCCTGAGCGATGACGCGATCATGGCGAAGACCGTAGAATTCAAGGACCGCCTCGGCAAAGGCGAAACCCTTGACGACCTTCTGCCCGAGGCCTTCGCCAACGCCCGCGAGGCCGCCCGCCGCGCGCTCGGCCTGCGCCCCTTCGACGTGCAGCTGATCGGCGGCATTTTCCTTCATCGCGGCAACATCGCGGAGATGAAGACCGGCGAGGGCAAGACGCTGATGGCGACCCTGCCCGTCTATCTCAACGCCCTGACGGGGCGCGGGGTCCATGTGGTCACCGTCAACGACTATCTGGCGCGCCGCGACGCGGAATGGATGGCGAAGGTGTATCACGCGCTCGGCATGAGCGTCGGCGTCGTGGTCCCCGGCATGGAGGAGGCCGCGAAAAAGGCCGCCTACGAGGCCGACGTGACCTACGCGACCAACAACGAGCTCGGCTTCGACTATCTGCGCGACAACATGAAATCCGAGCTGTCCCAGGTCCACCAGCGGGATCACTATTTCGCCATCGTCGACGAGGTCGACTCGATCCTGATCGACGAGGCCCGCACGCCGCTGATCATCTCGGGTCCGAGCCAGGACCGCTCCGAGCTCTATGTCACGATCGACAAGCTGATCCCGGACCTCGCGCCGGAGCATTACGACCTCGACGAGAAGCAGCGCTCGACCACGCTGACCGAGGAGGGCAACGAGTTCATCGAGGCCCGCCTGCACGAGTCCGGCCTGCTTGAGGCGGACGCCTCGCTCTACGACCCCGAAAGCACGTCCATCGTCCACCACGTCACCCAGGCGCTGCGGGCGCATGTCCTGTTCAAGCGCGACAAGGATTACATCGTCCGCGACGACGAGGTGATGCTGATCGACGAGTTCACCGGCCGCATGATGGCCGGACGCCGCCTGTCCGACGGCCTGCACCAGGCCATCGAGGCCAAGGAAGGCGTCACCATCAAGCCGGAGAACGTCACCCTCGCGAGCGTGACCTTCCAGAACTATTTCCGCCTCTACGAGAAGCTCGCCGGCATGACCGGCACGGCGTCCACGGAAGCGCCGGAATTCGCCGAGATCTACGGCCTCGGGGTCATCGAGATCCCCACCAACAAGCCGATCATCCGCGCGGATCACGACGATCAGGTCTACCGGACCGCAGCCGAGAAATACGCGGCCATCGTCGAAGAGATCAAAGACGCCCACGGGCGCGGCCAGCCGATCCTCGTCGGCACCACCTCGATCGAGAAATCCGAAGCGCTGTCCGAGATGCTCAAGAAGGCGAAGGTCCCGCACAACGTGCTGAACGCGCGTTATCACGAGCAGGAGGCCAAGATCATCGCCGATGCCGGCATTCCGGGAGCGGTGACCATCGCCACGAACATGGCCGGGCGCGGCACCGACATCCAGCTCGGCGGCAACGTCGAGATGCAGGTGATCGAGGCGCTGGAGAAGGACGAGGCAGGCACGCATCCTCAGGAGATCCGCGACCGCGTCGAGGCCGAGGTGGCCGAACGCAAGGCCGAGGCGCTCGCCGCCGGCGGTCTCTGGGTGCTCGCGACCGAACGCCATGAGAGCCGCCGCATCGACAACCAGCTGCGCGGCCGCTCTGGCCGTCAGGGCGATCCGGGCCGCACAAATTTCTACCTGAGTCTCGAAGACGATCTGATGCGGATCTTCGGCTCCGACCGGCTCGATTCCATGCTGGGCAAGCTCGGCATGAAAGAGGGCGAGGCCATCGTCCATCCTTGGGTGAACAAGGCGCTGGAAAAGGCTCAGGGCAAGGTCGAGGCGCGGAACTTCGACATCCGAAAAAACCTTCTGAAATACGACGACGTCATGAACGACCAGCGCAAGGCCATATTCGGCCAGCGCCGCGAGATCATGGAGGCCGCCGACCTGAGCGACGTGACGCGCGACATGCGCCACGAGGTCATCAACGATCTCGTCACGGAACATGTCCCGGCCAAGGCCTATGCCGACCAATGGGACATCGAAGGCCTCGCGACCAAGCTGCGCGAGACTTTCGGCGCAGACCTCCCCGTCGCCGCCTGGGCCGACGAGGAGGGCGTGGACGACGAGACGATCCGCGCCCGTCTGATCGAGGAGACCGACAAGCAGATGGCCGCCAAGGCCGCGCGTTACGGTCCCGACACGATGCGCTCGATCGAGAAGCAGGTCCTGCTCCAGACGATCGACAAGGATTGGCGCGAGCACCTGGTGACGCTGGAGCATCTGCGCAGCGTCGTGGGCTTCCGCGGCTACGCCCAGCGCGATCCGCTCAACGAGTACAAATCCGAGGCCTTCCAGCTGTTCGAGAGCCTGCTCGACAAACTGCGCGCCGAGGTCACGCGGATGCTCGCGCATGTCCAGGTCATGACGCCCGAGGAACAGCAGGCGATGATCGCCGAGATGCAGGCCAAGGCCCGCGCGCTTGCCGGCGCCGGAACCGAATCCGGCCCCCAGGCGGCGCGCGTGCCGGCGATGGCGGACGCCGGCGGCGCGGCGCCCGAACCGGTCGGCGACGCGCCAGCTGAATGGGCGCAGACCGGCCGAAACGAGCCCTGCCCCTGCGGATCCGGCAAAAAGTACAAACACTGCCACGGCCGGGTCTGACCCCGGCCGCGTTGCCGCCCGATTCGCGGCGTGTTAGGCAAGCGCCGAAACCATCACCCGGAGGGAAGACCCGATGAGCATGAAAACGATCACGGCGGCGCTCGCGCTTGCGGCGCTGGCCGGATGCGCAAGCCTGACCGCCACCCCCCGGCCCGCAGGCACGGCGACCCTCATCACCGCGACGGCGACCGTCGAATCCGTCGACATGGACACCCGCGAGGTCAATCTTCGCGCGGATGACGGCTCTCTCCTCTCGGTGGTCGCGGGCCCCGAGGTCCGCAATCTGGCCCAGCTCGAAGCCGGCGACGTGGTGGAGTTCAACTTCTTCGAATCCGTCGCCGTTTCGATGGCGGACCCGTCCGACACCGGCGAACCGAGCACGATGATCCTCGCGGGCCGCACGGAGGAAGGCGACAAACCGGGCGGCATGGCCATCGAAGCGACCGACATGGTGGTGACGCTCGTCTCCTATGACGATCGCAACTTCATTGCGACCATCCGGATGGCGGACGGCACCACCGACCGCGTGACCGTTCCGCCCGAGCTGCGTTCCTTCGCGGCGGCCCGCGGCCCGGGCGCGCGCGTCCTCGTCTCGATCACCGACGCCATGGCGGTCTCGATCGTCGAAACCGCCATGTGAGGCCCGGCGGAGCGCCCGCACGCTTCGGGCGCTCCTTCTCGGCGGACGCCGCATGTGATCCGCCACTGATCCTTTGCGCCCGGGGCCGCGCGCGGGTACACCGCACGACGCGGAGGGCCTGAGCTTGGACGACAATCCCAACATCACGCCGATGATGGCGCAGTATCTCGGCATCAAGGCCGAGCATCCCGACGCGCTGCTCTTCTACCGGATGGGGGATTTCTACGAGCTGTTTTTCGCGGATGCGGAGGCCGCCGCCGCGGCGCTCGACATCGCTCTGACCAAGCGCGGGCAGCATCTGGGCCAGGATATCGCCATGTGCGGCGTGCCGGCGCATTCGGCCGAGGGGTATCTGCTGACGCTGATCCGCAAGGGATTCCGGGTCGCGGTCTGCGAGCAGATGGAGAGCCCGGCCGAAGCGAAAAAGCGCGGCGCGAAATCGGTGGTGAAGCGCGAGGTCGTGCGCCTGGTGACGCCGGGCACTCTGACCGAGGAGAGTCTGCTCGAGGCGCGGCGGCACAATCACCTCGCGGCCTGGACTGAGATCCGCGGCCAGGGGGCTTTCGCCTGGGTTGACGTCTCGACCGGCGACGTGGCGGTGGCCGAGTGTCCGCGCGTCCAGCTGGGACCGATGCTGGCGCGGATCGCGCCACGCGAGGTGCTTCTGTCGGAGGCCTTGGAGCCGGAGCTACGCGAGATCGTGGCCGAGGCGGGCGCGGTGGCGACGCCGCTGGCGCGCGCGACTTTCGATTCGACCGCCGCAGCCGCGCGGGTGGCGGACGTCTACAAGGTCTCGTCGCTCGACGGATTCGGCGCCTTCGGGCGGGCCGAATTGGGTGCGCTCGGGGCGATCGTGGACTATCTCGATCTGACGCAGCGCGGCCGGTTGCCGCTTCTGCGGCCGCCGGTGCGCGAGGCGCCGGGCGGGCTGATGCGGATCGACGCGGCGACGCGGCGCAACCTCGAATTGACGCGGAGCCTGTCGGGCGGGCGGGACGGATCGCTTCTGGCGACGGTGGACCGGACGGTGACGGGACCGGGCGCGCGGCTTCTGGAGACGCGGCTGAACGGGCCGTCGGCGGATGTGGATCTGATCCGGGCGCGGCAGGCGGCCGTTGCGTGGTTTCATGAGGATGCGGATCTCGGGCGCGAGGTCACGGTCCTGCTGCGCAAGGTTCCCGATCTGGAACGGGCGCTGTCGCGGATCGCGCTCGACCGGGGCGGGCCGCGCGACCTTGCGGCGATCCGCGACGGGATCGCGCAGGCCGCCGGCATCCAGGCGGCCTTGGACGGAGACCTGCCGGAGGTTCTGGCGATGGCGCGCGATGCGTTGGCGGGGCATGAGGATCTGACTGCGCTGCTCGATGCGGCGCTGGTGGCGGAGCCGCCGCTGCTGGCGCGCGATGGCGGGTTCGTGGCGGCGGGATACGACGCGGAACTCGACGAGACCCGCGAGTTGCGGGACGAGGGGCGCGGGGTGATCGCGGCGCTTCAGGGCGAATACGCGGCGCTGGCCGGTATCAACGCGCTCAAAATCAAGCACAACAACGTGCTGGGGTATTTCATCGAGACGCCGGCGGGACACGCGGAGAAGATGCTGAACCCGCCGCTCTCGGAGACGTTCGTGCATCGGCAGACGACGGCGGGGGCGGTGCGGTTCACGACGCTCAGGCTGTCGGAGATGGAGACGCGGATCCTCAACGCCGCCGGACACGCGCTCGACATCGAGAAGCGGATCTTCGGCGAATTGCGGTCGGTCGTGCTGGAGAATGCGGGCGGGATCGGGGCGACGGCCAAGGCGTTGGCCGAGATCGACGTCGCGGTGGCGCTCGCGGGTCTGGCCCGAGAGGCGGACTGGACCCGGCCGCATGTGGACGGGAGCCGCGCGTTCGAGATCAGAGGCGGGCGGCATCCGGTCGTGGAGCAGGCGCTGCGCCGGACCGGCGGGAGCTTCATCGCGAACGACTGCGACCTGAGCGCCGACGGGGACGACGCGCGGCCGGTCTGGCTGATCACCGGGCCGAACATGGCGGGCAAGTCGACATACCTGCGGCAGAACGCGCTGATCGCGATGCTGGCGCAGATCGGGTCGTACGTTCCGGCATCCGAGGCGCGGATCGGGGTGGTGGACGCGCTGTTCAGCCGGGTCGGCGCGGCGGACGACCTGGCGCGGGGACGATCGACCTTCATGGTCGAGATGGTCGAGACGGCGGCGATTCTGAACCAGGCGGGCGAACGCGCGCTGGTGATCCTCGACGAGATCGGGCGGGGGACGGCGACCTATGACGGGCTGTCGATCGCCTGGGCGACGCTGGAGCATCTGCACGACGCGAACCGGTGCCGGGCGCTTTTCGCGACGCATTACCACGAGCTGACGGCGCTGTCGGGGAAGCTGGCGGGACTTCGGAACGCGACGGTGGCGGTCCGGGAATGGAAGGGCGACGTGATCTTCCTGCACGAGGTGCGGGACGGTGCGGCCGATAGGTCCTACGGCGTGCAGGTGGCGAAGCTGGCCGGGTTGCCGGAGCCGGTGATCGAGCGTGCGAAGGCGGTTCTGGAGCTGTTGGAAAAGGGAGAGCGCGAGGGTGGCGGCAAGGCGCGGACGCTGATCGACGATCTGCCGCTTTTCTCGGTGCGGGCGGTCCAGGCGGCGGCGCCGAGCGGGCCGTCAGAGGTCGAGGAAAGGCTGCGCGAGATCCGGCCTGACGAGATGAGTCCGCGGGACGCGCTGGCGGCGCTCTATGAATTGCGGTCGCTGCTGACGCGCGAAGGCGCGTGAAATCCGAAAAGCGTCACGCGTGGCAGAATAAATAAGCTGCTGCTTCTAAACGTTTATTCAGATCGCGTTAACCGCGTCGCAACTTTTGCCACGCGGTCCCGAGTCGGCTACTCGCCCTCTGTCGGCGCGGCCGGGCCACCGGCGGAGACGCCGACCTGGGCGGGGCGCAGGAGGCGGTCACCGATCATGAAGCCCGTGTTCATCACCTGGATGATGTCGCCGGCCTTGGTGCCGGGAACGGGGGCCTCGAACATGGCCTGATGCAGCTTGGGGTCGAAGCGCTCGCCGGCTTCGGGCGCGAGCTGGATGATTTTATGCTTCTCGAACGCGCTCAGCAGATCGCGCTGGGTGAGCTCGATGCCCTCGATCAGCCCCGGCGCGTCGGCGCGGACCTGGTCGGTCACGTGTTCCAGTGCGCGGCTGAAATTGTCGTGCACGGACAACAAGTCGCGGGCGAGGCGCGTCGCGCCGTAGATCTCGGCATCGCGGCGATCGCGCTCGGCGCGCTTGCGGATGTTCTCGGCGTCTGCGAGCGATCGCAGCAGGCGGTCCTTGAGGTCGGCCACCTCGGCGCGGAGCGCACTCTGTTCGTCGGCCTCGACCTCCTCCTCGGAGATCTCGACCTCGTCCTCGACCGCTTCGGGATCGTCGAGGAACGCGGCCTCGTCCAGATCGTATTCGTTCTTGTCTCTCGCCATTCCGGTCTTCCTAGCCCTGGTTCCGGCTGGAAACCAGCCTTCCCACCAACTGCGCCGTGTAATCGACAATGGGCACGATGCGGCCGTAGTTGAGCCGCGTCGGCCCGATCACGCCCACCGCGCCGATGATCTTCCGATCGGCATTCATATAGGGAGAGACCACCAAAGAGGAACCCGAAAGTGAGAAAAGCTTGTTCTCGGATCCGATGAAAACCCGCACGCCGTCGCCGCCCTCGCTGAGCTCGAGAAGCTGCGCGAGATCGCGCTTGCGTTCGAGCTCGTCGAAGAGGCCGCGGATGCGGTCGAGCTGGGCCGCGTCACCGGCCTCCTCGATCAGATTGGAGCGGCCGCGCACGATGAGCCGGTCGCGTCCCCCGAGCGGATCGAGCGACCAGGCGGCGGTGCCGTTCTCGATCAGATCCTGCGACAGGGCGTCGAGCTCGGCGCGGTTGCGCGCGATCTCGGCGGAGACGACCTCGTGCATCTCGCTGAGCGTGCGGCCCTGGAGGATGCTGTTGAGGAAGTTCGCCGCCGCCTGCATCGCCGACGGGGTGAGGCCCATCGGCGGGGTGATCAGGCGGTTTTCCACATGGCCGTCGGCGGTGACGAGAACCACGAGCGCCCGGTCGGGCGCGAGCGAGACGAATTCGAGATGCCGGATCGGCGCCTCGTCCTTGGGCGCGAGCACGAGGCTCGCGCCGTGGGTGAGGCCCGACAGCATGCTTCCGGCACGGTCCATGAGGGAGCCGACATCGCCGACCCCCTCGAAGGAACGGTCGATCTCGGCCCGCTCGGCGCCCGGAACGTCGCCGACTTCGAGGATGCCGTCGACGAAAAGCCGCAGGCCGAGATGCGTCGGAATGCGCCCGGCGGAGACATGCGGGCTGTCGAGCAGTCCGAGCAGCTCCAGATCCTGCATGACGTTTCGGATGGTCGCGGCCGAGAGGCTCTCGGTCAGGGACCGCGACAGCGTCCGCGACCCCACCGGCTCTCCGGTCTCAAGGTACAGATTCGACGAGCCGCCGGAAGACCTCGCGGCTCCGGTCGTTGAGATCTCCGAGAAGGTGGCGAGGAGCGGGCACGGCAGGTCCGGTCGCGTTGCAGGTTCCTGATTTAGACGCCGGCGCGCCTCCGGTCAATCGGCGCGCGGTGCTGGACGGGGCCGGGCGCGCGGGATAAGGGCCGTTCGGAGCATATAAGGAGAAAGACATGCGCCCTTCCGGCCGCGACACCGACGCCCTGCGCGAGATCAGCATCGAACCGGGCGTGGCCCTGCACGCGGAGGGCTCGTGCCTGATCCGCATGGGCGGCACGCATGTGCTCTGCACGGCGAGCGTCGAGGAGAACGTGCCGCCGTTCATGCGCAAGACGGGCCTGGGCTGGGTGACGGCGGAATACGGCATGCTGCCGCGCGCGACGACGACGCGCAACCGACGCGAGGCGACGGCCGGCAAGCAGCAGGGACGGACCATCGAGATCCAGCGTCTGATCGGCCGGTCGTTGCGCGCGGGTGTCGACCGGGTGGCGCTCGGCGAGCGGCAGATCACGGTGGATTGCGACGTGCTTCAGGCCGATGGCGGGACGCGCTGCGCGTCGATCACCGGTGGTTGGGTCGCGCTGCGGCTGGCGGTGAACAAGCTGCTGTCGTCGGGCGTGATCAAGAGCGACCCGCTGACCGACCATGTCGCGGCGGTGAGTTGCGGCATCTATGGCGGGCAGCCGGTGCTCGATCTCGACTACGCCGAGGACAGCGTGGCCGGCACGGACGCGAATTTCGTGATGACGGGCGGCCTGGGGCTGATCGAGGTGCAGGGCAGCGCCGAGGGCGCGACGTTCACCCGTGCGCAGCTGGATCAGCTGATGGATCTGGCCGAGAAGGGCGTCGGCGCGCTGGTCGAGGCGCAGCGCGCCGCGACCGCATGACGCGGCGGTTCGACGGGTCGAAGCTGGTCGTGGCGACCCACAACGCGGGCAAGCTCGAGGAGATCGCGGCGCTTCTGGCGGGGCATCCGGTGGAGGTGGTCTCGGCCAAGGCGCTGGGATTGCCCGAGCCGGAGGAGACCGAGGAGACCTTCGTCGGAAACGCCCGGATCAAGGCGCATGCGGCGGCGAAGGCGTCGGGCCTGCCCGCGCTCGCGGATGACAGCGGGATCGAGGTCGACGCGCTCGGCGGCGCGCCCGGCGTGCACACGGCGGATTGGGCTGAAACGCCTGATGGCCGTGATTTCGTGATGGCGATGACGCGCGTGAACGACGAGTTGCGGAAGATCGATGCGCCGGAACCCCGGACGGCGCGTTTTCGATGCACGCTGGTTCTGGCTTGGCCGGATGGTCATGACGAGGTGTTCGAGGGCCGGATCGAGGGTCGCTGCGTCTGGCCCATGCGGGGTGAACAGGGTCACGGGTATGACCCGATGTTCCAGCCGGACGGGTCGGACGTGACGATGGGCGAGATGGACCGCTGGGAGAAGAACCGGATCAGCCATCGCGGCGACGCCTTCGCGAAGCTGCTGGCGGGCTGCTTTGACTGAGGATTGGCGACGCGCCGGGTTCGGCGTTTACGTCCACTGGCCGTTCTGCGCCGCGAAATGCCCGTATTGCGATTTCAACAGCCATGTCCGCGCGGGCGTGGACCAGGACCGCTGGCGGCGGGCCTTGGTGTCGGAGGTTCGGGCCGCGGGCGCGATGGTTCCGGGCCGGCGGGTCGATACGGTGTTTTTCGGTGGAGGCACCCCGAGCCTGATGCCGCCGGAGACGGTCGGGGCGGTGATCGAGGCGATCGCGGAGGTCTGGACGCTCGCGGAGGATGCCGAGATCACGCTGGAGGCCAATCCGACCTCGGTCGAGGCGGGGCGGTTCCGGGGGTATCGGGACGCCGGCGTCAACCGGGTGTCCCTGGGCATCCAGGCGCTGAACGACGCGGACCTTCATGCGCTCGGGCGGATGCACTCGGCGGCGGAGGCGCGGGCGGCGCTCGGGATCGCGCGGGACACGTTTCAGAGGGTGAGCTTCGATCTGATCTACGCGCGGCAGGGACAATCGCTGGAGGCCTGGCGCGCGGAACTGACCGAGGCGCTGACGATGGCGGGCGATCATCTGTCGCTCTATCAGCTGACCATCGAGGACGGGACGCGGTTCGGGGATCTGGCCGCGCGCGGGCGGCTGCGCGGACTGCCGGACACGGACCTGGCGGCGGACCTGTATCTCGCGACGCAGGAGCTCTGCGACGCGGCGGGCCTGCCGGCCTATGAGGTGTCGAACCATGCGCGGCCGGGCGGGGAAAGCCGGCACAATCTGATCTACTGGCGGCATGGCGACTATGCGGGGATCGGTCCGGGCGCGCATGGACGGCTGACGCTGGCCGAGGGACGGATGGCGACGGAGACGGCGCCGCGGCCGGAGGATTGGCTCGGGCGCGTCGAAGCGGGCGGGACGGGCATCACCGCGATGGAGCCGATCGCCCCCGCGGATCAGGCGGCGGAACTGCTCCTGATGGGGTTGCGCCTTCGCGAGGGCATCGACGCCGAGCGGTACGCCTCGCTGGCCGGAAGGGCGCTGGACACGGATGCGATCCGCGACCTTGAGCGCGATCAACTCATTGTTTATATTGACAATAACCTGCGCGCGACGGAGTCCGGACGCCTGCTCCTGAACCGCGTCATCGCCGCACTGGCGGCCTGACGCTACCGGCTCAGAAGCTGGCAGAGGCCGTCGAGCTCTTCGAGATTTCCGTATCGGATGCGCAGTTCGCCCGACTGGTTGCCGGCCTTGTGGTCGATGCTGACCTTGAGCCGCAGGTTGGCCGTCAGGTCCTGTTCGAGCGCGCGCGTGTCGGCGTCCTTTTCCAACGTCCGACGGACGGGCGCCACCGCCGGGGCCTCCGCCGCTTTCACCAGACGCTCGGTCGCGCGGACCGAGAGATCCATGTCCACGATCCGTTTGGCGAGCGCGACCGGATCGGACGCGGTGACGAGCGCGCGGGCGTGCCCGGCCGAAAGCTTGCCGGCCCGGAGCAGGTCGAGCACGCCTTCAGGCAGCGTCAGGAGGCGGAGAAGGTTGGCGATGTGGCTGCGGCTCTTGCCGAGCGCCTCGGCGAGCCGTTCCTGGGTGTGGCCGAAGCGGTCCATCAGCTGGCGATAGCCCAGGGCCTCCTCGGCCGCGTTCAGATCGGCACGCTGGATGTTCTCGATGATCGCGAGCTCGAGCACCTCGGTGTCGGTCAGGTCCCGCGCGACGACGGGCAATTCGTGCACGCTGGCCATCTGCGCCGCGCGCCAGCGGCGCTCGCCCGCGACGATCTCGAACTCGTCCGGGTGGCCGGGACGCGGACGGACGATCAGCGGCTGGATCACGCCCTTCTCGCGGATCGAGGCCGCGAGATCCTGCAGATCCTTCTCGTCGAAATCCTTGCGCGGCTGATCGGGATTGGGATGGATCCGCTCGATCGGCACCGCCCGCCCGGACGTTGACGGCTTCGGTTCGTCATCAGGACCCACATCCGCGAGAAGCGCCGAGAGACCACGGCCCAGACCACGTTTTTCCATCGTTTCCGTTCTCCCGTTCAGGACGGCACGGGCTGCAGCACGCGACCCACCCGCGCCAGCACCTCGCCCGCCAGTTTCTGATATGCGATGCTGCCGGTGCTGGTGTGATCATAGATCAGCGCCGGCACGGCATGGGATGGCGCCTCGCTCAGCCGCACATTGCGGGGGATCACCGTCTCGAAAACCAGCGTACCCAGATTGTCACGGGCATCCGCCGCGACCTGTCCGGACAAATTGTTGCGTCTGTCATACATGGTCAACACAATACCTTGTATCCGCAACTTGGGGTTTGACGAGCCCCGCACGGTCTGAACCGTCCGCATCAACTGCGACAGGCCCTCCAGCGCGAAGAACTCGCACTGAAGCGGGACCAAGACCGAATCGGCCGCGACGAGGGCGTTGATGGTCAGCAGATTGAGCGATGGCGGACAATCGATGATGATGAAATCATTCGCCGCGACCACGCCCCCTGCTTTGCGCAGCGCACCCTCCATCTTGTGGAGGCGGCGAGCATCCGACACCATATCTACATCTGCCGAGCTGAGATCGGCGGTAGCCGGTATGATCGTCAGGTTCGGAACCACGGTCGGGAACACCTTCGGCTCGGAATCCGTCGCGCCGAACAGCATGTCATACGCGGTATACGAACGCATCGAGGCGTCAAGACCCAGACCCGTCGAGGCGTTGCCTTGGGGATCGATGTCCACCAGCAGGACCCGCGCTCCGAGAGCGGCCATCGCGGTCGATAGGTTTATCGCAGTGGTGGTCTTGCCCACGCCACCCTTCTGGTTCGCGATCGCCATGATGTGCGGGGCGCCGGCTTCAGACACGCTCGAAGTCTCCGATTTCCACGATGAATGATCCGGGATTTGTCTGACTGGCGTGAAGGCGCGGCTCGAACCGCCATTCGGACCGGGCCGCCTCGATTTCAGTATGCACCGACGCGCCCTTCGGAAACAAGCCAATACCGCCGGTCGCGACGTGTCGTCGGGCGAAATGAAGAAGTTGCGACAGCGGCGCGAGGGCGCGTGCGGAAATCACCTGCGCATTGAGTGGTTCTATCTCTTCGATACGCCGAGCCACCACATCCATGGCGACCCCGCATTCGCGCGCGACCTCGCCAGGAACGCCGCCTTGCGGATGTCGCTCTCGACCAGAACGACACGCAGCAAGTGGCGCTTCATCCGCGGCGATGATCGCAACAACGGAACCCGGAAGGCCTCCCCCTGATCCAAGATCACCCCAGACGCCCTCCCGACACTCGCGAAAGCCGGAAAATCTGCGCCGAATCCGCGACATGCCGCTCCCAGACCGTGTCCATGCTGCGCGCGGATACCAGATTTATCTTGGAGTTCCACTTGCGCAAGAGCGCGACGTAGGCTTCCAGCCGGTCCAATGTTTCACGTGAAACATCAAGACGTCCGCCGAGCCGCATGGCTTCCCCCGACGGGCTCACACTCTCTCCGCCTGTCGCGCATGCAGGAGAACCAAAGTCAGCGCCGCCGGCGTCATCCCCTCTATCCTGCCAGCCTGACCCAACGTCGCGGGCCGAATGCGGTCAAGTTTGCCACTGAGCTCGTTCGAAAGACCCGGCATGACCGCATAGTCCAGAGATCCGGGCAGCGACACGCCCTCATCTCGCTTCAAACGCTCCGCGTCCTGCGCCTGCCGCTCCAGATAGGGCCGATACACGCATTCCCGGCCGAGTTGGGCGAGGATCGACGGGTCTACCCCTTCAAACTGCCGGAAACGCCCGGCAAGCGCGACAAAACCCCCATCCGCATGCGCCGCGAGATCCAACAGGTTTCGCCTGACGCCATCCCGCGTTACGGAGATACCTGCGGCAAGCGCTTCGATCGGGGGACAGCCGTATTTCCGCAGCCGTCGCCTCAACACCCTTCAGAGCCGACATTTTCTGACGAAAAAGCCGCAGAACCTGTCGGATCCGACGCAACCAACCTCCTTACCGAGCGGAGTAAGCCGCTGATCGGCGTTGTCGGCACGCAATTCCAGCCGATATTCGGCCCGCGACGTGAACATCCGGTACGGTTCCGTGACGCCATTCGTCACCAGATCATCAACCATGACGCCGATATAGGACTGCGACCGGAGCAGAATGACCGGATCGCGATCCAACCGACGCGACGCGGCATTCAATCCGGCCAGCAGGCCTTGGCCCGCCGCCTCCTCATATCCTGTGGTTCCGTTGATCTGACCCGCAAGATATAGGCCGGGCAGCGATTTGACTTCGAGAGTTCGATCCAGAGCGCGCGGATCGACATAGTCGTACTCGATCGCATAGCCCGCCTGTACGATCTCAGCGCGCTCAAGCCCCCGAATGCTCCGAACGTATTCGACCTGAACATCCGCCGGAAGTGACGTCGAAATCCCATTGGGATAGACCAGATCCGTCGAGAGACCCTCAGGTTCGAGAAACACCTGATGGGACGTTTTTTTCCGCAAAACGGACGACTTTGTCCTCGATGGACGGGCAGTACCTCGGACCCGAGCCGGACGCGGTTCCGCCGTAGGTGATTGTTTTACCGAGGTTCTTTTGGATGATATCATGAGTTTGCTGGTTCGTATGCGTCATCCCGCAACTCACCTGCCGCCGCCGCGTCTGTCGCGTGAGAAACGACAGGAACTCGGGTTCGAGATCGGCCGGCTGCGATTCGATGACACCCCAATCGATGCTCGATCCGGCGAGGCGTGGAGGCGTACCGGTCTTCAGCCTCCCCAGCGGCAGACCGAGATCCGATATCCGTGCCGCCAAGGCGTTGGACGCCTCGTCGCCGACCCGGCCCGCGCTTCGCGTCTCCGATCCCATATGGATGACACCATTCAGGAAGGTGCCCGTCGTCAGAATGACGGAGGCGGATCTGATCGACGATCCGTCCCGCGTGACGACCCCCGCGGCACGGCCGTTCTGCCACAAGAATATCGGAGACTTCCGCCTCGACGACGGAAATGGCCGATCGCGCCACTGTTCGTGCGACCGCCTCACGGTAGAGAACCCGATCGGCCTGCGTTCTGGGACCTTGGGTTGCCGGACCCTTGCTTCGGTTGAGCAGCCGATACTGAATTGCGGAATCATCCGCTGCGCGACCCATCACACCATCGAGAGCGTCGATTTCGCGCACGATATGACCCTTGCCGATGCCACCGATGGCCGGATTGCACGACATGACTCCAATTCCAGCGATTTTCTGCGTTACGAGGGCGACGGAGCACCCCATTCGATCAGCCGCAAGGGCGGCCTCCACGCCCGCATGGCCGCCTCCGACAACGATGACGTCGTAATCCCGATGTTTCACGTGAAACATTGCCTCATTTGCCGATGCAGAAACTGGCGAAGATTTCCCCCAAGACGCTTTCTATGTCGACCCTGCCGACCAGAAAATCAATCCCGCGCAGCGCCTTCGTGATTTCAACGGCGGCGAGTTCGATCTGTCCGCCTTCTTTCCGCAAATGCTCCGCGGCGGACCGCAGTGCGACAGCCGACTCCCCGATCGCGATCCTGTGCCGACCATGCGACGCGACCGAAGCCGATGAGACACGACCTTCGAGTTCCGCTAGAACCGATGCCAGGAGATCGTCGATCCCGATACCGGTGAGGCCGGACACTGGAATTCCCGGCCCGGCGTCGACGATGTCGGACTTGGCTCGCACGACAACATCGCCCGGGAAGAAACCAACATCGAGGCCCCCGATGTCGAAAGTGCCGTCGAGCAGAAACACCCGGATGTCGGCCGCCTCGGCCCGCTCTCTGGCACGGGCGACGCCAAGCGCCTCCACCACATCGGATGTCTTTCGCAGGCCCGCCATATCAAGAAATGTCACAGGCAGCCCGCCGAGATCGAGACGGACCTCGATCACGTCGCGCGTGGTTCCGGGCACATCGGAAGTAAGCGCCGCGTCGCGCCCCGCGAGACGGTTCAGAAGCGTGGACTTCCCGGCATTGGGCGGGCCGATCAACGCGACCTCGAAACCTTCGCGCAGGCGCTCGGCCGCACGGGAACCGTCGACCTGCGCCTCCATCTCCAGCGCCACGTCATCCAGCGTCTGACAGACGCCGGACAGGATCTCATCAGGAAGATCCTCATCGGCGAAGTCGATCCCCGCCTCTATCTTCGCGAGTGAACCGACAAGGTCGGACCGCCACCGGCCGGCCAGATGACCAAGCGCGCCCCCGAGCAAAGCGACGGCCTGACGACGCTGGGCGGCGGTTTCGGCGACCAGAAGATCGCCGATGCCTTCGGCTTCCGACAGGTCGAGTTTGCCGTTCATCAACGCCCGACGTGTGAACTCCCCGGGCTCGGCGTCCCGGAATCCGTCCATGCCTCGAAGGACGCCCAGAACCGCGTCACACACCGCGATGCTGCCGTGGAGATGCAGTTCGACGACGTCTTCACCGGTGAAACTGGCCGGGGCGTCGAAGCGCAGAATGACGGCGTGATCAATCGGCTCTGAAGTATTCGGCTCTTTGAGCCACTGAACAGATGCCATCCGAGGGGATGGCTCACAGAATAGAAAACCGTCTGAAGCAATCAAAAGCCAAGTCTCCGGAGATCCGAACAACCGCTAGTCCCGATCTTCCCCTGACAGTACTCAGGCCAAATATTGTCTCATTCAAGACGGGTAATTCAACTGTTCATCGAATCGAAGAATTCGGCATTTGACTTCGTCTGCTTCATTTTACCCAGAAGGAATTCGATCGCATCCGTCGTTCCCATCGGGTTGAGAATACGCCGCAAGACGAACATCTTCGTAAGATCCGTCTTATCAACCAGAAGTTCTTCTTTGCGTGTACCGGATTTGAGGATGTCGATGGCAGGGAAGACGCGCTTGTCCGCGATCTTCCGGTCCAGCACGATCTCCGAGTTTCCGGTTCCTTTGAACTCCTCGAAGATAACCTCGTCCATGCGGCTTCCGGTGTCGATCAGCGCGGTGGCGATGATGGTCAGCGAACCGCCCTCCTCGATGTTCCGCGCCGCGCCGAAGAACCGCTTCGGCCGCTGAAGGGCGTTGGCGTCGACACCGCCGGTCAGGACCTTGCCGGAGCTCGGGACCACGGTGTTGTAGGCGCGCCCGAGACGGGTGATGGAGTTGAGCAGGATGACGACGTCCCGTTTGTGCTCGACCAGGCGTTTGGCCTTCTCGATGACCATTTCGGCGACGGCGACGTGACGCGTGGCCGGTTCGTCGAAAGTCGAGGCGATCACCTCGCCCTTCACAGACCGCTGCATGTCGGTGACCTCTTCCGGCCGCTCGTCGACCAGGAGCACGATCAGATAGCATTCGGGGTGATTCCGCTCGATCGACGCGGCGACGTTCTGCAGGATCACCGTTTTGCCGCTCCGCGGCGGCGCCACGATCAGACCGCGCTGGCCCTTGCCGATCGGCGCGACGAGGTCGATCACCCGCGTGGTCTTGTCCTTGACCGTCGGATCCTCGATCTCGAGCTTCAGGCGTTCGTCGGGGTAGAGCGGGGTGAGGTTGTCGAAGTGCACCTTGTGGCGGGCGGCATCGGGATCGGAGAAGTTGATCTGCGAGACCTTCACCAGGCCGAAATACCGCTCCCCGTCTTTTGGCGCGCGGATCACGCCATCGACGGTGTCGCCGGTGCGAAGGCTGTATTTCCGGATCTGGTTCGGGCTGACGTAGATGTCGTCGGGTCCGGCCAGGTAATTCGCCTCAGGAGACCGCAGAAAGCCGAAACCGTCCTGCAGGACCTCAAGCACGCCGTCCCCGGAAATTTCGACGCCGTCCTCGGCCATCTCCTTGAGAATCGAGAACATCATGTCGCCCTTGCGCATGTTCGACGCGTTCTCGATCTCCAGCTCTTCAGCCAGTTTGAGCAGATCGGCAGGGGTCTTCGCTTTGAGTTCGGCGAGAGAAAGCTGTTCGATATCGATGGACAGGTCCATTGTCTCGGTCAAATCGGCCTCTGATTTTCAATATCCGGGAAAACGTCGATCACGAACGGATCGCGTTGCCGTCCCATGTCACAAAGGTCGACAAGTGTCAAATGCCGCATCCGTCAGAACGGTTTGACGATCACCATGAAGACGATGACGACGAGACAGAGCGTCGGCACCTCGTTCATGATCCGGTAAGCGCGACCTTCCCGGGTATTGGCATCCGTATCGAATTCCTTGCGTCGCCGTCCGAGCCAGTGGTGGAACCAGGTCAGAACCCCGATCGCCGCGAGTTTGACGTAGATCCAGACATCTCCGCCCCAATCGATCAGCCCCGGCGTCCCGAGAAGCAGCAGGCCGAAGATGTAGGTGGAGATCATGGCCGGATTCATGATGAAGCGGTAGAGCTTGTACTCCATGACCTTGAACGTCTCGGACATCTCCGTTCCGGGCCGGGCCGTTTCCACGTGATAGACGAACAGTCTCGGCAGATAGAAAAGCCCGGCCATCCACGCGACCATCGAGATGACGTGCAGGGACTTGGTCCAGGGGTACGCGGCGGTCATGAAATCGAGCATCTCGGTTCCGTTCTTCCGATTTCGAGCCTGGATCTCCTAGCACGGGGCCAGGAGGGCGCAAGCCCGGGCCACTCTCTTCATGATTTTTCAAAGACTCTGATTTCAGAGAAGGAAAGTAGCGCGACGAAAGTCGGGGATTACCGCAGAACGTGTTTTCCCCCACATGTTTGTCCACAGGCGGGTGATTCGCCTGAAACGACGCCGATACAACCCAAAGTTGCGAGACCGAAAATATTACCTATTAATTTCAGCATATTGAAAAGGCGAGCGAGGATTATCCACAGGCTTGGAGGGTCATTGCGGCACTCCCGGATTCAGGCTTGACCGGACTTATCCCGAATCGACGCCGATCATGTGAGGGAGTGTCGGTGCCTGTGGATGATTGCGGCGCGAGTGTGGATGATTGCGCCGGGACCTTGTTGCGCCGAGGCTCCCGATCAAAGATACAGGGGTTATCAACAGTTCCGTCCAGAGGAATCCGCCGGTCCCGAGGCTTGTGCGCCGCGAGACCGCGGGTCCGGGCCGGGAAACAGTCGGGAACCCGCCCATGACGCGCCAATGACACGGCCTCTGATTCTCGCCTCCGGATCCGCCGCGCGCGCCGCTCTTCTGCGGCAGGCGGGCGTTCCGTTCACCGTCGAGGCCGCTTCCGTCGACGAGGCGTCGGTCAAGGCGTCGCTGTCGGCGGAGGGGGCGCCTCCCCGCGACGTGGCGGACGCGCTCGCGGAACTCAAGGCGCGCCGTGTCGCCGGGCGACGCCCCGAGGCTCTGGTGCTCGGCGCGGATCAGGTTCTCGTCTGCGAGGGGCGGATGCTCGACAAGCCCGCCGATCCGGCCGAGGCCCGCGACCAGCTCGTTTTTTTGCGCGGCAAAACCCACGAGCTGCTGTCCGCCTCGGTCGTTTTTGAGGACGGCGCGCCGGTCTGGCGTCATGTGGGCCGCGCGCAGCTCGTCATGCGGCCGTTCAGCGACGCGTTTCTCGATGCCTATCTGAGCGGCGACCCCACCATTCTCGACTGCGTCGGGGCCTATCGTCTGGAGGCGGCCGGATCGCAGCTGTTCAGCCGGGTCCAGGGCGATTATTTCACGGTGCTCGGCCTTCCGCTGCTGGAAGTGCTGGGTTTCCTGCGCACGAGAGGGGTTTGCGTCGAATGAGCGTCCCGTCGCCACTGCTCGCCGGTGTCGTCGGCTGGCCGATCGGCCATTCGAAATCGCCGCGACTGCACGGACACTGGCTGCGTCGCTATGGCATCGATGGCCATTACGTGCCGATGGCCGTCGCGCCGGAGGATCTGGAGACCGCGCTGCGCGCCCTGCCGCGCCTCGGCTTCCGGGGCGTGAATGTCACGATCCCCCACAAGGAACGGGCGCTCGGGTTCGCCGATGCCGTCACCGACAGGGCGGCGTCGGTCGGGGCCGCGAACACGCTGACCTTCGGCGAGGACGGGCGGATCGAGGCGGACAACACCGACGGCTACGGATTCATCGCCAATCTGCGCCAACATGCGCCTGACTGGTCCGCCAGCTCGGGTCCGGCGGTCGTTCTGGGGGCAGGCGGCGCCGCGCGGGGCATCCTGGCGGCGCTTCTGGCGGATGGCGCGCCGGAGATCCGCCTGGCCAACCGCAGCGAAGGCCGCGCGCGGGACCTCGCCGCGCACTTTGGCGCGGCCGTTTCGGTGATCGGCATGGAGGATGTCCCGGCGGCGCTGGCGGATGCCGCCACCCTGGTGAACACCACGTCGCTCGGGATGACGGGTCAGCCGCCGCTGGACATCGACCTCACTCGCGCCGCGCCGGGTCTGCTCGTGACGGATATCGTCTACACGCCGCTGGTCACGCCGCTTCTGGCGCAGGCCGAGGCGCAGGGCCTGCGGAATGTCGACGGGCTCGGGATGCTGCTGCATCAGGCGGCGCCGGGGTTCGAGCGCTGGTTCGGAACGCCGCCGGAGGTGGATGACGCCCTGCGGGCGGCGGTTCTGGCGGGATGAACGCGCGGCCACTCCTGCTGGGACTGACCGGTTCGATCGGCATGGGCAAATCCACCACGGCCGGGTTTTTCGCCGATGCGGAAATTCCGGTCTGGGACGCCGACGCCGCCGTCCATCGCATCTACGGCCCGGACGGCGCCGGCGCAGACGCCCTGCGCGACATCGCGCCGGACGCTGTCAAAGGCGGGATCGTGGACCGCGACACGCTCCGCGCGGCCGTCGCCGCCGATCCCGCGCTTCTGAGCCGGGTCGAGGCGCGCATCCATCCGCTGGTCGCCGCCGACCGGGCGGCCTTCATCGCGGAGCATGACGACGCGGACATCCTCGTCTTCGACATCCCAATTCTTTTCGAGACCGGGGCGGACGCCTGGCTCGACGCGGTTCTCGTCGTGACCGCGCCGGCCGAGACCCAACGCGCCCGCGTCATGGCGCGACCCGGCATGACCGGGGCGGTGTTCGAGCGGCTTCTGGAGCGGCAGATGCCGGATGCGGAGAAACGCGCCCGGGCCGATCACGTCATCGAGACCGACAAAGGCGTTGAGGCGGCCCGCGCCGACGTCCTATCACTGATCGACAGGATCAGGGCAGGGCGGCGCGATGCGTGAGATCGTACTCGACACGGAGACCACCGGGCTCGACCCGCTGACGGGCGACCGCATCGTCGAGATCGGCGCGGTCGAGCTTCTCAACCACATGCCGACCGGGCGGACGTTCCACAAATACATCAATCCCCAGCGCGACATGCCGGCGGAAGCCTTCGCCGTGCACGGGCTGAGCGCGGAATTCCTGGCGGACAAGCCGCTTTTCGCGGCCGTGGTCGACGAGTTCGTCACTTTCATCGGCGACGCGCATCTGGTGATCCACAATGCGTCGTTCGACATGAAATTCCTGAACGCCGAGTTGGAATGGGCGTCGAAGCCGATCCTGCCGATGGGGCGCGCGAAGGACACGCTCGACCTCGCGCGGCGCAGGTTCCCCGGCGCGCAGAACAGTCTCGACGCGCTTTGTCGGCGCTTCGGCGTGGACAATTCGTCGCGCGAGAAGCACGGCGCGCTGCTCGATTCCGAGCTGCTGGCCGAGGTCTATCTCGAACTCATCGGCGGCCGTCAGCCGGATTTCGCGCTGAGCGTGGTCCGGAACGGGGCCGCCGAGATCTCGGACGACTGGGCGCCGCCGAAGCGGCCGCGCCCGCTGCCTCCGAGGCTCACCCCGGAGGAGCGGGCGGCGCATGCCGAATTCGTGGCGGAATTGGGTGACGCCGCGCTCTGGCCGCGGCGCTGACCCGGATCAGGCGGTGGCGGGCGTGGTCGCCTGCGCCGCTTGCCGGCGGGCGATCTCGGCGCGGTAGAGCGCGATGAAATCGATGATCTCGAGGTTCAGCGGCGGATAGCCGCCGTCGCGCGTCACGTCGCCGACGATCCGGCGCACGAACGGGAAGATCAGACGCGGGCATTCGATCATCAGGAGCGCGTGCAGCTGCTCGTCCGGCACGTTCTCGATCACGAAAAGCCCGGCATAATCGAGCTCCATGATGAAGGCGGGCTTGTCGGCGACGCCGGAGTCGATCTTGAGCTTGAGCGCGACCTCGTAGCGGGTGTCGGCCTTCTTCTGGGCGTCGATGTTGACCTGCACCTTGACCTCGGGCTTGCCGTCCGATGCCGCGCCCTTCTGGGCGGCGATGTTCTCGAACGACAGGTCGCGGATGTACTGGGTCAGGACCTGGAGCTTGGGCTGTGCCGCCGCCTGCGGCGCCGCGCCGTTGCCGTTGGTCGGCGCGGATGTTTCGTCTGCCATCGGGATTTCCTCGTGAGATCGGTCTGAATTCGGCCGGGGTCTAGCATGGTTGCGGATACGCCACAACGCGCCGCGGAGTTAACGCCTCGTCCAACCCGAATCGCCGGGACGCGCGTCGGGATCGTCGTCGAGCACCTCGTATTCCGTCTCGATCGGCCGGCCCGGATCCTGCGGGCGGCGCCCCTGTGACGCGCTCGCGAAACCGGCCGCCTGGACCGTCACCCTGGACGCGCCCCAGCGGATCAGCGTCTCCCGCACTGGCGGGATCAGAAGCGACAGGCCGACGGCGTCGGTGAAAAAGCCGGGCGTCAGCAGCAGGACGCCGGCGACGAGGATCAGCGCCCCATGCGCGATCGGCCCGACCGGATCGCCGCCTGTCGCGAGGCTCTGCTTCAGGCGCGACAGGGCATGGAGACCCTGGAGGCGCATCAGAACCGTTCCCGCCAGCGCGGTCAGGATCACGATCGCGAGGGTCGGCCACAGGCCGATCGCCCCGCCCACCTGGATGAAGAGCGCGATCTCAAGGATCGGAACGCCCACGAAGATCAGAAAAAGCCACATTCGACGGGCCCCCGCGATGTCTTGGCGCCTCATCCGATGGACTTGACGCTCCCGCGCACTTACATAGGTGTAACCCGCCGCGGACGCTACCGTGCGCGGCGCAAACGTTGGGAGAACAGGGCGGATGGGCTCGCAGATGATACAGATCGTCATACTGGCCGGCATCGCGCTGTTTCTGGTCCTTCGCCTGCGCAACGTGCTGGGCACGCGCGAGGGTTTCGAGAAGCGTCCCGAGATCGCGCAGACGACCGGCCAGCCGCGGACGGAACGGTCGTTCGAGGTGATCGAGGGCGCACCCGATCCCGACGTGGCCGATTTCGCCGATCCCGAAAGCGAGACGGGCAAGGCGCTGATGGCGATGAAGCGCGTCGATCGCGATTTCAGCGTCGCGGAATTCTCGCATGGCGCGCGTCAGGCGTATGAGATGATTCTGATGGCCTACGAGAATGGCGACGTGGACACTCTGCGCGGCCTGCTGTCTCCGGAGGTGTTCGAATCCTTTGAGGCCGCCATCGACGAGCGCGCCGAAAAGGGTCTCGAGGTCGAGGCCACGTTCATCGGCGTCCGCGAAGTCAAGCTGACCGACGCGCAGTTCGACGCCGACACCACCGAGGCGGACGTGACGATGCGTCTCGTCGGCGAGCTCACCTCGGTTGTGCGCGACGCCGAGGGCAACATCGTCGAGGGCAGCCCGACCGAGGTCAAGCAGCAGCGCGATCTGTGGACCTTCTCGCGGCACATGAACTCCGACAATCCGAACTGGTTGCTGACCGGCACCGGCGGCTGACGCCCGGGCGCGCATGTCATGGCCGGATCGCGACGCAGGGCCCTGAGCGCCGAGGAGCGCGCCCTCTGGCGGCAGGTGGCCGAGAGCGCGAAACCGCTCCGCCAGGATCACGGGTCCGTCACGCCGGAACCGCATCGCCCGTCGCCTGACAAACCGCGCGTCTCGAACCCGCCGCTGACCATGCCCGAGCCGAGGCGGCCCGAGCCCGGTCGCGTCACCCTCGACCTCGCGCCCGAAATCCCGTCGGCGTTGGCGCGCGCGCATCCCCATATGGACCGCCGGCGCTTCGATCAGCTCCGTCGCGGCCGCCTCGCCCCGGAGGCGCGGCTCGACCTGCACGGCATGACCGCCGACCGCGCCCATTCCGCGCTCATCGGCTTCATCGGCTCGGCGCACGCCCAAGGCCTGCGTCTCGTCCTCGTCATCACCGGCAAGGGTCGCGTCGAGACCGATCACGCGCCGGCCTCGCGGCGTCACGGCATCCTGCGCCAGAGCGTCCCGCATTGGCTCGCGACCGCCCCGGTCCACGCCAAGATCCTCCAGATCGTGCCGGCGCACCGGAAACATGGCGGCGGCGGCGCTTTCTATGTCTATCTCCGGCGTCAAAGGTGACCGCGTCCGCCCCGCCGGTCCGGATCGCCATGTGGTCCGGCCCGCGCAATCTCTCCACCGCGATGATGCGGTCGTTCGGCAACCGGGCCGATACGGCCGGCGTGATCGACGAGCCGTTCTACGCCGCCTATCTCGCCACGACCGGTCTCGACCACCCGATGCGCGACGCCATCCTCGCGTCCCAATCGCGGGATTGGGCGGAGGTCGCGCGCGAATGCGCCGAGGCGCCCGCGCCGCCGGGCGGCATCGTCTATCAGAAGCACATGACGCATCACATGCTTCCGGAGATCGATCTGGGATGGATGGACGGCCTCGCCCACGTCTTTCTCATCCGCGATCCGTCAAGGGTCGTGGCGAGCTACGCCGCCAAACGCGAGGCGGCGACGCTCGAGGATATCGGGTTCCTCCAGCAGCTCCGGCTGTTCGACCATGTCATCGAACGATCCGGGACCGTCCCGCCGGTCATCGACGCCGAGGACATCCGCGCCGATCCCGAGACCTCGTTACGCGCGCTCTGCGCCGCCATCGGCATCCCGTTCGACCCGAGGATGCTCTCCTGGCCTGCGGGACCGAGGCCCGAGGACGGGATCTGGGCGGCGCATTGGTACGCGAGCGTCAACGCCTCGACGGGATTCGCCCCGCCCGAGCCGCCGCCGGCGGAGTTGCCGCCGGCCCTGCGCGCCATCGCCGACGCCGCCCGCCCCGCCTACGAGCGGATGCGGGCGCATCGGCTGGCCTGAACGTCAGGCGGCTTCGGCCTTTGCGGTTTCCGCGTTCGGGAAGAACAGCTGCTGGCCGCCGATCGCGAATTCCCCGATGGCGGCCTGTCCCTCGGGCGAGATCAGCCAGTCGATAAAGACCTGCCCGGCCTCCGCCTTGACGTGCGGATGCTTCTCCGGATTGACCAGCATCACGCCGTACTGGTTGAACAGGGCCGGGTCGCCTTCGAAATCGATCGCCAGCTCGCCCCGGTTCTGGAAACTTATCCAGGTGCCGCGATCGGTCAGCGCGTAGGCCGGAAGCTCGGCGGCGACGGTCAGGGTGGCGCCCATTCCGCTCCCCGTCTCGCGGTACCAATCGCCGCCCGGCTCCACGCCCGCCGCGGCCCAGAGCGCGAGCTCGGCCTGGTGCGTGCCGGAATCGTCGCCGCGCGACGCGAACGGCGCCTGCGCCTCCGCGATGGCCTTCATCGCCGCCGCCGCATCCGGCGCGCCGCCGATCCCCGCCGGATCGCTCTCCGGGCCGACGATGACGAAATCGTTGTACATCACCTCGAACCGCTCGACCCCGGACCCCTCCGCGACGAACGCCTCCTCCGACGCCTTGGCATGGACGAACACCACATCCGCGTCGCCCCGCCGCCCGGTGTCGAGCGCCTGGCCGGTGCCTTGGGCGATCACGCGGACCTCGATACCGGTCTTGTCGGTGAAGATCGGCAGGATGTGATCGAACAGCCCCGAATTCTCGGTCGATGTGGTCGAGGCCACGGTGATGAACTCCTCCGCCGAGGCGGGAAGCGCCGCGAAGGCGAGGACCAGGCCCGTCAGGATGCCGCGTGTGTCGATCATGCAAGTCTCCATGCGCATGGTTCCGGTCACCAGGGAAGGTCGCCGGACAGGAAGGCGCGGGCCTCGGGAGAGGCCGGCGCGTTGAAAAACGCGGTCGCGGGGCCGGTCTCGATCAGACGGCCGCGATGCAGGAACGCGACGTCCTCGGCCAGACGTCGCGCCTGGCCGAGATCGTGGGTCGTCATGATGATCGTGACGCCCTCGCGGCTCAGATCCGCGATCAGCGCCTCGATGGTCCGCGCGGCGCCGGGGTCGAGCTGGGCGCTCGGCTCGTCGAGGAAAAGGACTTCGGGGCGGAGCGTCCAGGCCCGCGCGATGGCGAGGCGCTGCTGTTCGCCGCCCGACAGCACGCGCGCCGGGCCGATCCGCCACGGGTCCGAGCCCGAACCGCTCCAGCGCCTCGTCCGTCCGCGCCTCCGCGAGCGGCCGCTCGACCCGCGCGAGGGACAGCGCGTGCCGCAGGTTGGCCCGCACCGACCGGCGCAGAAGAACCGGCCGCTGGAACACCATCGCCTGACGCGCGGGCGCCATTTCGGGCCGCGCCCAAAGGACGCGCCCGGCATCCGGCCGGATCAGCCCGTGACAGAGCCGCAGCAGCAGGCTCTTGCCCGCGCCGTTCGGCCCGAGGATCACCAGCCTGCGCCCGGCATTGACCGTCAGATCGACGCGAGTGAGCAGGGCGGTCCCAGCGCACCCCGTACCCGACGGCCTCAAGCCGCAGCGGCAGGATCGAGACCACATCCCTCATCCGGTGAATCTCCGCGCCCAATGCGCCATGCCGAACGCGCCGGCGTTGAGCGTCAGCGTCAGGCTCATCAGAACAATTCCGAGCGCGACGGCCAGCCCCAGATTGCCCTTGCTCGTCTCCAGCGTGATCGCCGTCGTCATCGTCCGCGTGTGGCCCGCGATGTTGCCGCCGACGATCAGCACCGCGCCGACCTCCGCGCTCGCGCGCCCGAAACCCGCCAATACGCCGGTCAGCAGGCTGAACCGTCCGTCCCAGAGCAGCGTCGGCACCGCCCGGAGGCGCGACGATCCCAGCGAGCGCAGCTGCTCGGCGTATTCCGCCCACAGATCCTCGATGACGCTGCGGGTCAGCGACACGACGATCGGCAGGATCAGCACCGTCTGCGCCGCGATCATCGCCGTCGGCGTGAACAGCAGCCCCAGATCGCCGAGCGGCCCGGAGCGCGACAGCAGGAGAAAGATCGCGAGCCCCGCCACCACCGGCGGCAGGCCCATCAGCGCGTTGAAAAACACCACGACGACCGACCGGCCCGGAAACCGCGCCATCGCCAGCGCCGCCCCGAGCGGCAGGCCGATCAGGCACGCGATCGCAACCGCGCTCAGCGTCACCCGCAGCGACAGCGCGATGATCCCCGCCAGCGCCGCGTCGCCGGACAGGATCAGCCCGATCGCCGTTCCGAAGGGGCCGAGACCCATATTGCGTTTCCTCACAGGATTCGGTGGAATCTGGACTGAAACGGGAATACTTTTCAATGACGGAGATTTCGCATGAAAAACGAGAATACCGCACCGAACCTGATGACGACCGCCGAGGTCGCCGAATATCTGCGCCTCAAGGAGCGCACGGTCTACGAGATGGCGGGCCGCCAGCAGATCCCCTGCAGCCGCGCGACCGGCAAGCTGCTGTTCTCGCGGTCGCTGGTCGACGCCTGGGTCGAGGCGCGTACCGAGATCCCCGAAGGGGTCACGCTCACCGTGCCGCGCATCTACGCGGGATCAAGCGAGCCGCTTCTGGAATGGGCGATCCGCCAGTCGGGCGCAGGCCTCGCGATCCTCGTAAAGGGGTCACGCCAGGGTCTGGAATACATCGCAGAGGGCGAGGCGATGCTGGCCGGAACCCATCTGATCGATCCGGATTCGGGAAAATACGACATGGAACGGGTGCGGGCGATCGTGCCGCGCCGCGACATCGTGGCGATCCACTGGGCCCGGCGCAGCCAGGGACTTCTCGTGGCGGCGGGCAATCCCCTCGGCGTAACGGGGTTGAACGATGCGGCGGCGCGAAAGCTGCGCTTCGCCCGCCGCGCCGACGGCGCCGGATCGCAGGCCCTGCTCGATTTCCTGCTGGCGCGGGCGGAAATCCCCGCGGACGGGCTCCGCTTCGTCGATCCACCGGCGGAAAGCCAGGACGACCTCGCCGGAATGGTCGCGGAAGGCGCGGCCGATTGCGGCATCGGCATCCGGGCGGCGGCGCGGGGTCTGGATTTCCTGCCGCTCTGGCCGTCCGAGGAGTTCGACCTCGTCATGCGCCGTCGCGACTATTTCGAGCCGCCGATCCAGGCGCTGCTGGCTTTCGCCCGAACCGACGCGTTCCGGCGCCACGCCGAGCATCTCGGAGGCTATGACATTTCCGGTCTGGGCGAGGTCAGGCTGAACGGCTGATCGGGGATCAGCCCTTCACGCCCTCCCAGAAGCTTTTCACCTTGCCGAAAAAGTCCTGCATCGCCGGGTGGTTGTCCTTGCCCGCCTCGTCGAACTCCTTGAGCAGCTCCTTCTGCCGCTGTGTCAGGTTCACCGGCGTCTCCACCGAAAGCTCGATGTAGAGATCGCCCGCCCCGGCGCCGCGCAGCGCCGGCATCCCCTTGCCCCGCAGGCGGAGCTGTTTTCCGGACTGCACGCCCGAGGGCACCTTCACCCGCGTCCGGCCGCCATCGAGCGTGGGCGCCTCGATCTCGCCGCCGAGGCTCGCGGTCGCCATGGAGACCGGGATGCGGCAGAAGATGTTCTGGTTCTCGCGCTCGAAAATCGGATGCGGCTCGACCTCGATGAAGATGTAGAGGTCTCCCGTCGGCCCGCCGCGCAGCCCCGCCTCGCCCTCGCCGGCCAGCCGGATGCGCGTGCCGGTCTCCACGCCCGCCGGAATGGTGACGTTCAGCGTGCGGTCCTTGCGCACGCGCCCGGCACCCGCGCACGAGCCGCAGGGGTTCTTGATGATCTGGCCACGGCCACCGCAGGTCGGGCAGGTCCGCTCGACGGTGAAAAACCCCTGTTGCGCGCGCACCTTGCCCTGACCCGAGCAGGTCGGACAGGTGGACGGCTCCGCGCCGCCCTCGGCGCCCGAGCCGTTGCACACGTCGCAGGCGACGCTGCCCGGCACGCTGATCGTCGCCTGTTTGCCGCCATAGGCCTCCTCCAGCGACATCCGCAGATTGTAGCGCAGGTCCGAGCCGCGGCTGGCCCGCTGTCCGCCGCGCGCCCGCTGTCCGCCCATGAAGTCGCCGAACAGGTCGTCGAACACGTCCGAGAACGCGCTGGCGAAATCCGCGTTGCCGCCGGCTCCGGGCCTGAACCCGCCGCCGCCTCCATTCTCGAACGCCGCATGGCCGAAGCGGTCATAAGCCGCCTTCTTCTGACCGTCCTTCAGGACGTCATAGGCCTCGTTCACTTCCTTGAAATGCGTCTCCGCTCGCGGATCGTCGCGATTGCGGTCGGGATGAAGCTCCATCGCCTTCTTGCGATAGGCCTTCTTGATGTCCGCCTCGGACGCGCCCCGGGCGACGCCGAGAAGCTCGTAATAATCGGTCTTGGTGGCCATTCGGGACCGTTCCCTCTGAAAGGCAAAATGGCCCGATCCCTTGCGGGTCGGGCCACTCCGTCAATTGATCGGCATCAGGACTTCTTGTTGTCGTCCCCGAGATCCTCGAAATCGGCGTCGACCACGTCGTCGTCCTGGGGCGCGTCAGGCTCCGACGCCGCCTCCGACGCCGCGTTCTCTTCGGCCTGCGCCTTGTAGATCGCCTCGCCGAGCTTCATCGCGGCCTCGGTCACATCCTGGATGCGCGCCTTGATCTTCTCGGGATCGTCGCCCTCCATGGCCTCCTTCAGCGTCTTGATGCTGAGCTCGATGGCCTCGACCGTGGTCGGATCCACCTTGTCGCCATGCTCCGCGACCGATTTCTCGGTGCCGTGGATCAGGCTTTCGCCCTGGTTCTTCGCCTCGACCAGCGCGCGGCGCTCCTTGTCGGCCTCGGCGTTCTCCTCGGCCTCCTTGACCATCTTCTCGATGTCGGTGTCAGACAGGCCACCCGACGCCTGAATGGTGATCTTCTGCTCCTTGTTCGTGCCCTTGTCGCGGGCGCTCACGGAGACGATGCCGTTGGCGTCGATGTCGAAGGTCACCTCGATCTGCGGCACGCCGCGCGGCGCGGGCGGGATCGATTCGAGGTTGAACTGGCCCAGGATCTTGTTGTCGGCCGCCATCTCGCGCTCGCCCTGGAAGACCCGGATCGTCACCGCGTTCTGGTTGTCCTCGGCGGTCGAGAAGATCTGGCTCTTCTTGGTCGGGATCGTCGTATTGCGGTCGATCAGGCGCGTGAACACGCCGCCCAGCGTCTCGATGCCGAGCGACAGCGGCGTCACGTCGAGCAGAACCACGTCCTTGACGTCACCCTGAAGCACGCCGGCCTGGATCGCGGCGCCGAGTGCGACGACCTCGTCCGGGTTGACGCCCTTGTGCGGCTCCTTGCCGAAGAACTTGGTCACCTCCTCGACGACCTTGGGCATGCGGGTCATGCCGCCGACCAGAACGACCTCGTCGATGTCACCCTTGCTGAGGCCCGCATCCTTGAGCGCGGCCGCGGCCGGCTTCATCGAGCGCGCGATCAGATCTCCGACCAGGCTTTCCAGCTTGGCTCGGGTCAGCTTCAGCACCAGGTGCAGCGGCTGGCTCGTCTTGGGGTCCATCGAGATGAACGGCTGGTTGATCTCGGTCTGGGTCGCGCTTGAGAGCTCGATCTTGGCCTTCTCGGCGGCTTCCTTGAGCCGCTGAAGCGCCATCTTGTCCTTCGTCAGGTCGACGCCGCTCTCTTTCTTGAACTCGGCCGCGAGATATTCGACGATCCGCATGTCGAAATCCTCGCCGCCGAGGAACGTGTCGCCGTTGGTCGATTTCACCTCGAACAGGCCGTCGTCGATCTCGAGGATCGAGATGTCGAAGGTGCCGCCGCCGAGGTCATAGACCGCGATGGTCTTGGAGCCCTCTTTGTCGAGACCATAGGCGAGCGCCGCCGCAGTCGGCTCGTTGATGATCCGCAGAACCTCGAGGCCGGCGATCTTGCCCGCGTCCTTGGTGGCCTGACGCTGGGCGTCGTTGAAATAGGCCGGAACCGTGATGACGGCCTGGGTGACCTTCTCGCCGAGATACGACTCGGCCGTCTCCTTCATCTTCTGGAGGATGAAGGCGGACACCTGGCTGGGGGAATACTTCTCGCCTTTGGCCTCGACCCAGGCGTCGCCGTTCGGACCCTCGATGATCTTGTAGGAGACCATCTCCTTGTCCTTGGCGACCATGGGGTCGTCCGTGCGGCGGCCGATCAGGCGTTTGATCGCGAAGAGCGTGTTCTCGGGGTTGGTGACGGCCTGGCGTTTGGCCGACTGGCCGACGAGGCGCTCGTCATCCGTGAAGGCGACGATGGACGGGGTCGTGCGGGCCCCTTCGGAGTTCTCGATGACCTTGGCCTGGCTGCCATCCATGATGGCGACGCAGGAGTTGGTGGTGCCGAGGTCGATACCGATGACTTTTGACATGATTATCCTTTCAAGCGGCGATTTGGCGGACCCGGTCCGAAGACGGCCCCCGATCCACATCCCATGTCCGGCATCGCGCCGATGCGCTCCGCCGGGATCGCGGGGTATATAGGTTGAGCAAAATCAGCCTGCAAGCGCGCGCCCCGGACATGCCGGTGTTTTTCTCGGGCCCGTCCGGTGGTCGCGCCCGTCGCGCAACAGGCTCGATGCCGCCGGGCTCACTCCGCCTGATAGATCACGCCGTCCTCTTTGATCGTCACGCGGACCTCGATCGTGTCGAGATCCTCCGGATCGACGACCGTCGGATCCTCCGACAGGATCACGAAGTCCGCGAGCTTGCCGACCTCGATCGACCCCTTGTCGGCCTCCTCGAAATGCTGCCAGGCCGGCCAGATCGTCATGGCCCTGAGCGCGGTCATCACATCCACCCGCTGGTCCGGCCCGATGATGTCGCCGGACCGCGAACGCCGCGTCACGGTCGCGTCGAGCACCCGCATGCTGTCGGGAAACGCCACCGGCGCGTCATGATGCGTGCCGAACATCATGCCCCGCCGCGCGAGCCAGCCCGTGGGCGAGATGTCGTCCACCAGCGCCGGGCCGACCGTATGGTCGCGGTGCCAGTCGCCCCAATAAAAGGTGTGCATCGGGAACACCGACGGGAACACCCCGAGCCGTTTCAGCGAATCCACCTGATCCTCGCGCAGGAACTGCCCGTGCACCAGAACCGGCCGCCGGTCGCCCGCGCCATGCGCCTCGGTCGCCGCGTCCACCGCAGCGAGATACATGTCCGACGCGCCTTCGCCGTTGGAATGGGTCAGGATCTGGATGTCGTTGGCGAAGGCCCAGTCCACGGCCTCCGCGATCTGGTCCATGGTCGCTGCGGGGTACCCGAGATAGCCGGGCGGGTACGTGCCCACCGGGTCGTAATAGGGCCGGTCGCGCAGCGCCGTGAACCCCTGCGGCGAGCCGTCGATGGTCACCTTCGCGCCCGCCAGCCGCAGCCGGTTCTCATATGCCTCCGAGACGTTCGCCGCGATGAAGTCCCGGTCGACCAGCGCGTCCACATAGACCGCGACGTCGATCGGCAGACCGCCCTCGTCGGCGACGGCGCGCAGGACGCCGAAGGTCCCCGGCATCGCGCGGCCCTCCTGTCCGGTGGTGTAGCCGAAGCGCGCCCAGAGCTCGGACCCGGCCCGGACGAAAGCCTTGAAGCCGTCCTCGCCCAGCCCCGACAGGATGCCGACAAGCGCCTCGAAAAAAGCGTTCTCCTCGAGAACGCCGTCCGGCGTTCCGTCCGCCCCGCGCCGGATCACGCCGCCCGCGGGGTCGGGCGAGTCCGCCGTTATGCCGACGAGCTCCAGCGCCTTGGAATTGGCGACCCCGAAATGCCCCGACTGATGGACGATGATGACCGGCACCTCCGTCGAGACCGCGTCCATTTCCTCGCGCGTCGGATGGCGCAGCTCCGCGAGCTGCGCGTTGTCATAGCCGAAGCCGACGATGAGGTTCGCCGCCTCGACGACGGACGCGTTCTCCGCGGCCCATGCCCGCAGCGTCTCCTGAAGCCCGGCGATGTCCGTCACCGCGCCGTCCGGCGGCGCCAGCAGGTTCGCCGACAGCGCCTGAAGCCCGCCCATCACCACATGGCCGTGGCTGTCGACGAAGCCCGGCAGCATCGCGCGCCCGTCCAGCTCGAAGATCGCGGTGCCCTCGCCCTCATGCGCCATCACGTCCGCACCCGCGCCCGCCGCGATGATCCGGCCGTCCTTGACCGCCACCGCCTCGACGCGCGGCGCGGCGTCGTCGATGGTCAGGATCGGCCCGCCCCGATAGATCGTGTCCGCCACGTCCTGAGCCAAGGCGCCGAGGGGCGAGAGGGCGGCCAACGCCGCGAATGAGAAGGCGAGTATGTTCCGCATGATGGTCTTTCCGCGCGAGTGATCCAAAATGAGTGGTGAAATCTGACAGGTTTCACCGCCCCGCGAAAGACCCGAGCCATGATCGAAATCAACGGATTCCACGTCCACAAGGCCCGAATCGACGCAGCCGGCCAGGCCCGGATGGTCGCCGAGATCCGCGCGGTCGCCCGGGCCGCGCCCTTCTTCGCGCCCCTCACGCCTTGGGGCAAACCGATGAGCGTGCGCATGACCTCGGCCGGGAAATACGGCTGGTTCACCGACGCCAAGGGCTACCGCTACGTCGAAAGCCACCCCTCCGGCACGCCTTGGCCACCGATCCCCGACAGCGTGCTGGCGATCTGGCGCGACATGGTCTCCGCCTCCCGCGATCCCGATTGCTGCCTCGTCAACTGGTACGGCGTCAAAGCCCGCATGGGTCTGCACCGCGACGCCGACGAGGCGGATTATTCCTGGCCGGTCCTGTCGATCAGTCTCGGCGACCCCGGCCTCTTCCGCATGGGCGGCCCGGCCCGCTCCGACCCCACCGCCTCGATCCTCCTCGAAAGCGGCGACGTCGTGGTGATGGGCGGTCCCGCCCGCCGCGCCTATCACGGCATCGACCGCATCCGCTTCGGCGGCTCGACGCTGCTGCCGCAGGGCGGGCGGATCAATCTGACGCTGCGGGTGGTGGATTAGAGCGTGGTACGGGCGGCCGGACTTGAACCGGCACGGGCTTTCGCCCCAAGGATTTTAAGTCCCATGCGTCTACCATTCCGCCACGCCCGCGCGCTCGCCGGTATAGCCACACGCCTATGCGCGGTCAAAGCCGCATCGCGCGCTCAGCCGGCCTTGCGTCGCGGACCCATGCGCCGCAGCCAGCGGCGGATCCCGCCCAGCTCGTCATGCGCCTCCTCGAGGCTCGCGAGCAGCTTCTCGTCCGGCTCGACCTTCAGGATCTCGTCGAGCTGGAGCCCCACGGCCGCGACCCGTCCGGACTCCAGCCGCCGCGCGACCAGCCGCGCGCCGGGGATCGCGACCGCCGCGTCGAGGACCGGCGCGCCGTCCATCCGTTCCGCGAGCCAGTCCGCGATATGCGTCGCCGGATCCGCCGCGCCGAAATCGAGCCCGTAGAACTTCGTGACCTCGCCCAGCTCCGTCTCGCCCCGGATCGGCATCTCGCCGAACATGAGGCCGAGGCGCCGCGCCACGTCCGGGCTCTCGCGGAACAGGCTGTCGAGGCGCGTCAGACGCTCGCGCGGCACGAGGAAATACGCGTAGTCGCCCGCGTCGAGCCCGCCCGCGTCCGCCGCGTCGACGATATGGCCCTCGCGTACCACCATCAGGAGCCGCGCCCAGCCGGGCAGGCGCGAAAGGCCCAGGATCACGCTGTCGGCGGTCACCGGATAGCCCACGATCTCCTGTTCGACCTGGCCCGGAATGTCGATCTCGATCCGGCTGACGCTGCGCGTCGCGCCCTTGAGCGCCACGCCGAGCCGCCGCGCGGCATTCGTCAGCGTCGAGCCCTGCACCGTCAGCGACAGAAGCACCACGAAGAACGCCACGTTGAAGAACGTCTCCGAATGCGGCACGCCCGCCAGCGTCGGTATGGCGGCCAGAAAGATCGACACCGCCCCGCGCAGGCCGACCCACGAGACGAAGAGCTTCTCCTTCCGCGCATATCCGAACGGCGAGAGGCACAGCCACACCGCCAGAGGCCGCGCCACGAACGTCAGCACGATCGCCACGAAAAGGCCCGGGATCGCGTAGTTCCAGAGCGTGCTCGGCGTCACCAGCAGGCCGAGAACGAGGAACATCACGATCTGGCAGAGCCACGTCACCGCGTCGTGGAAGCCCACGATCGAAGGATAGGCCCGCGTCGGCCGGTTCGCCATCACCAGCCCGGCGATATAGACCGCGAGCAGGCCGCTCCCGCCCGCGAGGTTCGTGCCCGCCGCGATCAGGATCGCCGTGGCCACCACGAACAGCGGATGCAGCCCGCCCGGCATCGCGATCCGATTGAGCACCCACACGGCGGCCCAGCCCGCGACCAGTCCCGCCGCCGCGCCGATCACCGCCTGCTGCCCGAGCCGCGTCGCCAGTTCGAGCGTCGTGGCCCCGCCGCCCGCCAGGATCACCTCCGTCAGGATGATCACGAGGAACACCGCGATCGGGTCGTTGGTCCCGCTTTCGATCTCCAGCGTGGAGCCGACCCGGCTCTGGAGCCGCAGACCCCCGGTGCGGAGCAGGAAAAACACCGCCGCCGCGTCGGTCGAGGCGATGATCGCCCCGAGCAGGAACGCTTCGAGCGGGGTGAGATCAAGCACCGCCCAGGCCGCCAGGCCCGCCACCGCCGCCGTGATCACCACGCCGAGCGTCGCCAGAAGCATCGCCGGCGCCAGCACGCCCCGGAACACCGAGAGCTTCGTCCTGAGCCCGCCGTCGAACAGGATCACGGACAGCGCCATCGAGCCGACCAGATAGGTCGTGCCGTAATTGTCGAAGACGATGCCGCCCGGCCCGTTCTCGCCCGCCAGCATCCCGAGGATCAGGAACACGAGGAGCAGCGGCGCGCCGAACCGCGTCGCCACGAGGCTCGAAAAGATGCCGATCAAAACCAGCGCCGCGCCGACGAAAATGGCGGTGTTGACGAGATCGAGACCTTCCACGGGTTCAGCCAGCCTCCCTGCCGCGCGTTCGCGCGCACTATCGTGGCGCGACAACCGCCTTGCAAGACGGTGTTCATCGCGCGACGGCCATTTCCGCGGCCATCCGCCGGAGCGCGTCCATCGCCGCGCCCAGCGCCGCCGGATCGGTCGTCCGCGCGACGAGGTTCGCCCCGAGCGCCCCGCCCATGTTGAACGGATAGCACCCGATGCTTACCCCCGGATGCGCCTCCGCGACGTCGCGCAGCGGTCCCGCGATCACGCCCTCCGGCACGTCGACCCGCAGCGTTCCGCTCAGAAGCGGCGCGCCGCCGGTCAGCGTCGGCACCAGCCCCGCGACCATCGCCTTGAACACCGACGGCACCCCTGCCATCACGTGCACGTTCCCGAGCGTGAATCCCGGCGCCTTCGACACCGGATTGTCGATCAGCGTCGCCCCGTCCGGGATCCGCGCCATCCGCAGCCGCGCCTCGTTCAGATCCTTCTCCGGATCGGCGTAGTTCGTGGCCAGGATCGCGCGGGCGTCCTCCCGCACGTCGATCCCGACCCCGAACGCCGCCGCGATGCAATCCGCCGTGATGTCGTCATGGGTCGGCCCGATCCCGCCGGACGTGAACACGTGATCCCACCGCGACCGGAGCGCGTTCACCGCCGCCACGATCTCGTCCGCGACGTCGCCCACCACCCGCGTCTCGCGCAGTTCGATGCCCGCCTCGGCCAGCGCGCGGGCCAGATGCGGCATGTTGGTGTCCTGCGTGCGGCCGGCGAGGATCTCGTCCCCGATGGTCAGCATGGCGGCGGTCGGATTGGGCATGCGCGGCTTGTCCTCGTCGGGGGCGCGGGCCATGGTCTCGGGCATGGAATTCTCCCGCCCGCTGGTCCGCGGCGTTCTCGTGCGCCGGTATAAACAATTCCTCGCCGACGTCATGCTCGAAGACGGGCGCGAGATCACCGCCCATTGCGCCAATCCCGGCGCCATGCTGGGCCTGAACGCGCCCGGCCGGATCGTCTGGCTGGAACCCAACGACGACCCCAAACGCAAGCTCCGCTTCGCCTGGCGCCTGACCGAGATCGACGGCGGCTTCGCCGGGATCGACACCGGGATCCCAAACCGGATCGTCGGCGAGGCCCTGCGCGCCGGCCGCGTCCCCGCGCTCGCCGGCTACACCGGTTTCCGCGCCGAGGTGAAGTACGGCCGGAACAGCCGCATCGACTTCCTCGCCACCGGTGACGGGCGCCCCGACGCCTATGTGGAGGTGAAAAACGTCCACCTGCGCCGCGACGGCGATCTCGCCGAGTTCCCCGACTGCGTGACCGCGCGCGGCGCCAAACACCTGGCCGAGATGTCCGACATGGTCGCCGCCGGCCACCGCGCAATCATGCTCTACGTCGTCCAGCGCACCGACTGCGCGCGCATGGCGCTGGCCGCCGATCTCGACCCGGCCTACGCCGCCGCCTTCACCTTGGCCGCGGCGTCCGGCGTCGAGGCGGTCGTCCATGCCACCCGCATCACCCGCTCGGGCGTCTGGCTGGACGCCGAACTCCCGTTCGAAGCGCCCCAAGCCCGCTGAGCCTCCGGGCCGGAGTTTTGCGAAGCGGCCCTTCAAGTCGGATCCGGGCGAGGGCGGATGCGCGGACAAACCGGACCCGGGCAAGTGCGGCAAGCCGCGTGCCACTCGCGAACCCTCAGCGTCGCAAATCCGGCCGACAACGCGCCGCATGCGCAAAGCAGGCCCGAGTTGCGGACGAAGCTGCCCGACACGAAAGCTGCGCGAAACGCACCGGGTCCAAAGGCTCGGCGCTGTTTCGAAAACCATGCGACAACGGGTGGTATTCGGTGGTCAGCGAGCTGATGACGCGCGTGCAGGGTCGGTTCTCGACCTCACAACGGCGCTGGCTTCCCCTACCTGCAAGTCTGCGCCCGCTAGTATGGGTCGGGAGTGGACATTGGAAAGAGTGATGCGCGAACAGCTTGAAAACCCGTGGCGCGGGCGGGGGCTGGCGGGGCTCGCCCCGTTGCCGATCGCCGCGGCTGAAGGTGTCGCGCGGCTCTTGGGGCTCTGTCCGGCGCATTCCGAGACGCCCCTGCTCGATCTGCCCGCGCTGGCGCGCCGCGCCGGCGTGGCGCAGGTCCACGCCAAGGACGAACGCGGGCGCATGGGGCTCGGAAGTTTCAAGGCGCTGGGGGCCGCCCATGCGATCGCCCGCGCCGCCTCCGAAACCGTCGTCGGGGACGACTGGGCGCGGGCGCTCGAAGGGCGCGTCTTCGTCACCGCCAGCGCCGGCAACCATGGCCTGTCGGTCGCGGCCGGCGCGCGGATCTTCGGCGCGAAGGCCGTGATCCACCTGTCGGAGTCGGTGCCCCAGAGTTTCGCGGCGCGGCTGACCGCGATGGGCGCCGAAACCGTTCGCGACGGCGCCACCTACGAGGACAGCATGGAAGCCGCGGAACGCGCCGCGGCGCTGAATGGCTGGACGCTGCTGTCCGATTCCTCCTGGCCCGGATATGCCGAATGGCCCCTGCGGGTGATGGAGGGCTACCTCCAGATGGCGGCCGAAGCCGCCCGGCAGATCGCGGCGCCTCCCACGCATGTTCTGCTTCAGGCCGGGGTCGGCGGTCTCGCCGCCGCCGTCGCCGCGCATGTGCGGGCCGTCTGGGGCGACGCGCCACGGATCATCGTGGTCGAACCCGAAGTCGCCCCGGCGCTGATCGACAGCATCCGCGCGGGCCGGATCGTGACCGCGCATGGGCCGGTCTCGGCCATGGGTCGGCTCGACTGCAAGACGCCGTCGATGATCGCGCTGGCCGGTCTGGCGCGCGACGCCGATCTTTTCGTCACTTTGAGCGAAGAGGAGGTGGCCAAGGCCGTCGCGGAGCTGGCGGAAATGGGGCTCGCCACGTCGCCGTCGGGCGGCGCGGGGCTGGCGGCGCTGCTTCGCGGGCTCGACCTCGGGGCCGACGCGCGGGTGCTCGGTTTCGTCACCGAGGGGCCCGTGGATGGCTGAACGGTCGCTGATCTTCCCGGCGTCGGAATACCGGGACCGCGTCGCGCGGCTGCAACGGCGCATGGCGGATGACGGGCTCGACGCGCTCCTGCTCACGATGCCAGCCGACATCTATTATGTCACCGGCTTTCTCACCCGCTTCTGGGAAAGTCCGGCGCGGCCCTGGTTCGTCGTCGTGCCGGCGGCGGGCGAGCCCGTCGCGGTCATTCCCGCGATCGGCGCGGACCTGATGGGGCGCACCTGGATCGCCGACATCCGGACGTGGGACGCCCCCGATCCCGAGGATGACGGGGTCGGCCTGCTGACCGCCACGCTTTCGGAGCTGACCGCTCCGGCCGGGCGGATCGGCGTTCCCATGGGACCCGAGACGCATGTGCGCATGCCGCTCGCGGATCTGCGCCGCCTCGAGCGGGCGATCGCCCCGCGCGTCCTCGCCGACGGCACCGCGACCATGCGGCGGGTCCGCGAGATCAAGAGCGCGGCGGAGATCGAAAAGATCCGCGCCGCCTGCGCCGTGGCCGACCGCGCCTTCGCCCGCGTGCCGGAGTTCGCGGCGCCAGGCCGGGCTCTCGACGCCGTGTTCCGCGACTTCCAGGTGGCGCTTCTTCAGGAGGGCGCGGACTGGGTCAGCTATGTCGCGGGCGGCGCCGGCCCCGGCGGCTATGGCGATGTGATCTCGCCCGCGGGGCCGGACCCGCTGTCGCGGGGCGACGTGCTGATGCTCGACACCGGGGCGGTGCGCGACGGGTATTTCTGCGACTTCGACCGCAACTTCGCGATCGGCCCCGCATCCGACGCCGCGCGTCGCTCCCATGCCGCGCTCTGGGAAGCGACCGAAGCGGCGCTTTCGCTCGTCAGACCGGGCATGGCCGCCAGCGAAGTTCATCGGATTCTCTCCGGGTCGTTGCGGCGGAGCGGCGCCGAGCCCGCCGGCGGGCGACTGGGTCACGGGCTTGGCCTCACGCTGACCGAATGGCCCTCGTTCACGCCGCGAGACCATACGCCGTTGCGCGAGGGCATGGTGCTCACGCTGGAACCGGCGGCGGTCGTCGCGCCGGGCCGGTTGCTCGTGCACGAGGAGAACATCGTGCTGCGCTCGGATCGCTGTGAACTTCTGTCCCGCCGCGCGCCCGCGGAGCTCCCGGTGATCGGGACATGACCGGATATCCCTATCGCCTCACGGGGCCGATCGGAACGCGGACGCTGGGACTGATCGTGCTGCAGGCGGATGAAACGATCGAGCACGATTTCCGCCGCCTTTTTCCGTCCGAGGTCGCGCTTTACGTCAGCCGCGTGCCCTCCGGAGCGGAACTCGATGCCGACACGATCGCGGCGATGGAGGCGCATCTGCCCGCCGCCGCCGCGCTGCTGCCGCCGGCCGCCTTCGACGCCGTGGCCTATGCCTGCACGTCCGGGACCACCCTGATCGGAGCGGCCCGCGTGGCCGACCTCGTAGGGGGAGCCTGCCGCACGAACGCGGTGACCGACCCGCTGACCGCCGCGCAGGCGGCGATGCGCGCGCTCGGCGCGACGCGGGTCGCTCTGGTCTCGCCCTACATCGCCGAGGTGGCGGGACCGATCCGCAGGGCTTTCGAGGCTGACGGCTTCGCGGTGCCGGAAACGCTCTCGTTCGGCGAAAAGATCGAGGCGCGGGTGGCGCGGATCGACCCCGCCTCGATCCGCGACGCCGCGCTGCAAGCCGGCGCCGTCGAGGGGGTCGAAGCGGTCTTCCTGTCCTGCACGAACCTGCGCACGCTCGACATCATCTCCGGGCTTGAAGCCGAATTGGGGCTTCCGGTGATCAGCAGCAATCAGGCGCTCGCCTGGGACATGGCCCGCCGCGCGGGGGCAGCGGTCTCACCCTCCGCGCCAGGCCGGCTCTTCGCCCTCTGACGCCCGCACGGCCGGCCAACGGTTTCGGCGGCGAGACATGTGGCGGACGATCTGGTCAAGGGTCATGCGGAGCGGCCTGCGTGGTGCGGGATGAGGCGAAGGTCACATCTCGCGACGGCAAACAAGTACTGCGAACCCTTCGGCTGCGGAGGACGCCGAAGCGAACGCGTTCCGGAAGTCGGGCGGATCAGCCGCCACAGGTCTGAAATCTCCGCGTGACATGAGTTAACGCCACACTAACGCGATTCCAAGAAACAAATAACATCAATAGTTTAGCAAAAACGACACGCGTGTCGTTCTGCGATCTCTGACCCGGACGCCCGCGCGGGATGCGTCCACAGCTCCATGCTCGCCAGCGACATCGACAGGAACACCGACAGGCTGAACTCGGAGATGAGCGCGAGCGACTTCGTGCCCGTGGGCCAGGCGATCCCCGGCAACAGATTGGACACCGTGTTGGTCAGGAAAATGCCGCTCAGAAGGCAGGGCACGAAGAGCGGCAGCTTGATGCCCGTCGCCTCGAAGACCCCGTAGAGCGTCATGCCGAGCCCGATGGCGACATGCAGCCAGAGCAATGTGCGCATCAGGTTGACGTGGTTGTTCTCGGGGTCGTCGGCCGGGTCCGGCTCGGCGGCGGTGGCGGGCGGCTCGTCCACCGGCGCGGGTTTGAGATCGCGGCTCCTGATCAGGTAATTCGCGATGGGCCCGCCCACGAGGCTCGCGAGTATCAGACCCACCGTCGCCGACGCGATTCCGAGCTCCGCGGCGCCCGCGATCCCGTATTCCCCCGCCATCACCGGGCCCCGGCGATCGAGGTGCCTTGTCCGTCGATCAGCGACGCGGTTCCCATCATCAAGCCGGCGAGCGGTGGCGATCCGAACAGGCTCGCGCCGAACACGCCGACGATCGTCTGCACGACCATGAACGCGATCGTCAGGACCAGCATGATCATCAGCGGACGCCCCCAACCGCGCCGCAGGTCCGACGAGCGCGCGTTCAGACCGATGGTCGGTGAGGAAATAGACCAGCAGCGCGTCGCGCGCGCGAGGTCGTAGCTGAACTCCCGCCCGGTGAAGAGCACGACCGCCAGCGCGAGAACCGCGGCGATCAGACCGCCGCTGACCGGCTCGGGGATGCTGTGGCGCGGCAGGACGAGCACCGGAAACCGCCGGGTAGCTCGCGCCAAAAATCGACCACCCCGATCGTGAGGGCACGACGCTCGACACCACTGATCGAACCGGAGGTGTCCGCAAGCTCTATGCGGCCTCGTTCGGTGACTTCATTCGCCCCGCCGCGTGCGCCGGCCGGATCCCCGAGGCCCCGAGATGCGATGAAACCGCCTCGCAGTCAAACCCCCGGAACGGGCCGCCGGGGTTTGCAAAACCGCATGCGACGGGCTAGATGCCGGACATGCCAGCAGGAGACCCAGCTTTGGACGGATCCCTCACCGGCCGCCTCAACCGGGACGGCATCCGCATCCACGACCCGGAGGATTTCGAGGGCATGCGCCGGGCCGGCGCGCTCGCCGCCGACATCCTCGACCGGATCGCCCCGCATGTGGCCCCGGACGTCTTCACCCTCGACCTGAACGGCCTGATCGAGGACATGATCCGCGAGGCCGGCGCCACCTCGGCCACCGTCGGCTACAAGGGCTACCGGCACGCGTCCTGCATCTCGATCAACAACGTCGTCTGCCACGGCATCCCGAGCCGCGAGCGCACGACCGGCGCGCCTTCGCCCAGGCTGCGCGACGGCGACATCCTGAACATCGACGTCACCGTGATCGTCGACGGCTGGTTCGGCGACACCAGCCGGATGTACGTGGCCGGAACCCCGAACCGCAAAGCCGAACGCCTGATCGACATCACCTACGAGTCGCTCATGCTCGGCATCGAACAGGTCAAGCCCGGCAACACCTTCGGCGACATCGGCGCCGCGATCCAGCGCCACGCCGAGTCGCTCCGCTGTTCGGTCGTGCGCGACTTCTGCGGCCATGGGTTGGGGCAGGTGTTCCACTCCGCGCCCAACGTGCTCCACTACGGCCGGGCGGGCTCCGGTCCCCGGCTGGAGCCCGGCATGTTCTTCACCATCGAGCCGATGATCAATCTCGGCCGCCCCGAGATCAGGGTGCTCGACGATGACTGGACCGCCGTGACCCGCGACCGCTCGCTCTCGGCGCAGTTCGAGCATTCGGTCGGCGTCACCGAAACCGGTGTCGAGATCTTCACCCTCTCGCCCGCCGACCGCTTTCACCCGACCTGGGACCGCCCCGCCTGACGCGCCGCGCCGCTTGCCTTTCGCGCGTCCGGGCAACAGATTGCACGTCCGGCCGCCCAATTTCGGCGCGGCCCGTCCGCCAGGGCCGCCCGTGATCAACCTGCCCAACCCGTTCCGTCGACCGCTCTCGCGCAGGCTCGTCCGCGCCGCCGGCGGTCCCGCCGCGATCCAACGGATGAGCGTCCGGGAGTTGATGGACACGCTCGGCGACCGGTCGTTCGGCTGGTGTCTGATCGTCTTCGCGCTGCTCAACCTCATCCCGCTGCCCATCGGCGCGAACATGATCACCTCGCTGCCGCTGATCCTCGTGACCGCCCAGATGGCGCTCGGCATGGAGCGCGTCCGACTGCCCGAGATCGTCATGCGGCGGACCTTCAACCGTCGATCCTTCCAGAAGCTCGTGCTGCGCCTCGGTCCGCTGATGCGCCCGATCGAGCGGATGACCGGCCTGCGCCTGCCGATGATGTTCTCGACGACCCAGGAGCGCCTTCTCGGCGTTTTCCTTCTGGCGGTCTCGCTCGTGCTCTTCCTGCCGGTGCCGGTCGCGACCTGGCTGCTCGCCATCTCGCTCCTGATCTCGGGCGTCGGCCTCGTCGAGCGTGACGGCCTCATCACGTTGGCCGGCGTCGTGTTCGGCTGCCTTTCCATCGCCGCCACCGTCGCGATCGGCATAATGGTGCTGCACGGAGCCGAGGCCGTCACTCATTGACTCGGCGACTTGTCCCTTGATCCCGCGCCCCCGGATCGCGGAAGCTGCGCGGGTCTGAAAACGTTCAACTTCGGGGGTATCGGCCATGCGCGCGTCCATCGCCATCATTCTGATCTCAGGACTGCTGCTGGGCGCCTGCACGCGCGAAGGATCGCGCTGTGACGACGGCGGCGACGGCGGCGTGGTGATCGACGGCACCTGCCTCTGACGCCGCGCGCGACCGGAATGCCGACGGGATCCGTGTGGGCGTTACCGACAGTCGCAAGCGCGCGCTCATCCTTTCCGGAAAACTGACCGCCGCTCTTTCTCTTGCCGAATGCCGTGGTCGCCGAGGCTGACATGCCGCGCGCCCGAAGGGCTGGTCTTCGTCTCCACGATCGACGTGCCGGAACCGACCGCCGTCGAGGCGTCCCGCCCGCGTGAACGATCCGCGCCGGATCGCTCTTGCCAGCCAACAGGGCGCTCTCTAGCGTGCCGGGAGCGTCCCGACAGGGGCCAGCCGGAGCCTTGGGGAGGGGCCGATGCAGGGAAAAATGACACTCGACGACCTGCGCCAGGCCGTCGCCGACGGCGCCATCGACACGGTCGTCGTGGCCCAGATCGACATGCAGGGACGCCTGATGGGCAAGCGCTTCCAGGCGGAGTTCTTTCTCAAGAGCGCCCATGCCGAGACCCACAGCTGCAATTATCTGCTCGCCACCGATTTCGAGATGGAGCCCGTCCCCGGCTACAAGGCGACCAGCTGGCAGTCGGGCTACGGCGACTACACCATGAAGCCCGACCTCTCGACGCTGCGCCGCATCCCCTGGCTCGAAGGCACCGCGCTCGTTCTCTGCGACGTGCAGGACCACCACACGCACGCCGACGTGCCGCATTCCCCGCGCGCGATGCTGCGCCATCAGATCGCCCGGCTCGCCGAGATGGGCTTCACGGCGAAAATGGCTTCCGAGCTCGAATTCTACCTGTTCCGCGAAACCTACGAGCAGGCGCATGAGGGCGGCTACCGCGCCATGACGCCGATCGGCCCCTACAACGAGGATTACCACGTCTTCCAGACCTCCAAGGAGGAGGACGTGATGCGCGCGATCCGCACCGGCCTCACCGCCGCCGGAATCCCGGTCGAAAGCACCAAGGGCGAGGCGAGCGCCGGCCAGGAGGAGATCAACGTCGGCTATTCCGACGCGCTCGACGCCGCCGACACCCATGTCATCGTCAAGAACGCCTGCAAGGAGATCGCTCACATCAAAGGCCGCGCGTTGACCTTCATGGCCAAATACGACGACCGCGCCGCCGGCTCGTCGAGCCACGTCCACCAGTCGCTCTGGCGTATGAACGGGGCGCCCGCCTTTTTCGATCCGACCGCGCCGATGGGCATGTCGTCGCTGATGCGCAACTACATGGCCGGGCAGCTCGCCAACGCCGGCGCGATCACGTATTTTCTCGCCCCCAACATCAACAGCTACAAACGCTTCGCCGCCGGCACCTTCGCGCCGACCAAGGCGATCTGGTCGATGGACAACCGCACCGCCGGTTACCGCGTCGTCGGCGAAAGCACCAAATCGGTCCGCGTCGAATGCCGCGTCGGCGGATCGGACCTCAACCCCTACCTCGCCTATGCCGCGTTGATCGCGGCGGGCATCGACGGAATCGAGCGCGGCCTGGAACTCGAGCCCGAATTCAAGGGCGACGCCTATACCAACCGCCGCGCCCGCGAGATCCCCAAATCCCTGCGCGACGCCGCCGAGGCGCTGCGCAGATCCAAAATGCTCCGGGCGGCGCTGGGCGACGACGTGGTCGACCATTACGTCCACGCCGCCCGCTGGGAGCAGAGCGAATTCGATCGGCGCGTGACCGATTGGGAAGTGTCACGCGGCTTCGAGCGCGCCTGAGACCGGAAAACCGAGACATGACCGACATCACCTGCATCTCCCCCGTCGACGGCAGCGTCTACGCGACGTGGCCGGCCGAATCCGCCGCCTCCGTCCGCGTCCGCCTGCGGACCGCCCGCGCCGCGCAGGCCGCCTGGGCCGCCCGCCCGCTGGGCGAACGGATCGCGCTCGTCAAGGACTGCGTCGCCAAACTCGACGCGATGAACTCCGAGATCGTGACGGAACTTGCATGGCAGATGGGCCGTCCCGTGCGCTACGGCGGCGAGATGGGCGGCGTGCACGAGCGCACCGCCTACATGTCCGAGATCGCCGAGAAAGCCCTCGCTCCCACCGAGGTCGAGACCTCCGACAAATTCCGCCGCTACATCGCGCGCGAGCCGCTCGGCCTCGTCTACGTGATCGCGCCGTGGAATTATCCGCTCCTGACCGCGATCAACACCATCGTCCCCGCGCTCATCGCCGGCAACGCCGTGGTGTTGAAGCACGCGACGCAGACCGCGAAGATCGGCGACCGTCTGGCCGAGGCGTTCTCGCTCCTGCCCGAGGGAATGTTCACCAACATCCACGTCACCCATGACGTCTCGGACGAACTGATCGGCACTCGCGAATTCGACTTCATCAACTTCACCGGCTCCGTCGCCGGTGGCCAGGCGGTCGAGCGCGCCGCCGCCGGCACCTTCGTTGGCGTGGGGTTGGAACTCGGCGGCAAGGATCCCGCTTACGTCCGCGCCGACGCCGACCTCGACGCGGCCGTCGAGACCCTGGTCGATGGCGCGATGTACAATTCCGGCCAATGCTGCTGCGGCATCGAGCGGATCTACGTCCACGAGAGCCTCTACGACGCCTTCATCGCAAAGGCCGCCGCGCTGACCTCGAAATACGTGCTCGGCGACCCGCTCGACGAGGCGACCACCATCGGCCCGATGGCCTCGAAGCGCTTCGCCGACACCGTCCGCCGCCAGATCGCCTCCGCGCTCGACGCCGGCGCCCGCCCGCTGATCGACCCTGCGCTCTTCCCGGCCGATACCGGCGATAGCGCCTATCTCGCTCCGCAGATCCTCGTCGACGTCACCCACGACATGGACGTCATGACCGAGGAGAGCTTCGGCCCCGTCGTCGGCATCATGAAGGTCTCGGGCGACGAGGAGGCCATCGCCCTGATGAACGACTGCGTCTACGGCTTGACCGCCAGCATCTGGACCGCCGATTTCGACACCGCCGCCGCCATCGGCGCGCGCATCGAGACCGGTACCGTCTTCATGAACCGCTGCGACTATCTCGACCCGGCGCTCTGCTGGACCGGCTGCAAGGCGACGGGACGCGGCACGTCGCTCTCATCGCTCGGCTTCCTCAGCCTGACGCGCCCCAAATCCTACCACCTTCGGAAGATGTGATCATGGCCCTGACCGCCAACTGGAATTTCCCCACCGCCATCCGCTTCGGCGCGGGCCGCGTCTCCGAGCTCGGCGACGCCTGCCGCGCCGCCGGCATCACCCGCCCGCTGCTCGTCACCGACCCGGGCGTCGCCCCGCTCGACATCACCGCCGGCGCGCTTGAGGCCTTGGCCGAGGCCGGCCTCGAGGCCGCCGTCTTCTCCGAGGTCCAGCCCAACCCGACCGCCGCCAACGTCGACCGCCGGCCTCGCCATGCTGCGCGAGGGCGGCCATGACGGCGTCGTCGCCTTCGGTGGCGGCTCGGCGCTCGACGCGGGCAAGGTCATCGCCTTCATGCGGGCCAGACCCGACCGATGTGGGATTTCGAGGATGTCGGCGACTGGTGGACCCGCGCCGACCCCGCCGGCATCGCGCCGGTCGTGGCCGTCCCGACCACCGCCGGCACCGGCTCCGAGGTCGGCCGCGCCGGCGTCATCACCAACGTCGAGACGCACACGAAAAAGGTCATCTTCCACCCGAAAATGATGCCGCTCCAGGTCATCCTCGACCCGGAGCTGACCGTGGGCCTGCCGCCGCAGATCACCGCCGGCACCGGCATGGACGCGCTCGCCCACTGCCTCGAGGCGTATTGCTCCCCGTCCTATCACCCGATGGCCGAAGGCATCGCCGTCGAGGGCATCCGCCTGGTCAAGGAGAACCTGCTGGCCGCCTATCAGGACGGCGAGGACATCGAGGCCCGCGCCAACATGCTCTCCGCCGCCGCGATGGGCGCCACCGCCTTCCAGAAGGGCCTCGGCGCGATCCATGCCCTGTCGCATCCGGTCGGCGCGATCTACAACACCCATCACGGGCTGACCAACGCGGTCTTCATGCCCTATGTCATGGATTTCAACCGCGAGGCCGTCTGGGACAAGATGGAGCGCCTCTCCGGATGGCTCGGCATCGAGGGCGGCTATCCCGGCTTCCTCGATTTCGTCCTGCGCCTGCGCCGGGATCTCGGGATCCCGCACACCATCGACCGGATCGGCGTCGACGACGGCCGCTTCGACGAGATGGCCGACATGGCCATCGTCGACCCCACCGCCGGCGGCAACCCGCGTCCGCTCAAGGCGCACGACGCTCGCGATCTCTATGAAGCGGCCTTCGAGGGACGGGTGGCCTGACGGCGGCTGGCGTCCGCGGCGTGGTCAGCCCGCGTCGTCCGTCGCGAACCGTCGAAGAGCCTCGGCGTCTGCGGTGTGTATCGTCGAATAGCCGCGGCTCACCCAGCCTCGATCCTCGAAAGCCGCTAAAGCCCGGTTGATCACCTTGCGGGAGGCGTTGGCGATCTGTCCCAGTTCAGACTGTGAAAGCACACTGCACGACGCCGGGTGGTTGAGGGCGTTGAAAGGTGGTCTTTTCGTGGACTCTTCCCGGCAAAGGAACGTCCCCATGAGCCACAAAACGATCACCGCCCTCTCGTCGAGGCTGTCTTCGCATGAGCGACAGCACCATCGTCTGGTATTCCACCGGCAACGGCCCCGAGCATTCCTCGTGGCCACATGGCGGCACGACTCCGTTCCGCGGCGAGAAGATGACCACCTTCCAGGGGGCGTTCGGGTGCCCTCGGTGATCCGCTGGCCCGGCGTCCTGCCGGCTGGCGAGGTGCGCAACGGCATCCAGGCGCACCAGGACATGTTCACGACGCTGGCCGTCGCCGCGGGCATCGAGGATCCTGTGACGCACGTGCGGACCGAGATGAACCAGTACATCGACGGCGTCGACAACCTGTCCTGCTGACGCGGCGAAAGCGACCGTTCCGCGCGCGACCACATCTTCCACTATTATGAGAGCGTCCTGACAGCGGTGCGGATGGGACCTTGGAAGTTCCATTTCTCGACCAAGGAGGACCATTACGCCAACGTGGTGCCGCGCACCGTGCCGCCGGTCTTCAACATCCGAATGGACCCGTTCGAGAGCTACGACAGCACCGATGCCTACGGGCATCTGATGCAGAAGGTGTCCTGGCTGATCCAGCCGATGTCAACGCTGATGACCGAGCACCTGCAGACGCTGGCGGAGTACCCGCCGGTGCAGGGCGGCGCCTCGTTCGACATGTCGAACATCGTCGAGGATTTCATGAGCAAGGGACTGCAGTAGACCCAACCGGCGGCCGGAGTCGTCATCCGACTGCCTTCTTATTTCCAAAATAGAAACAGAGCGTTGCCTTGAGAGCCTGTTGCCTCCAAAAAGGAAACCAGCAATTGCTCAGTCGTCGGCCTGTCAAGGTCGCCGGAAATCAGGAGAGTCCCGCGATGGCAAAGATACTCGTCCTCTACTATTCCAGTTGGGGCCACATGGAAGCGATGGCGAAGGCCGCCGCAGAAGGCGCCCGCTCCGCCGGAGCGGACGTGACGATCAAGCGCGTCCCCGAACTGGTGCCCGAAGACGTGGCCAAGGCCGCGCATTACAAGCTCGACCAGGACGCGCCGATCGCCGATCCCCTCGAACTGGCGGATTACGACGGAATCATCCTCGGCATCTCGACGCGCTACGGCGCGATGGCCGCCCAGCTGAAGAACTTCCTCGACCAGACCGGTCCGCTCTGGGCCGAAGGCAAGCTGGTCGACAAGATCGCGAGCGTCATGTCCTCGACCGCCACGCAGCACGGCGGCGCGGAAATGGCGATCGTCAGCGCGCAGGTCTCGCTCCAGCATCACGGCATGATCATCGTGCCGCTGAGCTACGCCTACCAGGGGCAGTCGGGCAACGACGTGGTCCGCGGCGGCTCGCCCTACGGCATGACGACTACCTCGAACACGGACGGCTCGCGGATGCCCTCCGACCAGGAACTGGAAGGCGCCACCTTCCAGGGCAAGCGGGTGGCAGAGATCACCGCCAAGTTGCACGGCTGATCAGGCGCGGGGAGGGCCGACGCCCTCCCCGAAATCAGGCGTTAACACTTTTCCCGAATGGAATCAGCTTCTTGAAACTCCGCCAACATTGGACAGGCACGCCGAGGCTTGCGCCCCGCCCCGATCCGGCCTCTATTCCGGGGCAACCAAAAGCCGCTTCACATGGGGGAAACGATGGCGCAGGGCGTTGAAATCGGAAAAACCGGGCTGCGCGTGCCGCCTCTCTGTTTCGGAACCTCCGGCCTCGGCTCGATGCCAGGCACCTACGGTTACGAGGTCGCCGAGGAGCGCGCGCTGGCCACCGTCCGGGCCGTGCTCGCGCTGGAGGACGGTTTTCTCGACACGTCCCGCAACTATGCCGACGGCCGCAGCGAGGGCCGCATCGGCAAGGTCGTGCGCGAGATGGGCGGCTGGCCCGAAGGCCGGATCCTCTCGACCAAGCTCGACCGCGACATGGACACGCTCCGCTTCGACGCCGCCCGCGCCCGCCGCTCGCTCGAGGAGAGCCTCGAGGCGCTGGGCCGCGACCGCGTCGAGATCCTCCACCTCCACGACCCCGAACACGCCGCCGATCTCGACGAGATCACCCGCAGGGGAGGCGCGCTCGACGAGCTGTTCCGCATGAAGGAGGAGGGTCTGGCCACCGCCGTCGGCCTCGCCGCCGGCCGAGTGGACGTGATGATGCCCATTCTGCGCGACTTCGATTTCGACGTGCTCATCACCCACAACCGCCATACGCTGGTCAACGCCAACGCTGCCCCGATGATCGCGCTCGCCCGCGGGCGCGGCATCTCCGTCCTCAACGCCGCCCCCTACGCCGGCGGCGCGCTCGCCAAGGGAACGGCCGAGTTCCCGCGCTACGTCTACCAGGAGGCCGATGCCGAGACCCTCGCCCCGGTCCGCGCCGTCGAGGCGATCTGCGCCCGCCACGGCGTCCCCGCCGGCGCGGCGGCGCTCCAGTTCTCGATGCGCGACCCGGACGTCGCCTCGACGATCTGCGGCGTCAGCAAACCCGAGCGCGTCGCCGAGACGCTCGAGTGGGCGGCGGTGAAGATCCCCGACGCGATGTGGGCCGAACTCGCCGCCTTGGAGCGCTCCACCGACGATCCGGAGGCGACGCGGTCCTACGATCCCGGCTGATCGGCGCGGAACTACCGGAATGTAAACCAATCCGCGCTAAGGTCCGTCGGCCTGCCCTGACGGGGCGGCATTCCCCATCCACAGCACGAGGCGCGCCATAAGAGCCGCGCCCGCGCGGGTCCGGCGCGACGGACCCGCATGAAACGCATCGTAATCTGCTGCGACGGAACATGGAACCGCTTGGACGCCGACCGTCCGACCAACGTGGCCCGCATCGCCAAGGCGATCCTGCCCCGCGCGCCGGACGGGATCGTTCAGGTCATCCGCCACATCGACGGCGTCGGAACCGGACGCGGCGTCGGTCCGGTCTCGCAGGCGGTCGACCGCGCGCTGGGCGGGCTTTTCGGGCGCGGCTTGATGGCGACTCTGGCCGACGCGTACCGGTTCCTGATCTTCAACTACGCGCCAGGCGACGAGATTTACCTGTTCGGCTTCTCGCGCGGCGCCTTCACCGCGCGCTCGCTGTCCGGCCTGATCCGGAACTGCGCGATCCCGCAGGCGCGTCACGCCGCCGAGATCGGCGCGGCGCTCGGCCTCTATCGCCGTCGCTCCGCCGGAACGCATCCCGACGCCGACGTCGCCTGCGGATTCCGCGCGCGCGTGGCTCCCCATGTCAGCATCGGCGAGGCCGACGCGAGCTGGCGCGCCGCGCGAGGCGTCGCGCCCGGACATCCGCTGCGCCTGCGCTATGTCGGCGTCTGGGACACGGTCGGCGCGCTCGGCGTGCCGTCCCACATCGCAACGCTGCAATGGCTCAACCGCGGTCTGCGGTTTCACGACACGCGCCTGTCGCGCGGCGTCGACGCGGCGCGACAGGCGGTCGCCATCGACGAGCGCCGGCGCGTCTTCCCGCCCGCGCTGTGGGACAATCTCGATGCGCTCAACGCGGAAACCGACGGCCCAGCCAGACGCGAACAGCGGTGGTTTCCCGGCGACCACGGCGCCGTGGGCGGCGGTGGCGAGCCCCGCCTGTCGAACGACGCGCTGCTTTGGGTGGCCGAGGGCGCCATGGCCGAAGGCCTCGCGCTCGACCCCGACTGCCTGGCCGAATGGCGCCGCGACCGCGACTGTCTCGCGCCACTGCCGCGGGCGCGCGGAGCGTTGGCGGCGTTCCTCAATCTCAGCCGCCGCGACCGGACCGGCCCGGACCGGATCGACGACCTCGCCGCCGCGTCTCTCGCGCGATGGCGCGGCGATCCGCGCTGGCGCCCCGGCGCGCTGCGGCGGGTGAGGCATCTGCTGGGCGGGGACGCGTCCCCGCCTAGTCGCGACTGGCGGACGGAACCCGGCGCGCTCGGCGATCCGGCTTGACGCTTTCCCGAGGGCGGGCGAACGTCCAGCAGGGAGGTCGCCATGCCCGTTCCGGATTACGAGACGCTGATGCTGCCCGTGCTGCGCCTGTTCGGTGACGGCGCCGCCAACGTGAAAGAATGCGTTCCCGCTCTGATCGCGGAATTCGGCATCACGCCTGAAGAGGCGGTCGAACTGATCCCCAGCGGCCGCATTTCGGTGATCGGCAGCCGGACCCATTGGGCGCGGACCTATCTGTCCAAGGCCGGCCTTCTGGAATCGCCGAAGCGCAACCATCATGTCATCACGGCGCGCGGGCGTGCGGTACTGGCGGAACATCCGGATCGCATCGACAATGCCTACCTGGCGCGATTCGCGGGCTTCGATGATTGGCGTCGGGCGGGGACACAGGCGTGACAAAGCCGAAAAACCGACTGAAGTGCCACCAGGCGCACCCGACCCGCAGCCCGCTCCGGACGAGCTCCTTGAGCGCACCCATGCCAAGATCGAGGCGGCGCTGGCGGCCGAACTGCTCGAGGAGGTCGGCCGGATCGATCCCAAACGCTTCGAACGGCTGATCCAGGAACTGCTGGTCCGCATGGGTTACGGCGGCGGCGTCGCCGGTCCGGTGCGGTCGACCGGCAACGGCGCCGATGGGGGCATCGACGGGATCATCTTCGAGGACGCGCTGGGTCTGGACGCGGTCTATCTCCAAGCCAAGCGCTACGCGCCGGATCGGTCCATCGGCCGTCCCGACATCCAGCGCTTCGTCGGGTCGCTGACCGGCGAGGGGGCCACGAAGGGCGTGTTCGTGACGACCTCGAGCTTCTCGCGCGACGCCGAGGCGTATGTGGCGCGCGTGCCTCAGCGGATCGTTCTGATCGACGGTGCCAAGCTGGCGGCGCTGATGATCCGGCACGAGGTCGGCGTGCGCGCGCTCCAGACCTTCGTTCTGCGCGAGATTGACGAGAACTGGTTCATCGACGCGGAGGGCTGAGGCCCCGCGCTTGCGAGGCGCGCGGGACTACGCGTAGTCTTCACAGAACCGCAAGGGACGAGGTGTTTCGTGAGACCGACCAACAGGATGCTGGCCGCGGGGGCGCTGCTGGCGGCGCTCGCGGGGCAGGGACTGGCCGAGGAGGTCAGCTTCGTCACCGACGGCGGCGCGCTCTTCACCTTCGATGCGCCGGAGGGCTGGCTGGTCCGCGACGGCTTCGAATCGACCAGAGGCAGACCGGAGGGCGTCCGGCCCGAGGCGCAGCTCATTTCGCTGCTGCCGCCCGAAGAGGAGCTGATCATGTGGACCGGTCTCTGGGCACCGCCCGACGTACGGAGCTTCGCCGAGGCGCGTGCCTATCTCGGCAAAGCGGTGCCGCGTCTGCTCGAGGCGCCGGAATCCACCTACAACGACAGCCGGACCATCGGCGGAATGCCCGCCCGGGTCTGGAGCGGCGTCGGGTTCCGCGACGGGCGCGACATGGATTTCTCCTTCGCGGCGATCCAGATCGCCCGCGAGCGGATCGCGCTGGTCGCCTTCATCGGCGAGCCCGCCGCCTGGGACCGGCATGAGGCGTCGCTTATCGCCGTGCTGAACTCCATCGAAGCGGGAGCCGGCCAATGAGACGGATCGCATTGATGGCCGCCGTCGCGGTCGGTCTCGCGGGTTGCGATGGCGCGAGCTACGGTGTCGGCGTCGGCTATCCCTATGGCGGTTACGGGTACGGCTACCCGTATTCTTACGATGATGGATTCCGCGCCGGGATCTACGGTCCGGGGATCGGATATTCTCCTCCCGCCGTCCGTCCGCCCGTCACGCGCCCGCCCGCCGGATCGATCAACCGTCCGACGACCCTGCCGGCCCATGTCGGCCCGAGGCCTGGCGGCGGCCATGCGGGCGGCGGCCGGGCTCCGCGCCGGATGCGCTAGATCAGCGCCGACAGCACCAGGAACACCGCCGCCGTCAGCGCGCCGTTGAGCCCCATCGCGATGCCCGCGAAGGTGCCCGCCTCCTCGGAGACCTGGAACGCGCGCGCCGTGCCGATGCCGTGGCTCGCCACCCCAGCCGCGAAACCGCGCGCGGCGAAATCGCGGATGCCGAGCGCGTTCATCAGCGGCGTCACGATCAGCGCGCCGAGGATGCCCGACAGCACCACGAGCACCGCTGTCAGCGCCGGAATCCCGCCGATGGCCTCGGACAGGGCCATGGCGATGGGCGCGGTCGTCGATTTCGGCGCGAGCGAGGCGATCACGGTTTCCGGCGCGCCGAGCGCCCAGCCGACGGCGACCGCCGTGCCGATGGCGGTGATCGATCCGGCGACCAGCGCCGCGCACATCGGCAGAAGGTTGCGGCGGACGGCGGCGCGGTTGCGCCACAGCGGCACGGCGAGCGCCACCGTCGCGGGGCCGAGCAGGAAATGCACGAACTGCGCGCCCTCGAAATAGACCGGATAGGGCGTACCCGTAGCGACCAGTACCGCGATCAGCAGCCCCGCCGCGATCACCACGGGGTTGGCGAGCGGATGCCGCTTCATCCGTGCCGATACCGCATCGCCGAGGACATACGCCGCCAGCGTCGCTGTCAGCCACAGAAGCGGGGTCTCGGCGAGGTAGACCCAGATCTGGACCAGATCCGGTCGGGTCATGGCCGCGCCTGAAACCGGGCGACGGCGCGGAACGTCGCCACCGTCACGAGCAGTGTCAGCACCGTCGAAACGACCAGCGCCGCACCGATGGCGAGGGCGTTCGCCGCGATCAGGTCGAGCTGCTGCACCAGTCCCACGGCTACCGGCACGAAGAGCAGCGAGAGATTGCGCAGGATGCCGTCCGCGACCCCGTCGAGATCGGGGCCGGTGCGCCCGACCACCAGAAGCCCCGCGAACAGCAGTCCCATGCCCAGAACCGGCCCCGGGAACGGCAGGCCCGCGGCGCGGACGATCGTCTCGCCGATAAGCTGGCAGCCGAAAAGCAACGTCAGCGCGCGGATCATCGGATGTCCTTTCGCCCAGGTTCCCGCGAACGCGCGGAGAAGGCTTCCGTTTGCCATACATCTGGCGGGAAGGTAATGCTGGCCTTAATTTCGAGGAGTGACGTGATGCGGCCCGTGGTTTTGTGCATTCTTGATGGCTGGGGCCTGCGCGCGGAGCGCGAAGGCAACGCCGTCGCCCTTGGCCACACGCCGAATTTCGATCGGATCCACGCGGAGTGCCCGCATGCGACGCTCGCAGCGCATGGTCCCGCGGTCGGGTTGCCCGAAGGCCAGATGGGCAATTCCGAGGTCGGCCACATGAACATCGGCGCCGGGCGCGTCGTCTGGATGGACCTGCCGCGCATCGACAAGGCGATCGGGGACGGGGATTTCGCCACGAACGCCGCGCTTGCCAAATTCATCGAGACGCTGAAATCCACCGGCGGCACGGCGCATGTCGCGGGCCTCGCCTCGCCGGGCGGCGTCCACGCGCATCAGCGCCACATCGCCGAGGCGGCACGCGTCATCGCCTCCGCCGGCGTGCCGGTGGCGATCCACGCCATCACCGACGGGCGCGACGTGCCGCCGAAATCCGCCGCCGGCCAGATCGCCGACCTAGAGGCCGCGCTGCCGGATGGCGCGGGCATCGCGACGGTGATCGGCCGGTTCTACGCCATGGACCGCGACAACCGCTGGGACCGGATCGAGGCGGCGGTCCAAGCGATCCTGGCGGGCGAGGGCGTCAAGGCGGACACTCCGGACACGGCGATCGCGGCGGCCTACGCCCGCGACGAGACCGACGAGTTCATCACGCCCAGCGTGATCGGCGACTACGATGGCGCCAAAGACGGCGACGGGCTGTTCTTCGCCAATTTCCGCGCCGACCGCGCCCGCGAGATCCTCAATGCGATGATCGTTCCCGATTTCGACGGCTACGAGACCGGCCCGCGCCCGAAATTCGCGGCCGTTCTCGGCATGGTCGAGTATTCCGACGCGCTGAACGCCCATATGGACGTGATGTTCCCCTCGCAGGATATCGCCAACACGCTCGGCGCCTGGGTTGCGTCCAAGGGCCTGCGCCAGATGCGTATCGCCGAGACCGAGAAATACCCGCACGTCACGTTCTTTCTCAACGGCGGTGTTGAAGATCCCGCGCCCGGCGAGGAGCGCCACATGGCGCCGAGCCCCAAAGTGCGCACCTACGATCTCAAACCGGAGATGTCCGAGGACGAGGTGACGGCGCATCTCGTCGCGGCAATCGGATCGGGCGACTACGACCTGATCGTCGTCAATTACGCCAACCCCGACATGGTCGGCCATACCGGCGTGGTCGCGGCCGGGATCGCGGCCGTCGAGGCGGTGGACGAGGGTCTGGGACAGGTTCTGGCTGCGCTCGACGCTGTCGGCGGCGCGATGATCGTCACTGCCGATCACGGCAATTGCGAAATGATGATCGACCCCGAGACCGGCGGCCCGCACACGGCCCATACGCTCAACCCCGTCCCGGTCATCCTCGTCGGCGGGCCGAAAGGAGCCGCGCTGCACGATGGACGGCTCTGTGACCTCGCGCCGACTCTGCTTGACCTGATGGGTCTCGCACCCCCGGCCGAGATGACGGGCCGCAGCCTGATCGGGGCGACTTGATCCTCCGCGCCGCTCTCCTTTTCTCGAGCGTCCTCGCCGCGACCGCGCCGTCGCGCGCCGAGACGTCGGCGGAGTCGCTCGCATCGGCCGAATCCGATCTGACCGGCGCTCTGTCCGGGCTCCAGGCCGCCGACTTGACGGGTGTGCCGGACCTCGCCGCCGCCGTCACCGCCTATGAGAACGCACTGGCTTCCGTCCGGAACGCGGTCATGGCGGCGTCGTTCGACGAGCGCGCGGAGCTTCTGGGCATTCTCGCCCGCCGCGAAGAGGTGTCGCGGTTCCTCGGGGCCTTGCAGCGCATGGACCCCGATCCGGTTCCTGCCCGCTCGATGCATCCTGACGGTCCGCTCGCCGCCGCCCGCGTCGCGGCGATGGCCCGCCACATCGTCCCGGGCATGGCCGACGCCGCCTCCGGCCTCCGCGAGACGCTGGACGAGATCGAGACGGCCCGCGCCCTTCAAGCGCGCGGCGTGGAGCTGATCGCCGCGCGCATCGGCGATCTGGCCACCGGCCAGGCTCGGCTGGCCGACGCCATCGCGGCCGAGATGGCAACCGCCGCTGAACCCGCGGTCGATCCGGAAATGGCCGCCCTCGTCCGCGAGAACGAGACCCTGACCGAGTTCGCCCGCGCGCTGGTCGGCAATGAGGCCGAGGACGCCGCGCCGCCCGTCCTCACACGTCCCGTCACCGGATCCCTGCGCCACGGCTTTCGCATGCCCGACGCGTCGGGCTCCCGCCGTCCCGGCCAGGTGATCGAGGCGGCGCCCCGCTCGCAGGTCCGCGCTCCCGCCGCCGGGATCGTGCGGTATGCCGGACCGTTTCTCGATTTTGGCCAGGTCGTGGTGCTCGAGGTCGCACCCGGCGTCACGGTGGTCCTCGCAGGTCTCGAACGCGTCCGCGTCTCGCGCGGGTCGCGGGTCGCGGGCGGCGAGCTTCTGGGCCTTCTGGGCGGCGCTCCGCTCGGGGCCGATGACTATTTGATGATGACTGGCGGCGGCACTGGTGCTGGCGCCCGGGAAACGCTCTATATAGAAATTGCTGAAAGGGGCGTTCCGTTCGATCCGGAACCGCTCTTCGCGGGCGACAACGGATAGGAACAGGCCGTATGAACAGGATTTGGATCGCAGGCATCGGAGGCGCCGTCGCGGGCGCCGTCGTGGCCACGCAGTTCGTGGCCCCGATCGTGGCCCAGGAAGTCGAGGAGGAGCGCTCCGTCTACGAGCAGCTCGACCTTTTCGGCGACATCTTCGAGCGCATCCGCTCGGGCTATGTCGAGGAGGTCTCGGAAGAGGACCTCATCGAGAGCGCCATCAACGGCATGCTGACCTCGCTCGATCCGCATTCAAGCTATCTGCCGCCCGAGGATTTCGACGACATGCGCGTCCAGACCAAGGGCGAGTTCGGCGGCCTCGGCATCGAGGTCACCCAGGAGGATGGCTTCGTCAAGGTCGTGGCGCCCATCGACGACACGCCGGCCGCCCGCGCGGGCATGCAGCCCAACGACCTCATCACCCATGTGGACGGCGAGAGCGTGCTGGGCCTGACCCTCAACGACGCGGTCGACCTGATGCGCGGGCCGGTCGGCTCCGAGATCACGATCACCGTCCTGCGCGAGGGCGAGACCGAACCCTTCGACGTCGCCATCACGCGCGAGACGATCACCATCGCCGCCGTCCGCTCGCGCGTCGAGGACGGCATCGTCGTTCTGCGCCTGACGACGTTCAACGAGCAGACCTTCCCGAACCTCGAAGAGCAGCTCAAGGAGAAGGTCGAGGAGGCCGGCGGCATCGATGCGGTCACCGGTTTCATCATCGACCTGCGCAACAATCCGGGCGGCCTTCTCAACCAGGCCATCTCCGTAACCGACGCCTTCCTCGAATCCGGTGAGATCGTCTCGACCCGCGGCCGGGACGCCCGTGACGCCGAGCGCTACAACGCCACTCCCGGCGACCTGGCCGAGGGCAAACCCATCGTCGTCGTGATCAACGGCGGCTCGGCCAGCGCCTCCGAGATCGTCGCCGGCGCGCTCAAGGACCATCACCGCGCTATCGTCGTCGGAACCCAGAGTTTCGGCAAAGGCTCCGTCCAGACCATCATGCCGGTCCAGGGCGACGGCGCGATGCGTCTGACCACCGCGCGCTATTACACGCCGTCCGGCCGCTCGATCCAGTCGCTCGGCGTGTCGCCCGACATCATCGTCGAGCCGCGCCCCTCGGTGGACGAAGTCGAGGCCGAGGAGGAGAACGGTCCGGCGCTCCGGTCCGAGGCCGACCTGCGCGGCTCGCTCGAGAACGACAGCCTCACCGAGGACGAGCGCAAGACCCTCGAAGAGGACCGCGAACGCCGCGAGGAGACGGCCCGTCTTCGCGCCGAGGATTATCAGATGTCCTACGCCATCGACATCCTGCGCGGCATCTCAGTGCTGGGGAACGCCAACTGAAGCGCCCCCGCGCGATGACCGAGGCCGAGATCCTCGCCCTGCCATGGCGCCCCTGCGTGGGCGTCATGCTGGTCAATCCGGCCGGCCTCGTCTTCGCGGGCAAACGCATCGACAATCCCGGGGACGCCTGGCAGATGCCCCAGGGCGGCATCGACAAGGGCGAGACCCCGCGCGACGCCGCCCTGCGCGAGCTTGGGGAGGAGACCGGCCTTCCGTCCTCCGCCGTCGAGATCGTCGCCGAGGCGCCGGACTGGCTGACTTACGACCTGCCGCACGACCTCGTCCCGCGTATCTGGAAGGGCCGGTTCCGGGGCCAGAAGCAGCGCTGGTTCCTGATGCGCCTCACCGGCCGTGAAGACCTGATCGACATAAACGCCGGGCACGCCGAGTTCAGCCACTGGGCCTGGATGGAGCCCGAACTGCTGATCGAGAAGATCGTCCCGTTCAAACGCGACATCTACCGGTCGGTCTTCGAGACGTTCGGTGACCTCCGCCTCAGTTGAGAATGACCGAATACCGCACCACGCGGTTGTTGTCCGAATCCGAAATGAAATACCGGTTGCCGCTGACGGCTACGCCCTCCGGGTCGTCGAACTGCCCCGGCTCCGCGCCGGGACTTCCGTCCCCAAGCACGCCGAGCAGAGTCCCGCCCTCCGGCCCGTCCGGGTCGATCAGCAGGATCCGGTGACTCTCCTGATCCGCGACGACCAGCCTGCCGAACGGATCCACATCCATGTAGCGCGGTCCCCGGAATCCGAATTTGACGTCGTCGATCACTTGGAGCTCGGTCAGATCCTGCGCGTAGCGCACCAGACGCAGGTTGCGGTTGTCCGCGACCCAGACGTCACCTTCAGGACCTTCGGCCACGTCATGCGCGCCGAAGTGCCCTCCGGCCGTCGCCACAACCTCGCCGTCCTCATAGGCGATCAGGGAGCCGGTCCCGCTCGCCATCGCATAGATCCGCCCGTTCGAATGCATCAGCGCGCCCTCCGAACCCGGCGCCGCGAGGGCCGCCACCGGTTCGCGCCCGGCCTCGAGCGTTCCGAAAACCAAGACGGTTCCGAGACCGGACACGGCGACCGCCGCCTGTCCGTCGGGCCCGAAGGACACGTCGCGCACCTGCGGCATCAGCCCCTCGCCGATCGTCTCGACCAGTTCCAGCGTTTCGGGATCGAGCACGGCGATCCGGTTCCCGAGCTTGTCCGCCACGTAGACACGCCCGTCCGGCCCGACTGCAAGATCATGCGGATCGTTCAGAACGGCGGGTCCGGCGAGATCGAAGGAGGCGAAGGGCCGGTCCTGCGCCGACATGGCACCTGGAAATACGAACGCGACGCAGACACAGGCGATCGGGCGCATGCGACTTCCTCCTCGCGCTGAAAATAGCCGTGTCCGCCGTCGCGTCCAGCACCTTGATCCAAGTCAAGGGCGGATGCGGCCGCCTGCGCCAAGCTTGCTCGTCGGTGAACCGAACTTGAGCCATTTTCGCGCAGGCGTGGGGGCTACGTGCGGTCGCGGCGGTCCCGCGCCCTTGACCGGGCCCGCCGACGAAGACAAATGAGCGGCGAGCCGAAGGATGAGCCGATGATCTACGACGCCCTTTTCCGCGAGCACCTGGACGCCTTGCGCGCCGACGGCAACTACCGGGTTTTCGCCGAGCTGGAACGCTGCCGGGGGGCTTTCCCCAAGGCCAGACGCCACGGCGGCCCGGAGGTTTCGGGCGAGGCGGCCTCCGACGTCACGGTCTGGTGCTCGAACGACTATCTCGGCATGGGCCAGCACCCCGCGGTCCTGGCGGCGATGCACGACGCGCTCGACCGCTGCGGCGCGGGGGCGGGCGGCACGCGCAACATCTCGGGCACCAACCACGACCACGTGCTGCTCGAACGCGAGATCGCGGATCTGCACGGCAAGGACGCGGCGCTGCTGTTCACCTCCGGCTACGTCTCGAACTGGGCGGCTTTGGGCACGCTGGGCTCCAAGCTGGAGAACGCCGTGATCCTGTCGGACGCGCTCAACCACGCGTCCATGATCGAGGGCATCCGCCACGCCCGCTGCGACAAGACGATCTGGCGGCACAACGATCCGGCCGATCTCGACCGCAAGCTGAGCCAACTCGACCCCGCCCGGCCGCGCATCGTCGCCTTCGAGAGCGTCTATTCGATGGACGGCGACATCGCCCCGATCGCCGAGATCGTCGAGGTCGCCGAGAAACACGGCGCGATGACCTATCTCGACGAGGTGCACGGGGTCGGGCTCTACGGGCCCCGCGGCGGCGGCGTCGCGGAATCCCTCGGCCTGATGGACCGCATCGACCTGATCGAGGGCACGCTGGGCAAGGCGTTCGGGGTGATGGGCGGCTACATCGCGGGCTCGGGCCCGCTGGTCGATTTCATCCGCTCCTTCGCGAGCGGCTTCATCTTCACCACGGCGCTGCCGCCGGCGGTGGCCGCCGGCGCGCGGGCCTCGATCGCGCATCTCAAGACCTCCGGGATGGAGCGCGCGCGCCAGCGCCGCCAGGTCGCGCGCCTGCGCGCCGGTCTCGACGCGGCGGGCATCCCGCATCTGCCGAACCCGAGCCACATCGTGCCGGTGATGGTCAAGGACCCGGTCAAGTGCAAGATGCTCTCGGACATCCTGCTCGACGACTGGGGCATCTACGTGCAGCCGATAAACTATCCGACGGTTCCGAAGGGCACCGAGCGCCTGCGCTTCACGCCCTCGCCGCTGCATTCGGACGCCGATCTCGACCGCCTGATCGACGCGCTGGGCACCCTCTGGAGCCGCTGCGCCCTCTCCCGCGCCGTCGCCTGAGACCGGCGAGCCACCCGGCTTTCATACTGACATGAAACCCGGAGAGCAGTCGCCCGCGCCAACAGGCGCGGGCCAAACCAAAAGACCCGCGCGCACCCGCGCGCCCCGAATGGCGGCAAAGCCCGCCTCCGGGGTCGGCCGAGCGCGAACCGGACCTCAGCCCTTCACGTATTTGCGCCAGTTGTGCTTTTCTTCGAACCCGAGAACCTCACGGATCTTCCGGTTCGAGAACAGCGCCTCATGCTCGCCCAACTCGCGCGTCACGGGCACCCCTGGAAAGTACCGTTCGATCAACGTCGCGGCGGGCAGGTTCGCCGAATTGTCGTCGTTGCCCGCGTTGAACACCTGATACCCGAGCCCGTCCTTCACCAGACACAGATCGACGATCTGCCCCAGATCCCGCGCGTCAATATAGCAGAAGGCGTTCCGCCGCCTGACCTCCGGGTTCTCGAAGAATCCGGGAAACAGGTCATATTCGTCCGGTTCGATCACGTTCCCGATCCGAAGCGCATAGATGTCCGCCCCCGAGCGCCGCTGAAATGCGCGGGCGGTGTCTTCGTTGACGACCTTCGACAAACCGTAACTGTCCATCGGATTGGTCTCGCAATCCTCCTCGAGCGGCAGCGAGGCGGGATCGGTCCGGCCGTCGGAGAAACAGATGCCGTAGGTCGTCTCCGAGGATGCGATGACGATCTTGCGGATTCCCGTTTTCACCGCCGCCTCGATGACGTTGTAGGTGCCCATGGTGTTTACCCGGAACGTCTCGTTGTCCGGATTGATCAGGATCCGGGGCACGGCGGCGAAATGAACGACGGCGTCGAAAGACGGCACGCCCGTGCCGGCCTCCAGATCACCAAGATTGCCATAAGACGTCATCACGTTGAACATCTGCCCCGAGTTGGTGATGTCCGCGATCAGGTTGTCGACGCCCGGATGATCCAGCGGCCGGAGATCGACATTGACGACATGATGTCCTCGGTCGGCGAGGTAGGGAACGACGTGACGCCCGGCCTTGCCCGACCCGCCGGTGAAAAGAATCCGTTTACCCATCTTTCTGTCTCCTGAATTGAAAAGGCCGCTCCCGTGGATCGGGGGCGGCCTCGTGATACCCGTCTCGCGGGCGCGATCAGACGCTCTCGTCGATCCAGCCCTTGAGCGCGGCCTTGGGCGCCGCGCCGGTCTTGTTGGCGACAACCTCGCCGCCCTTGAACATGAAGAGCGCCGGAATGCCCCGCACGCCGAACTGCGCGGGCAGGCCCGGGTTCTCGTCGACATTGACCTTCACGATCTTGACCTTGTCGCCGTATTCCTCGGACAGCTCTTCCAAAGCCGGACCGATCATCTTGCAAGGCCCGCACCATTCCGCCCAGAAATCCACCACGACCGGCACGTTCGAGGCGAGAACCTCGTCCTGGAACGTGCTGTCGGTCACCTTCACCGTCGACATCGGATTGCTCCTTGATCCTGATCAGGACCGCAACCTATGGACGCGCCCCGCCAGGGTCAAGATCGGCAGCGCGCGCCAGGGCCGCGTCCACCAACGCGTCCGACAACGGCATCACCCGCGCGGTCCGTGTCCAGATCACCGCCACTTCCACCCGCCGATCCGTCCAGATCGCGCCCAGCGCGGCGCGATAGGCGCCCATCTGCCGCAGGATCCCCTCGGGAACGTCCTCTGGCCTCTCGGGCACGGTCCGGTTGCTCTTGAAGTCGAGCGCCAGGACGCGGTCCTCCCGAACGACCAGACGGTCGATCCGCCCGGCGACGCGCAGGCCGCCAAGGGCCGCCACCTCCGCGCTCAGATCGACCTCCGCCAAGGCGCTCCCGTCGAAGATCCCGGCCAAGGCGGGCTCGGAGATGACATCCTCCGCCTCATCCAGCAATTCATGAATATCCGCGCGGCCCGGCAGAAGGCGTTCGCCCAGCGCGGCCCAGTCGGATCGCGGGCGGGCTGGAAGAGTTTCCAGCAACAGATGAAGCGCGTCCCCCCGCGCCCGCGCCTCGGCTTCCGTCTCCGCCGCTCCAGCCCCCGCCAGCGCATGCGCGCCACCGAGGCCGGAGGGCGAGACCGCGCGCGGCCGCGCATCCGGGCGGGCGGCAGCCGCCAGACGCGCCCAATCGGGCAGCGCCGGTCCTGCGGCAATGGTCTTCGTCGGAGAGGCCGCAACGCCGTCCCGCCAGTTGTCCGCCAGAACGCACAGCTCGCCTTCCGGACAAGCCTGCCGTTCGGTGGCCAGGCCTGCCATCGCGTCGGAGACGAGTCTGTACCAGCTGTCCCCTCCATCGTTGGGAAGACGGCCCGCCCCGCAGACGATCAGCCAGCTTTCCGCACGGGTCAGCGCCACGTAGAGCAGGCGGCGCTGCTCCTCCCGGACGAGATGCCGCCGCGCCCGTTCGGCCTCCATCTCGACCGGCGGGGCCGCGTCCTTGCGGCTCTTCCAGATCGCCTGGCCGTCGCCGAGCCGCAGCACGTTCGGCGGATTGGCGCCCTCCTGCCGGTCACCCGTATCGGGCAGGATCACGATGGGCGATTCCAGCCCCTTGGCGCCATGCACGGTCATGACCCGCACCTGGTCGGCGGCATCGTCGGTGCGGCGTTTCACCTTTACATCGTCACGGTCGATCCAGCCGAGGAATCCCGTCACGCTCGGTGCCTCGACGCTCTCGTAGGCCAGCGCCTGGTCGAGGAGCGCGTCGATGCCGTCCTCCGCTTCCCGGCCCAGCCGCGCCACCAGACGCCGCCGCCCATCGTGTCGGATCAGCACGCGTTCGAGCAGTTCGAACGGTCGCAGGAAATCCGCCTGGCCCATCAGATCGGACACGAGATCGAGGGCAGGTCGGCATCGCGCCGTCGGCGCGGCACGCAGCGCCTGCCACAAAGTTCCCTCGCGGCCATGCGCGAGGTCGAACAGCTCCGTCTCGGTCAAGCCGACGAGCGGAGAGCGGAGCAGCGCCGCGAGCGAGAGGTCGTCCCCCGGCGTCGCCGCCACCCGGAGCGCCGCCAGCAGGTCCTTCACCGCAAGCTCCGCCCCGACCCGCAGAACGTCCGCGCCGGCCACCGGCACGGCGGCCTGCTTGAGCGCCCGGATCACCGCGTGAAAGAGCGGCCCGCGGCGCTGCACCAGGATCATCACGTCGCCGGCCCGGATCGGCCGGTCGCCGTCCTTGCGCGGCAAAAGCGTTCCGTCGGCGAGCCAACCCGCGATCCGCGCGGCGATTCTTCCGGCAAGCTCGGCCACCGGGTCGTCTGGTGGCGGCGCATCGACCGGATCGTCCCAGGCGCTCTCATCCGGCGCTTTGGTTTTCTCGAAAAACGGCCAGAGCTCCACCCGGCCGGGCATGGCCGGATCGATCGCGCGGTGGCTGATGCCGGCGGAGAGGCCAGCACCCGCCGGACCGGAAAAAACAGCGTCGACCAGCGCGAGAACCGGTGGCGCCGAGCGGAAGGAATGCAGCAGGTCGCAGCGCTGAAGTTCCGCGCCGAGCCCTTCGATCATCGCGGCAAAATGCGCCTTCATGTCCCCAAAGGCCGCAGGGTCCGCGCCTTGAAAGCTGTAGATCGACTGTTTCTCGTCGCCGACGACGAAAATGGTACGGTCGATCGTCCGCGCGCCCGCCCCCGCGAAAAACTCGTCCGAGATCGCCTGGACGACCTTCCATTGCGCCGGGCTCGTGTCCTGCGCCTCGTCGACCAGGATGTGGTCGAGCCCGCCGTCCAGCCGCCAGAGGACCCAGGCCGCGGTCTCGGGACGACCGAGCAGCAGCACCGCGCGCGCGATCAGGTCGTCGAAATCGAGCAGCCCCAGCGCCCGTTTGCGCCGGTCGTATTCCGCGAGATACGACCGGGCGAAACCATGCAGCGCGGCGGAACGCGCGAGCGCTCCGATCGCGAGCCGCTTCGGCCGCGCCTGCTCGACACGCGTCATCAGCGCCTCGAGCCCTTCCGTCAGGATCGGATGGCTCGCGCGGACCGCTTTCGTCGGAAGTGAGCCGATCTTGGCGGTGAACGGGGCCTGCCCCCCGTGGGTCAGCAGAACCAACTCGAGAAGGACCAGCCGCGTGTCGGCATCCAAGGTCGTGAGCGCCGCGGCGATTTTCGCGGCCGCCTTCACGTCGTTCGGTCCGCTCGCGCCGAGAACGGGCACGAGCGCCGCAAGCAGATCCTCGGTTCCCGGTGACATCACGGCGTCGTGGAGATCCTCGACACTCAGGTCCGGATCGATCCCGAACGCCGACGCCAACGCTTGTGCGTCGAAGTCGCGCGCGAAGGCCTCGCGGTGCCGTCCGACATCCTCCAAGAGCCGGTCGGGCTCGTCGCCGGTGAAATGCCGCGCGAGGCTTTCGACAACCGCCGGCTCCCGTTCCGCGATGTCTTCGAGCACGTCCTCGCGCAGCGCGCGTGCCTGCCGGTCCTCCAGAACCGCGAATTGCGGCGCGACGCCGGCTTCCAAAGGAAACCGCCGCAGCAGCGAATCGCAGAATGCGTGGATCGTCTGGATCTTCAGCCCGCCCGGCGTTTCCAGCGCGCGCGCGAAGAGGGTGCGCGCCAGATCGAGGCGCGTCTCGGGCAAAGTCGCGCCGGGCTCGCCTAGGGCGTCCAGCGCCGCGCGCAGGTCGTCATCGGGAAGCATGGCCCAGGCGCCCAAGGTCCGGAACAGGCGGTTCTGCATCTCCGCCGCCGCCGCCTTCGTGTAGGTCAGGCACAGCACCTTCTGCGGATCGGCCCCGGACAGGAGCAGCCGCGCGACGCGGTCGGTCAGAACGCGGGTCTTGCCCGATCCCGCATTCGCGGAAACCCAGCTCGATTCCCCGGGCCGCGCCGCCCGGACCTGGGCTTCGGTCGCCGCGTTCACGTGTCACCCTCCGGTGGCTCGCCATCCGACCATTCGCCCTTGCGCGACAGATGATCGTACTCGCTTTCGAACGAGATCTTCTGCGGCCGCAGCCGTGCCGTGAAGCCGTTCGCGGGGTCGAGGTAATACCGGATCAGTTTGTGCAGCCGCGCCCATGTCACCGCCACGGCGTGCGGATCGGCATCGACCCGGCGCGTCGCCTGCGCCCCGAGCCCGATCAACTCCAGCCGGAACGCCCCCGCCGCCGGAAGCCCGTCGAACCCCCCGGCCTCCGCGATGGCCGCCTCCAGCGGGAGCTGCAGGTGAAACGCCTTCACCTCCTTCTCCGACGGAACGTTGCCGGATTTGTAGTCGTAAAACCCATAGCGGCCGTCATTCGCCGCATCGATCCTGTCCGCCTTGGCCGTGACCCTGAAGGTACGGTGAAGCCCGGTCAGCGGCCGCTCACCCTTGACCTCCAGCGCCACGGGCCGCCCGCGAAGCCGTCTCTCGCGCTCGCCTTCCAGAAACCACTCCGACGCGCGTCCCAGCCGCGCCGTCCACCACGCCCGTACGGCCGAAGACGGAGCCGCCTCTTGCAAAGCGCTCCTCAGCGCCGCGAAATAGGCAGTTTCCGCGTCCTCGGGAAGCACGTCCATGTTTTCCCGCACGAAGGTCTCCAGCGCCGAATGGATCGCGCTGCCTCGCGCCATCGCGTCCGATTTCCGCCCGACCGGCTCCAGCGGGCGCAGCCCCAGAACCTTTCGCGCGTAGATCGCATAGGGATCGCGCACCAGCGTCTCGATCTGCGTGACCGAGAGCCCGTCCGGACGCGCCTCGACCGGAGGGCGCGGCTCGGGACGTCGCGCCGGCGTCGCCGGCGTGTCAGACAGATCGACGAGCGGCGCCATCGCGAGCCACGCGTCGCCCCGATCCTTGGACGCTTCGAGCGCGGCTTGGCCCTCAGGCCCCAGCCCCCGCAACAGGTTCTCCAGCCGCATCAGCCAGCGCGATGCCACCGTCGGCGCCTCCGCGTCACGCAGCGCGCGCGTCAGGATCACCCGCTCCGCGCCCATCGCCTGCTGGAAATCATGCGCCGAGAGGCCGATCCGCCGCTCGGGGCTCGGCAGGCCGACCTGCGCGCGCAGGGTCCGGCTCAGCCACGGATCCGCGGATGGCAGTCGCGGCCACACCGTCTCGTTCATGCCGCCCAGGATCACCAGATCCGCCGACTGGACGCGCGCCTCCAGCGTGCCCCAGATCGCGATGCCCGGGTCCGTCACCACGGCCTCCTCCGGCACCTCGCGCGCGGCCATCAGCGTCTGGAGCAGCGCGCGGTATTCCGACGGCAGCATCGTCCCGCCCGCGTCGGCTTCGGCGGTCAGAGTTTCCATCAGCGCCAATGCTTGAACGCCCGCCTCCCGCTCCCAGAGCCCGTGCGGACCGCCCTCCGGACCCGCCGCCAGCGTCTCCGAGGCCTCAAGATGTCGCGCGACCATCTCCGCCAAGGGCGCCGGCGCGCCGTCAAGCATCGGAGCCAGCGCCGCCTCAAGCCACGCGACCCATCGCGCGGCATGTTCGCCGACATCGCCCGCCCAGCCGCGCAGCTTCTCCCACCGCACATGCGGCGCGCCTCCGCGCAGCACTTTCATCTCCAGCCCCGTCGTAAGGTCGAGATGATCGCGCCGCCCTGGCCCGCTGGCCGTCAGCGGATGCTTGAGGAGCACCAGAAGCTCCTCGGGCGTCAGCGCCGATCCCGGCAGCGCCGCCAGCCGCCGCAGCAGAACCCCGGGCGGCGTCAACGCCAGCGGCCGCCCCGCGCTGTCATCCGGACGGATGCCCCAGCGGTCCAGTTCAGCCGTCACCCGCCGCGTCAGCATCCGGTCGGGCGAGATCAGCGCCGCGCGCCCGCCCGTCTCCGCCGTCTGGCGCAGCGCCAGGGCGATCGCCAACGCCTCGCTGCGCGGATCGGGAGCCTCGATCCATGTCAGCCCGGAGCACGCCGCCGCGAGGCCCGGCCGCAGCGCGCCGCCTTCCGCCCGCCACTGCCCCGTCACCGGCGCCGGCCGCATCGCGAGCGAGACAAGCGCGTTGCGCTCGGGAGACGGCGCCCGCGCTTCCGTCCACGGGATCACGACCGTCGGATCGAACCCCAACACGTCGGCGAGAAGCCGAAAGCCGTGCTGAGGATGATCGCCCGCCCCGGCCTCCCCGGCGCCCAACCGTGCCCAGACTTCCGCATTCAGGCCCGCGTCGAAACCTGGCAGAACGAGCGCGCCTTGCGGAAGTCGCGCCACCGCCGCCATGAAGGCGCGCGTCGGACCGCGCGAGCCGGTCGATCCCGCGACGATCACCGGATGTCCGGGTGGATGAACGGCCCAGGCTTCACCCCACGCCTCGGCGACGGCGCGCATCCGCCCTTGCCCGCCGCTCATGCCGGTCGAAACGGCGTAGTCTCGCAGGATGGTCAGAAACGCGAGGCTGCGCCGCCAATGTTCGGCGTGGTCGCCGGGATCGACGCTTTCCAGAGCGGCCGGGTCGATCCCTTCGCCCTGCATCTCGTCGAGAAGCTCGGCAAGCGAAGCGGCGAGATCGAACGCGGCCGTCTCCGCCGCCATGCCGGGTTCCGACGCCAGAAGTGCCGCCACCATCCGCGACAGCTCCAGCTTGCGCCGCAGGTCCGGCACCGCCGCGGGCAACGTAAGCGGCGCCAGCGGATCGGAGGCAAGGTCCGTCACCACGCGCACGCGCGGCAGAAGCCGCGACGGCCCCCGGTTCATCAGGTCAAGCAGCGCCCGCCGCGCCCGTTGCGTGTTCACCCAGATCTCGACCCGCGCCGCCGCCTCCGGCGGCTGTCCCGTCAGCCGCGCGTCCAGGCCTTCGAGCAGCGCGCGCGAAAAATCCACCCCTGGCGGCAGGCCGAAGACGCGAGGGCCGTCATGTCGGGCAAACAGGCCCGTCATTCCGCCAAGGCCGCTTCGGCGAGCGCGATCCCCTCGGGCCGACCGACATCGACCCAAGGTCCCGCATGGACGATCCCGTGAAGCCGTCCTCTCGCCAGCATCCCGTCCCAGACCGGATTCAGCGAGAACTTTCCGTCGAACCCGTCGAGCGCGCTCGGTTCGATGATTCCGGCGCCGGCATACACGAAACCGGCGCCGCGACGCGCGATCCGCCCGTCGGGCGCCAATTCAAAATCGCCGGCGCCCGAATGGCTCAACGCGTCGGCGCGGGGCAACAGGCTGAGCAGCCCGTCCATCCGCGCCGCGTCCCAGGCCTCGATCAATCGCGTCAGAGGGTTCCGGCCGCCCCACACCATGTCCGAATTGAGCGTCAGGACAGGCCCGTCGCCCAACAGAGGCAGCGCCCGTTTCAAGCCGCCACCCGTCTCCAGAAGATCCGGCTCATCCGAAACCTGAACGTCCGGCGCCTCGGAGGCCAGCCAGTCCCGCATCATGCCGGCATGGGCGTGCACGTTCACCACGATGCGCCCGATCCCCGCGTCCCGCGCGAGCGCCAGCGCGTGACCGAGAAGCGGTTTCCCCGCGACCTCGATCAGCGGCTTCGGCCTCTCGCGGGTCAGAGCGCCCATCCGCGTGCCGAGCCCCGCCGCGAAGATCATGATCGCCTCGGGTCTCATGCCGCGACTTCGCCGAGACGCGCCATCGCCGCCGGATCGGGCGCTGGCACGTTCCGCCTGACCCACTCCGATAGTTGCGCGAGGTCGGGATGCTCAAGATCGGCGACCAGCAGCCGCCACACGCGCGGCAAAAGCTCGATGTACCGCGCCTTGCCGTCCCGCCGGCACAGCCGGGTGAAGAGGCCCATGATCTTCAGGTTCCGCTGCGCGCCCAACACATGCGCGGCCGCCACGAAGCCGTCGCGCTCAAGTCCGCTGCGCGCAAGATACCGGTCCAGCATCGCCCTGGCCAAGTCCGGCGCGATGTCCCGCCGCGCGTCCCCCAGCAGCGACACCACGTCGTAGGCCGGATGCCCGATGAGCAGATCCTGATAGTCGAGCAATCCGATGCCGGCGACGGCCGCCCGCTCCGGCAGCCGGATCAGGTTCTCCGCGTGATAGTCCCGATAGACGGGCCCCGACCGGTCCTCCGCGACCGGAGCGAAGGCCTCAAGCATCAGCGCCTCGTATTCCGCCGCCAGGTCGGCCGAAACCGGGCGCTCCGAAACGCCGGGGATGTACCATTCAAGCACCAGCCGCGCCTCGCGCGTCAGCACGGCCATGTCGTAGGGCGGCGCGGTCCAATCACCGACCGGCTCCGGCGGCGGCAGCGCGTGAAAGGCGGCCAGCGTGTCGATCGCGGCGGCGTAAAGATCCGCTTCCCGGGCGGGGGTCTCCGCGCAGAGGCGCGCCAGCAGGTCGTCGCCGAGATCCTCGATAAGCAGGAGCCCGTCGTCCGCCGACGCCTCAAGAATCTCCGGTGCGCTGAATCCGTTGGCCCGCAGGTACTGCGTAACCGCGATGAACGGATCGACCGTCAGACCGCTCTCCGGCGGCACGTCCATCAGGATCGCCCGTCGTCCGCCGTCTCTGATCCGCTCATAGCGTCGCGCAGAGGCGTCTCCCGCCAATGGGAACCGCCCGACCCCGCGCCAGCCGCTCCGCCCGAGGAACGCGTCGATGCCCTCCGCGCGCGTCATTCCGCGACCCGTCGCACGGTCTCGGGCAACCAGTCCCAACCCGATCCCCGCGCTTCGATCGTCGCGACCCGCCGCGCGTCGTCATCGCCATCGAAATCGAGCGTGAGCGTCAACATGCGGGACGGAGCGGCCGAGCCCAACCGGTCCGCCCACTCGACGATGCAGATCGCCCGCCCGAACGCGTCTTCCAAACCCAGCTCGCCGATCTCGTCCATCGACCCCAGCCGATAGAGATCCGCGTGCCAGATATCGACGCCGCCGGCCTCGTATGTCTGTACGAGCGTGAAACTCGGGGACGGAACCTCTTCGTCGCGGCCCGCTTCGTTCAGCCGGCTCCGTATCAGAGACCGCGCGAAATGGCTTTTTCCCGCGCCCAGACCGCCGACCAGACCCACGACGTCGCCGGGGCGCAGACGCGGCGCGATCGCGCGCGCGAGGGAATCCGTGGCGTCGGGGCCGTCAAGAATGAGGGTCGCGGGCAATCCGGGTTCCGATCCGCCTGGTGCAGCCGATCCTGTTTACCCGCGCGCCGCCCGGGCGCAAGGGCGCCGGCGGATCACGCCAGGAGCGCGACGTTTTCGGGCGCGGGCAAGGCGAGCACATGCTCGGCGGGAAGTGCCACGACGAACTCGCATGCGCCGTCGGCCGTGGCTTGGGTCAGTTTCCCGCCCGCCGCCTCGATCAGGCGACGCGCGAGCGCGACACCGACCGATTCCTTGCCGGATGCCGCGGCCGGTGCGGGCGCGCGCGCGATAAGACGCGCCCCCTCGGGCGTGTCCTCGCGTATGATCGAGACCTTTGCCGACGGCGCGGCCAAGTCCGCGACGGCGATGCCAAGCGCCAACGCCGCGCGCCGCGTCCGTGCGTCCCACTCCACCGCGTCGGTCGAGGCTTCGAGTGACAGGCCGCGCGCCGAGAGGATCGCCGCCAGATCCGGCAGCGGGCCCGCGCCGGCATCCGCCCGGTTGGCGATCCCGTGCAGTTCGCGCGATCTCGCCAACCCGTCCTTCAGCCCCTGGGTCGCGGCGCTCAGCGCCTTGAACGCGTCCGCGCTCTGCGCGGACGGGATCGCCGCCATCAATTGGCTGACGGCCGTCTCGACCGGCATCCGGATCTGTTCGAGCGCGAGGTCCCGCAGGGCCGCGTGCCCCGCCTCGCGCGTCTCGTCCGCCGTGTCGCGGAAGACCACCAGCGATGACGCGTCGGGCAACGGGGCCACCAGCATGCTGAGAAGTCGTCCTTCGAGCGTTCGGATCGATGTGGTCCAGGCGGTGCGCGATTCGGCGCCGGTCGCGAATTCCGCCATTTGCGCCCACGCCTCGGTCGGCGCGCAGCGCTCGGCGCAAAGCCGCGTCATCTCCGCCACGCCGGGCCCTTCCAGCCGTCCCATCGGATCAAGGTCCCAAAGGGCCTCGAACGCCGAATTGACGAAGACCAGCATGCCCGACGCGTCGAACACCGCGACGGCTTCGGCCATCCGGTCGAGCGTCGCCTGGCTCAGTTCCAGCTCCGATCGGTACTTCCGCTCGAGCTGGATCGCCGTCGAGATGTCTTCGAACAGGAAGGCCAGCGCGCCTTGGGGATGCGGCCGGCCCGTCACGCGGAAAACCTTGCCCGACGGCAGCTCCCAATGCTGCTCGTATGTCCCGTCCCGCGCGCCCTCCTCGAGCTCCGAGAGGCTTCGCCGCCAGGCCGCGAAATCCTTCTGCTCAGGCATCTGCCGCGTCTCACGGAGCCGCTCAAGGAAATCGCGCAGGGACGGCCGCCCGGCCAGCCAGACCGCGTCGATTTTCACCAGGTCGGTCAAAGCCGGGTTGAACAACCCGAGCCGCCGGTTCTTGTCGAAAACCGCCAGCCCGATCGGCAGGTGCGCGAAAGTCTCCGTCAGGGTCTCGACGAACCGGCGCAAAGACGCTTCGGCGGCCACGAGCTCATCGGCGGGCAACGCGAAACCCAGCGTCTCGCCGCCTGCGCCCGGAACCTGCGAGACCTCGAACCAATGCGTTTCGGTATCCCGGCGTCCGGGTATCGACACCCGCCGACGCAGACCCTCGCCGCGCGCTGTCAGCGGGACCTCTTCGAGCACATGCCCGAACGCGTTCGGGATGCGGTGATCCTGCGGACCGTCGCCCGGCGGGTTGAACCGGTCCCGATAGGCCGCGTTGGCCCACGAGACCTGTCCGTCCGCCGTCATGCTCCATGCGGCGACCGGCGAATTGTCGACGATCTCCCGCAGGAACCGGGTCTCCGCGTCGGCGCGGGCCAAAGCGTTCCGCGAATCCTGAAGCGCCCGCGCGTCTTCGCTGGCCGGGCGGATCGACAGCGTCACGGACGTGCCGGTCGGCGCGCCGACCACTTCGAACGCCGTCCCGTCACCGCGAGGGCAATGATGTCGGAACCCGGTCCCGTAGAGCACCAGAGCCTCGATGTCCTGCCGGATGCCCGGACAATCGGGCGCCAGATGGTCTCCGATGGCGGCAAGGCGCGAACCTTGCCGGGGAAACGAGGCGAGAAGCGCGCGCGCCGGTTCGCTCACCGCCTTGGCCGACGTCCCGTCGATCCGGAAGTCGCACGACCCCGCATCGAGCCCGCTTCGCGCCGCGCGCGGCGCCGGCGTTCTGGTGAGGCGCGGACCCAGCGCCACGATCAGCGCGAGCGTCGCCGAGGCGCTGACGAACGCCGCGATCAGCGTCTCCGGCGTCTGCGACAGACGCTCGAGAAACGGCATGCCTGAAAGGGAGAAACCGCGAAAATCCATCTGCGCCCGTGCCCGCGTCTTTTGCGGCGCACCCTGCGCCGGAACGCTTAAGGAAGCGTTAACCGTGTTCGGCCGTCCGCACCCAGGCGACCCGCACGCGCGCGCCCCTCGGCGCCGCGTTTCCCAGCTCAATCACGCCGCCGCTTCTCGCTAGGAGGGCGCGCGCGAGCGCGACACCGCGGCCGGTCCCCGGTCCGCCCCGCGCGCGAGGCCGGCCCGGTCCCGGCCGCGCGCCTTCGAGGACATCGCCATCGAACCCGTCGCCGTCGTCGGAGATCGTCACCTCGATCCCCTCCGCCGTCCAGGAAGCTTCGACCGTCACCTCGGAATCCGCGAAATCCACCGCGTTCTGGATGATGTTGCGAAGGCCGAGGGCGACATCCCCGGCAGGTCCGACGCGCGGTTCCCGCCCCACGCCCCGCGACAGGATGCGGATGTCCACCCCTCGGTCGCGATGGGGCTCCGCCGCCAGTTCGACGATCTCGGAGATCGGCTTAGGCTCCCGCGATCCCCCGGAGCCGCGCATCGCGTCCAAGATCGCACCGCAGCGCAGCGCCTCGCGTTCGATCAGACGGGCGTCGGCCCGCGCCTCCGGCCGGTCCTCCAGGTTCCGCGCAAGCTCCGCCGCCGCGATTCGAATGGTCGACAGCGGCGAGGCGATCTCATGCGCGGCCGCCGCGAATGCGATGCCGTTGGCATTGGCCGCCCTGTCCTGCTCAAGCGCGCCCACCGCCTCGCGGCGGGCCTGCGACGCCATCCTCGCCCTCCTGCCCGCGAGGGCGGCAAGTGCCGCCACCGCGCAGACCGCCGGCCACGCGCCCGGCCCGCCCGTGAACGCGAGCAGGGCCGCCACGACCACCGTCAGGGCCGCGACCCGTCCCGCGCTGCGGGGATCGGTCGAGAGCGCACCGACGAAGGCGGGCACCGGCAGAAGCGCAGCCAACGTGCTGGCGAGCCCGCCCGACATCGCCAGAAGCACGCCGATCAGCACGACGTCCAGAAGAAGGGGCGGCGTGATCGCCGAGGCGTGTCGCGCCGCGAGCGCGTTCGCGGCGAGCCCGACGACAACCACGGCGATGACGGTCCCGGCCGGAAGGCCCGCGTCGAAAACGAGGATCGCCAGCGCGCAACCCGCGGCCAGGATGGCGAGCAAAGTCCATCGCAGCCGCGCGATGTCGCGCCCGGACAGGCCGTCATCAAAACTGGCGTCGGATTGAAAACGGATCATCGTTCAACACTGATGCCGGGCGTCGGACGGTCAAGGGCAATCGCCGCCGCTCGGGCCTTGATGGCGCATGCCCGCCGTGAAACAAGCCGTCAGGAAACTGGTTGCGAAAAAGGATCCTGATGACACGCGTCCTTATGCTGTTCGCGGCAGCCACCATCATGCTCGGAATCGGCGCGGGCGCCTACGTGATGCTCGGACGCGGAGGCGACCAGTTCGCGGAGTGCCGGCGCGGCGCCGTGGCCGGCGGCGCCGCCACGATCGGCGGGCCGTTCTCGCTCATCAATGGCGACGGCGTCCGGATGACCGAGGTTGATGCCATCACCAAACCCACGCTGCTCTATTTCGGCTACACCTTCTGCCCGGATTTCTGCCCGACGGATTTGGCCCGGAACGCGATCGCGGCGGACATCTTGGCCGAGCGCGGGCTGGACATAGGCCAGGTCTTCATCAGCATCGACCCCGCGCGGGACACGACCGAGGCGGTCCGGGAATTCGCCGAATTCATCCACCCCGATCTGATCGGCCTGACCGGCACGCCGGCCGAGGTCGCCGCCGCGGCCAACGAGTACCGGGTCTATTTCAACAAGAGCGGCGACGATCCGGAATTCTACCTGATGGACCACTCGACCTTCACCTATCTGGTCGCCCCCGCGGTCGGATTTCTCGAGTTTTTCCCCTCGGACGCCACGCCCGAGGACATCGCCGACGTTTCCGCCTGCTTCATGTCCAATCTGTGACCGTGACCATTTGACCGGGTTTCCCCCCGCGCTACCCTTCTGCCAGCGATTGGAAGGGCTTTCACGTTGGTGGCTTACGCACAGACCGAAACAGATGCCGACATGTCGTTGCTCATTGTCGATGATGACGAGCCGTTTCTGCGCCGTCTGGCGCAGGCGATGGAGAAACGCGGCTTCGACGTGACCGCGGTGGGCAGCGTTTCCGCCGCGCGCCTGTCGGTCATGACACACGCACCGGCCTATGCGGTCGTCGATCTCAGGCTGCCCGACGGCAACGGTCTCGACATGGTCGAGACGCTGCGGGATCAGAGACCCGATTCGCGCGTCGTGATCCTGACCGGCTACGGTGCCATCGCCACGGCGGTCGCCGCCGTGAAGATCGGTGCCGTCGACTACCTGTCCAAGCCGGCCGATGCCGACGACGTGACCGGCGCGCTCCTCGCGGCCGAGGAGGGTCGACCCGATCCGCCCGAGAATCCGATGTCCGCCGACAGGGTCCGCTGGGAACACATCCAGCGCGTCTACGAGCTTTGCGATCGCAACGTCTCGGAGACGGCCCGCCGTCTGACCATGCACCGCCGCACTTTGCAGCGGATCCTTGCGAAACGAAGCCCGCGCTGAACCTGTTCGCGTCTCGAGGCGGTAAGTGTGTGATAAGGGTCACACGCGTACATCATTCGCATTTTCGCATTCGAACGGCCCTGGACCGGTGGGCGGAATACCGCTTATCTGCAACGTATGGTTGCAAAGTCCACCCAGCTTTACGCTTCTGACGGGTACCTCGAAATCGCGGGCGTCATTCTTCCGTATGATCCCGCGATCATCACGCCCGCCATCCACCGGGCGATCACAGAGGGTAGGTTCGAGGCCGAGGAATCCGCCAAAGTCGGCGAGATCATTCGACGCTACGACCGAGTTCTCGAGCTCGGCGCGGGCATCGGCTTCATGTCCACGCTCCTGTCGCGTCAACGAAGGGTGAGCTCCGTCATCGCGGTCGAGGCCAACCCGCACCTGATCGATTACATGGCGCGCGTGCATGTCTTGAATGGCGTGAGAAAGGTCCGGCGGCTGAACGCGGTCCTGACCAACGAGCCGGTCGCCAGCCGGACGTTCTACCTGCGCCGGGATTTCTGGATGGGCTCGCTGCTGTCCGGCCCCAATCCTTACCTCGACACCGTCTCCGTCCCGACCGCGAATTTCGACGCGCTCCTGCGCGACGAGGCCATTTCCCTGATCGTCTGCGACGTCGAAGGCGCGGAGGCCTTCATCTTCGAGGACGTCGCGCTGGACGGCGTGGACCGCATCTTCGTCGAGCTGCACGATCACGTCACCGGACTCTCGGGAGTCGGAACCCTGTTCCGAACTCTGGCCGCCAAGGGATTCGTCTACGACCCGCGCCACTCCGCCGGAAGCGTGATCCTCTTCCAGCGGCTGGGCACCCGCGACATCATCCGGCCCTACGCCGGCTGAACCGCCCCGCCTGAGGTCCGCCCAGACCCCGGCCTACCGCGTCATCCAGCCCTGATCGTACCAGTCCGAGACGTCTCCCGGCCATTCCAGCGCCACACCGCCCGCGTCGCTCAACACGCCGCTGTCGAACAGGAAGCGCGCCATTCCGTCGAAAAGCTCCGCGTCGATCCGCCCGACCGCGCCGCCGGCGTCGCGCATGTACCCGCCTTCGACGATCGCCGCCATCGAGCCGCGCACCAGATCCGGGTTCGGGAACTCGCCCGCCGCCAGCAGAAGATCTGCTGCCTCCTCTGGATTGTCCACGGCCCAGGCGTAGCCCTCCCGCGTCGCAATCATGAACGCAGCCACCATCGCCGGATGGCGCGCGAGAATTTCGGCGCGGGTGCCGATGTAGCCGTTCTGCTGCTCCGGCACGCCATAGTCCGCATAGGTGAACGAACTCTGCGCGCGACCCAGAAGCTCGCTGTTCACGCCCTCCCAGGTCTTGACCTCGAGCGTGAAATCGACGCGTCCGACGGCCAGCGCCTCGTAGGCACCGGTGCCCAGCGTCACCGTGTCATAGGTCGGGACGCCGCCGTCCGTGCGGATCATCGTCGAGATCAGCGCGTCCTCCCAAGTGCTGCCGAACCCGGCGTAGATCTTGCCGGACAGGTCGGCGGGCCGGGTGATCGCCGCGTTGTCGCTGTTGTAGACGAGCCGTCCGGTTTCCCGCTGCATGGTGGCCCAGAGCGCCACGACATCCGCCCCGGCGGCCCGCGCGCTCATGAAGCCGAGCGAGATCATGTCGGCGAAGTCCGCCACTCCGGCCGCCAGAAGCGCGGTGGACCTCGTGTCGGAATAGGGCAGGATCTCGACCTCCAGACCGGCCGCGTCGTAATAGCCGCGATCGCGCGCGGCGATCAGGCCGACATGGTTGGTGTTGAGCGTCCAGTCGAGCGCGATGCTGACCTTCTCCCGCGTCTGGACCGGAACGGGCAGAAGCAGACAGGCGGCGAACAGGGTGGATCGGATCAAGGGGTTTCCTCCAGAAGCAGGTGTTTCAGGGTGGTTCGGATGTCCGCCAACGCGGATTCGGTGCGGGCGTCGCGGGAAACGGCAACGGCGATGTCGGCCACGATCGCGCCGGAATTGGCCGACATGACAAGGATGCGGTCCGCGATCCGCGTCGCCTCGTGCAGATCGTGCGTGACCAGCAGAACGCCCCGCCGCGTCACGGCAAGCCGGGCGCAGAGCCAGTCCTGCATCCTGAGCCGCGTCACCGCGTCGAGCGCCGAGAACGGCTCGTCGAGCAGGACGAACCGGAACTCGCGCACGACGGTCCGCAGAAACGCCGCCCGCTGGCGCATGCCGCCGGAGATCTGGTCGGGATAAAGATCCTCACAGCCCGCGAGGCCGAACGGCTCGAACAGCGCGACGGCCATCTCCCGCGCGCGCCTGCGCGGCACGCCGGCCATCTCGAGACCGAGCGCCGCGTTGTCCGCGACGCTCAGCCAGGGGAACAAGGCGTCGCTCTGCGGCTGGTAGCCGATGGCGCCGCGCGGCCGCCCGATCGGCGCGCCGTCCAGTGAGATGCGGCCCTCTGACTCGAGGCCCGGCGGCAGGATGCTCGTCAGCCATTTCAGCACCGAGGTTTTGCCGCATCCCGACGGCCCGATCAGGCAGGTGACGCGCCCCTCCTTGAGGTCGAACGCAATGTCCGACGCGAGCCGCCGCGACCCCGCGCGGATCGTCAGGCCCTCAACCCGCAGCATTGCGCCCCCTCCGGTGCCCGCGCGCGGTCGCCTTGTCGATGGACCGGAGCGTCCCGAGCAGGAGCCGGGTCAGAACGGCGGACACGACGACCGCCGCCAGCACGAGATCGGCGCGGAAGCTGTTCTTCAACGTCAGGATGTATATCCCCAGACCCTGCCGCGCGCTGGCATATTCGGCGAAGATCGTGGCGACGATGGCGTAGGTGGCCGAGATCCGCAGCCCCGCGAAGAACGACGCCCACGCCGAGGGCAGGATCGCGCGAAAAAAGACCAGCGCCCGGCTCGCGCCCATCGAATTGAGCAAGTCGATATAGGCCCGCGGTGTCTGCCGATAGCCCGAAAGCAGGCTGACGAGGATCGGAAAGAACGTGACGAGGATGACCAGAAGCACTTTGGGCAGCAGACCGAACCCGAACCAGAGGATCATCAGCGGCGCCAGCGCCACCAGAGGAATCGTCTGGCTGGCGACCAGAAGCGGCATGAACCCGCGCTCCAGCCAGAGGCTGAAATGCAGAGCCAACGAGGTGGTGAAGGCGAAGAGGACCGAGGTCGAAAACCTCAGGCCCGCGACCGTGATCGTGCTGACCGCATGCGGCGCGATCCTCTCGCGCTCCAGAACCAGCGATCGCAGCACGTCGACCGGTCCCGGCAGCACGAGCGGCGAAACCCCGCTCAGCGCGCAATAGCCCTGCCAGACGGCCAGGAAGATCGCGGCGAGCGTGAGGGTGGGAAGAAACCGTCGCATTTGGGGGGCATCCGTTCTCCGCGCGCGGACGGTTTTCCGGCGCGCGTTTCGGGTTCAGCGCGGAGAGGGCGAGTTGGCGGACGCGGTAAGGTCGATCATGACGTGCCCTTCGGCGGGGCCGAACCGCAGGAACGCTTGGCGCACGGTCTCGAAAACCGCGCCCGCGTCGCCGCGCAACCGCGTGCAGAAGTTCTTGGATCCGGCGAACGTCCCCGAGGCTTTAAGAAACTCTGTGCAGCCGTAGATCTCGTCCATGTGCCGGTCCTGTCCCAGCACATAGAGCGAAAACTGGACGTCGATCTCCACGCCGACAACCGGCGCCGTCCCGACCGCCTCGGTCGCCGAGACGCCCCGCTCGGCCAAGGTCTGGTCCTGCGCCCGGACCAGCGTCTCGCACCGGCAGGTCGGATCGTCCGGCTCGCCCGGACATCCACGTTACAGGGTGACGTGCATGGTGACGTGATCGGGATGCCGCGCCGCGCCGGCGAACAGATCCCGGATCGCGTCGATCAGCGGCTCGGGCGCCCCTACCATCAGGGTCGACATGTCGTCGGTCTCGATCCGGAGCCTGTCCCGATAGGGCGTGAGCGCGTCGAGCCCCGACAGGATGACCGTCACGAAATCGGACGTCATCGGATAAAGAGAGACCTGCGCGCCTATGAACATCTTCCCTCGCTCCGCCGGCATTACCCGGATCAGCTTTGAAGAGTTCGCGCGGCCCCGCGCATCTCAGCCCCGTTCGTAGCACCCCTGGATTTCAACACGATAGTCACCAACGGGGCCGAGGGTCAACCGCAAGCCGACGCCTCCGACCTCTCCCGCCTCAATCGTGTTCCCGCGCGTCCGACTTGCGGAACGGGCCATAGGACGTCAGCACCTCGATCTCCTCGCCGATATGCCGCTTCTCCTCCTCGAGATAGTCGCCCACCGCCCGCGCGAACCCGGCATCCGCGATCCAATGCAGCGAATGCGTCGGAGCGGGCAGATAGCCGCGCGCCAGCTTGTGCGACCCCTGCGCTCCCGCTTCGACCCGCGCCATGCCGCGGTCGATGGCCGTCTCGATCGCTTGGTAATAGCACAGCTCGAAATGCAGGCAGGGATGATCCTCGACGCACCCCCAGTACCGGCCAAACAGCGCCTCACGCCCGATGAAGTTCAGCGCACCGGCGACCCATCTCCCGTCGCGCCACGCCATCAGCAGGAGGATGTCGTCGCGCAGCGTCTCCTGCGCCTCCTCGAAAAACGCGCGGGTCAGGTACGGCGTGCCCCATTTGCGCGCGCCCGTGTCCTGATAGAACCGCCAGAACGCGTCCCAATGCTCCGGTTCGATCGCCTCCCCGGTCAGCGTAAAGATCTCGCCGCCGAAGCCCTGCGCTTGCGCGCGCTCCTTGCGGATCGTCTTGCGTTTGCGCGAGGACAGATCCGCCAGAAACCCGTCGAAATCCGCATAGCCGCGATTGACCCAATGGAACTGCTGCGTCTTGCGCGCCATCAGGCCGATGCTCTCGCCCCAAGCCCGCTCGTCCGCGGTGCAGAAATTCACGTGAAACGATGACACGTCGTTCTGTCGGGCGAGTCGGACCGCGGCCTCGGCGAGTGCCGCGCGGCCATCGCTCTCGTGCTCCGGTCGCGTCAGGAACCGCCGCCCCGTCGCCGGCGTGAACGGCGCCGCCGACAGTAGCTTGGGATAGTACCGCCCCCCGGCCCGCTCGAACGCATGCGCCCAGCTATGATCGAAAATATACTCGCCTTGCGAGTGGCTCTTGGCATAAAGAGGCATCGCCGCGATCGCCTCGCCCCCCTGCCGCGCGACCAGATGTCGGGGCTGCCACCCGGTTCCGCGCCCGACCGATCCGGACCGCTCCAGCGCCGAGAGGAACCGATGCGTCGTGAATGGATCATGCGGAACCCCGCCGTCCGGCGAGGCGCAGGCATCCCATTCCTCCGCCGCGATATCCGACAGATCCGACAGGACCGTCACCGCGATGTCTCCGCCACCGTCCATCCGCGCCTCCTGGCGACAATGAAATGGCCGCCGATCGGGCGGCGTCAACCGGTCCCGGGAGCGTACCCTTCGAATGTGACGTTGTCCGCGACGCGCCGCGCCGCCGCTTCCTGCGCCGCGCTCCGGACCGTCCAGCACAGCACCGGCACGCCCCGCGCCTTGAGCCGCGCCACCGCCGGGCTGTCGAGTTCCTTGCGGTTGTGTGAGACGAACGACGCCCCGACCCGGTCGAAATCCGCGATCCCCGCCAGTTCCGCCCGTCGGTAATCCGGCAGCGGCCAATCCGCCCCGCTGAAATCGCAGGTCGTCAGACCGCGCGCCACGTCCGGCGCCGCCTCGCCCAGCGCCATGACCGAATGCGGGTTGAACGACATCAGCGCGACCGGCCCGGCATACCCCGATACCGCCTCCGCCACGCGGACCTCCAGCGCGCCATCACCGACGGCCAGTTCCGCATCCGCGTCCTTCACTTCGATCAGCAACGGCGCCCGCCCGCCCACCAGTCGCAGAATCTCGGCTAGCGTCGGGATCCCCTCGCCGCCGCCGGTCAATTCCATCGCCCCGAGAGCCGCCGCGTCGTGCTCGGCGACCCGGCCCGCCCGACCCGTCAGACGCTTGAGAGCGGCGTCATGGAACACCATCGGCGTGCCGCAGCCCGCGCGCTGGATGTCGATCTCGACGCCGTAACCCTCCCGAACCGCCGCCCGCACGGCGGCGCGGCTGTTCTCGATCACACCGCGCGCGCGAGCGTGCAGCCCGCGATGGGCGAGCGGCGTCGTCAGAAACGCGGGGTCAAGCTCAGGAGACCTCAAACACGCCCTCGATCTCGACCGCTGCGCCAAGCGGCAGCGAGACCGTCCCGACCGCCGCGCGCGCGTGCCGCCCCTTGTCGCCGAAGACCTCCGCGAAGAGATCGGACGCGCCGTTGATCACCTGCGGATGTTTGGTGAAATCCGGCGACGCGTTGACGAACCCGGTCAGCTTCACCGTGCGGACGACCCGGTCCAGATCGCCGTCGCAGGCCGCGCGAAGCTGGGCGATCAGCGAGAGCGCGCAGGTTCGGGCCGCCGCCTGGCCCTCGGCAACGTCGAGATCGCGCCCGACCTGACCGGTGATGAAGCCGTTCGCGTTCTGGCTGACCTGACCCGAAATGAACACCAGATTTCCGGTGCGCACGAATGGCACGTAATTCGCGTCCGGCATGGGCGCGTCCGGCAGCGTGATGCCGAGTTCGGTCAGGCGGGCGTCTACTTTCGATGTCATGCGCGGTGTCTCCTCGTTCGCGTTCCGGCGGGCACGCTACCCGGCAACCGACCCGGAGGAAACGTCAATCGGCGGGGCGATTGCGACGCTTGCCGGCCCGCAGTCGCGAAACACTACACTCGGCCGCGCGTCCAGGCTATTCGGGTCCTGCCGTCCACGCTGATCCCGGATGGTCACATCAAGCGACCGCGCGAGACAGCCGCGAAACCACGCGACGATCCGAAGCGCGTCCGAAGTCCCAGGAGGTCCCGCCCGTGAAAATCACCGACCTGAAATGCGCGGTCATCGCGAACAGCCCCGTCATCCGCATCACCACAGACGAGGGCATCACCGGCTGGAGCCAGATCGAGACGCCCAAGCCCTACGTACAGCCCCAGGTCCTGTCGCTCCGCGACTGGATCGTCGGCCAGGACCCTCGCGATGTGGAACGCGTCATGCGCCGCATCCGGGTTCGCGGCGGCTTCAAGCCCTTCGGCTCGGCCGTCAGCGCCATCGAACACGCGCTTTGGGACATCGCGGGCAAGGCCGCCGGCGTGCCGGTCTACCGCCTCCTCGGCGGCAAGGTCCGCGACAAGGTCCGGACATACCGGACTCTCTACCAGCAGGAACTCGGCGTCGGTCACTCGCCCGAGGATTACGTGAAATGGGCCGAGCACGCGAAATCGCTGCCCGAAGGCTTTAAGATGTTCAAGCTGCCGACTTCGTTCCATTCCTCGATGGTCCGAGACTTCCCGAATTTCTTTTACGGCGAGGTCCAGGAGGACGCGCCCTATCCCTATCCGCACAAAGGCACCATCACCGAGGACGGCATGAAATTCCTCGTGGATTGCGTGACCGCCGCCAAGGAGACGCTCGGAACCGCCTACGGCCTCGCGGTCGACGCCGGACCCGGCTACATGCCGCTCGACGCGCTGAAATTCGCCCGCGCCGTCGAACACCTCAACCTGATGTGGATCGAGGACACGATCACCGGCGATTACTCGCCCTACGTCAACCATGACGTCTACCGCGACGTGACCCACGCCACGACCACGCCGATCCATTGCGGCGAGCAGATCTATCTGCGCCAGAACTACAAGCACCTGATCGAAAGCCACGCGGTCAACGTCATCGGCCCCGATCCCTGCGACGTCGGCGGTCTGGCCGAGATCAAATGGGTCGCCGAGCACGCCGATCTTCACGGCATCGCCATCGCCCCGCACGGCACCGCGAACGGCATCCTCGGCCTCGCGGCCCTCATCCAGGTCTGCGCGACGCTGCCGGACAATTTCATCGCCTTCGAATACCCCGCCCGGTTCGAGCCGTTCTGGTACGACATCACCGAAGGCTTCGACGGCGTCCCGGTCAAAGACGGCCTGATCGACGTCCCCGACCGCCCCGGCCTCGGCGTCGATCTGATCCCGAAGAAGGCGAAGAAGCACCTCACCGAAGGGGATTCCGACTTCTTCAAATGACCCGCCGGCCGGTGCCCGCTTCGTTCGTCATCGTCGATGGCGGATGGCGCCATGTGCCGGTCGGCCCGTCCGACAAAGTCTGTCGCCACTGAAATGCCTGCCAGCGGCGGCTTTGCGGATATGGCGAGGTTTCGCACGGATGGCTTCAATGCCCGCTTATGCGAAGTCATGATCAAACCGACCAGTCAGTCTTAGGATGTGGTTCCGGCAAGTGTTATCCTCGCCGGAAAACGGTGTTTTTTCGGAGAAGATTTCATGCGCATTCTGTTTTCGGCTATGGCCCTGCCGGGCCACCTGACCCCGGTCCTGCCCTATGCCAAAGCGCTTCGGGATCAGGGACACGATGTCCGGGTCTGCACCCCCGCCAAGGCCGCAGAAAAACTCGGGGAGGCGGGCCTCGATCATGTCCCCGGACCGGATGTCACGATGGATGAACTCATCGAGGCCTTCGCGGGCACCGAAGGCATGTCGGAGGACGAGAAGGACGCGATCACTATTCCCCGGGTATTTGTCGAACTCGCGGCACGCAAAGCGCTGCCGATCTTGCGGGAGACGATCAGGACCTGGCGCCCCGATCTGATCGTTCGCGAGTCTTGTGAATTCGCGGCGCTCGTCGCCGCCGAGGAAGCCCGGATACCCCATGTCCGGATCGCGATCCTTCATTGCGACATGGAGAAAAAGTTCGCCGCGCTGAGCGCCGCCGCGGTTGACGATCTGCGGGTTTCGGTCGGATTGCCGGCCGACCGGGCGGCCGCCCTGATCGCGGAGCCCGTCTTCACGGCCTTTCCCGAAGCCCTCGGCGCAACGCGCGTGACGCCCGATGCGCCCGAGCCCATGCGGGTCGCGATGCCGCCTGACGACGTATCCGCGAGCGATCCCCGACCATCCTGGGCGCCCGCCGACGGCGAAACTCTGATCTATGTCACGTTCGGCACTCAATCCGGGACCACCGATCGTGAACGCGCGATGTACCGGACCGCTCTGGATGCGGTGGCCAAGTTGCCGGTTCGCGTCTTGCTGACCACCGGGCCGAACATGGCCGAGCATCCGTTGGGAGAAATTCCCTCGAATGTGGTGGTGGAGGAATTCGTGCCACAGGCGCAGGTATTCCAACACACCGCACTCGTCGTCACCCATGGTGGTTCCGGAACGGTTCTCGGAGCGTTGGCGGCAGGTTTGCCTTTGGTGGTCGCGCCGATGTTCGCGGATCAGCCCGACAACGCGCGCGCGGTCGCCGCGACAGGCGCCGGCATCGCGGTATTCGATGCGGACGTCGCGCGGCTCAGATCGGGCATCGAGGGGGTTCTGGGCGACCACGATGCGTTCTCGAAGCGCGCAAAGGTTGTCGCAGGCGAGATGGCCGAGATGCGAAGTCTGGATCAGGCCGCTTTCAAGATGTTGGAAGCGGTGACCTGAGCCGCTTCCCTTTGGCGTCCTTCCCTCATTAACGCTTTATCAGCATTTAAAACATCTTTAGAATCAGAAGCTTGCTATAGGTTCACGCGTGGACCACGGCTGAACACGTCCCGCATCAACCCCTCCAGCGCCGCCGCATCGGTCGAATCGAACGCCGCCGGCCGGTCGCTGTCGATGTCCAGAACCGCGACAAGGTCGCCGTCCGCGCCGAAGACCGGCACGACGATCTCCGACCGGGTGCTGGCCGCGCAGGCGATGTGGCCGGCAAATGTCTCCACGTCCTCCACCACCTGGGTGAGCCCGGTCCGGGCCGCCGCCCCGCAGACCCCGCGATCGAACGTGATCTCCAGGCATCCATGCCCGCCCTGATACGGCCCGATCTTGAGCAGGCCGGGTGCCACCACGCGGTAGAACCCCGCCCAATCGTAGCCTTCAAGCCCGTGGAACAGCTCGCAGGCCACCGTCGCCATCAAGGCGATCTCATCCGTCTCGCCCTCGCAGACCGCCCGGATCCGCGCCGCGACCTCGTCGTAATCCCGTTTCATCTTGAACCTCCGCCACCTGTCAGCTGGGGGATATGGCCGGTTTCCCGGCACCCGTCGAGGGAAACGAAAAAAGGGCCCGGACTCGCGTCCGGGCCCCAGGTCGCCCGGCCCCCGAAGGGTCCGGGCGGGGAGGAAACTCAGGTCAGCCCGACTTGGAGAACTCGGGATAGGCCTCCATGCCCAGCTCCTCGATGTCGAGCCCGTTGATCTCGGCCTCCTGGCTCACGCGGATGCCCACGGTCGCTTTCAGGATGAGCCAGACCACCGCCGAAGTGATGAAAACGAAGGCGCCCACGATCAGGATCGGAACCACCTGTCCCGTGACCGTCGCGTCCGAGTTCGTCAGCAGCACCGCGAGCGTGCCCCAGATCCCGGCGCAGAGATGCACCGGAATGGCGCCCACCACGTCGTCGATCTTCATCCGGTCGAGCATCGGCACCGCGAGGACGACGATCACGCCGCCGACCGCGCCGATCAGCGTGGCCGCGCCCAGCGTGGGCGTCAGCGGCTCCGCCGTGATCGAGACCAGCCCGGCGAGCGCGCCGTTCAGGACCATCGTCAGGTCGACCTTCTTGTACATCACCTGCGTCAGAAGCAGCGCCGCCACCGCGCCGCCGGCGGCGCCGGCGTTCGTGTTCGCGAAGATCCGGCTGACATCGGCGATGTCGCTGACCGTCCCGGCCGCGAGCTGCGAGCCGCCGTTGAACCCGAACCAGCCCAGCCACAGGATGAACGTACCGAGTGTCGCGAGCGACAGGTTCGAGCCCGGGATCGGATTGACCGAGCCATTCTTGGCATATTTGCCGATCCGAGGTCCGAGGATGAGCGCCCCCGCGAGGGCCGCCCAGCCGCCGACCGAATGGACCACCGTCGAGCCGGCGAAGTCCAGGAAGCCCCACTGGGTGTCAAGGAACCCGCCGCCCCACTTCCAGGACGCTTGGATCGGATAGATCAGCCCGGTCAGGATTACGATGAAGAACAGGAACGGCCACAGTTTGATCCGCTCGGCCAAGGCCCCCGAGACGATCGAGGCAGTCGTGGCGCAGAACATCAACTGGAAGAAGAAATCCGACCCGGTCGACGCGTACGAGATGTCGTCGGCCGCGTCGACGGCCACGCCCACCGCTTCGAGCACGGCGACGCCGAACGCGCCGAGATAGCCGCCGGTCTCGTCGGAACCGATACTCCAGTTCCCTAACGGGTACATCAGATTGTAGCCGATCAGGTAGTAGAAGATCCCCGCAAGCGCGAACAGCGCGATGTTCTTGGTCAACTGCATCGTGACGTTCTTCGAGCGGACGAGACCCGCCTCAAGCATCGCGAAGCCGGCCGCCATAAACATCACCAGAAAGCCCGCCATCAGGAACAGCAGGCTGTTCAGAATGAAAGCCGTCTCGACGCCCGGCGCTCCGCCGCCGACCACGACTTCCGCCGTCTCGGCCACGACAGCCGCTTCTTGGCCGAAAGCCGGAAAGGCAAGCGCCACCGCCAGCCCCGTCAGCCCCGCAAGTCTTGTCACTCCAGTCATTTTCTCACTTGTCCCCATTCTTACTCTCGACCCGTATCGGCTTGACCGGCACAGTCCCTGTCCCTCTTGGATCTCAAAGCGCATCCTCGCCGACCTCCCCGGTTCGGACGCGCATCGCCTGCGAGACGTCCATGACGAAGATTTTGCCGTCGCCAATCTTTCCCGTCTTCGCCGTCGTGGCGAGCGTGTCGACGACCGCCGCCACCGATGCGTCGGGCACCACAAGCTCGAGTTTGATCTTGGGAACGAAGTTCACGACGTATTCGGCACCGCGATAGATTTCCGTATGTCCGGACTGTCGCCCGTAACCCTTCACCTCAGAGACCATCAGTCCTTGTACCCCGATGCCGGTGAGCGCCTCGCGCACTTCCTCCAGCTTGAAGGGCTTGATGACCGCCACAATCAGTTTCATTCCGGTTCCTCGCGTTTTTTTGAGTTGACGCGTCGGTCGCCCGAGAGGAAATAAGCAATTACCGTGCCAAATCTGAGAAAAATGTTTAACATGCTGTTTTATCTGGACAATAATCCGGTAGTGGTGCCGGTCCGTGATATTTCCATGGATTGGATGCGCCATGAATGGAGCAGTCTCAAGCTATTGATGATATTTTAGGCGCCACCTCGTGGGGTACACATCAAACCTGTTGCTGGCGTTTCATTGGATGTGGAGGTAGAACGAACGGAAAACGAAACGGCGGCGATCCCGAGCACGCATGACGCGGAAACAGGCACGAAAACGGAAACCGAAACAGGGCGCGGTCGAACGCGCGCTGCGAGGTTTTTTTGGTGGCATTTTCCGCCTGATCTGGTGGGTCGGTCTCAGAGCGGCGATCCTTGGCTTCATTGTTCTCGCCGTATCGACCGCGTATTTCGTCACGAAGCTTCCGTCTTTCGACGAACTGCTCGACGGTCGCGAAGGCGGATCGGTCACGTTGCTTGACGCTTACGGGTCCGTTTTTGCCTGGCGCGGAGATCAGCAGGGGCTGACGCTGGCGTCCGACGTCTCGCCGCACCTCAGGAATGCGGTCATAGCCACCGAGGATCGCCGCTTTTACGGGCACTTCGGAATCGACCCGATCGGGACGGCGCGGGCGCTCGCAGTCAACGTGCGGGCAGGGCGCACCGTGCAGGGCGGGTCTTCGATCACGCAGCAGGTCGCCAAGCTGCTCTTCTTCGACAACACACGAACGCTGGAGCGAAAGATCAAGGAAATCCCGGCGGCCCTTGCGCTTGAGTGGAAGTTCACCAAGGACGAGATCCTGTCGATCTATCTCAACAGGGCCTATCTCGGCGCGGGTGCGACCGGCTTCGAAGCGGCCTCGCAGCGGTATTTCGGAAAATCGGCGGCGGAGGTTGATCCGGCGGAAGCCGCGATGCTGGCAGGACTGCTTCGGGCGCCGTCGAAGTTCGCGCCGACAAACGACCTCGCCCGCTCCCAGAACCGCGCGGAGACGATTGTTGGTCTGATGGCTGATCAGGGATACCTGACGCAGCAACAGGCGGCAAACGCACTGGCGCGGCCGGCGGCGCTGTCCTCGGCGGCGGCGGCGCGCGCCGGCGGAGCCTTCGCGGACTGGGTGATGTCGTCGGGGCCGGACTTCCTGACGCGCAAGACGACCGAGGATGTCGAAGTGCTGACGACCTTTGATCCGAGGATTCAGCGCGCGGCGGAGGCTGCGGTCCAGACGGTGTTCGAGGAAAAGGTCAGCGCGGGGTCCAAGGCGCAGGCGGCAGTGGTCGTGATGTCGGCGAACGGGGCCGTGCGCGCGATGATTGGCGGACGGAACCTTGGCGGAACAGAAGGCCAGTTCAACCGCGCGACCCAGGCGATGCGGCAGACCGGATCGCTGTTCAAGACTTTCGTCTACGGAGCGGCGCTCCAGGCCGGTGCGAGCCCGTATGACCTTGTTCTGGACGCGCCGCTGACGCTGAACGTGCCGGGATCGGGGGCTTGGTCGCCGCAGAATTACAGCCGGAACTTTCGGGGCGAGGTGACGCTGGTCGACGCGATGGCGGATTCGATCAACACCGCCGCCGTGCGGGTCTCCGAAGGAACGGGGCGCGCGCGGGTGAAAGCGCTCGCGCAGGATCTGGGAGTGAGTTCGCCGATAGCGGACGGGCCGGCACTTGCGCTCGGATCATCGGAGGCGACGCTTCTGGAGATGACGGGCGCCTATGCGGGCATACTGAATAGGGGGGTTACGGCGCTGCCCTATGGAATGCGTCAGCTGCGGTTGAAATCGGACGGGTCTCCGGTGATGGGCGGCGGGCCGCCCGAGCCGCTGCGGGTGATGGACGAGCGCTCGGCAGGACAGCTGATCTGGATGATGACCCAAGTCGTGGATCGGGGCACCGGAGCGCGGGCCCTGCTCGGCGAACGGCCGGCGGCGGGCAAGACCGGCACGACCCAGGCGGCGCGGGATGCTTGGTTCATCGGGTTCACCGCCGATTATGTTGTCGGCGTCTGGATGGGCTATGATGACAACACGCCGCTCAAGGGCGTGACGGGCGGCGGCCTCCCTGCCGAGATCTGGCGCGAGGCGATGGTGCGGATCGAGGAGGGCCTGCCGATCCGGCCTCTGCCGGTGGTGGTGCCGGAGCGGCCGCAGGTCATCGCCCGGGGTCCTGATCCAGTCGGGGTCGTTCAGGATGTAGGCGCGACCGTGCAGTCAGTGGTCCAGAACGTTTTGAACGGGCTGTTTGGCCGGAATTGACGCGTGCCTCGGCGTAGTATGCGGTATCTGTACCACGCCGTTCTTCCCGGGGGGCTTCAAATTGACTGTGGATGGAGCCTGTTGAACGGGACTTCAGAGCGAACCGCTACCTGCCTGCGAGACGTGAACGAGCGTTACGAACGGTGCCGGCGAATGGCGGTGGACCTGCGGGCGTCCGGCAGCAATCCTAGCAGATGCGCCGAAGATCAGGTGCAATCGTGAAACCCTGCGTCGCCTGGTAGCAGGCGACGCGGTTGACGGTGGGGGCGGCCTTCCTCAAGAAATCAGCCCATGCCATCGCGAGCGCCATGAGTACACCGTCTTGCTGGGCGATTTGTTTTCGGCCGACGCGTTCCTCGCCGGCGGCCTGAAGAGCTTTGGCAGGGTCTACCTTAACACGTTGGTCGAAACCTTCGGCAGGGTACGCCCTAGGCCGAGAATGCAGCCGACCTCTTCTACCGAGGCGGCGAAATGCTCCTTGCTTTCTCTGCGGATGCGCAAGCCGAAGGCGATGTTGTCGGCGACGTTGAGATGCGGGTAGAGTGCATAGCTCTGAAACACCAATGCCACGTCGCGGTCTCTCGGCGCGACCCGGTTATCAGCCCCGCGATCAGGCGCAGGGTGGTGGATTTGCCGCAGCTGGGCGGGCCAACCAGAACCGCGAACTCCGTTTCCTGCAGTTCGAGATCGATACCGTGAACCACATCCACGGCACCATAGCTCTTGACGATCTTGTCGAGTATCACACCGGCCACCTCATCTCCGACCGTTCACGGTTGGGTCGGGCTGCCGGGCTCAGGGGGCGGCGTTGGCGCGGCTGCTTGGCGTTGAGATTCTCGATATGGTCGAAGAGTCCGGGCGTCATCGAAAGCGAAGCGATTTCCTGTTCGAGCGACCCGATGTGACGTATGAGCGCGGCTTCGGTCCCGTCGGGGGATCCGCCGCGGATAGCCGCGCTGATGTCGCGGTGCTGTTCAACGATCAGCGGACCGCGACGGATGCCGCAGATCCGCTTCAGGTGCCGGACCCGGCACAACCCCGTCTGCGCGCGCCTTGCGGTTTCCCAGACTCCGCCAACGCCGGAAATCTCGAAGATCGCGTGGTGCAACGCCTCGTCGAGCGCGAAGAACCGGCCGTATTCACCGGCTTCGAGTGCCGCGACCTGTTGTTCGATGATCCCGTCGAGCGCGGCGAGATCGCCCTGCGCGGAGACGGCCGCCCGGCGGACCGCGCCGGTTTCGAGTTGGAGGCGGATGAAACAGGCGTCGATGTAACGATCAACACGGATTGGCGCGACAAAGGTGCCGCTCTTGGGGACTATGGTGACGAGGCCCGCGTCCTCGAGGCGGATCAGCGCTTCCCGGACGGGGTTTTTGCTCGCCGTGAGCTCCTCTGAGATGTCATTCTCAGAGATTTTCTGTCCCGGCCGAAGCCGTACAGTGATGATGAGGCGTCGGATGATCTCGAAGATCTGCGACACGAGCGTCTTGTCGGCGTCGAACCGGACGTCGCGCAGAAGGACGGGAACGCTCTGCTCCTCGAAGCCGCCGTCGTCCAAGACCTTGTTCCCCCCGGGCAGTCCTAAAAAACAGACATCTTACTCTCGACAGCTTATATGTCAGTTTGCTCCAAAAGGGTTGACGGATTTCGATGGTCGACAAAATCCCGCCCTCGTCCGAGTGGCGAAGGGGAATCCGATGATGATTCAGAGCGTCGAAATTACCCCTGTCGCCGTGCCCGTCGACGAATGGACCGAGACGTTGGTGCCGAGCGCCGCGCCGGTGAGCTGTTCACCCGCCTGATCCGCAATGTAACTGATCTCAAAATGTACTGCGACAGCAGCAAGCTTGCTCAAGGTCGGGTGCTAATCACTTCGCCGCGGCGCTGAACCAAAAAAGTGTGGAGTCCTCAGGCCAACACGACTTGGCGGCGCCGGCAATCCAATTAGCGCGCGTACCGACAAACGTTCTCATTCCGGCAGCAGAGACCCGCCCCCAGAATGGTAGAATCTCGCGCCGACATGTGGTCGATTTGTCCCGACAAAGTTAATAGGGTCACGGAGTCGATGTCCATTCTGCGCTCCGCCAGTATATCCGAGCTATCCCGGCACGACAGCGGACCTTCATGAGATCCACGGCCTTCGGGAAACGCTCGCCTCGGAGCGGATCAGGGTAAAACATGTAGGCCTCCTTGATTGCCCTCCGATCCGACGACGCGGGCGGCAAGGCACCTAATTCGGGCCTCACTTTTGCTTGTTTGGTTGGCACACTGCAAACCAAATGGCTTGCAAGTATGCAGTCCGTCTTGGATGCAAATTAATTGGGCGAAAGCTCTCAAGATCGTTTGACCCGGTATCGATCTTCGGTTCCGTTCTTGCTTTCCGCTCGCGTTCTCGCGGGCTCTGACAGTGGGTACCAGACGATATGATCTTCTCCAAATCCGACCGGTGCCGGCGCGTCCTGCCGGCGATCGCTATGGCCTCCGTTCTCGTCACGCCGTTCGCTGCGCAGTCGCAAGGAACGCTCCGCGTTGGCATGACCGCATCCGACATTCCGTTGACCACCGGACAGACGGATCAGGGCGGCGAGGGGATGCGGTTCATCGGCTACACGCTTTACGACGCGCTCATCAACTGGGACCTGACCTCCGCCGACGAGCCCTCCGAGCTGGTGCCCGGCCTCGCGACCGCTTGGAGCGTGGACGAGGAAGACAAGACAAAGTGGACCTTCACGATCCGCCAGGGCGTCCTGTTCCATGACGGGTCGGAATTTGACGCGCCGGCGGCCGTCTGGAATCTCGACAAGCTGCTGGACGAATCCAGTCCGCAATACGACCCGCGCCAATCGGCGCAAGGCAAGTCACGCATTCCCGCGGTAGAGTCCTACTCCGCGCCGGACAAGTACACGCTCGAGATCATCACGACGACACCCGACGCGACCCTGCCGTATCAACTGGCCTGGATCCTGATGTCCTCGCCGGCCAACTGGGAGGCGCTCGGCCAGGACTGGGAGGCGGTCGCACAGGCGCCGTCGGGAACCGGCCCCTGGATGCTCGAGAGCTTCGTGCCGCGCGAGCGGGCGGAGATGGTTCCGTTCGCAGACTACTGGGACGAGGCGCGGGTTCCCAAGCTCGACCGGATGGTGCTGATCCCCCTTCCCGAGCCCAACGCGCGGTCGGCGGCGCTGCTTTCGGGGCAGGTCGACTGGATCGAGGCGCCGGCGCCCGACGTCATTCCGGCGCTCGAGGGCAACGGGTTCGAGATCGTGTCCAACACGCTGCCTCACAACTGGACCTGGCATCTGTCGCGGCTCGAGGGCTCGCCCTGGAACGACATCAACGTGCGCAAGGCGGCCAATCTCGCCATCGATCGCGAGGGCATGAGCGCTCTGCTGGGCGGGCTGATGGTTCCGGCCGAGGGCTTCCTTCCGCCCGGATCGCAATGGTTCGGCGAACCCGAATTCGAGGTAACGTACGACCCCGAGGCGGCCAAGGCGCTTCTGGCGGAATCGGGCTTCGGTCCGGACAACCCGCTCCAGGTCAAGGCGCTGATCTCGCCGTCGGGATCCGGGCAGATGTTGCCGCTGCCGATGAACGAGTTCGTCCAGCAGAACCTCGCCGAGGTCGGGATCGAGGTCGAGTTCGCGGTTGTCGAATGGAACACCATGATCAACATCTGGCGCGCCGGGGCCGAGGATGAGAGCAGCCAGGGCGCGCATTCGATCAACTTCACCTATTTCATCCAGGACCCGTTCACCGGACTGATCCGGCATCTCAACTGCGACCTGATCGCGCCGAACGGCACCAACTGGGGCCATTACTGCGATCCCGAGATGCAGGCGCTGCACGAGCGCATCCGCAACACCTTCGATCCGGAGGAGCAGGACGCGGTGATGCGCGAGACGCACGAGAAGTACGTGAACGACGCGCTGTTCCTGATGGTGACACATGACGTGGCGCCCCGCGCGCTGAGCCCGAACGTCAACGGCTTCGTCCAGGCGCAGAACTGGTATCAGAACTTCAGCGGCATCACGATGGAATGAGGCCCGCGGGCGGCGCGCCCGCGCCGCCCCGGACCGCCCGTCATGATCTCATATCTCTTCCAGCGTCTTCTCTACGTGATCCCGGTCGTGATCGGGGTCAGTCTGATCTGTTTCCTGCTGGTGCACATCGCGCCCGGCGATCCGCTGGTCGCGGTGATGCCGATCGACGCGACCGCCGAGCAGGAGGCTGAGATGCGCGCGATCTACGGTTTCGACAAGCCGCTGCCGGTGCAGTTCGCGATCTGGGCCGGCAACGCGCTCCAAGGCGATCTGGGCCAGTCCATCGCGACCGGGCGCCCCGTGGGGCCGGAAGTGCTGCGTGCGGTGCAGAACACGCTGCTTCTGGCGTTCGCGGCGAGCCTGATCGGGTTTCCGCTCGGCGTGGGCCTTGGATTTCTCGCCGGCTATTTCCACGACACCCTCGCCGACCGGGCGATCACGGCCTTCGCGATCGGCGGGGTCTCGACGCCCAACTACTGGCTCGGGATGGTGCTGGTCATCATCTTCTCGGTGCAGCTCGGCTGGCTGCCGTCGATGGGCGCGGGGCCCGGCGGGTCCGGCGAGTGGAAATGGAACGCCGAACATATGCGGCACCTGGTGTTGCCGGCGATCACGCTGGCGGTCGTTCCGATGGGGATCGTGATGCGCACGACGCGCGCGCTGGTCGCGGACATCCTCGATCAGGAGTTCGTCCAGGCGCTCGAGGCCAAGGGTCTGACCGGGACCGGCGTGCTCGCGCATGTCGCGCGCAACGCGGCGCCGACAGCACTCTCGGTGATTGGATTGCAGCTGGGCTATCTGCTCGGCGGCTCGATCCTGATCGAGACGGTCTTCAACTGGCCGGGGTCGGGGTATCTTCTGTCGGTCGCGATCCTGCAGCGGGATCTCCCGATGCTTCAGGGGACGATACTCGTGCTGGCGATGTTCTTCGTAGCGCTCAACCTCGCGGTGGATCTCGCGCAGTCGGCGATCGATCCGAGGATCAAGCGCACATGACGGACGCGGTGGCTGTCGGGGCGCCGGTGTCGGAACGCGCGGCGGGGTACTGGACGGGGGTCTGGCGTCGGCTCCGACGCGATCCGGTCTCGATCGTCTGCGCACTGATCCTAGCGGCGCTGGTTCTGTCGGCGATCTTCGCGCCTTGGCTGGGTTTCGCGGATCCGTACGAGGGGTCCATGACGGATCGGCTGAAGCCGGTGGGGAGTCCGGGTTACATCCTGGGGTCGGACGAGCTGGGGCGCGACATGCTCTCGCGGCTCATATATGGCGGGCGGCTCACGCTCTTCCTTGGGATCGCTCCGGTCGTGGCGGCTTTCGTGATCGGCACGTTTCTCGGGCTTGTCGCGGGGTATGTGGGGGGGCTGACCAACACGCTGATCATGCGCACGGTGGATGTGTTTTTCGCGTTCCCGTCGATCCTTCTGGCGATCGCGATCTCGGGGGCGCTCGGTGCCGGCATCGTCAATTCGCTGGTGTCGCTCACCATCGTTTTCATCCCGCCCATCGCGCGGGTGGCCGAGAGCGTCACGGCCTCGGTGCGGTCGCTCGATTACGTCGACGCGGCTCGGGCGAGCGGCGCGGGGGATTTCACCATCGTGCGGGTGCACGTGCTCGGCAACGTCATGGGGCCGATTTTCGTCTACGCGACGAGCCTGACGAGCGTCTGCATGATCATCGCGGCGGGTCTGTCATTCCTAGGGCTCGGCGTGAGGCCGCCGGAGCCGGAATGGGGGCTGATGCTCAACACGCTGCGCACGGCGATCTACATCAACCCGATGGTCGCGGCGCTGCCGGGCGTCATGATCTTCATCACGTCGCTCTGCCTGAACCTGCTGAGCGACGGATTGCGGAGCGCGATGAATGTCCGCTGAATCTCTGCCCTCGACGCTCGGGCTGCCGGATCGGGGTGGTCCGCGCCAGCCTCTGATCGATGCGCGGGACCTCACCTGCCATTTTCCGGTGCGGGGCGGCGTGATGGGGTCGAAGCGCGTCGTGCGGGCGGTGGACGGGGTGAGCTTCTCCATCGCCAAGGGCGAGACGCTGGGCGTTGTGGGCGAGTCGGGCTGCGGCAAGTCGACGACGGCGCGGCTTCTGATCGGGCTCATTCCGCCGACGGGGGGATCGATCCTCTACGACGGGCAGGAGCTGGGCGCGGACCTGTCGCTGCGCGAGCTGCGGCGCGGGGTGCAGATGGTGTTTCAGGACAGCTACGCGTCGCTGAACCCGCGCCTGACGGTTGAGGACAGCATCGCGTTCGGGCCGATGGTGAACGGCGTGGAGAGAGGCGAGGCGCGGCGCATCGCGCGCGACCTGCTGGAGCGGATCGGCCTCGACCCCGGGCGCTTCGCAGGGCGGTATCCGCACGAGCTGTCGGGCGGGCAGCGGCAGAGGGTCAACATCGGCCGCGCGCTCGCGATGCGGCCGAGTCTGGTGATCCTCGATGAGGCGGTGTCGGCGCTCGACAAGTCGGTGGAGGCGCAGGTGCTGAACCTGCTTGCCGATCTGCGGCGGGATTTCGACCTGACATACATGTTCATCAGCCACGATCTCAACGTGGTGCGGTTCGTGTCGGACCAGCTGATGGTGATGTATCTGGGCGAGGTGGTCGAGATCGGGCCGGCCGAGACGTTGCGGGTCGAGCATCGCCACCCCTACACCTCGGCACTTTTCGCTGCGATGCCGTCGATGGATCCGGATCGGCGGACGGAGTCGCCCCCGCTGGCGGGAGACCCGCCCAATCCGATCGATCCGCCGTCCGGCTGCCGGTTCCACACGCGCTGCCCGTTCGCCGAGCCGGTCTGCGGGCGGACGGTTCCGCGGCTGCGGGAGGTGGCGACCGACATGCCGCACCGGGTCGCGTGCCACATGGGCGATCCGGAGTCGGGCCATCAGGGAGCTGGCCTGTGAACGCGCCGCTGGTGGAGATTGAGAACCTCGGCGTGCGCTTCGACGGCACGCCGCAGGTCCACGCGGTGAACGGGGTCGATCTGCGGCTTGAGCGAGGCGAGGTGCTGGTGCTTCTCGGCGAATCCGGGTCGGGCAAGAGCGTCACGCTCAAGGCGCTCCTGAAGCTGCTTCCCAAGCGCCGGACGCGGATCACCGGGAGCGTGCGCTTCGAGGGGCGTGACGTTCTGGCGCTCGAAGGACGCGAGCTCGCCGATTTCCGGGGCGCGGCGGCCTCGATGATCTTCCAAGACCCGGCGCTGGCGCTTGATCCGGTCTACACCATAGGCGCCCAGATCGCCGAGACGGTCATCCGGCATCGGGGCGGGACGCGGGAAGCCGCGGTGTCCCGCGCGTTGGATATGCTGGAGCGGGTGCGCATCCCGTCGCCCGAGCGCCGGCTCAAGGCCTATCCGCACGAGCTTTCGGGCGGCATGCGGCAGCGCGCGATGATTGCACTCGCGCTGGCCTGCGAGCCCGCGCTTCTGCTGGCCGACGAGCCGACGACGGCGCTCGACGCGACTGTGCAGATGCAGATCCTGCTGCTTCTGCGCGAGCTTCAGCGCGAGGCGGGCATGGGGGTCATCTTCGTGACGCATGACATCGGCGTGGCGGTCGAGATCGCCGATCGGGTGGCGGTGATGTATGCCGGCACCATCGTCGAGACCGGCACGGTCGGCGAGATCATAAAGGATCCGCGGCATCCCTATACGCGCGGTTTGCTCGCCGCGAACCTGCACGACGCGGTCAAGGGCGCGCGACTCGACTCGATCCCGGGCGCGCCGCCGCAGCTCGCGGAGCCGCCGACGAGCTGCCCCTTCGCGCCGCGTTGCCCCGAGGCCCACGCCGCGTGCAGCGCGGCGCTGCCGCCGGTGGTCGAGCTAGGCGGCGGACGGCGGGTGGCCTGCGTGCTCGAAGCCGAAGCGGTGGGTTGAGCGGCATGCGCGATCCGTATCTCGCCTTCATGCCGTACCCCGACGCGCCGGTCGCGCATGCCCCGAACGGGCCGCTGGCCGGACTGCGATTCGGAGTGAAGGATCTGTTCGACGTGGAGGGATACCCGACAGGTTGCGGCAATCCGTTGAAGCTGGCCCAAAACGGGATCGCGGCAGGCACGGCGCCAGCCGTGGCGGCGCTTCTGGATGCTGGCGCGGCGTTTGCGGGCAAGACGCAGACCGACGAGATCGCCTGGGCGATGGTGGGGCTCAACCCGTATTTCGGTGGTACGGTAAACCCCGCAGCTCCCGACCGGATCACAGGTGGATCGTCCTGCGGTTCGGCGGCGGCGGTCGCGGGCGGCCTCGTGGATTTCGCGCTCGGGACCGACACCGGCGGATCGGTGCGCGCGCCGGCCGCGTTCTGTGGGGTCTGGGGGTTCCGCCCGACGTGGGGCGCGATTTCGATGGAATGCTGCATGCCGTTGGCGCCAAGTTTCGACAGCTGCGGGATCTTCGCGCGCGAGGGTGCGGTGCTGGCACGTGTGGCGGAGGTGATGCTCGGGCCGGACGTCTCCCCGATCGACGGTTCCGGCGTGAAGGCCGCTACGGACATGTTCGCGCGTGTGGAGGCGGGAGCGATGGAGGCGCTCCAACCTTCGATTTCAACTGTGTCGGACGGCGAGATCGGCCTGTACGTCCAGGACGCTGAGGTTTTCCACGACTGCTTCGACACGCTTCAGAGCCGCGAGGTCGTGGCGACCCAAGGGCCTTGGATCGAGGCGGACCGGCCGCCGCTCGGGCCGATGGTGGCGGGGCGGTACGCGGCGGCGCGGAAGGTCCCGGCCGAGGCGGAGCGCGCTGCGCTCGCGACGTGGGACCGACTTGTAGCCGCTTTGGCCGCGCGTCTCGAAGGGCGCGCGGTGTTGGCGCCCGCGATGCAGGACGTCCCGCCGCTCAGGGTTTCCAATCAGGCGACGTTGACGGCTTTCGCCGCTCAGGCCCGCAGGCTGCTCGCCGTAGCGGGCGTAGGCCGGCTGCCGCAGGTGGTGTTTCCGGCGGCGCGCTGGGGTGGCGGCCCGCTCGCGCTGTCGCTCATCGGGCCGGCTGGAAGCGATCTGTCGCTGATACGGTTGGCCTGTGAGATCTCGGGGGCGCTTCGCCCCGTTATGGTGGGGGCGGGGCGATGAGCCGGAAACGCGTCTGCGCTGTAGCGCAGATGGGTCCCGTCGCGCGGGACGAGAGCCGGGGATCGGCGGTCGCGCGAATGGTCGCGATGATGCGCGAGGCGGCGGTGCGCGGCGCGGGGCTCGTGGTATTTCCCGAACTCGCGCTGACGAGTTTCTTTCCCCGCTGGTGGATGGGGGACGCGGGCGAGATCGACGCCTGGTTCGAGACGGAGATGCCGTCGGCCGAGACGAGGCCGCTCTTCGAGACGGCGGCGGAGCTCGGGATCGGATTTCACCTTGGCTACGCCGAGCGCACGCCGCAGGGGCGGCGGTTCAACACCGCGATCCTGGTGGACGCGACCGGGACGATCGTTGGGAAGTACCGCAAGATCCATCTGCCCGGCCATGCGGATCACAAGCCTGAGCGGCCGTTCCAGCATCTGGAGAAAAGGTACTTCGAGATCGGCGATCTGGGATTTCCGGTCTTCGATGCGTTCGGCGGACGCGCGGCGATGTGCATCTGCAACGACCGGCGCTGGCCAGAAACCTGGCGCGCGCTGGGCCTTGGCGGGGCGGAGATGGTCGCGCTCGGGTACAACACGCCGGCGCACTATCCGGCGGCGCCGGAGCACGACCACCTGCAGTATTTCCACAACGCGCTGTCGATCCAGGCAGGTTGCTATCAGAACGGTCTCTGGGCGCTCGCGGCGGCGAAGGCGGGACGCGAGGAGGGCTGCGGCCTGATCGGGGGCAGCATGATCGTCGCCCCGACCGGCGAGATCGTGGCGCAGGCGGTCACGGTGGAGGACGAGGTCATCACCGCGAGTGTCGATCTCGACCGCTGTGCGGAGATCCGGCGCAACATCTTCAACTTCGCCGAGCACCGCCAGCCGGACCAGTACCGCGCCCTGACCACGTCGATCTGACCCTTATGGCCGCCACCTGCCGCATGATCAACCGGATCGCGGCCGGGATCGGCTCGATCAGCGGAACCTCGACGGTGTCGGCCAGTCGCCGCGCCGCCTCGGCCAACGGCCCGCCGCCGATGATGACGGCCTCTGCCCCGTCGGCGCGCGCGCGACCGATCTCGGACGCCAGAAGCGAGTCGAGCCGCGCGGGATCCGCCATAGTCGCGACCGGATCGCCGGGCGTCACCCAGGTTCCAAGAAACCGAGCCGAGAGTCCAGCGGCCGCGACCCGGCCGGCGATGGCCGCGACCAGACCCGGCGTGGTCGTCGCGACCGCGAAACGCCGCCCGCCATCGGCCGCCTCGGCGAAGCTCGCCGCGCCGATCCCGCAGACCGGAAACGACAGGATGGCAGACGCCGTCTCCAGCCCCGGATCGCCGAACGCCGAGACGATGGCGCCGTCGAACGCCGACCGCACACTCCGCGCCATCTCGGCGACGGAGGCCGCGCCGGTCGCGAGGCCCGCCTCGTCGACGATCATGCGCGGGCCGCTTGCGGCCGTCATCCCGATGACAACGCATCCCAGCGCGGCGCCCTCGGCGATGGCGACCATCCGAGCGGTCGTTTCAGGGTTGGAATTGGGATTGATCAGAAGCACCCTCATCACGCGTTCCGCTCGTGGTCGGAGCGCGGACCGGGCGATTGGAGGGCCAAATGACCGTACGAAACCCTGACTGGACAGACCTCGCCGACGCACTGATCGCCGCGCGGCGTACGTCCGAACCCGTCGATGGGGCACGCTTTGAGGCGGCGTTGCGCTCCGAGGCGGATTGCTATGCGGTGCAGACCCGCGTCGCGGAGGCGCTGGGGCCCGTGGGCGCTTTCAAGACGGCCCGCAAACCGGACCAGCCGCAGATCATTGCGCCGATCTTCGCGCGTGACGTTCACCGGAGCCCGGCCTCCTTCGGACCGGGCGCGCTCCGGCGCATCGGCGTCGAGCTCGAAGTCGGCTTTCTCGTCATAGCGCCGCTCCCTGATCCGGCGGTACCCGATTTCGCCGCGCGCACCCGGGACCGCGTGGCAGCGGTCGCCGTGCTCGAGATTGTGGATACGCGCCTCGCCGATCTCGACGGCGCCGGTCGCCTGCTCCGGCTCGCAGACAACCAGCTCAACGGTGCCCTCGTGATTGGCGAACCCCGCGCCGACTGGCAAGATCTCGACCTCGCGACCGTGACCGCAAAGCTGACGCTCGGTGACGAGACCGTGCTCAACGGTCCCGCGTTCCCGCCCGGCGGCAACGCGTGGGAGACGTTTCTTGGTTTCGCGCGCATGGTCGCAACGCATTGCGGCGGGCTGCGCGAGGGACAGGTGGTGATCACCGGATCGCTCAACGGCCTTCCCTTCATCGACCGCCCGTCCTCGGCTCGCGGCGCGATCGAGGCACTGGGCACGGTGGAGGCGGTTTTCCCTGACTGACATCTCATCGCTGCGAACGTGGGCCAGCGCCAGCCGGGCCCCGCGGCATCGTACCGTTCCACCAGGTCGAACAGCATCTCTCGGCCAAGAGATCGCCGGGACTTCGAGCGATGCCGCCGACGATCTTGAAATCCAGCAGGATATGAGGAAATCCAAACCGTCGCGGCGCAGGGCTCGAACTCACGCGCGAGGCTCTCGACGCTGCGTCCCGCGCGCGCCAACACGACGATCTGAGTCCTGAAGTCCGCAGGATACGGTGCTCCCGTTCTCGGCGTGTGGACACCGTTCCATGAAAGCCGAAAATGTGTCCGCAGCACTCCGAAAACCTTACATTCTCCTAAAGCTGGCAGCATCACCGCCTGATCCGTTTCGCGCTCTCGGGACACTGAAATACCGGGCCGGCTCGGGCGGCATCTTCTCACGCTTGATGGCAGTTGTCGCCCCCCGTCGCCTTGATGGCCAGACCGTAGGTCCGGTGCGGGCGGTCCGCTATGGCGGTTTCCCGATTTTCGGAGATCTTCCCGCCCATCTCAAGCGGCTTCAGCAATCGATTCAACCTGTCAGGTCCCCCCACCAACTCTGGGCGCGGTACGTCACGCTGGTTCGCCGGCCCGGCAGCGACGACCCTATGCGCCGGGTGCTCGCGTGACAGCATCGTTCCAACCCGACATGAGTCGGTACCTCGTTTGACGTTGGTCCGTGGATCGCGCGCGGGCGCCTCTTGTTGCGAAAACTCTTGGTTCGCGGCGTGTCAGGTGCGATCCTCGTCGTAAAGAAGCGAGGGGGAGGATGACGACATGCTGGATGCTTTGGCGGACGATCGGGTCGCGAAACTGCTCGATGGTTTCGGAAAGGCGCTTGCGGCGGGCGACATCGAGGGCGTGCTAGAGTGCTTTCGGGACGATTGCTATTGGCGCGATCTGGTGTCGTTCACCTGGAACATCAAAACGGCGGAGGGCAAAGGCGAGATCGCCGACATGCTTCGCCACCAGCTGGACGCGGTGAAGCCCTCGAACTGGCGGCTCGCGGACGGCGAGACGGCCACGGAAGAGGACGGGGTCACGACGGCGTGGATCCGGTTCGAGACCGCCGTGGCGCGGGGTGAAGGCCTGGTCCGGCTGAGGGACGGCAAGATCTGGACGCTGCTGACCACGATGGCCGAGCTCAAGGGGTTCGAGGAGCCTCTCGGTCCCGACCGCCCGCTCGGGGCCAAGCACGGCTCGGGCGGCAACCGTCAGACCTGGAAAGAGGAGCGCGAGGCCGAGGCGCGCGAGCTGGGATATTCGCGCCAGCCGGAGGTGGTGATCGTGGGCGGCGGACAGGGCGGCATCGCGCTGGGCGCGCGGCTGCGGCAGCTCGGCGTGCCGACGATAATCTTGGAGAGGAACGACCGCGCGGGAGACAGCTGGCGGAACCGGTACAAGTCGCTCTGCCTGCATGATCCGGTCTGGTACGACCATCTGCCCTATCTGCCGTTTCCGCCGAACTGGCCGGTCTTCGCGCCCAAGGACAAGCTTGGCGACTGGCTCGAGATGTACGCGCGGATCATGGAGCTGAACTACTGGACCCGGTCGTCGTGCCTGTCGGCGTCCTATGACGAGGCCGCCCGCGAATGGACGATCGCGGTGGACCGCGACGGCGAGCGGGTGACGCTACGGCCGAAACAGCTGGTGCTCGCGATAGGCATGTCGGGCAGGCCCGCCGTGCCGGACTTCGCCGGGATGGAAACGTTCAGGGGCGAGCAGCACCATTCGGCTCGGCATCCGGGACCGGACGGCTGGGCCGGAAAGAAGGCGGTGGTCATCGGGTCGAACAACTCTGCTCACGACATCTGCGCGGCGCTTCAGGAGCACGGCGCCGACGTGACGATGGTGCAGCGTTCGCCCACGACGGTGGTGCGGTCGGAGACTTTGATGGAACTCGATCTCGGGCCGAACTATTCGGAGGAGGCGCTGGCGCGCGGCATCACGACGGACAAGGCTGACATGCTCTCGGCCGCGAAGCCGTACCGGATCATGCATGAGGGTCATATACGGCTCAGCGATCGGATCCGGGAACTGGACAAGGACCTGTATGACGGTCTGGAAAGGGCCGGTTTCAGGATCGACTGGGGCGATGACGGTTCGGGTCTGGCGATGAAGTTCCTGCGGCGTTTTTCGGGGTATTACATCGACGTGGGCGCGAGCCAGTTGATCATCGACGGGACTATCAAGCTCGCGCATGGTCAGGTGACGGAGATCGTCGAGGATGGCAGTGGTTCTGGAGGACGGCACGAAGCTGGAGGCCGACCTGATCGTCTACGCCACCGGCTACGGTTCGATGAATGGGCGGATCGCCGATCTGATCAGCAAGGAGGTCGCGGACAAGGTCGGCAAGTGCTGGGGCCTCGGCTCGGACACGTTCCGGGATCCGGGCCCATGGGTCGGCGAGCAGCGCAACATGTGGAAGCCGACGAAGCAGGAGGCGTTGTGGATCCACGGCGGCAACCTGCACCAGTCGCGGCATTATTCGCAGTTTCTGGCGCTGCAATTGAAGGCGCGGATGGAGGGGATCGAGACGCCGGTCTATGGGGTTCCGGAGGTGTACCATCTTGCGTAATCGGGAGATGAGCGCTTCGCGACCGGGGCGTCCTGCGCCGGCTCCGTCGCTTGTATACGTGTCGAAGTGGAGTGGCGTGCTGGTCCTCGCTGCGGCTCTCGGCGCGCCAGTATCGGGCCTTGCGCAGCTGCGCAGTCCCGGGACTGGTGGCGGGATTCACATGCATGGGGCGGACGGTTCCGGACATGACGGGATGACGATGCCGGGGCTGCGCGGGGCGAACGCGACGCCGGAGGAGAGCGCGGAACTGGCCGTGATGTTCCGGGGGTTCCGGACGATGACGCGCGAAGTCGAGATCCTGCCGGACGGGATCCGCACGGTCACGCGGTCGTCTGATCGGGAAGTCATGGCGGTCCTGGTCAGCCATGTGGTCGGGATGATCGACCGGGTGGAGCGGGCGGACGATCCGGAGATCTTCATCCAGAGCCCGACGCTCGACATCATCTTCGAACGCGGCGACGCGATCGAGACGAAGGTCGACGTGACGGATGAGGGCGTCGTCGTCGTGCAGACCTCGGACGACCCGGAAGTGGTCGAGGCGTTGCACGTCCACGCGGGCGAGGTCTCGGACATGGCCGACCGCGGGATGATGGCGGTCCACGAAATGATGATGCGGCGTGCCAGGCACTGAGACGCGCGCGACAGTGCGTGACCGAAGTCGACGCTTGACCTCGCATCGGCGCTCAATCGTCGGGATGCGGCCATGAGCGTCGCGTCCAACCCTCCGCGGACCGCGGTCCCGCCGACGGCGTATGTCGTGTTGGGGGCGCTGAGCCTGTGCCATCTGCTCAACGACACGATCCAGTCGCTGCTGCCGGCGCTCTATCCGGTTTTGCAGGAAAATTACGCGCTGACGTTCACGCAGATCGGGTTCCTGCATTTCGCGTTCCAGACGGTGGCGTCGGTGCTTCAGCCGGTTGTGGGGTGGTGGACGGACGTGCGGCCTCGGTTCCGGCTGTTGCCGGTGGGAATGGGGATGAGCCTGATTGGACTGCTGATCCTGGCCTGGGCGCATTCCTATGTCGTGCTGCTGTTCGCGGCAGTCTGCGTGGGGTTGGGATCGTCGATCTTTCATCCGGACGCGTCGAAGCTGGCGCGGTCCGCGTCGGGCGGGCGGTTCGGGATGGCGCAGTCGGTGTTCCAGGTCGGTGGCAATACCGGAACGGCGATCGGGCCGTTGCTCGCGGCGTTCGTGGTACTGCCGCTCGGGCAGTCGAGCGTGGCGTGGTTCTCGGCGTTGGCGTTGCTCGGGGCGGTGGTGCTTTGGCGGGTCGGGACATGGGCGCGCGAGCAGCATGTCCGGCGGTCGAAGGTTCCCGAGGCTGCGGAAGTGTCGGCGCTGAGCCGGAACCATGTGGTCGCAGTGATCGGAGTGCTGGGGCTCCTGGTGTTCTCGAAGTACCTTTATGTGACCAGTCTGACGAGTTTCTACACGTTCTACGCGATCGAGAAGTTCGGGGTGAGCGTGCAGCAGTCGCAGCTTCTGCTGTTCGTGTTTCTGGGAGCGGTGGCTGTGGGCACGTTCGCGGGCGGGCCGATCGGGGACCGGATCGGGCGCAAGGCGGTGATCTGGGTGTCGATCCTGGGCGTTCTGCCGTTCACGCTGATCCTGCCGCATGCGAACCTGTTCTGGACGGCTGTTCTCACGGTGATCATCGGGGTGGTGATCGCCTCGGCGTTCTCGGCGATCCTCGTCTACGCGCAGAGCCTGGTGCCGGGGCGGGTGGGCCTGATCTCGGGGATGTTTTTCGGCTTCGCTTTCGGGATCGCGGGCGTCGGGGCGGCGGCTCTCGGCGCGTTGGCGGATTGGAAGGGGCTGGAATTCGTGTTCCAGGTCTGCGCTTTCCTGCCGCTGATCGGGTTGCTGACGGTGTTTTTGCCGGCGGAGCGGGATCTGGTTCGTCGATGAATTGGTGGGGTCCACGCGTGGACTTGGGTAAGCCACTGAAATATAATCATTCTGAATCCGAATTTTCCGTTAACGCGTGTGGCGGGGCAGGACGGGCGCTAAGATATATTCGATTTTGGTTGAGCGGCTCGCTTGCGGGAGATCGGAGCGGCGCCTATTTCGGGGTCAAGGCCTCGAAGGCGCGCGCCGCGATGCGGGCGGCCGAAAACGGGGCGCTTTTTCGAGGAGACTGACATGAACATCGAGAAATTCACCGAGCGGTCGAAAGGCTTCATCCAGGCCGCGCAGACGATCGCGCTGCGCGAGAATAACCAGCGGGTGTTGCCCGAACATCTGCTCAAGGCGCTGCTGGACGACGACCAGGGGCTGGCGTCGAACCTGATCGCGGCGGCCGGCGGCGACGCCAAGGCCGTGCGGGCGCATGTCGAGGCTTCGCTTGCCAAGGAGAGCAAGGTCGAGGGCGCGGCGCAGATCTATCTCGACACCCAGACGGCGAAGGTTCTGGCCGAGGCCGAGAAGCTGGCTGAGAAGGCCGGCGACAGCTTCGTTCCGGTCGAGCGGCTGCTGACGGCGCTGGCGGTGACGAAATCCGGCGCGAATGACGCGCTCAAGGCCGGCGGTGTGACTGCGCAGGGGCTGAACGGCGCGATCAACGACGTGCGCAAGGGGCGGACGGCGGATACGGCGAGCGCCGAAGAGGGCTATGACGCGCTCAAGAAATACACGCGCGATCTGACCGAGGCGGCGCGGGACGGCAAGATCGATCCGATCATCGGGCGAGACGAGGAGATCCGGCGCGCGATGCAGGTTCTGAGCCGGCGGACCAAGAACAACCCGGTGCTGATAGGCGATCCGGGCGTCGGCAAGACGGCGATCGCCGAGGGACTGGCGCTGCGGATCGTCAACGGCGACGTGCCCGACAGCATCGCGGACAAGAGGCTTCTGTCGCTCGACATGGGGTCGCTGATCGCGGGCGCGAAGTATCGTGGCGAATTCGAGGAACGGTTGAAGGCGGTTCTGACCGAAGTGACGCAGGCGGCGGGTGAGATCATCCTGTTCATCGACGAGATGCACACGCTGGTCGGCGCGGGCAAGGCGGAAGGGGCGATGGACGCCTCGAACATGCTCAAACCGGCGCTGGCGCGGGGCGAACTGCATTGCGTGGGCGCCACGACGCTCGACGAGTATCGCAAGCATATCGAGAAGGACGCGGCGCTGGCGCGGCGTTTCCAGCCGATCTTCGTGGCGGAGCCCACGGTGCAGGACACGATATCGATCCTGCGCGGCATCAAGGAAAAGTATGAGGTTCATCACGGCGTGCGGATCACCGATTCGGCGCTGGTGGCGGCGGCGAATCTCAGCGATCGATACATCGCGGACAGGTTCCTGCCGGACAAGGCGATCGACCTGATGGACGAGGCGGCCTCGCGTCTGCGGATGGAAGTGGATTCCAAGCCCGAGGAGCTGGACGCGCTCGATCGCGAGATCCTGCAGAAGCAGATCGAGGTCGAGGCGCTGAAGATGGAGAAGGACGCGGCGTCGCAGGACCGGCTCGCGAAACTCGTCAAGGAGTTGTCGGTGCTCGAGGACCGGTCGCTGGAGATGACGGCGCGGTGGCAGTCGGAGCGCGACAAGCTGGCCGGCGCCCGCGACATCAAGGAGGAGTTGGACCACGCGCGCAACGATCTGGAGAATGCCAAGCGGCAGGGCAACCTGCAGCGCGCGGGCGAGCTGACCTATGGCGTGATCCCGGGTCTGGAGAAGAAGCTGGCCGAGGCCGAGGCCGCCGAGCAGTCGGACGTGATGGTCGAGGAGGCCGTGACGCCCGAGCAGGTGGCCCAGGTCGTCGAGCGCTGGACCGGGATTCCGGTGGACCGGATGCTGGAAGGCGAGCGGGACAAGCTGCTCCGGATGGAGGAGGAGCTGGGCAAGCGGGTGATCGGCCAGCACGAGGCGGTCAAGGCCGTGTCGAACGCGGTGCGGCGCGCCCGGGCGGGTCTCAACGATCCGAACCGGCCGCTCGGGTCGTTCCTGTTCCTCGGGCCGACGGGCGTCGGCAAGACCGAGCTGACCAAGACGCTGGCCGCGTTCCTGTTCGACGACGATCAGGCGATGGTGCGCATCGACATGAGCGAATTCATGGAGAAACACAGCGTCGCGCGGCTGATCGGCGCTCCGCCGGGCTATGTCGGCTATGACGAGGGCGGCGTTCTGACCGAGGCGGTGCGGCGCAGGCCGTACCAGGTGCTGCTGTTCGACGAGGTCGAGAAGGCTCATCCGGACGTGTTCAACGTGCTGTTGCAGGTGCTCGACGACGGGCGTCTGACGGACGGGCAGGGGCGCGTGGTCGATTTCAAGAACACGCTGATCGTGCTGACGTCGAACCTCGGGAGCCAGGCGCTGAGCACGCTGCCGGACGGGTCGGATACGGAGGAGGCGCGCGACCAGGTGATGGCGGCGGTGCGCGGGCATTTCCGGCCCGAGTTTCTCAACCGTCTGGACGAGATCGTAATCTTCGACCGGCTGAGCCGCGCGAACATGGATGGCATCGTCGACATCCAGCTGGGGACGCTCAGGAAGCGCCTCGCTGCGCGCAACATCGCGCTCGAGGTGGATGAGGCGGCGCAGACCTGGCTCGCCGACCGGGGCTACGATCCGGTCTATGGCGCGCGGCCGCTCAAGCGCGTGATCCAGAAGGCGGTGCAGGATCCGCTGGCCGAGACGATGCTGGCGGGCGAGGTGCTGGACGGGTCGGTGGTGAACGTGACGGCGGGGCCGGACGGACTGGTGCTGCGCTCGGCCGCCGAGGCGCCGTTGGACGCGACCGCCCTGCATTGACGCTTCGGACGCCGGGTGTCGGCAAGGCCCGTCCGCGAGGGCGGGCCTTGCCTAAGCGCGGTGGGTCTACCGCTTGGGCGCGGCTTCGAGGAACGCGGCCAGCGGCTCGGCGTAGAGCGCGGCCATGCTGCCGGTCGTGCCGTGGCCGGAGGTCTCGTCCGTAGCCGGGATGATGTAGACCTCTCCGTGGCCGATGGCGGCCATGCCGTTGGCGAGCGTGTCGAGTTCCGGCGGATTGCGCTCGTCGTCCTCGGAGTTGATCACGAGCAGCGCGGCCTCGATGTTGCCGAGATCCGGAACCGGATCGAAGTCGCGAGAGGCGTTCCACTGGTACATCGCGTCGTTGGCGTCGGGGGCCGTACCCTCCGCGAGACGCTTGTCGAGATAGGCATCGGCCGCCTCGCGCGTGTTGCCGATTTTCGCGAGGCGTTTCTCGCCGTTGCTGGTCGCGACCGAGAACCAGACGTTGGCCACGCGGAGCGCGGGCGGCTGTTCGGTGTAGTCGCCGCCGTTCCATGCCGGATCGTTGCGCACGGAATCGATCAGCATCCGGCGCATCATCCAGTTGCGCCCGGACATCGGGCCGGGCAGCGAGGCCATGGGCACCAGCGCGTCCATGAAATCGGGGTATTGGATGCCCCAGGTCCAGGTCAGCATACCGCCCATCGAATTGCCCATGACGAGGCGGAGATGGTCGATGCCGAGGTGGTTGGTCAGCAGGTCATGCTGGGCCTCTACCATGTCCACGTAATTGTATTCCGGGAACGCCGCGCGAAGCCCGTCAGAGGGTTTGCTGCTGTCGCCCGTTCCGATCGCGTCAGGGATGATGATGTAGTAGCGGGTCGCGTCCAGCGGCTGACCGGGGCCGTAGAGCGCGCCGGCGAAGCCGTCGCCGAGCATGCTCCGGGCGCTTCCGGTCGTGCCGTGCAGCATCAGGACCGGTTCGCCTGACGGATCTCCGACGGTCGTGTAGCTCACCCGCATCTCGGGCATCACCTCGCCGGTGTGGAAGGTGAAGTTTTCGATGACGAAGGTGTCCGTCACGGGCTCCGGGAAATCCGCCGCGGTCGCGGCGCAGCCGCTCGAAATGATGGCGGCGGTCGCGAAGGCGCGGATCGCGATGTTGAATGGATGCATGTCTTCCTCCAGTTTTTTCGAAAGTCAGACATGCACGCACGTGTTCTGCGTATCCCCCGCGGCGCGTCTGATACTCGCGAGAGTAGCACACTATCGGGGGCCCGGGTGCCGAATCGGACGGGGACACGACTTGTGACGCGGTAGTCTCCAGGCGGGTTCTGTCGGCGCTCCGATAGGATCAGGTCAGGGCGTCAAAACCCGGTCGATGACGTAGAGGTAGCCGTTGCCGGCCTCGCGCGGCTCGCCGATCACGCGGGCGCCTCCGACGGTAATCGTGTCGCCGGAGCCGTCGACCTCGACGCTCGCGCCGGCGGCGGTGGTGTAGTTCACATCGCGCCCCGCGAAGGACGCCGGTCCAAAGGCGCCCGGCACGACATGATAGGCCATGCGGACCTGAAGGTCGTCCGAGCGGAGCAGGCCGCCGCCCGCGGCCGCGAAGGCGCGGTTGTTCGGCGCGAAGACGGTGATCTGGGCCTCACCACGCAGCGTCGCCGTCAGGTCGGCCGCATCGGCGGCGCGAAGAAAATCGGTGAGACCCGCGTCACGGGCGAGGTCGTAGACGCTGCGCCCGCTTCGACCGACGACTCCGCCCCCGGCGCAACCGGCGAGCGCGGCAGTGCCGAGGACTGCAGTGAGAAACCCGCGTCTGCGCATGTCCGCCTCCCGTTTGGTTCGGGGCGATCCTGGAGGTGTGCGATCGCGGGTTCAAGAGCCGTCGATCCCCGGCGTCCATCGAGACAAAACGGGCGGCGCCTTTGCGCCGCCCCGAATGCGATCCGAAAGCAGGTGCCGCGTTACGGGACAGGACGCCGTCGATGACATGGATGACGCCGTTGCGCGTGATCACGTCGGGCTGCACGACTGTCGCCGAGCCGCCTCCGCCACCTTCGAGAACGACGTCGTTGAACCCGTCGATCCGGAGTTTGTCCCGTTGAGGGTCGTGAGCGTGGTCGTGGCGCCAGCGAGATCGGCGGCGGAATACGTTCCCTCGACGACATGTGCGTTCAGGATCGCCACGAGCGTTTCGCGTTTTCCGGAAGGAGCAGATCGTCGAGCGCGCCCTCGGGAAGCGCGTCGAACGCCGAATTGCGCGGCGCGAAGAGCGTGAACGGACCGCCGGAATCAAGCGCGCCGTCGAGCTCCGCGGCCTGAAGGCCGGCGGCGAGCGTGCTGAAGATGCGTTGGAATCGAAGACTTGGTCGATCGTCGGAGCCTGCGGCTCGCGCGAGCAGGCCGAGAACGCCACTGCCGCCACGCCTGCGAGAGCGATCGTGGCGAAAGTTCTACGGTTCATTTGATGTCCCCTCCGTTCTTTGAGCTGATTACGAGCCCAGATCGGCCCCGCCGCGGCATAATGGCGCGGCGGAGCCTGAGGTCAAGTCACTCGGGGATGATGACCGCGTCGATGACGTGGATCACGCCGTTCGACGCTTCGACATCGGCCGTCACGACGTTCGCGCCGTTCACGGTCACGCCGCCTTCGGTCATGATGGTCAGCTCGCCGCCCTGTGCCGTCTCGGCCATCATGCCGTTGGTCAGGTCGCCCGACATCACTTTGCCCGGAACGACGTGGTAGAGCAGGATCGCGGTGAGCTGGTCCTTGTTCTCTTCCATCAGCAGCGTGTCGACCGTGCCTTCGGGAAGGGCCGCGAACGCCTCGTCGGTCGGCGCGAAGACGGTGAAGGGGCCTTCGCTCTTGAGCGTGTCGACAAGACCGGCGGCCGTGGCGGCGGCGAGCAGGGTGCTGAACGAGCCGGCGGCGGCCGCAGTGTCGACGATGTCGGCATCCTGGGCGTAAGCGGGAACGGACAGCGCGAAGGTCGATGCGGCTGCGGCTGCGAGCAGGGTTCTGCGGATCATGTGATACTCCATACGTTCAGAAACGCCAGTTGCGGCGTCGGAGCGAGATATGGTCCCGGGGCCGTCGCGGATCAGGGGCAACTTCGCGTGGGACGCACTTGACGGAATGCCGCACCACGCCAAGCGGTAGCAGGTCGCGGTTTCCAATCACGATGAGTTTACGCGTCAGGCGTGTTTCAGGGACTTCGAGAGCGAGATGCGACCGCCATTTCGGTAACGAACCGAGCTATATGGACGAAATGGCTGGTGAACGCCGCGAAACGGAGGAGACAGCGATGCTGATCAAGACGAGGCCACGCCTGAAGCATTCGGACGTCACGCCGCGCGCGGCGTGGATGAAACGTCGCGAGTTGCTGGCGGGGGCCGCCGGCCTTGCGGCGGCAGGATTCATACCCGGGCCTGGGCGTGCGGCGGGGATGGTCGGACGGCCGAGTCCGTATTCGACCGATGACGCGCCGACGGCGATCGAGCATGTGACCGGCTACAACAACTTCTACGAGTTCGGGACCGCCAAGGAGGATCCCGCGAAGTACGCGCACACGCTGACCACGACGCCGTGGTCGGTGGTGGTGGACGGGCTGGTGGCCAATCCGGGGACTTACGCGATCGAGGATCTTTATTCGGCCGATTCTCTGGAGGAGCGGATCTACCGGCTCCGCTGCGTCGAGGGCTGGTCGATGGTGATCCCCTGGGTCGGGTTTCCTCTGGCCGACATCATCAGCCGCGCCGATCCGGGCGGGTCGGCAAAATATGTCGCTTTCGAGACGCTGGTGCGACCCGAGGAGATGCCGGCGCAGCGCGGGCTCTTCCAACCGCTCGACTGGCCCTATGTCGAGGGGCTGCGCCTCGACGAGGCGACGCATCCGCTGACCATCATGGCGGTGGGCCTGTATGGCGAGGAGCTGCCGAACCAGAACGGCGCGCCGCTGCGGCTGGTGGTGCCGTGGAAATACGGCTTCAAGTCGATCAAGTCGGTGGTCCGGATCACCCTGACCGAGGAGCAGCCGCCGACGACGTGGAACATCCAGGCTCCGCGGGAATACGGATTCTATTCCAACGTCAATCCGGCGGTGGACCATCCGCGCTGGAGCCAGGCCGACGAGCGCGTGGTCGGCGAGGGGCTGCTGGCCGGTCGGCGCCAGACCGAGCCTTTCAACGGATACGCCGACGAGGTGGCGGGGCTCTATGCCGGGATGGATCTGACGAAGTTCTACTGAAATGGCGCTCGCGGACGGTCTCAACCGGGCGATGCGGCGCGTGCCGGTCGGGCCGCTCTACGCTCTGGCTTTCGCGCCGGCGGCATGGTGGCTGTGGCTGGCAATCGGCAACCGGCTCGGGGCGGATCCGGTCGCGACGCTGGAGCATGCGCTTGGGCTGACGGCGCTCCAGTTCCTCGTGGCGGCGCTGGCGGTGACGCCGGTGCGCGACATCACGGGCGTCTCCCTGCTCCGGTTCCGACGGATGCTCGGGCTGATGGCGTTCTG
>CAVORV010000033.1:0-42127 GCA_963698685.1 uncultured Alphaproteobacteria bacterium
CGCCGCCATCGGCCATGCCGCCAGCCCCGGATTGGGCGTAGTCGCCGTTGCCGGCGTCGCCGAGGCCACCGGCCCCGCCCATTCCGGCCGCACCGGCACCTCCGGTACCGTCACCTGCGGTTCCGTCGCCGCCGTCGCCGGCACCTCCGGTTCCGTCTCCGCCGTCACCGCCGTTTCCTCCGTCACCACGGCCGTCGGCACCTCCGCCGGTGGAGTTGCGGGCGACGTTGCCGGTCGTGGAGGTCGCGGATCCGCCGTCGCCGCCGTCGCCGCCGTCACCACCTTCGCCGTAGCCGCCTTCTCCATAGCCGCCCTCGGCGTAGCCGCCGTCGCCGTCGCCACCGTAGCCGCCATCGCCGTCGCCGCCGTAGCCGCCGTCGCCGTCGCCACCGTCGCCGCCGTCAGCGTAACCGGTGGCTCCGCCGGTCGCGCGCGCGCCGGCACCACCGTCGCCGCCATCCGCGTAACCGGATTCGCCGCCCTCGGCGTAGTCGCCGTCGCCGCCGTCGCCGTCGCCGCCGTAGCCGCCGTCAGCTGAACCGGTGTCGCCGCTCGTCGCGTCGGCGCCGTCGCCGCCGTCGCCGCCATCCGCGTAACCGGATTCGCCGCCCTCGGCGTAGTCGCCGTCGCCACCATCGCCGCCGTCACCGTCACCGCCGTCAGCGTAACCGGTATCGCCGCTCGTCGCGTCGGCGCCATCGCCGCCGTCGCCGCCATCCGCGTAACCGGATTCGCCGCCCTCGGCATAGTCGCCGTTACCGCCGTCGCCCGCGCCGCCGTAGCCGCTGTCCGCCGCGCCGCCGTAGCCGCCTTCACCGGACGCGCCGGCGCCGCCGGTCGCATCGCCGGAATCTCCGACGCCTTCACCGAAGCCTTCACCGAAGCCTTCCGCGACGCCGTCCGCGTTTCCGCCGGCCGCGCCGTCACCGCCGGTGGCCGTGCCGCCGGTGGCCGCCCCGCCCATTCCGCCCATCGCCATCGCGTGGCCGCCATTGGCGTCGCTGGCCCAGCCGTCGCCGCCATCGGCATAGGCATCGGAGCCGCCCATGCCGCCGCCGCCGCCCGCCTCGATGCCCTCGTCAGAGGTGGCGGTTCCGCCGGTAGCGTTGCCGTTCTGGGTCAGCGTGCCGTCATTGGTCGCGTTCTCGAGAACGTCACTGTCGACGAGATGCGACGTCTGCGCGAACACGTTTGCCGTGTTGTTGGTGCCGCCGGTGAGCGAATTGTTCAGGATGTCGCTCATCGACACGTCGTTGCCGGGATCGAAGCTGAGATCGCCGCCCTCGTTGATCAGGAGGTTGTCGACCGTGCCGCCATCCATGTCGATGTCTGCGAAGTCGTCGTCCGTCGGCTCCCAGCCGTCGAGCCCGACATCGACATTGACGTTGGTCTCGACGTTGGTGTCCACGTCGGTGTCGACATCCGTGTCATTGGTCGCGGAATTGCTCGCGTCATTGTTCGCCGAATTGACCGCGTCATTCATCGAGTCGTTGTCGGCCGAATTCGACGCGGAATTGTCGGCCGAATTGTTCGCCGTGTTCTCGTTGGCGTTCGAGTTGGAATTCTCGTTGCCGTTTGTGTTCGTATTGCCGTTGGCGTTTTCGTTGCCATTGGCGTTTTCGTTGGAGTTGGCGTTCTCGTTGCCGTTGGAATTTTCGTTGCCGTTGGCATTGTCGTTCGTGCTGTCGTTGGTCGACGCGTTGAACGCCTCGTTCGTATTCGTGTTCGTGTTATCGCTGGTCGAGGACTGGTTCTGATCCTGGTCCTGCGTCTGGTTCTGTTCCTGGTTCTGCTCCCAGATGTACTGGGAATCTCTTCTTCTGGCCATTTCCCGTGTCTCCGTTCAAGACGCCGGCTTCGCCACTCGTCATCTGCAAGGTGGCACTCGGCTCGGCGCGACTCTGATTCGTCGGCTTGAAAATCGGAACGGCCCGACGCGCTCGCGGCCGCGGCGTTCCTTGCATGTCTCGCGATATCCGGTTCCCGCACCCTCCGCGCCTCGTCCGAGATTCGATGGTTTCCGGAATCGTTCACGAAACGAATTCACCCGGCACCGTTCGAGCCTGGACCTGTGCGCCGCCACCCCACGTGGACAACTGCGGAAAGGATGCGCTCACAGCCCGAGTCCCGGAAGCCGGACAATGGATGTAGATCGGGAGGCGGAACCATAACCTCATGATTCCGAAAGCCAAGCACGGGCGTGCCGCCCGGCCGCGCTCCTCGTTTTGGGTATTCACACCATCATCGCGCCATCAGTGCGGACCCTTCGGCGACCTGCCTGATGGAACGGTCTAGACCCCGATAATGCCGCCCGCGCCGGATCGGACGCCATCCGTCAATCCTGTCAGGGAAAACTTCACGCTCGACTAGTCTGAACGATCTATTCTCCGACAGCCCGCTCTGTGGTAACATCGAAAAAAATTTAAGAAGTTTCCGGAGGCCCGCTTTTTGGGCCGGGGCGGTTCATAGAGCGAAACCTCAACAGAGCGGCACCTCCTGGTGGGGGAGGGTAATACTTGGGGGGATGATTGATGTCTGGTAAAGACAACGGCGCAGCTTTGCGCCTTTCAACTGGTGCGGCGGCGCAGACCACGATGAGGATCGTATTCATCGGCACCCGCCATGCCTTTTCCAACTGCATGGCGCGGACGGTGGCTCGCGAGATCGAAGACGCCGATGTCGCGCGTTTCGAGGATCTCGATGAGTTCCTCGCGACGGCGGTCCGAGTCCCCCGACGCGGCCCGGCTCGTCTTCATCGATCCCAAATGCGCCGCCGCCCTATTGCGTCTCACGGCGGACCAGCTCGAGCGTTTCGGCACGGCGACCCGCGCCGTCGCATACGAGGACCCGTCGGAGATTTCACCCATCTTCGCGCGGCTGCGCACGGACGCTCGAATTACGGGATTTCTGCCGATGCGGGTCCGCCTCGACATCTGGCTCTCGATCATTCGGCTTCTCGCGAGCGGAGGCAGCCATGTGCCCGACGAGCTTGTCGAGCATGCGGCGGCCAACGGCGCCGCGCCGACTGCCTCGGAAGGAGCCAGTCTCGACACGCTGACCCCGCGCGAGAACGAGGTGCTCCAACTCGTCGCCCAAGGCATCCAGAACAAGAACATCGCCACGACGCTCGCTCTGTCCGAACACACGGTGAAGCTTCACATTCATCACATCATCTCGAAACTCGGCGTCAGCAACCGGACCGAGGCGGCGGCGCATTTTTTCGAACGGTTGAGAGCCTGAGAGGTCGCCAGCGTGGACGTCGCGCCCCTGCCGCCACTTGACGGACAGCTCCGGAAGCTGCTGCTCCGGGTAGGTCAGCTCAACTACTCATGGACCAACACCGAAAGCCTGCTGATCCACCTGATCGCCGGCCTCGCCGGCGTCGACAAGGAAACCGCGACGGTGGTCTTCCTGACTCTCAATACGACCCGGGCGCGCTTGGATCTGGTCGAACGCCTCGCGAAACTCGACCGGACTTTGGAAGAAGTGCGGAACGAAGTTCTGGCCGCGACCCGCGAGCTGGCTGGCAAATCCGCGCTGCGCAACAAATACAATCACTGCATCTACTCTTTCGACCCGCAATTCGGCACGCTGAATACCATCCTGATGCGGATTTCGGATCGACGGGGCGACATCCGTTACGGCAAGACCGAACCCGTGGATGAGCGCGAAATGGCGAATCTCGAAGTCGCGATCACCGGAATCCAGAGACTCAACCTTAAAATCTGGGACCTGATCCGGAAAAACGGATTTCCTCTCTAGAGGGCACCTCGATAAATCACGCTTTTCGACCGTGCTTGAGCGGCGCCCGGCTCCAGTAAGCGCAACACGGCCCCGAGCGCAGGCTGATCTGCGGCTCTGAGGCTGGCGTTCAACCGGCATGGCGACATCGTCGGCGTGGATCTCGTCGAGGTCGCCCCCGAGTACGACCGCACCGGAACGACTGCGATCCTCGCGGCGCAATTGCTGATGAACCTCATAGGCCGGATTGCGGCCAACAGGAGCCGCTGATCCTGCGTTACCCGCACTCAGTGAATTGCCTCCTTGGCGCAAGTCATGACGGAACGTCCGATCGACTTCGCCGGGCGAGGAGGTCGATCCCAAAACCAGCGTCTTCGACCTCCCAGTATCGGACACGGTTCGGACACGACTCGTGACGCCCCGGAGGGGCACTCCGGGGCGTCACGATAAGGTTCTGATCTTGTGTAGTATTCTGGTTGCGGGGACCTGATGGCACCGAGCGTTTACCTCCGGCGCGCAGGGAATGCAGAGTTTTGCGGAGCGGTCACTCGCTGCTTGGCGCTTTGGTCTGAGCGCCTTACCGCAACGTGTGCCGGCGCCTTACGCTTGCCGGACGGCCCTCGATGTCCAGTTGGCTGTCGTTGCGCTTCTTGCGCGAGACGACTTTGCCTTTTGAGATCACAGCGAGGCGGTCGGGTCTCAGGCGCAGCGCCTCGACCGGATCGCCGGCGTCGAGAACGACGAGCGACGCCGTGTCGCCCTCCGCCAACCCGTAGCCCTCAAGGCCCACAATCGACGCGTTTTCCTTCGTGACCATCTCGAAGCATCGCCGCATCTCCTGCGGCGATGTCATCTGCGCCACGTGAAGGCCCATGAACGCGACGTCGAGCATGTCGCCGGTCCCGAGGCTGTACCAGGGATCGCGCACGCAATCCTGCCCCCAGCCTACGGTGATTCCGTTGGCCTGCATCTCCTTCACCCGGGTCAATCCGCGACGCTTCGGATACGTGTCGTGACGGCCCTGCAGGACGATGTTGATCAGCGGGTTGGGGATAGCCGCGATCCGGGCTTCGGCGATCAGCGGCAGCAGCTTCGAGACGTAGTAGCTGTCCATAGAGTGCATCGACGTGAGGTGCGATCCCACAACGCGGCCTTGAAGACCGAGCCGCCGGGTCTCGAAGGCCAGCGTCTCGATATGCCTGCTCATCGGATCGTCGGTCTCGTCGCAATGAATATCAACCGGCAGGCCGCGTTCGGCCGCGAGTTCGCATAGGGCCCGCACCGAAGCGCGGCCATCCTCCATCGTGCGCTCGAAATGCGGAATGCCGCCCACCACATCGACACCCATGTCGAGCGCCCGGACGACGTTCCGCTCGCCGTTCGGCGCGCGGTAGAGGCCGTCCTGGGGAAAGGCCACGAGTTGCAGGTCGAGATAGGGCTTCACCCTGTCACGGACCTCGATCATCGCCGTGACAGTGTTAAGATGGTCGGGCGTGGTATCCACATGGCTCCGAATCGCCAGAAGCCCCATCGAGACCGCCCAGTCGCAATAGGTCAGCGCGCGCGCGACCATCTCGTCCACCGTCGCGGTCTCGCGCAATTCGCCCCAGAGCGCGATGCCTTCGAGCAGCGTGCCCGACGCGTTGATCCGGGGCGTGCCGTAGCTCAGCGTCGCGTCCATGTGGAAATGCGGATCGACGAAGGGCGGGCTCACGAGGTCTCCGCGCGCGTCGATCACCTCGCCCGCCGTCGAGCCCGACAGATCGCCCACGGCCGCGATGGTGGCGCCGGTGATGCCGATATCGGCGACGGCACCGTCCGGCAGGGTGCCGCCGCTCACGAGGATGTCGAACTCGGCCATCAGCGCTGTCCGCGATTGTAGGGCGCCATCAGCGCGTCGGGCACTTCGGCGCGACGCGACATCAGCACGAGGGCCGCGATCGACAGCACATAGGGCACCATCAGGAAGATCTGGTAGGGGATCACAGCACCCAGCGGCGTCTGCTGCATCCGGATCTGCAAGGCATCGAAGGCCGCGAAGAACAGCGCGCCGAGCAGAGCCTTGCCCGGCCGCCACGCTCCAAACACCACCAGCGCGATGCAGATCCAGCCCCGTCCGTTCACCATTTCGAAGAAGAACGACGAAAACGCCGAGATCGTCAGGAACGCGCCGCCGACGGCCATCAGCCCGGAGCCGACGATCACCGCCCCCATGCGGATCGCCGTCACCGACAGCCCCTGCGCCTCGACGGCGGACGGGTTCTCGCCCGCCGCCCGGAGTGCCAGGCCCAGCGGCGTGCGGTAGAGCACCAAAGCCACCAGGCCGGCGACGGCGAGCGCCAGATAGGTCAGGGCCGTCTGCGAGAAGAGCGCCTCGCCGAAGAACGGCAGGTCCGAAAGCACCGGAATGTCGAGCGGCTGGAACGGCTCGATCCGCGGCGGCGAGGTCACCTCCGGCAGCGCGAGCCGGTAGGCGTAATAGGCGGTGGACGTGGCCAGCAGCGTCACGCCGAGCCCCACCACATGCTGCGACAGCCCGAAGGGAACCGTCAGCGTCGCATGCAGCAGCCCGAACAGCATGCCCGACGCCATCGCGACCATCACGCCCGGCCAGAGGCCCATCCCGGCATAGACCGCGATCCAGCCGGTGAAGGCCCCGATGACCATGATCCCCTCGATGCCGAGGTTCAGCACGCCGGCGCGCTCGCAGATCAGCTCGCCCATCGTCGCGAAGATCAGCGGCGAGGCGATCCGAAGCACGGCCCCCCAGAAGCTGGCCGACAGCAGGATGTCGATGACCTCCATCCCTTCAGCCTCGCACGATGTTGAAGCGCGTCAGCAGCAGCGCCAGCACCATGAAGAGTAGCGCCGTGGCGAGCGAGATGTCGGCAATGTAGGTCGGCACCTCGGCGGCGCGGCTCATGCTGTCGGCCCCCACGAAGACGCCCGCCACGAAGATCGCCGAGATGATCACGCCAAGCGGATGAAGAAGGGCCAGCATGGCGACGATGATGCCGGTGTAGCCGAACCCCGGCGACAGATCGAGCGTGAGGTTCCCCTTCAGCCCCGTAACTTCGGAAAACCCCGCCAGCGCCGCGAGCCCGCCCGACAGCAGCGCCGTCTTCACGAAGACCCGGTTCACCGGAATGCCGGCGAAGCGCGCGGCATCCGGGTTCTGACCCACAGCGCGGATCTCGAAGCCGAGCGTCGTCCTGACCTGGACGAACCAGACCCCCAGAGCCGCGAGGAGCGCGAGCCCGAAGCCCCAGTGCAGCCGCAGCCCCTCGACGATGCGCGGCAGGCGCGCGTCGGGCGGCAGGGATTCGGATTTGGGCCAGCCCATACCCATAGGATCCTTCATCGGACCCTCCAACATCATCGAGACGAAAAGCAGCATGATGAAGTTGAAGAGAAGCGTGGTCACGACCTCGTCGACCCCGAGCCGCACCTTCAGGAGCACCGGCCCGAGCAGCACCAGCGCCCCGGCGAGCAACGCCGCGATCGCCATAGCCGGGAGGGCTACCCAACCGGGCAGCCCCAGCTGCGTGCCCACGAGAACGGTCACCAGGGCGCCGGCGTAAAGCTGCGCCTCCGCCCCGATGTTCCACAGCCGCGCCTTGAACGCGACGGTAATCGCGAGCCCGGTGAAGATGAGCGGCGTCGCGCGGTTGAGGGTCTCCAGCACGGCGAATTTCGACCCCACCGCTCCCTTGAGGATCAGCCCCAGCGCCGCGAAGGGATCGGCCCCCGCCAGCATCACCAGAACCGACGCCACCAGCGTCGTCAGCGCCAGCGCCAGCACCGGCAGCCCCAGTGTTCGGGCAAAGCTGTGCGAAGCGACGGGCTCAAGCCGCATGTTCGAACCCCTGTCCTGCCATCCAGACACCGAGTTCCGCCGGACTCTTCGAGCCGCGCATAAAGCCCGGCGACAGCCTGCCCTCGGACATCACATGAACCACGTCAGCAAGCGCCAGGATCTCGTCGAGATCCTCCGAGATCAGCAGCACCGCCGCCCCCGCATCGCGCGCCGCGATCAGCCGCGTCTGCACATAGGTGAGCGCCCCGATGTCGAGTCCGCGCACGGGCTGGTTCGCGAGGAGCACCCGCGGGCCGCCCTCCATCACCCGGCCGAGAATGAGCTTCTGCATGTTGCCGCCGGACAGGAGGCGGATGCGCGTGTCCGGACCCGGGCAGCGCACGTCGTACGCGGCGATGATCTCCTCGGCGTGACGGCGCGCCGCCGCCCAGTCCATGATCCCCGCCCGGCTGAAGGGGGCCGTGTTGTAGCGCTCGAGAACCGCGTTCTCGGTCAGGGTGAAATCCGCCACCGAGCCGAGCGAATGCCGGTCCTCCGGGATCCGTCCCACGCCTGCGTCGAGCGAGGCGCGCGGCGACCAGTCCCGGACCTGCGCGCCGTTCACGACCATCTCGCCGCTTCCGGGAGCGGCGAGGCCGCCGATCAGGTCGGCGAGCGCGCCTTGGCCGTTGCCCGACACGCCGGCGATGCCGATGATCTGGCGTTCGCGCAGCGCGAGGCTCACCCGGTCGAGGCCGACCCGTCGCCCCTCGGCCGAAATCGACACATCGCGCAGTTCGAAGAGCACCTCGCCGGGCGCGAGCACCTCGGCTTTGGGCAGCGCGACCTCCGAACCCACCATCATCTCCGCGAGCCCGTGCCGGTCGGTGTCCCGCGTCGCCACCTCGCCGACCAGACGGCCGTGCCGAAGCACGACGACCCGTTCGGAGATCGCCATGACCTCGTGCAGCTTGTGCGAGATGAAGATGACCGAAAGCCCGCCCGCGACGGCCTTCCTCAGCGTGTCGAACAGCGCCTCGCTTTCCTGCGGTGTCAGCACCGCCGTCGGCTCGTCGAGGATCAGGATGCGCGCGTCCCGGTAGAGCGCCTTGAGGATCTCGACACGCTGCCGCTCGCCGACCGAAAGCGACTTCACCCGCGCGTCAAGCCGCACCGAGAGCCCGAAATCGCGGGCGAGCGAGTCGAGCCGGGCCCGCGCCGCGGCCTGTCCCAGCCCGGTGCGCCAGAGCGGCCGGGTGCCGAGGATCACGTTCTCGAGCACACTCATGTTCTCGGCCAGCGTGAAATGCTGGTGCACCATGCCGAGGCCCGCCGCGAGGGCAGCCCCCGGCGCGCCGGGCGGCAGCGGTCGCCCGAACGCCTCGACCGAGCCCGAATCGGCCGTGTAATGGCCGAAGAGGATGTTCATCAGCGTCGTCTTGCCCGCACCGTTCTCGCCAAGAAGGGCAAGGACCTCGCCCTCATGGAGGGCGAAGCCGATATCCTCGTTGGCCGCCAGCCGGCCGAACCGCTTGGTGATCCCGGCCAGCCGCAGCACGACCCTCCGGGACGCATCCGTCGCCATCAGGACGACGTGGGCTCTTCGTCGTTGATCTCCGTCACGAAGGCGCCCGACAGGATCGCCGCCTCACGCTCGGCTACCAGATCCATCGCCGCCTGCGGCACCTTGCCCTCGAAGGTCCCGAGCGGCGACAGCGAACAGCCGCCCTCCTTCATGAAGCTGTAGATCCCGTAATTCGCCGCCGTGAACGAGCCGTCGGCGACCCGAGCCAGCGCCGCATCGAGCGTCGGCTCGAAATGCCAGATCGCCGAGGCGACCACGGTGTCGGGATAGTCGGACTGGGTGTCGATCACGTTGCCGATCGCGAGGATGCCCCGCTCCTGCGCCGCGTCCGAGACGCCGAAGCGCTCGGCGTAGAGCAGGTCGGCCCCGGCCTCGATCATCGCGAAGGCGGTCTCCTTGGCCTTCGGCGGATCGAACCACGAGCCGATGAAGCTGACCTGGAAACTCGCATCCGGCGAGGTCTCGCGAACTCCCGCCATGAACGCATGCATCAGCCGGTTCACTTCCGGAATCGGGAAGCCACCGACCATCCCGATATTGCCGGTCTCCGTCATCGCACCCGCGATGATGCCCGAGAGGTAGGACGCGTCCTGGATGTAATTGTCGAAGACGCCGAGATTCGGATAGGCCGGGTCCTCGAGAAAGGACGAGCCGAGCAGGAACGCCGTGTCGGGATAATCGAGCACCACTTCGCGCGCTTCCTGCTCGACCCCGAAGATCTCGCCGACGATCAGTTGCACACCCTGCTCGGCATATTCCCGCATCACACGGGGATAGTCGGTATTGGCGGTGTTCTCGGAGAAGGTGTAGCTGATCCGCCCGGCGGCCTGCGCCGCTTCGGCGGCGGCGTGAATGCGACCGACCCATTGCTGCTCGACCGGCACGGTGTAGATCCCGGCGACGCTGATGGGATCCTGCGCGAAGAGACGGTTCGGCGCCAGTCCCAGCCCCGCGGCCGCTGCTGCGCCACCGGCTCCCAAAAGCAGCTGCCGTCTGCGCATGCCTGTGGTTGTAAAGGTGTGTCTTTGCATGGTTTCCCCCTGTTCCGAATTCCGTCCAGCCACCAATTCCTGCGCATGGTTGCCGAAATGAACAGCGCGGCAATGGTCCGATAGCCACGAATGTAGATGAATGCGCAGAAACTGCGCAATGGCTCTGTGATGTTGACAGCTTTGCACGCGAAACCTGCCCCGCGCGGCGGTAAGGTCCTGATCTTCGCAACCGCCTGCGGGACTCGGTGAGTTCCATCGTGAAGCGCAACACCGAGGGCGGATGATGTATCCGTCTGTCTGGAAACGGAGAACGGTGTCGCCATGTCAGGATACAGCCACCTCACGGCCGAGGAGAGAGACCGGATCGCCGGTCTGAAGGCCGACGGTCTGTCGCTCGGTGCGATCGCCCGGGCGCTCGGCCGGGCGGCTTCGACCATCTCGCGCGAGATCGGGCGCAACGCGCTCGAGAGCGGCGCGTACCGTCCGCATGTGGCGGATGGAGCGTACATGTTGCGCCGCCAACGCAAGGCGACGATCGAGACGGATGCGAAGCTCGCGGCCTACGTCACGGACCGCCTGACCGAAGGTTGGACGCCCGAGCAGGTCGCCGGACGGCTGCGGCTCGGGATCGAGCCCGGCCTGCGCGCCGTTTGCGCGGAGACGATCTGCGGCTGGATCTACCGCGCCGGCCAGAAGACGGAACGGCTCTGGCGCTTCCTGACCCGCCATCATGCCCGCCGCCGCAAGCGCCACGGTCGGGCATCTCGCGACACGATCGCCGAGAAAACCCACATTTCTCAGCGCGCTGGTGACGCCGATGCACGCGAGACGTTGGGACACTGGGAGGCCGACCTCGTGATCTGCAAACGATCCCGCCCGGTGCTGGTGCTGCATGAGCGCAAGACCCGGATAACGCTGATGACGCGCCTGGCCGGCAAGACCGCCGCCGAGACCATCGCCGCGATGATGGCCGCCTTCCGCCGCCTCGACCCGAAGATGCGCGGCTCGGTCACCTTCGACAACGACACCTGTTTCGCACGCCACATGCTCCTTCGCGGAATGCTCTCGGCCACGACGTATTTCTGCGACGCCTACGCCAGCTGGCAAAAGGGCGGGGTCGAGAACGCCAACGGGCGCATCCGGCGATGGCTGCCGCGCGGAACCGACCTCGACGAGATCAGCGAAGTCGACATCCAGAAGATCGCCATGACCATCAATCCTCTGCCTGGCAGAGGTTTCATGGAAACCTCGAGAAGGTCACCCCGCGTAAGTGCCTCGCCTACCGATCCCCCGTCGAGGCCTTCCTGTCGGAGCTTGGCAGGGACGTCGAAATCCGGTTTGCTTGAACCGTTGCGCTTCGCGCTGGAATCCACCCTCTAGCGGATTGAAATCCGTGTCAGCCGACATCCGTCGCGCCGATGAAGCTTCGATGCCGAGAGACGGTATCGATGGCAGCAGCGCGAAGCAGCAGCGATCGGGGTCTCGGCGCGCGAGACGCCAGTATCCGAGCGCGTTGAGGACAGCGGCCCGGACGGTATCGATCAAGATCGCCTGCAGCTCCTCTCGGATCAGAGACGCGAGATCGACGATCGGAGCGCCGGCGAGGACCAACATGGCGGCGGATCTCGCTACAGCGCGACGGGCATCGGCAGGCGCTTTCCTCATGCGGCCAGAGGTGGCGCGGGTCGTCCGCGCCCCGGCGCTTGCCCGCTACGGAGAACGGCTGGCACGGATAGCCCGCAGTGACGATGTCCACCGCGTCGCGCCAAGGGCGGCCGTTCGAAGGTAGCAACGTCGTCCCAGACAGGTGCGCGATCCAGGGCCGCGTCTTCCATCCGCGCCACGAGGATGGCCGCGGCGTAGGCGTCCCGCTCGACATGACCCACAGTGCGATATCCGGGGCATGCGAGGTGCAGCCCGAGGTCGAGACCGCCAGCTCCGGAGCAGAGCGAGAGGCCGAAGAGGCACGCGTCGCCGGCTCCGGCAGGCAGACCGGAGGAAGGTACAGCCACGCCATCCACGTCGTCAGGCCGCGTGGGCCCCATCGGCCGCGGCCGGGGTCTCGCCCAGCCGCTCGGTCTTCACCTCGGCGAAGGTCCGGCCGTCGCCGTCGAGGATGGCGTCCTTGCCGGTCTCGGCTTGCCAGCGCTCGATGGCAACGTCGACATAGGTGGGGCTGTCCGATGAAGGGGAGGCTGATCCCGGTGGGCCGATGTCCGTCCCTGGCGACACAGGCGCGACGAGGCTGAGAGCCGGAAGGAAGGCGTGCCCCGCGAGGGTTGCGGGAAAGGTTTCTTGGGCCGCCGCGGGCGCGGCCGCGGCGATGAGGGCGAGGGGCAGTAGACGGAAGGTCATGAGGGGGTCTCCGGTATGGGTGAGGCCTCATGCCCGGAGCAGGTCACACCCGAGTGACGAGGGTGCAAAGATTCTGCAACTGAAGCCCCTCGCCCTACTCCGGGCCGAAGCCGAGGCGGGGCGACTGTGCGGGCCTGCTGGATCCGACAAGCCGAGGCGGGGCGTCAACGAAAGTCCACAGGTCTGTCATGCCGGCGTTACACCGCGTGGGGATCACGATCCAGTCGCGGGTCCCTGTCTCGGAGGATGGCGCGGCCGATCCTATCTATGGAGCAAGGCATGAAGGATTTCGAGGGAGACTATCCCGACCACAAACTCGCCCCGTATTTCGAGCACGGCGACGAGCCGCAGTGCAACACTTCGGGAAACCGCAACTTCTACGAGGTGATGGACGCACATGTGAAGCGCCGCAGCTTCCTGATGGGCGGGCTCGCCGCGATCTCGACGGGGATTTTCGGCGCCGGGCTGTCGGCGCGGGGCGCACTGGCGCAGGGCACCGCGACAGGCGGGGTTCTGGGCTTCGCGCCTGTCCCGGTGAGCGTAGAGGACACCGTGGTCGTTCCGGCGGGCTACAAGGTGCAGGTGCTGGGGGCCTGGGGCACGCCGATCACGGGCGACATGCCTGCCTTCTCATCCGCCAACGCGGGCGCGGACCAGGGTATGCAGGTCGGTATGCATCATGACGGGATGCACTACTTCGGGATCGACGGGTCGTCGGAGGACGGGCTGATCGTCGTGAACCACGAATACATCGAGCCGCGGCACCTGCACGCCGAGAAGTGGAAGGGGCAGGCCATCGACGCGGATTCGGTCGTCTACACGGCGGACGGCAAACGAGAGGACGATGACGTCCTGAAGGAGATGAACGCGCATGGCGTGTCCGTCTACCGCACCACGCAGCAGGCGGACGGAACCTGGGCCATCGTGCAGGACCCGCACAACCGCCGGATCACTGCGCTTACGCCGATGGAGATCGCCGGGCCGGTGCGCGGGTCGGATCACGTGAAGACCAAGTATTCGCCCGATGGGGCCATGACCCGCGGCACCGTCAACAACTGCGCCTACGGCGTGACGCCGTGGAACACCTACATGGCCGCGGAGGAGAACTGGGCGGGCTACTTCTCGAACACCGGCGAGCAGCCGCGCGAGCAGAAACGCTACGGCGTGTCGGACGATCTGAAGGGCGGACGCTACGGCTGGCACCTCGCCGCGTCGGGAGCGGACGAGTATGTCCGGTTTAACGCTTCGGCCACGGGCGCCACAGCGACCGACGACTACCGCAACGAGCCCAACGCCTTCGGCTGGATGGTGGAGATCGATCCGTTCGATCCGGCGTCCGTGCCGGTGAAGCGCACCTCGCTCGGCCGCTTCGCGCATGAGGGCGTGGTCTTCGCCCCCGCCGTCGAAGGCGCGCCGGTCGTCTGCTATTCGGGCGACGACTCGCGCTTCGAGTACATTTACAAGTTCGTGTCGGACGGGGTCTTCGTGCCCGGCCAGACGGACGGGTCGATCCTCGATTCAGGCACTCTTTACGCCGCGCGGTTTAACGACGACGGCACGGGAGAGTGGCTGGCGCTGGCCCCGGGCCAGAACGGGCTCACGCCCGAGAACGGGTTCGCAGACCTCGCCGACATCCTCGTGAACAGTCGGGCGGCGGCCGACACGGCGGGCGCGACGAAGATGGACCGTCCGGAATGGGGCACCGTCGACCCGAATTCCGGCGAGGTCTACTTTACGCTCACCAACAACTCGCGGCGGACACAGTTGCAGGTGGACGCGGTCAACCCTCGGGCCATGAACAACTTCGGCCAGATCGTGCGCTGGAACTACGAGGGCGGCGACCACACGCGCAAAGCGTTCGAGTGGGATCTCTTCGTTATCGCGGGCACGGCGAACCAGTCGGCCACGTTCAACGGGATCGCGCTGGGCGAGGACAATATCTTCGCCTGCCCTGACGGAATCTGGTGCGACGCCAACTCGCGGCTCTGGATCCAGACCGACATGGGCGACATCGGTCCCGGATACGAGGGTCCGCTGAAGGACTTCGGGATGAATGCGATGCTGGCCGCCGATCCGTTGACGGGCGAGATACGGCGGTTCCTGACGGGGCCTTGGGGGCAGGAAGTGACGGGCGTCATCACCACGCCCGACCAGCGGACGATGTTCGTGAACTTCCAGCATCCGGGCGCCCATGCGACGCCCGAGGAGTTCGCGGCCGGCAACATGGGATCGACCTGGCCTGACGGGCCGGGCACAGTGCCGCGGTCGGGGACCATCGTCATCACTCGCGAGGACGGCGGCGTCATCGGCGCCTGAAATCCTTCGATTTGAACAAGTCAGGCGTTCCGCCAATGCGGAGCGCCTTCTTGCGTCGTCGGCGGATGCTTGGGCCCTCCAGGATGGCCGTGAATCCAGATCCGGCAGACCATCGGGCAGACCACACCGGCCGTCGCGATGAGGCATTCCGAGTCCTCTAACCCAGGCGCAGAATCCGTCTTGAAGGACGGCGAGCGGACCTCCGTGCAAACGCAAACCTGATTCCCGTTGTAAATGCCGAATGAAAAATCCCCAGAAGTGCCGAACGAAAATTCCCCACTTTCGGGATATGCGTTCAGCCGGGATCAGGCATGCGAGGCTCCGTTCTTTGGCGGCCGGCCGCGTCGTTTTGGCGGTGGCGGCGGGGTGATGGCGGCGTGCGATCGGGTGTGCTCGGGGATCAGATCGGCGTGGGCGCGCAGGCGGTAGCTGGCGCCCTCGATCTGCACGACGACGGCGTGGTGCAGCAGCCGGTCGAGCAGCGCGGTCGCGACGACGGGGTCACCGAACACCTCCCCCCATTCGGCGAAGCCGCGGTTCGAGGTGAGGATCATGGCGCCTTTCTCGTAGCGGGCGTTGACGAGCTGGAAGAAGAGATTGGCGCCGCCGGGCGTGATCGGCCCCCTCTCGGTGATTGCGATGCAATCACCTGCCGGGCGGTGGATAGCCGATCTCGTCGACGATGAGCAGACTGCTGCGGCCCAGAAAGCGGATCTTCTCGATCAGGCGGCCCTCGCGCTCGGCGCGGCCGAGCGCCTCGATCAGTTCGGCCAGCGTGGCGCGATAGACCCTCCTGCCGGCCTTCATCGCGGTGACGCCAAGCGCGGTCGCGAGGTGGGATTTTCCCGTGCCCGGCGGGCCGAGGAAATGCACGACCTCGGCGCGGGCGACGAAGTCGAGCTGGGCCACACGCGAAGACCAGCCGCACTCGACACCGACGATGCTCGCACTCGATCTCGGCACCACCACCGGCTGGGCGCTGCGCGCTCCGGACGGCCTGATCACCAGCGGCACGGTGTCGTTCCGCCCGAGCCGCTACGACGGCGGTGGCATGCGCTACCTGCGCTTCACCAACTGGCTCACCGAGCTCGACCGGCTGAGCGGACCGATCGCGGCGATCTGGTACGAGGAAGTCAGGCGGCATGCTGGGACTGACGCGGCGCATGTCTATGGCGGGCTGATGGCCACGCTCACGGCGTGGGCGGAACTCCGGGGAGTTCCGTATGCCGGCACCCCGGTCGGGACCATCAAGCGTCATGCCACCGGCAAGGGCAACGCCAACAAGGACGCCATGATGGCGGCCGCCCGGGCACGCGGTTTCTCGCCCGCTGACGACAACGAGGCCGACGCCATCGCGATCCTGCTCTGGGCGCTGGAGACCCGGGGAGGTGTGCAATGAGCGGCATGCGGTTCACGCCCAAGGGCTACGGCGGCCGACGCCGCAAACCTGATGAGGTCAAGCGGGACGGCTGGAAGGAACAGGGACTGCTGGCGGTCGCGGTCGATGATGAACGGCTGACGTGGCCTGAGCGCGAGCTGGTCCGTCAGCTTGGCGAGAAGCTCTATGGCGAGCGCGCGGAGGTTCGGCCATGACCGAGTGGACACGGGACATGGTCGAGGAGCGCGTCGAGGAGGCGGCCAAGGTCCTGCGGCAACTTCCTGGCCCGCGGGCGCAGGGATACTTCGGCACATGGCCCGAAATCGTGCGCAGTGCCCGCGAGATCGCACGCCAGGAACCCAAGCAGATGAAGGTCCTGCCTTCGCCACAAGCGATCAGCCGCACGGAGGAGGTCATCACCTGGAACCGGCACCTCGAGCGCGATGACGCGAACCTCCTATGGGCCCGGGCCGAAGGCCTGCCGTGGAAGGAAATCTGCCACCGCTTCGGCGTCAGCCGGCCGACGGCGCATCGGCGCTACGAGTACACCCTCGCGGTAATCGCCTGGCGGCTCAACGGGCGACAGGTGAACCGCAAACGCGGGATGAAGTTCATGATCGCGCGGGCGCGACGGTGACGGTCTGCGCCGGCGCGGCGAAACACCGCGCCGGCGCAAGTCAAGAATAATCGTCGTCGAGTGGAAATTTTCGATGATACACGGAGAGGCCTTACCGAAAAAATTTCTAAGCCCTATAAAAACCTAGGCTCGGGAAGGCTGCGAACGACGCGCGAGCCTTCCCGCCGCACACCCACAATCAGTCGAGGACGGTTGCCCGTGAAAGAACCGCGGCCGAACGGATTCCGGGACTTCGTGCGCGCCCGTGGCTACTGCAGCCTCTACCTGCTCGCCACAGGCGAAGCGCGCCCCATCAAGGTGGGGATCACCAATGACCCGGTTCGACGCCTCGACGAATTCCAGACCGCCCACTACAGGCCGCTCGCCTTCCATCGCGTCTGGTGGATGGCCGGCCAACCGACAGCGGCCCGGCTCGAGAACGCATTCAAGCTCTACTTCTTCCCCGACCACGTTCGCGGCGAATGGTATGACATCGACCTCGCGGAGGCGGTTGCCTTCGTCGAGGAGACCCTCGTCAGCATGCGCACCTGGGGGATCACGCAGGACGACATCGAAATGATGATGATGCGCGGCGTGGTCGCCAGGTTCGAGACGCACGTCGAACTTCGAGAGCAGCCTGTCGATATCGACCACGAGGAAGCCCCGGTGGTAGACCAGCGTCGCACCGGGTTCGGCCTGCGCCACCCAGGCGCAGAAGCCGATCTCGTCGATCGGGGTGTTGGAGACCCGGCCGCAGGGCGCCGCCATGCGAGGATCGGTGACGAGCCGCGCCATCGTCATTCCGCCCGCCGCAGCGCGGTGCTCTGCGAGGTGCTCGCGCAGCGCCGACTGCCCTCGTAGGCCTCGATCTCCTCGAGCCGATAGACGACGCGGCCGCCGATCTTCACGAAGGCCGGCCCCTCGCCCTTCCAGCGCCAGCGCTCCAGCGTGCGGGGACTGATCTGCCAGCGGTTCGCGAGCCTGGCCTGGTTCAGGAACTGTTCGGTCATCGACTCTCTCCGGTGTTTGCGTGTCTGGAGAGGTGATGCCAGTTTCGTGGTATGCGGACGTCCCACAAGTGGGATGCGTCGAACGATTTTTTTCGGCCTGTATTCGCAGGGAAATTCCGCCCCTGATCTACTCGCATACCGAGTGCGGACGGGCGCAGACCGGATGCGGACGAACTGCGGACGAATCAGCCGCCGTCAGAGGCGGACGGCGTCCGAATCAAAAAAAAGCCCGCCGGGATGGCGGGCTTTCTGCCGGACGCCGGGCGTCTCAGCTGTTGGCGATCAGCCAGACGGTGAACCCGGGATCGAGATGGTACCATCCGCGGCGTCCGGGGGTCTGGCGCAGGAGCCGGGTCCAGCAGGGCTTGCGGCTGAACAGGCTGCCCAGTCGCTGCGAAGCGCTGCCCACCGCCTTGAGGATGTCGACATGGTGCTGGTCCGGCGCGCCCGCGCGGGTCTGCTCCAGCATGAATTCGAGCGCCCGCGCCTGCGGCACGGTGAACGCGAATTCCTGCTCGTCGAAAACGAACAGTCTGAAATCAAACGCTTCCTTCCGCTCGTCAGGAACCCCGATCAGCTCCCGCTCGAGCGCTTCGGCGTGCCGTCGACGCACGAGGAGATCGACATGGGAGACGCTGACGCCTCCGCCGTCGCGCAGCGTCACCATCGTGTCGCCGGGGAGAAAGAGAGCCCGGACCTGCCCTTCCCCGTCGCGGACCAGGCGGAAGGCGTCCCGCAACGACAGGTCGGCGAGCCCGGTGAAGATCTTCTCCTCGACCGGCACCCAGAAGGGCTCCCCCTCCGCCGTCAGCTCCTGCTCGGACACGAGCGCGGGCTGGGCCAGAATGCGCACCGAAAGCCGCATCCTGTCATTGGCCACGAGGTAACGGATGTCGGCGCCGGAAACGCCCCAGCGCTCGGCGAGTTCGGACAGTTCGAACGAGTCCCGCTCCAGGCGCATTTTTCCGATTCCTCTCGACACACACGTTCCGCGTGTGTTCTAGGTCGTTGACAGGCGCGTCGCAATCCGGTTTTTTCCACAGACAGATCAACGCCGGAGATGGATATGTCGGTCCAGATGCACGAACGCCTGCGCGCCCGCATCCGCCAGCTCGGCATGTCCGTCGCGGATGTCGCACGCGAAGCCGGCGTGAACCGCTCCTTCGTCTACGACATCCTGCGCGGACGCTCCCGGACGCCCGACCTCGAAAAGCTCACCCGTATCGCAGGGGTCCTGAAGGTCGATCCCGACTGGCTGCTGACCGGCAAGGGGCGCGTCACGGGAGATGATCCGATCACCGAGGATTATCACAACGAGTACGTCGCCATCCAGTATGCCGCCGTGCGCCCGTCGATGGGCGGTGGCTCCATCGTCGAGGCCGAGGACCGGCCCGGGCGGGATTTCCATTTCCGGCGCGCCTGGATCCGCGATCGGCTGAAGGCCGCGCCCTCCATGCTGCGCGTCATGGCGGTGCAGGGCGACAGCATGATGCCGACGCTCAACGAGGGCGACGTCATCCTGGTCGACATGAACCAGTGCGGCCCCGTCCCGCCGGGCATCTTCGTGCTGCACGACGGCATGGGCCTCGTGGCCAAGCGGCTCGAGCATGTCCCCTTCAGCGACCCGCCCCGGGTGCGCATCATCTCCGACAACGGGCGCTACACCCCCTATGATTGCACCGCGGACGAGATCAACATCATCGGCCGGGTGCGCTGGTACGGACGGGAGATGTGACAGGCGGCCGGGAGATGAGCGGCTGTCGCGGGAGCCTCATTGCTCGCCATGGAGCAATCGTGGAACGGGAGCGGGATGGACGAGAGCCGTAAGGATCGGGGCATGCGGGAAGCGCCAGCGACATTTGTCGCCGCAGGCGAACAGCGTCATGAGGTCCTGGCCGGGCTCGTCGAACGCGTGACCTTCCACAACCAGGAGTCCGGCTTTTGCGTGCTGCGCCTCAAGGCGCGAGGCCACCGGGATCTCGTCACTACGATCGGTCATGCGGCGATGATTTCGGCCGGGGAATGGGTGACAGCGTCAGGCGACTGGACCAATGATCATACGCACGGCCTGCAATTCCGCGCACAATTCCTGAAGACCTCCGCGCCGACTTCGCTCGACGGCATCGAGAAGTACCTCGGCTCCGGCATGATCCGGGGTATCGGACCGGTGTACGCCAAACGAATGGTCAAGATGTTCGGCAAGGACGTGTTCGATCTGATCGAGGCCGAGCCCGCGCGATTGCGGGAGGTCGAGGGCATCGGACCGAAACGCGCTGACAAGATCACGGCCGCCTGGGCCGATCAGAAGGTCATCCGCGAGATCATGGTGTTTCTGCACGGGCACGGGGTCGGAACCGCCCGGGCCGTGCGCATCTTCAAGACCTACGGCGTCGACGCCGTGCAGGTGATGAGCGAGAACCCCTATCGCCTGGCGCGGGACATTCGCGGCATCGGGTTCCGAACGGCGGATCTCATCGCCGAGAAACTCGGGATCGAAAAGACCGCCATGATCCGTGTGCGCGCCGGGATTTCCTATGCCCTGACTGAAGCGATGGGCAACGGTCACTGCGGTTTGCCTGTTTCGGAACTGATCCCGCTGTCCACCAAACTGCTCGAGGTTCCCGACGAGCTGATCCGGACGGCCATCGACCTGGAATTGGCTGAAGGCGCCGTGACGGCCAACTCGGTGGCGGATACCCCGTGCGTCTTCCTGAGCGGGCTCTATCACGCGGAGAAAGGTGTCGCCGAGCGGTTCCGTCGGCTGGTTTCGGGCCCGCTTCCATGGCCGGACATCGATGCCGACAAGGCACTTCCGTGGATCGAGAAGAAGACCGGTCTGACCCTCGCCCGAAACCCAGAGCCGAGGCCATTCGTCTCGCGCTTCGCTCCAAGGTCATGGTGATCACGGGCGGCCCCGGCGTCGGCAAGACCACCATCGTCAACTCGATCCTGCAGATCCTGGCGGCGAAGGCGGTCACGCTTTTGCTGTGCGCCCCGACCGGGCGGGCTGCCAAACGGATGAAAGAAGCGACCGGCATGGAGGCGAAGACCATCCATCGCATGCTGGAGATCGACCCGAAGATCCTTCGGCTTCAAGCGAAACGAGGAGAGCCCGCTGGAGTGCGATCTTCTGGTCGTCGATGAAAGCTCGATGGTCGACGTCTCGCTGATGCACTCGCTGCTCAAGGCGGTTCCGGATCACGCGGCGGTCCTGATCGTCGGAGACATCGACCAGTTGCCCTCGGTCGGCCCCGGACAGGTGCTGGCGGACATCATCGGCTCGAGCGCAATCCCGGTCGTTCGGCTGACGGAGGTGTTCCGGCAGGCCGCCCGGAGCCAGATCATCACCAGTGCCCACCGGATCAATCAGGGGCAGATGCCGGACCTGGCACGGCCGGACGGCGAGAGTGATTTCTACTTTGTGGCCGCCGAAGATCCGGATCAGGCGGTCACGCGCATTCTGGACATGGTCAAGAACCGGATCCCGAAGCGCTTCGGCCTGGATCCCATTCGCGACATTCAGGTTCTCTGTCCGATGAACCGCGGCGGCGTCGGCGCGCGCTCGCTCAACATCGAACTTCAGGCCGCGCTGAATCCCGCAGGGGAAAACAAGGTGGAACGCTTCGGCTCGACCTTCGCGCCGGGAGACAAGGTCATGCAGATCGAGAACGATTACGACAAGGAGGTCTACAACGGGGACATCGGCTACGTTGAGGGCGTCGACGTCAACGAGGGCGAGTTGACCGCCAGTTTCGACGGCCGGACCGTGACCTACCTGTTCGGGGAACTCGACACGCTCGTGCTGGCCTACGCCGCGACGATCCACAAAAGTCAGGGATCGGAATATCCCGCCGTCGTCATCCCGGTTCTGACGCAGCACTACGCCATGCTTCAGCGCAACCTGCTCTATACCGGGATCACCCGTGGCAAGCGTCTCGTGGTGCTGGTCGGCCAACGCAAAGCGGTGGCCATCGCCGTGAAGAACGTCTCGGGGCGGCGGCGCTGGTCGAAGCTGGATGAGTGGCTTGGACGCCCTCCGGCAGATGCCCGCCAACTCATGAATGATTCCGCGCTCCGCGACGCGAAGGCCTGAGAGCCGACGGTGGCGGATGGATCACGCCACGGCCAAATGGGGAACGCCGTTTGATTCAGATCACGGTGAAATTCCGGCTGAATCGACATCATCTCGAATATGAGACCCTGCGCCGGATGCGGTCCGGCTTGGTCTGGTCCGGTTGGAGGTGCGCTGATGCCGCTCCGTGGTATTCGAGACTTTTCGATCGCCGGACTTCTGCTGACAGGCTGCATTCCCGGCCCTTCTTCCGTTCCGGACCGCCCGCCTCCTGCCGCAAGCATGGGGATCGTCGATTTTCCTGCCGAATGCTCCCCCGAACCGCGGGACATGCGCACGGAATGCCTGTGGGTCACCAGTTCGCAGAGGACCTTCGTCGCGGCGGCGCAGGACGTCGCTTTTTCGCCATCGCAGATGTTCGACCCTCAGGACCTCCGGCAGATCTGGCGGAGTCCCGAGGATTTCCTTCGCCTGGTTCTTTACCCCGCTACCGCCGATTGGATCTGGGACGACATGGAAGGCATGACCACCATCTCCGAGGGAATGTTGAGCGAGGCGGAATTGCCTGAAGGTGCCGACGCCTGCTACCAAGCCCGCCTGGAGGGCTCCGAGAAAAGAGCGAAGACCATTCACTGCGTCAGAATGCGGGAGTCGGATGACTCCGTCAGAATGGTGTCCCTCCTGTTCACCGAAGCCAAGGGTCCGGGAACTCCAGGCCCCGCCTCGGACTTCGACGCGCGCGCGGATTCCTATCTTGGGACCCTCCGTCTGCCCTGAGCCCGCCGGCGCCGCAAAGCCGCAGGCTCCGAATATTTTCTTCGACGTCATTGTTCCGGCACACGGCAGTAGCCAAATCAAAGTTGTTGGCACTCTGGAACGGCGAGTGCCAACGCGCTCCAGAACATCGCCGTTTTCCGTCTGAAACCTTGAAAAGGAGCGATCCCATGAAATTCACGCCGCTGCACGACCGCGTGCTCGTTCGCCGCATCGAAGGCGAAGAGAAGACCAAGGGCGGTCTGATCATCCCCGACACCGCGAAAGAGAAGCCCTCCGAGGGCGAGATCATCTCGGTCGGACCGGGCGCGCGCAAGGATTCCGGCGAGCTGATCGAGCCGTCGGTCAAGGCCGGCGACCGCATCCTGTTCGGCAAGTGGTCGGGCACCGAGGTCAAGATCGAAGGCGAGGATCTGCTCATCATGAAAGAGAGCGACATCCTCGGCATCATCGTGGTCGACGCCAAAGCCGCGAAGGCAGCCTGAGAACCGTCCCGGAATCACCCGCAACAGTTTTTTCAAGGAGCATCCCTCATGGGAGCTAAAATCGTACGATTCGAGACCGACGCGCGCAACCGCATGCTCAAGGGCGTCGACATCCTGGCCGACGCCGTGAAGGTGACGCTGGGCCCCAAAGGCCGCAACGTCGTCATCGCCAAGTCGTATGGCGCGCCGCGCATCACCAAGGACGGCGTCACCGTCGCCAAGGAGATCGAGCTCGAGGACAAGTTCGAGAACATGGGCGCGCAGATGGTCCGCGAAGTCGCTTCGCGCACCAATGACGAGGCCGGCGACGGCACCACGACCGCGACCGTTCTGGCCGCCGCGATCATCCGCGAGGGCATGAAGTCGGTCGCCGCCGGCATGAACCCGATGGACCTCAAGCGCGGCATCGAGCAGGCCGTCGCCGTCGTCGTCGAGGACATCAAGGCGCAGTCCCGCACCGTCTCCGGCACGGATGAGATCGGCCAGGTCGGCGCGATCGCCGCCAACGGCGAGTCCGAGATCGGCCAGCAGATCGCCGACGCGATGCGGAAGGTCGGCAACGAGGGTGTCATCACCGTCGAGGAGAACAAGGGCTTCGAGACCGAGACCGAGGTCGTCGATGGCATGCAGTTCGACCGCGGCTACCTCAGCCCCTACTTCATCACCAACGCCGACAAGATGATCGCCGAGCTTGAGGATGCGGTCGTCCTGCTCCACGAGAAGAAGCTCTCGTCGCTGCAGCCGATGGTGCCGCTGCTCGAGCTGGTCATCCAGTCGGGCAAGCCGCTGCTGATCATCGCCGAGGACATCGACGGCGAAGCCCTGGCCACGCTGGTCGTCAACAAGCTGCGCGGCGGGCTCAAGGTCGCGGCCGTCAAGGCGCCGGGCTTCGGTGACCGCCGCAAGGCCATGCTGCAGGACATCGCGGTCCTGACCGGTGGCACAGGTGATCTCCGAGGAGCTCGGCATGAAGCTCGAGAATGTCGGCATCGACATGCTCGGCAAGGCCCGCCGGATCTCGATCACCAAGGACGAGACCACGATCGTCGACGGTCATGGCGAGAAGGCCGAGATCGAGGCCCGCGTCGGCCAGATCCGCGCCCAGATCGAGGACACCACGTCGGACTACGACAAGGAGAAGCTCCAGGAGCGTCTGGCCAAGCTCGCGGGCGGCGTGGCGATCATCCGCGTCGGCGGCGCCTCCGAAGTGGAAGTGAAGGAGCGCAAGGACCGCGTCGACGACGCGCTCAACGCGACCCGCGCGGCCGTCCAGGAGGGCATCGTCGTCGGTGGCGGCGTGGCTCTGGTGCAGGCCTCGAAGAAGCTCGCGGGTCTGACGGGCGCCAATCCCGACCAGACCGCCGGCATCGCGATCGTGCGCAAGGCGCTCCAGGCGCCGCTGCGTCAGATCGCCGAGAACGCGGGCGTCGACGGATCGGTCGTCGCGGGCAAGATCATGGAATCGGACGACCCGTCGTTCGGCTTCAACGCCCAGACCGAAGAGTACGGCGACATGTACAAGTTCGGCGTGATCGACCCGGCCAAGGTCGTCCGCACCGCGCTTCAGGACGCGGCCTCGGTCGCGGCGCTGCTCATCACCACCGAGGCCATGATCGCCGACAAGCCGGAGCCGAAAGGCCAGGCCGGCGGTGGCATGGGCGGCGGCATGGGCGACATGGGCGACTATTGATGTGATCAGGCGCGAAGCCTGAAGCGACGGCCGCTTCCCGTCGATCGCGAATTACGGGTGCCCGGTTCGGGCACCCGTTGTCGGCTTTGGCCCATGGCGGCCATACGTCGGATGCCTTCGGGCAGGTCCATCCACCAGACCCGTCGATGGAAGGAGGCGGCCATTCAGCGAACGGCCGCCCGCAGACGTTCCGCTGATCGTCCCGCGCCGAAATTCATTGTCAATTTCGCCTCTGGCCGTCCGGAACAGGGCTCATCAGCCTCGCGTCCGCAGCGAAATGCCGCAATTCGCCAATTCTGTGCAAAAGCTGTGTTGTTGGCCAGAATCGGCCAACTCAGCGGAATTGTCTCCCTCAAATGCAACCTCGACACCACCATGCGCCATCTCGAACTGTCAATCCCGGACCAAAAAGTGCCAACGCGCCGGCGGGATCTTGGCCAATTTCCTGGGTTTGGCAGGTGCCTTGGCGCGTGTGCTCCCCACATAGCTGACGCGCGTCAAGGCACACTGGCCAAAGGCCAGTCCGTGGCAACATCGATCGTTTTGTGATCAGTCCCTGGATTTGCGGCTTTCGCGCAGCCGGAAGCTTTCGCCGTTCATCTCGAGGATATGAACATGGTGGGTCAGGCGGTCGAGAATGGCGCCGGTGAGGCGCTCTGAGCCAAAGACCTCGGTCCATTCATCGAACGGCAGGTTGGAGGTGATGACGATGGAGCCGCGCTCGTAGCGTTGGGAGATGACCTCGAAGAGCAGCTCGGCGCCGGTCTTGCTGAGCGGCACGAAGCCGAGTTCGTCGATGATCAGCAGGTCCTGGCTGACCAGCAGCTTTTGCAGACGCTGTAGCCGACGTTCATCGACCGCCTCGATCAGCTCGTGAACCAGAGCGGCCGCGGTCGTGAAGCGAACCTTGAGGCCCTTCTGGCAGGCCGCCAGCCCCAGCCCCAAGGCGACGTGCGTCTTGCCTGTTCCAGACGGTCCGAGGGCGATGACGTTCTCGCGTCGGTCGACGAAGGCGCAGCGGGCGAGTTCCATGGTCAGGACCTTGTTGACCGAGGGGATGACCTTGAAGTCGAAGCTGTCCAGGCTCTTGGTCGCGGGGAACTTCGCCGCCTTGATCCGGCGTTCGATCATCCGCCGCTCCCGCTCGATCAACTCAAGTTCACAGAGCCGTAGCAGGTATTGCACATGGTCCTTGTTCTCGGCCGCACACTGCCGGGCCAGCTTGTCGTACTCGCTGGAAAACGTCGGCAGGCGGAGCTTCTTGAGATGATGCTGCAGCAGAACCTGTGGGGTGTCGGTCATGCCGCCACCCCGGACATCAGGCTCATATAGCTGGCCGGGTCCGTGGTCTCGACCTGTGCCCTGGGCAGGTAGGGATAGATATCGAGATCGAGCCGCGGTGGGCGCCTTTCGATCCGGCACAGCACGAGATGCTTGACCGCATCGTAGCCAATGGCGCCGAGATCGAGCGCCTGCCTAACGGCACCGTGGACGTGGCCCATCTCGAACGTCTCGAGCAGTCGCAGAACCTGGACGTATTCTCGCTTGCCCTTCTTTCCCATCCGGCCCTCGAGCAGCCGGCGAAGGGTGGTGAACTCATCGGGCAGGTCCCAGCCCTGCAGTGGTGCCGCCTGGTCGAGGGCACCGACCTTTTGTTCCAGGAGCGCCAGGAAGTGCATCGGGTCGAAGACCATGTCGGCCTTCTCGTAGGACCGCGGGTGCCGGGCGATCTCCTCCGCGCCGCAGCCGATGACAACTTCGTCGACATAGCCGCGGACATGCACCTCGTGATGGGCGTAGGCCACCGGCACCGAGTAGTCGTTGCACCGGTAGCGCACCATCGAGATCGACGTGGCCCGGGTGCTGATCTTCTCACAGGCGTCGTAGGGGGCCGACGGCAGGACCATCAGGGCATCCAGATCACGCAGCAGCCTCTGGCCGATCGTCTCGTCGTGACCCCGCAGCACTTCGTCCTGGCGCTTGAGGCACTGCTCCTCCAGCCAGGCGTTCAGCGCCTCGAAGCTCTCGAAGCGGGGCATCGGTACCAGGTAGTTGCGCCGGCCGAGACCGACCACGCCCTCGACGTGACCTTTGTCGTTGCCCTTGCCCGGCCGACCGAACCTGTCCTCGAACAGGTAATGCGACTGCAACTCCGAGAAGGTTATGGTCCGTTCCCGTTTCCCGTCGCCGCATATCTTCGCCACTGCGATCGTGGTGTTGTCATACAGCATCGACAACGGCACGCCGCCGAAGAACGCAAAGGCCGAGACGTGTCCATCGCAGAACGCTTCGGTCGTCTCCCCGGGGAAGGCCTTGATAAACAGCGCGTCCGAGTGCGGCAGGGCCATCGCGAAGTAGTGCAGCTTGCACACAACCCCGCCGATCTCCCCGAGCGCCTCGCCGAAGTCCACCTGGGCATGCCCGGGCGGATGCACCAGCGGCACGAAAACCTCACGCGTCCGGCGTTTCCGCTCACGCACATAGTCGGTGACGATCGTGATGCCGCCCGTGAACCCGTGTTCGTCACGGAGCCGCTCAAAAATCCGCTTCGCCGTATGCCGCTGTTTCTTCAGCTGGCTTTTGTCGTCTTCAAGAATTTGGTCGATGATTGGAATGAAGGGATCGAGCTTCGGTCGGACCGGAGGCTGCGAGCGACGATATCCCGGCGGCACCGAGTGCTCCAGAATCTTCGCGACCGTCTTGCGGTGGATCCCGAAAAGCCGCGCTGCTGCGCTCTTGTTCATCCCGTCGATGTGGCACGCCCGGCGCACCCGACTGTAAAGTTCCACGGAATACATCTCCCCGCCCCCAGCTCGTTGCTTCGGGCGCAAAGTGCGGAATTTTACTCCGCGACGGTCAGACCACCTGACCGATTCCGCTGGCCATTTTGTCTCCGGGATTCACACCTGGGCGCGCAAGATCGGCATCACTCGTCAGGTGCTGGTCAACGACGACCTCGGGGCCTTCTCGGACCTTGCCCGACGTATGGGCCAAGCTGCGGCCGAGACCGAGGCGCGGATCCTTGTCACCCTCCTTGAAGCGGGAAGCGGCAATGGGCCGACCCTGTCGGACAGCAAGACTCTTTTCCACGCCGACCACGGCAACAAGGCGGGCACAGGTGCGGTGATTTCCGATGCGACGCTGTCGGCCGCGCGGTTGGCGCTGCGGACGCAGAAAGGCATCGAGGATCGCACGATCCGGGTCACGCCCCGCAACCTGCTCGTCCCGCCCGCCCTGGAGACCACAGCCGAGAAGTGGCTGGCCAGCATCGCACCAGCAACGGCTGCCGATGTGAACCCGTTCTCCGGGTCACTTTCGCTGGTGGTCGAACCCCGCCTGTCTTCGGCCACGCGCTGGTATGTCACCGCCGATCCAGGTGAAATCGACGGTTTGGAGTTCGCCTATCTCTCGGGCGCGGAAGGCCCGCAGGTCGAAAGCCGGTCGGGCTGGGACGTGGATGGTGTGGAGATCCGGGTGATCCTCGATTTCGGCGCCGGATTCATCGACCATCGCGGCTGGTTCATGAACGCCGGAGCGTAAAGTGGCCGACCTCTCCCAACTCACCACTTGGCGAGATGCTCTGATGGCCGCGCGCTATCAGGGCGTCCGCACCGTCGAATACGATGGCAAGCGCGTCACCTATGCGAGCGACGGCGAAATGGCTGCCGCACTTGCCGACCTAAACCGACAGATCGCGGGCACCGCAGGGCGTGTCTCCGTGGTCCGCATCCAATCCACGAAAGGGCTCTGATCATGCAGAACTACATCCAAAACGGTCACATCGTCCGCGTCACTACGCCTGCGGGCGGGATCGCCTCGGGCGACCCGCTGATCGTCGGCAGCATCTTCGGCGTTGCCGCCTATTCCTCTGTAGAGGGCGACCCCGTCGAGCTCTCCACCACCGGCGTGTTCCAGTTGCCCAAGGCCAGCGCCGCCGTGCTCACGGTCGGTGCCCGCGTGGCGTGGGACAACACGGTGAAAGAAGTGACCACCCCAGCGGTACCGTAACCTAACGTCTGGAAATTTGGTTTGCGGGGGTTCTGCGCGCCCCTGCCGGGGCATGCCCCGGCAGGGGCGGCCCATACTGATATTCCATGGAGTTGCGAAACCAACCATGGAGAAGCGCGAATGGACGGACGGAAGGATACGGCGGTCGAGGCCCTCTTGGAACATCTGATCGAGCATGGCCCCGGCGACATAGCCACTGTCTTCGGCCGCGCGTTCGAGCTTGCCATGCAGATCGAGCGGGAGCGGTTCCTGCGCGCCGGCCCCTACGAGCGCACCGCCGAACGCCAGGGCTATGCCAACGGCTACAAGCCCAAGCGCATCGACACGCCGGCAGGCACGGTCACCGTCGACGTTCCCAAGACCGCCGGCCATGTTGGCGCGCCCTTCTACCCGCAATCGCTGGAGCGCGGCCGCCGATCGGTGCGCGCCGTGATGCTGGCGGTGGCGGAGATGTACATCAAAGGCGTGTCAACTCGCGATGTCGAGGCGGTGATGCGCGAGTTCGGCATGGAGAGCCTGTCCTCCTCGCAGGTCAGCCGCGCGGCGAAGCTGCTCGACGACGAACTGGAGGCCTGGCGCACCCGGCCTCTCGGCGAGATCCGGTATCTGATCCTCGATGCGCGTTACGAGAAGATGCGCCACGGCGGGATCGTCCGCGACGCCGCCGTGCTCTCGGCGATCGGCATCGGCCCCGACGAGCGTCGCCGGGTGCTGGGCGTCTCGGTCGCCCTCTCCGAGGCGGAGGTCCATTGGCGGGCCTTTCTGGAAAGCCTGCAGGCGCGCGGCATGCGGGGAGTGGACTATGTCGTCTCCGACGACCACGCCGGCCTGCGGGCCGCGCGCCGGGCCGTCCTGGGCGGCGCGAAATGGCAGCGCTGCCAGTTCCACCTCGCCCGGAACGCCATTCATCACGCGCCGAGCCTCGCGATCCGCAAGCGCATCGGCGCCGAGCTGCGCGCGGTCTGGAACGCAGCCTCTCTGGCGAAGGCCGAAACCGCCCTCGCCGAGCTCGTCGCGACCTGCCGCGACACCGCCCCGAAACTCGCGGCATGGCTGGAGGAGAGCGTACCCGAGGGCCTCGCCGTCTTCGCGCTTCCCGAGCACCACCGCCGTCGCATGCGCACCTCCAACCCGATGGAGCGCGCCGTCCAGCAGGAGCTCAAGCGGCGCACCGTCAAAGTCCGCGTCTTTCCCGGCGAAGACGCCCTCGAGCGCTTGGTCTCCGCCATCCTCGTCGAGATCGACGAAAAATGGGCCTCGGACACCAAGGCCTACATCAAGTGGGAATGTCAGGATGCATGACCACGCAAACGCAGAATTTCCAGACTGCAGGTTGCTCAATCACCCCAGCCGCTGGGCGCATCCCCATTGGCGTCGCCGTGGAAGCCGCCGGGAACGGCATAACCAGCGTCGCGGTGCGGCTGGATGGCGTGGCAACGGCAGCGGCTTAACGACCGACTTGATCAGCAGCTTCCTCAATCCACGTGGGGAAGTAAAAGGAACCGTAGTCCTGCTTCCAATCGTAGACGCGGAAAAGGTTCTCGAGGTTGTCGGCATCCTTCAACCTCGAGAGCCTAGGCAATTCGCGCAGTGGAACGGCCTGTACCCCCGTGTACTCGCGCCACTGCCCGTCAGGGCCAACTTCGTGAAACCGCACCATCCCGTAGCGACGGTCGACCGTATAGCCGAGATACCGAAGCGGGTTAGGTCCTGGTAGCGGCGCAGGCGCCACGCCCGGGTCGCCTGCTAGGAGCGCGCCAAGGAGGGAGTTTTGCGGTGGTTCAGGCCGCTCAGCAGCCATACCAAACAACCCACCGAGCGTCGGCTCCTTGCCGTAAGGGTAGCTAGCTGGACACCCGCATCAACTCCCTGTTTTGGCGGGCGTCCGAATGATCGGCAGCGCCGCTGCCGGCCTGGCGGCCTGATGGCCGGGCGGTTTGGCGTGCGGTTCCGGTCATCCGGCCGGAGTCATGCCGTCGCCGCCCGCCGCTCATGGAAGACCAAGCGGTCGAAGTTGTAGGCGAGGTTGGCCAGTGTCAGTTTGGCCTCGGCGCGCGCCAGCCCGATCGTGCGGATGAACAGCCCGAAGCGGTTTTTCTGATGCGCGAAGACGTGCTCGACGCGGGCGCGGACGGATGACTTCTTCGCGTTGGCCCGCGCGGTCGCCGGCGGCATCGGCTTGCCGGGCGGCTTTCGCCGGTGAATCTGGCTCCGCAGCATTTTCGCGTCGAGCCATTTCTCGTTCTTCCGCGACCGGTACGCGCTGTCGGCCCAGACGTCGCCGCTGGTGTTTTCCGTGGTCACGAGCCGCTTCAGCATCCGTCCGTCGGCATGTGAGGCCGACGTGACCGCGCTCTCGCGGATGAACCCGAACTTCCGGTCGATGCTGATGTGGCTCTTGTACCCGAAAACCGGCACGGCGAGCATCGGCAGCGGCGTGCCGTCGGGGCGATAGCGGACCTTGCCGCCCACCTTCAGCGTCCAGCGCGCGTTCGTGTCCTTCTGCGCCGCCTTGTTGGGCTCGTCGGGCCAGATCTCCTTTGCGGATTTGCCTGCCTTGACCGCTTCTTTCTCCCCGTCCGTGTTGCGCTGCTTCGGTGCCGGCACCAGGCTCGCGTCCACGATCTGTCCGGCCATGGGGATGTACCCCTTCTTCCGCAACTGCCAGTCGAACGCCTTCATGACGCGCTTCAGCGTCCCGCTCGCGGTCAGTTTGTCCCGGAACAGCCGGATCGTGTTCTCGTCAGGCGTCGGGCCGCCGAGATCGAATCCAAGAAACCGCATCCACGAGAGCCGATCGCGGATCATGAACTCCATCCGCGCATCGCTCAGGTTGTGCTGCGCCTGCAGGATAAGCGCCTTGAACATCGACACCGGATCGAACGGCGGCCTCCCGCCCTTCGACCCGTCGCCGTAGCCGAGCCCCTCGACCAGCCCGGTCCGGAAATATTCGAAATCCACCGTCGCATCGAGAACCTCAAGCGGATCGCCGTGCCTGCTCAACGCCTCGAGCTGCTCCGCCAGTCCGAAAAAACTCCGCTGATCCATCAAACCGTCCCCTGCTGTCGCTCCCGGGCGAATGAATCACATTCCGGCAAAAGCCGCCAGGTTGATGCGGGTGTCCAGCTAGAGCATTAGAAGGCGGCGATGAAGAAAGGAGCCCGGAGAGCGCATTGGCCGATTGCCCAGGCTTGAACCCAACATCGTGGATCCGGACGCCGAGTATTCCGTTGCCACGCGCGAGGCTCTTGATGATTTCGTAGCGAACCCACGGACGCTGCCATGTCTCACTGCCAATCAGTACGCATGAGACGGAACTGCCTTCTAGTCCGCCATTGATCATCCGCTTGATCGCGAGCGGCCCTTGTTTCTTCACTTCTTCCCATAGGCTCTTGTCGTGGAAGCGGGACGACTTGGTGTACTGCCTCGTGATCTGGTCGGAGTTGCGGACCACGTTCACGCGAGTGACGTCATCGTAATGGAAGCTGAAGAACACCTTACGGGGCATCGGGCGGCCTCAACGAAAAGAATGCCAGCGCAACGATGACAATTGCCAAGACCGCTGCGTGAAACCAGAAGACCGGGGTCGCGAACAATGTGCGGAACCACCCATGAACTTCGGAAGCGAATGGGCGGGCATTGAGGCTGAAGCGGTCTTCAGAGTTCGGCGTTTCCTTCCGCACATGGTTGTATAGCGAGCGATACATGCGCTCCTGGCGGAGATAGTAGGCGTCCAGAGCCCAGAACGTCAGCGATGGAAGAAGTCCTGCAGCCATTGCAAGTGCTGGCTCGGCTCCCCTGACGGCCAACAGGAAGAGCGCAGCGACCAACGTTACTGACCAGCCCTTCAGGACGAACGAGTTGCGGGCGTGGCGCTCGACCACGTCCAGAATGAACTCCAAATGCTTTGGTAGATCGTCTCTATCAGCCGTCACTGTGTAATCACCGCTCCTTTATGCCGAAAGAATCGGTTAAATTGTATCTTGGAAGGACCGGTCCCACAACATGTAGCACCGTCAGACAGCGTGCGCTCTTTCAGAGTTGATGCCATCCTTAATCTGAGCAGGCAGCGTCATATGGTCCGCGAAGGGGATGACAGGGACAAGCGCCATCGGCCGCGAACGCCTGCGGAACATCGGCCCCATCTCGTGTCGCATTGGTGTCGCACGGAGAAATCGGGGACGTGTGTAAGCGTTTGTAATCTTTGGGGAAGGTGTTGCACGGGATTGCAACACGCCAAAAACACGAAAACCGCCCTGAGGGCGGCCTAAGTGTTTGGTATCTTATAGGTATTTTTGGTTGCGGGGACAGGATTTGAACCTGTGACCTTCAGGTTATGAGTTCAATTCTCATACGGCAAATAAGCGCTTTTTGTCCTTGGACGGCGTCTTTCGTCCACGATTGACCCACCTGCGGCGACCATACGCACGCTGTTGGGTTCATTGAACCTACGTGAATAAGGTATCAGCAGGTGCTTAAAAGTGGCGACACGATGCCACTTTTCCCCGGCGCACGCGACCAACCTGTCACGGGAGCTCCTGAGGGCTGTAATTCCAAAACAGCAGGCGATCTGCTTGGCACCCTGCCGAGGCCGCGCCGTCAGGTCTTTCGCGGTTCATTGCACGGCCCGTAGCGAGGCTACAATACCCGAACTAGGCGTGGGCGCCGCCCGTGCCGGGATGACGGGAGGCGAGGTCCAGCAGGATCTCGATTGCCGGCGTAGCGCCAGAGCGGAAACTGCACTCCACTGCCACGACCGCTGATTCGCTGCTTTTGTGTCAGAGAATGGGCGCGCCGTTGGTTTCAGCCAGTGGATCGATCATCGACCGTTCACAACTTCGTTACAGGCCGAGACGCTTATCGAGTGCCGACAGGCCTTCTTGCCGTCCTCGAGCATTCGCCAACTGGTTGCAGTCGCGTCCTTACGAGGGCAACCGGTTACCCACTCGACAGACGGCGCGACCAGACAGCTTGGAGCTTTGAAGTTGGGACGCCCTGCCGAGTGCCGGTGAATTTTCAGGTCATCTTTCGGCGTTATTGCGCCGTCATGGCGAAAATGAGCAACTGAGAATAATTCGCTTCCCCCGGAACGCGGACCCGCGCACCGGGATTCGGGATCCATACGTCCAATTTATCGAAAGGCCTCTCTCCGGCTCGCTGCGAGTCCCTCATCTCTTGGAGCCATTCACGCACCTGGCTACCTGCCCGGGCACAGAGGCTCTCGTCGCCACGCCTCAGCGCGTCTTTCAGGTACCGCTCAGGCGGTGAGCGCTCGTCATAAATTGACGGACCTCTCTTTCAAAGATTTTGTCAGCTATCCACCAAAAGAAGCCGTGGCAGATGTCAGATCTGGGAAACGCTGCGGGACACAGTGAAATGAAGCAAATCCGTCATCCTATCGGGCGGGGGAGATGGCCGAGCGTGCAGAGGTCACTTCGGCGTCAAGAGTCCACGCCGGAGCGTGGAATCTGTGGGTCCGCAGGAGCTGTATTTGAGGAGCCTGGGCACGATTTCAGCTTCGATCGACGCTTCCGAGGATCTCGGATCTCGCTATCGGGTCTTCCGGAGAAACAGTGGCACGTGTCGGAACATCTCGCCCTGCCACGTGAAGAGTCCGGTTCTGCTGAACGGAAAGCAGGCTTGGAGAATCTTCTCGTAAGGGACGCCGCTCCACGTCACGACGATGAGTTCGCCGGTCACGTCGATGTCCGGTCGAGTTCCGGGAGCGAGCTCTTCGATGAGCCGAAAGAGCTCCTTTTCGACGGCGGCGTCGATGAGATGGTGCGTGGAGATGGACCCGGGGATCACGCAGGAGACCAGGTATTCGAGCAGTCGGCTGTTCATGGCATTTCTCGCAGCTAAGGCTCCGGCCGCCGCGGCCGGGCTTCAATATCTGCGGAACGGTCACTTCACGGGCCTGCCGGAATGTTCGGCCTCTCGGGAGAGGCCGGAGTCCGATGGGAAATCGATCGTCACCGGCGCGGTCGATCGGCAACCGCGCCGGTTAAGCAGGACACCGCTCAGGCGTCCGGATCCGGGCCAAGCCGATCCGTCTCCTGCCGGATGTGCTCGAGTCTCCGGAACATCTGCTCGATCTGCCCGTCCCGTCTCGCCGGAGGTTTGCTGAGCAGGTCGATAAGCTCGTCGATCGGCCAGTGGAGCGGGTGAACGCCGGTATCGATGATCATATCCCGGAACGCCCAGGCCAAAGCCGCGCCCTCTTCGCCCCCGAGTCGCGAGGAGGCGAGGACGAGCCGGGCCCCCCATTCTTTGATGAACCGCAGGCCGAGAATCCTCGGCGGAGCGGTCTCCCGGCTGAACGGCGGGGTCGGTAAATAGTCGAACATGGAGGCGGCCTTTCCCTTGCTTCGTCAAGGAGGGCACCGCCCCGTCGATTGAGAGATTGGCCCGCCGCCGGTTGGTGGAAGAAGGTCGAGCCGACGGAATGCAATTGATTTTAGCAATAAGTGAAGTACTCCGTTCTGGCGGAGGTCGCCGCCTATGTCACGGACCGCCTGGCCGAAGGCTGGACGCCCGAGCAGATCGCCGGACGGCTGCGGCTCGGGATAGAGAGACGGCCTGCGGGCGGTCTGCGCGGAGACGATCTACGGCTGGATCTATCGCGCGGGGCAGAAGACCGGGCGTCTCTGACGCTTACTAACCCGCCACCATGCCCGTCGAAGGAAGCGCCACGGCCGCGCGTCTCGCGACCTGATCGCCGAGAAAACCCACATTTCTCAGCGATCTGACGACGCCGACGCCCGCGAGACCGTGGGCCACTTGGAAGCCGACCTCGTGATCTGCAAGCGGTCCCGCCCGGCGCTGGTGCTGCACGAGCGCAAGACCCGGATCACGCTGATGTCGCGCCTGGCCGGCAAGACCGCGGCCGAGACCATCGCCGCGATGACGGCCGCGTTGCGGCGGCTCGACCCCCGGATGCGCGGCTCGGTCACCTTCGACAACGACACCTGCTTTGCGCGCCACATGCTGCTGCGCGGCATGCTCTCGGCCACCACGTATTTCTGCGACGCCTATGCCAGCTGGCGGAAGGGCGGGGTCGAGAACGCCAACGGCCGCATCCGACGATGGCTGCCCCGCGGGACCGCCCTCGACGAGATCAGCGAGCAGGACATCCAGGAGATCGCCATGACCATCAACCTCACCCCGCGCAAATGCCTCGGATACAGATCCCCCGTCGAGGCGTTCCTGTCTGAGCTTGGCAGGGATGTGGAAATCAGATTTGCTTGAAGCGTTGCGCTTCGCTCTGGAATCCACCGCCTGCCGCGCGTGCCTCATGCAGCACCCCTCCATCGGGGAGCAAAAGCCCGAACGAGCGGGTTGGCCGTGACGCCATGGGCAATGACACTGAGGAGCACCGTACAGACGATGGTTGCCAGTACCGTGCCGGCGTTCGGGAGTTGCGCGTCGAGCAGGATGATCCCGAAAACAATGCTCGCCAGACCGCGTGGGCCGAACCAGCCAATGAAAAGCCGGTCGGACGCGGCGAGCGAGGTGCCGGCCAGACCCATACAGACGGGCAGCATCCGGATCAGGGTCAGGCTGAGCGCGGCATAGAGGATTGTGGCGCCGGTAATCCGGTCCGACATCTGCCAGACGACCGCCGCGCCGAAGATTACCCAGGTCAGTAAGGCAAGCGCCTCGCCCGAGCCTTCCGCTCCGCGCAGCAGGCGGTGCTTCTCTCCTTGAGGCGCCTTGAAGGCCAGTCCGCCGACGAAACAGGCGACGAACCCGCTGCCTCCCAACGCCTGCGCTGCGGTAAAACAGGCGATGGCCAGGGCCACCACGGTCACGCCGGTCCAGTTCTCGCCGATCCAGCCTATCGAGTTGGCGCGCCGGAGCAGGACCGACGCCGAGGACGACAGAACCAGACCGGCCGCCACACCGATACCGAGTTCCTCAGTAACGACCCTGAGGGCATGGGTCACGGTCGTCCCCTCGATCTCGGTGCCAATCGCGAGGCCGACAAGCAGAACCACGATCGGCACGCAGATCCCGTCATTGAGTCCACTCTCGATATTCAGCGCCTCGCGGGTATCCACCGGCACGGCGCGATTGGTGACGACCGGTTTGCCGAGTGCGGCGTCGGTCGGTGCGAGGGTCGCCGCGATCAGTCCAAGTTCGACCATGCCCAGTCCCGGAAACAGCAACCAGGCGACGATGAAACCGAGCAGGATCGTCAGCGGCAGCCCGATCAGGAGCAGTCGCTTCGGCAGTCCGGCATGACTTCGGATCCGGGCGAGATCCGCGTTGGCGGCATCGGAGAAAAGCACCATGGCAAGCGTGAACTCGGCGAGAACACGCAAACCGTCGGCCTTGATATTGAGATGCAGGACACCGAGCCCCCCGGGTCCGAGCAGGAAACCGGCCGTGACGAAAAGGATCGGTCCGCTGAGCCAGGATCGATCGACGCGGCCAGACACGATCGCAAAGAAAAACGCGAGAACGGCGAGTATTGCGGCGTTGGTGTACATGGGTTTGGGTCTCCGTTCGGGGCAGTCTGTCTCCCGGCACGGGTTTCGGAAAACCAGAACGGATCGGGCCCCGTGAGCCGATGTGCTGCCCTAGCGCAGTGTGTCCCGGGCACCGCTGCGGCCATGGGCGCCTGCGGACGTTATTTCTCGACCTGCGACCACGCCTCTCCCGGGTCGAAAACGTCGATCGCGTCGGCGACGCTCAGGGTGTCCTCTCCCAGATCTGCCTCGTAGATCACGCCGGCCTCGCCCACCATGAAGCTCATGATCCCCGAGCCGCCATAATCGGCCGGAAAAGCGAGAAGAGCGTGTCCGGCGAGCATGCGCCCTTCGACGACATAGTCCACCGCGCCGCCCGGTGCGGACGGCCCCTGCTTGCGCAGAACCCGGTAGTAGTAGCCCAGATACGGATCCGGCTCGACATCGACGCCCTCGAAGCCGTACCCGTCCGCCGCCGCGCGGGCCATGAAGTCCCCGACGGGGCTTTCGGGCGCGCCGGGCTCGGGTGGCCAATAGAGCCCATCACGCGTGCCGGGGCTGCTGAGGATGCCGGCGGCGAAGCTCGGCAATCCGTCTCCGTCCGGATCACTCCGTCGGTAGGCCGCCTGCGCCCGGACATAGCCATGCAGCAGGTCGATCACGTCCAGCTCGTTGAGGCCGATGCGACGCAGCCGCACCTCCTCCCGCGCACCCGCGGCGTCGAAGGACCAGCCGCCGTCGACCGCGACGATGTCAGCCGGGAACGGCCAGAGGTCCCGGCCGATGTAGAGCGTGGCGCGCTCTCCGTTGTCGATCTCCATCCGGTTCAGCGTGCGGTAGTCGTCCATGAACTCGGTCCAGATCGCGCGGTCCTCTTCGGGATCGCCGGTGAGGGCCACGTCCTCGTTCTCGGGCCCGAAGACCTCGATCAGCGCGTCGCGGTCGCGCGCCTCCAGCGCCGCGACCAGCGCGCTGACGGCGGCCTCGGGACCTTCGAACACCGCCGGCTCCGCTCCGGACGCGAGCGGGAACGACGCGCTAAAAAGAATGGCCAGACATGCGATTCGCGCCGGCTCCGAATGGAAAAAAGTCTTCATTGGTTGGATCTCCTGTTCACCGGCGGCTCCCGCCGCCGCCTCGGCCGGCGCTGCGGCCTCCCCTGGACGAGGCGGCTTTCGCTCGGTTTCCGCCGCTCTGTTTCTTGAAGGCCGAACTGGACGGTTGGGCCTTTCGGACCGGCTGTTTCGTAGCGCTCGGCCGAGTGACGGACTTGGGCCGCGTCGCGCCCTTCGAGACGCTGGGCGCAATCTGGCGGTTGCTGCTGGCCGCGCCGCGCTCGCGTGCGCCACTTACCTGCCTTGCGTTTTCGGCGCGCGGCTGCAAGACGCTCTCCATGCCGGGAAACTCGTTGGCCGGCCGCTTCGCGCTGGCTTCCGCAAGTCTGGCCCGCGCCGCGCCGCCGTCCTCCGAGCGGGCGGCGATCGCGCCGCCGCCCGGGGCGGCCCTGTCACGCTCCCCGCCCTGGCGCCGGTCGATGTTGGCGACGGCCTCCGCGCGGCGGTCCGCCGATGGCTCCCAACCGCGGTTTTCGCGGATCGCGTCGGGATCCCGGTCCCCGATGCGTCCGCCCTCTCCGTCGATCCGGTCGCGATCGATGTTGATGTCGCCCCGGTCGATGTTCACGTCGCCGTCGATGTCGATTCCGCCCTGCGGGTAGAGATCGCCCTCGTTCCAGTCGATGTGGCCGTAGTTTGGTCCCCAGTAGCCGTTCCAGTCGTCATCGTCGTCGAATATCTCGTCGACGATCAGCGCCGCGCCGAAGCCGATCACGCCCGCCATGATGAGATCGCCGTCCGAGGCGCCGTCATCCACAATGATCGGCGCGGTGGTCGACGCTGCGAAATAAGCCGTCTCGGGATCGTAGGTCGGGACGTAGACGATCTCGGGATTGGCCGGGGCGATGCTGACGGCGCCTTGGTCGATCTCGACGACCTGCGCCTCGTTGCTTTCGAGATTGCCGACCGCGGCGGCCTGGGCGCGCATCCTCTGGATGGCGTCGAGCACGTCGTCGGTCTGGACGATCACCGCGTCTCCGAGCGCTTCCGTCCAGTCCAGATCATCGGCCATCATGACGACCACGGACGGGAACCCGCCCGCGAGCACCTGGACGCTCGGATCCCAAGGCTCGGCCTCCGCGGCCGTCGCGCGCGCCTTGTCGTCGAGGTCCGCGCTCTCTGAGACGAACCGCGCGGCCTTCACCACGTCGAGCGGATAGGTCGCCGCGACGAGAACCTGCGTCAGCAGCGCGTCGGGATAGAGCGCGACGGGCGCCACCAGGTCATCGAGATCGGTCTCGCCGTAGGTCGCGGCGTCGGAGAGATTGGCCGACGCGAGATCGGCCGGCCGGGCCAGAGGCGTCGGTTCGGTCGCCTCTTCTGGCGCCAGTACGACAGGCGCCTGCGTCGCCGCCTCCTGCGCGGCCAAGGGCGCGGCGATGCCGAAGATCGCGCCGACGGCCAGGGCCGACCATCTTCGGGTCCGTGCTCGTGTCATGTCATTCCTCACAAGTTGTCCGCCGAATGGGGCTCATTGTCTGCGCCTTTCGGTCAGCGCTCATTCTCAGAACCTCGTGACAAGACGGACGCCCGTGAAGACGGCAGTCGATGTTCCGAGGCCGGGTTCGATGACCTGCAGATCGAGGCCGAGCGACACGGCCGGCGCGAGGTTGAAGTTGTAGTAGGCTTCGGTGCCCCACTCGTTTCCGATGGTCGTGACGGAGTCCAGCGCGGCGATCAGGTCCGGGCTGAGCGCGTCGTAGTAGAGGCCAAGGCCCCAGTTGTCGGCCGGCCTTCCCGGAACCATGCCTGTTCCGCTCACACCGCCAAGCGCCGACCAGTAAAGGCGGGTCGGATTGCCGTCCGAGATCCCGAACTGGCCGAACAGGCCGAAGCCCTCCTCCGGGTTGGACGGCGACGCGTGGAGCCGCTGGTCGAAGGCCCATGCGAAGTAGTAGCGGCTGTTTTTCACCTGCGGGTCGCCCGGCGGGAAGGGCGGGATGAAATCACCCACATAGTCGAGGTCGGTACCCGGATAGGTGCTGTAGAGCGCCACGAGACCCTGATGGCCTTCGTATCCGCGGAAGGTGACCGGAAAGTCGATGTTGCCCCGGATCGTGACGCCTTCGGAAAACGCGTTCTCGAGGCCCGAGCGGTTCACGACGTCGGTGGGGTCGTAGATCCAGAGGCCGTAGGTGGCGGCCTCGGTCTTCACGCTCAGGATCGCGCCGAGCAGATAGGGCGGCACGAGCCCGCTCGGAGGGGCGGCGAAGGTGACGTTCCAGAAGCCGTCGATGCCGGCGCCGCCCATGAAGGGCTTGGTGGCGGCGAAATCGACCATGTTCATCTTGCCGATCGCGAGCGAGGCGCCGGAGCCGAAGGTCTGGCCGAAGAAGACGCTCGAGAGGTCGGAATAGTCGGCCCCGTCGTCCCCGGGAAACTCCAGCGCGGTGTTGATCGGCGCGATCGCACCCGCGGCGCCGTTAAGGTTCTGCCCGAAATTGACTTCCGCGTGGACGGTGAAGGAAAGCCCTTGCCAGGCGCCGAGCTTGCTCAGGTCGGACCTTGCCAGCACGTCAGCCTTGCCGCCGTATTCGAAGACGTCGGGGCCATCGCCGGCGAGCTGGCCCTGATAGAACTGGGTGATCCGCGGCAGAATGGTGAACCCCCGCTCCTCCAGGCGGGGCCGGGCGCCGTTCCAGTCGCCGCTCAGGGTCTCGCGGTCGCGCCAGTCGGTCTGCGTCGCGCCCGGGTCCTGCGCGCGCGCCGGCACGGCAAGCGCGAGGCAGGACGCGAGGATCACCAGGCCGATCAACGCTGGCATCTTCATGTCGCCCCACCTTCGGGAGGGGAGATCTGGCCGGACCGGCGCGCGAAGAGAGCCGCAGAGACCGGACCCAGGATGATCATGACCGGAATGCTGAGCGCGACCATCACGATCGCACGCTGATCGATCGCCGTCGTGGCTACCAGGGGCGCGAGGGCTGCGCCGACGTTGCGCGAGCCGAGGCCGAGCGCGATGACGCTGCGCTTGTCCTGCGCGAGGCCGAGGCCGAACCGGTAGGAGATCGCCGTCAACCCGCCGAGAAACAGCACCAGCGCAAGCGTGGCGAATTTCCCGACGCTGAGCAGGAAGCCCTCTCCGAAGACGATGACCACAAGGACGAGAAACGCCAGGGCGGCGATCGCGACCGCGATCCGGACCGGCAGTTCGACAGCCGACACGAGGCCCGGCGCAACCCGTCGCGACGCCATCCCCAGAACGAGAGGCGCCATGACCAGCAGAAGGACCGGACGGGCGATCGCGGCGGGCTCGACGCTGAGCCCGGGAACGATGAGGGGCACGAGCACCGGAAGCGCGATCATCGTTCCGGCCACGCCGACGATCAGCATGGCGAGCGCATGGCTTGCATCCCCCTTCGCCTTGACCACCGTGGAGGGCAGGTTCGGCGCGCAGGGGCACAGCGAAAGGATCATAAGTCCGATCGCGTAGGGCTCCTCGAGCGGCACCAGGCGGGAAATAAGGATCGCGAGCAGAGGCCCGACCACGAAGCCGAAGAAGGCGGCGTTGAGGATGAAGATCCCGTCGCCCAAGCCGCGAAGCGCCGAGCCGAAGTCGATCTCGAGGCCGATCCGGAACAGCGTGCCCGCGATGAACACAAGCACGGCGATCTTGAGGATCAGGTCGAGGTTCTCGGCCATTGATCGCGACCTTCCAGGGTTGGTCGGTGGCGCGGATATCCGCGCCGCCGGATCCGGTTCAGACGAGGGCGCTCTCAAGGT
>CAVORV010000034.1:0-53789 GCA_963698685.1 uncultured Alphaproteobacteria bacterium
CAGCAGGGTGTGGATCAGCAGGATCGCGCCCAGCATCTCGAGCGTCTCCTCCCATGCGATCATCCGGGCGAAAGTCTGTCCGAAGGGGAGCCGGTCGATGCTGCCCAGATGGGCCGAGGCGCTGATCGATTCGATGACGACCGCCCCGGTGAGGAACAGCGCCGCCGAGAGGATGAAGAGGCCCGCGAGCGACCGCCGCAGCTTCAGGAGGAGCCGCAGATAGGCGAGACCGACGAGGGCGACGAGGCTGAGGCCGAAGAGAACCCATGCGTAGGTGAAGCGCAGCCCGCCGGTCATCTCGACCCGCGCTCCGATCACGTCGCCGATGGACTCGTGGACCTTGCCCGCCTCGTCGAGGGACAGGAACAGGAAGAGAGGGACCATGCCGATCCAGTAGGCCCGGTGCGGCCAGCCGCCGGTCCGGTGCCGGTTGGCGATGAAGAAGGCGAGCAGCGCCGCGACCTGCCACAGGAGCGCGCTGAACCATGTCGGCAGGTTCGCCTCCTCCGTCAGGTTGACGAAGCGGAAGAGGTCGGGGTTCACGAGGGTCGGATACAGATTGTCGAGTTTTCCGAGCGCGAGATAGATCGCGGCCATGCCCAGAGCGCAGATCGCCAGGAAGCTCGGGATCAGGACGGCGTGCCGGGCAGTGACCCCGTGGAGGCTCAGGATGTCCGGACGGGTCGGGCGAGGGTTCTCCATGGAGGCCGGCGATACGCCGGAAGCGTGAAAATGCCGTCAACGCTACGCGGTGTCGCGGGAACGATCCGCGCGGGGCGTCACTCCACGCGGGCCCATTTCTGGGATTTGCAGATCGCCAGGACGCAGCCGCGCACCTCGAGGCCGTCGCCGGTGAGGATCATGTGCGAGTTGTAATACTGGCCCTTGTCGGGCGAATAGATGTTCCCGTCGCCCCAGCGGTCGGAGCCCTCGGCGGCCATGCCGCGCAGAAGCTCGACGCCGACGAGATCGGTGCGCTGGGAGCTGATGATCTTCTCGATGCGGCCGCAGAGCCGGTCCGACTGGCCTTGGCAGGGCGCGATGCGGACGTGGGCGTAGCCGCCCTTGCCCATCGGTTCGGTCTCCCAGACGCCTTCCGCAGAGCCCGCGACCGCCGCGACGGGCGCCGCGAGCGCGCCGACGCAGATCGCCGCACGCAGAAAACCGGTGAATGTCATGTGCCGCATGAAATGCCCTCCATGAAGTCCGGTTACACCGAATCGGCCGGCTGTTGCAATAATGACGGTCAACCGGGCCGGGAGTGTGGGCGTCACGACACGGTCCGGGCGCGCACGCCCGGACCGTGTCGTGAGTTCGGGCTTTTTCCCGGCCGCCGCACGCGGTATCAGCGTCGCGCGCGCCTTCCGGAGCCCTGCCCCATGATCCTGTATCCCGCCATCGATCTCAAGGACGGCGCCTGCGTGCGGTTGCTGCGCGGCGAAATGGAGGCGGCGACGGTGTTCGGGACCGATCCGGCCGCCCAGGCCCGCGCGTTTCAGGACGCGGGGTGCCGGTGGCTGCATCTGGTCGATCTCAACGGCGCCTTCGCGGGGGCGCCGGTGAACGGGGCGGCGGTCGAGGGCATCCTCGCGGCGGTGACGGCGCCTGTGCAGCTCGGCGGCGGCATCAGGGATCGGGCGACGATCGAGGCCTGGCTGGAGAAGGGCGTCCGGCGGGTGATCCTCGGGACGGCGGCGCTTCGCGATCCGGAGCTGGTGCGGCAGGCGGCGGCGGCGCATCCGGGGCGCGTGGCGGTCGGCATCGACGCGCGCGACGGAAGGGTGGCGGTCGAGGGCTGGGCGGAGACGTCGGACGTCACCGCGCTCGACCTCGCGCGGCGCTTCGAGGATGCGGGCGTGGCGGCGATCATCTATACCGACATCGAACGCGACGGCGCCATGCAGGGGCCGAACGTGGCGGCGACGGCGGCGCTGGCACGCGCGGTGTCGATCCCGGTGATCGCGTCGGGCGGGGTGTCGTCGATGGACGACCTGCGGGCGCTCAAGGCGAGCGGCGCGCCGCTGGACGGGGCGATTTCCGGGCGGGCGCTCTACGAGGGGAAGCTGGATCTGGCCGAGGCGGTGGCGCTTCTGGAGGACGAGGCATGAGTTTCGAGATCTGGCTGGCCTTCGCGGCGGCCTCGGCGCTGCTTCTGGTGATCCCGGGGCCGACGGTGCTTCTGGTGGTGTCCTATGCGATGGGGCGCGGCTGGCGGGTGGCGGCGCCGATGGCGGCGGGCGTGGCGCTCGGGGATCTCACGGCGATGACGCTCTCGATGCTGGGGGTGGGCGCGCTGCTGGCCGGGTCGGCGGCGCTTTTCACGGCGGTGAAGTGGATCGGGGCGGCGTATCTGGCGTGGCTGGGGGTGAAGCTCTGGCGTGCGGGCGGGAGTACGGCGGCGACGGCGCGGACGGATGCGGGCTCGCCGATGCGGATGCTGGGACACGCCTGGCTGGTGACGGTGCTCAATCCCAAGAGCATCCTGTTTTTCGTGGCCTTCGTGCCGCAGTTTCTCGACCCCGCGAAGCCGTTTGCCGGACAGGCGGCGGTGATGGTGGCGACGTTCGTGGTGTTGGCCTTCGCCAACGCCTTCGGCTACGCGGTGCTCGGCGCGCGGGCCGGAGGTCTGGTGCGCAGTCCGCGCGCGATGCGGATCGTGAACCGGGGCGGCGGCACGGCGCTGATCGGCGCCGGAGCGGCGGCCGCTTTGCTCCATCGGAGCGCGTGATGCTCAAGGTGCGGGTGATCCCCTGTCTCGACGTGAAGGACGGGCGCGTGGTCAAGGGCGTGAATTTCGTCGATCTGGTGGATGCCGGCGATCCGGTCGAGGCGGCGGCGGCCTATGACGCGGCGGGGGCCGACGAGCTTTGTTTTCTCGACATCTCGGCGAGCAGCGAGAACCGCGGCACGCTGCTCGATCTGGCGAGCCGGACGGCTGAGCGGTGCTTCATGCCGCTGACGGTGGGCGGCGGGGTGCGGAGCCCCGACGACGTGCGGGCGCTGCTGCTCGCCGGGGCGGACAAGGTGTCGTTCAACACGGCGGCGGTGGCCGATCCGGACGTGGTGAACGCGGCGGCGAACCGGTTCGGGGCGCAGTGCATCGTGGTGGCGATCGACGCGAAAAGCGTGAGCGACGGGCGGTGGGAGATCTTCACGCACGGGGGCCGCCGCGCGACGGGGATCGACGCGGTGGCCTTCGCGCGGGACATGGCGGCGCGGGGGGCGGGCGAGATCCTGCTGACCTCGATGGACCGGGACGGGACGAAGGCGGGCTACAACCTGCCGCTGACGCGCGCGGTGGCGGACGCGGTGCCGGTGCCGGTGATCGCGTCGGGCGGCGTCGGCACGTTGCGGCATCTGGTCGAGGGGGTCACGCAGGGCCACGCCTCGGCGGTGCTGGCCGCGTCGATCTTTCATTTCGGGACGCATTCGATCGGCGAGGCGAAGGCGGCGATGGCCGAGGCCGGCGTCGCGGTGAGGGCGGCGTGAGCGGGGTTCTGGAGCGGCTTTACGCCACCATTGAGGCGCGCGCGGGCGCGGACCCGACGACATCGCACACGGCGGCGCTTCTCGCGAAGGGGCCGGGCAAGTGCGCGGAGAAGTTCGGCGAGGAGGCGGTCGAGGCGATCGTCGCGGCGGCCAGCGGTGACCGGTCGGGGCTGACGGCAGAGGCGGCCGATGCGCTCTATCACCTGCAGGTCATGCTCGCCTCGGCCGGCGTGCCCTGGGCGGACGTGCTGGCCGAGCTCGAGCGGCGCGAGGGCGTCTCCGGCGTGGCGGAGAAGGCCTCGCGGCCGCGTTGAGACCGGCCGTCCCGGCTCAGGTCGGCGCGCGTTCGGCCCATCCCGCGAAGATCCGTTCCAGCACGAGCACGCCGTAGTAAAGGACGATGCCCAGAGCCGCGAGCGCGATGAGCACCGCGAACATCAGCGGGTAATCCCCGTTGGTCTCTCCGGATTTGAAGAGCGCGCCGAGGCCGCGACCGTGTGGCGAGACGATCTCGACGAGATTGGTGCCGATGAAGGCCAGCGTGACCGACACCTTCAGCGCGCCGAAGAATTCGGGCAGGGTCTTGGGCAGGGCGATCTTCCAGAAGATCGTCATGCGCGAGGCGCCGAGGCTGCGCAGGATGTCGCGGTATTCGGGTTCCAGCGTCGAGAGGCCGATGCCGACCGAGACGGCGATGGGGAAGAAGCTGATCATGAAGGCCATCAGCACGGTATTGAAATCGTGCATGCCGATGAAAAGCAGCGAGATCACCGGCACCAGCGTGGCCTTCGGGATGGCGTTGAAACCGACGAGCAGCGGGTAGAGGCCGTCGCGGGCGATGCGCGAGAAGCCCATCGCCATGCCGATCAGCGTGCCGAAGATCACGGCGAGACCGAGCCCGAGAACGGTGCGCCAGAGCGTCTGCCAGCCCATTTCGAGAAACAGCCAGCGGAATTTCCAGAACGCCGGCGGCAGGTCGGACGGCGAGGCCATCTTGAAGTTGGGCCAGTCGTTGACCCAGACGATGAACTCCCAGAACGCGAGAAACGCGAGGATGGCGGCGATCGGGACGGCGATTTTCCGGAACGTCTCCATCAGTGGACCTCACCGTCGCGGCCTTGGGCGATGCGGATCTGGTCACGCAGCAGATGCAGCATGTCCTGGGCTTGGGGTTGGTACATGATGTCCAGCGTCCGGTCCGCGGGCAGGTCCACGTCGAGCACGTGCTGCGTCCGGGCGGGACGGCCGGAGAGGACGATCACCTGGTCGCCGAGGAACACGCTTTCGCGCAGGTCATGGGTGATCAGCACGCAGGTGAAGGGCTCGGCGGCGCGCAGGTCGCGCATGGTCTGCCACAGGTCCTCACGGGTGAAGGCGTCGAGCGCGCCGAAGGGCTCGTCCATGATCAGCACGTCGGGCTTGTGCACGATCGACCGGCAGAGGCTGGCGCGTTGGCGCATGCCGCCCGAGAGCTCGCTGGGGCGTTTGCGTTCGAAGCCTTTGAGACCGACCATCTCCAGAAGCTCCATCGCCCGCGCCTCGCGGTCCGGCTTCGGCATCCGGGGGGCGACGATCTCCAAAGGCAGGATGACGTTCTCGATGATCGTACGCCATTCCAGCAGGACCGGGTTCTGGAAGGCCATGCCCACGGTCTTGCGCGGGCTGGTCACGCGCTCGCCGTGGAGCCAGACCTCGCCGTGGTCGGGTTTCATCAGGCCCGCGATCAACCGGGTGAGGGTGGATTTGCCACATCCCGAAGGGCCGACCACGGCGGCGAACTCGCCTTCCGGCACGGAGACGTTGAGATTGTCAAGGACGGGCAAAGGGCCCGCCTTGGTGCGATAGGCGTGGGTCACGCCTTTGATTTCGATGAGATTTTCCATGGGTGCGGGCCGCCCCGATGACGGAGCGGCCCGGATCCTCAAGGCATCGTCAGGCTGCCGTCGGTCGGCAGGAAGCTCGGGTCGAAATAGAGCGCGGCGTCCGGGGCGTTGGTGAAGGTGTAGACCGATTTGGTCTGTTCGATCGCCTGGGCCATGCGGTCGGCGTCGATGCCGCCCATGCCGTTGGCCTTGACCCAGTCGGTCATCACGTTGTCGGTGACGGCCATCGCGAGTCGTTCGGTCTCGAGCTCGGCGTCGGCGGCGGGGTTGCGCTCGATCAGGCTTGCGATGGCCATGTCCGGGTCGGCCACGGCGTCTTTCCAGCCCATCGCGACGGCCCGCAGGAAGCCGGTCAGCAGCTCGGGATTGGCGGCGGCGAAGTCGGTGTTGGCGATGACCGCGTTGCCGTAAAGCGCCACGCCGTGATCGGCCATCAGGATCGTCGTGATGTCGTCGACGGGAATGCCGAGGCGCTTGAGGTTGAGGGTCGAGGAGAAGGAGAAGCCGGTGATCGCGGCCACCTGCCCTTCCGCGAGCATCGGTTCGCGGACCGGGAAACCGACGGGTTCGACCGTCACCGTGGCCATGTCGATGCCGTTCTCGGCGGCGAAAATCGGGAACTGCGCCCAGGCCCCGTCGGGGGGCGGGGCACCGAGCACCTTGCCGGCGATGTCGCCGGGCGCCTCGATGCCGAGCGATTTGCGCCCCACCATGGCGAAGGGCGGCTTGTCGTAGATCATCATCACGGCGATGACCGGCGCGCCGGGGTTCTGGTCGAGGAATTTCATCAGGCTGTTGATGTCCGCGAAGCCGACCGGGAAGGCGCCCGTGGCGACCTTGGGGATGGCGTCGAGCGAGCCCGCACCTTCGCTGATCTCGACCGCGAGGCCCTCGGCGGCGAAATGGCCCTTGTCGATGGCGACGAAATAAGGCGCGGCCGGGCCTTCGAATTTCCAGTCGAGGGCGAAGGGCATGTCGGTCTCGGCATGGGCGGCCGCGCCGAGCAGAAAGGCGGTGGAAAACGCGGCTGTCGCGTGGCGGAACATCATGAACTCCCCTTGGGCTGTTTGATCGGTCGAGCGTCGTCGTCGGGCGGGCCTTGTCCATCACTGGCGTGAGCGTCGGCGAGCGCAGGAATGAATGTGGCGCGAATTCGTGCAACGGAAATCTCCGTTGCCGCAAAAGTCCGCATCGGAGGACTTGCGATGCGGGCGGATTGGCGACGGCGTCCGGAGCGGTGAGCGGTCGTCGCAGGGCGGCGATGCGGGTCGGTGCGGCGAACGGGGGACGGTGCCGATATCCGTGGAAAGCGCACGGGCGACCGCCCGCATCGGACGCCGCGACCGGGCGGTGAGGGCCGAGCGGGAGCCGGGAGATCGGGATTGCGGGGCGCGGGCGCCTGACCTATAGAAGCGCGAGGCACCCGTAGCTCAGCTGGATAGAGCGCTGCCCTCCGAAGGCAGAGGCCACAGGTTCGAATCCTGTCGGGTGCACCAATAAAATCAATGCTTTGACGAACCGCCTGTTTCGCAGTTGCCACGAAACCTGCCACGAAACCCCCATCTCAGATCTCCCCCGGGGTGAAAACCCGAAGTTCTGACCGGCCAAGCTAGCGGTCCGATTGATATGACGGATGACCTCATTCCTTCGGACTTCACTTGGAAATGACGTGTGCTTTGAGGTCGACGACGCTCCGGTCAGAGGGGCGTGGCCGAAGTTATAGCTTCGCCTGGAAAGAAAGACAGACGCCTGTACAGTCGTGGCCGCGCTCCCCGTGATCAGAGTGCGACAATAGTGTCGGGCGACATCAGCGATCAACGGCTTCTTTTCAGCTCCGTCCAGACCTTGATCCTTGAAATCCGCTCGCCTTCGCCCTCTTGGGCCACTCGCCTGAACCGTGTCAATCGGCGTCCAACCGGGGCTCTGAATCAATTTCCGTGCAGCGTCTTCATGGAACGCGGAGCAATGAGGCGCGCTCTGAGCAGGTCAAGGTTCGCGCGACCGTACATCTGTCGTTTGACGAGCTTGAGCTTCGTTGATCTGGCCTTCGGTCTGACCATTCGACCATGGCTCGACGATGGCGGCGCGGATTGCCGCGCTGTCCGCCGCCACACCCCTTGAGAAGCTGCTGATGAGGCTTTCCGCCGCCGCCTCCATCCATGGATCGAGGTCGTCGGCGTCACCGCCCCGGATCAGGCGATGAAACCGGTCGACAAGAGCGCGCGCCTCCCCCAGAGCCGGAACCGCCTTCTCGACGACAGCGGCGATCGTGCGATCGGCGCGCGACAGCAGGTCCGGGCTGGTCGAAAGCAATCGGGCGAGAGCGCGTGCGCTCGGACATCGGCGCGGGCCTCCGGTCATCTCGTCGCGGCGGCGTCGCGTCGCCCATTCGCCGATGACGCGCGGCGAGCCCGAAAACCCCCGACCGCGCAGCCGGCGCCAGAGTTCGGCCCCGTTGCGGCAGCCGGCCGTCCACTCGGCATCGAGCCGATCGAGCCAGGGCTCGAGCGAACTCGCGCGCGGTCGGAACGGTTCGGCGCGGCCGCCCCGAACGACATCGCGCACCACCTTGCGCGCGCGACCGGTCCGGCGGACGATCTCCTTTATCGCGGCGCCTTCCCCGTGCGGCGCCAGCACCGCCGCATCAGCCTCGGCGCGGCGACGCCATCCCTCATGCCGCAGTCGCTCCGCCGCCGTCAGCACCGACGGATCGACCGGGCCCTGACCGAGGGCGGCGCGGACGGCGCCCATCTGACGACGCACCGCGGACAGGAAGGCGGCGCCCGCGTTTTCAAAGAGATGCCAGCGATCCGCGACCTGCCACGCCTCGGGCCGACCCTGCGCGGACGCCGCGCCGTAGCTGGTCGCCCGTGAATTTCCGGTAATTTGGCGTCAGGCGCCAACTTCTGTCGGTTGAGGTTTCAGGCAAGGGCGCTCGAGCCACAGGATTGCGGCCAGGATCAGAGCCAAAAGCAACCTAAGCCACCTGGCCAGGAGGCGCATGTTGTGACCGGCGGCGCAGAGGATGGCGTTGATCGCATCGCCTTCGGGTCCGGCCAGGTGGTTGCGTTCGAGGTGGCCGTCTTCCTTCAGGTGGCCGATGACCGGCTCGATACCGCTTCGTCGTCGCATTTCCCGGCGGATGGTGGGCGAAGTAATCCCCCGGGTGTGGGAGATGGTGATGTCGAGGCCGTCACGATTTATCCTGTGCCCGCGGTAGCCGCGGTCGACATAGGCGCGGGCAACGGACGTTTTGGTCAGGCGGGCCACCTGCTCGATCTGTCCGGCAAGGCTGTGGCCGTCATAGGGATTACCAGGCAAAGCCATGGCCCCGAGGACGAACTGGCCGCCCTTGCAGCGCTCGTTTGTGGTGGCGATGGAGGTCTTGCAGCCGAACTCGTAGCGGGTGCGGGCCTTGCCCTTTCCGATGCATTCGACCTCTGGCGCGTGGAAGGCGTAAAGTTTGTTCTTGTCGCCGGGCTGTTGGGACAGGATGCGCTCGGCGCGCTCCAGCACCGTGGCGAACGCGGCTTCCAGCACCGGGTCCCCGGCGATCTTGCGGCGGATATCGCGGATCAGCCGGCCGAGCCAGGTGCGCATGCTTCTCAACCAGCGCAGGCCCTGCTTGTGGCCCCGGCCATGCAGCAGACGGGCAACCTCGCGCCGCGCCCGGGTCGCCAGACGCAGGAAGGATTGGCGCAGTTTGATACCGTGGCGCTTCGCCAGACGATTCAGCCATTCGACCGCCCGCAGGATCAGATGGCTGTCGGTCGGGTGCGCCACCGCCTTGGTTTGAACCGTGGTGTCGACCGTGATCCGTTCCAGTTGCCGTTCATTCACAGCCTCTGTCTTGACGGCCACGGCGATGGTTTCGGCAAGCAGCGCCTCCAAGTCATCGGCCCCGATCCGTTGGCGCCAGCGGGTCATCGAGGAGCGGTCGATCGGCAGCCGGTGCTGGAAGTACGTCTCGCCGCAGAAGGCCTGGAAGTATGGGTTCTCCAGCCAGGTCGCACAGGTCTCCTCGTCGGAGAGACCCTTCATGTGCTTGAGCAGATGCAGTCCGGTCATGAGGCGTGTCGGCGCCCCACGCCGGCCTTTCCGATCATGGTAATGCGTCCCAAACGCGTCATCAAAGCGGGTCCAGTCGATCAGGCTGGCCAGCTTCAGAAGTTCGTGCCTCGGATCGAGAATGCTTTCGAGAGAACTTCGGAACAGATCGTCGGGCCGGGCTTCGGGCAGTTTCGGGCGCATCTCAATCTCGCACGTGGGTGTGGTCTGCCCGCACTGCAGCACGAAGACGCCGCCATGGGAATCCCCTACGCGCAGGCGAGTGGGAAATCGCAAGGTTTTGGTGGGTTCCGGCCAAAAACCTTGCGATTCCTGATACTTTCAAAGCCAGAATATGAAAGCCTTGGCAGATACTTACGGGAAAATCACAGACGACTAGCTGCCGCCGCGATCCCGGGCGATGATCTCGATCGACGGCCGCGCCGCCAGCCATGCCGCGACCGTGGCCGGCTCCCGGTCCGGCAGCAGATCGATCACCCGCCGCCGCTCCAGGTCGCAGATCAGCGTGCCGTAGCGGTGCCCCTTGCGCCACGCCCAGTCGTCCACGCCGATGATCTTCGGGGCTTCATGCGGTACCGCCGCCCGCCGACGAACGGTGCGCAGGTATCCTTGCTCACCGGCAGCGACAGCCGGCGTGCCATCCTCTGTCCCGGGCGTCCGCCAAGCGCCCGGCCGAGATGCCGCACCAGCCCGTCCAGCCGCTCGGTCCGCCGGGCGAAGCTTCCGGCAACCGAAGGCTCCAACCGTTCCGCGAATATCCGACGGGCGCATTCCCGCTCCGCGCACAGGAAACGCCTCACTTCCACGCTGATCACGACGTGACGACCGTGCGCAGGCAGGTCGGCCAGTCGCCGTCCGTACCGACTGCGAACCACCCTCGATACCACGCCGCAAGAGGGACAGGCCGCGCCGGCCATGCCCGAGCGGGCGAAAACCCTGACCGACTCGGCCGTCCTCTCAACCCGATCCACCACCAAACCGGGCGGAGCCACTTCCCGCCCGCATCCATCCGTTCCCATCGCAGCAGCCCCCTCCATGACCTTGGTCAGAAGACAAATCAGGCCAGAAAACGGAAGATGTGCATCGAGATTGATTCAGAAGTCTTTTTTGCACGCCGATCCACAGCGGGGATCTCCAATGCGATGTGACGTAGCGGATTCACCGGTCGAGGCGAGGCAGCGCGGTCTTCCCGAAGCGGACATTCAACGCTGCGAATTCTGCCGACCCACACCGATCGTTCACCGCGCAGTCGCCGGATGTCTCGCGTCCGGACAACCCGACCTTGCACGTCCACGAAAAGGCTTTCGGTTCTGGTCACGGCACCACCAATTTCCGTGGCTTCTTGAACTTGATTGACGGACTGGAAAGTCGATGCTCATGCCGTAAGCAAATTGAGAATTCGGTCCGCAGTCATCCATTGCGGCTTGTGACGATGACGTGAACAGCGGTTTAGAAGAAGTGGAAATCCGTCGGGACCCATCATCTCAGTAAAGACCCCAATTAGACCTTTGCAATCGAGCAGCGGCCATCACACTTACCATCCTCCTCGAAGGTGCCCCCGCCGGCATGCGGCGGGAGCCCGCGTTTGATCAGCGCTCCAAGGCGACGTTCTCGATGAAGGACGAGCGCAGTTCCGTGTTGAACGGGTTGCCCGGCGAGATGACCGAGTAGGCCCGCATGGCCATCGGCACGAGGGCGTTGCTGTCGTCGGCATCCGGATGCATCGGGGCGGCTCCGAAGATCTCGTTGAGCCTGGTCTGCACCTCCGCGCTGTTCAGCCAGTTCATGAAGACCAATGCGGCCGCCGGGTGCGGCGCGTTGGCCGGCACAAGGTTGAAGTTGCCGCCGCCGGTCATGCCGAACTCCGGAATGTAGAACTTGATCCGGTCGCTGACCTCGCCCTTCTTCTGCAGCCCGTAGAGGTGGTCTTCCCACGCCGCGACCATGGCGAACTCGCCTTGTGAAATGCGCTGGAGGCTGTCGGTGTTCGACGCGGTGATGACGTATCCGTCCGTGTTCTTGAGGAACCAGTCCCAGCCGTTCTGCAACGAGGCCATCTTGGCCTCGGTCAGTTCGCCGTCAAGGAACTTCGTCGTCGGACATGCCCGAGAGGTTTCGGGCGACGTGGGTGAAGAACGAGGGGCCGGAGCCGCCGTTCTCGTAGTTCAATCCGAACTGCTCCGGGTTTTCGCCGAAGTAGGTCTCGAAATCCGCGATCGTCTGCGGCAGGTCGTCAGCAGAGATCTTCTCGGGGTCGTAGGCGACACCGGTCTGGTTACCCCACCATCCGAATGCGAAACCCTGGCCATCGAATCCGCCGACCATCGTAGGCATGTTCGAACCATTCGGCAGCACGTCCGTCAGCGGCCCGAGGGCCACTTCGTTGGGATCGAACAGATCGACGCGATCCGACCCCATGGCGATGACATCGATGTCGCCGGTTTCGCGATTACGCTCGGCCAGGAACTTCTCGATGTTGCCCTCGTGGGTGCCTTCGGGGATGTTGACCTCGATGCCGTATTCGGCGGTGAATTCCTCGGCCAGTTGACGGTAGTCGGGCTGGAAATACCAGACGAACCAGTTGACCTCGCCTTCTTCCTTGGCTTGGGCGACGATCTCGTCCCAGCTCTTGTCCAGCAGACCTGTCGGGTCTGCCGCCTGGGCAGCGCTGGCCACCGCCAGTAGCGCCGCGGATGCGATCAATTTTCGGAACATGGTCTTCTCCCTTTGGTTGTGAGGCACTTCAGCCCTTGACACCGGCCTGGGCCGGATTGGCGGATTTGAGAAGCTGCTCAAGCCCCAGCATCAAGAGGACATTCGGGACAACGAGGATCAGCGACACCACCGCCGCGTTCGGGCGGATGAAGTTGTAGCCGAGGTAGGAGTAGAGGATCGTGGGGATGGTGGTGAAGTTCGGTGCCCCGACGATGAAGGCGATGGCGAACTCCTCGATCGACTGGATGAAGACGATGATCAGCGAGGCGAGCACGCCGGGCATGAGTGCGGGCAGATAGGCGACGCGGAACCGCGCCCACGGAGACGCGCCGAGGTCGCGGGCCGCGTCGATGAGGTCGTTACGCACGTTGCCGAACGCGACGGTCATGATGCGGATCGCGTAGGGCAGGAACAGCACGCAGTGCGCCATCAGAATCGACAGGAAGCGCGAGTAGATTCCGAGCGAGAAGATCAGGGACGAAAAGAAGATCGCCAGGACGAAGCCCGGCACGACGAGCGGCAGAAGTGTCAGAATCTGCGCCGCCGACTTGCCCGGAAAATCGTACCGGGCAAAGCAATAGGCGGTGGGCGAGGCGATGATCAGCGTGATCACCGCGACGGTCGGCGCCAGCATGTAGGAGTTCGCGATCGCCTGAGGCAGTGCCGTGGTCGTCCACACTTCGGCCCACCGCTCGAGCGTCAGGCTGGGCGGCAGGACATCCGGGTATTCCCAGCCCGTCTCCGGATCGACCAGCGACCAGAGCAGCGCCCAGATCGCGGGCATCACGAGCCACACGAAGCACACGGTCAGCAGAATGCCCAGCAGGATGCGGTTCAGCAGGCCGCCCCGCTGACGCATCTTGCGCGCGGGGCGAACGCGAACGGCGGTATCGGCGACGCTCACCATTTGCTGCTCTTTAGCAGGAACCGCGCGGCTGCGGCCAGGAGAAGCGACCCGAGGAGGGCCAGGCCCATGAGGCTGACGCCGACCGCTGCGGCCTGATGCCAGCGCCCGAAACTGTCCTTGAGAAAGACCATGTACTGGGCCATCGACTGCACGTTCGTCGGCCCGGCCGTGACCTGGAAAGCGAAGTCCCCGGCGGCCCCGATGAAGATGATGATCAGCGAGGCCTGCATGGCGCTGACCGTCAGCGGAGCAATGACCTTACGGAAACGCGCGAAGCTGCCCGCGCCCAAGTCGCGGGCGGCGTCCAGCACCTCGTCGGAGATCGCTTGGATCGAACCGGTCAGCAGCAACAGCGCGAACGGCATGTTCTTCCATATCTGCAGGAAGACCACGCCCCATGCGCCGCGGTCGTTCTGCATCCGGATGGGCTGGTCGGTGAAGCCCACCCACATCAGCGCCTGGTTTACGATGCCGTGGTAGTTGATCATGTTCAGGAACAGGAACGATGCGACAAGACCGGGAACGAACAAAGGCGCCTTGAGAAGCGCCCCGGTGGCCAAGGACCCGCGGAACGGACGCCGCAGCCAGATCGCAAGAGGGTACGCGAGAACCACCGATCCGATCGCGCTGACGACGGCGATGTAGGCCGAATACTTCAAGGGCACGAAAATACGACTTTGAGTCTAGGACCTTCTGCCAGTGTTCCAATGAAAAGGAGCCCTCTTCCGTCAGGCTGTAGAAGCCGAACGACTGCATGATCGCGACATAGGTCACCCAGCCGATCATCAGCAGGATCACGCCCAGACCCGGTGCCAGGAGCGCCGCAATCAAGAGCGCGCGGCGCCAGTTCACTCGAGCTCTCCGCGGACGAAGCGGATCCGGTCGGCAGGCAACCGGAAGGTCGCACGCTGACCGACGCCCGAAGCGCCGCCGGGCCAGTGCAGCCGCTGATCGGACGCACCGGGTACGGACAGGTGCAGCTCGGTGTATGCTCCCTGATAGGCGCTCTCGCTGATTTCGGCGCTCACCGCGTTGTCGGCGTCGGCCGAGACGAACTCGGCATCTTCCGGGCGCCAGCAAAGGAACCGGGCGTCGGGCTCCGGAGGCGTCGCCACGTTGAAACGTCCGAGCGGTGTCTCGACGAAGTGATCTTCGACTCTGCGGAACGGAAGCAGGTTCGCCGACCCGATGAAATCCGCGACGAACGCGGTCTCAGGCTCGCGGTAGACCGCTTCCGGCGCGCCGATCTGCTCGACCTTGCCGCGGCTCATCACCACGACCCTGTCTGACATGGCGAGCGCCTCGGACTGGTCATGGGTCACGTATATCGCGGTGAAGCCGAACTGGCGCTGAAGACCGCGGATCTCGCGCCGGACCTGTTCGCGGAGCTTGGCGTCGAGGTTTGACAGGGGCTCGTCGAAGAGCACGACCGAAGGACGCATCGCCAGTGCCCTCGCCAGCGCGACACGCTGCTGCTGTCCGCCGGACAGCTTGTTGGGGAGCTTGTCGCGGTGGTGTTCGAGGTCGACCTGACGCAACAGGTCGTCCACGCGAGTCCGGCGCCCCTCGCGATCGACCTTGTTCTGCTTCGGCCCGAACTCGATGTTCTCGGCAACTGTGAGATGCGGAAACAGGGCGTAGGACTGGAAGCACATCGCAGTGTCTCGCTTTTCGGGGAGCGCGCTGGTGACGTCTGCGCCGTTCAATTCGACCCGTCCTGTTGTCGGCGTATAGAACCCGGCGAAGATCTTGAGGAGCGTCGTCTTCCCGCACCCCGAAGGTCCGAGAAGAGTCACGAATTCCCCGGGCTCGACGGAAAGGCTGATATCGGAGAGCGCGGTGAAGCCGTCTTCGAAGACCTTGCTCACGTCGATCGAACGCAACGCCGTCAAGCTCTCGACTCCCCCATCGAAAACTTTGGGTTCGCCGGTCGACGAAACCATCCTTGCCTGAAGTCTCAGCATGAAAAGCAGGCTGTTGCAACAAAACGATGACGTTGCGGGCACCATTGGAATGAAGCCCGCCCCCCCGATTGCCAGGCAAACAACGGCGATCCATGATGCCCGTCATGTGCCGTCGGAGTGACGCGGTAGGAGGGTCGAGGGCATGGGGAAAGCCGAGAAGGTCATCATCGTCGTCTTCGACGGATTGCGCCCCGATATGATCGCGAACCGGATGCCGGTTCTTGAGGATTTCCTGTCAGGGAACCTCTGGTTCCGAAATGCGCGATCGGTGTTTCCTTCCGTCACCCGCGTCTGCACGACCAGCGTCGCGACGGGAGCTTGGCCGGGCGGTCATGGGATCGTGAACAATCAGTTCCACCTGAACTCCGATCTTGGTGGTCCGTTCGTGGATACGGCGCATCTGGACCGGCTTCTCCAGCTTCACGAGCGGGCTGGAGCCATCGTCACGTGCGACAGCATCGGGCAACGCCTGGCCGCCGAGGGGCTGAGCATGATGGCGATCCACTGTGGTTCGGCCGGCTCCGGTTTGCTGATAAACCATGCGGTGCGCGAAAACGGACACCGGACCTTCTCGGTTCACGGCGAAGTCCGCCACGCTGACGCCGGAGATCGTGCCGGGCATCCTCGCCGCGTGCGGGCCGTTCCCCAGACATGACGTGCCGAAGCTTGACGTGGTGGCCTTTACCGGGCGGGTGGCAACGGACGTCGCGCTGGCCCGGACCAGGCGGACGTCACCGTGGTTTGGCTGCCGGAGCCGGATACATCGTTTCACTTCTGCGGCATCCATTCCGAGGGCACCGAGCGCGCCATGGGCGCTGCCGATCGGGCCTTCGGCGAGATCCTCGAGACAGTTCGAAAGGGCGCCTACGTCGGGCGGACTGCGGTGATCGCCATGTCGGATCACGGCCAGATCGCGACGAGCGCACTCATCGACCTTGCCGGGCTGCTGCGTGCCGACGGATTTCCGGCGGGCGACATCCCGGACGAGGACACGGACATCCTGCTGACCGGCGGGAACATGGGAGAGACTACGGCCGCGGAGGTCCGATCCCGGCCTTCTGCGGGACCTGGGCGCGCTGGCTGATGGGAAGGGAGGAGATCGGTATGGTCTTCGCCGATCCCGACGTCGTCCCCGGCGCGCTTTCCCCCGCGGCCGTGCACCAGACCCACGCCCGTTCGGCGCCGCTGCTCTACGTGATGCGCTCGCGAGACGGTCCGGGCCCGGGCGGCATCCCCGGGATCGGCGTCTACACCGGAGGCGTGCCGCTTGGCGGCGGCATGCATGGCGGGCTCAACCGTTACGAGATGAATACCGTCCTGGGCATCGCCGTTCCGGATGGCCGACGCGGCGAGATCGACGATACGCCGGCGTCGCTGATCGATATCGCGCCGACGGTCCTCGACCTTCTTGGAGTGACCTTCCGGAGTGCCGGGCGGGTCCTGCCGATCTTCGAGGCGGAAGAGCGCGCGCAGCCGTCGAAGAGCTGCTTGGAAGCAACGGCGCTTTCCGTCAGCGCCTCGTCCGATCGCGCATCGCCGGCCGCGACTACCTGATGGAAGGAGGACGGGCCTGAGCAAGGTAATACCGACGGCACACCCCATCGCCGCGCCACGACGCCGGGGACGCTGCCAATGCACCTGATTCTCGTCAGCGACCTCCACCTTCGAGACCCGGAGGTATCGGCGGATGCCGCGGCACATGCTGCCCGGATCGGCGAATTTCTGGAGCGCGCCGTGGCTTGGTCTCCGGATCCTGTCTGTTGCGTACTTGCCGGCGATCTGGCCGACGCCGGAGAACCGGCGGCCTATGCTGGCTCAAGCGCAAGCTGGACGCGCTGCGATTTCCGACCGTGTCCGATGCTCGGCAATCACGACGACAGGGACGCGTTTCGGCAGGTGTTCGGCAGCGGGCGGCACGTGCGGCGGATTCCTCCAGTCGACGAGGACAGTGGGCGGGGTCCGCCTCGTGTTCCTCGACACCCTTTCGCCGGGATCGGACGCGGGCGAGCTTTGTGCGCGAGCGGCTCGACTGGCTGGACCGAATACTTGCAGAAGGCGGCGATGCGTGCCTGTTCATGCACCATCCTCCCTGCGACATCGGCGATCCCGTGCTCGACCCGATAAAGCTGTCGAACTCCGATGACCTCGCCGTTCTGCTGCTGAAAGCACGGAAACGTGCGGCAGATCTTCTTCGGCCATGTCCACCGCACCATGTTCCTGACGTGGAACCGGAATTCCGTGTGCGAGTATCGGCAGCTTGGGGACGCCGCGACTGCCGACCTCGTAGCAGCGGCGTTTTCGTGGGGATCCTCGCCCCGGGTCCGGAGGGACTCGAACTTACGGTCAGGCCATTGGCGAGATGACTTTTCCCATCAGGCCTCTTGGCCTAGTCTGGTGGCTCCGAGACGGCACCGTCCTTCAGGAAGGATCGACATGGCACCGACGCGTCCCGACGAGATCTCGTACCTTACGGGGCGGCTGTCCGGAACACCGCTGCCGCCCGGCATCTCGCTCTTGAACGGCGGGGGCAAATTCACTCCGGACGGCGCGGTGCAGTACTGGCCGGGAAATACGTTCATATGCCACCTTGACCAACGGTCCGCCGCGTTCGAGGCGATCCGCGAGCTTCAGGAAGACCTGAAAAAGAGTGTGTTCAACCGATTCTTCACGTTCCTTCCGCCGCCCAGCTTCCACATGACGGTCTTCCAAGGCATTGCGCCCTCGACGACGCCCGGGAACGGCTGGCCGGAGGGAGTGCCCGAGGAGCTGTCCCGCGAAGAGGTCACATCCATCCTGTCAGCACGCCTAGAACGCTTGGAATTGCCCAAGGCGTTCCGGATCAAGTTGGATGGGCTGCATTGCGGATACAGCATCACCGTGTCAGGCGCGAACCCGCGCGAGGAGGGCAGCCTGCGCGCGGCCCGGGCTGCGTTGCGGGACGCTACGGGAATCACGTTCCCGGATTTTCACGACTACGTCTTCCATATCACTCTTGCCTACCTGATCGATTGGCTGTCCGAGATGACGGCTCGGGAACTCACGGCCTTCAGCGCGGAGATCGGCGCGAGGCTCGCCGACAGGGTCAGCGTGATTGACCTCGGCCCGCTGGAGTTCTGCAACTTCGATACGATGCATCATTTCGAGTTGGTGCAGAGGATAGGCTAGCAGGCTTGGTTTTGCGGCACCTTTAGAGTCAGCCACAGCGGCCTGCGCCGTATTGTCTGGGGACAACCCATTAAGGGCCAATTCGTGGCTCTTGCTGCTTCTTTGAGAAACGCGCGGCAGCGCGGCTGCCAATTCTTTGATGGGCTCACGACGCGATGTGCTTCTTCCCGCGAGCGCTTCAGGCCGGAAGATCCGCGCCGCGGCCGTCGATCGCTCATGGCTCGCTCTGGCCTGAACCAATGGCCGCTTTGCTCTTGGCGGTGCAGAAGATGCTCTCGCCGATTAAACAGCTGTACCTGCGGCTGCCAGAGCCGAAGTATTTCCGCTCAGGGCGCGATGCAGTCGATCGCTTCGTTGGTCACGAACGTCCGCTTCATCCAGGATCGCGGAAGTCCTGCGCCCGCACCGCCCACTCCATCGGAGACGGCTTCAGCACGCGCGCCAGCGTCACTCAGGCCCTTGCCTTCCCTCGAGGATCGCCTCGACGATGTCGTGTGCGAGCAGTGTCAGGCGCAGGACGCGCGTCATGTAGGACGGAGCGATCCCATGACGCTCCGCCAGTCCGGCGATGGTGGCGAAGCCGCCTGACTCCAGCATCCGCTTCCAGCGGAAGGCGTGGCCACCGTCATAGCGAGGGCGTCGTCGGGGAGGCGGGGCATGGTCTTCCTCTCGGGCAGCTGCATTTCCTTCCGGCCGGTGATCTTCGGCAAGTGGGACGTCCGCGGCGGATTTCGCCCAAGTCAGGCATGGCCTACGCTTCTGCTGCGATTATTGTCGGTGTCGGACAATTTGAATGCGGCGAGGGCGGCATGGCAGGTGGGCTTTCACGGGAACAGATCGCGGATCGTCTGAACGAAGCGGCCGAGCTTCTTGAGGCTCAGGAGGCGAACCGCTTTCGCGTGCGCGCCTACCGGATGGCCGCGGAAACCCTCCTTGGCCTCTCGGAAGAGCCCTCGGAGATCCTGGCGAGGGAAGGTCTGTCCGGCCTGATCCGACTCCCGAACATTGGCGAGCGACTCGCCCGCGCCATCGACGAGATGTCCTCTACGGGGCGATGGTCGCAACTGGAGCGGATGCGCGGCGAGGCCGATCCGGAGGAAGCCTTTCAGTCGGTTCCCGGCATCGGCCCGAAGACCGCGCGGGCGATTCACGAGACCCTGAATATCGATACCCTGGAGGCTCTGGAGATCGCCGCGCATGACGGCCGGCTGGAGCGCGTTTCCGGCATTGGACCGCGCAAGGCGGCTGCGATCAGGGCCTCACTGTCGACGATGCTGGCACGGCGCGCGCGGCGGAGTCCGGAAGACCACGCCGAGCCGCAAGTGGCGGAACTCCTGGAGATCGATCAAGCCTATCGGCGCCGAGCCGAGGCCGGGACCTTGCAGACAATCGCGCCACGGCGCTTCAACCCGGGCGGCGACGCCTGGCTGCCGATCCTGCATGTCGACCGGGATGACTGGTCGTACACGGCGCTCTTCTCGAACACGGCCCTCGCCCATGAGTTGGAACGCACCCATGATTGGGTCGTCATCTACTTCGCACGGCCCGGAGGACGCGAGCATTCCCGAACGGTCGTGACGGAAACCCGCGGCCCTCTGGAGGGCAAGCGTGTCGTGCGTGGACGAGAAGCCGAGTGCGGGCGTCACTATTTCGGGAGGGAGGAATAACCAAACATATGCCGCTGTTCGGTCCACGCCACCGGAAACGGCTCCAGCACCCGCGCCAGCGTCACCTCCGGACCCTGCCTCCCGTCCAGGATTGCCTCGACGATGTCCGGCGCGAGCAGCGTGAGTCGCAGAACGCGGATCATGCAGGACGGCGCGATGCCCTCGCGCTCGGCCAGTTCAGCGATGGTGGCGAACTCGCCCGACTCCAGCATGCGCTTCCAACGGAAGGCACGAGCGAGCGCCTTGACCAGCGCGCTGTCCGTCCGACGCGGTTGCGTGGCGCCTTCCGGCAGCTGCATCTCCTTGCGGCCGCCGCGCTTCACGACCCGGAACGGGACATGAAGCGTCACCGTCTCGGGGATCGGCGCCGTGCCGAACGGTGCCGGCGACGTCTTCTCGGCCCTGATCGCCGCGGGCCTGCCCGTGGGGGCCGCGCTGGGCCATCTGCAGGCGCTGATCGGGGCCAGCGCCGGCGCGGGTCACCTCGAGATCGTCGGCTCGGCGGGACTCTGGAAGCGCGCCGCCGCGATAGACGGCAGCTCACTGACTCGCACCAAAGGAGCCTGAAGCCATGGCGTTCGATTTCATCCTGATGCTCACCTCCAACGACCGGACGATCCCGGACGCGCCAGCCCGGCTGGAAGAGGCGCTGAAGGGCGGCGTGCGGCACATCGGCTTCAAGGACGTGGGCCTGCCGCTGGCGGAGCTGAAGGCTCTTGCCGACGCCATCCGGGCGGCGGGGGGACGCTCCTACCTCGAGGTCGTCAGCCTTGACGAGGAGAAGGAGCTCGCCTCCGCGCGCGCCGCCGTGGAGCTCGAAGTCGACTGTCTTCTCGGCGGAACCCGCGCCGACATCGTGACCGAGGTGATCCGGCAGCCACCCGATCCGATACTATCCGTTCGCCGGCCGGATCACGGGACATCCGAGCGTGCTGGACGGCACGGACGACGAGATCGTCGCCTCCGCCAAGGCGCTCGCGGACCTCGAGCACGTCCACGGGATCGACCTGCTGGCCTACAGGCATCGCGGCGATGTCCCACGGCTGATGTCGCGCGTCTGCAAGGCGGTCCCGAAGCCCGTCATCATGGCCGGGAGCATCGATCGGGAGGACCGCGTGACCGCCGCGGCGGAGGCCGGCGCTGCGGGCTTCACCGTCGGCACCGCGGCGCTCGAGGGGGCCTTCCCGGCGGAAGGCGCCGGCTTCACGGAGCAGGTGCGCTCGATCCTCGAGATCTCCGCGCGAGCGCGGGCGCGCTCGACCGCGCCCCGGCGTCTCGCCGTCGTGGCGCATGACAACCGGAAATCCCATCTGCGGGCGTGGATCCAGCGCCATCGCAAGGCGCTGACCGGACACCGGCTGATCTGCACGGGCGGGACCGGGGCGATGATCGCCGAGGCCGCGCCCGAGCTCTCCGTCCGGCGACTCCAGCGCGGATCCCGCGGTGGGGACCAGCAACTCGGCGCGCTGATCGCGACCGGCGATCTGGACGCGGTGATCTTCTTCGCGGATCCGACGATGTCCCATGGCGGCGATGTGGACCTGCAGGCGCTCACGCGCCTCGCGATCGTTCACGACACGCCGATCGCGCTCAGCGGAACGGCGGCGGACATGCTGGCCGCCGCGCTTCTGGCGCCCCGCCGGGCTCACGAAGAGCCGTGAGCCCGGAAAGGGCGGTGGTCCTGCGCGTCCGCGTTTGATCGCGATCCGCCGGCATATCGCCGGCGCTTCGGGAAACGGTGACCTGCCACCGGACTTTCATCCAGCGACGATTGGAGCCTCGGCCGTTTCTGCTACGCCGTAGGGCTCGGGTTGAGCAACCGGCGGAGACGCGAAGCCCTTATCGAGCGAAGCGTCGGAGGCGGTTGCGGTGAGGGCTCCGGCGAAGTCCGCTGGGGTCTGGTGGCCGAGCGAGGAATGGCACCTCGCGGTGTTGAAACCCTCCTTCCATTCGGCGATGGCGCCGCGCGCATGGTCGATGCCGAAGAAGAGGCTCTGATTCAGAAGCTGGTCTCCCCGTCCGGTCAATGAATTGGAGAGTTCATTCTGCTCCCACAGCGACCGCTCTCCAGCCCCCATGGCATCTTCAACGTCCAACGCCATCTGATCTCCCGCCGCACCCTTCGCGAACTCCGGTCCCAGGCGTTCGCCACGTGGCGCGAGATTGCCGCCGCCTGAAGGCCGATGGCAGCCACGCTTCGCGTGTGCCGCCCTCAACGTGACAAAACCGTTCGCCGACCTGTTACGGACCGCAAGCTCACGGAAGCTGTTCGTCGTACGGCGCGCGGCATGCCGTCCCGGTCAGAACTCGCCAGTGCGGCGGAATTGAAATTCGGCGCGAGAACTCCGATCCGATCCTGCGTTCAATGGCCCAGAAGGCGCGCCAGCGCGAGCGGCAGCGGCCAGCGGTTCATCGCGTAGACATGCAGCGACGGGGCACCGTAGGCGACCAGTCGGCGGGCGTGTTCAAGCGTAGCCGCGGCGGAGAGATAGGGCATCAGTTCCGGCGTCTCCTCGCCACGGGAGAACAGGCGGTCGAGCCAGTCGGGCACGCTGGCGCCGTTGGCGATCGCGAATGCGCGGACCCTGTTCCAGCCCTCGAGCGGCATCACCCCCGGTACGATCGGCGCATCGATGCCGTGGCGCGCGCACGCTTCAAGGAAACGGCCATAGGCCGCCGGGTCGAGAACGAACTGACAGACCGCCGCCTTCGCCCCGGCGTCCAGCTTCTCCTTCAGGTGGTCGATGTCGGCACCCAGCGTCGCGGCCTCCGGGTGCTTTTCCGGATAGGCCGCGACGGTGATCTCGAAGTCGTGGCGCGCCGCGAGCGCGGCGACGAGGTCCGACGCATGGGCGAAGCCGGCAGGCAGCGGACCCTGCGGCGCCAGCGGGCGGTCGCCGCGGAGTGCAAGAATTCGCGTGATGCCGGCCGTCCAGAACGCCGTGGCCGTCTCCAGCGCGTGGTCTTTCGAAAGCCCGAGCGCGGTCAGGTGCGCGGTCACGGGCCGGCGGCTGCGCCGGGCAACCTCGATGGCGGTGTCATGAGTGCCTGCGCGCGTGGTTCCGCCGGCGCCCATGGTGACCGAAAACCCCGCATCGGCCACGGGCGCGAGCCGCTCGACAGTGGTCCAGAGCGCCTCGCGCCGCTCGGCGCCGCGCGGCGGAAAGAGCTCGAAGCCGAGCGGCACGGCGCCTTGAGAGACGACCAGGCGCTTGAGGAGCGCGTCAGTGGGCTCGTCGACGATGCGCTGCCTGAGGGCCATGCGATCGCTCCCGTCCGATTGTCACGGCGAAGTGGAACCTGATCGGGCGTCGGTGACGATGACATGGATCAAAGGGGGGAACCGGGTCCACTCGACACACTTGGCATCCCCGATGCCCGCGGTTCGGGCAGGTCACCGTGCTCTCAACGACCGGCCGTCGATCCGTCATGGGCTCAGGTGCCCGCATTTGGACGAAGGTTGACCGGAGGCTCGCAGGGTCCAGCTGCGCTGAAGGATGGCCCGTCTGGACTGCTGAAGACCAGCGCCGCCGTCATCTTTTCCGGCCCGGAGCCTTCGATGCGACTGCGAGGCTCCACTATTGGAGCGCCATCCTCGGCGTCGGATCGCGCTTCTGGCGGCTCGCGCCGTTCATCGGGAAACCCGTCGCGCAAATCCCGGCTCCCGCATTCCGCCCCGTCCGTCGCAACCGCCCGCGATCGAATGGCCGGCTGTCGAGAACCACCGCCTGCGATCCTTGGCAACGACGATGCCAGTCCCGCCAAAGATCATCATGACCGCTCCGGCGATCAGCAAAGCCAGCGGGCCGTGTCGCCGTTCCTCGCGCATCACGGGGCGTCCCGGCCCGACCGCGCGTTCGAAATTCCTGGAGCGAGGCGTTCGCAGGCGCTACCATGCCTTCGATCGAGCCGGCTGGAGATCGTCGGATACCGTTCAGCTTGGACACCCGGGGGGGGCGGCCATGGACGAACGTCTGCGCACCGTTCTGGCCCGCACCGGGAGGGGCGATCTTGACTTGGTCGCAGCCGCGGTTCTGGGCGCAAAGGCGACGGTGACCGGCGAGCCTGTTCTGAGCGCAGTTTACGGCCATATCTCCGATCCGCGCACGCTCGGTGTCGTCAAGGTCTCCGGCATGGCGGACACCGGGAGGGGCGGTCCGGAATCCTGGTCGGCGGTCGCGAAGGTCGTCGACCTTGCAGAGACCACAAACGCGGACAGCCAGTGGACCCGCCCGGAGATCGAGGAGACCGTCTACGAGGAAGGCTACTTCGCGGACGACGGACGACGGTTCCGCCCGGCGCGCTGTCATCTCGTCTCGCGGCCCGACGGCGCCATCAGGGTCTTCTGGCTCGAAGACCTGACCGGGGCGGAGCATGCGCCCTTCGGCGTCGAGCAGCTGTCGGAGATGGCGCGGCACCTCGGCGAATGGTCGGGTGCCCACGGGACGATCCCCGATCTGAAACTCGCGCTTCCCCGAGACGTCTATCTGACCCGCTGGGCGCAGCCAGACCTCGCGAGCAGATACGGCAGGCTCCGAACGCTCGACCCCGTGGTGCTGCGGAAATCCTACCGCGATGTATCACTTGACGTCCATTCGGAGCTGCGCGCCCGGCTGATCGCGCAGAACGAGCGGACGACGACGCATCCTCACGGTCTCGCGTTCGGCGACTGCCAGGTCGGAAACCTCTTTCACCTGCCGGGGGAGACGGTCGCGGTCGACTGGACGACTCTCGCCGATGATCCGATTGGAGCCGACGCCGGATCGTTGATCGGATCGATGCTCATTCGAGCGGGGCTGGTCGAAGTCATTAAGAACGAGCGCGCGCTGTTCGATTGCTACTTCGAGGGGCTGCAGGCTTCCGGCTGGAAGGGCGAACGGGACGACATCCGGCGCGGGTACTTCTGCCAGTTCGGACATTATCTCGTGTCGTCGGTCGGCATGTTGCCCGTGGCGGTCGAGCACGGCGACTGGCCCCAGGCGATAATGGAGGCTCGGCTCGAGGCGTCGTGGGACGAGATTCAGGACCTCATCTCCAAGGTGATCGCGACATATCCGGCCTATCTCGCGGAAGTGACGGAACTGGCGGAACGATAAGCGGCACGGACGGCGTGGCGGAGTTCCGGATTCCCGTATCGGACACCCAAGCCTGCCGGCAGTTCGGCAACGCCGTGGTCGCGCCCGTGGCCGAGGCCGTCGCAAGGCACATGGCGCCCTGGATCGCGCCCGCCGTCCGGAGGGAGCGGCTGGACGCGGCATGACAGGGTCGGCAAGCGGGACCCGCCCGCACGGCGGGGTGAAGCCTCCCGCACTCAGGGGTCGATGGCCCTGGCCGGCCTTTCGAGATGCGTCGCGACGCCGCGCCGCGGTTCCCCAGAGCCGCCGATCATGAGCCGCACTTCATTCTGACACCTGGACATAGGCTTTGCTGACTGCGATCAGGAGGCGGCGTCTTTCGCAGGGCTCCATCACCGGAGCCAGGAACTCCCCGGTCCCGTCCACCGATGCCCGGACATTAACAAGGCGCGCCCACCAAGCTTGAACCGCGCTCAAAATGACAGCAGTCTCGACACGAGGGCGCTCCGCTTCAGGAATGCCGGCCCCGACAAGTGGTCGCAGTCTCTGCCGCCGTGATCCCATCCATGGTCGAGAGCGCGCATGTCCCAGTTCACCACCGTCCTGCAAAGCTATATTGCCGCGTGGAGATTCAGGGGCGTGTTCATTCCGGTCCATCTGCTGCTCAGGCTGATGGTCTTCGCGGTGATCGCTCCGCTGCTGGGGGTCGCGATCACGTTCGCGGTCTCGTTCTCGGATCAGACCGCGCTGACCGATCAGGACATAGCGCGGTTCATCCTGACACCCGCCGGGGCCGTCGGCGCGCTGGCTGTGCTCTCCCTGCTGCTTCTGGGCGAGGTGCTGAGCCTCGCCGTCATGACCGGCGTCCTGCGCTCCGGCCATCCCGGTCTGATCGGAGCCCTGCGCGAGGCCTTCGCGGCCATCGCGCTTCGGTTGCGGCCGCTCCTCGTTTTCGCGCTGCATCTGGTGGTGCGGGTCCTCCTGCTCTGCCTGCCGTTCATGATCGCCGGTCTTCTGGTGGCCGGCCGGCATCTCACGGAGTTCGACATCAACTATTATCTCTCCGCGCGCCCGCCGGAGTTTTTCCTCGCCGGCGGCATGATCGCGGCGATCCTGCTCGGAATGGCGCTGCTCCTGACATCCCGGCTCTCGCTCTGGGCACTGTCGCTCCATTTCGTGCTCTTCGCCGACACCGCCCCCCGGGCGGCCTTCAGGGCCAGCGCCGAGATCATGCGCGGCCAGCGGGTTTCCGTGATCCGGGATCTGACCCTGTGGCTCGCGCTGCGCATGACCCTCGCGGCCGCCATGGCCGCGCTGTTCGTCGGGCTGATCGAACTGGTTCCCTTGAACCCGGAGGCGGGATTGCGGACCGCGCTGACGGTCATCCTCCTGCTGGCGGGGGCTTGGGCGCTGTCCGGGCTGGGACTGGCGGCGCTGTCGCTGGGGGCTCTGGCCAAACTGCTGGAGGCCCGGTTCGAGCGGACCGGCGTTCGGACGGCGCCACCCCCGGCCGGCATGCGACTGGCGGTGACGCCGGCGCGCGCGGCGCTGGCGGTTCTGGTTCTGGGCGGCGCGGGTCTGCTCGCGGGAGGGGCGCTCCTCGACCGGATCAGCACCGAGGACCGGGTCGAGATCATCGCGCATCGCGGGGCCGCGGGCCTCAGGCCCGAGAACACGCTGGCCTCCGTCGGGAAGGCCATCGAGGACGGAGCCGACTGGGTCGAAATCGACGTCCAGGAAACGGCCGACGGTCAGGTGGTCGTCGTGCACGACAGCGATTTCATGAAACTGGCTGGAGAACCCTTGAAGGTCTGGGACGCCACGATGGACGATCTCGACGGGATCGACATCGGCAGCTGGTTCGCTCCGGACTACGCCGATCAGCGCACCCCGCTTCTGTCCGAAGTTCTGGAGATGGCCGGGAACCGCGCCAGGGTTCTCATCGAGCTGAAGTATTACGGCCACGACGTCGATCTGGAGGCCCGCGTGGCCCGCATCGTCGAAGAGCAGGGGATGCAGGACCGGGTCGCGGTCATGTCTCTGGAATACGAAGGTCTCCGAAAGATGCGGGAACTGCGTCCGGATTGGCCCGGTGGCGTTCTTGCGGCCAGCGCCGTGGGCAGTGTCGCGGGGCTGGAGGGCGATTTCATCGCGATCAGCACCGGCTTCGCGGGTCCCGGTCTGATCCGGCAGGCGCATGCGGCCGGCAAATCCGTTTATGTCTGGACGGTCAACGACCCCGTGTCGATGTCGCGCATGATCTCCAAGGGCGTGGACGGGCTTATCACCGATGAGCCGGCGATGGCGCGCCGGGTGCTGGAGGTTCGCGCCGGTCTCAGCACGGCCGAGCGGCTGATGCTGTGGCTGTCGGCGGCCCTGGGACTGGAACTCAACACCAAGGCGTATCGCGATGATCAGCCTTAGGTCTCTGCTGTGCATCGCGTTGTCGGGCGCGCCGGCCGGCGCGCAGGACTGGAGCGCGGGCGCGGTGGCCCGGGCCATTGAACTGCCCGCGCACGAAGCGTTGATGAGATCGAGGGCCGACGCCGAAACCGCGCCGGCCCCTTTCGAGACGGACGGATGCAGCGGCGGTCTGTCGGAAGTCTGGAAAGTCGTGGCCGGCCGTTTTCCCGATTTCGCCCAGGCGCACCAGTCCTTGCCGCCTTGGGAGGGCTGCTGCGTCACGCATGACCGGGCCTATCACGACGCGGGCGGGGCGGCGGATGCGGGAGGCAGCTTCGAGGCCCGCCTGAACGCCGATCGGGCGTTGGAGGCCTGCGTGGTCGCCACGGGGGCCGACCGGGTCGATGCTCTGGCCGACGTCTATGACGTGAACGCCGACCAGACCGAGGCCGCCTATCACACCATCGCGCAGGCCATGTTTCTGGCCGTGCGCTTCGGCGGAGCGCCATGTTCGGGACTGCCTTGGCGATGGGGCTACGGCTATCCGGCCTGCTCCGTTCTGGAAGGGGTGATCGACTGAGCGCGTCTCAGAGTTGTCGCTTGCCGAGCCTCGCTCAGGCCGCGATTTCCCGTCGTCGTCCATGATGGGGAAATAGTCAGACCCGACTGGCCCGGCTCGGAAAGGCCTGCGGTTTCGCTGCCATCAAAAACGTTCGCTTCTCTCAAGACCACACCTCCTCAAGCCGGCGCGAACGGCCCGGACCAGCACTTCGCGGCGCGTCACTATGCTGCGCCGCGGTGTCCGGAATCCGCCATTCATGCGCAGCGCAGCAATCCGACCCTCGCGAGGTCGGCTCTGCGGAGATACTGTTGAAAAAGTCCGCCATCCGAAAAACGCGCCGAAATTCCGGAGCATTGTTCTCGATAGCGGAGCTCTGAAAAACACTGTTTGCGAAATGACACCTCACAGGAAAGATGTCCCGCAGATTCCGCTATTTTCAGTCTCGCAGGGACTTTTTCAACAGTATCCGGACAAACCGGCCCTTGGCATCACCTTAAGATCGAAGCAGCGGGTGAGAGATGCTGGCTGCTGCGCTCCGAAATGGTCTAATTGACCACGGGGTGCGGATATTGTTCGTTGAATTGGAGACACTTGGCCAGCGCGGCGATATGGGCGGGGCCCACCTCGCAGCAGCCTCCGACCGTCGTGGCCCCGGCCGCTACCCAGTCTTGAGCGAACGCCGCGTAGGCCGCTGGACCGAGGTCGTGCCGCTTGCTCAAAAGGTCGGTCGTCGCTCCGATGTGGTTGAAGTCGGCAGCAATCCGGGTGAACCCGTTGGCGTAGGCGCCAACGTGCGGGTGGAGCTTCGCGAGAATCGGAAGCCCTACTGAGACGGCCTCCGGACGGGAGCAGTTCAGCAGGACCCGTTCGGGCGCGAACTCGGAGATCAGGGGCCCGATCTCTGCCAGCGCCTCATTGGAGCGCAGCCTGGTCCCATCGTTGTCGTTGACACTCAAGGCCAGCCACATTGGCTTGCCGGCAACTCCGGCACCCATCAACGCGCCACGTGCCTGATCGATGGAGGACATCGTCTCGAGGATGAGGACATCGACAAGGGGAGCGTGACGACGAGCGACGTCCGCGTAGATCTCCGCCGCCATTTCGGGTGGAGGCGCATTGTCCGGCTGATAGGAAAAGCCCAACGGGCCGAGAGATCCGGCGACGAGACCGTGCCCTGCGGAATCGCGCGCTTCGGCGGCGAGCCGGCAACTTGTCTCGATGAGTTCGCCAAGGCGCTCCGACAGGCCAAAAGTGGCAAGGCGATCCGGAAGGACGGCGTAACTGTTGGTTGTTGCGACCTCGGCGCCTACCGCGAAGAAGTCATCGTGGACCGCTCTCACGAGTTCGGGCGCGTCGAGCAGGGCCTGCATCGCCCATAGCGGCGTCGCGTGGCCCATTCGGCGGACAAGCTCTTGGCCCATACCGCCGTCCAAGATTGTAATCTTCATGATTGATCTCCGCCACTTGCCACCATCGAGACTGGTGTTGCGGCCAATACGTATCCTGATCGCAGATATGGCCAGTAGCAGAAAGGTGAACCGAAAGAAAACAATGCTTTCGAGCACTTCGGGCCAGAAGCCGTCATTCCCTGCCATTGGCATGAACGACCGGGACGCGGACTTTTCGGACCTTCGCCGGTTCGGCTTCAACCGACGCGAACGGCCCAGAGCGGACTCCTTTTCCCGAGGCGAACAATCTCGATATGGTAAAGATCAATTAGCGAAATGCACACCTCGCGGTTCGATCGATGCGGCTCAGGCAACAGACGGATGACTTCTCCATGCGATGCTTATTGGCGGGTGTAGCCGGACTGGCTCTATTGCTTCCGGGATTGTGCGAGGCTCAGACAAGCGTGGTGGAACGGTTAGCGCCTGACCAGCCAACTCTGCTCATGTCACACCTCGGAAACAACGGAGGCTTCCTCGAAGGTGGCTACCCCGAGAACTCCCTTGCCGCCATCCGGCACGCCATCGAGCTTGGCGTCGACGGGGTTTATCTCCCCATTCAGGTCACACGGGATGGTCGCTACGTCCTGATGCATGACGCGACCCTGAACGCGACCACCAACGTGGAAGAGGCTTATCCCGAGGGACCGCCCGGCCGTTCCAGGCCCATGACCGGCAGGCGCATGGATTTCATCTCTGACTACACGCTCGCGGAAATCCGGCAGCTGCGTCTGACCGACGGACAGGACGGCGGAGATCACCGCGTGCCGCGCCTGGAAGAGGCGCTCGCGCTGATCGACGGCCAGGTTCTGGTGACGGTATCGCTCAAGACATATGAACTCGAGAGCCTGTCAGCGTTATTGGCCACGCAGGAGACGGAGAACCTGCTCGCATTCTCAACGACCGATAACCGGGAGGCGCTCGAGGTTTCGGTCGCGACCGGCATCAAGGCCGAAGCGGACTTGGGAGCGTGTTGCCGGAAGGATCCCGTTGCAGGGCTCCAAATGCTGGCCGAGATGTTCGGTCCTGACCTTGTGATGGCCTCAGCCGACAAGCCGCTGCCTTCCGCGGAGCTCATCGAGAAAGCTTCGGAGCTGGGAATCCGGTTGAGCGTATATCCCCGGTCCGAGGATTATTATCTGACCAAAGGCAACATCGCGCCCTGGGAAGAGGTGCTGGAGGGCGGTGCCACGGCCTTTATGACGGACCACCCGCGCGCGATCTTAGATTTGATGGACAGATAGCCGGAAAGCGATTGCGGCGAACGGTAGGAATGTCCGCAACTGGGTCAGCGGCCCGCCGATCCTCTCTGCGCCGACAACGAACGGCCGCTTTCTTGGCTACTGATCAGGGTGACTCTTCTTTTTGGCAAGGCGATCACTTTGCTGCATGAGCGAAGGCCGCGATTTCATTCCGACCACTTTGGGCTCGGACCGGACTGACGCATCGCAGCATGGACTGCCATTGGAGCCGCGCGGCGAACGTCCGCAATGGAAGCAACTGGAATCAGGTTTGCGTTTGCACGGAGGTCCGCTCGCCGCCCTTTTGCGACGATCATCGCAACCGGCCCGCCCCTTCGGTGCGAGTTGTTATATCGCGCCGCGGTTCGCCGAGGCTTCCGTTCATACTCCGCACAACTTTTTCGACCTTCGGGAGGTCGGTTGAGCGGACTCAATCGCATTTCCAACGCTACCTGTTCAGCAATTCCAACAACGCGGCGGGATGCCCCGTCACGAATGCCTTCGCGCCACTGTTCAGCGTTTTACGCCACGGGGCGGCGTCGGCCTCGTGCAGAAGCGCCGAATCCTCTCCACCATCAGGCCCGACACTCAACGCTACGCCCAATTCTTCGGCCCTGGCGACGAGCTCCGGCGAGAGGTTCTTGCTGGTTACGCTGATCATCGCCAGTTGCGAGCCCTGCGCTTCAAAAAGTGCGTCCAGATCCACCAAATAATCCCTCGCACGCGGCATCGTCACCCAGGTCCTGATGTCGGTGACCGTTGAAACGTCCAGCAAAACGCGTGGGTCGAAGTAGTAGAAGCCGAAGAGCAGCAGGTGTTCCGTGTCACGACGGTTCAGCAGAGCCGTGATACTCTCGATCTCATAGACTTTGAGACCCAGAGCGACCAGCAGCCGACCATCCACGAGATCGAGCGCTTCTTCCAGCGTCGGTACGGCATGGTCACCCCCGCTTGATCCGTCCAGAAGACGAAGGCGTTTGATTTCTTCAAGCGTGTAATCGCGGATGTAGTCCGCACCGCCGCTTGTCTCGCGCGTCGGGCCGTTCGGAGGCCCGGCTGGATAGACCGCCTGGACGTCTGTCGTCCGGTTCAAGGTCGGGTCGTGCATCAGGATATACCGGCCATCACGGGTCAGCTGGGTGTCGATCTTCACCATGTCGACCCCAAGATCGAGAGCGTTCTGAATTCCCGCCAAGGAGTTCTCTGGAAATCCACCACCTTTTGCGCGGTGTGCGACGATCAAGGGAGATTGGCCGGGCGCAAGCCGCTCGTTGACGGTGACTTGGGCGAGCCCGAAATCCGCAGCAAAGAGGATAGCTGCTGCTACGACGGCAAAAACGAGACGTCCACGCATCATGGCCTCCACCAGCGAAGAAGCTGAAACGGTCCGAACCAATATCTGGAAGGGTGCGAGGTGACCTCAAGCGCCACCATGATTCAGCTCAACGGATGAGCCCTTGGCGGACTTCAGTGGTTCAAACGATTGCTTCGAAATCTGCAAGGTCGGTCAACTGAGTCCTTTGGTCGGATGTCTCAAACTACGGAATTCTAACAGTTGGTCCAGCCTGCAGCATCGGGCAAAAAGGGGCTCTGAGCAGAATGACGCATCATAGCACGGAGCGCCAGTCGAGCCGCCCGCCGAAAGTCCGCAATCGAAGCAACGGCAATCAGGTTCGCGTTTGCGACGGAGGTCGGCTTTCCTCCCATGACGCCGAATGCTGCGCTCAACACCAACGTCGTAGAAGGGCTCGAAGCGGTCCATCGCGCTGCAGCAACAAGGATCAGACGCCGCGCGCTGGCGGCGCAGCATGTACGCCCCGTCGGCCACGTTCGGCCGGTAAGCGCCGCTGTCGAGCGCGTTGCGCCGCAGCTCGCGCGAGACGGTCGACGGCGCCCGGCCGAGCGCCCGGGAGATCGCACCGAGCGACAGACCGTCGGCCATTAGACCGGCGAGCCGATCTCTCTCCTCGGCCGTGAGGTGGGTATATCCTGACATGGCGACACCTTTCTCCGTTTCGAGACGGACGGATACATCATCCGCCTGCGGTGTTGCGCTTCACGATGGAACTCACCGCCGGGCACTCGTGCCCGGTGGTTCATTCGGTGTCGTGGCCGCGCCTCTTGTCTGAACCCTGATCCGACCTGCGCCAAACGATATGCTCCGGCGGCAGCCGCGCGGTTTCTCCCGATCAGGTCGACCCTTAAGCGCGGAAATGATCTAGCATTCTTGAGGCAGTCGGGCGGCGCGGCCACACGCGCCGGGTTACTGGAAGGCTGGCGTTCAGACCTCCCCGTCATAGTGCGCGCGATCAGTGCCGGTTATCGACGAAAGTGAAGGAGCCGGAGACGAGGTCGTTGAGAAACGCGCAGGGTTCCGGCAGCGCGGAATGGTAGAGCCAAGACTTCGCCGCGAAGAGGAGCGGAGCGATTTCATAAATCACCGCATCGATCTCGGCGGCGGTGACAGGCGCCGGGCGCCTCAGCGCGCCGATCAGATTGTCCCGCTCTTCGGGCGGAATGGCGGCGAATTGAGCGACGGCGGCGACATATTCGTTGTCCACCCATTGCTCGGGTCTCATTCCGTTCGCATCGAGGATCGCGTGGGCGGCCTCGTGCGCGGCGATGCTGCGGTAGGCGGTCTCGGGGCCGACCAGTTCGAAGAGCCCCTTCTCGATCCGCTCCGAGATGCAGACGTCCAGCGGCGCTATGAAAATCGTCTTGTCTTTGGTGCTGAATTGAGCGTGGGCCTTGGCGCCGCAGAAATCCAGCAAGGAGTCCGCCACCACCAGATCCACCGGTTCCGACGCCCTGATACCGCAGGATCCGAGCCGGGCCTCGGTTTTCGCCACGCCTTCGCAGATCAGTCTGCGTTCATCCGCCGTTCCGCCGGTGATGGTCCAGTCACTCGCAGAGCATGACACGGTCTGGGGCTGTGCGGCGCTCGCGAGGATTAGCAGGAATGCGGCCGTGGTGCCCGCAAGCACCCACATGGTCGCCAGCCGGCCGGCTGATGCACTCGGCGCGGTCGCGATGGGAGGGCCTCGGCCGTTTTTTCCGGTCATGTCAGCGGCTCGTCTTTGTCGATTTCGGTCCGGTTCGGATCGGCGGCCTCGGTCGCGTCATACGAAACAAGTCGGCGATGGCGCGTTGCATATCCGGCAGAGCAGCCCGTCAGACCCGACCCTATTCGGCGTGTTTGTCGAGCGAGACGATATAGGCCACCAAATCGTCGATGGCGTCGCCAGACAGCATGTATATCATCTGCGGCATCGCAGAGTGCAACTGAGGGAAGACCGTCCGGGCTCGGATCTGATCCTGATCCCGGAAAACCGCGATCGAAGCAAAACTTGGCGGATAGGTCTTGTTCTCACCCTCATTCGAGATGTCGTGACAGCGGGAGCAATGCTCCTGCGCAAGCTCGAGGCCCCGATCGACATCCTGAGCCGCCGCTGATCCCGCGAGCAGCGCCAGACTTCCAAACATGGAAAGCATCGTCGTGGAGCGCATGTCATGTACCTCCGCAGGGTTCGAAGACGCCGGACCTCTCGCCAAGCCCCATGGATCAGAATACCTCAATACGATCTGTATTGGAACACGCTTGGCCATGACGTGCCCAAAACATCACTCGTGTTTGGCAAACGGGAGACGCTTCAATGGCATGTGGCCGACGCTTCCGCGTGCTCAACAACGTCGGAGGGACATGCGATGAAAGCTGACGACAACCTCATGAGCAGCGCCCACTCGTTTCTCGGCGCCGTGCTCGCGCTGACCGGAAATGGCGCGGAGGCGTTCCGATGGATCGAGAAAGCCAGACGTCTGAGCCCGAGGGATACCTTCAGGATCGAGTTCGACGTGCACGCAGGCGCCGCGCATTTTCAGACCGGAGATTACAGGCGTGCTGCGGAATTCTTCTCCAAGGCGTTGGAGCCCAAGCCCGATCATCTTTATCCCCATCTCTTCTGGCAGCTTCCCACGCACATCTGGGGGCCTTGGAGGATGCTCGAAATCAGATAGACAAGATGCTGCGCCTCGCTCCCGAGTATTCGCTCGCGCTCGCGGAGTATCGTTGCGTGTATACCGAACCGGATGAAAAGGCGCGGTTTCTGGACGGTCTCCGGAAAGCGGGGCTCCCCGAATAGATCGCGAGCCAAAGGCATTGTTCATCGCTGTCAGAAAGCATGGGACAGGACATGTCTCGGTAAATTCGACATTGTCGATTCGCTTGACCGCAGGGTCGGCTTTCGACTGACCGTAGGATCGATTTTCAACAATCGCGGCCGTGGCACTCATCCATGATACCGCATCAAGGCAACTCGATCTCGACGGTCGATCTCACGGCGCGGTTCGGGACTGATGCGAAATCGCGTCCGTTGCAGCCAAGGGCCGAAAATTCCGCGGTGCTGCCCGTAGCCCTTCCGGCGATGTATTGTCCGGAAAACGAATCCGTTCTGGCCTGAGCGCCGCGCCGCGCCGCGCTGCCCGGGCCCAAGGCCAGCCCCCAATTTTCACAAACGCGTCTCGCCCGGCGTTCTGGCCCTCACGCAAGGCTCGTGTTAACAACCTCCGACTCTCATGAAACGGATTGCAGATGGGGTTGCTGCGCACCGTCCAACGAACCGACGGCGCGGCGCGGGGCCGTCCGCGAGCGAGCGATGCCCGTGCCTTCTTCGAGACGTACGAGCCGCTCACGCTGCATGATCCGGTGGCGGGTTTCTCCCGCACCGATGCGGCGTCGCTCGGGGATATCGGCGTGGCGCGCGTCGTCTCGGCCGGCCACGACATCGGGGTCGTGGACCAGGACTGCGTGAGCCTGCTCGCTCCCAAGGGCGGTCGGATCGTGAGCGAGACCTCGCGCAGCACGTTCCGCTCGGTCCCCCGGGGCGCGCTGCTGTTCTGGCCGAACCGAAGGGCGACGCGGGTGGAGAGGGTAGACGCGCCGCTCTTCACGGCCGCGGCGCTGCGGATTCCGCTGCAGGCCGTGCGCGCGGCGGGCGAACGTCTTGCCCCCTCTCTTGCGGAACGGCTGGCCGGCGCCGATATCGCGCTGTCGCTCGATCCCGCCCGCATGAAAGGTGTCCTGCTGCTGACGGATTATTGCCATGCGGTTCTCGAGGAGCTCGAGCGCCCGGACAGTCTCCTCGCCCGTCCTCGCGCCCGCGACCGCGCCTGCACCCAGATCATCGAGACGCTGGTCGAGATCCTCGAAGCCGCCGGCGCGCTGCGGGACCCTGGAGAGAAGGTCGACCATGTCGCGGTTCGGCGCGTACGCGCCGCGGAGAGCTACATGCGCGCCAACTACGAGGACATCGTCTCGCTCGGCGAGGTGTCACGCGCGGTCGGCGTAGGCGACCGCGCCCTTCAGCTCGCCTTCGGGGCGGTGAAGGGCGAGACGCCTCGTAGGATGCTGGCGGGTATCCGGCTCGACGCCGCACGCAGCCGACTTCTGGCGCCAGCGGAGGGCGAGACGGTCACCGCCGCGGCCCTCGCCTGTGGTTTCACGCATCTCGGGCGCTTCGCGACGGCCTACCGCGCGCGCTTCGGCGAAACCCCGTCGGCCACGCTGCGGCGCGCCCGCCATGGCTGAAACTGCCTGCGCCCGGAGGCGTATCGGCGGATTCGCTTTCCGGACAGCCTGTTTTCGCCAGATGGATTTCGCGCCCGCCGGACGCTGTTTATCCCGCTCCGGATGACGACCCAACTCGGGCGCGTCGAGCCGAAAGGAACCATGGAATGCGATCAGTTCTTCACGTCGCGGCACTCGCCGCCGCGCTCACCGCCTCCGGCGCCGCCCGCGCCGACGAGCAGGCAGCCATCGATGGCTGCATCGACCAGATCCGAACCGTGACCGGAGGTCTCGGGGGCGAGGTGCTCCATTCCGAGTTCTCGGAGGCCGGCACCTCCGTTACGCTGCGCGACAGCGAAGGCAAGGTCTGGCAATGCGTCGGATACTCGGACGGCACCGTGGGCGACCTCAGGGTCGACGAGGCGGAGAGCGCGGATGACGGCGGCGGGGCCATGGCGGGGGTGCCGCGTCAGGACGAGGTCGTCGTGCGCTTCTCGAGCGGGACGACCGGCGCCACCTACAGCGACGATCTCGGCAGCGGCGACGCGGTGCGCTACGTTCTCGGCGCCGGCAAGGATCAGCTTCTGACCGTGGAATTGCGCGGCAACAGCGCAAACCTCAACTACATCGTTTACGGTCCCGGCGACGACATCCTCTTCGAGTCGTCTCAAGGTGGCTACAATTTCACGGGTGGGCTCGACCGGAGCGGAGACCACGTCGTCGAGGTGTTCTACAACGGCAACCAAGGCACGACCGGCAGCTACGACATCATGTTCGAGATAAACTGACACTTGCAACGGACCTTGTGCGGCGCGGCGGCCTCCAAGCCGCCATGCTGCCGCGCAGCAAAGTTGGCATATCCGTGTCTTCCGGAATGTCCGCTCTCGAGAAGAAAGCCCAACCCTGAGGAAGGGCCGCGTGTCCACGCTCGCCGCCCTTCTTTCCCGGCATCATCGAATTCCAGTCGATGATCGAGCATCCGAAGCGAACGGCAGAAAGGTCCGCAGAGCCGACCTCTCGAGGGTTGGATTGCTGCGCCGCGCATGAACGGCAGATTCGGGGAACCGCGGCGCAGCATCGTGACGCGCCGCGAAGGGCCGGTCCGGGCCGTTCGCGACAATCGTCACGAAGGGCGGCAAGCGGGCCTTCGCCGCGATCAGCACGACCGTCCGCTCTCGGTTTCAGGCAAGAGAAGAGAGGCGCGCGGCGAAGGCTTGATTGTGTCCGTGTCCTCCAAGTGTGACACGACCTGAACTCAAGGCCCGAGTCCCGGCGGCAGCTCAGAACCTCTGCCCGATGTAGATGTAGACCAATTGCTCTCCCGTATCGTTCCAGGCCGAGTCCAGGGAGAAATCCACCGGGAACGACCTCGAGAGCCGGATGCGGGCGCCGACACCGCCGGCGAGCTACCCGTCCGACAAGGAAAGAGCGCCAAAATCCCCCGCGACTGCACCCTCTCCGACAAAGGCCACCGCGCCCAGCCGGTCGGTGAAGCACTGCCGGTAGGCCATCTGCGCCGAGACGAGGCGCCGGTCGAGATTGCGGGTGACGTCGAAGCCACGCATGGCGTCGGTGGCCCCGAGAGAGCACAGATCGAAGAACGGCGCGCCGTCCGTCACGGCGCAGACGGCAAGTCGCGATGCGACAGTGCCTGTCACGGTTGCCGGGAAAAGGGAGTCGAAGAGCGTCGTGAACTTCTCGTACTCGCGCGTGACGATGCTGCGCGCTTCGCTCTGGAGCAGCGTCGCCGACAGGTTCGTCCCCGAGGTCGGGTAACCGACCGTTCCCTGCGCCTGCCCCCTGAGCGAACATGAGCTTCACTCGACGGGCTGCATCTCCGGGAAGACCCATTCGCCCGAGATGACTTCGGGCATCGGACGATATACCCTTGCCACGTAGTTCCAGCCTTCGGTGATCGGGATGCAGTTGATGCGCCCGTCTTCACAGCCGCCGGCATTGATCGTGACGCTGCCGTCCGCGTTCTTCTCGGCGGTGACGTTGTTCAGTGCGACCCGGTTCAGTTCGTTCGGCTTCATGTAGTTGTCCTCGCCATAGACAGTGATCGACCAGAAGCCTTTCTCCATAATCGGCACGTCCTTGATCGTCACCGAGTAGGGTGTCTTGCCATCATTCATGGCCGGCGAATGCGAGAAGTAGATCGCGCCTTCCTTCGGGTTGCCGCCCCATCCGGCCGCGGTGCCCATCTTAAACTTCAGCGGGTCGATCTGGGATCTGTCGCCGAAGAAGTCCTTCGTGTCCGTGACCGTCGAGGCCAGAACCGCGAGGGCGTTGCGAACCCTGAGGAGCGAGTCCATGTCCCATTCGGGCACTTCGAAGCTGCCCACATCCGCCTGGCTCACCTCCACCTGATCCTGCAGCGCGTTCGCCTTGGCGATGTCGTCCTTGTCGGTCGCGTCCATGAAGACGCGCAGGGCGAGGATCACGTAGCGCGTGCCGATCTGTTCCTGTGTCAGCGTGAACTCGACCGGCGCGTATTCGACGGGGATCATCGAATGATCCTCGTTGATGATGAGGGCCGACATGAAGCGATCGCCCGGATCTGGCAGCGTGATCGTGACAGGTGTCGTCAGGTCGAACACGCCGAAGGAATAGAGCGTATCGACCTGCATCCGGACCACCGCCTGTGCGTCGATCGGGACCGGGTTCCGGATGTGATGGAATTGCCCGAACCCGCCGAGATTGACGTAGTCCCGCATGGTCCTGTGGGTCTCGGCGCGTTCGAAATTGTCGACGGTCACGATTTCTGCAGCGTGCGACGGGGCCGCGATTGCCATCGCGAGACAGGCGGCGATTGGGAAGCTGGTTGCCTTGATCACGGGTGCTCTCACTTGCTTCTGTTCATTTGGGCTTGCGACGCCGGCCCGGCGGGTGCGCGAGGCCGGCGTTTCTGCTGGACCTATTCGACCGGCTCGAAATCGCCGGGCTTCCAGGTCTTGTCGAACCAGGGCTCGAGCGGGCCGTAGAGTCGCATCAGGGTGTTCCAGCCCTTGCCCGGCATGGTCTGTACCCAGTTGCCCTCCTTGCCCTCCGGCGCCTCGGGACCGAACCACACGGTGTAGGAGCCGTCCGCGTTGGCGACGAGATCGGGGCTCATGCTGTCGAGTCCGGCCGACTTCTGGTCGGTCTCGAGCATCGAGCGCGTCTGGTTGTCGTAGACCATGAACGACCAGAAGTTGTTCATCGGGATCGGGGCCGGCAGGGTGATACTGTAGGTCTTGCCGCCGTCCAGGTAGTCGCCGTTCGCATCCCGTTCCGCATAGGCATAAACCGATCCCGACCCCACCACCGGCTCGGCCATCGCGGGCGTGATCCCGGTGGCGTAGTAGTGGAACAGGACACGGGAATCGAGCATCCGTTCGCCGTTGTCGTAGAACTCGGAACTGCCGCCTATGAAGTTGGTCTTCCACTGACGGTCGGGGTAGTAGAAACCGCGCGGGTCCCGCTGGGCGAACACTATCGCCCGCGCGGTGGCGTTGCCGACCGCGACCGCGTCGGTCAGGATCGCGCGCATCCTGTCATCGGGTGAGAAGGTCTGGCCCTTCTTGATGCCGATCGCCGCCAGCGTGCCGACCAGTTCCGCCGGCAAGGCGTCGGCCGGTTCCTTCTGGATGACGGCGTTGATCTCTTGGTAGAACTCGAAGTCGTTGGCATGGACCGTGTTGAACTGCAGCCCGGACAGGTTGACGAACTTCGTTTCCGGCGGGTTGTCCCGCTGCGCCCAGGGGTAGACCCGCATCGTGTCCTTGACCCCCTGCACGCCCGCCGCCAGATCGCCATTCATGATCCGGGTCAACTGCCAGACGGTGTAGGTGGGGGACTTGACGATGAAGTAGCCCTCCTCGGGCAGCTCGCCCTCGTATCCCGGCGGTACCAGCAGGAATTTGCCTCCCTGCCCCTGGTCGGGTCCGGTCAGGCCCACGTCGACGACGTGCCGGAAATACGCGTCGTCCAGCGGTCCGAGCAGGCCGGGCGACGCGTCCAGAACGATCGGACCATTTTCGAGGTCAAAGCAGTGGGTCACGTAGGCGGTTGTCGTCTGGGCCGTCAGAAAAAGCGACCTGGCGTCCATGAGCGTTTCGAAAATTCCGAACGTCTGATCGTCGACCCCGGCTCCTTCCCGCAGGCCGTGGCACATCGCATAGATCGATGCCGCTGGTATTCCGTCGAGAAACGCCTGCACGCCCCGCATGAAGTCGAGGTTGTCGTAGGCCAGTTTCACCGTCTCGGCGTCGGGGGCGCCGTCCGTGAACCGCAAGGTGCCCAGCCGGGTCTCGACCGTGTCGGGGGTCAGGATCGAGGGCGGCACGTCCGCCTTGTAGGTGGGCTCCGCGGCGGCGGGGGCGGCTGACAGGATCAACGCCGCGGCTGCAACCGATTTCCATGGTGTCATGCTTGGTCTCGCTCCATTGTGCAGACGTGCCGCTTCATTCCTGCGAATTCTGGCATCCGCGGAGTTCTACACTCCCCGCGCCGCGCGGGACCGACCATTTTACGACAAAGGGCAGGCGCTCACTGCGGGATCGAGAGCAGGTTCTCAAGGGGGCGGACTGGTGCCGTTCGACGCGCGGCGGATCTCGTCCGGAGACCGGCCCGTGGCCCTGCGGAAGGCGCGGGCGAAGTGCGTCGGCGCGGAATAACTGAGTTCGCCAGAGATCTGGAAGATCGGGATGTCGGTCTCCTGAAGCAACTCGAGGGCACGTTCGACGCGTACGCGCGCCACGATGTTCCGGTAGCTTGTTCCGGCGTCGACGAGACGTCGCTGAATCGTCCGAGGCCCAAGCGCGAGGAGGTGCGCAAGGCCCTCGATGTCGGACTCTCCCTGAAGCAGGCGCAACCGCACGATCTCGGTGACCTCGCCCACGAAGTCGCGGGGCGCACCGCCGGAGACCAGCCTGCGCAGATCCGCCATCGTGACGGGCCGATCGTCGGAGGAAGAGAGCCTCGCGGAGGTCAACAGATCGCGCGGCAGGACAACCGCCAAGTCCGGGCGATCAAAGACGACCGGGCATCGGAAGACGTCTTCCCATGCCTCCGCATTGCGAGGCCGCGGCAGGTTGACCTCGATCCGGCTTGGCCTCCACCCCGGGCCGGTGAACGCCCGGATGAGGCTGATCATGGCCGAGGCCGCGCATGCGGCATAGTGTGGGTATCCGATGATGCCGAAAAGCTCAGCGCGGTGGACGAACCACGCCTCGTCTCCGCGGACCTCGAGGGTAAGCGTGTCCATGCTCACATGGTACGGCATTGCGCGCCCGGCGCGCCTCAGCGCACCCTCCAGCGTCTCCGCGCCGCGGACATAGGCCCCCCAGAGGCCCCAGTCGACGACATTGAGGTGTAGTCCATAGGCGAGACCGAGGTCGCGCATGCCAAGCACCCGGGCCGTCGACTCGAGCAGGGCATACAGGTTTCGCTGCGGCATGAATCGAACCGAAGCTCCCTGGGCGATCTCCGGCACCTCCGCCGATGAGAAGATCTTGGTGATCGCCCGCGTTCCCGCCGCCGCCTCGACCAGCGCGGGCAGCGGCGTCGTCACGTATGTCGCGATCACGGGCGTCCGACGCACGGCCCCATACTCCAGCAGCTCCCCGCGAGAACCTTAGCGCTCAAATCTGAGCCAGGCCACTATGCTGCAGGCCGTCGAACCTCAGACCGGACTCCCGCCAGCACGGCGAACGGCGTGGACAGCCCGAACGACACCGACGCTGGCTGCGAGGACGATCATCGTTTCTATGGCGAAGCCGGCATTCGCTGCGATCTGCCTGAACGTCCGCTCTGGGCCGTTCGCGTCCCTTCTTGGCATGGCGACCAACGGCGGCTTGGTCGGAGGTTTTTCGATGCGGGACGCGGCGTGACGTTGGCGTCCCGGGTGGTGGCGGCCCGCGTTGGAAAACCTGACAAGGAGGAAGCCGCGGGGGTCTGGCGACGCTCTATGGGGAAAGCGTCACGGCATCGTTGGCGGCGTGGTTCGGGCATCGCGTCGGATGTCTCCCGCGGATCGTTTCCACGCGGCATTCAGGAATGATCCGCACCTGGGGAGCCGTCGTGGGCCTTGCCGCGGAGGCGAGTGCCCGGGTGTGGAAAACGGCCGGCGCAACGGATCCTGGTTTGCGGATCGGTGGATCGATCCGCATCGGGGTCAGCGAAGGGGATGGCCCTGTCATCATGCGGCGGCCTTTCGTGGTGGTGCGCGGCTCATCGGACGCTCGCCGCGCCGGAAGGTTTCGACGATTCGCATTGGCCCGCCGCAATCAGGGCACGGCTCTCTGAGGGTGAGCGGCGGGTCCGCGTCGGTGCTGGTCGTCTCGGTTTGCGCGGGCGGCTCGGCGCCGAGCAGACGACGGATGGTCTCGACGTTTCGCCTGCGGCCGGCGCTGGCGAGCAGGCCGTAGTGACGGATGCGGTGGAAGCCGTCCGGCAGGACGTGGATGAGGAAGCGCCGGATGAACTCGCCTGTGGAGAGACGCATGACCTTCATCCGATCGCCGCGCTTGATCCGGTAGTCCTTCCAGCGGAAGGCCACGGCGTCCGCGTCGGCGCTGACCAGGCGATGGTTCGAGATCGCGACGCGATGAGTGTAGCGGGCGAGATAGGCCAGCACCGCCCCGGGCCCGCCGAAGGGCGGTTTGGCGTAGACCACCCATTCGGCGTTGCGCAGCGGCGCGTGCCAGGTGGCGAAGGCGTCGGGGTCCGCCAAGTGCTCGAGGCCACCGGAGAAGGTGAGCTTGCCGGCGTGGTGCAGCGCCGACAATCCCTCCAGGAACAGCCGCCGGAACAGTCGCGACAGTACACGGACCGGCAGAAAGAATCCCGGTCGGCACGCGATCCAGCGCGTCCCGTCGGGCGATAGCCCGCCGCCCGGCACGATCATGTGGACATGCGGATGATGGGTCAGTGCGGATCCCCATGTGTGCAGGACACTGGTCATGCCGGTGCGGCCGCCCAGATGTCTGGGGTCGGCAGCGATCGTCGTCACGGTCTCGGCGGACGTCCTGAACAGCAGATCGTAGATCGCCTTCTTGTTCGCGTAGGCGATCCGCCCGATCTCCGCCGGCAGGGTGAAAACGACGTGGAAGTATTCCACCGGCAGCAGGTCCTCGGCGCGCGCCGCCATCCAGTCCCGCGCGGCCGGTCCCTGGCACTTCGGGCAGTGCCGGTTTTTGCAGGAATTATAGGCGATGTGCTGGTGGACGCACTTGGTGCAGGCCGCGACATGCCCGCCGAGCGCCTCGGTCCGGCAGGCCTCGATTGCCGACATCGCCTTCAGCTGGCTCAGGCTGACATGTCCGGCATGGGCCCGCCGCCACGCGGGTCCGTGAGCGCGGAAGATGTCAGCGAGTTCCAGCTTCGGCCGGGACACCCCCGGCGCGGTCTACTCCGGCCCTGGCCTTGGCGGCGCGACCCGTCCCTGAAGCGCGGCCAGCGCCTCGAATGGGCTCGCCGTGTCGCGGATCATGCGTGTCGCGACATGGGCGTATTGCTGGGTCGTGGTCACCTTGGCATGACCGAGCAGCACCTGGATCACCCGCACATCGGTGTTCGCCTCCAGAAGATGGGTGGCGAAGCTGTGGCGGAGGGTATGCAGGGTGGACGGCCCGGTGATGCCAGCCAAGGCCTTGGCGGTCAGGAAGGCCCGGCTCAACTGACGCGGCGAGATCGGGTTGATCCGGGGCTTTCCGGGGAATAGCCAGCCTGCGGGACGGGCCTCGCGCCAGTAGGCGCGCAGCAGTTCGAGAAGATGGGGCGACAGCATGACCTTGCGGTCCTTGCGCCCCTTGCCCTGCTCGACATGGATCAGCATCCGGCCGCTGTCGATGTCGCCGATCTTTAGGGCGCAGACCTCCGCGGCGCGCAGCCCGCCGCCATAGCTGATGCTGAGCGCGGCGCGATACTTGAGCCCCGGTCCGGGCGCCGCCGCCAATACTTCGGACACGTCCTGGACGCTCAGCACGACGGGCAGTCTTCGCGGCTGCCGCCGGAACTGCATGTGCTGCTGCATCTCCTCGCGCTTGCATGTGGTGCCGAACAGAAACCGCAGCGCCATGATGCGGGCATTGAACGTGGGCGGCGTGACGCCCGCATCGGTCATGTGGAGCTGGTAGGCGCGAAGGTCATCCGGCGTCGCCGTATCCGGCGAGCGGCCCAGGAATCCGGCGAAATCCTTGATCGCCCGGATGTGGGCCTTCCGGGCTTTGTCGCCCATTCCGCGAATGCGCATGTCTTCGATCATCCGCTCGCGCAGCGGCGTGGTCTTCTCCTCCATGGAAACCTCCTGTCTGACGATTGAGAAGATCCCAATCGTCAGGCCGAAGAGCCCGATCGGAGAAGCGCGGCGTTCAGATCAGCGCCCGACAGCAGTTACAAGCGCCCTGCCGCGGTAGCGGCTTAGTCCTCGTCCGCAGACCCGACATCTCTAGGGTCGGATTGCTGCGCGGCCAATGAACGGCAGCTTCGGAGAACCGCGGCGCAGCATCGTGACGCGCCGCGAAGGGCAGCATGGGCCATCCGCGGCAAGCAAGCCCGTGCTGGGCGCTGACTGCGGGTGTGGGTTCGACGGTTCGGGATCAGGCCTCAAAGGGTCGGACATCCTAGAACGAAACGGCCACGGTGGGCGAGCGCGAGCGCCTAAGCACAGACGCGAAGTTGATCCAGATGGTCGGCCCACCACTGCGCCATTTCGACGCGTTCCGCCCAATGCGCGCCACGGTGATATGCCGCGCGCACAGCATCCCTGTCCTTGTAGGCCAAGGCGCGCTCGATCGCGTCGGACGACCACTTGCCCAACTCGTTCAGGAGGGTGCTCGCCATGGCTCGAAAGCCATGCGCCGTCATCTCATCGCCTCAATAGCCAAGACGCCTGAGAGCCCCGTTCACCGTGTTCTCGGACATCGGACGGGCGGCCGACCGGATCGAAGGGAACACATATAGACCATCGCCCGTGAGGCGTCTCGCCTCGTCGAAAAGTGCGGTCGCCTGACGCGCCAGCGGAACCGCGTGCTCCACCCGACCTTTCATCTTCTCGCCCGGAATGCACCAGACAGCGGATTGAAGGTCGATCTCGGCCCACTCCGCACGTCGCAGTTCGCCGGGCCTGACGAAGAGCAGCGCCGAAAGCTGCAAAGCGATCCGCGTCAGCGGATTGCCCTCATATCCATCGATCGCGCGCAGAAGTCCGCCCGCTTTCTTCGGCTCGAGAATCGCGGCCAAGTGCTTCGGCTTACGGCTGGACAGCGCGCCCCGAAGGTCTCGGGTTGGATCCGAAGCCGCGATCTGGTTCGCGACGGCGTATCTGTAGACCTGCCCGACGAACTGCAAAGTGCGATGCGCCTTCTCGTCGTTCTTCGCGGTCTCAAATGGCCGCACCGTCTCAAGGATCTCAAACGGCGAGATTTCGGCGACAGGGCGATGACCCAAGCGCCGTTCGACAAGCCGGAGAAACCATTCACGTTTGCTGGCCGTAGCCTCCGAGAGACCGTCCCGTCGATTCTTCGCGATGTACGCCCGAGCCACTTCTCCAAACGTGTTGGTGGCGTTCACCTTGGCGACACGCCTGTCACGCTGTTTTTTCTCGGCGGGATCGATGCCTCTGGCCAGAAGGCCTCGGGCTTCGTCGCGCAGTTCGCGAGCCTGTCTGAGGCTCACATCGGGATATGCGCCGAGCGAGAGCTTCTTCTCGGCTCCGCCCGGAACTCGGAATTTGACCCGCCAAAGCTTGCCTCCGGACGGCGTCACTTGCAGGTAGAGGCCCTTCTCGTCGGCAACCTTGTAACTCTTGTCTCTCGGCTTGAGCGCCCGGATCGCGGAGTCTGAAATTCCCAATTTGGGGGCCTCCCTTTGACGGCAAATCAGAAGGCCCCCATCAAGGCCCCCGAAAATGCACGGCTGCTAGCGAACAATGGCGACCGCCAGCGTCCTGTTGGAAGCCATTTATCTCTTAATTTCAGGAGCTAATCAATCGTCAGCGAACTTGCGCGAACCTAAAAGTGGTGCCCCCACACGGACTCGAACCGCGGACCTACTGATTACAAATCAGTTGCTCTACCAGCTGAGCTATAGGGGCTCCCGCACGGTAAGTAGCGTCGGACCGCGGGTCGTGCAATCCATTTCAGGACGGTGCCGCCGCGCGCTGGGCCTTCGCGAAAGCGCGGGCGTAGTCGATGTAGTGCGGCCAGATCGCCGCCATCATATCGCGCTTGCCCGCGTCGAGCGGCTTGAGCCGGCGCGCCGGGCGCCCCGCATAGAGATGGCCGTCCTCGAGAATCTGGCCCGGATCGGCGCGCGCTCCGGCGGCCACCAGAACCTCGCGGCCGACGCGCGTTCCGGGCGCAAGAACGACCCCGATCCCGATCAGCGAGCCGTCGCCGACCTCGCAATCCGTCATGGTCACGTTGTGGCCGATCGTCACGCGCTCGCCGATCGCGACGGGCGCGTCCACCGCCCGGAGCGTGCTGTTGTCCTGGATGTTGGTATCGGCGCCGAGCGTGATGCCGATGGTCCCGCCGTCGATCTCGCAGCCGTGCCACACCCCGTTGCCGCCCGCGCCGGTCATCCGTCCCGCGACGCGCGCCGTGGCGGCCACGAACATCAGCTCCGCGCCGCCTCCGGGCGCGGGCGACGCCTCGTCCGGCTCCGCCCGCGTCGCCGCGTGCATCCGCGTCAGCTCATCCGGGTCCAGCCGTCGTACGGGCTTGGCGGGCGCGCCCTCCCACAGCCATCCGCCCTCGAGTTGGGAGCGCGGATAGACCACCGCGTCGGCCGCGAGCGCCGCGCCGGACTCGATCCGCGAGCCGTCGAGGATCACCGCCCCGGCGCCGATCCAGCATCCGCTCCCGACCGCGCAGGCGTGGATGACCGCGCCCGGCCCGGCGGTGACGCCGTCGCCGATGCTCGTCGCGTACTCGTCCGTCGAGATATGCACCGTCCCGCGCGCGCCCATGTGGAAGCCGTCGCCGATCGTCACCGTCTCGCCGTCGGCCCGCACGACGGCGCGCGCGCCGAACCACGCGTCACGGCCAACAATCGCCCGGCCCAGCACCGCGGCGCCCGGACCGGCATGCAGCACGGGCCCGGCGAAGCGCGGCGCGGTGCCGAGATACGGCAGGACGTGAAGCCCGCCACCTGCTCCTGCGATGTCAGACATCGTCTTCTCCCATGAAGGCCCGAACGCGCCGCGCGGCCGCGGCATAAGGATCGAGGTCCCGCGCCGCCACGCGCCGCTCCGCGTCGTCAGGCGGCAGCGTGGCGAAGCGTTCGCGCAGGAGCGTATCGGCGGTCCGCGCGATCCGGAAAGCGGCGATGCCGGCCCGACGCGCCTCGCCCGCCGGCCCGGCGAACGCCGTGCGGTGACGGTCCAGCGTCTCGACCAGCGTGTCTAGGCCATCGCCCGCAACCGACGAGACGCCAAGCGCCGGAACCCGCCACCCGTCCGGCCGCGCGGGCTGTCGGTCCAGCATGATCGCCAGATCCGCGAGCGTCGCCGCCGCGTCCGGACGGTCGGCTTTTGAGACCACATGCACGTCCGCGACTTCGAGGATCCCGGCCTTGATCGCCTGGATGCCGTCGCCGAGACCGGGCGCGGAAACCACGATCGTAGTATGGCTCGCCCGCGCCACGTCGACCTCGTCCTGGCCGACGCCGACCGTTTCGAAGATCACCGCGTCGAACCCCGCCACGTCCAGGATGTCACCCAGATCGAGCGCCGCGCGCGACAGCCCGCCGCCAGCGCCTCCGGTGGCGAGCGAGCGGATGAAGACGCCCGGATCCTCCGAATGCGCGTTCATGCGCAGACGATCCCCGAGAATCGCGCCGCCGGAATAGGGACTGGACGGATCGACCGCCACCACCGCCACGCGTCGGCCCAGCGCGCGCAGGCGCTCTATCAGCCGCCCGACAAGGGTCGATTTGCCAGAACCGGGGGGGCCGGTCACCCCGATCAGATGCGCGCGTCCCGCCCGGCGATAGACCTCGCCCAAAGCCGCCCGCACCTCCTCCGATCCGCTCTCGGCCCGCGCCATCAGCCGCGCGATGGCCGCCGTTTCGCCCGCAGCCACGCGCGGCACAAGATCCAGAGATGGCACGAACACGCGGTTCATCTCGCGCCTCAGACCGCCCGAACGTCGATCGCATCCACGGCGATCCGGTCGCGGCCACTCACGGAGAGACAATCGACGCTCCGGAGCGGGGCCGAAGGCCGGGGGCATGGCTCCATCACGCAATCGGACATGGGTCGCGGCTCCTCTGGAACGGGCGTCCGCGCAGCAATACCGGCGCGACGCGCGAATGTCGAACCACCTTGCCGCACGTTTCTCCGGCCGCTAACCGTGAACCCGCACCCGCCCGGAGAATGCCATGATCCTGCCGCCGGACACCGGATGGGACGTCTTCACGGCGCTGCTCGCCGTCAGCTTCGCGACTTCTTTCACCACGGCGGCCTTCGGCATCGGCGGCGGGGTGGCGCTTCTGGCGGTGCTCGCCTCGCTCCTGCCGCCGGCGGCGCTCATTCCCGTCCACGGCGTCGTGCAGTTCGGCTCGAATCTCGGCCGCATGGGTCTTCTGATCCGCCATGTCGACTGGCCGCTGGTGACGGCCTTCGCGCTCGGATCGGTGATCGGCGCGGGCCTCGGCGGCGCCTTCGCGGTCCAGCTTCCGCCCGGTGGCGTCCAGATCGGCGTCGGGCTCTTCATCCTCTGGTCTGTCGCGTTCAAGCCGCCCGCGTTCCTGCGCCGCCAAGGCGCCGTGACCGGCGCGCGTCTCGACGTTCCTCACGATGTTCTTCGGCGCGACCGGCCCGTTCGTCGCGACCTATCTCAAGTCGCGCGACCTCGGTCGCCACGCTTTCGTCGCGACCCACGCCACCATGATGACGCTCCAGCACGTATTCAAGACGCTCGCCTTCGGCCTGCTCGGCTTCGCCTTCGCTCCGTGGCTGCCGCTCATCGCGGGGATGATCGCGACCGGGTTTCTCGGCACACTCGCGGGAAAGCGCGTGCTCGGCGCCACGACCGACGCGCGCTTCCATGTGGCGCTCAATTTCATCCTGACGCTGCTGGCGCTCCGCCTCGTCTGGGCGGGCCTGGCCGACCTGCGCGGCTAGGCGAGCGCCGCCGCGGCCGCCGCGCCGAGCCCGTCGCCGCTGTCGAACGCGGCCTCGACACGCGGCCCGAGGCACCAGTCGCCGCAGGCCCCGATTCCCGCCGACGCGTCCCACAGATACGCCGCCTCCGCCGCGCGCTCGACCATCGCGTAGCGCCAGCGATGCGCCGCCGCGCGGGCAGGCGCGGTCTTCACCCCGACGCCCGGCAGCTCGGCCACGAGCGCCGCCGCCGCGTCCTCCTTCGACATCTCCAGATGAGCGCGCGACCAGTCCGGCGCGGCATGGACGACCAGCGTCTCCGGCGCCGGGTCCCGCCCGGGCTTCGACCCGTTCCGCGCGATCCACGAGATCGCACCGCTCTCGAAGCGCCGATGATCCTCCGGCAGGCCGCTCGGCCCCTCGAAGGTGAGCATCAGCGCCCAGCACGGCGCGTACCGCACCGCCTCGAGCGCCGGAAAAGCGACCCCGGCCGATGCCGCGAGCGGCACGGCCTGCGGCGCCGGCACCGCCAGCAGAACCGCCGCGAACGCGCCATCCCGCGCGCCCTCCGCGTCGAGCACACGCCATCCGTCCGCGTCGCGACGCAGCCCGGACGCCTGCACGCCGCCCGCGACCTCCACGTCCTCGGCCATCGCCCGCGCCGGCCCGCTCATGCCCGGCACGCCGACGAAGGCGCCCTCGAACCATTCCGCCGCCGCGCCCGCCGTGCGCCATTCCTCGACGAGCGCCTTGAAACGCTTACCCCGGGCCGTGAAATACTGCGCCCCGTGATCGAACCGCAGATCGCCGTCGCGCCGCGTCGCCATCCTACCGCCGAGGCCTCGGCTCTTGTCAAAGACCGCGCAGTCCACGCCCGCCGCGCGCAACCGCCGCGCCGCCGCGAGGCCCGCCATTCCCGCGCCGATGATCGCCACGCGTCCGGTCATGCGGCCGGCAGACCCAGCCGGTAGAAATCATTGGCATTGTCGCGGTAGAATTTGCGCAGATCCTCGCGGCTCAGGCCTGCCAGCGCCCGATCCAGCACATCCACCCAGCGAGGCAGCGTGGTCGCCTGCAGGCAGATCGGATAATCGCCCGCATAGATCACCCGGTCCATCCCGAACGCCTCGATCGTGGCGTCGATGTAGGGCCGCAGGTCCGCGTCGGTCCACGTCTCCCAGTCCGCCTCCACGGGCAGGTCCGACAGCTTGATCCACAGGTTCGGATGGCGCGACAACTCGGCCACGTCGTCCCGATATTGTCCGATCGCCCCCTCGGCGATCCCCGGTTTGCCGCAATGGTCGAGGATCATCCGCGTGTCGGGAACGCGTTTCACGAATTCCCGGACGATATCCATCTGCGTGTGGTTCACGTTGATCTCGAAATGGTAGTCGTATTCCTCGAGAAGGTTCACGCCCCGGACGAAACCGTCGCTGAGCGTCAGCGCCCTGGGATCGTCGTCGAATTCCACGATCCGCCGGATGCCCCGCACGGCCGGATGCTCGGACGCCATGACATCCAGAACCGCGCGCGCGCCGTCGCCGTCCTCCAGCGGCGCCATCGGCACGATCGCCTTGAGCCGCGGGTCGCGCTCTGGCCTCGTCCTCGACGAAACGCACCTCTTCCAGATACTCGCGGCCGTCGTCCTCGAACCCGGTGTAGCATTCGAGAAAGACCATCGCCTCGACCGCGACATCGCCACAATCCCGCGCGTAGTCCTCCACATGAAAAGGCTTGGAGAACAGCGGATGACCCTTGAACGCGGAATATGTCAGCCGGGCCGGATCCCAGACGTGCAGGTGCGTATCGACGATGGGAAAGTCGGGCATGGTCTCGTCTCCTTCGGCTGCGGAAGCCAGGGTCGCGCCCCGATCGGGCCTTGTCAAACGAAACCGCGCCTGACAGTTTTCGCGCAAGGACCGGCCCCGAACGCCGGCCGCCAACTCCGGGAGACATCGCCATGCCGTATCAGATCACCGAACATCGCAAGGTCGGCGACACCGCGCTGTCGCTGCCCGTCATGGGCATGGGCACCGCGCATCTGGGCGAGCTTTACGGCGTCATCGACGAAGCGGAATCGCGCGCCACGCTCCAGGGCGCCTGGGATCTCGGCGTGCGGTTTTTCGACACCGCGCCCTGGTACGGACGCGGCCTCGCCGAGCACCGTCTGGGCGGCTTCCTGCGAACCATCCCACGCGACCAGTTCCAGATCACCACCAAGGTCGGACGCACCCTGAAGCGTCCGAAGGACCCGACGAATTTCGATCGGAGCCCCTGGACCGGCGGCCTCAATTTCGAGGTCAAATTCGACTACACCTATGACGGCGTCATGCGCAGCTACGAGGAGGCGCTGCAGCGTCTCGCGCTCCCGACCGTCGACGGGCTGCTGATCCACGATCTCAGCCTCGACTATCACGGCGAAGCGCTCGACGGCTATCTGCGCGAGCTTCTCGACGGCGGCGGGGTCAAGGCGCTCCAGGAACTCAAGGCCGCCGGCGACATCCCCGCCTTCGGCATGGGCATCAACACGCATCTCGCCCTCGACACCATCGCGCCGCAGGTCGATCTCGATTTCCTGCTGGTCGCGATGCCCTACACGCTGGTCGACCAGGGAACGCTCCACACCGGCATGAAGCGCTGCGTCGACGAGAACATCGGCGCGATCATCGGCTCGCCCTTCGCTTCAGGCATCCTCGCGACCGGCTCCGGCGGCAACGCGAAATACCGCTACGAGGACGCGCCCAAGGAGATCATCGACAAGGTGAAGGGCATCGAGGCCGCCTGCGCCCGCCACGGCGTCTCGCTCCAGGCCGCGGCCCTGCAATTCGTGCTCGCCCATCCAGCCGTCGTCTCGATCATCCCCGGCGCCATGAAGCGCGTCGAGGTCGAGGCCAACGTCGCCTCGCTCGGCGATTCGATTCCCGCCGCTTTCTGGGACGATCTCCGGTCCGAGACCCTCATCGACCCGGACGCGCCCACGCCCGCTTAGGGCCAGGCCGCCGGCCCCTCCAACCGGCCGCAAGACGCTCGGCGTTTTTGTGGTATGCTGTCCAGACGGAGTTTCGGCTCTGTCCCTGAAGTTCCGTGATTTCATGAACGCACGAATGAGGGGATGGCACGAGACATTATTCCATTGGCCCATATCTTCTCGGGGCCGTTCTGGCCTTTTTTCCCGCAACGGCGATGGCGATGGCGGTGACGCTGGCGCCCGGAGGCTCGGTTCTTCTGGCCGGAACGACGGTGGCCGCCGAGCCGGAACTTGCAGCCACGATTCTTAACGATGACGTCCAGACGCAAACCCTGAGAATATATGGCAATGACTTGCCATTCGCCAACGGAACAAGTCTGCAGAGCCGCGTCGTGCGGTCCACGTCGGACCGAAACCTGATCTTCGCGCCACGCCTGTTGACGCGCTTGAACGATGAGCCGATCCTGTGCCCGCGGACGCGATGGGCGCCGCCAACGGGATCACGCTGGATGGAACGCCACGCCTTCAAAATGAAGCTTCTCCCGGGCAACGAGGCCGAGTACCGCAGACGCCACGACGAGATCTGGCCCGAGCTTTCCGACCTGCTCGCCGCGTCCGGCGTGCGCGATTACACCATCTTCCACGACCCCGAGACCGACATCCTCTTCGCGACCCTCAGCCGCACGGAAAACCACCGAATGGCCGATCTCGCCGCGACCGACGTGATGAAGCGCTGGTGGGCGCACATGGCCGACATCATGGAGACCCACCCCGACAATTCCCCGGTCGCGATCCCGCTCGTCGAGGTGTTCCACGCGGATTGAACCCGATGCCCGCGTCCCGCATCGGCCAAGTCCGGGCGCACCCGAGTTGCGGGTGCGTCAGTTTTTTTTGGCCATGTCTGAAAACCGTATTGGTCATGCGGCCATCAGTCGATCCCACGCGTCTTCGACGCGCTCCGGTTCGGTTCGATCAGAGCGGGCGATGAACCATGAGGCATAGACAGTCAGGTTCCTGGTCGCCGGGCCGCGAAACGGTTCCATGAAACGTTCGAAGCGATCGTGCAGGCTGATGATGGTCTGGACGTGGAATGCCCGGTTGATGACGAAAGGGCCCTTCTTCGCGTCGATGCGGTAGTGCGGCACGCCGTTCCGCCGGGCGAAAAAATCATAGGCAGGGTCACGGTCGCTGCAGAGGACCGCGTCGCCGCGCAAGCATCGTGCGAGCACCGCCATCAGCGGCGGCGCGCTGTGGTCGGGCAATACGTCCGCACGCCGGGCACCCCCGCGATCCGCCATCGTGAGGACCGGGATCTGATACTTCGAGATCCCGGCCGGCAGTTTCGTTCTCATACGTTTGTAGTCCACCCGGCGCATCCGGTCCGGCTTCGGATGATTGACCGGATCGCGCTGATGCCTGACCCACTCACGCGAGCCCTTGCGGGATTCCCGAAGAATTTCTCGTCCGCTTCGACCACGCCGCCGAGGTTGGAAGCGCCCGAACCGCCGAGGGCGCGGATGATCTTCTGTCGCCAGCGCCAGATGGTCATCCTGTCGAAGCCGAGCGCCTCGCCGAGACGCCGGC
>CAVORV010000035.1:0-30993 GCA_963698685.1 uncultured Alphaproteobacteria bacterium
GATCGCCAGCCAGAACCCGTCCTTCGAGCGGATCAGCGGACCGGTATCGTGCGCGCCGACGATCACCGGGGCCTTGGACCAGACCAGCGCGGCGGCATCGAGGCTCTCGCCCGACCTCGGGAAGTTCTGGCTGCGGATCGAGTTGGCGAGCCGTCGCCCGAGCCCCGCGCCGGTAATCTGCAGCCGCCACGCGGCCTTCAGCCCGGTCCCGGCCTCGCGCATGGCTGCCGTCACCGCGCGTTCGCCCGCCGCGACCTCGGCAGCCATCATGGCGACGATGTCGGGATCGATGTCGAGCTTCAGCTTCATGCGGACCTCACATTCACGATCCGCCTTGTTCGCGGCGGCGTCGTTCCCACATGTTCAGGGACGCAATCCACGGAGGAAGCCATGACTGATCGCAGCGCATACGTCGACAAGATGAAGGCCAAGGTCGATGAGTGGTCCGCCGATATCGAGAAGATGCAGGCCAAGGCCAAGGGAGCCCAGGCCGATGCCCGGATCGAGTACGGCAAGCAGCTCGACGAGATGCGCAAGATGCGCGACGAGGCGCAGGCCAAGATGAAGGAAGCCCAACACGCCAGCGACGATGCCTGGGACGACATGAGCAAGGGCTTCCAGGCGGCCTGGGACGGCATCTCCAAGTCATTCCACGACGCGATGAAACGCTTCACCTGATCCGATCCCGAGGCGGCGCGGCCCGAGCGGTCGCGGCGCTCCGCTCGGCTTGAAGTCACGCCGGCCTGACGTCCAACGTCCAGACGAGCCGCTCGCGGTCGCGGACGGGCTCGCCCTGAATGTGGAAGGTCTCACCGCCGATCTCGATCCGGTCGCCGGGGCGCGGTGCCGGAACCTCGGCGACGCGCAGATCGAGCCGGGTGGTCTCCGACCAGAGCCGCGCCTCGCCGAAGCCGGTGATCTCGTCCGCGCGGCGCGTGACCACGCGGACGAGGACCGGAGCTCCGCCCTCGGCGATGTAGACCGCATCCCGCGCCGATGTTGCGCGTCGGCGAAGAGCGCGTCGAGCGCGGCGGCGACCGCGGTCATCAGGTCCGCCGCGCCGAGCGCAGCACCTGCGGGCGGGTGCAGATCGGCAGCGGATTGCTCTCGATCTCGAGCCGCACCCATTCGTCGCGGTCCCGGTCGGGGATCGTGCGGGCGTAGAGCGGCAGGCCGAGCGTGTTGACCGTCTCGAAGGTGTCGGCGGGCGCGTAATAGATCTCGAAGAGCCCCTCGATGCCCTCGGGAAAGAAGAAGGCCTTGTCGGTCGGCACGCCGAAGCCGACGCCGCCCCGGTAGCGGCGGAAGGTGATGCCGCCGAAGCTGACCTCGTCGGCGACGCGGCCGCGCAGATCGGCCGCGGCGGCGGTGTTGAGATAGGTCTCGCGCACCTCCTTGTGCGCCACGAGATCGGCGAAGAAGGCCGAGCCGCATTCGGCGCGCACCTGCACCGCGCCCGCCGAGAGCCCGCCCATCGACGCCTCGACATCCTCGATCAGCGCCTGGCAGCGCTTCCGGAGCGCGCCGGAGGCGGGGCTCGCGTTGTCGAGGTCGAAGTCGATCTCGGCGGCGGGGCTGATGCCGAACTCGGTGAAGTAGTTCACCACGGTGGCGTTGTCCTTCGGGTCCTTCACGATCCCCTGGATGCCGTTCAGCAGGTGGTACTCGAAGGTGGTCTCGGCGTCCTGGCGGAGCTTGCGCAGCCGGTACGCCACCTCGGTCTGCACCTGCTGGGTGGCGCTTTCCGAGCCGAAGTCCCGGACCGACTGCACCTCCGAGGCCCAGATCACGTCCTGCTTCTTGAACTGGCGGCAGACGAAGGCGCGCATCTCGCGCCGGTCGGGGATCTGCTGCTCGTAGGCCGAGCCGCGTTCGGAGAACGGGATCAGCGACAGCGTGCCGTCCCGGCTCTCGATCACGACGGTGCGGGACCGCACGCCGCGGGGCGAGAACAGGTTCGAGCCCGAGAGCAGCGCCGGCTTGAAGGGGATGTTCTCGAGCGCGCGGGTGAGCTCGACGATGGTGAAGGCGTCGCCTTCGAAGATGTCCATGGTGGCCATGGGAATGCCTCCGGTTCGGGGATTGCGGGGTGGCGCGGGATCAGCGGACGAGGATGCCCTCGGCGAGGAGCGCCGCATGGGCGGCCGCGATCTCGCCCTCGCTCGGCGTGCCCGCGAAGACGAGGTCGTGGCGGTTGACGATGGCGGGGCCGCGGACGACGGCGACGGCCGGCGCGTCCCCGGCGCTCGCGTCGGCCTTGCCCCAGAGCACGGCGACGGCGGTCTCGGTGCCGTCGACGGCGGCCGGATCGTGGGCGGCGTACTTGCCCGAGGCGGTGATCCTGCCGAGCACCGTGCCGGGCTCGAGCGTGCCGGCGGCGACGGTGATCGTCTCGCGGGTGTAGTCGCGGAAGGCTTCCCAGACGAGGAAGCCGCCGGGGTGCGTGCCTTCGATCAGCGTGGTCATGGTCTCATCCTTTCAGCTTGAAGGTGCGGGCGACGATCTCGCCCCAGGGGCGCGCGGCCGAGGCGCGGCCGGGCTGCGGGTGATGGGGCGCGATCTCGGGCTCGGCTTCGGCCTTCGCGGCGAGGAGCGCGGCGCGCACCTCGTCGAGGCTCGTGTCCTGCTCGAGGAAGCGGCCGGCCATCTGCGGCTGGCCCGCGAGGCGGCAGAGATCGACGACGGCGCGGGCATGGGCGATGGCCTCGGCCCGGATGGCGCCGGCGTCCGGGGCCGCGTTGGTGGCCGCAACGCCGGTCTCGGGATCGGCGTCAGCCGGAGGGATGTCGTCGTCCGCAACCTCCGTCTCCTCGGTCTCCGACCGCGGCGCGGCATCGGCGTCGGGCGTGACATCGTCGTCGCTCCCGACGATGTCGGCCGCCGTGTCCTCGGAACCGTTCCCGTCCGGAACGGTTTCGGCATCGGTCCCGTCCCCCTCGACGGCCTCCGCCAGTTCCGGCGGCGCGTTGCGGAAGCGGCCGATGTCGAACCGCGCGGCGATGCGGACGGGCTCGATCAGCCGGTCGGCGAAGCCCTGCGCCAGCGCGTCCGCGGCGTCGAGCCAGGTCTCGGCGGACATCAGCGCCGAGACCTCCTCGGGCGTCCGGCCGGACTTCGCCGCATAGCCCTGCACGAGGGCGCCCTTCACCTTCTCGAGCGCCTCGGCCATGGCGCGCATGTCCCCGGACGTGCCCATGACGAGCCCCGAGGGATCGTGGATCATCAGGAAGGCGTTCTCCGGCATGACGATCTCGTCGCCCGCCATCGCCACGTAGGAGGCGGCCGAGGCGGCGATGCCGTCGATCCAGACCGTGACATTGCCCTCGTGGCGCTTCAGCGCGTTGTGGATCGCCACCGCGTCGAAGACCGACCCGCCCGGGCTGTTGAGCCGCAGATCGACGGGCGTCCCCTCGGGCAGCGCGCCGAGCTCGGTCAGGAACCCCTTCGCCGAGACCCCGTAGGCCCCGATCTCGTCATAGATCGCCACTTCCGCGCCGGTCGCCCGGGCGCGGATCGCATACCAGCTCGCCATGCTCTCACTCCTGTTCGGTTGTCTCGTCGACGCCGTCGCCCGTGATCTCGTCGCCGTCGCCCGGATCGGGCCGCGCCGCGGGCGTCGCCCGCGCGCCTTGCGTCTCGCCGGGGCTCGTGCGGTAGCGCAGGCCCAGATCCGGCGGCGCGCTTCGCGTCGGCCGCGTTCTCGCGGTCCACTTCCTCGATGTCGTAGCCGGTGCCCTCGACCACCTTCCGGCGCGAGGTGATGCCCGCCTCCATCGCCAGCACCTGCGCCTGGATGTCCTTGAGCGGATCGACCCAGTCCCAGCGCGGCGGGATCCACTGCACCGGCCGCGCGGCGACGGGGTCGTCGAGATCGAGCGCCCCCGAGAGCGCGGCGGTCTCCAGCCAGCGCCGCCAGACCGCCCGGCAGAGCTGGTGCACGAGCACGCCATGCTGCAGCTGGCCGACGCGGCGGCGGAACTCCACGAGCTCCGCCCGCAGGCTCGAATAGTTCGCCTGCCGGACGTCGCCGGTCACGAGATGATAGGGCAGCCCCAGCGAGGCCGAGACCGCGAGCAGCGTCCGGTACTGGAACGCCTCGTAGCCGCCGCCGACATCCGCCGGCGACGAGAACCTCACGTCCTCGCCCGGCAGCAGCACCTGCATGGTGCCGGGCTCGAGGCTCGCGATGGCGGCGCCGTCGGGATCCGCATCGGCCTCGCCCATCATCGGCTCTTCCGGCGCGGTCTTGGTGATGAAGCCCGCGAACATCGCCGCGGTCTTCTTCCGGTCGAGCTCGGCGTCGTCGTACTGGTCGAGCAGGAACAGCCGCACCATCGCGGGCGCGACATGCGGCAGCCCCCGGATCTGGCCGGCGTCGATGGGCCGGTAGATGTGCAGAACCTCAGTCGCCGGCACCCGCACCGTTTCCGGGATGACCGGGCCGCCCTGATCGGTGCTGTCGCCGGGATGGCGGCGGCGGAAGTGATAGGCGACGCGCCGGCCGATCGCGTCGAACTCGATCCCGCAGCGGATGCGGTTGCCGTTCGCCGCCGTCTCCGTCTTCTCGAACGGCAGCATCTCGGACTGCAGGAGCTGCAGCTGCAGCGGGACCGGCAGCCCGTCCTCGGCCCGGCGCGGGCGCAGCCGCACGAAGCATTCGCCGGCGACGAACATCTCGCGCGCGACCATGGCCTGCAGGCCGTAGAAGTCGGTCAGCCCGTCCGCGTCGGCCTCGTCGGTCCAGGCGAGCCAGAGCCGCTGGACCCGATCCCGCAGATCCGCGTCCCCGATCAGCGACGAGGGCTTGATCCCGTCGCCGACGAGGTTCGCGGCGAAGGCCTCGCAGGCGTTGGCGGCGTAGCCGTTGGTCACCACCAGTTCGCGCGACCGCGCCAGCAGCCGCGGGCCGCCCGAGGCGACCAGCGCGTTGATGTTCTCGAGCGGCGGGTTCCAGCCGCGCAGGCGTCGCCGCGACATGGCGCCTTCCAGACGCGCGCGCATGGCGGCAGGGCCGCCGGAAGGCCGGCGGCGGACGCGATCGAAGAGCCGCATGGATCAGAGCCCCTTCGCCGTCGTCACGCGGATCTGCCGCACGATGCGCCGTCCCTCGGCCGCCGCGATCTCGCGGTCGAGCGCCTCGATGGCCCGGTCGATCTCCGCCACGCTGCGATAGTCCACGGTCTTGCCGTCGTAGCTCACCCGCGCGATGCCGCTGGACGCGGGAGGCCGACAGCGCCTCGCGGCGGGTCTTCAGGTCCGCGTTGATGCCATGCTCATTCCTCATGCGGATCCGGATCGACGCGGCGGTCACCCCCTCGGCGGCGTCGCGAGCGGCGGACTTTCCCCGACGGCCGACCGCCGCGACGTGCTATGGTGACGGCGATCGGCATCGATCCAGGAGGACCATCATGAAACGACTCGCAAGCCTCACCCTCACCGCCGTGGCCTGCCTCGCCGGCGCGGCCGCGGCGCAGGACGCCTCGATGAGCTTTTTCGTCACCAGCGCCAATCCGGGTCAGGGCGCGGATTTCGGCGGCATCGAAGGAGCCGACGCCCATTGCGCGAGCCTCGCCGAGGCGGCCGGGGTCAGCGGCAGGACATGGCGCGCCTATCTCTCGACGAGCGCGGAGGACGCCCGCGACCGGATCGGGTCAGGGCCGTGGGTCAATGCGGCGGGCGTCGAGATCGCCGCGAGCGTCGACGCGCTGCACGGCGACGCGAACGCCATCAGCAAGGAGACCGCCCTCGACGAGACCGGCGCTGTCGTCAACGGCCGCGGGGACGAGCCGAACCGGCACGACATCCTGACCGGCTCGCTCCCGGACGGCACCGCCGCCGAGCAGACCTGCGAGGACTGGACCAGCAGCGGCGACGGCGCGGCGATGGTCGGACATCACGATCGCATGGGCTTGGACGAGACCCCTCCGTCGTTGTCATGGAACTCGTCGCATCCCTCCCGCGGCTGCGGCCTCGAAGCGCTTCGCGGCACCGGGGGGCGACGGCCTTCTCTACTGCTTCGCCGCGGACTAGGACCGGCGCCTCCGCCCTCCGGTCACGTCCATGTAGTTCGAGCGCACCGTCCGCCGCTGTCGCTGCTGGACGTGGCGACGGTGTCGCGGACGCGTCACCAGCCGGGTCCCGCTCCGGTCGCCGCCAGCTGACGTTCGAGATCGGCCCAGCGCGCCTCCGACCAGCGGTCCGCCCCGAGGATCCAGGCGGCCGCGCGGGCATAGACCCGGGAGTCCAGCGCCTCGTTGCGCTCGCGCAGTTTCCGCCATTCCAGCCGGGCGAAGCCGCGCCTCGTCTTCACCGTGACGAGCTGCTCGGCCGTGAGCTGCTTGAGCCACTCGCCGTCCGCCCAGTCCGGCAGGTGGATCGTGCCGGGCGGACAGCAGCGCCCGCCTCCCGTTCCTCCCGCGTCGGCCGGTCCTGCCGCAGGAAGCGGTAGGTCTCGGTCTTGAAGGTCGAGGTGGCGACCGTCCAGAGCCGCGCCCCGCGCCGGAGCCGCTTGCCCGCGATGGTCGCGTCCACATAGGTCGGGCCCGTCACCGGGCTCGTCCGGTTGAACCCCTCGACGCCCTTCACCGGGGCCACCTGCGCGAAGCCGGCCTGCCGCGACCAGGCATAGACCGCGCTGGTCTCGTAGCCGGTGTCGATCGCGAGCCGCGCCAGCGTCATCGGCTGGCCGGAGGCATGTTCCCATGTCCGGCCGAGCAGGTCCGTCAGCTGCTGCCAGCAGGCCGGATCGCCGGGCCCGCCCTCGATCACGATGTGATCGACGAGCCAGCTCTCCAGCCCACGGCCCCACGCCCAGACATCGACCTCGATGCGGTCCTTCTGGACGTCGGCGCCCGCGGTCAGGAACAGCCCGCCCGCGGGCACGGTTCCGGGCGCCCATGCCTCGCGCCGGTCCGCCAACCGCTGCCAGTCCGGCGCTTCGCCGGTCTCGACCCATGTCTCGCCGAGGATCGTGTTGCGGAACGCCTTGATCGCTTCGTCCGACCCTTGGGCCGCGTCCCATGCCCGCACGATCCGCTCCCAGCTCAGCCAGCCGATCGGCGAATAGAGCGCCGAGAGGTGATACCCGACCGTGGTCGGATCGGCGGCCGTCGGCGGTCGCCCGCCATTCGCCCGCCTCCAGCATCGCCGTCTTGTGGTGTTCGGCGATGGGCGTCTCGCAGCCCTCGCAGTGATATTCCGCCGTCTCCGGGCGGCCCTTCTCGCCAGCGCAGCCGCTCGAACTTCAGCCACTGCATCTGGCCGCAATGCGGGCACGGCACGAAGAATCGCCGCTGGTCGCTTGCCTCGAACTCACGCTCGATCCGGCTCAGGCCCCGGATCGTCGGCGTCGAGACCAGGAACACCTTGCGCCGATGGGCGAAGGTCAGCGACCGGGCCTCGGCCAGCGTGACCGGATCGCCTTCCTCGTCGGCCGAGGCCGGATAGGCGTCGACCTCGTCGAGGAAGATGTAGCGCGCCGGGGTCGAGCGCAGCCCGACCGCCGAGTTCGCGCCCGGTCATGATCAGGATGCCGCCCGCGAATTCCTTCGACAGCATCGTGTTGCCGGCGTCGCGCGAGCGCGCCGGTTTGACCCGCTCCCGCAGTTCCGGGCTCTCGTCGATCAGCGGGTCGATCCGCTGGCGCGAGTTGCGCTTGGCCAGTTCCACCGTCGGCTGGACCGCCAGCATCGGCCCCGGCGCATGGTGCATCACGAAGCCAATGAAGCAGTTTCCAGCTTCTGTCGCCCCGATCTGAGCTGCCTTCATGAACACCACACGCTGCACCGGATCGCCGGGGCTGAGCCGGTCCATGATCTCGCGCATGTAGGGCGTGCGCGCCGTCCGGTAACGCCCCGGTTCGGCCGAGGCCCGCGACGACAGCCAGCGATGACGGTCAGCCCACTCCGACACGGTCAGGTCCGGGTCGGGCCGGATGCCCGCGCGACCAGGCGCGCAGCAGGCTGGCGGCTCCGTCGAATGCAACAATCGTCATCACCAAGCCCGGTCCGAACCTCGGCAAGGCTGTCGATCTGGGCGCGGACATGGCTTCTCCAGACCTTCTGCATCAGCGCCGCCTCCACGCAGGCTCGTCCCCCAGCGCAGCGGTCAGCTCCGCCGCCATCAGCGCGGCAGCCCGCGCGGGCCAGGTGACCCAGGCATCGCGCTCCTCGCGCGCCAGCCGGAACATCAGCGTCTCGGCCCGGGCCCGGTCGACCAGCTCGCCCTTGAGCCTCGAGAGCCGGAGACGCCGCTCCTGCGCCTTCAGCACCTCGTTCGCCGTCTTCGCCTGCAGGAAGGTCGTGCCACCACCGACGCCGGGCGCCGCCAGCCCCTGCTCGCGCAGCGTGTCGCCGACGGCGGCGACCGCCGCCTCGGGGACGGGTTTCAGTTTCGGCGCAGGCACCTTCCTCGTCTTGGACGGGTCCGTCGTCTCGGCACGCCGGGTGTCGCTGGCGGCCGCATTGATGCTGCCGTCGGGAAAGAGCACCAGCCGCTCGGCGGTCTTCGCCTTCTGGATTGCGCCCCGCGACAGGCCGACATGGGCGGCGTACTGGCGCTCGCTCATGCCCTGCATCGACGGCTCCGATTATCATTCAGATTCATGCGCTTATCGAGTTGATAAGCGTCGCGGACAGAGCGAACGTCGATCCCAAGACGACGATGCAACTCGACCAGGGAGCCACCACGATGACCCGCCTCAACCCGCTCACCACCCCGCGCCACGAACTCCGCGCAGAGAAGGCGCGCCGGAACAAGGAAGCGGCATTGACCGCCTTCATCGGCCAGGAAAGCCGAGATCGACGGGATGCTCGCCCGACTGCAGGCGCTCAGCGACGACCACTTCAACGCTCACCCCGACGAGGTGAACTGGGGTCACGTCGGCACCCTCGAACACTACGCGAGCCTGCTGAAGCGCATCACCGACAGCGCCTTCAAGGAAGGCGAGCACGCGAACTGAAAGGAGCCAAAGCCATGGAAACCTCGACCATCCGCATCGCCATTCGGGGCCTCAACGAGCCCTGGGACCGGAGCCGCATTCCCGCCGTCCTCGACGAGATCGAAGCGGCGCTTCGCGAAGACGCCGACATTCCGGCGCGCCTCACCGCCGACAGCATGACCATCGCCATCGACGTGGCGACGGATCGGCTGCCTGACGCCGCAGCGCTCCTGCGCGAACTCGGGCTGATCTGACCTCGGGCGCGTGCCCGGACTCCCGCCGCGCCGAGGCGCGGCTCGGGGTCGTAGTGGGCCGTGATGGTCGCGGTCCCGCCAAGGAGACGAACCATGACCCGGATCCAGCTGTCCGACGCCCAAGCCGTCATACTCTCCACCGCCTGCGCGCGCGGGGACGGGATGGTGTTCCCCGTCACCACCGGCCTCAAGGGCGGCGCCGTCGGCAACGTCTGCAAGAGCCTGCTGAAGCGCGGGCTCATCGAGGAGGTCGCCGCCACCGACCTCGACACGGTCTGGCGGCACGACGAGGAACGCGGCCCGATCACCCTGCGCGCCACGCCGCTGGCCTACAGCACCCTCGGGATCACCGAGGATCCGGAAGGACAACCGGATGGCCAGCCGGCGTCCGCACCCGCCCCGCAGCCCGCCCGCCGCCGTACCGGCACCAAGCAGGAGGCGCTGATCGCGATGCTGCGCGCCGAGGGCGGCGCCACCATCGACGAGATCGTCGCAGCCCTCGACTGGCAACCACATACCGCCAGGGGCGCCATTTCCGGCGCGCTGAAAAAGAAGCTCGGCCTCGAAGTCACCTCCGAGAAGGTCGAGGGACGCGGGCGAGTCGTACCGCATGACGGACGGCTGAACCGTCAGCGCCAAATGGCCGATCACCGCCGTCCTGCCGGGCGGCGGCTGTTCAGGTCAGCGATGGCAGGCGATCGACGCGAAGAGCGCAATCTTGACCGCCGTTCCTGCTGAACGCAATGTCTGTTTTCGTCAGCTGACTTGAGCCAGTCAGTGGTCGAATTCTGCCGTATCAACAGCGCCGAGCCAGCCCACGAAGCTGAGCGCTTAACGATCATGTCATCCGATGAAGCAGGACGCGCACTAAGCCGATCCCGAAAGTGCAGATGTACGTCGTATCTGGCGTGGATGCCTTCGGAACAGTCCAAAATGGCTGTTCCATGGATTCTGCGCCCTCGGTTGCTGAGAAGCCTGCACGAAATGCGGGACGCTTCACTCTCGCGGCGGTGATTAGGCCAACTGGACGAATTTCCTCCGAACATATGGTGGAACAGATGTCCGCAGCATGCTCGTCGCTTGCTGCGGGACCTTCTGTGGTCGTCGGCGTTCGCGGTCAAGGTATGGACGAAATGACCAGAGGGAGAAGTCAGATATGTCCTATCGGCGATGTCGTTGCGAGAAACATCGCGGACATCGGGATGCCCCAAATTGATGGTACTTGCGAGATTGCGGCACGTAGCAGGGATGCACCGCGATGGGCTTGTTTACGATCAAGCGTGCAGCAAGATTTTACGTCGCGCGCATCGGATCCCCGAGCGGACCATTTCCGCATTGTCAGAAGCAATCGCAAAGACGGTCGTTCCTCCGGGCAATCGCCGGAAAGGCGTATCATGATCCGAGTATCGTCAGTGTCGAGCTCATGGCCGGCGCCAGTTCGATCTGCGATCAAGTGTTGCGGCTTGAACGAGCGAAGACGAACTCTGAACACAGGCCGCCCAGTCCGAACGACAGCTTTGTCCGCGTAGCAGGCATCACGCGACCGCGACCCGGATCCGCCTCGAACAGCCGCCGCAGCGCGAAGCTGCGGGCGAGTGAGACGCCGATGAAGGCCAGCCCGATCGCCAGATGCTCGCCAGCGTCGGCTTGCAGGCCGAAGATCGGGAACATCGCCAATCTGCGTCACGATCGCCAACGCCGTAGCCCACCACCACGTTGGCGACGGACTCGACCAGCGACATGGCCCGGCTCTGCTTCATGCCGCGTCTTGACCCGCCGAAGCCTCGCCCGGCCTCTCGGCCTTCACCGCGGCGAAGCCGCGGCCGTCGCCGTCCAGCACCGCCTCACAGCCGGTCTCGGCCTGCCAGCGTTCGACGATGACATCGACGTACCTCGGGTCGAGCTCGACGACCCGCGCGGCGCGCCCGGTCCGCTCGGCGGCGATCAGCGTCGTGCCGCTGCCGCCGAACGGGTCGAGCACCACGCCCCCGCGCGGGCTCGAGTTGCGGATCGCCCGCTCGACGAGCCCGACCGGCTTCATCGTCGGGTGCAGGTCGTTGCGGATCGGCCGGTCGATGAACCAGACGTCGCCCTGGTCGCGGGCGCCGCACCAGTGGTGCTTCGCGCCCTCCGGCCAGCCGTAGAGGATCGGCTCGAACTGGCGCTGGTAGTCGGAGCGCCCCAGCGTGAAGCGGTCCTTCGCCCAGATGATGAAGGTCGACCAATGGCCGCCGGCGGCGACGAACGCCTTCTGCAGCGTGTGCAGCTCGCTCGACGACATGCACATGTAGATCGCGCCGGCGGTGTGCGCGATGATCGAGACGCAGGCCTCAAAGAGGAAGCGCTCGAAGCCGTCGCCGAGCGCGTCGTTCAGGATGCGCCGGCCCTTGCCGGCCTTCTCCGCCCCGACGCCGCCGGCGTAGTCCACGTTGTACGGGCTGTCGGTGAAGCAGAGGTCGGCCTTCGATCCCGCCATCAGCCGGTCGAGGTCGGCCATGACCGTGGCGTCCCCGCAGAGCAGCCGGTGCGGCCCGAGCAGCCAGAGATCGCCGGGACGGCTGACCGGGACCTCCGGCGCTTCGGGGACGTCCTCCCCGCCGCCGCCGTCGCCCTCGTCACCCGCATCGAACGCGAGCAGCTGGTCGAGTTCCGCGTCGGAGAAGCCGACCAGCGACAGGTCGAAATCGTCCGCCGCCAGCTCCTGCAGCTCGCCGGCGAGCAGCGCCTCGTCCCACGGTGACTCGGCCAGCCGGTTGTCCGCCAGACGGTAGGCGCGGCGCTGCGCCTCGGTCAGATGTCCGAGCACGATCACCGGCGCTTCCGGCAGCCCGAGCTGCGTCGGCGGCCAGGACCCGGCCATGGCCGGCGATCAGTTCGCCGTCCTCGGCCACGAGGCACGGCACCGTCCAGCCGAACTCGGCCATGCGGCCGCGATCCTCGCGACCTGGTCCGCGCCGTGCGTCTTGGCGTTGCGGGCATAGGGCTGGAGTCGCTCCAGCGGCCAATGCTCGATGCGCGTCCGGAGCGAAGCTCAGGGTCATTCGGGGTCATCCTGTCGGTGATGAAGGCGGGCGGGCCGTGCGACGCGGCGACGGTGGTGGCGGCCGTCGGAGCGCGGCGCTTGACACAGCGGCAGACATGCGCACGCTTTCTTTCGTTTCGCGTGGCGGTACGGCGGGTTTCACCGATGGCGAAGATGACTCACGACAAGTCAGGCAGCCGACGGAAGGCGCCGATGGCGCTTACTCCGGAACTGGTCGCCCGCTGCTTCCGCGTTGAACCGAACCCCGGTCCAAATCCGGAGTTCACTCCCGTGAGCGAAGAAGATCGCATCGCACTCGCCGATCGGTTGCTCTCTGAACGTCCCGACACCGCGATCTGGGTTTTCGGCTATGGCTCGCTGATCTGGAGTCCTGGCTTCGACGTCGCCGAACATCGGCACGGAACCGCGCTCGGCTGGCATCGCGCGTTCTGCATTGAGCAGACCCGGTGGCGCGGTACGCCGGAGCTTCCGGGTCTCATGCTGGCCCTCGCACGCGGCGGCAGTTGTCGCGGTGTGCTGCTCCGCATCCCGGAGAGCGTCGAGACGGAGACAGTGAGAGCGCTGGTCCGACGCGAGATCACCGTCCGAGAGGACCTCGGCATGGCGCGCTGGATCTCCGCCGGCACGGCGGAGGGCCCCGTCAAGGCGCTGGTGTTCTGGGCGGGTCCCTCCGGCAAGGGAATCTCACTCGGCCTGTCGCTTGAGGCGGTCGCCGCGCGGTTGGCTTGTGCCTGCGGCCACTACGGTTCGAGCGCCGAGTATCTCTACCAGACCGTTGCGAGACTGGAAGAACATGGAATCCGGGATCGAAATCTCTGGCGCATCCAGCAACTGGTGGCGGCGGAGATTGAAAGCTGGCCCCGGGATCAGGCGGGACCAGACGATCTGCGGTAGGTCGCACGAGCTCACCCTGCGACTTCGTTGGCTGGCTTCCGGAAGGTGGATTCCAGCACTGGATTCCACTGGGCCGCGGTGGAACTCCTTCAGGGGTCCGGCGGAAGCCACCCCCGGAAGGGTGCAAGCCATTGTTTTATTGATGGATATCGGGAGAGGAACCGGATTCCGGAGGCCGGGTGGCTTCCCAAAAAAACGCGGCTGTCGCTGGCGAACTGCCGCGCTGCGCCCCCCAGCATACGTTTCGGCCCGAAAAGGAACCGGAAAACAACGACTTGGCGACCTGGACCCCAGCTGGACCCCGGCTGGACCCTTGGTTGGACCCCGGAGGCCAGCGGCGCGGGCTGTCCCGCGCGCGCCTCTCCCGAGTATGACCTTGAGTAGCCCCTCAGCCCGGTGCGGTAAATCCCCTGCGGTGTCTCTCTGGAAATTTTCTTACAGGATGATTTTCCTTGACAGGTTGCTTGCGTTCTCGATCACGAAGCGCTTCGACCGCTTCGATGATGGCACGCGCCCGTGGAGCCGCCATGTGATCAGCGCGAGGCCGTATTGCCAGTGGCGGTTGGCGGCCGGGCGGCTCAGCCCGACCTCCCAGCCGATCTTCTTCCACGGTGTGCCGTTCGCGCGCAGCCAGACGACCCGCGCGTCGTCCTTCTCGAGCCAGCGCAGCCAGAGCATCGCCTCCTCGGCCTCGCTGATCATGCGCGGCGATGGCAGGGGTCTGCGCATGCGGGGCTGCTGACCAACCTTGTCGGCGAAGCTGTGCAGGTACTCCGGCCAGGCGTTGAAATGGCCCTGCGGGCGCACCCCGGGCAGCGACCGGAACACGTCGGCAGCGAGCTCCAGCCGGTCGTGGACCCGTGCTGTGGTCCAGTCAGTCATGCTGCACCTCCCGGACTGCGGGGAGCTTGCCATAGAGCTTCTCGCCAAGCTGACGGACCAGCTCGCGCTCAGGCCACGTCAGCCGTTCATCATCGACCGCGACCGCCAGCAGTCCCTGTTCCTTCCAGCCATCCCGCTTGACCTCATCAGGGTTGCGGCGTCGGCCGCCGTAGCCCTTGGGCGCGAACCGCATGCCGCTCATTGCACACCTCCCCGGGTCTCCAGCGCCCAGAGCAGGATCGCGATGGCGTCGGCCTCGTTGTCGTCCGCCGGGCTGAAACCCCGGGCGCGGGCGGCCGCCATCATCGCCTGCTTTGTCGCGTTGCCCTTGCCGGTGGCGTGGCGCTTGATGGTGCCGACCGGGGTGCCGGCGTACGGGATGCCCCGCAGTTCAGCCCAACTGGTCAAGCTGGCCATCAGGCCGCCGTAAACGTGCGCGGCGTCGGTGCCCGCGTAGCGACGGACTGCCGCCATGTGCACGAGCCAAGAGATCAGAAGGTCGCTCTTGCCCACTTTCGGTGCGCCGCCGAGCACCAGCAGCCCGCCCGGCGTCAGCACGCGTGGCGCGATGATGTCCTCGGGCATGGGACTCTGGTCGTCCAGAAGCGCGCCCATCCGCGCCTCCAGCAGCCGGCGCAGGGTGGCGAACTCGTCGGGCAGGTCCCAGCCTTCCATTGGCGCGGCCTGATCGAGCGCTCCGACCTTTTGCTCCAGCAGCGGCAGGTAGTGCATCGGGTCGAACACCATGTCGGCCTTGTCGTAAGACCGGCGGTGACGGGCGATCACCTCGGCTCCGCAGCCGATCACGACCTCATGGACATAGCCGCGAACCTGAACCTCGTGATGGGCATACCCTCGACGTGGCACGCCCTGCGCACCCGGCCATACAGCTCCACAGAATACATCTCCCCACCCTCAGCTCCCGCCTCGGGTGTCAGAATGGCGGAATTTTACGCCGCGACGGTCGGGTAATCCCACCGTTTCCGTGGCCCAGTTTGCCTCCGGGATTCACACTCACGACAGGTGACAACGGCGTCGCCAGATGCCCAGCTTTGGTTCGACCGTGGGCTTGTGTGGTGCTATGCCTATTTTCACGATGAGGCCGTCGAATGCTTCCAAAAGGCCATCAGTTCGGACCCGGGTTGCGCGATGGCGCATTGGGGCGTCGCCTACGCCATCGGTCCGAACTACAACATGCCTTGGGAGCGGCGGGACGCGGCCATGCGCCAGGATTCGCTCGCCGCGGCCTATGAGGCGACTCAGGCGGCTCTGTCGCTCGTCGACAATGGCAGCGGGCCGGAGCGCGCTCTGATAGAAGCCCTGCCCGCCCGTTTTCCGAAGCGCGATCCCGAAGACCTCGACGTCATGCGCGGCTGGAACACCGACTTCGCCGACGCCATGCGGGCGGTCCACCACGCTTATCCGGACGATATCGATCTCAGGGCCATCTTCGCCGAAGCGATCATGAACCGGACGCCATGGCAGATGTGGGACCAGACCACCGGGGAACCTGCCGAAGGCGCAGGTACGCTCGAAGCCCAGGCTGTCCTGGAAAAGGCTCTGAACGACTTTCCGGAAGCGAAGATCCACCCGGGAATCCTGCACCTCTACGTGCATCTGATGGAGATGTCTCCCGTTCCCGAAAAGGCGCTCAAGGCGGGCGACGGGTTGCGGGTTCTGGTGCCGGACGCCGGACATCTCATTCACATGCCGACCCATATCGACATTCAGTGCGGGCACTACCGCGACGTCTTTCACTGGAACTGGGAAGCGATCAAGGTTGACAGGAAGGCGCTCGACCGAAGGGGCGTCTTCACGCTCTATACCGGCTATCGCATCCACAATTACCATTTCGCGGTCTATGGCGCGATGTTCCTCGGCCAGTTCGAGCCGGCATGGAAGGCGGCGCGGGAACTTGTCGAGGTGACGCCGGAGGACCTGCTGAGGATACCGTCGCCACCGTTCGCGGATTTTTTCGAGAGCTACATGGCGATCTGGGTCCATGTCCTGATCCGATTCGGGCGCTGGACGCGGATCATTGACGAACCCTTGCCCGAAGATGATCAGCTCTACGCGAATCTCACCGCGACGCTCCACTATGCGAAGGGCGTGGCGCACGCGGCCTTGGGAAACGTGACCGAGGCCGAAACGGAAAGGCGGCTCTTCCTCTCGGCGCGCGACCGGATGCCGGAGGCGCGACGCATGCACAACGTGCTTTGCCTTGAGCAACTTGCGGTGGCCGAGGCGATGCTTGACGGCGAAATCGAATACAGAAAGCAAAACTTCGACATCGCCTTCACGCGACTGCGCGACGCCGTGGCGCTCGAGGATGCGCTGCCGTACGACGAGCCATGGGGCTGGATGCAGCCGACACGTCACGCGCTTGGAGCTCTGCTTCTCGAACAGGGACGGATCGACGAGGCCGAAGACGTCTATCGAGAAGATCTGGGGCTTGGCGGCGCCTTGAGCCGTGCGCAGATCCATCCCGACAATGTATGGAGCCTGCGAGGGCTGAACGATTGTCTGATGGCGAAGAGCGAGAAGGCGACAATGGCGGGCCGTCTGGTCGCGCAGCGCTTGGCATTGGCGGCGAGCCGATCCGACCGACGAGTGGGAGCGTCCTGTTTCTGCGCGCAAGCCGCAGAGTGACTATCCATACTGACCGCCGTGGGACCGTCCGCCGTGGGCTCGATCCAGTCACTCACAGCAACGGGCACGACCGGCAGGACTGCGGACTTCGCGGTAATTCGAGCTTGCTTGCCGATCGTCGCGAACGATCACTTGCGGATCTCCGCGCCGACGGGCAGAACGTCATGATGGCCCCACACGCCAGTCCGTCGGTGAGGGCGGCGGCCGCAACGCCGGGACAGCGCAACGGCCAATCGCGCTGGAACCGTGAGTGGCTGGCCTCGCTATTGCCGCAGGCTATTCCAAGGCGCTTCGCCGGACATGTCGATCATTTCAAAGCCATTCTCGCCAACGGACGGTCCAAAAATCGCGACGATATTGGATTCCCGGTCGCTGACATTGAACGAGCCATGGACCACGTTGGGCGGGATGAAAACGGAATCCCCGGGGCCGAGAATACGCTTTTCCTTATCGATCCACTGTTCGATCGATCCGGATATGACCAGTATCACTTCTTCCTGTTCAGCGTGCTTATGAAAATCGTGGCCTTTCCCCGGGAGCAACTTGCCGTCGAGAATCGTCAGCTGCCTGGCGCCAGCGCTTCCCGGACTGCAAAGCACTCCGATCCGCCCCCAATCAAGCGAAGCGTATTCGGTTTCCTTATTGAGCGTAAACTTCCCATGCATCGGCTGAATCCTCTTGGATTGTCCGGCCATGTAGTCCTGCCAAAAAAGCAGGCCAGTAAACTCAAAGTACGATGCGCCCAAAACGACGTTTTTGCAAGTTGAAAGTCCGATCGCCGCCGGATTTGGCGACCGCGCGCTCGGCCCCGTCTCTGGCACGCGCTACCACCCAAATCCTGACCGGCAGCCTTCGCAGGCCGCATGACAGTCCTTTCAATCAAACCCGGTCGGTCCGGGGATGATATGGACATCGGACCGGAGCCGCCGGATTCCGGACGAGGCCGCCCTTCGGGACGGGCCTGACTAGCCCTTGATTTCGACCCTGATTCCGTGAATTGGCTTTTCGCCCTTGTTGAGCACGCGCCCGAGAGGCTGCGGAGACATGTGCACGACGAGGCTGCTCTTGCCGTCCCAGGATTCGATCGCCCGCATGACATCCCGGCTTGGCGGCAGTTCGACGCCTTCCGGCGAGATGTCACCGACATCGCCGTGCACTTCGTCGAGAACGAACACCGACGGCCAACGGTGGTGATGCAGCGGTTCCTCGTCACCCGGTTCAAGCGTCACGTCGAGTACCCGGAGTTTGTCGTTTTCGAAGAGAACCTTGTGGTGCTTCGGGGCAGCGGCCACGGCGTCGAGTTTCGGGTCCCAAGTCGAGGGGTCTGACAGTTCCATTTCGGTTGGCATGGAGATCCTCCCAAACTGCTCGCTGAGTATTGCGGCATGCAATGTATACCAGAAAAGAGGAACGGAGTCGTGGTTTCCGGAACCAAGTCCCCGGCAGCTTCAGGCTCGGATCTGCCTTGCGGCGACGCAGCGGGCCGAGCTTGACCCGCGCTCAGAAAGCAGTCGTTCCTGACATGCAGATGCTTCAACGTTTCAGCAGGGCCGCCCGATACTCGGACATTCGGTGGTCGGAAGCGGCCGTTCGGCGGGTCAGGGCGGAACGATGGCACCGAGCCCAATCTGCGAAAGTCGCTCCAGCGCACCGGCACCAGCCTACAGCCTGAATAACACGGCGAAGCTTCGTGGTCGAAAACAATTTGGCGCCAAGATATTCAACATGTCAGACTGTTGTCTTGAGCCGATCATCTACAGGTTCGAATCTGGAGGTTGAATCAAGTTGCTGACCATATGGGGTGGATTGAAATCCAACAATGTTCAGAAGGTTGTTTGGACAGCCGACGAACTTGGGCTCGAATATGACCTTATCCCGGCAGGCATGGAACACGGTTTGACCGGCACTGCCGAATTCAGAGCTCTCAATCCGAATGGCCTGGTGCCGGCAATCGACGATGGCGGTTTCAGATTGTGGGAGTCGAATGCAATTGTTCGCTACCTCGGAGCCAAGTACGGCGGTGCCCACTTCTATCCGATCGACGTGCAAGAGCGTGCTCGCGCCGACCGCTGGATGGATTGGGCAAACTTACAATTCTATTCAGCAATGGGTCCCGCGTTCCACCAGTTGGTCCGTGCCGAGGTGGACAAGCGCAATCTTCGCGTAATTGAGGAGTCATTGGCGAAGACCGAGACATATGCCGCCATTCTTGACCAACATCTTGCCGATAAGGAATTTGCCAATGGCGCGCATTTCTCAATGGCAGACATCTGCCTCGGTGTAATCGCACACCGTTGGATAGGATTGCCGGCAAACAAGGTATCGCGACCGCATTTTGAGCGATGGTTTCGGGCGGTTCGCGATCGAAAGGCGGCGAAGAAGGTCCTGGTCCTGCCGCTGAGGTGAAAGCGCAGATCACCTGGCAATGTCCAGATGACCTCAGCGTCGGAAATTTTGTGTTCACCATCGGCGGCTTCGTCCGCACGGTTGCCGTCCGACCAAATTGCAGCGAATGGCCGCCCTTCGCGTCGCCGTTGCGAACGGCCCGGTCGGGCCCGGACCAGACGAGGGCGTGCGGTCCGGGCTATCTGGAATGTAGGCCGAGCCGAGTCTATGCTGCAGTCTCGGATGATCCGATCGGACGCGATGCCGATCGGGACGCGGATGCCGCGCGCTCGCGTCTGGCATATACGTTCCTTCGACAATATCGGGTGATTTCGCGCGGCTCGATCTGAAAAATGGCTGCCAGTTCTCGGGGATCCAATTCCGAGAGTTCGGTTGCCATCCGTCTGTATTCGAGTTGAATTTCCACGCAGGTCCGGATCCTTTCAAAAAAGCTTTCCATTGCCCTCTCCAGCAAATGCGCTGTGAGTTCCATCGTGAAGCGCAACACCGAGGACGGATGATGTATCCGTCCGTCTCGAAAAGGAGAATGGTGTCGCCATGTCAGGATATTCCCATCTCACGGCCGAGGAGAGAGATCGGCTCGCCGGTCTGATGGCCGACGGTCTGTCGCTTCGGTCGATCGCCAAGGCGCTCGGCCGGGCGGCGTCGACCATCTCGCGCGAGCTGCGGCGCAACGCGCTCGACAGCGGGGCCTACCGGCCGCACGTGGCCGACGGTGCGTACATGCTGCGCCGCCAGCGCGCGGCGGCGCTCGAGACGGATGCGAAGCTTGTCGCCTATGTCACGGACCGGCTCAGCGAGGGCTGGACGCCGGAGCAGATCGCGGGACGGCTGCGGCTCGGGATCGAAACCGGCCTGCGCGCCGTCTGCGCGGAGACGATCTACGGCTGGATCTATCGCGCAAACCAGAAAGCGCAGCGGCTATGGCGCTTTCTGACCCGCCGCCACGCCCGTCGAAGGAAGCGCCACGGCCGGACGTCCCGCGACACGATCGCGGAGAAAATCCGCATTTCGCAGCGATCTGAAGACGCTGATGCTCGCGAAACGGTTGGGCACTGGCCTTTCGGCGATGCAGGCATCGCCTGCCGGCTTGCAGGAAGCCGACCTCGTGATCTGCAAACGATCCCGCCCGGTGCTGGTGCTCCATGAGCGCAAGACCCGGATAACGCTGATGACGCGCCTGGCCGGCAAGACTGCGGCCGAGACCATCGCCGCGATGACGGCCGCGTTCCGGCGCCTCGACCCGAGGATGCGCGGTTCGGTCACGTTCGACAACGACACCTGCTTCGCCCGCCACATGCTGCTGCGCGGGATGTTGTCCGCCACGACGTATTTCTGCGACGCCTACGCGAGCTGGCAGAAGGGCGGGGTCGAGAACGCCAACGGGCGGATCCGGCGATGGCTGCCCCGCGGCACCGACCTCGACGAGATCAGCGAGGCCGACATCCAGGAGATCGCCATGACCGTCAACCTCACCCCGCGCAAATGCCTCGGATACAGATCCCCCGTCGAGGCGTTCCTGTCGGAGCTTGGCAGGGACGTCGAAATCAGGTTTGCTTGAACCGTTGCGCTTCGCGCTGGAATCCACCCGCTGTGCCGCGATGCCACAGCGTCGGACGATATTGGGCTCATCGCGTTCAGACGTCTTTCAGGAGAGGTCCGGAAAGGATCCGGAAGACGTCCGATTTTCTTGGATGCGGGTGCTCGATTGTGGTGAAATGGACGTATGGGCACCTCGATCAATGACGCTGTTGGGCGCCTCTCAGCAGTAGAGAGTAGCTTTGACCGCGTGACAGCCCCGATTGGGGGCCGCTCGACGGCGTTGAAGTTTCCTTTTTGGTTGTTCAGCCGCTCTCCGGACGCACGTGTCCTCCAAGCCTCGCGCTCATGTCGGGGCGCGGGCAGCGGCGAGAGCGTCCAGTTGGATCACCCGGCGCATGTTGTAGGCGAGGTTCTTGAGCCCGATCCGCGCCCTGGCGCGTGCGATGCCGATACAGCGCAGCAGCGTGCCGCCCATGTCGTTGGTCTGCGCGCCGAACACGTGCTCAACCCGGGCGCGGACCTTCGACCGCGTTCGATTGCCCTGCTGCTCGCGTTTGGTGAGCGGACGGTTGCGATGGGCCTTGCGGTGGATCCGGCTCTTGAGACCCCGCTCCTCCAGCTTCCCTTCGATCTCGGCCGACCGGCAGGCGCTGTCCGCCCGGACGTCGGAGGCGGTGTTGTCGTCGTCGAGCAGGTCGTCGAGAGCCTGGCTGTCGTGGACCGATGCGTCGGTGACCTTGTAGCGCCGGATCAGCTTGTGCCGCCGGTCCACGTTGACGTGGTTCTTGTAGCCGTAGTGCGACTTGCCGTGCTTCTTGGTCCAGCGGGCGTCGGTGTCCTTCTGGCGGGACCTGGCCGGGTTGTCGTCCCAGCCCTCGGGCGTCTCGCCCGCCTTGATCGCGGCGTTCTCATCGCGCGTGTTGCGCTGCCTGGGTGCCGGCACGATCGAGGCGTCGATCATCTGCCCGCCCATCGCCAGCCACCCCTGTGCCTTCAGGTGTGCGTCGAACGCGTCGAAAAGCTCATCGACCAACCCGGCCCGGACCAGCTGCTCGCGGTAGAGCCAGACCGTCGTGGCGTCGGGCGCGGGATCCTCGAGGCCAAGGCCCAGGAAACGCATGAACGACAACCGATCGCGCAGCTGGTACTCGAACTGCTCATCCGAAAGGTTGTAGAGTTCGCACAACACGATCGCCTTGAACATCACCACCGTATCCCAAGGCTTGCGCCCCGCCCTGGATTTCCGCTCCTCCGGCGGCCGCCGCCAGACAGCATCAAGCCGAGACAGGTAGTCATCCCAAGGCACCATCGCGTTGAGCTTCACCAGCGGATCCGCCTTCGCGTCCAGACCGGCGTAGCGGTTCGCCAGATCGTAAAAGCCCATCTGACCCATCAGAAAACCCCGATCATGCCGCCAACGCCCGCGATTCTACCGAAAGCCGAAAAGATCGCTACATTTTTCGAGGTGCCCTACACCTGTGACGCCTGACGAAACCGTTCGAGCTGTTTTCCTTTGTCTTTCACATCTCCATATCCTGGTAGCAATGAATTCAACCTTTTTGCAGTGATCTGATACTTTCCTGAGCCAACCCAATAACCTGTTTTCACCTTCGTCACCCTCCGGAGAACCTCGACAACGCACTAGCCAACAGGTGGCACCGCTTTCGCGCTGACGGAAATTCACTTGGAGCCTGCCCAAGGCCGTCCTGTGGCGCGGCAACTCATCGAAGCCGGGCACAGCGTGCGCATCCTTTTGCGCCGCGACGATCAGGCTCCTGATCTGGTTGCTATGGGCGCACAGCCGATCATCGGCGACCTGTCGGACCCTGCCAGCCTCGACCGGGCGAGTACCGGAATGGAGGGCCTCTTCCTGCTCGTTCCCTTCTTCGATCCAAGGCCCGACTATGGAATCAACGCCATCGACGCGGCCGTCCGTGCGGGGATCAATCGGATCGTCTGGAACGCCTCGGGCGCGATCCCTTCGGTTGATACCGGCAATCCCGGCCTCGACATGCGGCGCGTGGTGATCGCACATTTGGAGGCAAGCGGCATCGATTTCGCGGCGCTTCAACCGACGGTCTATATGGAAAACCTGCTCGGGTCGTGAACGGCGCCAGAGGTGGCCGACAAGGACACGGTCGCTTATCCAATCCCGAACAGCGTCCGGTTGCAGTGGATCAGCCACGAAGATGCGGCCGCGTTCGTCGTTTCCGCGTTTCACCAATTGGCGCCTGGCGGCCACCGGATCGAAATCAGCGGCCCCGAAACACTTACCGGCGATGACATTGCGGATCGGTTCGGCCGGGCACTTGGTCGACCCATGCGTTTCCGGCCGATGCCCCCAAAGGAGTTCGGAGAGATCATGGATCGCGCTTTTGGCGGCGGAGGCGAAGCCACGGCAGCTTTCTACGAGGCGGTCTATGCAAACCCGGACATCCTCTCCAGCCGTGTTGATTATGCGGCCCAGTCCAAGACCACGTCCCCCCGACTCTCAGTTGTCCGCGCTTTCCATTCTGCGATGTCCCAGCACTTCTTCCAGCCAGCCGATCCGCATTTCCGGAACCGAGGACAGCAGGAGATCGGTGTAGTCGTCAAAAGGCGGAGCAAGCACCTCGGATTTCGGTCCGTAGCGCACCAGCGCTCCACGATACATGACCGCGATCGAATCCGCGATCGCCTTCACCGTGGCCAGATCGTGGGTGATGAAGAGATAGGCCACGTCCTCGGCCTTCTGCAGCCGCAGAAGAAGCTTCAGGATGCCATCGGCGACCAGGGGATCAAGCGCGCTCGTCACCTCGTCGCAGATGATCAGTTTTGGTTTCGCCGCCAGGGCGCGGGCGATGCAGACGCGCTGTTTCTGACCGCCGGAAAGCTCCGCGGGGTAGCGGTCGAGAAATTCCGGACCCATCTCGATCTGGTCAAGCAACTCCATCACCCGGTCGCGTTTCTCGCGTCCGCTCAGGTCGAAATAGAAGGTCAGCGGGCGGCCGATGATCGTCTCGACCGTCTGACGCGGATTCATCGCGGTGTCGGCCATCTGGTAGATCATCTGCAACTCGCGCAGATCCTCCTTGCCGCGTTGCGCCAGCGCCGGACTGAGGCTGCGCCCAGCGAAGCTGACCGTTCCTTCGAACGGCGGCAGAAGTCCGGTCAGCACGCGAGCCAAGGTCGATTTGCCGGACCCGCTTTCGCCGACCACGGCGAGGGTCTGGCCGGGGTGGACCTCGACCGAGACGTCGGTGAGAACCTGAACGAAGTTGCCATAGGCGGCCGAGATGTTTCGCGCCTCCAGCACCGGATTTCCGGTAGGCTTCTTTTCCTCATGCTCGATCGATCGCACCGAGACCAGCGCCTTGGTATAGCCTTCCTGTGGATTGTTGATGATGTTCTCGGCGGTATTGCGCTCCACCTGCTTGCCGCCGCGCAGCACCATGATCTCGTCGGAGACCTGGGCTACGACGGCAAGGTCATGGGTGATGTAAAGCGCCGCCACGCCGGTATCGCGGATGGCCCTCTTGATCGCCGCAAGCACGTCGATCTGCGTCGTGACGTCGAGTGCGGTGGTCGGCTCGTCGAAAACGATCAGGTCCGGTTCCGGCACCAGCGCCATCACCGTCATCGCCCGTTGCAGCTGCCCGCCGGACACTTGGTGCGGGAAACGGCGGCCAAAATTATCCGGATCCGGCAGGCCGAGCCGACGAAAGAGATCCACCGCGCGCGCTTCGGCCTGTTTGGCGCTGGCGACACCGTGCTTCAGCGCGGCCTCGATGATCTGTTCCATCAGCCTCTTGGCCGGATTGAAGGCCGCCGCCGCAGATTGGGCGACATACGTGACCTCCTTGCCGCGCAGTTTCCGAAAGCCGCTCTTGCCGCCCTTCAGGATGTTGCGGCCGTTCAGCCAGACTTCGCCGCCCGTGATCCGCACGCCACCCCGGCCGTAGCCCATCGACGCCAGCCCGATGGTGGATTTGCCGGCCCCGGACTCGCCGATCAGGCCCAGAACCTTGCCCTTTTCCAGGGTCAGCGAGACGTTCTCGACGATCACGATGTTTTGGGCCGGCTCGCCGTGGGGATGGACCGTCGCCTCGATCCTGAGGTTCCGGATGTCGAGGAGGGGATCAGGCACCGCGGCCTCCTTTCAGATCGGAGGTCCGGTTGAGAATCCAGTCGGCGACCAGATTGACCGAGATCGCAAGCGCCGCGATCGCCGCCGCGGGGATCAGCGCCGCGCCGATGCCGAAGACGATGCCGTCCTTGTTCTCTTTCACCATTCCGCCCCAATCCGATGCGGGAGGCTGCACGCCGAGGCCGAGGAATGACAGCGTCGAGAGGAAAAGCACCGCGAAGATGAAGCGCAGGCCGAGCTCGGCGACGAGCGGCGACAGCGCGTTGGGGAGGATTTCACGAAAGATGATCCACGTGCGTTTCTCGCCGCGCAGTTTCGCGGCCTCGACGAAATCCTGTACGTTGATGTCGACCGCGACGGCTCGCGACAAACGGTAGACGCGTGTCGAATCGAGGATGCCCATCACCAGGATCAGAACGATGATGTTGACCGGCATCACCGACAGCACGACCAGCGCGAAGATCAGCGACGGGATCGACATCAGAAGGTCGACCAGCCGCGACATCAGCTGGTCGATCCAGCCACCGATCACCGCGGCGGTGAAGCCCAGAAACGAGCCCAGCGAAAACGACAGCACCGTGGCGAGCGTGGCGATGAGGATCGTGGTCCGGCCGCCATAGATCATCCGGCTGAGCAGGTCGCGACCGATATTGTCCGTGCCCAGCCAATGCGCGGCGGAACGCGACTCCCACACGTCGCCGACCACTTCCGCATTGCCATAGGGCGCGATCAGCGGCGCGAACAGGGCCATCAGGAAGAAGCCGCCCACGAGAACGAGCCCGATCAGTGCTGAAACGGGAATTCTCACTTCGGATGCCTCAGCCGGGGATTGGTCACGATGGAGACCAGATCGGCGACGAGATTCAGGCTGATGTAGACGGCCGCGAAGATCAGTCCGCAGGCCTGCACCACGGGCACGTCCCGTTTCGCGACATGGTCGACCAGATACTGCCCCATGCCAGGATAGACGAAGATCACCTCGACCACGACGACTCCGACGACCAGATACGCGAGATTGAGCATCACGACGTTGACGATCGGTGCGATGGCGTTCGGGAAGGCGTGGCGGAAAATAACGTTGAACCGCGTCAGGCCCTTGAGCTCGGCGGTCTCGATATAGGCGGACTGCATCACGTTGAGGATCGCGGCGCGGGTCATCCGCATCATGTGCGCGAGGATCACCATCGTCAGGACGGTGACCGGCAGGACGATGGCGTTCAGTTTTTCCCACAGGCTCATGCCGTCGTAGATCGTGGCGATCGAGGAAAACCAGCCCAGTCGCACGGCGAAGAAGTAGATCAGCACGTAGCCGATGAAGAATTCCGGCAGCGAGATCGAGGCGAGCGACACGCCGGAAATCAGTTTGTCAGGCCAGCGGTTGCGATAGAGGACCGACAGAAGTCCCAGCAGGATCGCCAACGGAACCGCCACGACCGCCGCCCAGAACGCCAGAAACAGAGTATTGCCGAATCGGTTGCCGATCTGGGTCGCGATGTCCCGTCCGTTAGACAGTGAGGTGCCGAGATCCCCCTGCAGCGCGGCGAAAAGCCAATGGAAATAGCGGATCCATGCCGGATCGTTCAGCCCCATCTGCTCGCGGAGGTTGGCGAGCGACGCGGGCGTGGCGGACTGGCCGAGGATCGCTTGGGCGACGTCGCCGGGCAGAACGAGCGTGCCCACGAAAATCATGACGGACGCTGCCAGAAGCAGAAGCAGGCCCAGCGCGATGCGCTGGACCGCCAGTTTCAGGATCGGGTGCACGCCCTCAGGCCTGCCAGCACTTCACCGCTGCCAGATCGTTCATCATGTCGCCGTTAGGATTGCTGACCCAACCCGCGATCGCGTCGGTGCGCGCATCAAGGAAATTGTTGAACATCGGCATGATGAGGCCGCCCTCGTCGCGAACCATATAGCTCATTTCGCTGTAGAGCGCCTTGCGCGTGTCCGGATCAAGCTCGGCCCGCGCCTGCATCAGCAGGCTGTCGAACTTCTCGTTCTTGAACCTCGTGTCGTTCCATTCCGCGCTCGACAGATACGCAGTGGCATACATCTGGTCCTGCGTCGGCCGCCCGCCCCAGTACGAAGCGCAGAACGGCTTGTTGTTCCAGACTTCCGACCAGTAGCCGTCACCCGGCTCGCGCTCGATCTCGAGCGGAATGCCGGCCTTCTGGGCGCTCTGCTGGAACAGCTGCGCCGCATCGACCGCGCCCGGAAACGCGACGTCCGAGACGCGCAGCACGATCGGGCTGCCGTCGTGGCCGGATTTCTTGTAATGTTCCGCGGCCTTGTCCAGATCGAATTCACGCTGCGGAATGCTCTCGTCGAAGAATGGATAGGCCATGTTCACCGGAATGTCGTTACCGACGGTTCCGTAGCCGCGGAGAATCTTCTCGACCAGTTCCTCCCTATCGATGGCGTATTTCAGCGCCAGCCGCAGATCGTTGTTGTCGAACGGCGCCGTGTCGACATGCATGACGAAGACGTTCTGGCCCCGGCCTTCGGTCGTTTCCAGATTGACGCCAGGCGCCCTCGACAGCAGCTCCGCGATCTTCGGCTCGATCAGGTTGGCGAGCTGCACCTGCCCTGATTGCAGCGCCGACATCCGCGCCGTCGCGTCATTGATGATCAGAATCTCGGTGCTGTCGAAATGACCGCGGAAATCGTCCCAGTAATCGGCGAACTTCTCGAACGTGTGGCGCACGCCCGGCTCGTCCTCGACGATCCTGTAAGGTCCCGACATGTTGCCGCTCGCCGGATCGTCAATTCCACCGCCCGGCTGTATCCGCAGATGACGATCGGCCATGAGGTAGGGAAGGTCGGCATTCGGATCGGTGAGGGTGACCTCGAAGAGATCGCCCTCCGCGCGCATCAACTCGATGCCCTTCATGATGCCGAGGGCGCCGGAAGTCGCCTTTTCATCGGAATGGCGCTGCATGGTCTTGAGAACATCGTCCGATGTCAGGGCAGTGCCGTCGTGGAAGACCACGCCCTGCCGGATCTTGAACGACCAGATTTTGGCGTCGGGAGTGGAACTGAATTCCTCGGCGATGCGGTTGTCGAGCCCGCCTTCGGGGTTCACCTCGACCAGCTGGTCGCCGATCTGGGCGATCACGTTGTAGGGCGCCTGACTAGAAGTCGAGTGCCGGATCGAGCGAGTTCGAGCTCTCGCCTCCGCCGAGCCCCATCTTCAAGTGACCGCCCTTCTTCGGTTCCTGCGCCCGCGCGGCATCCGCCAGAAGCGTATCGGCGAGAATCGCCGACGCGCCCAGCGCCGCCGCCCGGCCCATGAACGCACGGCGATCCATCAGGCCGCCCGCGACCTTCCTCGCGTAGTATTCGAGCTCCTTTGACATTCCCATCTCCCTGTCAGCATTCGGCGACCGACATCGGCCGACCTGTTTTTCCCGTCCAGACTAACCTTCAAGACCCGTCCTGTATATCGCTCCTGTATCTCTGCGGAATTCGTCGTCCGTGTCGGTTCGTGACGGCCGGAACCGGGACGCCGTCCTCTCCGGTCACTCCGTTATCCCGCGAGGATAGCGCGCGTTCTCCTCGACCACGTTGAGATCCATGTGATTGCGCATGTAGCGTTCGGACGCCTTCTGAAGCGGCTGGTAATCCCACGGGTAGTAGCTGCCGTTCCGCAACGCGTCGTAGACGACGCGTCGGCGGCTCTGGCTTTCCCGGACCTCGGCGTCGAAAGCCGCCATGTCCCAGCGCCGCCGGACCATCCCGGCCATACTGGCGGCGATTTCCGCATGGGCCGGGTCTGCGGCGAGGTTTTTCAACTCGTGCGGGTCGGCGTCGAGATCGAAAAGCTGCGGCGGGTCGAGTTCGCAGTGGACGTATTTCCACTTGCCGTGTCGCAGACCGACCAGCGGCGCGTACGACGCCTCGGCGGCGTATTCCATGACCACCGGCGCTTCGCGCGGGCGCCGTCGGCCAGCGGCACGAGCGTCAGGCCGTCGGTCCATGGCATGACCTCGTCCATGTCCACGCCGGCGAGTTCGGCGAGGGTGGGCAGAACGTCCAGAGTGGATACCGGCGTGTCGACCGGTCCGCCGGAATGCCCGGAGAGGCGATCATCAGCGGGATGCGGGCGGATCCTTCAAGAAGTTCATCTTGAACCACAACCCGCGCTCGCCCAGCATGTCCCCATGATCGGAGACGAAGACGATGATCGCCTCCTGTCCGGTCGACGTTCCAAAGCCTCGATCACGTCGCCGATCTTGTCGTCGAGATACGAGATGTTGGCGAAATAGGCGCGGCGCGAGCGGCGGATGTCGGCCTCGGAGATGTCGAAGTTCCGCAAGTCATTGGCGTCGAAGATGCGCTTGGAGTGCGGGTCGTGATCCTCGTAGGGGATCGCCGGAACCTCTGGCAGCAGATGGTCGCAATCCTCGTAGAGGTCCCAGTATTTCTGTCGCGCGACGTAGGGATCATGAGGGTGGGTGAAGCTGACCGTCAGGCACCAACGCCGTCCGTCAGGGCCACGCGCGAGGTCATAGATTTTGCGCGGTCGCGTGATAGGCGACCTCGTCGTCGTATTCCATCTGGTTGGTGATCTCGGCCACGCCCGCCCCGGTCACCGAGCCCATGTTGTGATACCACCACTCGATGCGTTCGCCGGGCTTGCTGTAATCCGGGGTCCAGCCGAAATCGGCCGGGTAGATATCGGTGGTCAGACGCTCTTCAAAGCCGTGCATCTGATCGGGCCCCACGAAATGCATCTTGCCCGACAGGCAGGTTTGGTATCCCGCACGACGCAGGTGATGGGCATAGGTCGGAATGTCCGAGGCGAACTCGGCCGCGTTGTCGTAGACCCGCGTCCGATGCGGCAGCTGCCCCGACATGAAGCTGGCGCGCGCGGGCGCGCAGAGCGGGCTGGCGGTGTAGCTGTTGACGAACCGTGCCGAACGGGCGGCGAGACGCTTCAGGTTTGGAACGTGCAGCCAGTCGGCGGGCCCGTCGGGAATAGGGTTCCGTTGAGCTGGTCGACCATGAGGATCAGGATGTTGGGCCGCGTTTTCAAGAGGCGCCTCCTTCTGTCCGACCCGGAATGAATCGACGTGCCCTTGGCGCGGTCCTCCATCGCCTCGCGCCACTTCATGCAGTCTGTACCGGAAGCGTGCGCGCGGCAATATGGCGCGTCGGGCCGGGGCAGTGATGTGATCTCGTCCGAAGACGCTGCTTGCCGATCCCGCCGATGATGGCCAGGAGAGGCGTAGGGAACGGATTGCGGCCCGCGCCGGCTTCCCGACTCCACCCATCCCGCATTGTTCCCTGCGGCGCCCCGTGCTTGATAGGCCACGGATATCGGCAAGGACGTGTCGCCAGTCGGCAAGTGAGGACCCGGGATGCCACTGGAAATGAACCGTGAGGTTTTCATAACCTGCGCCATGACCGGATCGAGCGGATCGCAGGACCAGAGCCCGCATGTGCCGCGCAGCCCAAAACAGATCGCCGACAGCGCGATAGCGGCGGCCAGGGCCGGCGCCGCCATCGTGCATTGCCATGTCCGCGATCCCGCGACCGGCAAGCCGTCGCGATCGACCAGGCTCTACCGCGAGGTGACGGACCGCATCCGCGACGCCGAGGTCGACGTGGTTCTGAACATGACCGCCGGAATGGGAGGCGACCTGGTGTTCGGCTCTCCGGCCTCGCCGCTGCCTCTGGCCGAAGGAACCGACATGGCCGGCGCCGAGGAACGCGTCGCGCATGTAGCCGAATGCAGGCCGGAGATCTGCACGCTGGACTGCGGCACGATGAATTTCGCCGAGGCCGACTACGTTATGACCAACACGCCCGGGATGCTGAAAGCGATGGGCACACTCATGACGGAAATGGGAGTCATGCCGGAAATCGAGGCCTTCGACACGGGTCATCTTTGGCTGGCCAAGCGGCTGGTGGCCGACGGTGTCCTCAATCCCCCGCGCTGGTGCAGCTTTGCATGGGCGTGCCTTGGGCGCGCCCGATGATCTGAACACTTTCATGGCGATGGTGAACAACGTCCCGCCGGACTGGACCTGGTCGGCGTTTTCCATCGGCCGCAACGAGATGCCTTATGTCGCGGCCGCCGTTCTGGCGGGCGGCAATGTGCGTGTCGGGCTGGAGGACAATCTGTATATCGCCAAGGGGCGGTTGGCGACAAACGAGCAGCTGGTGGAGCGCGCGCGCACGATCATCGAGGCGATGGGAGCCAAGGTCATCGGCCCGGCAGAGGTGCGCGGAAAACTGGGCCTGACCAAGCGGGCGCCGG
>CAVORV010000036.1:0-20614 GCA_963698685.1 uncultured Alphaproteobacteria bacterium
ACCAGAACGATGGTCGGGGCCGGCGCGCTGTCGATCCAGAAGGCGGCGTAGACGCCGATCAGCGCCGAACCCGTGCCGACCAGCGCGGCGATCCCGAGCATCGGCCGGAAGCGGCGGGCCCAGAGGAACGCCGTGGCGCCCGGGGTGATCAGGAGCGCGATGGAGAGGATGATCCCGACCGCCTGGAGCGCGCCGACGACGGCGAGCGAGATGAGCGCCAGCAGGCCGTAATGCAGCGCGCGGACCGGAAGGCCGATGGCGCGGGCGTGCTGGGGGTCGAAGATCTGCGCCTTGAGATCACGGCCGATCAGGGCGAGCGTGACGAGGATGACGATCGCCACGCCGCCGGTCCAGATCACGTCGCCCCAGGTCACGCCGAGCATGTCGCCGAAGAGCAGATGGGACAGGTGGAGCGTGGTGGGCACGCTGGCGTAGAGCACGAGGCCGAGGCCGAAGAGGCCGGAGAAGACCACGCCCATCGCGGTGTCCTCCTTGATGCGCGAATTGTCCTTGAGCCAGCCGGTGGCGCTCGCGCAGGCGAGGCCCGCGACGAAGGCGCCGATGACGATCGGAATGCCGGCGAGGAAGGACAGGATCACCCCCGGCAGGACCGCGTGGCTGATGGCGTCGCCCATCAGCGACCAGCCGCGCAGCACGAGGAAGCAGGACAGGATCGCCATCGGCAACGCCACGAGGACCGCGATGGCGAAGGCCTGCTGCATGAAGGGAAGCTGGAACGGGAGGAGAAGGTCAGCCATCGGCCGCCCTCCGGCCGCGCGCCCGGGTGGCGAGGATGCCGTGACGGGGCGCGAAGACGAACGCGAGGATGAAGAGCGTGGTCATCATGGTGACGATGAGCCCGCCGGTCGCGCCGTCGAGAAAGAAGCTGAGATAGGCGCCGGCCGCGCTGCACCCCGCGCCGATGGCCACCGCGATCATCACGACGCGCGGGAAGCGGTCGCTCAGGAGCCACGCGGTCGCGCCGGGGGTGATGACCATGGCGACGACGAGGAAGGCGCCGACGGTCTGGAGCGCCGCCACCGTCGCGGCGGAGAGCAGAGCGAAGAACAGCACCTTGAGGCGCGTGGGATGCAGGCCGATGGAGCGGGCATGGGCCTCGTCGAAGAACACCGCGAGCAGGTCGCGCCATTTGAGCGACAGGATCAGGAGACAGACCGCGCCGATGAGCGCGAGCTGGATCGTGTCGGCGGGGGTGATGGCGAGCACGTTGCCGAGCATGATCGTCTGGATGTTCACCGCCGTCGGCCGGATCGAGATCATGAAGAGGCCGAGCGCGAAAAAGCCGGTGAAAACCACGCCTATCACGGCGTCCTGGCGCAGGCGTGTGGTCGCTCCAAGCGTCAGGATCGCCGCGGCCGCGAGGCCCCCCGACAGGAATGCGCCGGCCGCGAACGGGAGGCCGAGCATGTAGGCGCCCGCGACGCCCGGCACGATGGCGTGGGAGAGCGCGTCGCCGATCAGGCTCCAGCCCTTGAGCATCAGGAACGTCGACAGGAACCCGCAGAGCGCGCCGACGAGCGCGGAGACCCAGATGGCGTTGACCATGTAGCCGTAGGCGAAGGGTTCAGTCAGGACGCTCATCGCCGCCTTCCGAGTAGATCACGAAGGGCCGCTCGTCGTCGGTGATGACGGTTACCTGGCGCGCGTCGGCATCGTCGTGAAGGTCGGCGCCGCCGAGCACGAAATGGCGCAGCTTGCCGCCGAACGCCGCCTCGAGATTGGCCTGGGTGAACACCTCCGCCGTCGGACCGTGGGCGAGGACGCGGCGGTTGATCAGCACGGCGCGGTCGCAGAAATCGGGGACCGAGCCCAGGTTGTGCGTCGAGATCAGCAGGATGCGTCCCTCGTCGCGCAATTCCTGGAGGAGGCGCACGATCTGGTCCTCGGTCTTGACGTCGACGCCGGTGAAAGGCTCGTCGAGGAGGATGACGCGGCCCTCCTGGGCCAGCGCGCGGGCGAGGAAGACGCGCTTCTTCTGACCGCCGGAGAGTTCACCGATCTGGCGGCGCGAGAATTCGGTCATGCCGACGCGGGCGATCGCCTCGGCCACCAGCGTCCGGTCATGGTCCGACGCGCGCCGGAGCCAGCCCATGTGGCCGTAGCGGCCCATCATCACCACGTCCTCGACCAGCACCGGAAAGGTCCAGTCGACCTCCTCGGCCTGTGGGACGTAGGCGACGAGGTTGCGTTTCTGCGCCTCGGCGGCGCTCAGGCCGAGGATCTCGACCTCGCCGGTGCTGACCGGGACGAAGCCCATGATCGCCTTGAAGAGGGTCGATTTGCCCGAGCCGTTGACGCCGACCAGCGCGGTGATCGATCCTTCGGGAAGGTCGAAGCTCGCGTCGTCGAGCGCGGTCAGGCCGTTGCGGTAGGTGACGCTGACGCCTTGGACCGAGAGGCCCGGAGGTGCGAGGCGTGGCGCCGGGGCGTTCATTCCGAGAGCGCCTCCGCGATGCGCGCGGTGGTGACGCGCATCAGGTCGAGATAGGTCGGGGCCGGGCCGTCGGCGGCCGTGAGGCTGTCGACATAGAGCACGCCGCCGTAGCGGATGCCGGTCTCGCGGGCGACCTGCTCGGCGGAGCGGGGATCGACGGTCGATTCGGAGAAGATCACCTCGACGCCGTGCTCGCGGATCGCGTCGATGGCGCGGCGGATCTGCTGGGGCGTTCCGGTCGAATCCTCGTTGATCGGCCAGATCGAGATCTCGTTGAGGCCCAGATCGCGGGCGAGATAGGAGAACGCGCCCTCGGAGGTCGCGAGCCAGCGGCGGTCCTCGGGCAGGTCGGCGACGGCGGCGCGGATCGGCGCGCCGAGCGCCTCGATCTCGGCGGAATAGGCGGCGGCGTTGGCGGCGTAGGTCTCCGCGTTGGCGGGATCGGCCTCGGCCATCGCGGCGCGGATGTTGTCGACGTAGATCAGCGCGTCGCTGAGCGACATCCAGGCGTGCGGGTTGGGCTGGCCCTCGTAGGGGCCGGACGCGACCGGGATCGGATCGACGCCGTCGCTGACCGTCACGGCCGGCACGTCGCGCAGATTGCGGAAGAACCGCTCGAACCAGACCTCGAGGCCCATGCCGTTCCAGAGGATCAGATCGGCCTCGCCGGCGGTGCGGATGTCGCTCGGGGTCGGCTGGAAATTGTGGATCTCGGAGCCCGGCGGGATCAGGGTCGAGACCTCCGCCGCGTCGCCCGCCACGTTGCGCGCCATGTCGCCGACGATGGTGATCGTCGAGACGACCCTGAGCTTCTCGGCGGCGGAGGGCCCGGCCAGCGAGACGACCAGCAGGGAGGCGAGCACGATTCGGAGCATGGACGGCCTTTCGCGGGATGACCGTGCCAAGGTAACGCGCCTTGCGGGCGTGTCAATGCGAATGAGAATTGTTTGCAGAAAGAGCCTTTGCACCGGCGCCGTCCGCCGCTATTCTGCGCCGATGCCGACCTCCGGACCCGAGCGTGACTATGAGGCGATGCTGCGCGACGCCGGTCTGCGCATCACCAAACCGCGCCGGATCATCCTGCAGATCCTCGCCGAGACCGGCGGCCACCCGGACGCCGCGCGCATCTTTCAACGGGCCGCGGCGATGGACAGCCGCATTTCGCTCGCCACGGTCTATCGCACGATGCGCGCGCTCGAGGAGAGCGGCGCGATCCAGCGCCACGCCTTCGGTGACGGTCCCGCGCGGTTCGAGAGCGCCGGCGACGATCACCACGACCACCTGATCGACATGGAGACCGGCCAGGTCATCGAATTCTCCGACCCGCGCATCGAGGCGCTGCAGGAGGAGATCGCGCGGCGGCTGGGTTACGAGATCGTCCACCACCGGCTGGAGCTCTACGGCCGGCGGATCAAGGGGCGTCGCTGAGGGCCCGCCAGGCGGCGGTGAAACCCAGCAGCGAGACGCCGAACCGGACGCGCTCGCCTGTCTCGAGGGTAAGTTCGACGCTTCCCGAACGCTCGCGCCGCAGATCCGCCAGCAGATCCGGCGCCAGCGGCGCGCGCGCCTCGCAGCCGGCCACGCCGCAGGTCCGCCACGGGATCGCGCGGGGTTCAGCGGGGCCGAGCGTCAGCCGCACCGGATCGGGCAGGAACAGCGGCAGGGGCGTCTCGACGCCGAACGCGCCGCCGTCGCCCGCCCGCGCGACCAGCGTCAGGACGTCCGATCCGTCCCGTCCGACGATCCGGGTCCGGATGTCGCAGGTCCCGGCGCAGACAAGCGCCCAGTCGTCGAACGCCAGCGGCGCGGGCGGCTCCGGCTCGGGTCGCGGCATCTCGGCCGCATGGGTCGCGCACGCGGTCAGGATCGCGGCCAGAACCATGCCGCGCCGCGCGGTCGCGTGTGAACGTGAGCCCATGCCTCCCCCATGCGCCAACGCGGTCCCGACCGCAATCCCCGGCCGGTCGGGTGGCGCGGATTCAGACTCCGTTTACCGATAACCCATTGTCAACCATGATGCTTTCCTGAATTTCATGATTGCTTAGGGCTGACCGCGCTATGACCCCCAAGCGGTTCGAAAGACCGGCGCGGCGGGGTCCGAAACCAGACCCGATACGTCGCAGGATCCAGAAGGGCGATCACATGGTCCCGCGCGAGGCGGGGCCGCACACCGGAAACGGCGTCGAAAGCGCCGCGCACCTTCAAAAGGAAAACACCAATGTCCAGCATTCTCACCAACACCAGCTCGATGGTCGCCCTTCAGACGCTGAAGAACATCAACAAGGGCATGGGCCAGGTCCAGAACGAGATCTCGACCGGTCTTCGCGTCTCGAACGCCAAGGACAACAGCTCGTCCTGGGCGATCGCATCCACGATGAAGTCGGATGTGGGTTCGTTCAAGAAGCTCGGCGAATCGCTGACGTCCGCCTCGGCCATGGTCGGCGTCGCCCGTACCGCGTCCGAGCAGACCGCCGACATCCTGCGTCAGATCCAGGAAAAGGTCGTCCAGGCCCAGAACCCGGACGCCGACGTCGCCAAGCTGACCACCGATGTCGCCGCGCTGGCCGCCACGATCACCTCGATCGCCGGTTCCGCGCAGTACAACGGCATCAACCTGGTCAACACCGGCTCGACCGCTGAGACCGTCACGGTATCCGTGACCCGCAGCGCCGCCGGCGCGGTGGGTGTGCAGACGTTCTCGACGGGTGTCGCCGATCTCGCGGCTCTCGCGACGGCGATCACTGGCATCGCGGACATCTCGGTCGCCGCGGCGCTCGACACGGTCGACAGCCAGCTCGACCTCGCGAACACCGCCGCCGCGACTTTCGGTGCGGCGCAGGCTCGCATCGACGCTCAGGCCGATTTCCTCGGCAAGCAGATGGACGCGCTCAAGAACGGTGTCGGCGCGATGGTCGACGCCGACATGGAGGAGGCCTCGGCCCGCCTGACGGCTCTGCAGACGCAGCAGCAGCTGGGCATCCAGTCGCTCTCGATCGCCAACCAGGCGCCGCAGAGCATCCTGTCGCTGTTCCGCGGCTAAGGCTTCCAGCCTTGACGGTCGGGGCGGGCGTGACGCCCGCCCCGACCGGACGCCCTCCTTCGGCCTGACTTCCCGGCTCGCGGCCTGAACCCGAGCCCGGTTCCAACGGGGTTTCAAGATGAACGTTTCCGAACACGCCCGGTCCGCCTACGCCTCCGCCGCAGCCCCGATCCGCACCGACCGCGGAACCGAATACGCCATATTCTCGAAGATGACCCACGCGCTGAGCGCGCTCGACGAGAGCGACAAGCGCGCGTTTCCCAAGCTCGCGAAGGCCGTCACCGACAACCAGCGCCTTTGGTCCGACTCTCGTCCGAGGATCTCATGCAGGACGACAACAAGCTGCCCGACGCGCTGCGCGCGCAGCTGATCGGCCTCGCGGAATTCGTGCGCAAGCACAGCCTGCAGGTCCTGGCCGGCAAGGCCTCGATCGTGCCGCTCATCGACATCAACACCTCCATCATGCGCGGGCTTCGCGGCAACGTGGAGGCCGTGGCATGAGCGGCCTCGTCCTCAAGCTCGGACCCCGCGAGCGCGTGATGATCAACGGCGTGGTCATGGAGAACGGCGACCGCCGGACCCGGATCAACATCCTCACGGCCGAAGCCAACGTGCTGCGCCTGCGCGACGCGATCCATCCGGACGAGGCGACGACGCCCGTCAAGCGGGTCTGCTACATCGCGCAACTGGTGCTCGCCGGCGAGGCCGACCCCGAAGTGGCGCGCGGCCAGCTGCTGCGCGGCATCGAACAGCTCAGCCAGGTCTTCCTGGACGCCGACAGCCGCGCGCATCTGAGCGCCGCGACCGAGGCGGTGGAGGCCGGGCGGTTCTACCAGGTCATGCGCGCGCTGCGGAACATCCTGCCGCGCGAGACGCGCCTGCTCGCCGCCGGATGATCTGAAAGGGACCGCGCCATGAGCTTCCAGCCCCAGATCCCGCTTCAGGGCATCGCCGGATGGCGGTTCCTCGAGCGGACCCAAGGCACGCAGCAGGCGGCCTTCGACAAGGGGCCGCAGATGGCGCGCGAGATCGCCTATTTCGAGGAGAACATCGGCAAGGTCACGTCCACGGCCGAGCTGATGTCCGACCGGCGGCTGCTCAAGGTGGCGCTCGGGGCCTTCGGGCTCGAGCAGGACATCGACAAGAAGGCCTGGATCCGCAAGATCCTCGACGAGGGCACGACGGATCCCAAGGCGCTCGCGGCGCGTCTGACGGACAAGTCCTACGCCAAGCTGTCGGACGCGTTCGGCTTCGGCAACGAGGCCGGTGCGCGTACGGCCGAACCGGGCTTCGCGCGCGAGATCACCGACGCCTACCGGGTGCGGTCCTTCGAGGTCGCGGTGGGCGAGACGCAACAACGACATGCGCCTCGCGATGTCGTTCCGCCGCGAGATCGCCGAGCTGGCCAACCAGGGCGAGACCGGCGGAAGCTGGTTCACCGTGCTCGGCTCCAAGCCGCTGCGCACCGTGATCGAGACCGCGTTCAGTCTGCCGACCCAGTTCGGTCAGATCGACATCGACCGCCAGCGCGACGTCCTGCGCGAGAAATCGAGCGCGATGTTCGGCACGGCCGATCTCACCGCGTTCCGCGACCCCGCGAACGTCGACAAGCTGATCGACCGGTTCCTCGCGATCTCGCAGATCCGCAACGGGCCGTCCTCGTTGGCGGGAAGCTCGCCCGCGCTGACGCTGCTGCAGAACGCCAATGGCGGAGGGTCGCAGGGCCTGTTCAACCTGCTGAGCGCCGCCGGCTGAACGGAAGCGGTCGGCCGGCAAGGTCGACGACGGCAAGCCCCGACCTGTGAGAAGACGCCGCCGCGACGGGTCGCGGCCTTCCGTTCACGCCGCGACGGCCGCTCCGGTTCCGAGCCGCGCCAGACCCGCCTTGAGCGCCGCCACGCAGGCCCCGTCAAAGGCCGCGTCCACATCCGCCTCCAGGATCGCCAGCGCCTTCTCCACCGGCATCGCGGCACGGTAGGGCCGGTCGGCCGACAGCGCGTCGAACACGTCCGCCACGGTCAGGATGCGCGCCTCGAGACAGATCTCGTCGCCCTTCAGGCCCGAGGGGTATCCCTTGCCGTCCAGCCGCTCGTGATGCGCGCCCGCCACCGGCGCGATGTCGCGGAAGGCGGCGATCCGTCCGAGGACGTCGCGGCTGTGCGCCGGATGGCTCCGGATCGAGGCCCATTCGTCGGCGTCGGGCTTTCCGGGCTTGTCGAGGATCTGGTTCGAGACGGCGAGCTTGCCGATGTCGTGCAGCAGCGCCGCCCGGCGCAGCCAGCGGCGGTGATCCTCGGCCAGCCCCATTTCCTCGGCGATCATGTCCGCATAGAGCGTCACGCGGCTCGAATGGTCGGCGGTGAAGGGACTTTTCGCGTCCACCACGTCGGCGAAGGCCGCCGCGATGTCGTCGAGATACTCCTCGTCCACCCGTGCCGAGCTCAGCGCCGGATCCATCATCAGCACGCGATCCTGGATGTCCGGGCGCTTGAGTTCCAGCCAGAAATCCAGCGAGTTCTGCGTCTCGAGAAACGCCGCGACCAGCGCCGGATCGAACCATGTCCCGGACCGCGCGCGGACCTCCGCCAGCGCGGCCGAACGCCCGCGCTCGGTGTTGAAGATGTCCACGACCTGCGCCAGCAGCGCGATGTTTGCGTTGCGCGGGATCGCGTCGCCGGTCAGCCCCAAGGGCTTGCCGCGTCCGTTCCAGTGCTCGTCGAGCGCGCGGATGCCGTCCTTGACCGCGTCGGGAAACCGCATGCGGCCCGCGATGTCGGCGCCGCGATGACAGCGGGTCTCGATCAGCTCGCGGCTGATCTCGCCACCGTCGCGCAGGATGGCGACGATGGCCCGGATGCGCTCGCTCAGGCCCGATTTGAGCCCGGTGCGGGTGAACACGAACCGGAGCGCGGCCGCCAGGCTGTCATCGACGGTCTTGAAGTCGCGTTTGAAGGCGATGTCGTCCGCGAGATAGAGCTCGCAGATCCGCGCCGCGTTGCTGGAGCAGCCGAGATCCTTCAGGAGCAGCGTGTAATAGAGGTCCGAGAGCGCCTGACCCTCCATCCCCAGCTGCGCCCCGATCCGCACGCCGATCCAGCAGCAGCGCACGCAATGCCCCTCCGGCTGGCCCTCGGTCATGTCGAGCGCGTGGCTGAGCGCGCCCAGAAGCTCCGCGAGACGGACGTCCCGCGGCCCGGCACGGCGCGGGTCGAACGCGACGTTGCAATGATGGTCCATGCTGACTCCCCCCGAAGCGCCAAGCCCGCATCATGGGGCAGGGCCGTTAAGGAAGAGTGATCCGGGTCACGCCGCGATCGAGATCGGACAAGGCGGCGCGTCGCTTGTCAGGCATGGCGACGCTTCCAATCCGGAGCCGGCCTGTTAGCATCGACCGGCAACACCGGCGGAGGGGACGCATGGGACGGGAATTCGATGCGGCCGAGCATGCGATCGGGATCGAGGCGGCGGGCGTGACGCGTTCCGGCGGCGTCGCCGCCCTGCGGGCGCATTCGTCCACCGCCGGATATTGAGCGCTCCGCCCAATCCGCAGCCATGGGCGCGACCGGATCGCCACGCGCGCCTGACCTTCGTCCAGTCGGTGCGGTCCGTTTTGTCGAAATACGCCACGTTCTCCGGCCGGGCCACCCGGGCGGAGTTCTGGTGGTGGCAGCTCGCCGCGACGATCGCGGGTTTCACGGCCTCTTTCCTCGACGACGTGGTGTTCGGGCGGACGGACTACCTCTTCACGCTGACGCTCGGCCTCGCGACCCTTCTGCCGAGCATCGCCGTCTCCGTCCGACGCCTGCATGACAGCGACCATTCCGGCTGGTGGCTTCTGGTCTTTCCGGTTCCGCTGGCGGGGATCATCACGCTGCTCTGGCTGTTCCTCAAGCGGAGCACGCCCGGCCCCAACCGCTTCGGCTGGCATCCCGTCAACGCCGGTTGACTCGCGGCGCTCGGCGACCAGAATGCCGTCGGCAGACAGCGGAAAAAGGACCGTTCAGATGACGTTTCAGGACTCGATCCGCACCGTGCTGTCGAAATACGCGACGTTCACGGGGCGGGCGGGGCGTCCGGAATACTGGTGGTGGGTGCTCGCCGTGCTGATCGCGGCCGCCGTGGCGTCTGTGCTCGACGGGATGATCTTCGGCTCGGACGTCTCGATCTTCGGCGGCCTGCTGTCGCTGGCGATCGTCGTTCCGAATATCGCCGTCGGCGTGCGGCGCCTCCACGACACCGACCGCTCGGGATGGTGGCTGGCCCTGACCCTGATCCCGGTCATCGGCCTCCTGGTCCTGATCTGGTTCATGATCCAGCCCGGCACGCCGGGCGCCAACCGCTTCGGCTGACGCCCCGGCCCGGGGTCACGGCTCGAGCTTCACCCCGTTGCGGCCGCCGACGAAGCCCACGAGGTGCGGCACGTAATCCTCCGCGCCGCTTCCGCCGGCGGCGAGCGCCTCGGCGAAGCTGTTCTTGGTCGCGTTGCCCAGCGGGTTCGCGACCCCGGCCGAATTGGCCATGTTCTCGACGTAACGCAGGTCCTTGAACGCGTTGGTCAGCGTGAACTTGTGCGCCTCGCGGTTGCCCTCGATGATCCAGCCCATGAAGGTCTGATAGAACCCGCAATCCATCCGGCTGCCGCGGATCACGCTGTCGAAGGTCTGCGGGCTGATGCCGGCCTTCGCCCCGAGCGCCAGCGCCTCGGAGTAGATCGCGGCGTAGCCGAGCGACAGGAAGTTGTTGAGAAGCTTCATCTTGTGCCCGTCGCCGACCGGCCCGAGATGGCGGATCGTCTTGGCCCAGGTCGCGATCACCGGCTCGATCCGCGCGAAGGTCTCGGCGTCCGCGCCGACCATCGCCGACAATTCGCCCGCCTCGGCCTGGACCGGCGTGCCGCCAAGCGGCGCGTCCGCCATGTGCATCCCTTCGGACGCGAGCAGCTCCGCCATCGCCACGGTGGACACGGGATCGGACGTCGAGCAATCGACCACCACCGAACCCGGCTTCAACCCCTCCAGCAGCCCGTGGATCGTCGCCTCGACCTGCGGCGAGGCCGGCACGCAGAGGAACACGACCGAACACGCCGCGCCCATCTCGGCCAGCGTCTTCGCCTCCACGGCGCCCCGCCCGACCAGATCCTCGACCTGCGTCCGGCTGCGATGCGCGATCACGCGCAGCGGATAGCCGCCCTTGAGAATGTTCGCGGCGATCCCGTGGCCCATCAGCCCCGCGCCCACGAATCCGACCGTCTCCTGCGACGCCATGTCCCGTCCTCCCGTTTTTTGATAGCGGGCGGACTATTCCCCCAAAGCGCCGGTCCGTCCAGCGGGAATGACGCGGAAGCCGTTCCGCTACTCGGAATCCGCGAAATCGACCCCGATGGCCCCCACCTGTTCGGGCGAGGGCGCGATGCAGGCCCCGGCGAAGGAGCCGGCGATGTTCAGCGGCGCGGTGAGCGGACCGAGCCGCTGCTCGCCGTAGAGTCCGAGGATCGGAGCGCTCGACAGCATCGAGTTGAGAACGAACTCTGGCATCGCGCCGCGCGCCACCACGCCGGGCACGGCGGCCCCCGGATCCGCGACCAGAAGCACCGCGTAGTCCGACGTTCCGAACGAGAATTCCTCGTTGCTCGCGACCGGCTCCATCCGGAACGCCTGGACGACGAGGCCTCGCGAGGCCTGGACGCAGGTCATCGCGACGATCGGACCGTCCGCGTCGGAGGCGGTCAGCGTCAGCCGGCCGGGCGTCTGGTCCAGCGACCAGGCCGTCTCCGGCTCCGTATTCCGCAATGGCGCGCAGGCGGCGAGGATCGCGAGCGTGAGGATGGCCGGACGCATGAGGCGCATGGATCGTCTCCCTGATCGGTTCCGAATTTCGTCGGAGGCGACCCGAACGCCACGCTCGCCCCGGTCCAGTGCGCGCGGCGCGACACCGTTCCGGGTTGCCACCGACGGGCCCGGCGTCATACCAGATCCCGGGAACGCAACGTCGGGGACGTCGAAATGGTCGGAGAGCTCAACCCGCTGGCGCCCGCGCACCTGCCGCCGTTCATCACGGCGCCGGGCGAGACCGACACGCTCATGGTTTTCGTGGCCCTGTCGCTCATCGCCATGATCCTATTCGTGGGCAATCTGTTCTTCAAGCTCCACTCCATGCCCGAACGGATGGCGCATCGCGCCAACAAGGTGCAGTTCGAGATCGTCGCGGTGTTGGGGCTCCTTTCCCTGCTGACGCACAATCACGCCTTCTGGGTCGCGGGCCTGCTGCTCGCCCTCGTGCAGATCCCCGATATCACCTCGCCGCTGGGCGCCATGGCCCGGTCGCTCGAACGCCTGGCCGGAGGACCGGAGCCGCGATCCGGGCCCGAGCCCGACGCGGAAGCAAGCGCGGATCCGCCGTCGGCAGCTCCCGTGCCGCCCGTGCCGGAAGTCCCTTCCGCCGACGGGAGGACCTGAGCCATGCTCGAACTCCTGCTCTGCTCGTCCATCACGATCCTGCCCGACTGGCTGTACCGCCGCTACGTCCAGGACAAACGCTTCGGGCGCGAGATCACGCTCTATTCGGTCTGGTACGAGCTGCGCTGGGGCATCACGTCCTGCCTGATGCTGACCGTCCTGCTGATCACGATGATCTTCTATTTCCACCCGACGGCGCAGAGCGCGGGCGCGTATTTCCGCACCGTTCCCATTCTGCCCGAAGTCGCCGGCCGGGTCGCCGAGGTCAATGTCGGCGTCAGCGCCGAGGTCTCGGCGGGCGATCCGATCTTCCGCCTCGACGCCTCGCAGCAGGAGGCCGCGGTCGAGACCGCCCGGCGGCGCGTGGCCGAGATCGAGGCGGCGACGGCCGTCGCCCTGAGCGACCTCGACGCCGCCGACGGCGCCATCCGTTCGGCCGAAGCCATGTATCTCGAGGCCCTCAACGAGCTTGAGAACAAGCGCGAACTCCAGGTTCGCGACGTCAACGTCGTGGCGCAGCGCGAGCTGGATCGCCTGCAGACCCTCGCCGACAGCCGCGAAGGCGCCGTCGCGGGGGCCGTCGCGTCCAGGGAGGCGGTCGAGACCCGGATCACGGAGCTTCTCCCGGCGCAGAAGGCGAGCGCCGAGGCGCTTTTGGCCGAGGCCGAGGTGGCGCTGTCCAAGACGGTGTTCCGCGCCGGCACGGACGGGCGCGTCGAGCAGTTCGCCCTTCGCGTCGGCGACAGCGTCAATCCGTTCATGCGCCCCGCCGGCGTTTTCATCCCGGACCGCGCGCAGCGTCCGACCATCGTCGCGGGCTTCGGCCAGATCGAGGCCCAGGTGCTGCGCCCCGGGATGCCCGCCGAGGTCACTTGCGCGTCGAAACCGCTCACCATCGTGCCGATGGTCGTGGTCCAGGTCCAGGAGGCGATCGCGTCGGGTCAGGTCGCCCAGGGCGACACGCTCGCCGATCCGTCGCAGCTGGCCGCCGAGGGCACGATCCTCGCCTTCATGGAGCCGATGTACGAGGGCGGACTCGACGACGTCCCGCGCGGCAGCGCCTGCATCGCCAACGCCTATACCAGCAACCACGATCTGCTGGAGACGGAGGATCTCGGGTTCGGGAGGCGCGCGTTCCTGCATGCGGTCGACGCGGTCGGCACGGTCCACGCCGCGATCCTGCGCATCCAGGCGATCATGCTGCCGATCCAGACGCTGGTGCTGAACGGCCATTGAGGCCGGAACGCGCGGGGGGCGGCCGCGTTCGCCAAGCCGAAAGGAGACATTCATGACGTATTCGAAAGGCGACCGGGTGAAGTGGAACTGGGGCGGCGGTACCGGAGAGGGCGAGATCGCCGAGGTCTTCAAGGAGCGGGTCACGCGCACCATCAAAGGCAGCGAGATCACCCGCGACGCCGATGCCGACACGCCCGCCTACATGATCGAACAGGGCGATGGCGACCGGGTGCTCAAGTCCCACACCGAGCTCGAGAAGGCCGATTGAGCGCCGCGCGCCGGGTCAGGCCAGCCCGCGCGGGCCGCGTGTTCCGTCGATCGCCTGGCGCAGCCTCCACAGATTGAGCGGAAGCAGCACGAGATGCAGAATGGCGATGGGCGCGAGGTCCCGCTCGATCCCGTAGAGAATGAAGAGCAGATTCGAGGCGATCGCGAACCCGCGCAGGGCGGTCGCCCGCGTGCAGTAGAACGCGAGAATGACGAACGCACCCGCGAGAAACCCCGCGACGTCGACAAAATCCATGACGTCCTCCGCCCCACATGACCGCCGGCGGCGGACCAGTTGCGACGCAGCCTAGGCGCCGTTCCCGGAAGAATTCGTGATCCAGATCACGCTCTGCACGAATACGGTCAGCCCGAGGGCCGGTCTCATCCCTTCCGGGCCGCCCGCGCCACGAGGCTGCCACGGCCCGCCTCCGCGCGTGTGACACGGGTTTCCATCGGGTTAATGGAATTCTGAAACCTGAATGAAATCAGATGCATGACCAAAGCGACACGCGTGTCGCTTTGCGCGGCGCCGCGCTTCTCCTGCCGCCGGATCAGTCCTTTTCGAGGTATTCCGCGAAGGCTTCGCCCCAGTCGGGATGCCAGCGCGACAGGGGCGGGCGGTTCTCGATGATGTCGCCCGCCGCCCAGGCGATGCGTTTCTCGTCGAGCGCGCGCGGCACGTCGTTGTCGGGGCACAGGATGTAGAAATCCCCCGCGCCCAGCCGCTCCATCATGAAATCGGCCGTCTGTTCCGGGGTCCATGCGCCGGCCGGCTTTTCCGTCCGGTCGCCGCGCGTCAGATCGGTGTAGACGAAGCCCGGGATCAGCAGATGCGCCGTGATCGCGCAGCCGTCCGTATTTCGCAACTCGTGCGCCAGCGCCTCGGTGAACGCCTTCACCCCGGCTTTCGCGACGTTGTAGGCCGGGTCGCCAGGCGGCGTCGTTATGCCCTGTTTCGATCCGGTCGCGATGATCGCGCCGGGCCGTCCGTGCGCGATCATGCCCGGCCCGAAGGTCCGCGCGCCCCGGATCACGCCCCACAGGTTCACGTCCATGACCCGCGTCCACGCCTCCTCCGGCCCGAAGAGCGCGCTGCCCGGCTGGATGCCGGCGTTCAGCATCAGGACGTCGGCGCCGCCGAACCGGTGGTCGACATCCTCGCGCAGCGCCTCGAGATCCTCCGGCCGGCTCACGTCGCATTCGCGCGTCACGATCCGGCCGCCGTCTATCGCGGCGAGCGCGCGCGCCGCCGCCGCAAGCCGTTCGGCGCCGAGATCCGCCACGCAGACGTTCATGCCGAGCGCGGCGAACCGCGCGGCGGCGGCGAGCCCGATGCCGGCGGCGCCTCCGGTGACGATCGCGGTGGCGCCGGGGATCAGGGCGGGATGGGTCATGGCGGGTCTCCTCGTTCGGGGCGCGCAGGATGGCGCAACCGTCGTCCGAGGCCAAGTCCCTCGGATCGACGTTCCATCCCCTCGGTGGCCGGGCGAAAGGATCGCCTTCCGAGCATCGGGCGTGATGTCGGTCACGCCCTCCCGACGGCCCGGCGCTTAGTCCTGATCCCGCTCCCGGGACATTCACGGGACGCCGCGAAAAAACCGACAACATCCGGGCACCCGGTCAACAGAGGAAGTTCAGCATGACACGGACCATGACGATCGCATTCGCCTGCGCAACGGCTCTCGCCATGAGCGCGACCACGGGTTCCGCGCGCGATGGCGGAGAACGCGCCGCAAGTGTAAGCACGCTGGTCGTCGCCGCTTCCAGCGGCGGCCGGAACGCCACGTCGCGCGCTTCGCGGACCTTCGTGGCGGCAAAATCCGCCGACATCTTCACGGTGGCGGACGCCGGAACGCCGGGCGCCGGTCGCAACGGCTGCTCCCGCGGCGCTTGCGGCCTCGCGGTCGAGTGACCCCGCGAGGCCGTTCGGACGCGCCCGCGTCCGCTCTGCGGGACTTCACGTCCGAAACTGACGCCGCGCCCGGCGCGGTCCAGACGGAAAAGGAGTGACATGATGGACACCCGACTCGTCACCGCCGCCCTCGTCGCGATGCTCGCGGCCGCCTCCGCGCCCGCCTTTATCGGCCACGGCGAACCCTTCCGCGACGCCGGCATCGCGGCCGCCGGCGATCCGCGCGTCGGCGACTGTTCGCCGCGCTGTGCGCTGCGTATCGAATGACGGCGTTTCCGTGGAACCGACGCGTCGTTGCCGCGTCTTATTCCACGTAACGTTTTACAAGTTTGGTGTGACGAGTGCCGGGGCGTTCCGAAAGGGACGCCCTTTTTCTCGTGACGCCGATCCGGCCGTCCACCGTGATCCGTCTCACGGTCGCAGGTCTCGACCCGCCGCATTCTGACCGCGTCGGAGAACGTTCTCGCAAAGCGCGATCTCCGAGCAAGGAAACGCCTGAAACAAAGGCAAAGTTAAGGGGTCACGCACCATGAGCAATTCAGTTTTCACCGCGATCGCGATCGTTCTTGTCGCCTCCGTCGCCGTCGCGGGAGACGCGGGCGAAGAGGTCATCCGCCTCGGCCCGCCGCAGGACAACGACGTCTTCGCCGGAGCCTCCGCGTGGAAAGCGCCCGCCGCCGCGACGGGGCGCCACGGCAATCCGGCGGCGATCGCGGCCGAAATGGCCGCACGGGACATCGAACGCGAGACCGTCATCTCCGCGTCACGCTGATCGCGCATCTTCTCGGCGCGCTGACCGCGCGAGTCCGTCGATTTGACGAGTTGTCCGTAACCGGTGCCGGGGCGTCCCTTCGAGGGCGCCCCTTTTTCCTGAACGGGACCGGCCCGCCTACAGCCCCGGATAGATCGGGAACCGCGCGCAGAGCGCCTTCGCGCGCGTGCGCACCGCCATCTCGACGTCGGAATTGTCGTCCGGACCGTTCGCGGCCAGCCCGTCCACCACCTCGGCGATCATCCCGCCGATCTCCCTGAATTCCGCCGCGCCAAATCCGCGCGTGGTCCCGGCGGGCGTGCCGAGGCGGATGCCGGATGTCACCGTCGGCTTCTCCGGATCGAACGGGATGCCGTTCTTGTTGCAGGTGATGTGCGCGCGCCCGAGCGCCTTCTCCGTCACGTCGCCGGTCACGCCCTTGGGCCGCAGATCCACCAGCAACACATGCGTGTCCGTCCCGCCCGTGACGATGTCGAGCCCGCCCTTGAGCAGGGTTTCCGCAAGCACCTTGGCGTTGGCGACCACATCCGCCTGGTATTCCGCGAAATCCGGGCGCAGCGCCTCGCCGAAAGCGACCGCCTTGGCGGCGATCACGTGCATCAGCGGCCCGCCCTGGATGCCCGGAAAAATCGCCGAGTTGAATTTCTTGGCCAGCGCCTCGTCGTTGGTCAGGATTATGCCGCCGCGCGGCCCGCGCAGGGTCTTGTGCGTCGTCGAGGTCGCGACATGCGCGTGGTCGAGCGGGTTGGGATGCTGCTTGCCGGCCACCAGCCCCGCGAAATGCGCCATGTCGACCATCAGCCACGCGCCGACGCCGTCCGCGATCTCCCGGAAGCGTTTGAAATCGATCTGGCGCGGCACCGCCGATCCGCCGGCGATGATCAGCTTCGGCTTGTGCTCGCGCGCCAGCGCCTCGACCGCGTCATAATCGATCCGGCTGTCCTGGCGGCGCACGCCGTAATGCACCGGTTTGAACCATTTGCCCGAGACGTTGGGCTTGGCTCCGTGGGTCAGATGCCCTCCGGCGGCGAGATCCATCGCGAGGAACGTGTCCCCTGGCTGAAGAAGCGCCAGAAACACCGCCTGGTTGGCCTGGCTGCCGGAATTGGGCTGCACGTTGGCGAAACCGCAGTCGAACAGCTTGCAGACCCGCTCGATGGCGAGCTCCTCCGCCACGTCGACGAACTGGCACCCTCCATAGTACCGCCGGCCCGGATACCCTTCGGCGTATTTGTTCGTCATCACCGAGCCTTGCGCCTCCATCACGGCGCGGCTGACGATGTTCTCGGACGCGATCAGCTCGATCTCGTCACGCTGGCGGGTCAGCTCGTTCGACACCGCCGCGAAGATCTCGGGATCGCGGTCGGCAAGGCTCTCGGAAAAGAAACCTGCGTCGGAATGGATGTCTTTCACGGGATGCGCTCCTGACAGATGGCGTGGAGGCCGCAATAGCGCGGATGCGGCCGGCGGAAAAGGCGCGAAAACGCCACGGCGCGCCAAACGCCCGATCCGCCCGGATCGCGCCGCGCCGCGAAACCGCGCCAAACGTTGCGTTCACGCATCCTAAAGGGATCCTAACGTACTGGTTCCATCGCCGCCCTGACGGAAGTCGACACCATGCCGCTTCAAGCGTCCAAGACCGCGATCGACTTCTCCCGACGGATCTCCTTCGGCCTCATCACCGGCGTCGCGATGCTGGCCATCACGGTCGCCGCCGTCGTGCTCTGGATGGCCGTGCGCCAGAACGAGGTCGCGGCCGAGAACACGTTCCGGATGGTGAAGGGCGGCATCGCGGAACGGTTGGACCGTCTCGCAACGACGACGCTCGACTACTCGCTCCGGGACTTGGCTTATGACGCGATCCTGACCGACGACGAGGAATGGATGTACGACAACATCGGCACCGTCGCCACCGGGGACGGTCCGATGGACATGGTGGTGCTGATCAAGCCCGGCGACACAGGACGGTTCGGCTGGGACAAGGAAAGTGACGAGGCCGGCCGGTCATCCGACATGGTCGACGAGGCGGCCATCCAGTCGGTCCTTGGCCTGCTGGACGCGCAGCCGCTTGACGGGCGCGCCGCGGTATCGACCATCGCGCGGTCCGGCGGCGAGATCTGGATGCTCTCCGCCGCAAGGGTGACGCCCTGGGACGGTGTTCCCGAGGGCGCCGGAGACGCAGATCTGCCGCGGCAGGTCCAGGGACTCCTTGTCGGACCGGAGCTGCTCGGTTTCATCGGCGACACCTATCTGATCGAACGCCTCGGTCTGTCCGATGCGCCCGGGGACGGAATGGAGACCCTCGCGCTGTCCGGACACGACGGTGCGACCGTCGGATATCTTGTCTGGACGCGGCCCCTGCCGGGCTGGGACGCGCTCAATGAGCTCGTGGCGCCCGTCACGCTGGTTCTGATGCTCGCCGGTTCCGGCGTCCTGCTCGCGAGCCGCTACATCATCGACACGGCCCGACGCCTCGAACGCGCCCTCATCGCCGCCCGCGCGGCGGATCGGAGCAAGTCGGATTTCATCGCGGGGCTCAGCCACGAGCTGCGCACCCCGCTCAACGGCGTGATCGGTCTGGCCGAGGTGCTCCTGATGGGCGACACGATCAAGGATGGCGACCGCAAGATGGTCGACGTGATCCACCGCTCCGGCCTGACGCAGCTCGGCCTGATCGACGAGCTTCTGGCCGTGTCCAGCATCGAGGCAGGCAGGCGCGTTCTCGACACCGCCCCCTTCGATCCGGCCGACGCGCTGCGCGAGGTCGGAGCGCTGGCCCGCCCCGCGGCGCAGGCCAAGGGTCTGGAGCTCGACGTGACGACGCCCGCCGGCGCGCCGGTCCTCGTTCTCGGCGACCGCCACGCGTTCATGCAGGTCTGCACCAACCTGATCGGCAACGCGGTCAAATTCACGGATACGGGCTCGGTCACCGCGAGCCTGTCCATGACGATGCGGGGCGGCGAGGCCGCGATGCGCCTGCGCGTCGCGGATACCGGGCCGGGCATCGAGGCCGCGTCGCACGGCGCGGTCTTCGAGCGGTTCCACCAGCTCGATGCCGGGCTCGCCCGTCAGGCGAGCGGGGCGGGGCTCGGCCTCGCGATCACGCTTTCCCTCGTCGACCTCATGGAAGGCGCGATCCGCCTCGAGAGCGCGCCGGGCGATGGCGCGGTCTTCACCGTCGATCTCAGGCTGGAAATCGCCGATGCCGAACAGGCCGAGTTGACCGCCGGCCCGCCGATCACCGCCGAAAGGAGCGCCGCATGACCGAAACGCCACCGGACATCCTGGTCGTCGACGACAACCAGACCAACATCATGGTGCTGCAGGCGATGCTCAAGATCATGGGCTACCGTTCCCGGACCGCCATGGACGGCGCGCAGGCGATCTGCGAAGCCGACAGCCCGGTTCCGTCGCTGATCCTGATGGATCTCAGCATGCCCGGGATCAGCGGGATCGACGCGGCGCTCGAAATCCGCAGGCAGCACCCGGGCGTGCGCATCCCGATCATCGCCGTCACGGCCCACGACACGAGGCAGCACCGCACCGCCTGCGCCGAGGCGGGCTTCGACGGGTTCCTGACCAAGCCGCTCGACGTCAAAAGCCTGCGGCGCACGCTCGAGGCGCAGTTCACCCCGCCCTGACGCGCGTCCACGCCGCTTGCCAGGCCGCCACGGGCGGGCCTAGGGTGCGCGTCCGCAACCGGGGATGCGCGTCTTGCCGTTCAGCAACATCCACTTCGTCGCCAGCGCGGTCGACATTGCCGAAAGCGCGCGCGCCGCGCTGATCGCCCGGCATGGCCAGGCCCCGGTCGACGAGGCGGACGTCATCGTGGCGCTCGGCGGCGACGGCCTGATGCTGAGCACGCTGCACGCCACCGAGGGTCTCGACACGCCGGTCTACGGCATGAATCGCGGCACCGTCGGATTTCTGATGAACGCGTATTCCGAGGATGGTCTGCCCGGGCGTCTGAACGCCGCCGAAGAGGCCGAGATCAACCCGCTGCGCATGCGCGCGACCGCCGCCGACGGCGAGGTGACCGAGGCGCTGGCGATCAACGAGGTCTCGATCCTGCGCGCGGGACCGCAGGCCGCCAAGCTCCGAATTCTCGTCGACGGGCGCGAGCGCATGGCCGAGCTCGTCGCCGACGGCGCCCTGATCGCCACGCCCGCCGGTTCGACCGCCTACAATTACTCGGCGCACGGTCCGATCCTGCCCATCGGGTCCGGCATCCTGGCGCTGACGCCGATGGCGGCCTTCCGGCCGCGGCGCTGGCGCGGCGCGCTTCTGCCCAAGACGGCGCGCGTGACCTTCGAGGTGCTGGAGCCCGGGAAACGCGCCGTCTCGGCCGCCGCCGACGCCACCGAGGTCCGCAATCCCGTCCGCATCGAGATCGAAAGCGCGACCGACATCCGGCACCGCATCCTCTTCGATCCGGGCCACGGGCTCGAGGAGCGGCTCATCCGCGAGCAGTTCGCCT
>CAVORV010000037.1:0-48261 GCA_963698685.1 uncultured Alphaproteobacteria bacterium
ACCTTTCCGGTGCTGGTCGAGGACGTGGTGATGATGGGCCGCTACGGCCACATGGGCTGGCTCCGGCGCGCGTCGGACCATGACCGGACGCTGGTGGCCGAGGCGATCGCCCGCGTCGGCATGACCGAATTCTCGCGCCGCCAGATCGGTGAACTCTCCGGCGGTCAGAAGAAGCGCGTCTTCCTCGCCCGCGCGCTGGCCCAGGAGGGCCGCGTCATCCTCCTCGACGAGCCTTTCACCGGCGTCGACGTCAAGACCGAGGACCAGATCGTGCGCCTCCTCCAGGAATTGCGCGACGAGGGACGCATCCTGCTGATCTCGACGCACAACCTGGGCTCGGTCCCCGATTTCTGCGACCGCGCCGTGCTGATCAACCGCCGCGTCCTCGCCCACGGTCCGACGGCGGAGGTGTTCACCCAGGCCAATCTCGAGGCGGCGTTCGGCGGCAAGCTGCGCCATTTCGTGCTCGGCGGCGCCGACCTTCACGACGACGCCGACGCGCGCCAGGTCACCGTCATCACCGACGACGAGCGGCCCTTCGTGATCTACTCGGAAGGCGGCGATGAGCGTCCTGACTGAGCCTTTCGCCTACGGCTACATGGTCAACGCCATCTGGGTCTCCGCGCTCGTCGGCGCGCTCTGCGGGTTCCTGTCGACGTTCCTGATGCTCAAGGGCTGGAGCCTGATCGGCGACGCGCTCTCCCACGCCATCGTGCCGGGCGTCGCGGGCGCCTACATGCTCGGCCTCCCGTTCGCGGCCGGCGCGTTCCTGTCGGGGGGCCTCGCGGCCGCGGCGATCCTGACGCTTGGAGCGACCACACGCCTGCGCCAGGACGCCGTGATAGGCGTGGTTTTCACCGGCTTTTTCGCGCTCGGCCTCTTCATGATCTCGATCCGGCCGACGGCGGTGAACATCCAGACGATCATGCTCGGCAACGTGCTCGCCATCACCCCCGCCGACACGATCCAGCTCGCGCTCATCGGCGCGGTCTGTCTCCTGATCCTGTCGCTCAAATGGCGCGACCTGCTCGCGGTGTTCTTCGACGAGGCCCATGCCCGCTCCATCGGCCTGCATCCCACGCGCCTCAAGGTGCTGTTCTTCGCTCTGCTCTCCGCCGCGACGGTGGCGGCGCTCCAGACCGTCGGCGCCTTCCTCGTCGTCGCCATGGTCATCACCCCCGGCGCGACCGCGTGGCTCCTGAGCGACCGCTTCCCGCGCGTCGTGATGATCGCGGTGGCCATCGGCGCGGGGTGCAGCGCGGCCGGCGCCTATCTCAGCTTCTTTCTCGACGGCGCGACCGGCGGGCTCATCGTCACCATGATGACCACGCTCTTCATCCTCGCGTTCGTCTTCGCGCCCCGTCACGGCATCCTCGCCACCCGGGCGCGCGGCCGGAGGGCGGCCGATGGCTGACCTTCTCCTCCCGTTCCAGCTTCCCTTCATGCAGCAGGCCTTCGCCATCGCGGTCCTCGTGGCGTTGCCGATGGCGATCCTGTCCTGCTTCCTCGTGCTGCGCGGCTGGTCGCTGATGGGCGACGCCATCAGCCACGCGGTCCTGCCGGGGGTGATCCTGTCCTTCCTCGCCGGCATTCCGATCGTCATCGGCGCCTTCGTCGCGGGCCTCGCCTGCGCGAGCGCCACCGGCTGGCTCAAGGACAATTCGCGCATCAAGGAGGACACCGCGATGGGCGTGGTCTTCTCCGGCCTCTTCGGCCTCGGCCTCGTGCTCTACGCCAGCGTGCCCACCACGCTCCACCTGTCCCATCTGCTCTTCGGCGACATGCTCGGCGTGACCTGGGGCGACGTGATCTGGACCGGCGGCGTGGCGGTCGTCATCCTCGTCACGCTCGCCCTGATCGGCCGTGATCTCAAGGCGCAGATCTTCGACCCCCAGCACGCCCGCGCCATCGGCCTTCCGGTCCGCGCGCTGCATTACGGCCTGCTGGCGCTCATCTCGCTCGCCGTCGTCGGCGCGCTCCAGGCGGTCGGGATCATCCTCTCCATCGCGCTCCTGATCACCCCGGGCGCCACGGCGTTCCTCTGGGCCCGCCGCTTCCGCCCGATGCTCGGGATCGCCGCGCTGGTCGGCACGGGTTCGGCGCTGATCGGCGTCTACGCCGCCTTCTGGATCGACAGCGCGCCGGCCCCGACCATCGTTCTGGTGATGACGGCCGCCTTCGCCGTCAGCCTCGCCCGCGTCGCATGGCGGGACCGCTCCGCGCGCCGGCAGGCCTGAGCCGCTTTCTTTTCGGTTTCCGCGACGGATTGTCCTGACACCCGCGTTCATATAATGTATGCGGAATATAAAGGAGATCCGACATGAACCGTCTGACAATCGCAGCCGCGGCGCTGATGCTCGCCGCCCCACTGTCGATCCCGCCGGCCTCGGCCCAGCAGGGCGTCCCCGGAGGCCATTTCATCGAGAACTGGGACCTCGACCGCGACGGCGCCGTCACGCCGCTCGAAGCCCGGACCAAACGCGACGAGCTTTTCGTCATGTTCGACGCGGACGGAAGCGGCGCGCTCGACGCGACCGAATACGACCTGTTCGACGAGACCCGCGAGGCCGACATGGCGACCAACGCCGGCGGAAGAGGTCCCGGCCCGATGCGACCCGTGATCGGCGGCTTGGTGCGCGACTTCAACGACACGGACGGTGACGGCCTGGTCTCGCGCGACGAATTCGCGGACCGGACCTCCGACTGGTTTCCGATGATGGACATCAACGGCGACGGTCTCGTCACAACGGCCGATTTCGGGCCTCCGCGCGGCTGACCTTCCTGCCAGGCAATCCGGCGATCCCGTCCCGCCTGATTTCATACCGACAAGATTCCTATCGGGCAGGACGGGTCCCCATGCCAACAGGCATGGGGAAGAACATGACAATCCGTCCAACGGGCCGGCCAATCCTGTCTGGCCAACGCATGGAGTGACGCCAGGTCAGAACGTTCCGATCTCCGCCACGGCGACATCGGCCACATGGTCGCGCCCGTACGCCACGATGGCGACCGACCGCACCGCATCGGCTTTCGGGACGTCGCGAAGCATCCGCCCCGACGCCTCGAACGCCGCCCAAGGCAAGCGGACTTCCGTCCACTCCGCCCCTGTCTCGAACGGCGCCTGATAATATTGCCAAGGAAGCATCGTTCCCGACGTGCGCAGATGCACGAAGTACCGCTGCCCGTCGCCCCGCACCCGCAGGACGATCCCCTCGGCGTCCGGCGCGAGCGGCGCGTCGAGATCGAGCCGCGCCTGGATGAACCCGCCCCGGTTCTCCGTGCTCACGGTGCCGGTCAGCCGCAGCGCCCGCTCGCCGTCGATCTCCTCGATCCGCGCCTGACCCTCCGAGACGCCGCCCATCACCTGATCGGTGAAGAACCGCCATCCGCTCCCGTCCGCTCCGGAAAAATCCGTGAACATCCCGTCCTCCGCATGACTAGGTATCGCGCTCATCATCAAACCCGCCAGCGCCCCGCCGAACGCCGCGCGCCATGTCCTGCCTGCCATATCCCGCTCTCCACGAATTCCATCCTTCAGACATGTGCCCGGGAGGAAGCGGGTTCAACCGCGGTGCGGAAGTCGAATTTGAACCCTAACGGGACTAGAAGCATGGATTTTCAGTACCTTACAGCCAAAAGTGTGATATGTCGAACCCTGACCAACTCGGCCGTCCTCTCAACCCGATCCACCACCAAACCGGGCGGAGCCACTTCCCGCCCGCATCCATCCGTTCCCATCGCAGCAGCCCCCTCCATGACCTTGGTCAGAAGACAAATCAGGCCAGAAAACGGAAGATGTGCATCGAGATTGATTCAGAGCCCTTATTGCGTGCCTGTTCACATCTGACGCAAAAAAGTGCTCCCATCGCGACGCGATAACGAGTGATGTGATCAGGCAGATGCCTGATCAAGAAACTCGAAACAGCCAAGGTCAACATATAGAGATCGAAAACCAAGAAGGCACAACATTTAGAACTTTTTCACGTTTTTTGTCGGTTTGGTTGCAGAAGCGGGAACGCCCCGCCCGGCGGAAGCCGGACGGGGCGCTGACAGGCCGCGCGATGTGACCCGCCTCAATCGATCCGGTTGAGCAGCGCGTCTAGAGAGCTCTTGGCGTCGCCGTAGAACATGCGTGTGTTCTCCTTGAAGAACAGCGGGTTCTCGATGCCCGAATAACCTGTGCCCTGCCCGCGCTTGGAGACGAAGACCTGCTTGGCCTTCCAGCATTCCAGCACCGGCATGCCGGCGATGGGGCTGTTGGGGTCGTCCTGGGCGGCGGGGTTCACGATGTCGTTCGAGCCGATGACGATGGCGACGTCCGTGGAGGGGAAATCCTCGTTGATCTCGTCCATCTCGAGCACGATGTCGTAGGGCACCTTGGCCTCGGCGAGGAGCACGTTCATGTGGCCCGGCAGGCGGCCGGCGACCGGGTGGATGGCGAAGCGCACCTCCTTGCCCTTGGCGCGCAGGCGGCGGGTGAGTTCCGCCACGTTCTGCTGCGCCTGCGCCACCGCCATGCCGTAGCCCGGGATGATGATGACGCTGTCGGCCTCGTCGAGGGCCGCCGCGACGCCGTCGGCGTCGATGGCGATCTGTTCGCCCTCGACCGCCATCTGCTCGCCGGCCGGGCCGCCGAAGCCGCCGAGAATGACCGAGACGAACGATCGGTTCATCGCCTTGCACATGATGTAGGACAGGATCGCGCCCGACGATCCGACCAGCGCGCCCACGACGATCAGAAGGTCGTTGCCCAACGAGAAGCCGATCGCCGCCGCCGCCCAGCCCGAATAGGAGTTGAGCATCGACACGACCACGGGCATGTCGGCGCCGCCGATCCCCATGATCAGGTGGTAGCCGATGAAGAGCGCGGCCAGCGTCATCACCAGAAGCGCCAGCGTGCTGCCGGAATTGATGTAGACGATCAGCATCAGGACGCTCAGCGCGGCGGCGCCGGCGTTCAGCATGTGGCCGCCGGGCAGCTTCTTCGCGGAGGTGTCGACCTTGCCGGCGAGCTTCCCGTAGGCGATGACCGAACCGGTGAATGTGACCGCCCCGATGAAGATGCCCAGGAAAAGCTCGATCTGGAGGATGGTGATCTCGACGGGGATCTTCTTGGCGACGAGCTCGGCGAAGCCCGGCAGACCATTGAGCGCGTCGCTGCCCGCCGCGGTCGCGCAGGCGAGATAGCTCAGGCCTTCCGCGCAGCGGCCGTCCACCACACCCGTCAGCAGGTCCTGGACCCGGCCGATCTCGATATGCGCGTTGAGGCCGACGAAGACCGCGGCGAGGCCCACGAGCGAGTGCATCGCGGCCACGAGTTCCGGCATCTGGGTCATCTGGACCCGCGTGGCGAGCTGGTAGCCGATGGCGCCGCCGAGCCCGATCAGCACGATGGAGACCGGCCAGAGACCGGCGCCCGGTCCGATCATCGTGGCGAGGACCGCGATGGCCATGCCGACGATGCCGTACCAGATGGCGCGCTTGGCGCTCTCCTGGCTGCTCAGGCCGCCAAGCGAGAGGATGAAGAGGACGCCGGCGACCACATAGGCCGCGTTGGTGAATCCGAGTTCCATTGGACGTTCCCCCTCAGGATTTCTGGAACATGGCGAGCATGCGCCGTGTGACGAGGAACCCGCCGAAGATGTTGATGCCGGCCATGAAGACCGCGAGCGCCGCGAGCACCGTCACCAGCATCGAGCCGGACCCGATCTGGACCAGCGCGCCCAGGATGATGATCGAGGAGATCGCGTTGGTCACGGCCATCAGCGGCGTGTGCAGCGAATGCGCGACGTTCCAGATCACCTGGAAGCCGACGAAGCAGGCGAGCATGAAAACGATGAAATGCTGCATGAAGCTCGCGGGCGTGAAGAGCCCGGCGAGCAGCAGGAGCGCGCCGCTGGCGGCGAGAAGCGTCACCTGGAACTTGGTCTGTTCCTTGAAGGCGGCGACCTCGTGGGCCCGCTTCTCCTCGGGCGTCAGCTCCTTCGCCTTCTCCCGCTTCTGGACAGCGATCGCCTTCACCTTGGGCGGCGGCGGCGGGAACGTCACCTCGCCGGCATGCGTCACCGTGGCGCCGCGGATCACGTCGTCTTCCATGTTGACGTTCGGCGTGCCGTTCTTCTCCGGCGTCAGATCGTCCATCATGTGACGGATGTTGTTGGAATAGAGCGTCGAGGATTGCGTCGCCATCCGGCTCGGAAAGTCGGTGTAGCCGACGATGGTCACGCCGTTGTCGGTGACGATCTTCTCGTCGGGCACCGTCAGGTCGCAGTTTCCGCCCTTCTCGGCGGCGAGATCGACCACGACCGAGCCCGGCTTCATCGCCGCGACCATCTCCCTGGTCCAGAGCTTCGGCGCGTCGCGGCCCGGGATCAGCGCCGTGGTGATGACGATGTCGATCTCCGGCGCGAGCTCCATGAACTTCTCGAGCTGCTTCTCGCGGAACTCCGGCGAGGACGGAGCTGCGTAGCCGCCGGTGGCCGCACCGTCCTGCGCGGCCTCCTCGAAATCGAGGAAGACGAACTGCGCACCCATCGATTCGATCTGCTCGGCGACTTCCGGGCGCACGTCGAAGGCGTAGGTGATCGCCCCGAGCGAGGTGGAGGTGCCGATCGCGGCGAGACCCGCGACGCCGGCGCCCACCACCAGCACCTTGGCCGGCGGCACCTTGCCCGCCGCCGTCACCTGGCCGGTGAAGAACCGCCCGAAATTGTTGCCGGCCTCGATGACCGCGCGATAGCCGGCGATGTTGGCCATCGACGACAGCGCGTCCATCTTCTGCGCGCGGGAGATGCGCGGAACCATGTCCATCGCGAGCGTGGTGACGCCCTTCGCCTTGAGGCTCTCGAGAAGCTCGGGGTTCTGGGCGGGCCAGACGAAGCTGATCAGGATCTGACCCGACCGCGCCATCCCGAGCTCGGCATCATCCGGCGCGCGCACCTTGGCGACCACATCGGCTTTGCCCCAGAGATCGGCGGCGCTGCCGACCACCTCGACGCCCGCCTCCGCATAGGCCGCGTCCGAGAACCGGGCCGCCAGCCCCGCTCCGGATTCCACCATGCAGGAATAGCCGAGCTTCTGAAGCGCGGCGGCCGATTGCGGCGTCAGCGCGACGCGCTTCTCGCCCGGAGCGGTCTCTTTAGGGGCGCCGATGATCAATGTTCTGTGCTCCTCGTGGAAATTGGCTCGGACCGGAACGACGCCGACCCGAAGCCGGGCCCGTCGAAGGTTAACGGGTTGTAGGTATGGCTCACGTTCCTGTCAAACGCCGACGGCGCGCGGGCGGAACCGGGACCGTCGGGGCGCGCGGAACCGAAGTGACGTCATCAAAGGTCCGGTGCAGCCTCGGCTCACCGCTCCGCGGTCTCGGACGAAAGCAGAATGCGGCCGAGATTGGTGTTCCTGAACCGATCCCTGTGCATCAGGTCGCCATCCGCGATGTAGAGATCGCGCAGCAGATAGGTCCGGATCTCACCCGCCTCGACCAGCGCCATCGAGATGCCGTCATCGGTTTTCACCAGCGAGACCGTCGCGTCATGCGCCGCGACGCTCTCGACGATCTCGCGGACCTCGTAGGGATCGGTGACGCGCTCCACCTGAAAATAGCAGACCCCCTCGAACGAGCCCACCGCGATCAGCGTCAGTCCCCCGACGATGATCGTCGCGGGCGCCGCCAGAACGGCTCCGACCGCCCCGGCCGTCCCCGCGATCGCGCCTCCGGCTCCCGCGGCCGCGGAGGCCAACGCGGTCAGGTCGGAGGTTCCATGCACCAGGACGTAGTAGCCCGCCGCCTTGAGGCTCGCGCCCGCGACGGGGGCGGCGCCCGCCAGCGTGGTCCCGATCGCGGCGGCCGTCTTGCCCGCGATCCTCGAGGGCGCGTAATCGCAGGCGCCGGCAGTCGCATGCCCCGCCAGCGTGATGAGCCCCGTTGCCAGGATTACCGTCGTCCGAATCGCCATCACGGCCTCCAAACAGGATCGAGACGCCCAAGCGTCTCAGCCTCGCCGTGTAGCACCTCGTCAGGCGCGAAGGGTTAATTTGATCGCGATTTCGGCGCGCCGCGGGCGGCATCCGGTCCGAGACGGATCACCCCTGCCAGCGACGCGGTTTGTGCTTGTCGAGCGAGGTCACGTTCGGCTTCCGTCGGCCCTCATAGGGGTTGTCGCCCCCGCGCATGAAGAGCCGGATCGGCGTGCCGGGCATGTCGAAATCCCGGCGCAACCCGTTGACCAGGAACCGCCGGTAATCCTCCGGCACCGCGTCGGGATGCGAGGCGAAGACCACGAAGGTCGGCGGCCGCGTCTTGACCTGCGTCATGTAGCGCAGCCGGATGCGCCGCCCGCCCGGCGCCGGGGGCGGATGGTCCGAGATCTGCACCGCCAGCCAGCGGTTGAGCCGCGCCGTCGAGATCCGGATGTTCCAGGTCGTGTAGGCCTTCACGATGGCCGCGTGCAGCCGGTCGAGCCCCTTGCCGGTCAGCGCCGACACCATCACCATCGGCGCGCCGCGCAGCTGCGGCAGAAGCCGCCCGAACGCCTCGCGCAACTCGTTGAGCTTCGAGGATTTCGCGTCCTCGAGATCCCATTTGTTGACCGCCACGACGACCGCGCGGCCCTCGCGCTCGGCCAGATCGGCGATGCGCAGGTCCTGGCTCTCGAACGGCACCTGCACGTCGAGCAGCACCACGACCACCTCGGCGAACTTCACCGCGCGCAGCCCGTCCGAGACCGACAGCTTCTCGAGCTTCGCCTGGACCTTGGCTTTCTTCCGCATCCCCGCCGTGTCGAAGATCCGGAACGGCACGCCCTCCCAGTCGGTGTTCACCGCGATGGCGTCGCGCGTGATCCCGGCCTCCGGCCCGACCAGAAGCCGATCCTCGCCGATGATCGCGTTCACCAAAGTCGATTTTCCGGCGTTCGGCCGTCCCACGACCGCGATCTGGATCGGCCGCCCGACCGGAAGCCCGCCGCCCAGGCCCTCCTCGTCGACGCTGTCGTCGACCTCGCCCTCGACATCCACCTCGACGATCGCCGAGCTGCCCTCGAATTCCGCCGCGATCGGTTCCAGCGTCCGGAGCAGGTCCTCCATGCCGATCCCGTGCTCCGCGGACACCGCCAGCGGCTCGCCGAGACCCAGCCCGAACGCGTCGAGCAGCCCCTGCTCCGACGCGCGGCCCTCGACCTTGTTGGCGACGAGGATCACCCGCGCCGCGCGCTTGCGCAGCAGCTCGGCCAGCATCTGGTCCGATCCCGTCACGCCGGTGCGCGCGTCCACCAGGAACAGGCAGACGTCCGCCATGTCCACCGCCCGCTCGGTCAGCGCCCGCATCCGGCCCTGCAGGCTCTCGTCGGTGGCCTCCTCCAGCCCCGCCGTGTCGATGACCGTGAACCGCAGCGGCCCCAACCGCGCCGCGCCTTCGCGCAGGTCGCGCGTGACGCCGGGCTGGTCGTCGACCAGCGCCAGCCGCTTGCCGACCAGCCGATTGAACAATGTCGATTTGCCCACGTTGGGGCGGCCGACGATGGCGAGGGTGAAGGACATGTGCGCTTTCCGGCGATCCCGCCGGGACCCTTGGCCGCCGGCGCGGCGATGTCTAGCGGCTCGAAGCCCTATTGGAAAGCGAGAAGGTTTCCGTCCGAACTCACGATGTACATCACGCCGCCCGCCACCACCGGCGCCGTGGCGGCGCCGCCCGGGATCGCGATCTCGCCCAGCGGCCGCCCGTCATTCGGCGAGAACGCCCGCAGCAGCCCGTCGCCGCCCGCGACCCAAAGCCGCCCGCCGGCCAGAACCGGCCCGTAATACGTCTGGGCGTCGCCCTGTTCGGGCGAGCGGAACAGCCGCCGCCGCTCGGTATAGGCCGGCAGTTGCACCGACCAGAGGATCGCGCCGGTCCCCGCATCCGCCCGCACGAGCGCGCCGCGATCCGACAGCAGGAACAGCGAGCCGCCCACCGGCCAGGCGGGCCCGTACGCGCCCTCGGGCATCGTCCACAGCCGCTCGCCGGTCGAGACCTCGATCGCCACCGTCCGGCCGCTCTGGTTCGAGGCGTAGATCACGCCGCCGTCGAAGACCGGATCGCCGCTGATGTCGTTGATCCGGTTGCGCGCGAGATCGCGCCGCCCGCCGGTCACCGCCGTGCCCCAGACCTGGAGGCCGTTGCGCGCCAGAACGCCCAGAACCTCGCCCGAGGCGAAGGGCATCGCGACCAGTTGCCCGTCGGTGGCCACCGTCGCGCCGCCGAGCAGGCCGGGTCCGCCCGATCCCTGCACCCGCCAGAGCGTCTCGCCGTTTCGCAGGTCGAGCGCGTAGCCGGTATCGTTGCGCACCACCACGAAGACCCGCCCGTCCGCGACGGTCGGCGCCGCGCGGATCGGCCCCTCGAAGTCGCGCCGCCAGATCTCGGCCCCGTCGCTCGGCCGAAGCGCCATCGCCTCGCCGAAACCGGTCGTGACGTAAAGCACGCCGCGATCCACCGCGAGGCCGCCGCCCGGCCCGGAATCCGCGTCCTGGTTCACCGGCACGAGGCTGCGCCGCCAGACCAGGCCGCCATCGCGCGCGACCGCCGAAAGCTGGCCCGCCGCGTCGATCGTGTAGATCAGCCCGCCCGCCACGACCGGCCCCGCCAGGATCCGCGCCCGGCGCGAACTCCCTTCGCCGATATCCGTCGACCAGCGCAGCTGCGGCGACGGGGCGAGCGCGGGATGCGCGATGCGCCCGTCCGCCGAACCGTTGCGATGCGACCAGTCCGCGTTCGCGCGCTGCGGCGGCAACGGGACGGCGCGCAGGGTTTCGGTCTCGCCGACAGGCACCATCTCGGGACGCACCGGAATGCGCTCGCCCGGCAGGATCGGATCGTTGTCGGCGCATCCCGCGAGAACCGCCAGCATCGCCAGCGCGGCGAATGCGGGTCCGAACCGCGGCCTGTGGAACGGCAAATCCATTCTCATGGCCCCGCGCGACGCCTCAGCCGTCCGTCGCCGGCGAAAGCGTGACCGGACCGGCCTCGATCCCGCCGCCGGCGGCGATCACCAGCTGCCGGGCGCGGGCCATCAGCTGCTCCGGCGTGGCGGGGTCCGCCAGGATCGTCTCGAGATCGACGATCGCGGCGGCCGTGTCGTCGGCCTCGAGGTTGAGCAGCGCGCGCTGCTCCAGCGCCATCAGCCGGAACGGCGCGCCGTCCGCCGCGAGGGTCTGGATCGTGGCCTGCCGTTCGGTCAGGTCCATGTCGGGGCCGAGGATCATCACCCGCTGGAGCGCCGCGAGATCGCGGTATAGCGGCGCCGCGACGCCGCTCTCGCCGATCGCGGCGAGAACCGCGGCCGCGGCCTGGCGGTCGCCCGTCTCCAGCAGCGCGCCCGCCTCGGCGAGCCGCGCCAGCGTCGCGGTCGACGGCTCGGCTTCGGCAAGCGCTTCGAGCTTCCCGGCACGGGTCGCGGGGTCCTGCTCCACCAGCGCGGCGCGCAGGGCGTCGCCCGCGCGTCGGGCCGCTTCCGCGTCGGCGTGCTTGCTCCATTCATTGTAGGCGGCGCCGCCGACCACGAGAAGGATTCCGGCTCCGATCAGCCAGCCCCATCGGCGCAGAAACCGCATGAGCCGATCCTTGCGGACCTCTTCGCTGACTTCGTGGATGAAGGAATTGCTCTCGCTCACGCGTCGGTCTCCGGCAGGGTCAGGCGCGCGGTATACCTTCCGCGACCCGGCGTGCCAAGGAAGATCGCCCGGCCGGAAACCATGGCGGTGCGGCGGGTGATTGCCTGCGCGGCATTCGACACTATGTCCTTGTGTCGAAAAACGCCTATAATGCGGCGACGCAACATCGGCGGGGGCCGTCCGAATTCAAAGGGATCGCGTTGATCCGCCATCCGGGCGGCGCGCGCGTTCCGCCCGAAGTCCCCGCGGTCTGGAGTGAACGATGCGGGTCTTTCCGATCCTGAGCGCGGTGCTGGTCGCGGTGGGTCTCTATTTCTTCGTGATGGAGCGCGACGCGCTCCGGGCGATCGCGGGCGCCGAGGATCCCGTCGCGGTGTCCGCCGACGCGGACGCGGCGCAGGATCCGTCCGTCGCCGTCGTGGTCCGCCGGTCCGAAACCTCCCAAGTCGAGGGCGGCATCGTGCTGCGCGGCCGGACCGAGGCGGCCCGCCGCGTGGACGTCCGCGCCGAGACCTCCGGCCTTGTCATCTCCGAGCCGCTCCGGCGCGGCGCCACGATCAGCGCGGGCCAGACGCTCTGCGAGATCGAGCCCGGCAACCGCCCCGCGCAGCTGGCCGAGGCCGAGGCGCGTCTGCTGGAGGCCGAGACCAACCGCGACTCGTCCGAGCGCCTCGCCGAACGCGGCTTCGGCGCCGAGGTGACGGCGATCTCCAACCGCGCGGCGCTCCAGGCCGCCGAGGCGCGCGTCGACCTGGCCCGCCGCGAGCTGGAACGCCTCCGGGTCGTCGCGCCCTTCGACGGGCTTCTGGAAAGCGACACCGCCGAGATCGGATCGCTGCTCCAGCCGGGCTCGACCTGCGCCACGATCATCGACCTCGATCCCATCAAGCTGACCGGCTTCGTGCCCGAGCGCTCCGTGGAACAGATCAAGGTCGGCGCCATGGTCGGCGCGCGGCTCATCACCGGCCAGGAGATCCTCGGCGAGGTGACCTTCGTCTCGCGCTCGGCCGATCCCGACACCCGCACGTTCCGGGTGGAGGCCAAGGCCGCCAATCCGGACATGGCGATCCGCGACGGCATCACCGCCGAGGTATTCGTCCAGCTTCCCGACACGCCCGCGCATCTGCTGCCGCAATCGACCCTCACGCTTGACGATTCCGGCGCGCTCGGCATCCGGGCGGCGATCGACGGCGTGGCGCAGTTCATGCCGGTCACCGTCGTGCGCGACACCGCCGAAGGCGTTTGGGTCACCGGCCTGCCCGAGACGCTCGACGTCATCGTCGTGGGGCAGGATTTCGTGATCGACGGCCAGCCCGTCACCGTCACGCGCGAGGACGCCACCGAATGAACCGCATCGTCGACTGGGCAACCCACCGCGCCCGCATGATCGTGGCCTTCGTGATCCTGTCGCTCGCGGCGGGCATGTACGCCTACGTGTCGCTGCCCAAGGAGGGCGAGCCCGACATCGAGATCCCGGCGCTCTTCGTCTCGGTCCCCTTCCCCGGCATCTCGGCGGAGGATTCCGAGAAACTGCTCGTCCGGCCGCTGGAGACCGAGCTGCGCGGTCTCGACGGCCTCAAGGAGATCTCCTCCACCGCCGCCGAGGGCTATGCCGGCGTCGTGATGGAATTCGAGTTCGGCTGGGACAAGACCGCGATCCTCGCGGACGTGCGCGACCGCGTGACACGCGCCGAGGCGAGCTTCCCGGACGGCGCGGATCAGTTCTCGATCAACGAGATCAACTTCTCCGAATTCCCGATCCTCGTCGTGTCGCTGTCGGGCGCCGTGCCCGAACGCAGCCTGCTGCGCGTCGCCAAGGACATGCAGACCGAGATCGAGAGCCTTCCGCCCGTGCTGGAGGCCGGCCTCGCGGGTCACCGCGACGAGATGCTCGAAGTGGTGATCGACCCCCTCCGGCTCGAAGCCTACGACGTCACCGCGACCGAGCTCGTCAACGTCGTCACCCGCAACAACCAGCTGATCGCGGCCGGCGAGATCGACGCCGCGACCGGCGCGTTCTCGGTCAAGATCCCGGCGGCCTTCGAGGGACCGCAGGACGTCTACGACCTGTCCGGTGAAGGTCAGCGGCGACAGCATCGTGACCTTGGGCGATCTGGCCGAGATCCGCCTGACCTTCGAGGACGAGGAGGGCACCGCGCGGTTCAACGGCGAGCCAACGGTCGCGCTCCAGGTCGTCAAGCGCAAGGGCGAGAACGTCATCGAGACGGTCGCCGCCGTCCGCGCCGCCGTCGAGGCGCTCGAGGCCACATGGCCGGAGGAGCTTCGTCAGGCGGTCAATGTCAGCTTCTCGATGGACATGAGCTCCGAGGTCGCCGGCATGGTCAGCCAGCTCGAAGGCTCGGTCCTGACCGCGATCTGTCTCGTGATGATCGTCGTGCTGGCCAGCCTCGGCACCCGGTCCGCCCTTCTCGTCGGTTTCGCGATTCCCACATCGTTCATGCTCTGCTTCGCGCTTCTGGCGGTGTTCGGCATCTCGATCTCCAACATCGTGATGTTCGGCCTGATCCTCGCGGTCGGAATGCTCGTCGACAGCGCGATCGTCGTGGCGGAATACGCCGAGCAGCGGATCGAACAGGGCCAGGGCCCGATGCGCGCCTACGCCGAAAGCGCGCGGCGCATGTTCTGGCCGATCATCTCGTCGACCGCGACGACGCTCTGCGCCTTCCTGCCCATGCTGTTCTGGCCCGGCGTCGCGGGCGAATTCATGGGCAACCTGCCCGTCACGCTGATCTTCGTCCTCTCCGCCTCGCTGGTCGTCGCGCTCATCTACCTGCCGGTGCTCGGCGGCCTCGCCGGGCGCCTCTCGCGCAGCATCGAGCACGGCTCGGCCTGGCTCCACGCGCATCTGCCGGTCTGGGCGCGTCTCGCGCTCATGGTTCCGCCCGCCGCGATCCTGTTCTTCGGCATCCTGTCGCTGGTCCACGGCCAGGCGGTCGCCGGCATCGCGCTCTTCACGGCGGGCGCCATGCTTCTGTCGCTGACCGGCGGCTCGTTCCGCGAGAAACGCATCCCGCCCGTCGAAAAGGCCGGCTACCGCCGCACGCCGTTCGGGCGGGTGATCAAGGTCCTGACCGGAAATCCGGTCATGCCGATCGTGGCGCTGGTCGCGGTCGCGCTCTTCGTCATGTCGGTGTTCAGCTACTACGGCACGCATTCCAAGGGCGTGGAGTTCTTCGTCGAGACCGAACCGGAGCGGGCGATCGCCTACGTCCGCGCCCGCGGCAACCTCTCGCTCGAGGAAAAGGACGCGCTCGTGAGCCGCGTCGAACGGGAGATCGAGGGCACCCCCGGCGTCGCCTCGGTCTTCGCCTTCGCCGGCGCCGGCGGCCTCAACCAGCAGGTCGGCTCCAGCGGCCCGCGCGACGCCATCGGCCAGGTCCAGATCGAGCTGGAGCCCTGGGGCGACCGCGCCGGCGGCCGGGAGATCCTCGCCGAGATCAACACGCGCCTCGCCGAGATCCCCGGTCTCGTGGCCGAGATCGCCGAGGCAGCCCAAGGCCCGGCGCAGGGCAAGCCGGTCCATCTGCGTCTCAGCGGCTCCAACTGGGCCGAACTCCAGGCCACGACCGCGATGGTCCGCGAACATTTCAACGCGCAGGACGGCCTGATCGACACAGAGGACACCCTGCCGCTGCCCGGCATCGACTGGCAGATCGACGTCGACGTGGCCGAGGCCGGCCGCTACGGCGCCGACGTGGCCACCGTCGGCGCGATGGTCCAGCTCGTCACCCGCGGCCTCACCCTCGACACCATGCGCGTCGACAGCTCCGACGAGGAGATCGACATCCGCGTGCGGCTGCCCGAGGCGGACCGCCTGCTCTCGACGCTCGACACGCTGCGCGTCCGCACGCCCCAAGGCCTCGTGCCGCTCGACGCGTTCATCACCCGCACGCCTGTCCCGTCGCTGGCCCAGATCGACCGCTACCAGGGCGAGCGCTATTTCGACGTCAAGGCCGACATCCTCCCGGACGGCAACGCGAACGACGAGATCGCCGCGCTGACCGAATGGCTCCAGACCGAGGCCGCGCTCCCCGACAGCGTCGCCTGGGAATGGACCGGCGACCAGGAGGACCAGGCCGAAAGCCAGGCCTTCCTGATGAGCGCCTTCGCCGGCGCTCTCGGCCTGATGTTCGTGATCCTGCTCGCGCAGTTCAACTCGGTCTACAATTCCGTCCTCGTTCTGACGGCCGTGATCCTCTCGGTCACCGGCGTCCTGATCGGCATGCTGGTGATGGACCAGACCTTCTCGATCATCATGACCGGCACCGGCATCGTGGCGCTCGCGGGCATCGTGGTGAACAACAACATCATCCTGATCGACACCTACCAGGATTATGCTCGCTACATGTCGCCGGTCGAGGCCATCGTCCGCACGGCCGAATCCCGCCTGCGCCCGGTGCTCCTGACCACCATCACCACCATGGCGGGTCTGGCGCCGATGATGTTCGGCATCTCGGTCGACTTCTTCAACGGCGGCTACACCGTGAACTCGCCCTCCGCGATGTGGTGGAAGCAGCTCGCCACGGCGGTGGTCTTCGGCCTCGGCCTCGCGACCGTGCTGACGCTCATCGTCACCCCGTCGCTCCTCGCGCTCCGCGTCTGGGCGCGGACCGGCGCCTACGCCTCGCTGCGCGCGCTCCGGGCCAAGGCGGGCGGCGCCGACAGCGCCGCCGCGCGCGACCGCGATCTTCTGCGCGGCAACCGCAGAACCTCGCCCCATGACATCCTCTGGTCGGACGTCCCGGAACCGGCGCAGGTCATCATGGCGCCGCCCCGCGCGGCGGAATGATCCCGCGACCCGCTCGAAAAAACGCTCGCAAGCCGATCAACTTCATGCGATTCCGGGCCTCGGGTCGTTGACCCGCGCGCCCGGGGTCCGTCTGGTGCGTCCAAAACCGCAGTTGAAGGACAGGATCCGACCTCTTCCCGACCCACCCGCCGGGTTCTGCTCGCGGGTGCCGCCGCGGCCCTGACGCTGCCGTCGGCGCGCGGTGCCGAGGCCGCCTCCGATGCCGCTCCCGCCCGCATCACGCGACGCATCTCAAGCTTCCGCACCCGCGACTGGCGCGAGCATTTCGCCACGCTTCGCGACGACGCGATCCTCTGCGATCTGAACGACCGCGTTCTGCACTACTGGGGCGAGGACGGCTCCTACGCGACCTACCCGACCTCCGTGCCGCTGACCGACGAGCTCACCCGGCGCGGCCGCACCGAGATCGTCCTCAAACGCCCGGCGCCGGACTGGCGCCCCACCCCGAACATGATCGAACGGAACCCCGATCTGCCCCGCTATGTCGAGGCCGGACCGGCGAATCCGCTCGGCGTCCGCGCGCTCAATCTGGGGTGGCAATACTACCTGATCCACGGCACCAACGACATCCGCAAGATCGGCCGCCAGTCGTCGAGCGGCTGCGTGGGCCTTTACAACGAGCACATCGTCGAGGTGTTCGAGCGCGCCCGCATCGGCACCCAGGTCGTCCTGATCTGATCTCGCATTGCGGAATGCGTGGTGTCCCGCTCGCTGGACGGAGATTGCAAATACTCCCGAAGTTCCCGATGATCGCCATCTCCCGGTAGGCGACGAACACATTCGACATGACGGCCCTGTCCCAGCACCTGTCCTCTCTTGTCGCCGATTTCGGCCTTCCCGCGCTGTTCACCTCCGTGACCCTCGAGGCCATCGGGGCGCCGCTGCCGGGCGAGAGCGCCGTCCTCGTTTCCGCGGGGGCCGCGGCCGCAGGGCAACTCGACATCCGCGCCGTGTTCCTGACCGCCTTCGCCGGCGCGGTGCTCGGCGACAATATCGGCTACCTGATCGGACGCCGCCTCGGCCGGCCCGCCATCGCGCGGTACGGCGCGCGCTTCGGCGCGACGGACGCGAACCTCGCGAAGGTCGAGGGAATCATCGCGAAAACACGGCGCGATCATGGTGGTTTTCGCCCGGTTCTTCGTCGTCCTGCGACAGCTCAACGGCATCGTCGCCGGAACCAGCGGCATGCGTTGGACGACCTTCCTCGCGGCGAATAGCGTCGGCGCGGCGCTCTGGGTCGGGGTGTGGTCGACGGTCGCCTATCGGTTCGGCAAGTCCGTCGACATCCTGCCGTTTTTCCTGCACCACCTCTCGCTGATCGCGGCGGTGCTGATCGTCGCGCTCATCGTCTCGCTTGTCCTGCTCAGGTTGCGAAGAACGCGCCGCGGCTGACGTGTGAAAAAGGTTGCCACCCGGCTAACGCGATCTGATTATTCATTTAATATCAACAGACTGAACAAAACGCCACGCGTGACTCGATACGCGTTTTCACGCCGCGTCCGTCTCCTCCTCGTCGATCGCGTCAATCTCCCGCTCAGATTGCTGGCGCATCCACATCCGCGCGTAGCGGCCGTCATGGGCCAGAAGCTCGTCGTGGGTCCCGGTCTCGGTGACGTGACCCTTTTCCAGCACCACGATCCGGTCCGCGTCGACCACGGTCGAGAGCCGGTGCGCGATGGTGATCACGCTGCGCCCCTCGCCCATCGCCCTGAGACTGTCCTGGATGTCGCGCTCCGTCTCTGTGTCGAGCGCGCTCGTCGCCTCGTCGAGCAGCAGGATCGGCGGATCCTTGAGCAGCGTGCGCGCGATCCCCACCCGCTGCTTCTCGCCGCCCGACAGCTTCAGACCCCGCTCGCCCACGACCGTCTCGTACCCGTCCGGAAGCTGCCGGATGAAGTCGTGGATCTGCGCCGCCCGAGCCGCGCCCTCGACCTCGTCGCGGCTCGCCTCCGGCCGCCCGTAGGCGATGTTGTAATAGATCGTGTCGTTGAACAGCACCGTGTCCTGCGGCACCATCCCGATCACCGCGCGCAGGCTCTCCTGCGTCACGTCGCGCAGATCCTGCCCGTCGATTTTGATCGACCCGCCGCTCACGTCGTAAAACCGGAACAGCAGCCGCCCGATTGTCGATTTCCCTGATCCGGACGGTCCCACGACGGCGACCGTCTGACCCGGCAGAACCGTCAGGTCGAGCCCGTGCAGGATCCCCCGCTCCGTCTCGTACGAAAACCCGACGTCCCTGAACTCGATCCGCCCCTCCGTCACCCGCAGCGCCTTGGCGTCCGGGCGGTCCTCGATCTCCGCCGGCTGCTCCAGCAGACCGAACATAGCGCCCATGTCCACCAACGCCTGCCGGATCTCGCGGTACACCGTCCCGAGAAAATTGAGCGGCATCGTCAGCTGGATCATGTAGGCGTTGACCATCACGAAATCGCCGACGGTCAGCTGCCCCGCCTGCACTCCCATCGCCGCCATCACCATGACGATCACCAGCCCCGCCGTGATGATCAGCGACTGGCCGACGTTCAGCCAAGCGAGGCTCACACCGGTCTGTACGGCGGCCGTCTCATAGCCGCGCATCGACTCGTCATACCGCTCCGCCTCGCGGTTCTCGGCGCCGAAATATTTCACCGTTTCGAAATTCAGCAGGCTGTCGATCGCCTTCTGGTTCGCGTCGGTGTCGCGGTCGTTCATCCGCCGGCGGATCTGCACCCGCCACTCGGTGACCTTGAACGTGAACCAGACGTAGAGCGTGATCACCACGACCACGACGACCAGGTACCAGACGTCGAACACGAAAAACAGGATCGCGCCGACCATCACCAGTTCGAGCACCAGCGGAATGATCGAGAACAGCATGAAGCGCAGCAGGAAATCGACGCCCTTCACGCCGCGCTCGATGATCCGGCTCAGACCCCCGGTCTTGCGCGTGATGTGATAGCGCAGGCTCAGCGCGTGGATGTGCCGGAACGTCTCGAGCGCCAATTGCCGCAACGCGCTCTGGCCCACCTTGCTGAAAATCCCGTCCCGAAGCTGCGCGAAGCCGACGCTCGCCAGCCGCATCAGCCCGTAAAAGATCGTCAGCGCCACCGGCCCCGCGATCAGAAGAAACTCCGCCTGGGCCTGCGGGTTCGCCGGCGCGAGCCCGTCCACCGCGCCGCGAAAGAAGAACGGCGTGATGACCGTCGCCACCTTGGCGACAACCAGCGCCAGCAGCGCCAGCACCACGCGCGTTTTCACCGCGGTGTCGCCGTCCGGCCAGAGATAGGGCGCCACCTTGCGGATCGTCCGCATCCCGCTCTCACGGGACTCGTCAGGCGCGGCGGCATCGGTCATGGATAAGGCTTTCTACGCTTCGTCCGGGCCGCTCAGTTCTCGGACCCGGCCTCCGGCAGGGCGAAGATCTGACCCGGATAGATCAGGTTCGGATCGCGGATAAGCTCGCGATTGGCGGTGAATATCTGTGTATATAGGACGCCGGAGCCATAGTGAATGCGCGCGAGCGTCCACAGATTGGTTCCCGGCTGCACGACCACCACCGAACCGTCGGCTGCGCCCGGCCTCGCGCGCGGCATGTCGCGCTGGAACGGCGTCTCGAGGCGGCTCTCGACCCGGCCGTCCTCGCCCACCGCGTCGATGCGCAGCGTATAAAGCCCCTGGTCCACGTCGCCCAGACCGATCTCCCAGCGCCCGTCCGCGTCCACGACCGCCTCACGCGCGAAATCATCATCCACATAGGCGCGCAGCCGCACCCCGACCGTCCCGAAGCCCGACAGCGCCACGTCGCCCGTCTCGCCATACGAGATGCTGGCGAGCGCCACGTCGCGCGGATCGGCCCCGATCGGGCGGGCCAGCGGCATCGTGTCCACACCGTCGCGCCTCACGATCGCCACGGCCGCGATCTCCTCCGGCGGCCCATCGACTGACACGGCATCGGCGGTGTCGGCCGGGGCCTCCGCGACGTCTTCCGCTCCGCCCTCATCAACGGCGGGCGTCGCGCCCGTCTCAGGCTCCGCCGCCGCCGCGGCCGCAGGCAGGAGCACCACCACGTCCTCCGACCGCGTGACGGCGCCCTCCGGGCTCTCGGCTTCCAGAGTGAGCGATTGCGGCTCGGACGACGGATCGGCGGTGAAGATCGCCACGAAATCGCCCGAGGAATCCGCGTCGGCGATACCGACCTGTCTGTTGTCCGCCATGATCGTCACGCGAGCACCCGGCTCCGCCGATCCGGCGACGAGCGCTCTTCCACCGGGCTCGACCCGCACCACGTCCACGCTCGGCGCGATCTGAATCGCCGGGGCGACCGGGGCCGCCGTCTCGGCGGGTGGAACGGCCGCCGGAGCCTCCGCCATCCCCGCTTCCGCCGGCTCCCGCGCCGTCACGACCGGATCCGGTACGGTGGCGGGCGCCGCGCCGACCGCCTCGGACGCCGCTTCCGACGGGTTCCTGTCCGGCGGTTCCGGCAGATAGCGCGGCGAAAGCGCGAAGAACATCACGCCCGCGACGAGCGTGAGGACCACGACCACCGCGCCCATCCACCCGATCATGCGCCGGTTCGGCGCGGGTCCGTCGCTCATCCGTTTTCCCTCTCAGGGCACCCCGGCGCCGCGGGGGTCGCAACCCCGCTCCGGACCTGCTATCCGGACGCCGACGTCACGAATTCGTTGCACTGCAACCTAAAGACAAGTCCGGAGTTTGTCCATGAGTCCCGCGGCACCCAAATCCGTCTGTGTTTTCTGCGGGTCGCGCGACGGCGTCGACCCGGCCTATGCCGAGGCCGCGACCGCGTTGGGTGCGGCGCTCGCGACCGCCGGCCTGCGCCTCGTCTACGGCGCCGGCGACGTGGGCCTCATGGGCGCCGTGGCCCGCGCGGCCAAGGACGCGGGCGGCGACACGTTCGGCGTGATCCCCGAACATCTCGAACGCCGCGAGGTCGGCAAACGCGACCTCGGCCGCTACGTCGTCACCGAGACCATGCACGAGCGCAAGAAGGTGATGTTCATGAACGCCGACGCCATCGTGGCGCTCCCCGGCGGTCCCGGCACGCTCGACGAACTCTTCGAGGTGCTCACCTGGCGGCAGCTCGGCCTGCATTCCAAACCGGTGATCCTTCTCAACGTGAACGGGTACTGGGACCCGCTCCTGGCGCTGCTCGACGGGATCGTCGCCCAAGGCTTCGCGGAACGGTCTTTCCTCGATTTCCTCACGCCCGCGACCTCCGTCGACGAGGCGATGCGAACGCTCGTCTGAGGCTCAGACCGCCGGAGCGACCGCCCGGCGATAGAGATGCCACGTCGCGTGGCCGAGAACCGGCAGCACCACGATCAGCCCCAGAAACGCCGGGATCGACCCGATCGCGAGCGACCCCGCGACGATGGCGCCCCAGATCGCGCTGACGCGCGGGTTTTCCGTGACCACGCGGAACGAGGTCACCACCGCGACCGGCAACCCGACCTTGCGATCGAGCAGAAGCGGGAACGACACCAGGCTGACCCCGAGCACCGCGACGGCGAACATGCCGCCGACCGCCATGCCCGTGACGATCATCGTCCAGCCCGCCGGCGTGCCGAACACGTCGCCGACGAACGCGCCGATGGAGGCCGGCGGCTCCGGCCCGAGCGTCGCGCTCCAGATGCCGTGCGCCGCGATCAGCCAGATCACGAACGTCGCGAACAGCATGAGCGCCAGCACGAAGATCGCGCCGAATGACGGCGACTTGACGACGCCGAACGCGTTCGACCAGCTCGCCTCCTCGCCCCTCTCACGCCGCCGGCTCATCTCGTAAAGTCCCACCGCCGCGACCGGACCGAGCAGCGCGAAGCCCGACATGATCGGAAAGATCAGCGGCAGAAGGTTGCCGCTGAACGCGGCCCAGGCGAGCAGCCCGCCGATGACCGGATAGAGCAGGCAGAGGAACACCACGTCCGACCGGCAGGCCGCGAAATCCTCGAACCCCGCCCGCAGCGACGCCTTCAGATCGTCGATCGTGATGCGCCGCACGACCGGCGGCGCCGTGTCCTCGCCGCCGAGCTCTCCCGCGACCGATCCGACATAGCCGCCAGCCGTTTTGGCTGCGTCGACGCCCCATGACAGCGGATTTCCGATGGTCTTAGTCATGCAAATCCCCTCTTGTTGCCGATGAGGGCCGGAACGGATCGACGCGCATCACGACGGTCCGGCACCTCGTTCGGAGCGAACCTAACATGGAAATCCCGGATTCGGCCGGGAAATGATGGCTGCGATCACGCGCAAGGGATGCCGGATCGACGGCCGCAAAGCCCTTTTTCCGGCTCGCGCCGCGTCCGTGCTAGACTTCGGACGGGGGGATGCGATCATGGGCGGGCATAGCGTGGGCGGCCGGAAATGAGCGGCCACGACGATCCGGGGCTCTACGACCGGCCGGTCCTCGCGCTCGATCCCGGATTCCACCGAGGCGCAATGTCTCTGTTCCGATATCAACGCGGCCGGGACCGTCGCGGTCACCGGCTCCGACGACCACACCGTACGGCTCTGGGACCTTTCGGATGGAAGCCTGAAACGCACGATCCGGGTTCCACAGGGCCCCGGAAATGTCGGCAAAATCTATGCCGTCGCCATGAGCCCGGACGGGGAACTCGTGGCGGCGGGCGGTTGGACGCGTTGGAGCGAGGCAGATCTGTCGGAACAAATCTACATCTTCAGCGCCCGAAGCGGAATGCTCCGCCATCGCATAGGCCCTCTTCCGGCCGCGTCTCGCGCTCGCGTTCTCGTCCGACGGCCTCCGGCTGGTGGCGACCCAATCCGGCGGATTGCGGAACTTGCGCTCTATCGGCGCGATCGGGACTGGTCGATGACCCTGCGCCTGCCCTTCACGGAAGGGGTCACCGACAACGTCGCGATCGCGCCGGACGGACGATTGGCCGCGACGTTCGACGATGGCCATATCCGGCTCTACGCGGCCGATGGCGCCCTGATCCGGGACGTCGTTTCCGAAGCGGGCCAACCTCTCGGTCTCGCGTTCGACCCCGAGGGCGAACGCCTGGCGGTCGGACATGTCGGATCGGCGAGCGTTCAGGTCTATGACGGCCGAAGCCTTGAGCCGCTGGCCGGACCCGACGTCTCCGACCTCGGACGTGAGGCGCTTGCCCGGGTCGCGTGGTCACATGACAGCTCAATCCTCTACGCGGCCGGCGCCCGTCACGTCGGCACGTATACGATCCTCGCCTGGGACGGAAACGGAGACCGGCGGGCCATTCCGGCCGGACCGAATTCCGTGACCGGCCTGCACGCGTTGCCCGGCGGCGATCTGTTCATGACCACTGACGGTCCGCTTCTCGCGAGGATCGGCTCGGACGGCGCGCGGCTTTGGAGCGCCGGCGAAAAACAGCAAGCCGACTTCCGTCTGCAGTGTTTTGATTTCGAAGTCTCTTCTGACGGGACGACCGTCGAATTTCAACATCGAACTCGGCGCGGGGGATCGGGTGCGGTTCGACTTTTCACGTCTCGGGGCGCCGCTCGTGGATCCGCCGGACGACGGCGTCACGGCGCCGCCGAAGCAGGATGACATGCCGGTCAAGAACTGGATGAACGGTCATCCGGCGCTCGACGGCGTTCTGCTGCCGATGGAAACGCGCGACATCGCTTTTTGTCTGGCAATTCATCCTGACGGGACACGGTTTCTGCTCGGCACCCGATGGTGGCTGCGCTCTTCGACGCCGAAGGAACGGAAATCTGGAGCAGACGGGTTGCGAGCTCCGTCTGGGCCGCCAACATCTCCGGCGATGGCCGACTGGCGATCGCGGCCTGCGGCGATGGCGTTCTGCGATGGCATCGGATCGAAGACGGTGCCGAGATCCTGGCCCTCTTCCCGCTGCCGGACCGTGAGAACTGGGTCGCCTGGACGCCGGAAGGGATCTACGCCGCGACGCCGGGCGCGCGAAGCATCCTGCGCTGGCATGTCAACCGCGGCTGGGACCGGGCGGCGGAAGCGATTCCGGTCTCGGACATTCCCGAGACCAACCGGCCGGAGGTGATCAAGCACGTGCTGCCGCAGATGGGAACCGCCGGGGCGCTGGCGGTGACCGAGATGGCGAAGATCCGCGGCACCGTGCGGCGCGCCACTGGTTCGGACGTCGCGCCCGGCGCGCGGCTGCACGTCTTGGCCATCGGGGTGAGCGATTACGGCGACACGGCGCGGCATCTCGACCTCGCCTATGCCGATCATGACGCGCGCGACGTCGCGGCGGCGCTGCGCGACTCGCAGGGCGGCCTCTATGCCGAGGTGCGGGCGACGGCTCTGGCCAACGCGGAGGCGACGAAGACCCGCATCTTCGCGGGGCTGGAGGCGGTCCGGACCGGCATGGAGGCCGGTGGCGGGGCCGACCTCGCGGTGATCCAGTTCTCGGGACACGGCGACATGGTGGACGGCGCGTTCTATCTGCTGCCGCACGGCATCGACGACGGATCGACCGCCGCGATCAAGGCAAATGGCCTGCCCGCAACGCAGTTCCACGACGAGATCGCCGCCATCGCCCGGCACGGGCGGGTGATCCTGCTGATCGACGCCTGCCGCTCAGGGGGCGCCACGGCGCCACCCGACCGCTCGCTGCGCGCGATGCTGACCGCCGCCAACGTGACCGTCTTCACCTCCTGCGCCGAGAAACAGCTTTCCCGGGAGGACATGGCCTGGGAGAACGGCGCCTTCACCGAGGCGCTGCTCGAGGCGCTGGGTGGCGCCGATTACGACCACGACGGCCTGATCGGCGTCAGTGATCTGTCGCGCTATCTCGGCGAACGCGTTCCCGCCCTGACCGACGGCGCCCAGCGCCCCGAGGTCGAAACGCGCGGCTCCGACATCCGCATCCTCGCTCGGCTGTGAGCGGTTCGACCGGCGGGTGTGACGCACCTTTCCAGCGAGTTAACGCGATCCAGAATTACTTTTAAAATCAATTACTTGATCAAATTGACACGCATGTCGCGCCGCGTGTCCGCGCCCGAGACGAAGAGGGCGTCGGATCTCTCCGACGCCCCCGGTATTCCTACATCCGGCAGGATCAGCGCTTGGAGAACTGGAAGCTCTTGCGCGCCTTGGCCTTGCCGTACTTCTTGCGCTCGACCACGCGGCTGTCGCGGGTCAGGAAGCCCGGCCGCCTTCAGCGCGGGACGCAGCGACGGCTCGTAGAGCTGAAGCGCCTGGCTGATGCCGTGCTTGACCGCGCCGGCCTGGCCCGAGAGGCCGCCGCCCTTGACGGTGGCCATCACGTCGAACTCGCCGGTCACGCCGGCGACGGAGAAGGCCTGGCCGATCAGCATCTGGAGCACCGGACGCGCGAAATAGGCGTTCATCTCCTTGCCGTTGACGGTGACCTTGCCGGAGCCCGGCTTGATCCAGACGCGGGCGACCGCGTCCTTGCGCTTGCCCGTGGCGTAGGACCGGCCGAGCGCGTCGCGCTTCGGTTCGCGGGCCGGCGCGTCCATCGCCGCCCCGTCCGGGATCACGGCGTCCTTGAGGTCTTCGAGCGAATTGAGGTCTGCCATGTTCATGCGCTCCGGGTATTCTTGGGGTTCATGCCGGCGACATCGAGCGCCTCGGGGTTCTGCGCGCCGTGGGGATGCTCGACCCCGGCGTAGATCTTCAGGTGGCCCATCTGCTGACGGCTCAACGGTCCACCCGGCAGCATGCGCTGAACGGCCTTTTCGATGATGCGCTCGGGGAACTTGCCCTCGAGGATCTGACCGGCGGTGCGATGCTTGATCCCGCCCGGAAACCCGGTGTGCCAGTAATACTTCTTGTCGGCGCGCTTGTTGCCCGTCATCTGCACCTTCTCGGCGTTGATGACGATCACGTTGTCGCCCATGTCCATGTGCGGCGTGAATGTGGCCTTGTGCTTGCCGCGCAGCCGCATCGCGATCACGCTGGCCAGCCGGCCGAGCACGACTCCCTGCGCGTCGATCACGACCCACTTCTTGTCGATATCCGACGGTTTGGCGGAGAAGGTTTTCATGTCTGTTCGATCCCGTATCTGAACTGGCCGCCGTTCTACAGGGATTCGGCGCGGCGTCAATCGTCATGCAAGCCGTTTTTGCTATCAAAATCAAGTCGCTTGAAAATAAGGTATCAGAATACCCCAATCCGATCGGGCACCATCGCCTCGATCACGCCGGTCAGCTTGAGGATCGTGTAGATCACGGCCGCGACACATATGGCGATCAGGACGCGGCGCAGACCGGGCGCGCGCGTCACGAACGCGACGATCGCGAGGATGATGACGATGACAACGAGGATGCGGAGCATGGGCCAGTTACCCGCCGCCCGACGGCTCTGGCAAGGGCGCCGCCGTCAGACCATGGAACTCGGCTGAGGACGCGCCCGAACGCAGCCAGTTCGCGACGCCGTCGTGCAGCGCCTCGCGCTCCGCGGGCGATCTGCCGCGCGTGGCGCATTCCCAGACCGTGAGCACGCGCCAACCTTGGGCCGCGAGCGCGGCGCGGGCGACCGCGTCGCGTTCAATGTTGCGTGCGATCTTGGCGCGCCAGAAATCAGCGTTGCTCTTTGGAAGGCGGAAATTCGGACAGCCGGCATGGCCGTGCCAGAAGCAACCGTCGATGAAGATGACGGCGTTCCAGCGGCGCAACGTGATATCCGGCCGGCCGGGCAGGTCCCCGCGATGGATCCGGAACCGGAACCCCCGGGCGTGAAGCGCGCTTCGGAGGGTGAGTTCGGGCTTGGTGTTCTTGCCCTTTACCCGCGCCATCGTCTCGGAGCGGGTGAGCGGACGCTTCGGCCCGCTTGGCGCAGGTTTTTTGCCGATTGTCGCGCGGGGTGCCATCGAGGCTCCAGATAGGCGACGATCCGAGCGGAGCCAAGCCGGGAGCTAGGCGCAGGCTTGGTTACCGCGCGCCGATGCGACGAAATCGGCCAAGCTCAGAAGCCAGTCCCGTTGCACCGGACCGTAACTGCGTTGGATCGATCGGGGCACGACCAACTGAAGGTCCGAGGCGCGCATCTCGTCCGTCTGCGCCTCCGATATTCCAGGCTCGAGCGTCAGCAGGTGCTTTCGGGGAATCTTGGCCGCCTCGGAGAGGACCTGCCGCCAGCGGTCCTTGCAGGTGGATTTGGCGCCCAGCATCAACAGCCGATCGTCGCCCGACGGGACCGCGTGATAGGTGTCGATGTCCGGAAAAAGAAAATCCGGCCTGTTTCGACGTTCCGTCACGGCCCCCCGAACATGCCGCACGCCGCAGGCCAGAAAGACCTGTTCAAGGTGATTTTCGAGCGAATGCCCCATGCGCGATTTGCGCCGGTTCTGGACGCTGAGTGAAAATCTCAGGAAACCGTCAACATCGATGTGATCGTCGGCGACGAAACCCGCCTCCAACCGCGCCGAGACCACGCGCCGTTCCAGCCGACGAAAGAGCGCCTCCTCGTGCTCGAGCCAGGCCAGCAGCGCCGCGTCAGGATCGTCGCGGGGGGCGACGCCACGCGCCGTGTCCCGGGCCAGCCGGGAGAATTCGGCCGTCCCGGGGAAAACCGTGCCATAGCGATCGATGATCGCGTCGAGCCTGTCAGCATCGTCCGCCTCGGGGTCGATGCCGATCTCATCCAGAATGTAGCGCGCCGCGAAATCAAGCTCGAAATCATTGCCGGAGATCTCGCGCGCGACAAAACTGCGGCCCGGCGGCGGCAGGCCGAAGAGCCAGAAAAGCTGTTTTTCCGCAGTCGCGCCTTCGGGGGTGACGATGAAATAAAGCTGGCCTCCCGCGTCCTTGGCGAGGAACAGCGTGTCGCCCTCGCGCATGGCTTCGGTCACCGCGTTCGAATGATAGTAAAGCCGCCATTCCGCGGACCGCTTCGGGGTCCCCGCCCGGGCATCGTAATGCGTCGCCGTTCCGCGAACATTCAGCGGGTCGTCCTCATCGTCGAGCCGGATGTAGGAGACGTCAAAGCGCCGCTGCCGCTCGTCACCCAGAAAGGACTCCCGCATCTGGCGGGTGGTGCCGACCTCGTGCTGGTTCGAGCGGACCGGATCGGCATCAACCGCCGAGAGCCGTTTGACGGCGGCGCCGACGAGATGGTCGGAAAGCTGGCCGCGCCTCATCGGCCCGCCGCCAGGATTTCAGGCGGCGACATCCGCCCGACCGTTTTTGGCCAGCGCCTCGGCGATATGGGGTTTCATCAGATCGGCCACGGCCTGGACCACCGGCACGACCACGGCGTTGCCGAACTGGCGATAAGCCTGGGTGTCGGAAACCGGGATCCGGAAGTCCGTCGCGCCAGATTTCTCGAAGCCCATCAGACGGGCGCATTCGCGCGGCGTCAGTCGGCGCGGACGGTTTCCGGATTGTTCGATCAGGATCTCGGAGCCGTCCTTGTAGTAGCGGGCCGAAAGGGTCCGGGCGACATCACCGGGTCCGAACAGGGAATAGCCGAAGCCGTTGCCGGCGCTGCGATGCTTTTCCTTGTAGTTGCGGAGGTAAGTCCAGAGATGTTCGGTCAGCGTGTATTTCGGATCGACCTCCGCATCGAGGATGGACCCGAGCGTCGGACCGTCACCGGGCGGCAGCGCCAGATCGTCAAACGAGAACTCCGCGTCGTCCCGGAACCCGACAAGAAAGATCCGCTCGCGCTTCTGTGGCACCCAAGGGGCCGAATTGATCACGCGGTGGCGGACCCGGTAACCGAGTTCGTTTTCGAGCACGTTCATGATCGTCGCGAATGTCTTGCCGCCGTCGTGGCGTTCGAGGTTCTTTACGTTCTCCAGCAGGAACGCCGACGGGCGGTGATGCGCGACGATCTTGGCGAGGTCGTAAAACAGGGTGCCTTGGGTGTCGCAGAGAAACCCGTGGGGACGTCCGAGCGCGTTCTTTTTCGAGACGCCGGCGATGGAGAACGGCTGGCACGGGAACCCGGCCAGCAGGACGTCGTGCTCCGGCACTTCGGCCGGGTTCTCCGCGAAGGGCCGTATGTCGCCGGCCAGAACATGGTCGCTGTCGGCCGGTTCGGGAAAATTGGCGGCGTAGGTCTCGCGGCTGAACCGGTCCCATTCGGCGGTGAAGACGCAGCGCCCGCCGATGGTCTCGAACGGTCGGCGGAGACCGCCGATGCCGGCGAACAGGTCGATGAAGCGGAAGCCCTCCGGCCTGGTTTGCGGGCAACGGGCGTTGGCTATCTCGCGCAGCTTGTCCAGTTTGAGCGGATCGACGCGCTTGCCCTCGCCCTTGCAATGCCGACGCACGGTGCGATCGTTGACACCCAGCAGGGCGGCCGCCTCGTCGATCCCGAGCCCGGCCCGCATCATAAGGGCGGAAAATTCCGTACGTTCATCCATGTGCCGCGTCCCGCATCCGTGTCGTTTTGTGACAATTTGTCAGAATCCATACCGGATGGGAATCGAAATCTCCGCAAATGTTCGATTTCTGTTCCGCCTTGGTCGTGACGTGTCAGCCGATGGATCTCGGCGGGATCGAATAGGTCAGGCTCGCCCGTGCGATCACGCCTTCGACGCCCGGCGAGAAGATCAGCACGTCGCCGACCGAGAGCGTGCGTCCGAGTTTGAGGACCCGCGCCTCGGCGATCAGATCGCCCGGTCCCGGCTTGCGCATGAAGTCGATGGAGCAGTTCGTCGTCACGGTCAGCGCCTCGCGGCCGATGAGCGCGAGCGTGGCCATGTAATAGGCGCAGTCGGCGAGCGCGAACATCGCGGGGCCGGAGACGGTGCCGCCGGGCCGCAGGTCGGTTTCGAGCGCCCGCATCCGCACCTTGAGGTGATGCGGCCGCATTTCGAGCACCTCGAAGCGCGGTCCGAGTTGCGGGAACACCTCCGCCATGTAGGCGTGCATCTCGGGGATGGTGAAGCGCAAGGTCATGGGGCTTTCCGCCGGATGGTTCCGGGTGCAGACTGGCCGCGAACGAGGCGGACGGCAAGGCGGACGACATGGATGATCACAAGGTGCTGCGCGAGGACGCGAACGGGATCGCGACACTGACGCTCAACGAACCGGCGCGGCTCAATCCGCTTTCGGACGCGATGCTGGCGGCGCTCGGGACGGAACTCGCGCGGCTCGCGGAGGATCGGAGCGTTCGGGCCGTGATCCTGCGCGGCGCGGGCAAGGCGTTCTGCGCGGGCCACGACCTCAAGGAGATGACCGCGGCGCGGCAGGCGCCTGACGGGGGGCGCGCCGCGTTCGGGGATCTGTTCGCGCGCTGTTCCGCGGTGATGCTGGCGATCAATCGGCTGCCGCAGCCGGTGATCGCCGAGGTGCATGGGATCGCGACCGCCGCGGGGTGTCAGCTGGTCGCGACCTGCGATCTGGCCGTCGCGGCGGAGGGGACGCGGTTCGGAGTGAACGGGGTCAATATCGGCCTGTTCTGTTCGACGCCGATGGTGGCGCTGACGCGGGTGATCGGGCGCAAGGCGGCGTTCGGAATGCTCGTGACGGGCGATTTCATCGAGGCCGTGGAGGCGGCGCGGCTCGGGCTGATCAACCGGGCGGTCCCGTCGGAGGATCTGGAGGCGGAGACGCGGGCGCTCGCGGAGCGGATCGCGGGCAAACTCGGGCCGGTGGTGCGGCTCGGCAAGCGGACGTTCTACGAGCAGGCGGAGATGGATGTCGAGGAGGCCTACGCCCATGCGGGCACGGTGATGGCGGAGAACATGATGCGGAGCGACACGACCGAGGGGGTGGCGGCGTTTCTGGAGAAGCGTGCGCCGGACTGGGCGCGGTAGCGGGTGGCCTTTGCCACCACTCGGAGCGCGCGGTGCGCGCGAGTCTTTTGGTTTGGCCCGCGCCTGTTGGCGCGTGCCGACTGCTCTCCAGGTTTCATGTCAGTATGAAAGCCCGGATACGTGGCCGATGGCCTTAACCGTCTCGCCTCGGAGCAAGGCGCCGCGCGGTGGCGGCGAAATCAAGCCGCGTTCGGGTAGAGCGCCTCGTAGATCGGGCCGAGAGTCGCGCTGTCGAAAAGCGACGAGACCGAGGTCCCGTTCGCGATGTTGAGGATCGCCTGCCCGAAAAGAGGCGCAACTGGAATCACGCGGATGTTGGGCGCGGCGCGGACTGCCGCCGTGGGCTCGATCGAGTCGGTGACCACGAGGCTTTTCATGATCGACTTGCTCACGCGCTCGACGGCCGGGCCGGAGAGGACGCCGTGAGTGATGTAGGCGTGGACTTCGCGGGCGCCTTGGTTCGAAAGGAGCTCGGCCGCTTTCACTAGGGTGCCGGCGGTGTCGCAGATGTCGTCGATGATCACGCAGACGCGGTCCTTCACCTCGCCGATGACGGTCATCGAGTTGATCTCGCCGGGGGCCGAGCGGCGCTTGTCGACGATGGCGAGGTCGGCGTCGATGCGCTCGGCCAATTCGCGGGCGCGGGCCACGCCGCCGACATCGGGCGAGACCACGGTGACGTCGGCGAGATTGTCGAAATGGTGCATGAGGTCGAGCGCGAAGACGGGTGAGGCGTAGAGGTTGTCGACGGGCACGTCGAAGAAGCCCTGGATCTGCGCGGCGTGGAGATCCATCGTCAGGATCCGCTCGATCCCGGCGCGGGTCAGCAGGTTGGCCACGAGCTTGGCGCTGATCGGCGTGCGGGCCTTGGTGCGGCGGTCCTGGCGGGCGTAGCCGAAATAGGGGATGACGGCGGTGATCCGGGCGGCCGAGGAGCGTTTGAGCGCATCGGCCATGATCATCAGTTCCATCAGGTTGTCATTGGCCGGGTTCGAGGTCGACTGGATGATGAACATGTCCTCGCCGCGCACGTTCTCGTAGACTTCGACGAAGATCTCCTGGTCGTTGAAACGTTCGACGCGGGTTTTGACCAGTTCGACCGGCTCGCCGCGATGGATCGAGATGCGGCGGGCGATGCCGGTCGCGAGCGTCTTGTTGGAATTGCCCGCGATGAGCTTCGGCTTGAAAGAGTTCATGGTCGACGGCCTTTCGCGAGGTCCCGGAACTTGCGGGCTGCGTTAGCACCGCATGGGTTCCTTGCAAACCCCCGGAATAGGGTCATGCTGGCTGAAACCGCGGGGAGCGCCTGGATGACGACGATCGACTATTTCTGGTTTCCGATTTCACCCTTCACCTATCTGGCCGGAACGGGGCTGGAGGAGGTCGCGGCGAAGCATGGCGCGGAGGTGGTCTATCGGCCCGTGCAGCTCTTCCGGATTTTCGCGGAGACCGGGACGGCGCAGGTCAAGGATCGGCATCCGGCGCGGCAGAAGTACCGCTTGGCCGACATCGCGCGGGTCGCGGCGATGAACGGGATGCCGATCAACATCGCCCCGGCGTTCTGGCCGGCGAATCCGGTGCCGGCGTCGATCGCGGTGATCGCGGCGCAGGAGGCGGGGGGCGGCGATCTGGCGGGGCTGGCGCACTCGTTTCCAAGGGCGTGCTGGGCCGAGGATCGGGACGTGTCGGATGACGGGGTGGTGCGGGAATGTCTGGAGGCGGCGGGGTACGCGCCGGATCTGGCGGACAAGTCGATGCTGTCGGGAGCCGAGACGCTGGAGCGAAACACGGACGAGGCGCTGCGGCGCGGGGTGTTCGGGGCGCCGAGCTATGTGTTGGGCGACGAGGTGTTCTGGGGGCAGGATCGGCTGGCGCATCTGGACGCGCATCTGGCGGGGTTGGATTGAGGCGCTTCGGGGTGTGAACCGGGGAAAAGCGTCACGCGTGTCACTTTTGGTAAGTGTATGATTTTACGGCCTGAATCGAATCGCGTTAACTTGGTGGAAAGGTGTGTCACGCGTCATGGGAGGGCGCGTTCGACGAATGCGGGCCGCTTGGGCGAAAACCATCGGGTGAGGCGACAAGCGGGCGCATGCGCCGATGATCCTCACCAGGCCCGGAACTTGGCGAGGGACCAGGTCTGAAGAGAGAAGAGCCCGTGTTTTGGCAGAGCCCCTTTGGCCATTTCGCGCGCATGCTCCGAGCGTCTTTGCCGACCGATCATCATGTAGTGGAAAGTGTCGATCGTCCCATCGGGACGAAGCCTGATGGCTGGGGTTTCACAGTGTCGCATGGATGCCTCCATCGGTTGCCTCGACCCCAATGGAGCACGGGTGCCGCTCTCGGGCTTTAAGAGGATCTGAAGAATTCTTGTCATTTTCTCGGGATTTCCCGGCCTCGAGGAAAATCCTTGTGTGACGGGCGCGGGAAGCTGTTGAATGACCCATGGCCTATCGGTTCGCCAATTGTTCGATCGATTCCGAAAGGCATGTCTTGCTTCGGCAGAACAAGTCCGTCCACGTCGAGCCTCAGGTGTTTGAAATATTGCTGACCCTGGCTCGGAAGCGGGGGCGGCTGGTCACGAAGGACGAATTGGTTGAAAGCGTCTGGCGTGGCTTGAATGTTTCGGACGCGACGATCAGCGCCCGCATCAACGCAGCCCGGAAAGCCGTCGGAGATACGGGCCGGGAACAGACGATCATCAAGACGGTTCATGGCCGAGGCTTTCAGATGATAGCCGAAGTGAGCGAAGTCCCGAGCCCGGCCGCCAAAGCGGACACGATCGATGATCGTGTTTCCAGGCAGATTATCCGGTTCGCGCACTCATCCCACGACGCGAGAATCGCCTTCGCGCGGAGTGGCGACGGGCCGCCCCTCGTAAGGGCGGGGCACTGGCTTTCGCATCTGGAACTCGATTGGCACAGTTCCGTCTGGAGGCCTTTGATCGAGGCGCTTGGACGCGATCATACGCTCTACCGGTACGATCAGAGAGGCACCGGCCTTTCGTCCCGTGGTCTCGACTTCGCCGACCTTGACGCATTCGCCGATGACCTGAAAGCCGTCGCGGACGCGAACGATCTGGACCGCTTTCCGATCTTCGCCGCTTCCCAAGCCGTCCCGGTCGCCATTCGCTTCGCCGCACGACACCCCGAGCGCGTCAGCGGGCTTGTCCTGTACGGCGGGTATGCGGAAGGGCGGGCGCTCAGAGCTTCGTCACCCGGCGACATCGACGAAGACACCCTTCTGGCACTGATAAGAGCGGGATGGGGAAAGGCGGAAAGCCCGTTCGTGAACGCTTTCTCGTCGCTGTTTCTGCCGGACGCGACGACTGAACAGATGGACGGGTTCGTCAGAATGCAGACCGAGACGATCTCTCCGGAGAACGCGTCCCGGCTGAGGCGGATCGTAGACAGGTTCGACGTCAGAGACGTCCTGCCGACGATCTCCGCCCCGACACTGGTCATCCATGCGAATTCCGACGCGGTGCAGCCCGTTCAGCAGGGCCGGATTCTCGCAAGTGAAATCCCGAACGCAAGCTACGTCTCACTGGAAAGCAGAAACCACATCCCTCTTCCTCAGGAGGAAAGCTGGATGCGGATGATGAAGGAAATTCAGTCTTTCATCGAATCTTTAGGCCTCTGAAAAATCACATTATTTTTGAGATTTCCGCATAATGGAATTATTTCGGTTTCTTCCGTGCGGGAGAGCCCGGACATGTCGGATGATGGGGTCTTGCGCGCTTGCGGGTGGCCGGCCGCGCTCCGGATTTGGCCGACAGGCGATGCTGTCGGGGATCGGGGCGCTTGAGCGCGAGACAGACGGCGCTTCGGGACCCTACGACCTCCCCGCGTCGATCAGCACGAACGGGCCCCGGCGATCGTCACCGGGTCTCCGCGGGCGCGTCGAGGTCGCCTGCGCCCCCGTAAGCGGTGGCGCCATCACAGGCGTGCCGCGCGCATTCGAGTTCGAGGGTCGTGTGCGCGAGCCCGAAATCGGCTCGCAGCTTTTCTTTCACCGACGCCTTGATGGCGTCCGCCTCGTTCCATCTTCCGCTTTCTATGACGACATGCGCGTCGAGGGCCGCGCGATGCTCGTCCATCTGCCAGAAATGCGCATGGTGGACGTCTTTCACGCCCTCGACTCCGCGCGTCGCGGCGAGCACCGCCTCAGGTTCGATGTCGGGCGGGCTGCCCAGCATCAGGATCCGGACGACCGGCCCGATTTCGCGGAACGACTGCCACAGGATGTATCCGGCGATCATCAGGGTGACGATCGGATCCACCAGACGCCAATCGTAGAGCAGGATGAGCGTCCCTGCGACGATGACGGCGACGGAGCCGAGGGCGTCCGCGACGTTATGCAGAAACGCCGCCCTGATGTTCATGCTCTCCTTGGACAGCGCGTAGGTCAGCATCGCGGTCGCGACATCGACGACCAGCGCGATCCCGGCTACGATCACGACGATCCAGCCCGCGACCGGCTGCGGCTCGATGAACCGGGTGACGGCCTCATAGCTCAGATAGAGGCCGATCACGATCAGCGTGGTGTAGTTGATGAGCGCCGCGACCACCTCGATCCGACCGTAGCCGAAGGTCATCCTCTCGTCTCTGGGGCGACGGGCGATCCTGCGGGCGCCGAATGCGATGATGAGCGAGATCGCGTCGGAAAAATTGTGCAGTGCGTCAGCGATCAGGGAAAGACTGCCGGAAAGAACGCCGCCGATAACCTGCACGATCGTCAGCCCGAGATTCACGGCGACGGCCAGAAACATCCGTCTGTCTCCGCTCGCGGGGTCGATGTGGTGATGATGTCTGGCCATTCAGGGTCCTCCGGCGTCCGGTAAGCGCGTCCCGGTCATGCCGCGCCGGGCCATTATGCGTCAGTTGGGCTGGTATCCAAATGGATCGGGCCATGCCGCTTGCCGGCCGGTTCCGGGATCAACGCGGCCGTCAGCCGGCGGTTGCGCGGGAGGCGTCAAGCGTCGCGAGGAAATCGGTGACCTCGGCCCGGGTCGTGCACCAGGAGCAGACGAGGCGGGCGGCCAGCAATTCGTCGGCGGGGCCGTCGAGGCTGTGGTCGCCGGGGTGGAAGTAGTATTTCGCGCCGGCGTCGCGAAGCGCGCGGTGGCCGGCGCGGGGCCATTGGGCGAAGATCATGTTGGCGTCCGCCGGGTGGAGAAGGCGGGCGCCGGCGGATGTGAGGCCGCGGGCGAGGTCGGCGGAACGGGTGTTGGCGGCGCCGGCGAGATCCATCCAGAGGTCGTCCGCGAGGTAGGCGTCCATCTGGGCGGAGAGGTAGCGGTGTTTGGAGAAGAGGTGCCCGCCGCGTTTGCGGCGGAGCTCGAATTCCCAGGATTTGTCCGGCTCGAAGAGGATGACGGCCTCGACGCCGAGCAGGCCGTTTTTGGTGCCGCCGAAGCTGAGCGCGTCGACGCCGGCCTTCCAGGTCATCTCGGCGGGCGTCGCGCCGGTGGCGACGAGCGCGTTGGCGAAGCGGGCGCCGTCCATGTGGACGGGGACGCCCCAGCGTTTCGCGATGTCGGCGAGGGAGGCGACCTGGTCCACGGTATAGACCGATCCGGCCTCGGTGACGTTGGTGATCGAGAGCGCGCCGCGCTGGATGTTGTGGACGCCGAGGCGGTTGGCGTGGGCCATGGCGGCGTCGAGTCGGTCGGGGTCGATGCGGGCGTCGGGGCCGTCGACGAGGGTGAGCTTCGCGCCGGCGGTAAAGAATTCGGGGGCGCCGCCCTCGTCGGCCTCGATATGGGCGTCGCGGTGGCAGAAGATCGTGGCCCAGGGCGGGCAGAGGCAGGCGAGCGCCAGCGCGTTGGCGGCGGTGCCTGTGGCGACGAGATGCACGGCGGCGTCCGGCGCCTCGAAGATGTCGCGGATGCGCGCGGTGACGCGCTCCATGATCGCGTCGGCGCCGTAGGAGGCGGCGAAGCCGTCGTTGGCGCGGGCGAGGGCCGCCATGATCGCCGGATGGGCGGGGGCGGCGTTGTCGGAAGTGAAGTTCATGCGATGTCCTCGTCGATGACGTGGTCTTCGAGATCGTCCTCGTCGACGTCGTATTCGGCCTTCATCCGGCCGCGCATGGAGATGCGGGCGCGGTGGACGCTGTCGGGATCTCCGGAGATCAGCGGGTGCCAGGGCTTCAGGTCGCCGCCGTCGTAGACCAGACGATAGGCGCAGGTGGCGGGCAGCCAGGTCACCACGTCGTCGATGTTGTCGCGGGTGAGCACGACGCAGCCTTTCACCAGCTGGCGGCGGAGCGCGTAATTGCCGCAGCGGCAGGTGTCGCGGTCGAGCAGGCGGCAGGCGACGTCGGTGTAGGCGACGCGGCCGGTTTCCTCGTCCTCGAGCTTGATCAGGCAGCATTTGGCGCAGCCGTCGCAGAGCGCCTCCCATTCGGGGCGCGTCAGGTCGTCGAGCGCGAAGCGCCGCCAGAATTCGGGGCGCAGGCCGTCGCGGGGGATGGGGTCGTCGGACATCGGCGGGTTATGGCGCGAATGCGGGGTCGGCGGAAGGGGGCGAACGAACCGACGGGGCGTCAGGTCCGGTCGCCGAGCATCCGGGCGATCATCGCGGACCAGCCGTCCTCGTCGCGGACGCGCAGGAGGCTCCGGTTCAGGACCTCGAGATACGGGCTGCCTTCGGGCAGCAGGATGCCGTAATTCTGTTTGTTGAACACGTGCGGCAGGACGGTCAGGTTCGTGAACCGGCCGCTCTCCTGGCCTTGGCGGATCTCGTATTTCAGGACCGGATCGTCTCCCACGGCGGCGTCGATGAGACCGGATTCGAGCGCGACGAGAATGGCGTCGTGGTCGTCGAAGGCGCGGTAGGTGATCCCGCGCGACTCGAGATAGGCCGACGACGTGGACGCGGCCTTGGCGCCGACGGTGACGGAGCCGAGGTCCTCCGGGCCGCCGATGCGGGAATTCAGCCGGTCGATGGTGAAGGAGCTGGCGAGGATCGCGGTGAAGCTGGCCAGAAAGAGCGTGGTGAAGACGGCGAGGAGCACCGTCAGCACCCGTCCGGCGAGGGTGTGGAACTCGTAATAATTGACCGGCCCGCGGGTGATGAAGAGAAGCCCCATGATGAAGGCCTCGGTCATGCGGCCGGCGAGGGTCGGGCGGGAATAGAGCTTCTGGTTCGAGCCGCGCTCGATCAGGTAGAACAGGCCGCCGACCAGCGCGGCGAGCCCGAAGACGGTGCCGAGGATGATCAGCGCCTGGCGGTTGCCGAGAAAGCCCGCGATGCGCTCGCCGATGCCCTGCTCGCGGACGGCGATCGACAGGTGGGTCTCGTAGAAGGAATGGGAGAAGTCGATGTATTCCTCGCGCTCGGGCGTGATCGAGACGCAGGAGACCGCCGCGTCGAAATCGCCCGAGGCGACGCCGGCGAGAACGCCGGCGAGGTCGGAATCGACGAATTCGAAGGGAACCTCGAGCTGTTCGGCGATGCCATCCCACAGCTGGATGCTGACGCCCGAGAACCGGCCGTCGGCCTCGCGGATGACGAAAGGCGGGCATTCGTAGACGCCGATCGCGAGCGGGGCGGCGGTCTGTGCGGAGGCCGGGAGCGCGGTCCACGCGGCGCAGAGCAGCAGGACGGCCATGAGCGCGCGACGCACGGAACCGATGATCGCGGTCGCGGCGGATCTGCGCACAGATGCGTTCCTCCGGCTTCGGGTCCCCGCGAGGCGGAGACGGGAGCGCATACGACCCGCCCGGCGCGCGGGCGTCAACCGCGACAAGGCCCGACCTGCGGTTTCGTGAAACGTTCCGGCGCGGCGGTCGGCTTGGGTGGAGCGTTCAGTCGGCCAGCCCGAGAGCGGCTTCGATCTCGGCGAGTTGGATGGCGCCGGGCGGGAGTTTCTCGCGGATGAGCCGGGCGCCGAGGGCGGTGCAGTATTCGTTGGCGGGGGTGGGGGCGCCGTGGAGGCGGCCAAGCAGGACGATCTCGCCGTTGAGCCAGTCGGTTTCGATCGACCGCGCGCCGCGCGCGAGGCTTTGAGTGGAGGAACCGCCAAGCCGCTCGACGCCCGCGACGGGCATCTGGCGCATGAGTTCGGCGCGGCGGGGATCTTCGGCGCCGACGTCGCGCCAGGGGATGCCGGCGGCGGCGAGTGCCGCCGTCGCCTCGGCGGCGAGGACATCCCGGACGCGGGCGGTGTCCGGGCCGCGCCCGACGGCGGCCTCGATGACGTTGGCGAGGTTGTGAATGAGCTTGCCGTATTTGTTCCGCATCACGTCGGGCACGACGAAGGCCGCGATGTTGGCGGCCTCAAACGCGGCGGCGAGGTCCGTGTCGGCGGCGTCGGCGCCCGAAGGATAGCGGCCGATGTCGAACATGCCGTGGCGGGGAGTGGAGAAGCAGGCGACCTCGCCGGGCGTGAGGTAGATCGCGGGCATCATGACTGTGACGCCGTGGACGTTCGGGAAGCGGCGGAGCGCGAAGCGTTCGTTGGCGACGCCGTTCTGGACGCAGAAAACCGGCTGATCGCGGAGGCCCGCGTCGCGCAGGGCGTCGAGGGCGGGGACGGTGTCCTGGGTTTTCATGGTCAGGAGGACCGAATCGTCGGGGCGGAAGTCGATCTCGGACGGGTGTGCGACGCAGGGGACGCGCGCGTTGGCGGTCTTGTCGGGCGTGCGGAACGTCAGACCGTGCGCGCGTATCGCGTCCAGCTGCGCGCCGCGGGCGATGCCGATGACCTCTCTTCCCGCGAGATGCAGCGCGGCCGCGACGGTGCCGCCGATGGCTCCGACGCCGTGGATGATGATGCGCATGGTGGGGCCTCCGATTGTTCCCGGACACCCTTTCAGGGTTGGGAGAGAGAAGCGAGCCGCGAGCGCGTTTCCAGCACGTCTTCGGCCATCCGCGCGATCAGCGCGTCGACGCCGTCGAATTTCAGTTCCGGACGCTGGAAGGCGACGAGGGCCACGGAGATCCGGGCGCCGTAGAGATCGCCGTTGAAATCGAGAAGATGCACTTCGAGATTCGGGACGTTGACGCCAAAGGTCGGCCGCGCGCCGATGGAGGCGGCGCCAAGGTGGCGGCCCTCGTGCGGGCCGTCGAGAACGTCGACGATGACGGCGTAGACGCCGAAGCGGGGCGGATGAAGACCGCTCAGCGAGAGGTTGGCGGTGGGAAAACCGAGATCGCGGCCGCGCTTGTCGCCGTGGAGCACCTCGCCCTCGACGCGGTGCCAGTGACCGAGCATCCGGGCGGCGTCCTCGGGGCGGCCCTCGGTGAGGGCCTTGCGGATCGCGGTGGAGGAATAGTCGCCGGCCGCGTCGGTGACGAGGGGCGCCACGGTCACGCCGAATCCGAGCTCCGGGCCGAGACGGCGCAGCAGGTCGGCGTCGCCGCCCCTGCCCTTGCCGAAGCGGAAATCGGCGCCGGCGACGAGATGGCGGATGCCGAGGCCGCCCGCGATCACCTGGCGCAGGAACGTCTCGGCGTCGAGTGCCGCGAGATCGGCGTCGAAGGGCAATTCATAGAGCTGGTCCACGCCGAGTTTCGCGAGCCGGTGGGCGCGGGCCTCTGCGTCCATCAGGCGGAAGGCCGGGCCGTCAGGCGCGAAAAAGGCGCGTGGATGCGGTTCGAAGGTGACGATGCCCAAGGGGGCGTCGATCTCGGCGGCTGCGGCGCGCGCGAGCGCGATCACGGATTGATGGCCAAGATGCACGCCGTCGAAATTGCCGATGGCGGCGGCCGCGCCGCGCTCGCCGGAAGCGAGGCCGTTATAGCTCTGATGCCGTCGCATGACCCCTGTGGCGGGTCCGGCCCGCGTCAGCCTGGTTGGCGGCTCGGCGCGAGAACCAGCGCGTCGCCCGTGAGGACGACCGTATCGCCCACGGTGGCGCGGCAATCAAGAGTGACCCGGCGACGGGCGCGGTCGATGGCGGCGACGCGGACCGAGGCCTCGACGCGGTCGCCGGGGCGGACGGGCGCGCGGAACGAGAGGTTCTGGCCGAGATAGATCGTGCCGTGGCCCGGAAGCTGTTCGCCGATCACGGCGGAGATCAGCCCGGCGGTCAGCATGCCGTGCGCGATGCGGCCGCCGAAAGCCGTTCCGCCGGCATAGACGTCGCACAGATGCACCGGATTGTGGTCGCAGCTGAGCCGCGCGAACGCGTCGATCTCGTCGGCATGGATGGTCTTGCTCAGGGAGCGGGTCATGCCAGGCTCGAGATCCTCGATCCAGATGGTGCCGATCGGCAGATCGTCGGTGCGTCCGTCCAGCATGCCCAACCCCCTCGAAAGCGACCCGTTCGATGAGAAACCATACGCATTCCGATTCCCGTGCGCAACAAGTCTTCGCAACTTTCTTTGTCTTTCGGGGTAATTCAGCTAATTTAATTACGCATGAATCACCTCAGATATCCCATTGCGTAACGCGGGGCGAGATTCGCGCCGGCCAGAAACGCCCGCAACCGATCGGGATCAGGTCCGGATTCCGGCGACGTCTCCGTGATCTCGGCCGCCAAACCGCCGGTGATGAACACGCCGTCGAGGTTCTCGCCCATCGCGCCGCTGATGTCCGTCAGGATGCCGTCGCCGATGCAGAGGATCTCGTCATGCTCGGGCACGACATCGAGTTCCGCCGCGAGGCGTGCGCGGGCCAGCGCGTAGATCGGCGGGTGCGGCTTGCCGAAATAGAGGCTGGTTCCGCCGGCCTCGGAATAGGCCGCCGCGAGGGCGCCGGCGCAATAGACCCGGGTATCGCCCATGTCGACGACGATGTCGGGATTGGCGCAGAGCAGTTTGAGCCCCTTGGTCTTGCCGTAGAGGATCGTCGCCCGGTAATCGTCCGGCGTCTCGGTCCCGTCGTCGAAGAGGCCGGTGCAGACGATGCCCTCGGCCTCCTCCAACGGGACGCGTTCGACGTCGACGGGCGTGCCGTCGGCCCGCGCGAAGAAGCCCGTGTCGCGCTCGGGGCCGATATGGTAGACGCGCCGCCCGACCATGCCGGCGGCCATCGCGTCCTGGGCGGCGTCACCCGAGGAGACGACGAGATCCCAGCAGGCGCGCGGAACGCCCATGCCGTCGAGCTGGCGGACCACGTCGCGCTCGGGGCGCGGCGAGTTGGTCAGCAGGACCACGCGACCGCCCTTGGCGCGGAAGGCTTCGAGAGCGGCCACGGCGGCCGGGAACGGCCGCTCGCCGTTGTGCAGGCACCCCCAGAGGTCGCAGTAATAGACGCGGTATCCGGCGGCGTGGCCGTCGAGCGACTGGAGTATCTCGGTCATCGGGTCTCCGGGGGTTGAATTCCTGTTGGCCCTAGCCGATTTCGGGAGCGGAGGCAAAGGCGCGGGGCGCCGCGGTTATCCACAGGTTTCGGAGCCGCGAGGCTCTTGACTCGACACCCCCTCATCAATATCTCAGCGCTCGTTAGCACTCGCAGGCAGTGAGTGCCAAACGCATCACGGACCCCGCAAGGGTCGGAACGCAAACGCAAGGAGCGATCCCATGAAATTCACGCCGCTGCATGACCGCGTGCTCGTTCGCCGCATCGAAGGCGAAGAGAAGACCAAGGGCGGTCTGATCATCCCCGACACCGCGAAAGAGAAGCCCTCCGAGGGCGAGATCATCTCGGTCGGACCGGGCGCGCGCAAGGATTCCGGCGAGCTGATCGAGCCGTCGGTCAAGGCCGGCGACCGCATCCTGTTCGGCAAGTGGTCGGGCACCGAGGTCAAGATCGAAGGCGAAGACCTGCTGATCATGAAAGAGAGCGACATTCTCGGCATCATCGACGGCGGTGTCGCCGCCTCGAAAGCCGCCTGAGACCGATCTCAACCCACGATATTGAAGGAGCACCCGTAAATGGCTGCCAAACAAGTCAAGTTCAACACCGACGCGCGCAACCGCATGCTCAAGGGCGTCGACATCCTGGCCGACGCCGTGAAGGTCACGCTGGGACCCAAAGGCCGCAACGTCGTCATCGACAAGTCGTTCGGCGCGCCGCGCATCACCAAGGACGGCGTCACCGTCGCCAAGGAGATCGAGCTTGAGGACAAGTTCGAGAACATGGGCGCGCAGATGGTCCGCGAAGTCGCGTCCCGCACCAATGACGAGGCCGGCGACGGCACCACCACCGCGACGGTTCTGGCCCAGGCCATCGTCCGCGAGGGCATGAAGTCGGTCGCGGCCGGCATGAACCCGATGGACCTCAAGCGCGGCATCGAGCAGGCCGTCGCCGTCGTCGTCGAGGACATCAAGGCGCAGTCGCGCACGGTTTCCGGCACCGCGGAAGTCGCCCAGGTCGGCACCATCTCCGCCAACGGCGAGTCCGAGATCGGCCAGCAGATCGCCGACGCGATGCAGAAGGTCGGCAACGAGGGTGTCATCACCGTCGAGGAGAACAAGGGCTTCGAGACCGAGACCGAGGTCGTCGAGGGCATGCAGTTCGACCGCGGCTATCTCTCCCCCTACTTCATCACCAACGCCGACAAGATGAACGCGGAACTCGACGACGCGCTGATCCTGCTGCACGAGAAGAAGCTCTCGTCGCTCCAGCCGATGGTGCCGCTGCTCGAGACCGTGATCCAGTCGGGCAAGCCGCTCCTGATCATCGCGGAAGACGTCGACGGCGAGGCCTTGGCCACGCTGGTCGTCAACAAGCTGCGTGGCGGCCTGAAGATCGCCGCCGTCAAAGCGCCGGGCTTCGGTGATCGTCGCAAGGCCATGCTGCAGGACATCGCCGTCCTGACCGGCGGCCAGGTGATCTCCGAGGATCTGGGCATGAAGCTCGAGAATGTCGGCATCGACATGCTCGGCAAAGCCCGTCGCGTCTCGATCACCAAGGACGAGACCACGATCGTCGACGGTCATGGCGAGAAGGCCGAGATCGAGGCCCGCGTCAGCCAGATCCGCGGCCAGATCGAGGAGACCACGTCGGACTACGACAAGGAGAAGCTCCAGGAGCGTCTGGCCAAGCTGGCCGGCGGCGTGGCGATCATCCGTGTCGGCGGCGCCTCCGAAGTCGAAGTGAAGGAGCGCAAGGACCGCGTCGACGACGCGCTCAACGCGACCCGCGCGGCCGTCCAGGAGGGCATCGTCGTCGGTGGCGGCGTGGCTCTGGTGCAGGCCTCCAAGAAGCTGATCGATCTCAAGGGGTCCAACCCCGACCAGACCGCCGGCATCGCGATCGTGCGCAAGGCGCTTCAGGCTCCGCTGCGTCAGATCGCCGAGAACGCGGGCGTCGACGGATCGGTCGTCGCGGGCAAGATCATGGAATCGAGCGACCCGTCGTTCGGCTTCAACGCGCAGACCGAAGAGTACGGCGACATGTACAAGTTCGGCGTGATCGATCCGGCCAAGGTCGTGCGGCACGCGCTTCAGGACGCGGCTTCGGTCGCGGCGCTGCTCATCACCACCGAGGCCATGATCGCCGACAAGCCGGAGCCGAAGGGCCAAGGCGGCGGCGGCATGCCCGATATGGGTGGCATGGGCGGCATGGGCGGCATGATGTAAGACGCCCGTCCAAGGCGAACGACAAAGGAAACGGGGGGCGAAAGCCCAAGCCCCTCACCATAAATGTTGAAACCTTGCCCCGCGATCCAACCGGTCGCGGGGCATCGCCTTGTTGCTAACAGTTGAAGGGATCCCGCTCGTAGATCTTTCCCTTCGCCAGACCCAGGCGCATCGCCGGCGTTTCCTTGGTCTTGCGGTCTCCCAGCCAATTGTGGGCGAACCGGTAGATCTCGATGACCTTCTCCATCATCTCGGGCAGGTAGAGGAAGTAGCGATCCCAACTTTGGTTCCCGCTCCCACGCGAGATGCTCGGACGTGCCGCGAAGCGGAGATTTGACCGGACCCGGTGGAAGTAGGAATTTACCGAGCGCAGTGTCGCCAAACGCGTGAGGCGCGCCTTTGTGCGATAGTCGAAGCCGATATCTTCGGTCTCAAATTGGACCTTTTTCATTGGTTCGGATTTGGTGTGATAGGGCCAGTCGAACCACTGCTTTCCGCCGAAGGTATGGCCAAGCAGGTGAACCGCCACTTGCTCATCGACGAGATCGGCGTAGTCTTGGTTGCTCAGCATTTTGATCGTGTCTCTGTCGAGATTGGTTTCGGCCGCCAGTTGATCGCGACTAACGAGAACTGCCTGATTGCGTTTCCCGTTCGTCAGTCCCTTTTGGAACGTGGACTGCCCCCCATTTCGACCGGACAGTCCGGCATGATCATGGAAGGCCCAAGCCTGTGCTTGGGGACATGCTTATGCCCAACGAGAACCACCACCGCGTCGAGGTGATCACCGGCCTTGCCGGACGTCGCTACTGGCCGTCTCACGAGAAGCTGCGCATCATCGAGGAAAGCCTCATGCCGGGGGAATCCGTCTCCGCCGTCGCGAGGCGGAACGGCGTGGCTCCGAACCTCCTGTTCCGGTGGCGCCGGCTGATGGACGAGGGGGGTGCCATGGCCGTGGGATCGAACGAGCCGGTGGTCGCCGCCTCCGAGGTTCGCAAGCTGGAGGACAAGGTACGCGCCTTGGAACGCATGCTTGGTCGCAAGACCATGGAGAACGAGATCCTGCGCGAGGCGCTGGACCAGGCACGGGCAAAAAAACAGACGTGGCATCTGCCGTCGCCGCCCAGGGGCGGTTCCCGGTGAGCCGCGCGGCCGAGGTTCTGGAGGTGAGCCGGTCCCAACTCCATGCGCGGGCATCCGGCGCGGCCAGGGCCCGCGGGGTCTACATCAAAGCGGAAGATGCCGCCCTGCTGCCTGCGATCCGCCGTCTCGTCGATCAGCGCCCGACCTACGGCTATCGTCGCCTCACGGCCCTTCTGAACCGAGAGCGCCGCGGTCTTGGGCTGGAGCCGGTCAATCGCAAACGGGTGCTGCGCATTCTCGGCCAGCACGGCCTGACGCTCGAGCGATCCACCGGCCGGCGGGAAGGCCGCGTCCATGACGGCAAGGTCGCGGTCATGGCATCGAACATCCGCTGGTGCTCGGATGCGTTGGAGATCGGCTGCTGGAATGGCGAGCGCGTCCGCATCGCCTTCATCATCGACGCCTTCGACCGCGAGATCATCGCCCACGCCGCAGTTGCGGGTGCCGGGATCTCCGGCTCGGACATCCGCGACATGATGCTCGCCGCCGTCGAGCGCCGCTTCGGAACCGACCGCGCCCCGCAGGCGATCGAGCATCTTTCAGACAGCGGCAGCTGCTATACCGCCAAACAGACACGCGACTTCGCCGCCGCCTTGGGTCTCACCCCCTGCTTCACGCCGATCCGGTCACCCGAGAGCAACGGGATGAGCGAGTCCTTCGTGAAAACCCTCAAGCGCGACTACGTCCGCGTCACGCCCTTGCCCGACGCCGCCACGGTGCTCGGGCTCGTCCCGGTTGTGTCTCGAATCTGGTGGAAATTCTCTGGCGGCGTTCTCCGAGCATGTGGATTTCGGCCTGATCAGGCCGCTAGGTCAAGGCTGATCGGGGCGATGGGCTGAGCCAAGGTTTCCCAGCCATCGACCTTTCGCATCTGGATTTGGCCCGATGCCATCAGCGCCCAGAGTAGCATCGGCACGGTTTCGGCGCAGGGCAGCACGGTCTGGGTCTTGATGCGGCGGCGGAATTCCTCGTTCAGACGCTCTATGGCGTTTGTCGTCCTGGCCGATTTCCACTGCGATGGGTCCAAGCGCGTGAAGGTGAACAGCCGATCCCCGGCCTCGTCCAGGCTGTCGGCGATCGCGCGACATTTCAGGTGCCACTTGCGCAAGAATGCCTTCCGCCGCTTCTCGATATCTGCCGCGGTGTCGGCATAGATCATGTCGCGGTAATCTTCGGTCAGCTCGTCATGCATGTGCTTCGGGGCATGGCCGAGGAGGTTGCGGTGCTTGTGAACCGTGCAGCGCTGGATTGGCAGGTCATCGCCCCAGAGCGCGACAAGGGCGGCCTCCAGTCCGGGTGCGCCATCGACGATGACAAATTCCGGTTGTTTCAGACCGCGCGCATCGAGATCACCGAGGAACATGCCCCATGCGGCTTTGCTTTCCCCGCCCATATTCTTGATGGAAAGCAGCACTTTCTGCCCGTCCCGGCGCACGCCTATGGCTGCCAGAACCGAGATGTTCGTGGCCTTTCGATCCAACCGGGTCTTGATGACGGTGCCATCCAAAATCAGACGGACGATGTCTTCGTCGGACAGATTGCGCGCCACCCAGGCGTCCCAGTCGACCTTCACCTTGCGCCAGGCGCGGCTGACTACGTCCTTGCTGACCGCCCCTTCGAACAGCCCATACAGCGCCCGCTTCACCCGCCGCGTGTTGGTCCCGGCAAGATAGACCGAGGCAATGAGGGCCTCAGCCTTCTTGGTCAGTCGCTGGTAGCGCGGTAGCGCCTTCGAGCGCCATTCCGTAGTCTTGCCCACCTCGTCGATGCTGCGGGCGCGCGGCACGCTTATCGTCTCTGCCCCAAACGTGCCAATCAACTGACGCTCCCGGTGACCGTGCCGGTAGCCCTTGGGTTTGTCGGTGCCACGGTCATAGCGGCAGCGCCCCAAAAACGCGTCCAGTTCCTCTTCGAAAACCGCCTCGATCGTCGCACGGATATTTTCTCGAAGACGATCCTCGATTGGATCATAGCCCGCTTCATTGGCCAGTAGCGAAAGGGCGGCAGCGTCGGTATTGTTCTTCATGGCGTGATCTCCCTGGCGGTTGCTGCCGCCGGTTGGGTGGGTTCAGTTCACCCGGAGATTACGCCACCTTCAAATTTCCACCACCTTCGCGACACTACCCTCGTCCCCGGATGGATCACCGACTACAACACGGTCCATCCTCACTCCGCGCTCCGCATGCGCTCGCCAGCCGAGTTCCGCGAGGCGCTCAACCCCAGCCGGACTGTCCGGTGAAACGGGGGGCACTCCAGTCAGGCATCGTAGAAAGATCCGTTACGGTTGTGGAGCGCCACGGGAACGGCGCTTCCCGTGAGTTGAGCACCGCACGGGGCCGGAACGCCACAGGATCGCCAGCGTCAGGCCGACTGATGCGGGTTGGCCGGCTTCAAATCGTGCTGGAATGAAGACGGGGAGCGACCGCCCCCCGTCTCCACCCGCGTCAATCGGCGC
>CAVORV010000038.1:0-234301 GCA_963698685.1 uncultured Alphaproteobacteria bacterium
GGACCCGCACCTCGGTGATTTTTTCGACTGGCAACCCATTCCGCTGCGCCGCGGTCCGGACCGCTTCCGGCGTCGGCGCATCGTAGATGCAGAACGACTTGCTCTTGTCGCCCGAGACATAGGATTGCACCCACGTGACGCCACCCTCGGCGTTGCGGTCGACCACCGAAAGGCAAGCCTTCGTGCCTTCGGCGTCGATCGGAATGTGGGAGGCCTTCCGGGAAAGTCCGTTCGATCATGTAGCGGGGCATCGCAGTTCTCCTTCTTCAGGTTTTGAGGCTTGAGCTTCCGCCATGGCACCGACATGACCGCGTCGGTGGAATTCCCCATTTTTTCGGCGAGTGCTCCCTATTTCCCGGGATCGACGCTGCCTCGCTTCCCGCCTGCCGGATTGCTGATAGAGTTCGGATCATGGATCTTTTGGAACGCAACGATCTCGCGGACCGGATGGCCGCCAAGCTGACTGCCGCGCGAACAGGGCGGGGTTCCGTCGTCTGCCTCTTCGGCGAGGCCGGCGCCGGAAAAACGGCGTTCACTCGCCTGCTGGCCTCCAGCTTTCATGTGCGCACGCTTTGGGGCGCGTGCGAGGATCTGGCGACGCCGGAGGCTCTCGGTCCGTTGAGGGATTGGGCGCGCGAGGCCGGTCACTCCGCGCTGGACGGCATCCCGCAGGCAGGCCGACGGATCGAGCTGTTCTCGGAAGTTCTTGCCGCATTGTCGTCCGAATGCACTCTCGCCGTGATCGAGGATCTGCACTGGGCCGACGACGCGACCCTCGACCTCGTCAGCTTTCTGGGCGCCGGCTTGAAGACAAGCCGATGGTCCTGCTGGTCACCTCCCGGAACGATGATCGGGCGCGCAGCCGGCTGCGCCGCAAGCTTGCTCAGATCCCCGCGAATGTCAGAGCTTCCTTCGACATGGCTAACCTGAGCATGGCGGGCGGTGGCGCAGCTTGAGCGGGCCGCCGGCAAATCCAGCTCGGGCCTTTACCAGTTGACCGGCGGAAACGCGTTTTTTGTGACGGAGGTTCTGCGATGCGGCGAGGCCATCCCGGAGACGGTCCGTGACGCGGTACTCGCGAGCTTCGATCGTCTGTCGGACAGGGCGCGTCGCGCCCTCGAGGCCGCCTCGATTTTTCCGCGCCGGGTGGAGGCGGAGACCCTGAGAGCAGTCTGCCCGGACGCCGCCGATGGCGTTCTCGAAGCGGTGGATGCCGGCCTTCTCCTCGCCACGAGTGACTACTCGTTCCTGTCGACGAGATCGCGCGCCGGGCCGTGGAAGGCGGCATTTCTGCCGAGCGCCGCCGGTCGCTCAATCAGGCGGCGCTTGCCGTTGGCGCGCCGACACCCGATCGTCGAACTCGCGGCTGGCACATCATGCCGAAGCCGCGGGCGACGCGGCAACCGTGGCTGCCGTCGCTCCCGTCGCGGCCGCCGAAGCGGCCGGTCTTGGCGCCCATCGGGAGGCGGCGCGGCACTATCGCAGCGCTTTGGACTTCACCTCCGGACTGGATGTCGGCGAGCGGGCGCAGCTTTTCGAGAAATACGCGTTCGAACTCCACCTGCTCGGCGAGGTTGGGGAGGCGATCCGGGCCGAGGAGGCGGCGCTCGAACTTCGCCGCCGCGCGGGAGATCGAGTTGCCGAGGGAAACTGCCTGCGTTGGATATCCCGACTTAAGTACTTTTCCGGCGACCGCGTGTCCGCCGATCATTTCGCGCGGGAGGCGCTTTCCTTGCTCGAAGCGGAAGAGCCGGGCGCCGAACTCGCGATGGCCTATTCGAATTCGGCCAGTTGGCGATGCTGGCCGAGCAATCGACTGAAGCTCTGAATTGGAGCGAAAAGGCCATCGGCTTGGCCGATCGGTTGAGGCGTCGGGACATTCTCTCGCATTCCCTAAACAACGCCGGCGGGGCGCGGCGCTGGATCGACAAAGCCGCCGCCCTGGAGACCTCGCCCGAAGCCTCAGGATCGCGCTGGAAGATGATCTGCCGGAGCATGCGGCGCGCTCCTACACCAACGCGGCCTTTCATGAGATTAGCTGGCTCGAGCATGCGGCGGCGCACCGAATTCTTGACGCCGGGCTGGCCTATTGCGAAGCACGCGACCTCGACGCGTGGCGCTGTTACATGAACGGATGTCGCGGCGCAGCTCCTGTCGCGGGAGGGGCGATGGGGCGAGGCCAACCTCGCTCTGGCGCAGATCGCGGACGATCAGTCGACGCCTTTGCTTCGCTTTCCGGCGATCGCGGCCTTGGCGCGGGTTCGCATGAGGCGCGGTGACCCGGAGGTCGAACCGCTGCTGCATTCGCTGGAAGCCTATCTCGAATTTGGGAACGAGCTCCCCCGATTGCAGACGGCCGTCGCCGCCGAATACTCCGGATTACAGGAGAGCCGACTGAACATGTTCGCGACCGGTTGCTTCGCGCCACCGAGCTTGCCCGCACGACAGGCGACGTCTGGTCGGAGGGAGAGCTGTGGTTCTGGGCGCGGCAGATCGGAATCGAATGTACGAACCCGCCAGCCACGCCGCGCCACCTTACAGACTCCTGTTCGATGGGAAGTGGGCCGAGGCCGCTGCGGCCTGGTCCGCGTTGGAGTGTCCCTATGACCGGGCGCTCGCCCTAATGTCCGGCGACGAAGCTGCCCGTCGGGAAGGCTTGGCCAGTCTCGACAGCCTCGGCGCACGCGCGGTGGCGGATCGCTACCGCCGCGACCTTAAGGAACGCGGATTCGGATCTGTGCCTCGCGGCCCGCAGACGGCCACGCGATCTAATCCGTCGGTTTGACCCGAAGACAGATGGATGTTCTTGGCCTGGTTGCGGAGGGTCTTGAACGGCGAAATCGCCGAACGCCTCTTCATCTCCTCAAAGACGGTCGACCATCACGTCTCGGCGATCCTCGGTAAGCTCGACTCCCATTCACGCGGCCAAGTAGTCGCGCTGGCGCGATCGGTCGGTTTGATTTGACGTGGCACGGTCTCGCGTGACGCTCGTCCACCTTGGCGAAACGTCCCGGCCTAACCGACCTGCACGGCGGTAATTTGACCCGGGTGGAGCAGACATCGCTTCATAGTGCGTGAGCGGCGGCTCATCTTAATTCGCGCGGCTACCGCTGCAAACCGCTGCCGAGTATGGTATGCTCATCGCTTCGCAGACCGATATGCACATCTGATTTCGGTCCGGTTCGGCGACGACCGAACCACCACATTGCTGAAGGGGCATTCAGTTTGCCTGCTTGCTGAATGTCCGCTACCGGAGCTGTCCCGCATGGCGCCCGCACTTGCAGCGAAAGACTGCTTTCCGCCCTTCGCGTCGGATGGCGACAGAAAACCGATCGAAGCGGAAGCTGACGCCGCCAGAAGCGGAAAATCACGCGAACTGGCGAGGGCGTGGCATGACTGCGGATGACTGGACATTCGCGGTGTGCTGGTGCACTGCCGCCTGCCTTGCGCCCGCGACCTCCCGCTTGAGCGGCGGCCGTTCCGTCAGCTACCGACGCGCAAGGATCGCCAATCGCCAAGAGGGATGTACGCCACGCCCGATCGTACGCTCGATCAAGTCCGTGACTGACGCCGGCGTTTCGATGGACGAAGAGTGGCCGGCGTCATTGAACACGACCGACTTGAGATTTCCTGATCGCGGCATGGAGGCGCTCTGACTTCCCGGAAACCGTCGCGACGTCTTCATCCCCGACCCCTATTCCGACCGGCATGTCGATGCCGGAAAGAAGGCCGGCGCAGCCATCGCGTTCGATGACGCCGGACACCGCCCGCGTTATGCCGAGGCGGTCATTGCCGACAATCGCATCCGCCCAACGTCTGCTTTCTTCCGCGCGGGTCCTGTCGTTCAGGAGAGGTTTGCCCCGAACAGGATCGGCATAACGCGACCCACGACGGCCCTCAGCCCGAGCCAGCGGGCGATCAGGTTGAGCATCCGGTACTTCGGTACGTTCCATTTCGGTTCAGGGTCGGCGGAAGTTCCCAGAAGGGTCAGTGAGTTCAGCAGCTCCGGGTTTTCCGATGCCAAGCGGATGCCGACGAAACCACCCATGCTCAGGCCGACGAAATGGACAAGGTGCGGCACCCAGGTGACGGATGAGCGCCGCCGCGTCCGATGCCAGCGTGTCCATGTCGTATCCGCCCCGGGTCACGCCGCTCTCGCGGCGATGATCGAACGTGATACAGCGGAATCGATCGCGGAGGGCGGCGACCTGCGCCTCGAACATGGCTCCGCTGAACAGAAGCCCGTGCGAGAACACGATCGCCGGCCTTTGACCGCCCGTATCGGTGAAGTGGATACGCGCGCCGTTCAGATCCGCGTAGGGCATTTCACTTTCTCTCCCGAACATGCTTGCGAGCGTCGAGGCACGGAAGCGCCAAGGCCACCCCTCCCGCACCACGTGGCATACACCACCAGATGGTCCTGGCCGCTGACCCCGCCGGCCGCCGCCCGTCTGGAACGGCCTCCACGATCTCCGGTGGGAGCGGCGTCGGCCAAAGGCTCGGCTTGAACGGGCGTTCCCGATCCACGCACCCCCGCCGCGTCCCTGCGACTGTGTTGCGCACGCCATGTTGGGCATCTTCCGCAAAGCCCCTACCCTCGCGCGGATCACGGAATTCCCCAGGCGTAGCCGAAAGCGGACCGCGCCGGAAACAGCCTTCGTGCGGAAGGTTCAAGGATTTCCAAGCGCGTGGCGAGGCCGCGATCCAAGCTTTCTTTGTCGCGCCGTCGAAAGAGGGTATTTGCACTCCTCCGGGAGAAGGCAAGATGACGACATTCTACAGCGACAGAGCAGCGACGTTGCATCGGGAACTGGACACGCATCTCCGTTCCGATCCGGCCCTGCGCGTCAAGACGCTGGAGAGCCTCGCCGCCGAGCGCGGGCTCGTCGCGCCCGAAAGCATTGCCACGCCTGGATCGAAGCCTATTCCGAGCACATCGGTCCGAAGCGCGGAGCCATGGTGGTGGCGTTCCAGCCAGTCTTGTGAGGCCGTCCGAACTCGGCGCCCGGCTCTTCATCAGCAGGGACCATCATCCATGGGCTGACACTAGGGGTCGAAGCGATCGCCGCCGGCGCTCTCGCCGCACCCCGAGTGACCACCCGATGGCCGACCGGAGCGTTCCCGGAGGGCTGGCTGCCCTCCGGGACACATTGATCAGCGCGGGCCGCGCATGTCGCCGAAGGCCGCCATGCAGATCGCCCCGATGCGGCTGGAACGCCCCATCCAGAGGTTGGCGGCGACCTTGGCCAAGCGCGCCTGCCGCTCGATCAGTTCAGGCAATGTCTTCGCCGTCGCCACATTCAGCAGACCGTCGCTACCCGCAGCGATCGCGTCATCCGCGAAGCGTGCCATTTCCGCGCGGATCTCGGTCGAGAGCCGGATGGTCGCCTCGGTCGGGGTCCCGGAAACGATCCGGAGAACCGGCTGCTGGTGGAAGCGCCGCGGCCGGTGTCAGCCGACGAGTGACGGCAACGACGGGCCTCGTCGTCGCTGCCGGGCTATCGGCACCAACGGTGGCGGCAGCAATCGGCTTTTTGAGCGGTTTCGGCTCCTTCGCCGCGCGCGGCTTCCTCGCGGGCTTTGCGTCTTCGGTCGTCGAGGCCGCCACGGCCGCCTTTGTCCGACGTGGTTTCGCGGCGGGAGCTTCGGCCCCGGTTGCCGGGCCTTCCGTGATCGCTTTCGCCTTCCGTGGCTTGCGCGTCGGCCGCGCCACCCTCGCAGGCTTCGTTGGCGCGGGTGCCGCAGCAACGGCGACATCAGCAGGCGTGACGGGGGCTTCCGCCTTTCCGCTCACCGGCGCGACAACCTCACTTGTCGAGGGGTCATCGACGGACTCGACGACTTTGGTTGAAACTCCGGCGTCGACATTGGTCGGGCCTGAGACGGGGGCGGCTGCGGGCTCCGTTGCGGCAACCGCGACTGCAGTCGCATCAGCTGCGCTGGCGACATCGGCCTCGACCGCGCGGTTCTGGTCATCCTCGGAAACTGAAGCCAACTTCGGCGTGTCGACCGCCTCTGCCGTTTTCCGGCCGCGTCGGAGCGTCGGCGCCTTCGACGCGATGATGGCCTCGCGCCGTGCCGACAGCCCGCTGCGGCCGACCGGCTTGCTCCTCTTCGACGGGGTCGGACGGCCGCGCTTAGAAGTTGTCTGGTCGTTCATCTGAGAATTCCTTGTTGCTGTGATCGTCCGGCGAGCATCTTTCTGCGCGCCGGATAGGTCTTGAATACGGCGCCGTCAAGAAACGAAGCTTCTCTGCGGTTTGCTGGAAGGCTTCTCTTGCCGATCGAGGAACACGGTCGTTGCTGCCTGTCTGGACAGCGGCCGGTGGCGGCTGCGTGGCCGTTGTCGGTCAGACAAGCCGTGCTAGCTGGCCTCGCCGTGCGGAAATGCTGCCGCCTTCGCGAACGGCCGTGTGACACGCCTCGGACCAACATTGCAGGATATCGGCGCATAGCAACCGCGAGACTTGAGCGACGTCGGAAGCAAGGGCGGATTCCGGTCATTCGCTGCACCTGCAAAATAAACGGGCGCGTCCTAAGAAAGCGGACGCTCAGGGTCACGACCCATTTTTGTCGGGGTGCATCTGCAGCGAAGGTCGGCAGTGAGCCCTTCGCGGCCTCAGCTATGTTCGCCCTCTCGCAGCCGCAGCATCGAAACGCGCTTCGAGGAACAGCACCCGCCGCTTGCAGGCACTCAAGTGTGCCGCGACGGCGCACGGACAATGAACGTTCGAGCGCGGCAGACGAGAGGGAGCCATTAGCTGCCCGGCGACGGAGAGCCTCGCTTCTCAGCGTAGCTCGACGACGACGCTCCGGATTGTCCCTGTAAAGCGGGTCTCGTCCCGCCCGATGCCGACGCCCTCGGCGACGGGGGTCTGGTTGTCGAGGCCCACGTCTGCGGTCTCGTCTGCCGAGAAGATCAGAGCCTGGGTCTTCTCGATCCTGCCCTCGGCCACTGCTTCACCGTTCACGGCGAGGGTTGCCAGGCCGCCCTTGCCGAGGCCGCCACCGTCGTAGTCGAAATCGAGCACGACCTGCGACGCGCCTTCAGGCAAGGGAGCGGGCGACTCCACCGTATAGCGCTCGAGGCCGAGCCAGTTGTAGGTGTAGATCGGGCGGCCCTCATCCATGTAGAGCGACCAGCCGCCGAAACGCCCGCCCTGGGCGAGGATCACACCGTCCGCACCGCCTTCGGGCACGTCGATGTCTGCAGTGATGCTCAAAGAGGCGTTCTTCACGTTGATGAACGTGTTCTCGAGCATGCCGTCCATGCCGGGGTAGAGTGTCAGAGAAGTTCGGCCTGCCATGAGGTCGGGACGACCCGCCAGCGCGGCGTTCATGCGCTGGACTGTGCGATCGTCGATCGGCAGGACGTGGTACTTCCGCGCTTCCTCCATGAACACGCTCTGGAGTTCGGCGAGCTTCTCCGGGTGCTCGCCGGTGAGGTCGCGCGCGAGACTGAAGTCCTTTCGCGTGTCGAAGAGCTCCCAGGTGTCGTCGGCGAGGGGCTTCTGCTCGCCGGTCTGCCAGGGTGCGCGGTGAATGGTTCGGGCAAACCAGCCGTCACGGTAGATCGCGCGGTTCCCGAACATCTCGAAGTACTGCGTCGTGTGCCGCTCCGGCGCCGTCGCGTCGTTGAAGGTGTAGAGGAAGCTTGTCCCTTCGATCGGGGTCTGCGGGGTGCCGTTGACGACGGTGGGCTCCGGCAGCCCTGCCGCCTCCAGGATCGTCGGAGCGACATCGATCACGTGGGGAAACTGTCTGCGGATGCCGGACGTGTCGATACCCTCCGGCCAGTGCACGACCATCCCGTTCCGTGTGCCTCCGAAGTCGGACGCCACCTGCTTGGTCCAGGCGAACGGACTGTCGAAGGCGACCGCCCAGCCCGCCGCCATGTGCGGGAACGTGAAGGGACCGCCCCATTCGTCGATCCGGGGCAGAAGGTCGTCCACGCTCTCGGTGATCTGGTTGAAGTAGGTCATCTCGTTGAACATGCCGACGAAGCCGCCCTCGGCGCTCGTACCGTTGTCGCCGGCGATGTAGAAGATCAGCGTGTTGTCGAGCTCGTCGATCTCGCGAAGCGACTTGATCACCCGCCCGATCTGATCGTCGGTGTGCGAGAGGAAGCCGGCGAAGACCTCCGCCTGACGGGCGAAGAGCCGCCGCGAGTCCTCCGGAAGCGTGTCCCAGGCGGACAGGTCCTCGGGCCGCGGCGGAAGCTCGGTCCCCTCCGGAACGATGCCGCTCTCGACCTGACGGGCGAGGGATTGGCTGCGCACCTCGTCCCAGCCCTGGTCGAACTGGCCGGCATAGCGGTCTGCCCACTCCTTCGGGACGTGATGGGGTGCATGCACCGCCCCGGTGGCGAAGTACATGAAGAAGGGCTTGTCCGGGGTCAGCGACTGCTGTGCCTTCATCCACTGGATGGCCTGGTTGGTCATGTCGACGGTGAAGTGGTAGCCGTCGAACTCGGGCGGCGTGACCTTGGTGACGCCGTCATAGACGAGCGGGTACCACTGGTCCGTCTCGCCGCCGATAAAGCCGTAGAACTTGTCGAACCCCTGGTGCGTCGGCCAGCGGTCGAACGGCCCCGACACGCTCGTCTCCCACGCCGCCGTCTCATGCCATTTGCCGAACGCGCCCGTGCTGTAGCCGTTCAGCCTGAGCATCTCGGCCAGCGGCGCCACGCTATTCGGCACCTGACCCGTATTCCCGGGGAAGGCCGTCGCCGTCTCCATGATCGAGCCGGTATTCGTCGTGTGGTGGTTGCGGCCCGTCTTGAGCGCATTGCGCGTGGGCGAGCAGAGCGCGGTCGTATGGAAGTTGGCGAACCGCAGACCATCCTCGGCCAGCGCGTCGAGCGTGGGCGTCTCGATCGGCCCGCCGAAGGTGCTCGGACCTCCGAAGCCGATGTCATCGATGAGGATGATGACGATGTTGGGCGCGTCCTCCGGAGCGGTCACCTCGAAGCGCGGGGGCGGCATCGCGTCTCTTGCGTCGAGGACGTCATAGGTCGGCCGCTCCGGCTCAAGGATCGGCAGGATCGTTCTGTTCAACGTGTCCTGCTGCGCTTCGGCCGGTCCGCCAAGGGCGGCAGCCAAGAGCGCCAGACAACACGCGCCCGCGAATCCGTGGCTCAAGACGTATCCTCCTCTCGCGGCCCCCGTGTCCGCCTTCCGGCAACGTTTACCGCACCGGACATCTCCCGGCAACCTGAGGCGACCTGATTTCGGCTGATCGAACTTCACGGCCACCGGCGAGTGAGGACGAAAATCGACAGGCAGCCGCTGGCCGCCATGGGATCGCTCTCTGACGGCGCGGGTGTCCCCGCGCGGACTTGTTCGAGTGACGTCGGCAGGAGCGCATCTGGAGGCAAGAACGTGTTTGCAAAGGACGATGCGAGTCGACGGTACCGTCGACCGCAAGTGTCCTGTGTGGTGAAGCAGGCCCGTGTCCGAGCCTCCGCAGCGAGGCCCCGAACCGCGCGTCCCTCGGAAGGCTTTGCAGACACAGCGGTGCTCGAGCGTCCGCAGCGAACGGCAGGAATGCTAAGGCCGCACTGCGGCGTGGCATGACCCGCTGAATGTCTCCTGTGGGCCGGAAGCACCGGTTGATGCGACACCAACAAAGGCTTGGAAAGGCCTCCCATCGCCTTTACGGGTCGGCGAGGAGTTTCGGCGTCAGCGCCGCCCCGCGGGCCCAAGCTCGCTCGACCGCGAAGGCGGCGTCCCGGTTCATCGCCGTCCCGGCCCCTCGACCCTGAGCTTCGCGTCCCGGACCTCCTTCATGATCGACGAGCAGACCGATGCGTAGGAGCAGGACGCGCAGATCATCGTCTCGCAGAAGGCGACGGCATGGCGGGTGTCCTGGCCGGGCCAGGGCGGCGGCAGCTCCTCGCCGGCCTGGGCGCGGGCGGCGAGCACCTCTTCGACGAAACCCGGGTTCAGATCGTACCAGCGGTTGTAGTGGCCGTAGAGCCGCAGGCGCGAAGAGCTGTTGGACGTCCGGATGTCGAGCGTCAGCAGGGCCCGGCCGAGCCAGCGGGTATCCTTGAGGATCGCGAGATCCTCCGGCACCGAGGACCCGTCGCGCAGGAGCATCGATTCCGGCATGAACGCGAGCTCGCAGCGGAGCTGCTCGGCGGAGAGGTGGGTGCGGGCGCCGCGCGCGACGATCTCCTCGGCGGCGACGCGCACCAGCTCCATCGGAGTGACGTCGTCCGGACGGCGGGCGGTCTGCCTGCGGAGCGCATCGCTCATCGCGGAAGCGAAGGACGGGCTTCCCGACAGGTCCGCGATCACCTCCAAGGGAGCGGCGATCTGCTTGGCGCGGTCGCCGAGACTGGACATCCGGATCCGGTAGGCGGTGTTGGCGGCGAGAGCCGTCGACATTCCCCACGCGTGGAGCTCCTGGCGCAGCGGGTCGCTTCTCTCCCGGTTGAGGCCGGTGATGACGCCGCTCGTCGAGACCTCTTTCGGCATCGGCCGGCAATAGACCGTGAAGGTCCGGCTCTCGTTGACCGGGTCGAGGCCGGAGATGTTGGTGATCACCTTCGGGCCGTAGAAGGTCAGGCGCTGGTTGTTGCCCTGCTTGTCGACGATGGTCTTCACGCCGGTGGTCTTGTTGTAGGAGACCTTGAGCATCTGGTTGATGTCGGAGAACTCCGAGACGTCGCTGTTGGCGCGCCGGCCGACCTTTTCCAGATCGTCGAGCACGACGAGACCGCGGGACTGGTCGACGAAGCGGATCATCGCCTTGGCGTCCTTGAAGAACCATCTGCGCTTGTCTTTTAAGCACCACGACGCAGGAGAAGACGCCCGCGCCGCCGCTGAGATCGTTCTGCACGCGGAAAGGGCGAAAGGGAGGCGGGTTTGCCTTCACACTGACTGACTGATCGACCTCCATCTATTGCCGACTGTCACCTGCGTCCGGCACCGTAACCCGCTGGCCCCCCCCTCTGGAAAGCCGACAGACCCCGGGATCGGCATGATGTCGGGGCGCGTCTGTCCGGGATTCTCGGAGACATCCTGTCGGGCGCCCTCGATCAGCCGGAGACGCCTCCATCCTCCTATGATATCTAGCTCGACGGTCGGCTTCGGGATGGCCGGGATGACACCGGGTTCAAGAGACAGCGCCTGTACGCCGAGACGACCTTCTGCCGGTTCCTCGGGCAGGCCCTCCTTCGTGAGGACAAGACCGGGGAAGGCGGTCCGCGTGACACCGTTCACGCCGCCGGGTTCGATGTCGCACGGCATGGCGAGACTGACATCAGGAAGGCCTCGACCGGATCGCGGCGTCGGCCGCGCTTCGCGCCCAGGTCGCACAGCGGCGACCCTCGTCGTCGGCCTCCGCCTCTCTGCCGGTCGTTCCGGAAGAGACCAGGGTGCGTCTTCCGAAGATACTCTCCAGCGGCGACCAGAAAGCCGCACGTGCCGACGGCGGGGTCGCAGATGATGTCCTGCGGAGACGGCGTGGTCAGGGTGTTTTCGATGATGAACAACCCGCGGGATATCCGCCTGAAGCTGCGCAGCCCAGTCATCAGGCTGCGCGCAATCAAAATTGGGCCTTTTTGATCAACCGCGGATTAATATATTGAAATTAAAGTGTTTTCCTTGGGGCGCAAACGTTCCCTTATCGTTCCGAACAAAGAATGCCGGAACAACAGGATTGGAACGGAAACGGGAATTGCCGGAACGGGAATCGGACCGTTCAAATGCCTATCTTTTCTTGAATAATTGGGCCGATTATTTACGTCAAGCCGCAATATGGTCAAACGTGACCCGCTTAAAGTTTCACTAAGTGACTAATTTTATTACAAAATCTCATGTCCGCCAATCGGCGCAACTCTAAGTCGACGCAATCGTAGTTTCTTGCCTATGGCTCGGTTTCTAAGAGTGAATGATCTTACAATCACACTTCAAGCGATCTTTAAGATTCGACTTATCACACTTTTAGCTGTAAGGTATTGAAAATAAATGTTTCTAGTCTCGAGGGTTCGATTCCCTTCACCCGCTCCATGCCCCTCACGCCTCCGACCCGGCCTCGTCCGCGCGCGGAGCGCAAGGAACGAACGGACGGAATCGGCTCTCCAATCGCGTCAGGCGCAGCCCTCCCGCCTCCGCCACGCCGAACGCCGCCTCGAACACGTCCGCAAGCTCAGCCCGCAGCTCGAAATGCGTCTCGCGCTCCAGGATATGGATGCGGCCGATATCCTCCACGCCGACCGCGCCGCTGCCCGCGATCCGCGACCGGATCGCCCGGATGCCCGATTTCCGGCCCGGAGAATGATTGACGCAGTACCAGACGCCTGGCGCCCCTAACCCCTCGACCGCCCCTGACTGCCCGATATCGACCGCGTCGGGCAGCGCATCCGCCCAGGCGCGGTGAAGCGCCACGGCCAGACGCTCGGGAGCGTAGGCGTCCAGCAATCCCGTCGCCCTGTCCCGCTCGCCCCGCTCCGCCTCGCGCGTCAGGATCGGCGCCGCCTCCAGCCGCGCGGCGTCGCGCGCCTCGACCTCCTCGCGCCGAGGCGCAGGCCCCCAATCGACGCGCGGCCCCCCCTCGGCGGTCAACCCGTCGAGCCGGCGACGTTGACGCGGTGTCGCCACGATCACCGCCAGACCCGCCCGCCCGGCACGCCCCGTGCGCCCTGACCGGTGGATCAGCGCCGCGCGGTCCGACGGCGGATCGGCATGGATCACCAGATCGAGCGCCGGCAGGTCCAGCCCTCGCGCCGCCACGTCCGTCGCCACGCAGACGCGCGCGCGCCCCTCCCGCATCGCCGCCAGCGCCGCGTTGCGGTCCCGCTGCGGCATGCACCCCGAGAGCGCCACCACCTCGAACCCCCGCGCCGCGAGCCTTGCGGACAGATCGCCGACCGTCACCCGCCGCGCGCAGAACACCAGCGCCGCCCGCACCTCATGATAGCGCAGCACGTTGACCACCGCCGCCTCGCGGTCGCCCGCCGCAGCCACGACGCCCTCGAACCGGATGTCGCGGTTCGTCCCCTGCGGACCCGCCTCGATGCGCAGCGGCGCGCGCAGCAGACGCGCGGCCAGCGCCTCGACCTCCGGCGTCACCGTCGCCGAGAACATCAGCATCCGCCGACCCTCGGGCAACGCGGCCAGGATCGCGTCAAGATCCTCGCGAAAGCCCAGCCGCAGCATGTCGTCGGCCTCGTCGAGCACGACGCAACCGACCGCGCCCGCGTCCAGATGCCCGCGCGCCAGATGATCGCGAAACCGACCCGGCGTCGCCACCAGAACCTGCGGGCGCGACCCCAACAACAGACGCGCCTCGCTGATATCCGAACCGCCCACGCAGCAGACCAGACGGACCTCCGATGGCCCGTAGAGCCAGCCGAGCTCGCGGCACACCTGATGGGCCAACTCGCGCGTCGGCGTAAGCACGACGGCGCGCGGCCCGCCCGGAAGCGCCATGCCCGCGTCGTCGAGCAGCACGCTGGCCAGCGACAGCCCGCAGGCGACCGTCTTGCCCGACCCCGTCGACGCGGACACGAGCATGTCCGCGTCGCGCGGCTCGGCGGCGCAGACGGCGGACTGGACGGGTGTGAGGTCTCGGTATCCTCGCGCCGCAAGGGCGCGACGCAGCGTCCGGGGGACGCGGTCACTGTCTGGCATTCGGTCTCTTTTCCTGGATCGCGTCGCGACTTCACATGCGTCGGAAGGAGCCGAAGGCCTCCTGAAACGATTGCGAGAACGCGGGAACTTGGGGCCGGGATCGTGGGGCGGTCGGCAACTTGCCAGAGCCCCGGCAAGTCTTTATAGCGGCGACAGATTTCAATCCCGTGAATGGAACGACCGCAGATGCCAAAGATCAACGGCAACGAGATACGTCCGGGCAACATCCTGGAACATGACGGAGGCCTCTGGATCGCGGTCAAGGTCGGCCACGTGAAACCCGGCAAGGGCGGCGCCTTCGCCCAGGTCGAGATGAAGAACCTCCGGAACGGCTCGAAACTCAACGAACGCTTCCGCTCGGCCGACAAGGTCGAACGCGTCCGCCTCGACCAGAAGGACCAGCAGTTCCTTTACGAGCAGAACGACATGCTCGTCTTCATGGATTCCGAGACCTACGAACAGATCGAGATCCCGGCCGACATCCTCGGCGAGCGACGGCCGTTTCTTCAGGACGGCATGACCGTCCATATCGAATACCACGAATCCGAGGCGCTCTCCATGCAGTTGCCCGACAAGGTCACCTGCACCGTCGTCGAGACCGAACCGGCGGTCAAAGGCCAGACCGCCGCCAACAGCTTCAAGCCCGCGATTCTCGACAACGGCGTGCGCGTGATGATCCCGCCCTTCGTCGGCCAGGACGAGGCGATCATCGTCTCGACCGAGACGATGGAGTATGTCGAGCGCGCCTGAGGCGCGGTCGCCGCGCATGGCCCGGTTTCTCGACCCCGACCACCCGATGTTCCGCAAACGCTGGGTCCGCGTCGCCATAACCGTCCTGCCCGCCCTCTGGTCCATCGTCGAATTCCGCACCGGAGCTCCCCTCTGGGGCGCCGCCTTCCTCGGCCTCGCCGCCTATGCCGGCTGGACGTTCTTCCTCAATCAGAACGAACCGCCAAAAGACCCGCCGGCCTGAGCGACGCGCCGGCCGCCCCCGTCAGACCGATTGGTGGACCTCGATCACGTTGCCTTCGGGGTCCCTGACCAGCACCCGGCGAACCGGTCGGGGTGGCGTGCCGGGGCGGTACCGCAAGGCGGTATCCGAGGCGATCTCGAGGGCTTTCCGTGTCCTGTGGCCGTACCGCGAAGATACGATGACGCTCCGCCATGAGGTGGCCGGGTTGGTGAGCGGGGTCTTCAGTTTCGGGAGGGGCGGCCCCTTCCGCGCCGGTCGGCCAAAGGTATGGGCCGTACGCGGTGGAGGGGGGGCGAAGAGGTTGGCGTCGAGGCGCAATCGGCTGATGAGGGTCGCGGGTGAGGCGATGACATGGGCCGGTTCATGAACGGCGAAGCTGCTGTCGCCGACGAACACGATATCACGCCCTGGCAGCCAGCGGCAAAGCTGGAGGATGCCTTGCCGGGCCCGGTCGGTCAGCAGCTCGTGCCTGCGCCCCCGCTGGCGGTCGGACCGCTCGGAGGGCGCAAGCAGGGTCGGCACGGGCAACGCCTTGGCGGCCCCCGCCCAGGGAAGGGGCGTCAGCACCATGAAACTCAACCAGCGCAAGCCACCGGCTTTTACGAAATGGCCATGGCTGGAGCGTACGGGATCGCGATAGATGCCGCGTGCGGTGATCCCGGGACCCCACCGGCGTTCGATGGTGTCATCCATCCCGATCACCACGGGCCCTGTCGGGACGAGGCGATCGACGATCATCCCCGGCACCCGTCGCGCCACCGCGCGGGCATCCCGTCGGGCACGGTTGAGAACCTGGTGAAAGCTCGAGAAGTTTCCCGCCTCGGCGCGTCCGGTCATCCGCAGGCAAACGCTGGCGGTCCTTTTACCCGGGGCCGGCACGGCGCCCGTCACCAGGACGAGCACGTGTTCCCGGGTTGGCGCCGTAAACCACGAACGCAGCGACTGCAGCCAGTCGCGCAGGATCTTTGGGACGGGATCGCCGGAACGCTGCGGGATGTCGAGACGATGTATCATCCCATCCTTCGAATCCCTTGCCGCTCGTCCTGCAAGTCGGTGGGCTGCGGCAAAGCGAATCGGGCCGCTCTCAGACATTCCAAAGCATGATCGTGGCATGCGGACCGACGATATCGCAGCCCGTATCGAGGCCTTCAACGACGCCAATGCGGCGGCGGCCTCTGCGAACACGAAGGCGCCTGCCATCTCTACCTCCTGGAGACCGAAGCTCCCATCGCCCGCCTGAGACCAACCGGCAAAAGAGACGACGTCAGGCTCGCTTATTGGTCACACCGCGGAGCATGGGAGGACGTCGATGATTTTGGAGGCTGCGTCATGCCACCCGGCGATGCCCTCGAGTTCATCGCTAACGAAGGCATCTTTTGGATCTGGACCTGATCAAAAACGTACAAAGTCGAGCTTATTGAACGCGTCGATATCATCCGTCCTGAAGGCGATGTGACCTCGCTCGACCGGATTGATCAATTCTCGATGCTTGAAGGCGACGCCGAGGTCGCGTTCCGCGAGATGCATCTGCATCGCGCCATCCGTCGCGAAACGGATCCTGCCGCCGTAGCCCGTCTCGTCCGTCGAGCCCGGCCTCGGGAAGTTCTCCACCGGGACGTCATCGAGCCCGAGGATGCCGGTATAGAAACGATGCATTCTTTCAACATCCTCTGAAACGAAATTGATGTGGTGAAATTTGAGTTTCATGTCGGATCTTTCCATCCATCGGGTTGCCGCGGAGCGAACCTACAGGTCTGCCCGGCAAGAACAACACGGCTGACGCCCGTTCCGCGAGGAGCCCGATCGGCTCTTGTAGCGCGATCGCCACCGGCCTCGCGCCATGGCGATCAGCGCCTCTCCGAATGCGGGTGTCGTCCGACCTCTCTTCCCACCGGCGATACGTCCAGGGCGTATTTCGCCATCTCCTCGTATACCGGACCGGACCGCCCGAGAAACGACCGCCACAGCCCGAAGCTCTCGACCCGGAACGGTCCCGACCGAAACCCGGCCCCGCGCCCGGCGAAGTCCCGCACCCGAAGCGCGTCAGCCCCGTCGAGTCCCCGGTTGAACCGCGCCAGCGTCACGTGCGGCTGATACCGCTCGCGCCCCAGATCGAGCCCCGCCCCGCGCGCCGCCTGCACCACCTTCTCCCTCAACCGCGTCAGCCCGGACTCCTGCCTGACGCCCGCATGAAGCACGCGCGGCCGCGGATCGCCGAACAGCCCGAGCCCTTCCAGCATCAGCTCGAAGGCCGGCAACCGAAATCCGGCGAACGCGAAATGCGCGTCCTCGATCACCGGCCCCGGATGCTCCCCCAGAAACGCCACCGTCAGATGCAGGTTGCCCGGCTCCACCGGCCGCCCCGCAGGCAGCCCGGCCTGCGCCGCGATCAGATCGCCCGCCACCTCCTCGGGCAACGCGATCGCCACGAAAGCCCGGATCATCCGCGCCCCTCCGGTTCACCGCGCGAGAAGCGCGGCGACCTCGTCGGCACTCGGCATCGACGCCGCCGCGCCCGGCCGCGTCACCGACACGCCCGCCACCGCGCAGCCGAACCGCGCGGCCTCCACCGGGTCCATCCCCCGCGCGAGACCGACCGCGAAGCCCGCGTTGAACGCGTCGCCCGCCCCCGTCGTCTCCACGACCGAACCGGCGGCCATCGCCGGCACCAGTTCCGAACGTACCGCCGCATGATAGAGCACGCCCTGCGCCCCCAGCGTGATGATGGCGGCCCCGGCGCCCCGCGCCAGAAGCCTTTCCGCCGCCGCCCGCGCCCCGTCAATGGAACCGACCGCGATCCCGGTCAGCGCCTCCGCCTCGGTCTCGTTCGGCGTCACATAATCGCAAAGCCTCAGAACCGCGTCGTCCAGATCCCGAGCCGGCGCCGGATTGAGCAACGTCGCGACGCCCGCGTCCCGCGCGATCTCCAGCCCCCGGACAGCCGCCTCCAGCGGCTGCTCCAACTGCGTCATGAACACCGCCGCCCCGCCGATCAGATCGGCCCGCGCGTCGAGATCCGCCGGCCCGATCGTCGCCGCCGCTCCCGGCGAGATGATGATCGCGTTGTCGCCCGTCGCCGCCTCGACGAAGATGAAGGCGGCGCCCGTGTAACTCTCCGGCACCGCGCGTCACGACCGGCCGGACCCCCGCCGCCTCCCACGTCGCGACGGCGAGCTTCCCGAAATCGTCCTCGCCGATACGGGTGATCAGCGAAACGTCCGCGCCCAGACGCCCCGCCGCGACCGCCTGGTTCGATCCTTTGCCGCCTGGCCCCAGCACGAAACTCTCACCCAGGACGGTTTCGCCCATCCGCGGCATCCGCCCCGCGCGATACGTCGTATCCGCCACGAAGACGCCGAGAATGACGATGCCCTTGCGATCCGACATGCCTCAACCCCCCGGCGGGATCACGCCCTTGCGCAGCGCGAAGCATCCGTAGAACCGCCGCTCGCCGGTCTGGATGATCGCGAAGGATTCCTTCGCCCGCTCATAGAACGCGAACCGCTCGATCGCGATCATCGGCCAGTTCCGCCCTTCCGCCGCGTTGATCTCGCCCTGGACCTCCTCCTGCACCTCCGGCATCTCGTCCGGAGCGCCGATCACCTCCATCCGCGCGGCGGAATCGTCCACGTAAGTATCGAGCGGATAGACGGACAGAACCGCCCGCGCCACCCGCGCCGCCGGCGCGTCGATGCGGAGCGGCCGCCCGGCGACCGTCCGACGCGCGACCGCCTCGGCGGGAAAGTTCGAGTCGCACAGGATCAGATCGTCCCCGTGCCCCATCGCGCGCAGCGCCTGCAGCACGTCCGCGTTCAGCAGCGGATCGAGTCCCTTGAGCATGTCCGGTCTCCCTTCAGGTCCGGAGCGCGGCCGCGACGGCCCGCCCCAGCTTGCCATGTTCCGCCGCGTCGAAATGCACCCCGTCCACGGGGCTCGAGCAGATCACGCCGCCCGCGTCCAGAAAACCGACGCCAAGTCTCCGCGCGACCTCCGCGAAGACCGGACCGATCCTCTTCGAAGTCTCCCCCGCGCCTGCAAAGATCTCGGCGAGAACCCCCGCCTCGATTACTGGCGGCGGCGCCACCAGCAGAACCTCCGGAGCGCGCCCGTCCGGACCGCATTCGCTTCGCAACGTCGTCAGAACCAGCTGCGCGACGCATTCGCCGATCTCCACCGCCGGCAGCTGGAACCGGCGCTTGAGATCGTTCGTCCCGAGCATGATCACCACGACGTCAAGCGGCCGATGGCTTTCCAGAATTGCCGGCAGCACGGCGAGGCCATTCTTGTGCACGCCCGCGACCGGATCCGGATGCACGGTGGTCCGCCCCCCGAGCCCCTCCTCGATCACCCGCCAGTCAGGCCCCAGTTCGGCGCCCAGAACGCCGGGCCAACGCGCATCGGGACCAAGTCGTCGCCGCTCGCCCAGGACAGCCAGCGGCAACGTCCCATGAGTGTTGCTGTCGCCGTAGCAGAGGATCGTTCTCGCATTCATGTCGCTTCCCGCCCGCTCAAAAGCATGTTCAGGACTAGCGCAGCGGTTCTTGCCCTGTCCATCACCCTTCACGACATGCAGCCCTCTGGCTTCCCGGATCAACAGCATGGCGCTTTTATATTCACCTGTTGAAATGTGACTGAAGCCGCTCTATATCGTCAGGAACGCAACGAACGGAGACACATCATGACGCCCGACGTCACAGCCTTCTTCGACGAACCGACGTTCACCGTCTCCTTCGTCGTCAAGGATCCCGACAGCCCTAAATGCGCGATCATCGACAGCGTTCTGGACTTCGACTATTCGTCCGGGCGCACCGACACGGCTTCGGCCGACCGCATCGTCGAGCATGTGAAAAAACACGGTCTCGAACCGGTCTGGCTGCTCGAGACCCATGTCCACGCCGACCACCTCTCGGCCGCTCCCTATATCCAGGAGCAGGTCGGCGGCAAAATCGGCATCGGCGAGAAGATCACCGTCGTTCAGGACACGTTCGGCAAGGTCTTCAACGAGGGCACTCGCTTCCAGCGCGACGGATCGCAGTTCGACAAGCTCTTCAAGGAAGGCGACACGTTCACGATCGGCGCGCTTGAAGGCCGCGTGATGCACACGCCCGGCCACACGCCCGCCTGCCTGACCTACGTCATCGGCGATTCGGCGTTCGTCGGCGACACGCTCTTCATGCCCGACTTCGGCACCGCGCGGGCGGACTTTCCCGGCGGGTCGGCCGAGACGCTCTACAACTCCATCCAGAAGATCCTGGCGCTTCCCGAGGAGACGACCATCTACGTCGGCCACGACTACAAGGCTCCCGGTCGCGACGTCTTCGCCTGGAAGACCACGGTCAAGGAACAGCGCGACCTGAACGTCCATGTAGGCGGCGGCGCCACGGCCGAGGACTTCGTCAAGATGCGGACCGAACGCGACGCGACGCTCGACATGCCGCGCCTGATCATACCTTCGATCCAGGTCAACATGCGCGCCGGCCAGATGCCGGAGCCCGACGAGTCCGGCAAGCGCTTCCTCAAGATCCCCGTGAACGAGCTCTGACATGTGGCAGACTGACTGGACCTTCGGCCTGATCGGCGGATTGATGATCGGCATGGCCGCCGTCGTGTTTCTCGCGGTCAACGGCCGGATCATGGGCGCGAGCGGCATTCTCGGCGGGCTGGTGGACGGCACGGGCCGGTCCAACCTCGGCGAGCGCCTCGCATTTCTCGGCGCGCTGATCGGCGCGCCGGCGGTCGCCGCCCTGTTCTGGGGGGCTCCTCAGACGAACGCGACCACCAACGTCGCCGTTCTCGTGGTCGCAGGGCTGCTGGTGGGAATCGGGACCCGGATCGGAAACGGCTGCACCTCCGGTCACGGCGTCTGCGGAATATCGCGCTTTTCGATGCGGTCGATCGTCGCCACGCTTTTCTACCTGTTCGCGGGTGGCGTGACGATGCTTGTCGCCCGCCACATTCTGGGGATCATCTGATGCGCTCTCTTTTCGCCGCCATCTCCGGGGCGCTTTTCGGACTTGGCCTCATGGTCTCCGGAATGACCGACACCACCAAGGTCCAAGGCTGGCTCGACCTTTTCGGCGACTGGGATCCGACGCTCGCTTTCGTGCTTGGCGGCGCGATCCTTCCAATGACGATCGCGTGGGCCGCCCTTTCGCGGCGCAAGACCGGCTTTCTCGGATCACCGCTGCCGGCTCAGCCGCGCAATGAGATCGACCGGCCGCTCGCGTGGGGCGCGGTGCTTTTCGGCGCGGGCTGGGCGTTGGTCGGCCTCTGCCCCGGACCGGCGCTGGCCTCGCTGTCATGGGGCGGACTGCCCGGCGTGATCTTCATGATCTCGATGGTCGCGGGCATGTTGATCGCGGGGCCGGTCGGAAAACGCGTGACCAGAGCGATTACCGCCTGAAACCGAAGGTAGGTACGGGCCTCAGGCTCCCCCGGGAGCCGAGGCGCCTCCGCCCGCTTTCTCAGCCAGAATGAGAACCCATACGAGCGCCGCGAGCAATGCGGTGATCAGAACCGCCGCGGAGCCGTAATCCTTCGCCTGCCGCGAGAGAAGATGCCATTCAGGGCCGATCCGGTCGATCGCCGCCTCGATCGCCGAGTTCAGCAACTCGACGATCATGATCAGCACCACGCTGCCGATGAGCAGGATCTTCTCGACCGCGCCATCGCCCAGAAAAAGCCCCGCGGGAACCGCGACCGCGACAGCCAAGGCGTCAAGGCGAAACGCCTCCTGTCCGCTCCAAGCGTCCCGCAACCCGCGAACGGAATGCGACAGGGCGGCCCGAAGCCGCGCCAATCCGGTCAGCCGTTCACTCATTCCCGCTCCATGACACGCGCCGCGCCATAAAGCGGCGAGGCCGGCGGACAATCAAGGCTCCGCCGGCCGAGCGACGCCCGCTAATGCGCCATCAGAACCGGAACGTCGGTCTCTTTCATCATGATCGTCGTGGTGCCGCCGAAAATCCGCTGGCGCAGCCTCGAGTGGCCGAAGCCACCCATCACGATCAGATCCGCTCCGAAATCGACCGCCGTCCGGCGCAGGATGTCGCCGACGTCCTGTCCCTGCTTGGGCAGGCGATGCACCGTGGCGCTGACGCCGTGCCGGGCCAGATAGGCGGCCAGATCGGCGCCGGGCTCCGCGCCGTGGCCCTCGAAAGACGGGACCGGGTCGATCAGCACGGCATCGACCTGCTTGGCTTTCGCCAGAAGACCCATCGCGTCCCGGACGGATTTCGACGCCTCGACGCTCGCGTCCCATGCGACGATGATCCGCTCGGCCACCGGGAACTTGAACGGCCCCTTCGGAAGAATCAGGATCGGACGCCCCGATTCGAACAATGCGCCGTTCATCACCCAGGACTGCATGAGATCGACGTTCTCGGCCTGCGGCGTGATGATCGTCAGATCGGCGTACCGCGCGAAGCGCGCCGCGAGCGTCGCGACCGTGCCACGATCAACGTACTGCGCCTCGACTGAACAGGAAAGCCCGGCGGCGGCGATCTTCTTCTCGAGCTCGTCGGCGCGCGCCTGCGCCTCGCCCTGGCCCTCGCGGATCTCGCCGGCCCAGATGTCGTTTGAGACGACCCCGTAAGGTGACGCCGGGGGCGGGGGCGCCACGCCCACGACCAGCACCGAAAGATGGGCGCCGAGGCCTTCGCAGATCGCGATGACGCGGTCCACTTCGGAATCGTCCTGCGCCGATCCAATCGCGAAGAACACTGTTCTGAAATTCATGGGGTTTTTCCTCTCCGGACGTAGAAACGCGACGCTATCGTGTGGCGCGCGCGGGCGCCTTGCGATAGATCAACATCAGGAGCGCCCGCGATGCTAAGGTCGCCGTGGCGCGCAACCCCCGGGATCGGAGAACCGCATGGCATTGGAACAGTTCAGGGTCCAGATCGCGATGATCATGGACGAGATCGCGAAGAACCCGAAGGACGAGCACGAACTGCAGGAGACGCTGCGCGAAAAGCTGTCGGAGATGAAGGCGATGGGCCTGCCTCTCCCTGCGGATCTTGTCGACCTCGAAACCTTCCTCGAGGACGACCTGGAACAGCCCGGAAAGCACGGTCACGGCAACCGGACTGAGCCGCCGAAAAGATAACCGCTAGGCCTGTGTGTCAGGCCGGTTGGAACTGCAAAGCGACGCCGTTGATGCAATGCCGTTTGCCCGTCGGTTCCGGGCCGTCGTCGAAGATGTGCCCCTGATGACCGCCGCACCGCGCGCAATGCACTTCCGTCCGCGCCATGAACAGCTTGCGGTCCTGCCTGGTTCCGACCGCGCCCGGCATGGCGTCCCAGAAACTCGGCCAGCCCGTCCCGCTGTCGTATTTCGTTTCCGACGCGTAGAGCGGAAGATCGCAACCGGCGCAATTGTAGGTTCCGGCCCGCTTCTCCTCCAGAAGCGGACTTGTGAACGGCCGCTCCGTCGCCTCCTCGCGCAGAACGGCGAACTGCGCGGGGGTCAGGGTCGCGCGCCATTCCTCCGCGGTCTTCGAAACTTCAAAAGCCCCGGACGCGGCATCCGCGCCGCCCGATCGCCCGAAATAGGCCACACCCGTCAAACCGAAAGCCGCCGTTGCGGCCAGAAACCCGCGTCTCCGCATTACCGAACTCCATCCAAGTCCACGATCCGTATCGCTATCGAATATACGGCGCCGGCCCGCGGAATGTTACGGTCATCACGCGGTCGTGCCCGGCTCCCCGATCAGAGCCATTGCCGTCCGGCGAACCATCCGACCGCGGCCACCGTGCCCGTCAGAACCGTCCCCCACGTGACGTCCGCCACAACCATTTGCCACGACCAGCCCTTCAAGGTCGCCATGTTCGTCGCCTCATAGGTCCCGTACGCCAGAAACCCCAGAAGCGCGCCATTGAACACCGCCCGCCACATCGACTGCTCCGAAAGCCCGGGCAGCACCGCGAAATAGAGAATTCCGGCCACGTAAAAGACGTAAAAGGCGAGCGCCACGCCAAGCTGCATGTCGTCCCGGAACAGGTCGCCGACATGACGAGAAAACAGGGGAAAAACAAAGAACTTGATGGCGATCGCGTCGATCACGAGGAAAGCCGCCAACGCGGCCAGATACACTCCGATCAGACCCACTTCAAAACCCCCGCATTTTCTTGCACCCTCGCGGCACCGCTTTTGAAATATCGCCGGCACGCACATTGTCCAGGGCCCCGGCGACGACCGCACCCCCGTTTTTCGAGTTCCCCCGGTCGGACCTTTCCTCTACTCAGGCGAAAGAAACGCTCCGGCGGGATTTTGGGGGAGAACAACGGCATGTCGCTGATCATCGATGTCATCGCACGGGAAATTCTGGACAGCCGGGGAAACCCGACCGTCGAGGTCGACGTGCTGCTCGAAGACGGGGCGATGGGACGCGCCGCCGTGCCGTCCGGCGCCTCCACCGGCGCACACGAGGCGGTCGAACTGCGTGACGGCGACCCCAAGCGCTATGGCGGCAAGGGCGTGCGTCGGGCCTGCGACGCGGTCAACGGCCCGATCTGCGACGCTCTGAGCGGCATGATCGCGACCGAACAGCTTCTCATCGACCGGATGCTGCTCGACCTGGACGGCACCCACAACAAAGGCCGTCTCGGCGCGAACGCCATCCTCGGCGTCAGCCTCGCGGTGGCGAAGGCCGCCGCCCAGAGCCTTGGCACGCCGCTCTACCGCTACATCGGCGGAACCTCCGCCCGCGTTCTGCCCGTGCCGATGATGAACATCATCAACGGCGGCGAGCATGCCGACAACCCGATCGACATCCAGGAATTCATGATCGCCCCGGTCGGCGCCGACAGCATCCGCGAGGCCGTCCGCTGGGGCGCCGAGATCTTCCACGCGCTGAAATCGCAACTCTCCGCCGCCGGGCACTCCACCTCCGTCGGCGACGAGGGCGGCTTCGCCCCGGGTCTCAGCTCCACCACCGAGGCCCTCGATTTCATCATGGCCAGTGTCGAAAAGGCCGGATTCAAACCGGGCGACGACGTCCGGCTGGCCTTGGACTGCGCCGCCACGGAATACTTCAAGGACGGCGTCTACGACATGAAAGGCGAAGGCAAAAAGCTCTCGGCCAGCCAGAATGCCGAATACCTCGCGGGCCTCGTCGACGCCTATCCCATCTTCTCGATCGAGGACGGCATGTCCGAGGACGACTGGGACGGCTGGAAGGAACTGACCGACCTCGTCGGCTCCCGCTGCCAGCTTGTCGGCGACGACCTGTTCGTCACCAACACCGACCGCCTCGAGGACGGAATAGAACGGGGCGTCGCGAACTCGATCCTCGTCAAGGTCAACCAGATCGGCACGCTCACCGAGACCCTCGCCGCCGTCGACATGGCGCACCGCGCCGGCTACACCGCCGTGATGTCCCACCGCTCCGGCGAGACCGAGGACGCGACCATCGCCGATCTCGCCGTCGCCACGAACTGCGGACAGATCAAGACCGGCAGCCTCTCGCGATCCGACCGCCTCGCGAAATACAACCAGCTGATGCGTCTCGAGGAGGATCTCGGCCCCAACGCCGAATATGCGGGACGCGCCGTTCTGAAGCGCTGATCCGTGACCGACGACACCGCCCGTCTCTATCTGATCACCCCCGCGAGCTTCGGCATCTCCGACTTCACGGAGCGCCTCGCCGCCGTGCTGGACGCGTTCGAGATCGCCTGCGTCCGCATGGCGCTGACCACGACGTCCGAGGACGATCTCGCCCGCGCGTCAGACGCTCTGCGCGCCGTGTGCGATCCGCGTGACGTGCCGCTGGTGGTCAATGACCATTTCCGTCTCGTGGAGCGCCTCGGCCTCGACGGCGTGCATCTGACCGACGGCGCGCGCCAGGTCCGCGCGGCCCGCAAGCTCCTCGGCCCCGACGCCATAATCGGCGCCAATGCCCGCACCTCCCGCCATGACGGCATGAGCGCCGGCGAGATCGGGGCCGATTACGTCAGCTTCGGTCCGGTCTCGGCCTCCACCCTGGGCGACGGAGCGCTCGCGTCGATCGACCTCTTCCAATGGTGGTCCGAAATGATCGAGATCCCCGTCGTGGCGGAGGGCGGCCTCACGCCCGAGATCGCCCGACAGCTCGCCGGCGTCACCGACTTCGTAGCGATCGGAGACGAGGCATGGTCGCATCCGCAAGGCGAGGCGGCCGCCCTGCGCGAGATCATCGAGGCTCTGAACTGATCGGCTCAAGCTCCTGAAATCCAACTGCGACCACGGACCCCGCGCGAGCGGCCAACGCCTTCCGATCAGCGAAGTCCCCCGGCCGCAACGGCTCGTGAAATCGGACGTCGACCGTTCCCCCCGTTGACACGGCCAGCACATGCCCGAGATGCGCGCCGAACGCCATTTCACCCCACCACGCATAAAGCGCCTCCGGAAGACCTTCCCTCGGCCGATATCGCAGACTCACGGGCTGGACCTGAACGCTCCACCGGAGGTCCGGCTGCATGAACACGTCGAAAAGCGATGAGTTGAACGCCAGCACCTGCCGCCCGTCCGTGCTGGTCCCTTCCGGAAAAAGGCAGATCAGATCACCGCGCCGCAGCCGGTCCTTCAACACGACGTTTTGCCGTTTCGCCTCCACCGGGCGCCGTTCGATGAAGACCGTCCCGATGGCCCGGCCGATCACGCCGATGATCGGCCACCCCGCAACCTCCGCCTTGGACACGAAATCCGCCCGCGAAACCCGCTGAAGCACGACGACGTCGACCCAGCCCGCATGGTTCGCCACGAGCGCCCCCGGCCCGCCCACCGGCGTCCCGGCGACGCGGACCTTCAGGCCCAACAGCGAAACCGCGACGCCGGCCCAGATCCGCACCGCCCACGGGGCGAAGCCACAGGACGGGGCGCCCCGTATCCGGGAGACGACGTGATCGGCACCCCGCAAAACGAGAAACGCCGCGAAAAACAGCGCCGTCGCCACGATGGCCACGCCCCCCCGCGCCACGATCCTGAGCCGACCCACGAAACCCGAGGGCGGAAAGACGGGCTCGGGCGCGCCGTTCCACCCCGCTCTCAAGCGCGATCCCCGGCCGCACGCGCCAGGTATGATCCGTACCGCTTCGCCATCCGCGCGGTATCCATCGCCATGAACACGTCGACTGTGTTGAAATCCATGTCGATGCAGGCGCCCTCACCCACAACACCGCCCAGCCTCAGATAGGCCCGGATCAACGGCGGAATGCGGCGAAGCGCGCGCGCCGGATCGATCGCCTCCGGCGCGACACGGTCCATCCGAACGAACCGTCCGGGCCACGCCCGCGCCCGCAAGTCCGGCGGCGCGAGATGACGATGACGCAGGAACGCCAGCGCCTCGGCGAACGGTTCCGGATCCGTCCCCGGAAAACTGGCGACGCCGAACACGATCCCGATCCGCCGGACCGCGACGTATTCGGCCAAGCCGCTCCACAGCAGATGCATCGCGGCCCCGCCGCGATGCTCCGCCGCGACGCAGGAACGGCCGAGTTCCACGCAGGGACGCCCCGATTTCAGGATCGCCGAGAGATCGTATTCCGCCGCTCCGTAAAATTCCGAACCGCCGTGGGCGCCGTCCCCTCGCAGAAGCCGATACGTCCCCACGACCGCGTCACGCGGATCCTTCGACGTCGCCGCCCGGTCCACCAGGATCAGATGATCCGCCCGCCCGTCGAACGCGTCCCTCTCGATCAGGCCGGCGGCGTCGGGGCTTCCGACGCGCGCGCCCATCTCCTCGACGAACACCCTGTAGCGGAGCCGTTGCGCGCCCTCCCGCTCCACATCGCCTTCCGCGAGCTTGACGCGATATCTGCTGAGGTCGAACTGCATGGACATCCGCCGGAACCGGCCTCGCGTTTACCGAACTTTAACGATTTGCGGTGATCTGTTAACTACTTTTGATCAGAGCCGAAAACCGGTTCAAGGAGAATTCTCGTTCCGTCCATGACCACTTTGCCCGCGTGTTCGAAGTTGACCGTGATGCGGTGGCCGATCACGGACTGGACCTGTCCAAGGCCCCAATCCTCGCGTTCTGGATGCCGCACGATGGTACCGGGTTCGAGAAACTCGTTCACGCATGCACCTCTGTTTCCGGGAGACAGGCCATGAGCTCAACCGATCTCAGCGCGCTGGTCAGCGCCAGGCTCTGCCACGATCTGATAAGCCCCATGGGAGCCATCGGCAACGGTCTGGAGCTTCTTCAGATGTCCGAAGGCGCGGGGGCGGACGAACTGTCGCTCATCAACGACAGTCTCGCGACCGCTTTGGCCAAGCTGCGCTTCTTTCGCGTCGCGTTCGGTCCCGCCGAGCCCGACGCGCGCCAGTCCTTCGACGAGGCGGCGCAGATCACCGATGGAATGTTCCACGGCCGCTTCACCGTCGGCTGGACCCCGACGCGCGGCGGCATGTCCCGTCAGACGGCGCGCCTCGCCTGTCTCGCGATCCTCTGCGTCGAGAAAAGTCTGCCGCTCGGCGGCGCACTTGGCGTCGACGTCGTCGAAGACCAATTCGATCTGCGCCTTGAAGGCTCACGGACGGCGCCGCCTGCGGATCTCTGGGCGCATGTCACGACCGGCGCGCCGCTCGGCACGCTCCGCTCCGATGCAGTTCAGTTCGCGTTGCTTCGGGCGGACCTGGAGGCGTCGGGCAGAAGCGTCACCGCCGATTTCTCCGCAACCGGCCTCGCTCTGCGCGTGACCTCACCGAGCCCCGCGCTCGTCTGAAGACTTTCCCTCCAGACGCGCGTCGAATTCCCGGCCGAGCCTTCCGACAAGACCGACCAGATCCGGTCGCCGCTCGCGGCGAAGACGCTCCGCGCGCAGGATCGCGAAAAGCTCCGACTCGCATTGCGGCAGGTTCTCGTTGACCAGGACGTACTGGTATTCCGCCCAATGGCTGATCTCGTCGCGGCTCTTGGCCATGCGCATCGCGACGACCTCCGCCGTGTCCTGACCCCTGCCGCGAAGCCTGTTCTCCAGCTCGGCGATCGACGGCGGCAGGATGAAGATCGACACGACCGTCTCCTGGAGCGTCGAGTTCCGGATCTGCTGGCCGCCCTGCCAATCGACATCGAAGAGCACGTCCCGCCCCATGGTGATCGCGGCCTCGACCGGCCCCAGAGGCGTCCCGTACAGATGCCCGAAGACTTCGGCGTGCTCCAGCATATCTCCGTTTTCGACCATCGCCTCGAATTCGCGGCGGCTCTTGAAGAAATAGTCCCGCCCTTCCTGCTCGCCCGGACGCGGCGGACGCGTCGTGGCGGAAACCGAGAACCGGACCTCCGGATCGAACTCCAGCAGACGGCGCGACAGCGTCGATTTCCCCGCGCCGGACGGCGAGGACAGGATGATCAGAAGGCCGCGACGCGAGACGGGCTGGCTCATGCTTCACTCCACATTCTGCACCTGCTCGCGCATCTGATCGATCACAACCTTCAGATCGAGGCCGATCCCGGTCAGCTCGGTGGATTGCGCCTTTGAACACAGCGTGTTCGCCTCGCGATTGAACTCCTGCATCAGGAAATCGAGCTTTCGCCCGACCGGACCATCGGCCCCGAGCAGGTCACGCGCCGCCTCCACGTGTCCGTCCAGCCTGTCCAGTTCCTCGGTCACGTCCGATTTCACGGCCAGCAGCGCGAGTTCCTGCGCCAGACGGTCCGTGTCCACCTCCGCGACGCCGGACAGCAGCGCTTCCATCCGGCTCCGCAGAAGATCCCCGGCGCCAGCCGCGCGCGCCTCAGCACTCAATCGCGCCGTCGCCGCCAACTGGGCGATCCGGTCGACCTGAGCCCCCAGAACCTTCGCGAGCGCCGCGCCTTCCGCCGCACGCGCCGCGTTCAGAGCGGCGACGAGCGGTCCGACCTGCGCCGCCATGGCGGCAAGAGCCTCCTCAATCAATGCGCCGGTCTCCGCGTTCGCCTCCAGAACCCCGCGCACCGCCAGCAGATCCGCCGCATTCATCGGCGCGAGATCCAGACCTGCCCGAGACGCGGCCTCCCCGGCCTGAAGCGCCGACGCGATCGCGGCATCGAGAACGACCGGATTGAGCTTCAGCGTCGACCCGCCGGCATCCCGCACGACGCGAAGTCCGATCGTCACCGATCCCCGCGCCACTCCGCTCCGGATGGCGGCGCGCAGCGTCGAATCAAGGCTCTCGTATCCCTCCGGCAACCTGATCCGGACGTCCAGACCGCGCCCGTTCACGCTGCGGGCTTCCCATGTCCAGCCAATACCGCCGCACGAACCCTGCAGATCGCCGAACCCGGTCATCGACAATAGAGACATATTTTCACATCACTCGCGTTTAGGGCGAATTATCGCGTGATCTTTCGCCACATTTGGTGCAAATTAACGACAGGGTTTCAAAGCCCGCGACTTTGCCGAGAGGCTCGGATAACCTATGAAGGAAGAATTTACCAACCGGCGTCCATTCGCCCGGCGCGAGGTAAACAGGCGGCACTTGTCGGGTCAAGTTTTGAAATGAACGATGTCATGCTCACCTCGCTGAAAACCTATTGGGAGCGGCTGCGCGCCGGTCGCATCGCCCCCTATCGCGCCGAGATCGACCCGCGCCAGTTCGAGACCGCGCTCGAGAACATGTTCATCATCGAGAAGCTCGGTCCCGACAACATGCGCATCCGTCTCGCCGGCATGAAAATCTGCGAGATGATGGGAATGGAAGTCCGCGGCATGCAGCCCGGCTTTCTCATCGAAGAGGCCGACCGCGAGCGTTTCGACCGCCTCCTCGGCGTCGTCATGGGCGAGCCCTCGGTCGTCGAGCTTCGCCTCGCCGCCGAAAACCGCGCGGGCACCTATCGGGCCACGATGCTGCTGATGCCGCTGCGAAGCGATTTCGGCGAGATCAACCGCGTGCTCGGCTGCACGTCCGGCGACAACGACGTCTATGCGCCGCCACTGGCCTTCAACATCGTCGACGTCGCGGTCTCGCCGATCGAACAGAACCAAGGCGCCGACACCCGTTCCCCGCTTCCGGGATTCGCCGAGGACCAGACGCCGTTCGCGGCGCCGCCGGCCCCCAAACTGCGCAGCATCGACGGCAACCCGAACGCCCCGTCGAAACCCCGCGAAGGCGCTCCGAAGCTGCGGATCATCGACGGAAAATAGGCCGGGCACCCCCGGAGCCTCGGCTCAGACGACCCATTCGTCTTCGGCAATGCCCTGCAACGCCAGCACCGCCGTGAGGTCGGAATGGTCGAGCCTCGCATCCGCGACCGAGGCGAGCGCCGGCTTCGCACGATAGGCGACGCCGAGACCGGCCGCTTCGATCATGCCACGGTCATTGGCGCCATCTCCGACGGCGATCACCGACGCCGCCGGATATCCTCCGCGCGCCACATGGTCCATCAAAGCCTCGACCTTCGCCTGCTGCCCGAGGATCGGCTGCGCCACCTTCCCGGTCAGACGTCCGCCCTCCAACTCAAGCACGTTCGCCCGGCTCTCGGCGAAACCCGCCAACGCGGCGACCCGCTCGGCGAAAAATGTGAAGCCTCCCGAGACCAGCGCCGTTTCAGCCCCCATCGCCCGCATCGTGCGCACCAACACCCGCGCTCCCGGATTGAGCGCGACACGCTCCTCGAAGCACCGGTTCAGAACGCACTCGTCGAGCCCCGCCAGCAACCTGACCCGCTCCGTCAGGGAGCCCTCGAAATCGAGTTCGCCGCGCATCGCGGCTTCGGTGATCCCCGCCACCTCCGCCTTCACCCCGGCGAAATCCGCCAGCTCGTCGATGCATTCGACGCCGATGATCGTGCTGTCCATGTCGGCGATCAGAAGACGCTTGCGGCGGTTCGCCGCTGGCACGACGTTCACGTCGACCCGCGCCCCGTCCAGCACTCCCAAAAGAGCGCCCGGGTCCGGTCCAACCCCCGAAAACCCGATCTCCACGGCACCGTACGACAGACGCCGCGGCAAGTCCGCGCGATCATCAAACGTCTGAAGCCGATCGCGAAACGCCTCGGCAAGCGCGTCCTCGACCCCGTCAGTTCCGGTCAGAACAAGGAAATGACGACGCCCGGCCATGGCCCGATGTCAGACCGCAGCGCGCTGCGCTTCAAGCCTGCTGTGCAGTTCGTTGGACACGAGGAACGCGAGCTCCAGCGATTGCGACGCGTTCAGACGCGGATCACAGGCCGTGTGATACCTGTCGGCGAGGTTCTCATCCAACACCTCGCGCACGCCACCCGTGCACTCCGTGACATCCTGCCCGGTCATCTCGAAATGGACGCCGCCCGGATAGGTCCCCTCGGCGGCATGCACCGCGAAGAATTCGCGCACTTCGCGCAGAACCCGGTCGAAGGGCCGCGTCTTGTAGCCGCTCTCGGATTTGACCGTGTTGCCGTGCATCGGATCGCAGGACCAGACGACCTTGCGGCCTTCCCGTTCAACCGCGCGGATGAGCCGCGGCAGATGCTCGCCGACCTGTCCCGCGCCGAACCGCGCGATCAGCGTCAGCCGTCCCGACTCGTTCTTCGGGTTGAGCGTGTCGATCAGGCGCAGAAGATCGCTTTCGGTGATGCTCGGTCCGCATTTCAGCCCGATCGGGTTCTGAACGCCCCGACAGAATTCCACATGCGCGCCGTCCGGCTGACGGGTCCGGTCACCGATCCAGAGCATGTGCCCCGATCCGGCTATCTGCACGCCGGTCGTGCTGTCGACCCGGCAGAGCGCCTCCTCGTATTCCAGAAGCAGCGCCTCGTGGCTGGTGTAGAAATCCACCCGGTGCAGCGCGTCAGCCGTCTCGCCGGTCACTCCCGCCGCCTGCATGAACTCCAGCGCGTCCGATATCCGGTTGGCCAGCTTGTGGTATTCCTCGTAGCCGGGCTCCCCGGCCGTCGAATCCAGCGTCCAGGAATGCACCCGGTTGATGTCCGCGAAACCGCCTTGGCTGAAAGCGCGCAGAAGGTTCAGGCTCGCCGCCGCCTGGGTATAGGCCTGCAGCATCCGCTCCGGATCCGGGATCCGGGCCTTCGCGGTGAAATCGAAATCGTTGATGATGTCGCCGCGATAGCTCGGAAGTTCCGTCCCGTCGACCACCTCGGTCGGCGCGGAACGCGGCTTGGCGAACTGCCCCGCCATCCGTCCGATCTTCACCACCGGGCATTTCGCGCCGAAGGTCAGCACGACGGCCATCTGAAGCATCACCTTGAAGGTGTCGCGGATGTTGTCTGCTGAAAACTCCGAGAAGCTCTCCGCGCAATCGCCGCCCTGCAACAGGAACGCGCGACCCTCGGCCACCTCGGCAAGCCGAGCCCTCAGCCGCCGCGCCTCGCCCGCGAACACAAGCGGAGGATATTTCGCGAGCCGCGCCTCGACGGAGCCCAGAGCCGCCGCATCCGGATAATCCGGCATCTGGACCCTCGGCTTGGAACGCCAGGCGGATTTGGTCCAGTCAGCACACATCGCATCATTCCTTGATAGGGCTTTCGACCCGGGTCTGTTAGCCGAGCCGGCGCCGCTTGACCATACCCGCGGCAAGGTTTTGAATTGGCGCTCGCGGTCCGCATCCAGCCGGAGCCTTCCGGATCGCCGTCGCACCCGTCGGGAGTCGAATGCCGCAGGAAACTTCCCACGAGACCGAAAGGTTCGTTTTTCTTCTGCTCGAAGACTTCACCTTCGCGGCCTTCTCGGGCGCCATCGAACCGCTGCGTCTGGCGAACCGCGTCTCGGGCAAGGCGCTCTACGAATGGCGAACGGTGACCGGAAGCGGGGAAACGGTCCGCGCCTCGAACGGCGTCAGGCTTGTCGCGGATGGCGGCCTCGACGAGGTCGGACGGGTCTCCACGATCATCGTGGTCGGCGGCACCGACGTGAAACGCGCCACGACCAAACCGGTCCTGACATGGCTCCGGCGCGAAAGCCGCAAGGGTCACCGGATCGGCGCGGTCTGTACCGGCGCATGGACGCTCGCCCAGGCCGGCCTGCTCGACGGCCGAAGCTGCACCATTCATTGGGAGAACCGCGACAGCTTCGAGGAGGACTTCCCCGACGTCACGCTCAAGCCCAACATCTACGTCATCGATCACGGCCGCGCCACGGCCGCCGGCGGCACCGCCTCGACCGACCTGCTGCTCAAACTGATCGCGCTGTCGCATGGCACCGGTCTCGCGAACCTCGTCGCGGACCAGCTGATTCACACCCAGATCCGCCCCGAAAGCGACGAGCAGAGGCTGTCGATCCCGACGCGCATAGGCATCCGCAACCCGCGTCTGTCAGCGATCATCCAGATGATGGAGGACAACATCGAGGAGCCGATCTCTCCCGCCGTTCTGGCCGCCGAAGTCGGAATGTCGACCCGCCAACTCGAACGGCTGTTCCGTCGCTATCTCAACCGCAGCCCCAAGCGTCACTACATGGATCTGCGCCTGCAGAAGGCCCGCAACCTGCTGCTTCAGACGGACATGAGCGTGATCAACGTGGCGCTCGCCTGCGGCTTCACGTCACCCTCGCACTTCTCGAAATGCTACCGCGCGCTCTACCGCACGACGCCCTACCGCGAACGCGGAACGTCCGACGCGGCGCAATAGGCGATCAGCTGCCGTTGGCGGGCGTGATCCGCCAGGCCTCGCCCTCGTTCTCGGCAAGAAACCAGATCGAGCCGTCCGGGGCTTCGCGCACGTCTCGGATGCGGCGGTATTGGTCTTCGAAAAGCCGTTCCGCCTCGCGAAGTCCGTTCCGGTCTCCCGACAGGCGCGAGATGAAATCGAACTTCAACGATCCGATGAACACGTTCCCCCGCCATTCGGGCCACAGCTTGCCGGAATAAATCATCATGCCGGAAGGCGCGATCGACGGATCCCAGTAGAATTGCGGCTGCTCCATGCCATCGCGCGCAGTTCCCGAACCGATCTTGCCGCCGCTGTATTCCAGGCCGTAGCTGATCACCGGCCATCCGTAATTGCGGCCCTGCAAGGTCAGGTTCACCTCGTCCCCGCCCTGCGCGCCGTGCTCGACGGTCCAGAGCGCGCCATCGAGGCCGAGCGCCGCGCCCTGCGGATTGCGATGTCCCGATGACCAGATCCGCACGGATCCCGGCCCGCCATCCGCGCTCCGGATGACCTGCACGACCTTGCCCTGATGGTTGCCCGGATCCTGGGCCGCGTTCCGCTCGCCGCGATCGCCGATCGTCACGAAGAGCGAGCCGTCCGGCGCCTCGACGACGCGGCTCCCGAAATGATGCGACTTCTCGACCGCGCCGTCCTGCCGGAACAGCGGCCGCACGTCGGTAAGCCGCGCGGTGTCGACATCAAGCCGTCCGACCGCCATCGCGGTGACCGCGCCACCGCGACGCGGCTCGGAAAACGTCAGGAAAATCTCCCGGCTCCGCTCGAAATCCCGCGCCACCACGACGTCGAGCAGACCACCCTGGCCGCGCGCCTGCACGCGCGGCGTGCCTGACACCGTCTGCAACCGCCCGTCCCGCACGAGCACGAGCCGGCCGCCGCGTTCGGTGATCAGATACGATCCGTCAGGCAGAAAACCGATGGCCCAAGGCGTGTCCAGCCCGCCGACCATCCGGGTCACATCGACGGGCCCCGTTGTCGTCTCCCGTCGTTCCGCGTGGACCGGCCCGGTCCAGATCATCGAGACGATCGCAAGCGCCAGAGCGCCGGTTCCGAGCTTCATCCCTGCCTCCGTCCACAATCACGGCCCGTCCACCGACCCGCGCGTTCGGAGCGGAACGTCGCCAATCAGGCGGCGCCGCGCAAGTCACGTTTGCGCGGGGACAGACGCTCGTCGAGAAGCGCTATCAGCCTCTCAGCCCCGCCCGGCGCCGCGACGGCATCGCTGGCCGCACGCATCAATCCGGCGTCTTCGAGCATCTCTCCGACGGATCCCAGAAACTGGCCGCAATAGGCGACCGTGTCCGCGTCCTCGGCATCGAGCGCCTCGGTCAGAAGGCAGCGCGCCCGGCGCAGATCCTCCTCCAACGCCGCCGCGACCGACGCCCGGCCCTTCAGCGCGACCTCGCGGTCCTCCGGCTTCAGACGCGACCCCGCGTCCGGCAGCACGCTCAGGACGCAGTTCTGGAACGCGGCGAGGCTCTCGATCGGCTTCTCCAGGCACGCGCTCGCTCCCGCCAGCTTGGCCGCGTCCAGCCAGTCGGACCGGTCATGACCGCTCAACGCGATGATGCCCGAGATCGGCGTCGACGCCGTCGCGAGATGCCGGATCAGTTCCAGCCCGTCGCCGTCCGGCAACCCGAGATCCACCATCACCACGCTCGGCCGATAGATCGCCAGATGCCGGCTGGCGGCATGCAGACTGTCGGCCCGCCGCACCCGCGCGCCGCTCTCGGCGGCGAAGAGACGGATCGCCTCGGACGCGCTGCGGCTGTCTTCGACCAGAAGGATCGTGACCGCGAAAAGACATTGACGGCGCAGGCCGCCCATCCCGGACATTCCGGGCTCGAAGGATGGCAAATTCATCGAACTGGTACTCCACAACACGACAGGAACGGTCCGCACTCTGGTTTGCACATGCCTAACAAGGCATTAAGCATAAAAAGCGACCGGCCGTCTCAAAGCAGCCCGAGCGACCGGAACGACGCGTCGGTCTCCCGCCCGATCACCACATGATCATGCAGCGAGACCCCGATCGCGGCACAGGCCGTCTCGACCTGCGCCGTCATGTCCACGTCCGCGCGACTCGGGGTCGGATCGCCGGACGGATGGTTGTGGACCAGGATGATCGCCGACGCGTTCAGCTCGAGCGACCGCTTCGCCACCTCGCGCGGATAGACCGGCACATGGTCCACCGTCCCTTTCGCCTGCTCCTCGTCGGCGACCAGCACGTTCTTGCGGTCGAGGTACAGCACCCGGAACTGCTCCGTCTCGCGGTACGCCATCACCGTCTTGCAATAGGACATCAGATCGTCCCACGAACTGATCACCGAACGCTGCATCACCTTGGCCCGCGCCATCCGATGCGCGACGGCCTCCAGCAGCCTCAGCTGGAAATGCACCTGCGGCGTCACGCCCGCGACCTGCATCAGCCGCGCCTCCGGCGCCGCGATCACCGCGTTGATGTCCCCGAACGTCGCCAGCAGACTCTTCGCCAACGGCTTCACGTCGATCCGGCCGATCGCGTTGAACAGCACCATCTCCAGAAGCTCGTATTCCGGCATCGCCGCATGACCGCCCGCCAGAAACCTCTGGCGCAACCGCTCGCGGTGTCCCCAGTAATGCGGTCGCTTGTCGGCGACCGGCCTGGAAAACCCGCCCTCGGGGCGCGCGAAATCCGGAACGTCCGGCCGGGAATACGCCTCCGGCGGAGGCACGCGGTTTCCCAGATCCGACAGCCCCCGAAGGGCCTCCTCCGAAAACCCGTGATTCGCCTTGTCCTCGCCCAAACCATCCTCCGCGCCCGCTCGCGCGAAGAGTCTTGGAACGAGGTTAACGGACCCTTACGGAAATCGCCTCAGTCCCGGCCGGCGATCAGGCCGCCACGGGCCGGCCCGGCTCGGGCGCGCGCCGCCGCTGGAGAAAGACGACAAGCCCCAGCAGCGCCAGCGCCGGAATGAACATCAGATACTTGTTCGGCTGCGGCGTCGGCTGCAGAACCCGCAGCACCTCCTGGTCCCAGTCGAGCCCCGCGCCCTGCGCCGGCGAACCGAACGCGACATCGTCGATGATCGTCGCCTCGCCGTCCTGCCGCAGGAAGATGCCCGCGCCTTCCAGGCGCTCCTCGCCCGTGGCGCCCTCGCCGATCGGCACCAGCGCCACGAACTCGATCGGATCGCCCAGATCGTTGACCCCCGCGACCCGGATGCGCAGATCGTCCCCGACGGGCGTCGCCATCGCCGCATCGACGATCTCCGCCGGCGCGGCTTCGAGATAGGGCGGCGAGATCATGTCCATCCAGAAACCGGGACGGAACAGCGAGAACGCGATCAGAAGCAGGGCGGCGCTCTCGTAGAACCGGTTCTTCGTCAGGAACCACCCCTGCGTCGCCGCCGCGAAAAGCAGCATCGCGACGGTCGCGGTGATGAAGACCCAGATCCCGTGGATCCAGTCCACGTCGATCAGCAGCAGATCGGTGTTGAAAATGAACAGGAACGGCAGCGCCGCCGTCCGCAGCGAATAGAAGAACGCCACCACGCCGGTCTTGATCGGATCGCCTCCGGAAACGGCGGCCGCCGCGAAACTCGCAAGGCCCACCGGTGGCGTCACGTCCGCCATGATCCCGAAATAGAACACGAAAAGATGCACCGCGATCAGCGGCACGATCAGCCCGTTCTGCTGTCCCAAGGTGACGATCACCGGCGCGAGCAGCGCCGACACGACGATGTAGTTCGCCGTCGTCGGCAGACCCATCCCGAGGATCAGCGACAGGATCGCCGTCAGGAACAGGATCGCCAGGATGTTGCCGCCCGACAGCACCTCGACCACGTCGGCGAGCGCCGAGCCCACGCCCGTCTGGCTCACCGCGCCGACGATGATGCCCGCCGTCGCCGTCGCGATGCCGATGCCGATCATGTTGCGCGCGCCGATCTCCAGACCCGAGACCAGATCGCGGAACCCCTGCGCCACGTCATTGGCGAACCGGCTCTCACCTCGGAACATCGCCATCAGCGGGCGTTGGGTGACCAGGATGAAGATCATGAACGCCGTCGCCCAGAACGCCGACAGGCCGGGCGAAAGCCGGTCGACCATCAGCGCCCAGACCAGCACGACGACCGGCAGGAGGAAATGCAGGCCCGAGCGCACCGTCGGCCCCGGAAGCGGCAGGTGCGTGACGGGGGCGTTCGGATCGTCAAGCTTGAGCGGCGGCTCTTTCGACGCCACGTAGAGCAGCGCGACATAGGCCGCCGTGATCAGCGCGAAAATGATGTAGCCCGCACTCTCCGGGAACGCCGGCCGGATCCATCCCATGCCGTAATAGACCGCGAAACTCAGCGCGCAGATCACCCCGATGGTGAAGGCGATCCCGATCAGACGCTGGATGATGGGTTTCGGCACATAGGCGCGCGGAAGGCCCTCCATTCCCGCCTTCACCGCTTCCAGATGCACGATGTAGACGAGCGCGATGTACGAGATCACCGCCGGGACGAAGGCGTGTTTGACCACGTCGAAATACGGGATGCCGACATATTCGACCATAAGGAACGCCGCCGCGCCCATCACCGGCGGCATGATCTGGCCGTTGACCGACGACGCGACCTCGACCGCGCCGGCCTTCTCCGACGAGAATCCGACCTTCTTCATCAGCGGGATCGTGAACGTCCCCGTCGTCACCACGTTGGCGATCGACGATCCGGAGATCAGCCCGGTCATGGCGGAAGACACGACGGCCGCCTTGGCCGGACCGCCGCGCATGTGGCCCATCAGGCTGAACGCGACCTGAATGAAATAATTTCCGGCCCCGGCCTTGTCGAGCAACGCCCCGAACAGCACGAACAGGAACACGAACGAAGTCGAAACCCCCAGCGCGATGCCGAACACGCCTTCGGTCGTGATCCATTGATGGTTGATCACCTCGCTCAGCGAATTGCCCTTGTGCGCGATGATGCTCGGCATGTTGGGACCGAGGAACGTGTAGATCAGAAACACCGACGCCACGATCATCAGCGCCGGCCCGAGCGCGCGACGCGTGGCCTCGAGCAGCAGCATCAGCCCCAGCACGCCCACAACCATGTCCTGAAGGATCGGCGCGCCGACCCGCGACGAGATGTCATTGTAGAAGAAATAGAGGTAAAGCGATGTTCCCGCGGCGATAATTCCCATCGCCCATTCCCAGGGCGGGATGCGGTCCTTGGGAGAACCGAGCAGGATCGCCACGACCACCGCCGCGGCGATGATCGGGATCCACCAGGTCGACGTGTCCGCCTTTGCGCCGATCATGAACAGGGCCGCCAGCACCACCGGGACCGCGACGGCGAGACCGAGCTGGAATTTCGTGCGGGAGGCAGGATACGCCGCATAGGCGAGGAACAGCGCGAAGGCGAGATGGATGGACCGCGCCTCGGTGTCGTTGAAGACCCCCCAGCGCACGATGAACGGGATCGGCGATGCGATCCAGAGCTGGAACAGCGACCAGCAGACCGCCGTGATCATCAGGAACGTGGCGACCGCCTTGCCCGGCGAGCGACCGCCGGTATCAGACGAGGCGACCAGCGCATCCAGCTCGGCCTGGCTCAGACCGCCCCTTCCGGCGGCGTCGTTCTCGACCCGCGCCGCCATCATCTGATCGTCATCGCGTCCGGCCATACCGCCTCCCCGTCACGGCCGAAGATGCCGTGCGCCCCCTCGTGTCAGTCTCGTCATGCGATCAGGAATGGATGGCGGACGGCGTGATACGCCGTCCGCCGCGTCGATCAGGAACCGGCGATCCAGCCGCGCTCCTTGTAGTACTTCTCGGCGCCCGGATGCAGCGGCGCGGACAGGCCGGCGGAGATCATTTCCTCCTCCGTCAGATCGGCGAAGGCCGGGTGCAGGCCCTTGAAGCGGTCGAAATTGTCGAAGACCGCCTTGACGACCTCGTAGACCACGTCATCGGGAACGTCTGCGGACGTCACGAACGTCGCCTTCACTCCGAAAGTCGACACGTCCTCATCGGTTCCGGTGTACATGCCGCCCGGGATCGTCGCGGCGGCGTAATACGGATTGTCGGCGATCAGCGCGTCGATCTCAGGTCCCGTGACCGGAATGATCCTGGCGTCGACCGTCGTGGTCGCCTCCTGGATCGACCCGTTGGGATGACCCACGGTGTAGATGATCGCGTCGACCTTGTTGTCGCCCAGCGCCGCGGACTGCTCGGCGGGCTTGAGCTCGGACGCCAGCGCGAAATCGTCGAGCGTCCAGCCGAGCGCGTTCATCACGACTTCCATCGTCGCGCGCTGGCCCGACCCCGGATTGCCGATATTGACCCGCTTGCCCTTGAGGTCCTCGAAAGTCTCGATCCCCGAATCCGCGCGCGCGATCACCGTGAACGGTTCGCCATGCACCGAAAACACGGCGCGCTCGCCCTCAAAGGCGTTGCCCTCGTATTCGGACGTGCCGTTATAGGCGTGGTACTGCCAGTCGGACTGGGCGACGCCCATGTCCATGTCGCCGGCCATGATCGCGTTGATGTTCGCGATCGAGCCGCCCGTCGACGGAGCCGTGCACTTGAGATTGTGCTCGGCCGTGCCGCGATTGACGAGACGGCAGATCGACTGGCCCACCACGAAATAGACGCCCGTCTGGCCGCCCGTTCCGATCGTGATGAACCGCTCCTCCGCCTGCGCCATCGGCGCCGCGAGCATGAGCGATGCCGCCACCGCGAGTGATTTGCTGAATTTCATATACGTCTCCATCGTACGTGTGGGCCGGTCATCCCCTCAGGGTCGCCGGCGTATGAAGAATGTGCCGCCGGTTCGTCCGGCAGGCCTTCCACCTGTCCCTCTCCGTCCATGCGGGACCTTGGCGGGCCCTCTGACGGAACGGGGTCGAGCGACCCCCATCTTCCTCAACGCTAGCGAAGGAAGGTCAGCGGATCAAGCGCGCCGCGACTCAGCCTCCGACATCGACGATCACGCGTCCCTGCACCTGCCCTTGCAGAATGGCGGCTCCGAGCTCGGGCAGATCGCCCAGCGTCGCCGGCCGCGCCATCTCCTCCAGCCGCTCCATCGGCAGGTCCCTGGCGACCCGCTCCCAGGCGCGAACCCGATTGGCATAGGGCTGCAGAACGCTGTCGATCCCGAGCAGATTGACCCCGCGCAGCAGAAACGGAACGACGCTCGCGGGCAGGCTCGCGCCGCCCGCCAATCCGACCGCCGCGACCGAGGCGCCGTACTTCATCTGCCCCAGCACCCGCGCCAGCATCGCCCCGCCGACCGCGTCGACGCACCCCGACCACGCCTCCGACTCCAGCGGCCGCTTCACGGTCTCGGCCAATTCCGCGCGCGGCACGATCGTCGTCGCGCCGAGCCCGCGCAGATAGGCCTCCGTTTCCGGGCGCCCCGTCACCGCCGCCACCTCGTGACCGAGCGAAGACAGCAGCGCCACGGCGACCGACCCCACGCCGCCCGCCGCCCCGGTCACCAGCACCGGTCCGTGCCCCGGCTCAAGCCCGTGATCCTCAAGCGCCATCACCGCCAGCATGGCGGTCAACCCGGCCGTCCCCACAATCATCGCCTGCCGAGTCGTCAGCCCATCGGGCAGCGGAACCAGCCAATCCGCCTTCGCCCGGGCCTTCTGCGAGTATCCGCCCCAATGCGCCTCGCCGACGCGCCAGCCCGTCAGGACGACACGGTCGCCTTCCGCATATCGCGGATCCGAGGACGTCTCGACGCGGCCGGCGAAATCAATGCCCGGCACATGCGGATATTTCCGTACGAGCCCGCCGCCGGACCCCAGACAGAGGCCGTCCTTGTAATTCAGCGTCGACCACTCGACCGCGACCGTCACCTCGCCATCGGGCAGATCATCCAATTCGAGCGTTCGGGTCGCGGCATGCGTTCCGCCCTCCGCGTCCTTTTCGACCACCAGCGCCTCGAAACCCATGTTTCCCTCCATTCCGATCCGCGCCGAACGTCCGCGTTCCGCGACGGATTGTCAAACCCGCCGTCGCACACGCAACGCCGTCCGCCCGCGTCCCGACCGGCACGGCCATTGGATCGAATTTCCGGAAAATCCACGATTGTTTCCCTGAAGCGGTTCGCGATTCCTTCACCAAGGCCCCGCTAGACCGGAGGCCCACACGCGCGTCACCCGCCGCGCTCCGACCCTTGGCGACCGCTGGACCGGAAAGGCTGCGCATTGAAACGGCACCGGCTCACTCCGCCGCCATTCGCGTCCTGGCTGCCCACATTGGCGGCGCCGGCCCTGATCCTCGTGGCCGGGATCTTCGCCTACGCCCAGGACATCCGCCTCGCGGAAGCCACCGCACGCCTCGACGCGATCGGGCGGATCGAAGAGGCGCGCCCGGCCATCGAACGGACGCTTCAGGAACATCTCTCCGGCGTGCGCGACTTCGCCGCGGCACTCGAAGCCGCTCCGCCGGCGAGCGACGCGGATTTCGCGGCCATGGCCGCACGGTTCACCGCCGACATCCCGGGACTCGTCGCGGCGGTTGCCGAGACGGCGGACGGTGCCACCGGAATCCATCCGGCCGACGCGACGCAAGCCGTGCGCGCCCTCGCGGCCCTCGGACCCCTTGCCGCCCGGCCAGGCGTCGGAATGCTCGATCTCGATGGCGCGCCCGCGCTCATGCTGAGCGCACCCTTCGCGACAAACGTCGAAGACTTCCCGACGACGGCCCGGCTGACGCTCGTCGTCAACGGCGCTTCGCTCCTGCCGGACCTCGAAACGGCGCCAGGAGCACCGCCGGCAGGTCTGACCCTCCTCCCGGCGCCCGACACGCGGACCCGCGGGATCCGCAATCCGCCCGCCCGCGCAACCATGGTCGAGATCCGCATGCCCGAAGGCGGCATCGCGCTCGGAGCGACGCAGGTGTCCGGCTGGCGCGACGTGCCGCCGAACGGCTGGATCATTCCCCTGCTCACCCTTCTTTCCGCCGCGCTCGTCGTCGGCCCGATGGTCCGAACCCGGCAGCTCGCGATCGAACGGCGACGCAACCTCACTGAACTCGATCGCCGCAAGACGGAGCTCGACCTCCTGTCCCAACGCCACGGCCTTGCGCTCGAAGCTTCCAAGGTCGGAGTCTGGGACTACGACATCGGGCGCGACGCCCTCGTCTGGGACGGCCGGATGGACGAGATCTACGGCTATGTCGGCCGGCCGGGCCCGAGGCTCTACCAGGACTGGGCGAACCGCATCCATCCGGAGGATCTCGCCCGCGCGAAGAGGGAATTCGCCGACGCGATCGAAAGCTTTTCACGCTACGATTCGAAATTCCGGGTCGTGCTCGAGGACGGCACGCTGCGTCACGTCGAGGCGCGCGGAGCCGTCTACTCGGCCCCCGAGACCGGCACCCGCATCGTCGGCGTCAACTGGGACGTCTCGGAGCAGACGCGCCTCACCACCGAACTGATCGCCCGCCAGCAGGAGGCAGAGACCGCCTCTCAGGCCAAGTCGCAGTTTCTGGCCACCATGAGCCACGAGATCCGCACGCCGATGAACGGCATCCTCGGAATGCTCGACCTGCTGCTTCACTCCGAACTCAATGCCGAGCAACGCGAACGCCTCCAGATCGCCTATGGATCGGCCGAGCATCTTCTCACCATCCTCAACGACATCCTCGAATTCTCCAAACTCGAGGCGGACCGGATCGAGCTGCAGCGTCTGGACGTGGACGTGCGCTCCGTCGTGCGCGAAACCGTGGCGCTGATGTCGGCCGCGGCCCAGGCGCAGGCCGTCTCGCTCGAGATGGACCTCGATCCAGCCCTTCCGGCGAGCCTCGTCGCCGATCCGACACGCCTGCGTCAGGTTCTCCTCAACCTGGTCGGAAACGCGGTCAAATTCACCGAGGACGGCGCCATCACCGTCTCCGCGCGCTACGAGCCGGGCGCGGCCATCGTCACCTTCGCGGTCCGCGACAGCGGCATCGGCATTCCAGACAACGCTGTCGAAAGCCTCTTCCAGCGCTTCGCCCAGGTCAACTCGTCGGATACCCGCGCGCGCGGCGGCACCGGTCTGGGGCTCGCGATCTGCAAACAGCTCGTCGAACTCATGGGCGGCGGCATCTCGGTCCGGAGCGTCGAGGGGGTCGGAAGCACTTTCACCTTCTGGTTCCCGGCGTTGCCGGGCCTGCAGACGGCCTCCGCAACGCCGCACGCCGTCAAAGCCCCCGCCAGACCCGCGTCGAACCCGCTCCGCATTCTGGTCGCCGAGGACAACGCCACGAACCAGCACGTGCTCAAGGCGTACCTCGACCGTGCCGGGCATCGCGTCGACATGACCGGCAACGGCCGCGACTGCGTCGACCGCGCCGCGACCGGAGGGTACGACGTGATCCTGATGGACATCCAGATGCCGACCATGGACGGCGTCGACGCGACTCTGCTCATCCGCGCGATGACCGGACCGGCGTCGAAAACGCCGATCATCGCCCTGACCGCGAACGCGTCGTCGACGGAGCGCGAGCGCTACATCGCCGCCGGCATGGACGCGCATGTCAGCAAACCGGTCTCGATCGACGCCCTGACCGCCGCGATCGCGTCCGTCACGGACACGGCGCCTCCGTGCGGGTCCGCGACGTCGCTCAGAGCGGTTCCGTCACCGCGCGCGTCCAGGTCGGTCACGCCGCGACCTGGACGGACGACTATTCCTCCACAGGCGACCATCCCTCGCCCGGATCAAAGGCCGTGATCCCGGCGGCGACATCCAGCGTCTCCTCGCCAAGATCGGCCTCGTAGACCAAGCCCGCCTCGCCGACCATGAAGCTCATGATCCCGGTGTCGCCATAATCGGCAGGCACAGCCAGCAACGCGTGTCCGGCGACCATCTTCCCGCCGATCATGTACTCCATCGCGCCACCCGGGGCCGAAGGCCCCTGACGGTCGAGAACGCGGTAATAATACCCCAGATACGGCTCCGGATCGACGTCCTCGCCATCGACGCTGAAGCCCTCGGCGGCGGCGCGGGCCATGAAGTCGCCGATCGGGCTCTCAGGCCCGCCCTCCTCGGCGACCCAATAGAGACCGTCGCGCGCGTCCGGCGAACTCAGAATGCTCGCGGCGAATGTCGGGAGCCCGTCGCCGTCCGGATCCTCGGCGCGGTAAGCGGCCTGGGCCCGCACGTATCCGCGCATCAGGTCGATCACGTCCAGTTCATTGCGTCCGATCCGGCGCAGCAGCACCTCCTCGCGGGCGGCCTCGGCGTCGAACCTCCACGACCCGTCGTTCTCGACGAGCGGAGCCGGGAACGGCCATTGATCCCGCCCGACATACAGCGTCGAGCGTCCTTCGCCGTCCGGAGCGATCCTGTGCATCGTGCGATAATCGCGGAGGAACTCCCCCCACGCCTCGCGATCGTCGGCATCGTCGCCCGACAGGATCACGTCCTCGTTCTCGGCTCCGAAAACCTCGATCAGCGCGGCGCGGTCCTGCGCTTCCAGCGCGTTGATCACGGCGTCGGTCGCGGCCTCGGGCGTGGCGAAGGTCAACGCCTCCGACCATGCCGCTCCACCGAAGCCCGTCAGCGCCGTCGCGAGCAGTCCCGCCAAGGCGCCGCGAGAGAATGTCCGTCCCATGTCTGCACCCATGTCCTAGCGCCTCTTCATTTTGCCGCGGCTCTTTCCGCCACGATTTTTCGCCGCTTTCGCTTTGCCGCCGCCGGAATGCTTTTTGAACGCCGTGCCCTTTTTCGAAGCCTTCTTGGGCGCGATCTTCTTCCCGCCACCCGGCTTGGAGATCTTCTTGGCGTGCTGCGCCTGCTTCAACTTGGGCTTGGCATTCGCCTTTCCGGTGCTGACCTTGCCGCGATCCGCCGCCTTCTTGGCCGCCTTGTGCCCCTCGCCTTTCGGCTTCAACGCGCTGTCTCGGATTTTCGCGCCGCCGCCACCGGACCCCGGCTCGCGCTTCGCCGCCGCCTTCTCGAGCTTCGCCCGGGCGTCGCCGCCACCGGCGCCGTCGCCCCGCGCCTTGATCTTGTCGCGCGCGGCGGACGCGTCGCCGCCCCTGTCCCGGCCCGCCAGCTTGCGCCGGGCCTCGTCCGACCGGTCCTTCGAGGGCTTCCAGGCGCCGTCGCCGCGATCCGGCAGCTTCGCTCCCACCCGGTCACGGTCCACGTCCAGCCGGTCGCGGTCAACGTCCAGCCTGTCACGGTCGATATTGATGTCGCCGCGATCGATGTTGACGTCACCGTCAATGTCGATCCCCGGCCGCGGATAGAAGTTTCCGTCGTTCCAGTCGATATGCGACGGCCCGCCCCAATACCCGTGATAATCGTCATCGTCGTCGAAGATCTCATTGATCAGGAGCGCGCTTCCGAACGCGATCGCCCCCGTCGTGACCAGATCCGTCGTCGAATACCCCGTCTCGGCGGTCGCGATCACGGGCGGCGCGGTCGCGGCCGTGGTGAAGGCGGTGGAGCTGTCGTAGCTCGGCACGTAGACCACCTCCGGATCGGCCGGCGCGATGCTGATCTCGCCGTCGTCCACCTCGACGACCTGCGCTTCGTTGGTCTCCAGGTTGCCGACCGCCGCGGCACGCGCCCTCTGCCGCTGCACCGCGTCGAGCACGTCGTCGGTCTGCGCGACCACCGCGTCGCCCAGATCCTCGGTCCAGTCGATCTCGTCCGCCATCCGTCCGATCACGTCCGGAAAACCGCCGGTCAGAACCTGAATGCTCGGATCCCAGTCCTCGGCCTGCGCCGCGTCGGCGCGCGCCCGATCATCGAGGCTTTCGCTGTCATCCACGAACCGGTCGGCCTTGACGATGTCCAGAGGATAGGTCGCCGCGACGAAGATCTGCGTCAGCAGCGCATCCGGATAGAGCGCGACCGGCGCGACAAGCGCGTCCAGTTCCTCCTCGCCCAGCAGATCCTCGGCCGGAATCGCCTCTTCGGCATCCTCGGTCTCCTGCGCGGTCAGAGGTCCCGGATGCAGGGCGAAGCCCGCGAAAAGCGCGACCCCGCCCCATAGCGAAACACGGATCGGTCCCATGCGGTCCTCCACGATTGAGCGCGACGCTCCGCACGCATCTCCCCAAGGTTTACGCAACCGATGATATTCCGCAACCGTTTTATGTCGCCCCGAAGGCGGCTCACGCCCCGCCGATCCTGCCGCCCAACTCGTCCTCCACATGCGCCGCGATGATCTCGTCGAAAGAGCTCTCCGCCACGAAGCCCAGATCCCGCGCCCGCTTCGCCTCGAACCGCGTGGGCCAGCCCGCGACCATCTTCACGATCGCCGGATCCTCCTCTCGGCGGATCAGCTTCACCGCCTCGTCGCCGGCCGCGCGCCGCAGCGCCTCGATCTGCTCGGCCACCGTCGCCGACAGCCCGGGCAGCGTCACGCTCCGCCGCGCGCCCATCGGCGCAGTGTCCATCGTCATCGCATGCCGCAGGAACCCGACCGCCGCGCGCGGGCTCGCGTGCCAATGCCGCACCTCGTCGCTCACCGGCAGGATCGCCTCCTTGCCGACCAAGGGCTCGCGCAGGATGTTGGAGAAGAAGCCCGACGCCGCCTTGTTCGGCTTGCCCGGCCGCACGCAGATCGTCGGCAGCCGCAGGCCGACGCCGTCAAAAATCTCCCGCCGCGAATAATCCGCCAGCATCGCCTCGCCCATCAGCTTCTGCGTGCCGTAGCTCGTCAGCGGCGTCAGGAAATACTCGTCCGGGATCGGATCGGGGAACGGCGCGCCGTAAACCGCGATCGAAGAGGTGAAAACCACGCGCGGGTGGTAGTTCGCGTGCGACCGGATGGCGTCAAAGATGTTTCGCGTCCCGTCGAAATTGACCGCGTAGCCCTTTTCGAAATCGGCCTCCGCCTCGCCCGACACGATGGCCGCGAGATGAAAGATCACGTCCGGCCTCGCCGCGATCACCTCGGCCACCGCCGCCGCGTCGGTGATGTCGAGGGTCCCCGTTCCGACAGGCATCTTCGCCGTCGCCGGCGCCGTCGGCTCCATCATGTCCACGAGCGTCATCGCCTCGACGCCGCTCTCCGCGTCGCCCGCGAGCGATGCCGCCAGCTTGCTTCCGACCATGCCCGCCGCCCCGATTATCAGGATTCTCATGCGTTTCTCCCTCGCGTGTTTCGCCACACCGCTAGCATGCCCGCCGCTTGCCGGGCAATCGCCGCTCGTCTACCAATGCTTCAAAACGCCTTCCGGGAAAGAGACGCCGTGACCCAGCCGATCGATACGTTGACCCGCGCGTTCGGCGACGCCGTCCTGACCGATCCGCATGCGATGGCCCCGCACCTCACCGCATGGTTCCGCGACCGGACCGGCAGCGCGCTGGCCGTCCTGCGCCCGCGCGACACCGCCGAGGTCCAGGAGATGGTGCGCACCTGCGCCCGCCTCGGCCTCACAATCGTGCCCCAGGGCGGCAATACCGGACTTGTCGACGGCGCCCTGCCCGATGGCGGCGACACCGAGATCTGCCTCAGCCTGACCCGCATGAACCGCGTCCGCGCCATCGACGCGGACGATTATTCCGCCACCGTCGACGCCGGCTGCACGCTGCAATCGGTCAAGGACGCCGTCGCGGAACACGACCTCTTCCTGCCCCTCTCCATCGGCTCCCAGGGCACGGCCCAGATCGGCGGCGTCATCTCCACCAACGCCGGCGGCATCAACGTGCTGCGCTACGGCATGATGCGCGACCAGGTTCTCGGACTAGAGGTCGTGCTCGCCGACGGCACCCTCTGGAACGGTCTCAGCACGCTGCGCAAGAACAACACCGGCCCCGACCTCAAACAGCTCTTCATCGGCGCCGAGGGCACCTTCGGCATCGTCACCGCCGCCGCCCTCCGCCTCGTCCCCCGCCCGACCGCGACGGCCGCGGCGCTCGTCGCCATGCCCGGTCTCGACGCGACGCTGGCCACCTTCCACCTCGCGCGGCGCGCCTGCTCCGATCTGCTCTCGGCCTTCGAATTCCTGATGCCGCCCGCCCTCGCCCTCGCCCGCGAGGTCCAGCCCGACACGCCGGATCTCGGCGACGCGTCCTCCGTCTACGCGCTGATCGAACTGGCCGCCCCCGGCCCGGTCGATCTCGATGCCCTTCTCCAAGGCTTTCTCGAATCCGCGATGGAGGCCGGCCACGTCACCGACGGCGTCGTCGCCGCCAGCCGCGCCCAAGGCGACCGCCTCTGGGCCATCCGCGAATCCGTCAACGAGGCCCAGGCCCGCCGCGGCGCCTTCATGCGCTCCGACGTCTCCGTGCCGCTCTCCGACCTGCCCGCCTTCACCCGCGCCGCCTGCGACGCGATCGAGGCCGCCTCGCCCGGCGCCAGCGCCGTCGCCTACGGCCATTTCGGCGACGGCAACGTCCATCTCAACGTCCTGCCCCCCGACGGGGCCGATCCCGACACCATCGAAGCCGTCTTCAAACGCTCCAAGGACATCCTCAACGGCGTCGTCGACTCCTTCCACGGCTCCATCAGCGCCGAGCACGGCATCGGTCGCCTCAAACGCGCGGATTTCCACGCCCGCCTGCACGGCCCCGCCGACATGATGCTCTCACGCCTCAAATCCGCGCTCGACCCCGACGGTCGCATGAACCCCGGCAGCCTGCACCGATGAACGCGCTTCACGATCCGGCCGCGCAGCGTCTCGGCATCCTCATCGCGCTTTTCGGCATCCTGCTCTTCGCGCTCAACGACACGCTCGGCAAATGGCTCGTCGCCACCTACAGCGTCGGCCAGGTCCTTCTCCTGCGCAGCGCGGCGGCGCTCATCATCCTCGTTCCGCTCATGTGGTTCGCCCGCACGAAACTCTTTCCCGTCGAGCGACCGAAGCTCCAGATCGCGCGCGTGGCCGCCTCGACCTTCGAGGTCTTCTGCTTCTATTTCGCCGTCCGCTCGCTGCCGCTGGCCGACGTGATGACCTACTGGCTCGCCGCGCCGATCTATGTCGCCGCCCTCTCGCCCTGGCTGCTCGGCGAACACGTCGGCCCCTGGCGCTGGGGCGCGATCTTCCTCGGCTTCGTCGGCGTCGTCGTGGCGCTCCAACCCGGCGAGGGCGGCCTCTCGCCCGCCATCCTCATCTCCATCGTCGGCTCTTTCGCCTTCGCCCTCATGGTCCTCTCGGCCCGGTCCCTGCGCGCCACGCCCGATTACGCGCTGGTCTTCTGGCAGACGCTCGGCGCGCTGGCCGCCGGGATCGTACTGTCCCCCTTCGACTGGGTTCCGCCCTCCGCGCCCGATCTGGCGCTCCTCGGCTTTCTCGGCATCGTCGCGATGGGCGCGCATCTCGCGATCGCCCGGTCCCTGAAACTCGCCGACGCCGCGACCATCGCGCCGCTGCACTACACGATCATCGTCTGGGCCATCATTTTCGGCTGGCTCGCCTTCGGCGATGTGCCGACCACCAACATCATGATCGGCGCCGCGATCATCGTCGCGGCCGGCCTCACCATCTGGTTCCGCGAGACCCACGTCGCCCGAACACGTCGCGCCAAGGCGCTTTAACACATCATAAGGATTCCAAGCCTCATGATTTCAACAACTTAGCATTGGTTCACGCGTGGACCGTCAAAATCCCGCCGCTGAAACCCCACCCGACACCTCCGCAGGAGCGCCCCGATGACCGACCGTTACGCCACATTCCACGACCTCGAAGGCGCCAGCGTCTTCATCACCGGCGGCGGAGCCGGCATCGGCGCGGCCCTCACCGAGGGCTTCCTCGAACAGGGGTGCAAGGTCGCCTTCGTCCAGCGTTCCGACGCCACCGCCTTCGCCGCCGAGATGGCCGAAAAGCATGGCAACGCGCCGCTTTTCATCCCCTGCGACGTCACCGACATCCCCGCCCTCCAGGCCGCGATGGCTCAGACGGCGGAGGCCCACGGCCCCATCACGATCCTCGTCAACAACGCCGCCAACGACCAGCGCCACCCCATCGAGGGCTACACCGTCGAGGAATGGGACAAGGCCCAGGCCGTCAACCTGCGCCCGCATTTCTTCACCGCCCAGGCCGCCCTGCCCGGCATGCGCGCCGCCGGCGGCGGCTCGATCATCAACTTCTCATCGATCTCCTACATGATGGGCGGCGGCGGCTACGCCTCCTACATGACCGCCAAGGCGGCGATCACCGGCCTCACCCGCGGCCTCGCCCGCGAATTCGGCCCCGACAAAATCCGGGTCAACGCGCTCATGCCCGGCTGGGTGCTCACCGAACGCCAGCTCGATCTCTGGGCCACGCCGGAGGCCCTCGCCGGCCATCTCGAAAAGCAATGTCTCAAGGAACACCTGGTCGAGCGCGACATCGTCGATGGCGTCCTCTTCCTCGCCTCCAAGACCTCCCGCATGATGACGAGCCAGGCCCTCGTCATCGACGGCGGCACGGTCGTCACAGGATGAGCGCCGCCCCCGAAATCGGCCAGGGCCGCCCGCTCATCGCCATCCTGCGCGGTATCGAGCCCGCAGACGCCGTGGAAACCGCCCGCGCCATCATCGCCGCCGGCATCACCTGGATCGAGGTCCCGCTCAACTCCCCCGACCCGCTCCGCAGCATCGCCGCGATGCAGGACGCCGTCGGCGATGTCGCCCGCATCGGCGCCGGAACCGTCCTGACACCCGACGACGTCCGCGCCGTCGCCGCCACAGGCGCCACCTTCATCGTCTCGCCCAACTGCGACCGCGACGTGATCGGGCGCACCAAGAGCCTCGGTCTCGCCTCCTTCCCGGGCGTCTTCACCCCGACCGAAGCCTTCGCAGCCCTCGATGCCGGCGCCGACGCCATCAAAATCTTCCCCGCGGGCATGATGGGCCTCGACGGTCTGCGCGCGCTCCGCGCAGTCCTGCCCGCAAAAACGCGCGTCTACGTCGTCGGCGGCGCCGAACCCCGCACCTTTGCCGAGTGGCGCGACGCCGGCGCCGACGGTTTCGGCCTCGGCTCGTCACTCTACAAACCGGGCATGGCCATCGAGGAAACCGCGAAACGCGCCCGCCTCTCGGCCGAAAGCTGGGACGCCGCGCAAGGAACCGCGACCGCCTGAAACCGTCCGGGCCTCCGACCCGCGACGCGTTTCCGATCGGACGGCGCAACCGGCAACTATCCGCCGATCAACTTCCGTGACCTGGATTACGGTTCTTCCGCGATTGCCATCCCCTGCCCCTCTCCCTAGAAACGGTGCCGAGGGATCGGGCAGTCCCCAACAAGTGGTGGAACAACCAAGGGGCGAGCAATGCCGGGCCTGCGACGCAGACTGAACAGCGCGTTATCAAAACACTTCTCCGAGAAACGCGTTTTCATCCAGAGCTCGGACTCGACACGATACTTCCGCCTCACACCTCTTACCCAGATCATGCTCGGATCGGCCTCGATCGTCGCCGTCGGCTGGATGTCGGTCGCTACGGCCACGATCGCGCTGGACCGCGTCGCCGCCGACGCTGACGCCAGCCAGACCACCATCCTCCAGGAAGCCTACGAGACACGCCTCGAGGAACTGTCCCAGGAACGCGACCAGCGCGCCGCCGAAGCCTGGTCCGCGCAAAACCGCTTCCAGGTCGCGATGGAGCAGATCAGCCTCCAGCAGTCGCGCATTCTCGATTCCGTCGAGGACACCCGCGAGCTGACGACGGCGCTGGATCTGATGCGGAACCGCCTGCAGGACGCGATCGTCCAGCGCGACGAGATGTCGGAGAAGAACGCGCTGCTTTTGGCGCAAATGAACGAGGTCAATCAGACCCTCAACGCCAAAGGCTCCACCCGCGACGATCTCGACGAGACGCTCCAGACCGTCTCGAACGCGCTGTCCGACGCCGTGGTGGGCCGCGACACCGCCACCGCCGAAAGCGCCGATCTCGCCGCCCAGCTCGCCGAGCTCGAACTCAAGACCGCGCTCAACACGATGCGCCAGGAAGAGATGATCTCGAACCTCGAACAGGCGATCGCCATGTCGTTCGGCCCGCTCGAGAAGATGTTCAAGACCACCTCCCTCGACGTCGACAGCCTTCTCGCCACGGTCCGCAGCACCCATACCGGCCAAGGCGGCCCGGCCGAAGCGGCGACGATGAGCACGCGCTCCTATGATGACGACGGTCTCAACACCCGGCTCGACCGCCTGATGATCGACCTCGACCGCATGAATCTCCTGCGCATCGCCGTCGGCAAGGTGCCCTACGCCATGCCGGTCAAGGCCGGATACCGCTTCACCAGCGGCTTCGGCGTACGGCGCGACCCCAAGGGCCGCGGCCATCGGATGCATTCCGGCGTCGATTTCGCCGCTCCCAAGGGTACGCCCATCTACGCCACGGCCGACGGCGTCGTCGTCTCGGCCAAGCGCGAGAGCGGCTACGGCAACACCGTCCGCATCCGCCACGCGTTCGGGTTCGAAACGGTCTATGCCCATCAGACGAAATTACGCGTCAGCACCGGACAAAAAGTATCGCGTGGCGAGCAAATAGGTGATATGGGTTCAACCGGACGTAGTACAGGAGTTCACCTTCACTACGAGGTTCACCTGCACGGACGACCCGTGAATCCGATGACCTATTTGGAGGCCGCCAAGAATGTTTTCTAAGCCCAAGCCCAAAGAAGAAGACGTCCCGCAGCCCTCGCCCGTCCAGGCGAGCCCGACATCCAGCCCCGACATGGCCTCCCGGCCAGCCACGCCCGCGCCGGCGACCGCGACCCCAGCGGCGCCCAAGGCGAAACCCGCCGCATCGGTCATGTCGTCCGACATCACCATCGTCGGCAACGTCCGCTCCAGCGGCGACATCCAGATCGAAGGCACCGTCGAGGGCGACATCCGCGCCCAGATGCTGATCGTCGGCGAGACCGCCACCGTCAAAGGCGAAGTGATGGCGGATGACGTCATCGTCCACGGCCGCGTCGTCGGACGGCTCCGCGGCCTCAAGGTCCGCTTGAGCTCGACCGCCCGCGTCGAGGGCGACATCGTCCACAAGACCATCGCGATCGAGAGCGGCGCCCATTTCGAGGGCTCGGTCCAGCGCCAGGACGATCCGCTCAACCAGCAGGGCGGGTCGAACGCGCAGTCGTCGCGCCCCGCCGCGTCGGTCCAGCCGATCAAACCGCAGGTCCGCGAGACAGAACCCGCGCAGTAAGCGCCACGCGGCGTCCGGGCAACGCCCGGGCGCCCCGCACCTCAGCGCCGTATCAGCAGACGCGGCGCCTCCCCGAGCACCACCGGCCCCAGCATCGCGTTGCCGCCTTCGAACCGAAGGGGTACGTTTAGCGTATCGCGATCACCCGACAGCGTCGCGATCAGATCGAGACCCGCGCGCAAAGGCCCCGCGAGCCCCTGCGGGATAGCTCCCGACCGCTCCGCGAGCGTCAGCATCTCCGACCAGTTCCGCGCCCGCAGCTTGATCTCACCCTCGGCATAACCCCGCGCGTCGGCCCGCAAGACGCCCTGTCCGCGCAGATCGAGACTGCCCCAAACGGCGCTCGCGTCCCGAAGCCGGACCTCCAGAAGTCGCGGATTCTCCCCTTCCACCGAGGCGCGGTCCCAGTCGCGGTCAAAAACCAGCGTGGAGTCGAGGTTCAGGACCTCGACCGTCGCCGGAAGCACGCCGCCGACATCCAGCGCGCCGAGAAAATCCGGCGGCGTCAGATCGCTCGCCGCGAACGCGAGATCATGCGCGAAGTCCGGCGCGTCGCCGCCGCTCTGCCGCGTCGAGAAAATCGCCTTGCCGATCCCCGCCTCCCAGCCGAACTCGCCGCGCAGCCGCATGTCGCCGATCTCGATGGCCGTCCGGTCGAGCGTCAGCCCCAAACCGGCTTCGAACACCACCGAACCGCGCATCTCCGAGCTCTCGACCCGCACCGTCTCGTATGGCGACGCCACGACCTGCTCGCCGGGCCAGACCGCGATCACATGGTTCGGCTTCCACGACATCGACAGGATCTGGAACTCCGGGGCGGTCCACGACCAGCCGCTCCGGGGATCGGCGAGCGCCAGATCCGTCACCACCGCGTCCAGACGGTTCGGAAACCCCCGCACGCTCACGTCCCCCGCATCGGCGACCCACCCGGCGTCCCGCCGCTCCGCGAGCCACCGCTCCAACGCCGCGTCGCGCGAGGACGCGTGGACCCACCACCAGCCGCTCCAGGCCAGACCCGCCAGCGCCACGATTGCAAAAAGGATCCGCATCGCATACCACCCTCGCTCTCCGGGGGCCGCGCGCGCCCGAATTCAGGAGCGGTATCAGGCCCGATGTCTCCAGACCAGTCACAGCCGGGCGCGTTCTGGGTTTTCGGCTACGGCTCCCTGATCTGGAACCCCGGTTTTCCCTTCACCGACCGCCGCCGCGCGACGCTTTCGGGCTGGCGCCGCGCCTTCTGCATGTCCTCGATCGTCTATCGCGGCACGCCCGACCGCCCCGGCCTGGTCCTGGCGCTCGACGAGGACGAAGATGCCGCCTGTCACGGCGTCGCCTACCGCGTGGCCGGGACCGAGGCCGACGCGACGCTCGCCTATCTGCGCGAGCGCGAACTGGTCTCCTACGCCTACCGGGAAACCCGTCTGCCGCTCACACTCGAAGGCGACGAGATCGTCGAGGCCGTCGCCTTCGTCGTGAAGCGCGACCACGCGCAGTATCGCGGCGGCCTCAGCCTCGCGGAACAGGCCGACGTGATCGCCACCGCCATCGGACCCCGCGGCCCGAACGCCGAATACCTCGCCAACACCATCACCGGGCTGGACGCCCTGGGCCTGCCGGACCCCGATCTCGCCCGGCTCTCGGAGATGGTGCGCGCGCGGATCGACCGGGACGGGCATGAGGCGCACGGAAGTGCCACGCGTGGCGGAACAAACAAGCCATTGTGATCAAAAGCTTTCCGGATTTCCGTTCAGATCTCGGAAACCTCCGTTAACGGAGCCGTTTCGAGGATCGCCGCGCGGTCCGTCGCAGTCGCGCTCAACCGCCCAAAAACAGGGCAACCGTGATCCGCAGGTTTGACAGGCTGCGGCGATGGGGAGATCGTTCGCTCGTCCAGCACAAGGAGCACCCCGATGATTTCCCCGTTCGATGTATGGGCCCCGATGTTCCGGGCCCCCTTCTCAGGCGACGTGACCCAGGAGATCGTGCCGCGCCTGTTTTCCCCCGAGATCAAAGGCGTGCCGGAAATCGAGCACAAGGTGGTCACCGAGGTCGCGAGCTACGGCACGCAGCTCGGCAAGGTTCTGGAGGCGTTGCAGGCCCTGTCCGCCGCCACGAAAACGCCCCTGCCGGAAATCGACGCCCTGATCCGCGGGGTCGAAGACGTGAAGGCAAAGAGCAAAGCCGACATCCGAGCCGACGCGCAGGCGGCGCTGGCGCGTCTCCGCGCCATCGACGAGGACGGTTGGCGGGAGGTCCTCAGCGCGTCCTGAAGGCGAGCGCGACAGCGCGACGGGTCCGCCGCGGACCACACCCGCTTTCCGATCAGGCGTCCGAACGCGGCGGCTCCACGATCCGTCGCACCCACACCACCGTTCCGTCGGCGGCGATGACCTTCACCCGCGACCCGATCGCGGGGGTCTTCTCGCCCTCCAGCCGCGCGTTCCAAGGCACGCCGTCGATCTCGACCCGTCCCTCATGGAAATCGAACGACAGAACCACCGCCTCTCGACCGACCAGACCCTCGGAACGCCGGTTGAGCGCGCGCGACGCCTCGCCGCCCTCGCCGAAGCGGCCGGACAAGGCCCGGCCACCGAAGATCGACAAGATCGACAGCAGCGCGAAAAGTCCAAGCTGGGCCGGAACGGACAGGGCCGGAACGACCCAGAGCGCGATCGCCACGATGAAGGCGGCCAGCGCCGCCCAGACCAGCACCGCGGACGCGATCAGCATGTCGATCCCGGCGAGCACGATGGCGGCCGCGACCCACCACCACGGCGAGACCGGATCCAGCATCTCCATCTCAGCCGGCCCCGGCGGGCCGCACCGCCTTGGCGATCTCGGCGATGCCCGCGACCGACCCGATCAGGCTGGACGCCTCCAGCGGCATCAGCACCGTTTTCGAGTTCGGGCTGGCGGCGATGTCGCGCAGCGCCTCGGTGTATTTCTGCGCGACGAAATAATTCACCGCCTGGATGTCGCCCTTGGCGATGGCCTCCGAGACCATCGTCGTCGCCTTCGCCTCGGCCTCGGCCGAGCGTTCGCGGGCCTCGGCGTCCAGGAACGCGGCCTCGCGCCGGCCCTCCGCCTCGCGGATCTGGCTCTCGCGCTCGCCCTCGGCCTTGAGGATCGCCGCCTGCTTCTGGCCCTCCGCCGTCAGGATCTCGGCGCGCTTGAGCCGCTCGGCCTTCATCTGGCGAGCCATCGCCTCGTTGATGTCCGGCGGCGGGGCGAGATCGCGGATCTCGACGCGCGTCACCTTCACGCCCCAGGGCGTCGAGGCGTTGTCGATCACCGACAGCAGCCGCGTGTTGATCGCATCGCGATTACTCAGCGCCTCGTCCAGTTCCATCGATCCGAGCACCGAACGGATGTTGGTCTGACTGATGTTGCGCAGCGAGCGTTCGAGCTCGCGCACCTCGTAGGCGGCCTTGGACGCGTCGACGACCTGGTAGAACGCGACCGCGTCGGCCACGACCATCGCGTTGTCGCGGGTGATGACCTCCTGCTGCTCGATGTCAAGAACGGTCTCCATCATGTTGATCTTGGAGCCTACCCGGTCGATCAGCGGAAAGACGAAACGCAATCCCGGATCCAACGTGCGGATGTAGCGGCCGAAGCGCTCGACGGTCCAGTTCTCGCCTTGCGGCACGGACTTGACCATCATCAGGATCAGGATGATCGCGAACCCCAGAAGGGCGAGAACCGGCGCGAAAGTGACGTCCATCGGAATGGTATCCCTGTAATGACCCGCACGGACGGGAAACGTCGGCGCGAAATAACCCCTTGCGCCCGATTGTGAAGCAAGACAAGCCGGTTGGAAAGCGTCGCGGCGCCAAGTAAGGTCGATGCGTGTCTTAAGGAGCGTGCAAGTCACATGGCGATGAGTCTCAAGGCCGAGCCGCAGTTTTCCCAGCCGGTCCGCCAGATCGTGATGATGCTGATCGTTCTGGGACTCGCGATCGCCGGAGCGGTGCTTCTCTTCCCGACCGTATCGCCGGTCTTTCTCGCCTCGCCGTGGCTCAACGGCTTCATCGGCGTCGTGTTCCTCATCGGCGTCGGCGCCTGTTTCTGGCAGATGTTCACCCTCGTCGCCTCGGTCAGCTGGATCGAGGGCTTCGCGCTCGACCGCCCCGGCAGCGAATTCACCAAGGCGCCGAGCCTGCTCGCCTCCCTCGCCGCCCTCCTCTCGCAGAAGCGCGCGCGCAGCGCGCTCACCTCGACCTCGACCCGCTCGATCCTCGATTCCGTGGCGACCCGCCTCGACGAACAGCGCGATCTGACGCGCTATCTCATCAACCTGCTGATCTTCCTCGGCCTGCTCGGCACCTTCTACGGTCTCGCCACGGTTGTGCCGGCGGTCGTCGACACGATCCGCAGCCTGGCCCCCAAAGAAGGCCAGACCGCCATCGAGGTTTTCGACAACCTCATGTCCGGCCTCGAGGACCAGCTCGGCGGCATGGGCACGGCCTTCGCCTCCTCGCTGCTCGGGCTCGCGGGCTCGCTCGTCGTCGGTTTGCTGGAGCTTTTCTCAAGCCACGGCCAGAACCGTTTCTACCGCGAACTCGAGGAATGGCTCTCCTCGATCACCAAGATCGGCCTGTCGGGCATGGACGCGGAGGAAGGCCTGACCGCCGCCAACGTCCTCACCGTCATCGGCCAGACCTCCGAGCAGATCGACAACCTGCGCGACGTGGTCGAACAGGGCGTCGCCCGCTCCGCCGCCACCGAGGCGCGCCTGGCCGAGCTTGCGGCGATCCTGGCCGCCCCCGCCCGCCACGAGGCCGAGACCGCCCTGATGGAACGCATCGCCGCGGCCCAGGAGAAGACCGCCGAGATCCTCGCCGCCCGCGACGAGGATTCGGGCCGCCTCGACAACGAGACCCGCGCCCGTCTGCGCAGCATCGACACCCAGGTCCTGCGCATCCTGGAAGATCTGTCCGCCGGCCGCCAGGACGTGGTGACCGAGATGCGCCAGGAGATCGCCGGTCTCACCGAGGCGATCCGCGCCATCGCCACCCGCGGCCGGTTCTGATCGATGGCGCTCAGCCGTCGCAACACGTCCCGCTTCGCCGCCTCGATCTGGCCGGGCTTCGTCGACGCGATGACCGCGCTGATCCTGGTGCTGTTCTTCGTGCTCTCGATCTTCATGATCGTGCAGTTCGTCCTGCGCGACACCATCACCGGCCAGGAGACCGAAATCGACGCGCAGAATCTCGAAATCGTCGAACAGAACCGCGAACTCGGCGAACTCTCCGTCCAGGTCGCGACCCTCGCCGACGCCCTCGGGCTTGAACGCAGCCGCGCCGATACCCAGGAGGCGCTGATTTCGACCCTGAACGCCGAACGCGACGCGGCCGAGGCACGCATCGCCTCCTTCGAGGCGCAGGTCGCCGACCTGCTCGCGCGCAACACCGAGATCACCGGCGCGCTGGAGACCGCCCGGGTCGAGCGGGACGCCGAGGCCGAGGCCGCGCGTCTCGCAGTGGCCCGGCGCGAGGCGCTGGAGGCGATGGCGGCCTCGCTGCGCGAAGAGATCACGGGGCTCCAGGCCACCACCGCGACCCAGACCGAGGCGCTGAGCGAGGCCGAGGCGCAGCGCGTCGCCGAGGCCGCCGCCGCCGAGGCGCTCCGCGCGCGGCTGGAGAACGCCGACGCGGAGCTGACCGCCATGACGCTGAACCTCGAGGCCGAACGCCAACGGGCCGAAGACACCCTCACCCTGCTCGCCGCCGCCGAGGCCGCGCGTGACGCGGTCCTGGGCTCCGAGGCCGAGGCGCTGACCGAGGCCGAGCGCCGCGCCGCCGAACTCGCACAGGCCCGCGCGCTGCTCGCCGATCAGACCGAGATATCCGCCGAGGCGCAACGCCAGGTGGCGCTCCTGAACCAGCAGACCGCGGCGCTGCGCCAGCAACTCGACGGCCTACAGGGCCTGCTCGACGCGGCCCGCGCCGATGACGTGGCCGCCCAGGTCCGCATCGAAACCCTTGGTTCCGACCTCAACGCCGCCTTGGCCAAGGTCGCCGCCGAGGAGAGCGCCCGCGCCGATCTCGAAGCCCGCGAACGCGCGCGGCTTGAAGCCGAGGCGCAGGACCTCACCCGCTACCGTTCCGAATTTTTCGGGCGGATGCGCGAGATCCTCGGCGAGCGCGAGGGCGTCCAGGTCGTCGGCGACCGGTTCGTCTTCCCCTCCGAGGTGCTGTTCGACCAGGGCTCCGCCACGCTCGCCCCGGACGGCCGCGCCCAGGTCGCGCGCGTGGCGGGCGTCATCAACGACATCGCCGACGACATCCCCGACGGCATCGACTGGATCCTGCGCGTCGATGGCCACACCGACAGCGTGCCCGTGACGCCCGGTGGGGCGTTCCGCGACAACTGGGAGCTGAGCCAGGCCCGCGCCCTCTCGGTCGTGCAATACATGATCGACGCCGAGGGCATCCCCGCCAACCGCCTCGCCGCCACCGGCTTCGGGGAGTATCAGCCCGTCGACACCGGAACCTCGCCCGAGGCGCTGGCCCGCAACCGCCGCATCGAGCTGAAGCTCACGGAACGCTGACGGGCCGGACCATGCCGATTCACGACATCCGGAGGCTGGGCCCCGACGATCTCGATCTCCATGCGCGTCTGATGACGCTGTTCGGCGAGGCCTTCGAGGATCCCGCGACCTATACCGGCGCGCGGCCGGGGCCCGATCATGTCCGACGGCTGCTGAACGACCAAGGCTTCGTAGCCTTGATCGCCCTCTCGGATGGCGCGGTGATCGGCGGTCTGGCCGCCTACGAACTCGTGAAATTCGAGCGCGAACGGAGCGAGTTCTACATCTACGATCTCGCGGTCGCCGCCGGTTTCCGCCGAAAGGGCGTGGCGACCGCGCTGATCGGGCGTCTGCGCGGAATCGCCTCGGAGCGGGGAGCGCATGTGATCTTCGTCCAAGCCGATCAGGGCGACGGTCCCGCCATCGCGCTCTATGAGGGACTCGGGATCCGGGAAGACGTTCTGCACTTCGACATTCCGGTGCCTTGAGCGCAAAAGAAAAGGGCCGGCGGAGCCAGCCCTTTTCGAAACATCTCAGACCGGTTGGGCCGTCAGGACTTTTTGCGGCGACCGGCGAAACCGAGCGCGCCCAGCCCGCCGATCAGCAGCAGGCCGGCGGCCGGCAGCGGGATCGGCGAAACCGCGACAGTGCCTTCAACGTCGAAGGCGAAGCCGGGGAGCGAGTCGGACCAGGAGATGACCAGCATCTGCGACAGAGATGCAGGATCGAGGAACATTGTCGAAACCGTCGTGGACGTCGGCGTGACCACGGACGATTCGCCATCGGACCAACCCACCATCAGATCGGTCCAGGCTGACAAATTCCTCGGTCCGATCGTCACCAGCGCCTCGCCGGTACCGGACGAAGCGGCATTGAACGTTACGAACCAGGATCCGGCGCCGCCGGCGCCCGAGACTGCTTCGCCGGCGAAATCGAGGTTACCGAAATCCACCGAATCGCCGCTCGACACCGAAACCGGCACCGCACCCGCCGACGTCGCCGCCAGACCGGTTGCGAGAACCGCAGCCGCCGCGAGACCCGCGAATTTTGCGCTATGCTTCATAATTTTTCCCACTTCCCCTTCAATCACGACGTCCGATTCGTTCAAGAATGACGCCCCCACACACTCGGGTTTGCCGATGATTCATACACGTGAACCACCGATCCCTCACTGTATCTAACACAATCCGATCAGGGCTGGAAGCCTAAACGGTTAATCATGTGTTACTTTTTCGCGGACCCGAGGCCGCTCACGGCATGGGGATCGCGTTCACGAAACGCGGCACGTCGTAGCCGCGCCGCACCGCCGGCCGCTCGGCGATACGGGTATACCACTCGCGCACCGCGGGGAACCCCGCCAGATCGACGCCCTGCCATTCGAACCGCGAGATCCACGGCCATATCGCCATGTCCGCGATCGAATACTCCCCCGCGACGTGATCCCGCCCCGTCAGCCGCGCGTCCAGCACGCCGTAGAGCCGACGCGCCTCGGCGCCGAACCTCTCCTCGGCATAGGGCGCCTTGCCGGGATTGTGCTTCACGAAATGATGCACCTGCCCCAGCATCGGCCCGGCCCCGCCCATCTGCCACATCAGCCATTCGACCGCCCGCCAGCGATCCTCGCCCTCCGGCAGGAAACGTCCATGCTTCTCCGCGAGATAGAGCATGATCGCGCCCGATTCCATCAGCGTGAACCCGTCATCGCGGATCGCCGGGATCTTGCCGTTCGGCGAGACCGCGCGGAACGCCGGATCGTCCTGATCGCCCTTGCCGATGTCGATGGCGTGCGTGCGGTACTCCAGCCCCAACTCCTCGAGCAGGATCGAGACCTTGCGGCCGTTCGGCGTCGGCCATGTGTAGAAATCGATCATCCGCCCCAACTCCCCGTTCCGCGTCTCACGCTCCCGGCCGCCGGTCCCGCAGCCGCCGCTCCAATCGCCGGAGCGCCAGCGAGAGACCGATCGTCATGACCAGATACAGGAACGCCACAACGTTGTACGTCTCGAAAAACCGGAACGACCCGGCCGCGTAGATCTTGCCGAGCTGCGTGATGTCCGCCACCCCGAGCACCGAGACCAGCGCGCTGTCCTTGATCAGCGCGATGAAATCGTTGCCGAGCGGCGGCAGGATGGTCCGGAGCGCCTGCGGCAGCACGATCAGCCGGAACCGCGCCCAGGGCCTCAGGCCCAGCGCCTTCGCCGCCTCGATCTGGCCGCCGTCGACCGACTGGATGCCCGCGCGGAACACCTCGGCGATGAACGCCGAGTATCCGATGGTCAGCGCGAGGATCGCCCGCCAGATCAGCGAAAGGTCCCGCGTCCGGATCGGATCGAGGCCCAGCGGCTCCGCGACCGCGTTCCAACCCGCCACAAGCGCCGGCGCGCCCACGAAGGCGATGTAGAACAGCAGCACCAGCATCGGCACGCCGCGGATGATCTCGATCCAGAACCGCGCCATCTGGCGCAGGATCACGAAGCGCGACAGCACGCAGACCGCCAGCAGCAGCCCCAGTCCCGAAGCCAGCGCGAACGACACCAGCGTGACGAACACCGTCACCGCGATCCCTCTGGAGAGCGTGCCCAGGATCTGCCGGTAGGTCTCGTCCGCGACGATGTTCCACGCGAACACCGCCCCGAGCATGCACGCGACGAGCAGCCACCAGGGAAACTCGCCCTCGTCCCCGGCCGGTGACGGCCCCATCCCCGCCTATTGGCCCAGCTCGTAGTCGAGGAACCACTTCACGTTGAGCGCCTCCAGCGTCCCGTCCGCCCGCATCGCCTCGATCGCCGCGTCGAACGGCGCGACAAGCTCCGAGCCCTTGGGGAAGATGAAACCGAAATCCTCGGACCCCATCGCGTCGCCGGTCAGCTTGAACACCCCCGGATTGGCCTCGACATATCCCGCGCCGGCCGTCCCGTCGGTCAGCACCAGATCGACATCCCCGACCCGAAGCGCCTGCACGCTCGCCCCGAACGTCTCGAACTGCACGATCCGCGGATTGGCCTCGTTGCCGTCGAGCAGATCATAGACCGCGACGTAGAACGGCGTCGTCCCCGCCTGCGCCCCGATCAGCACGTCCTCGCCGGCGGCGACGAAATCCTCCTGTCCGGTGAAGCGGTTCTCGTCGGCGCGCACCAGCATGAACATCTCCGAGCGCATGTAGGGCGCAGAGAAATCCACCATCTCCGCCCGGTCCGCGCGGATGGTGATGCCGGTCATGCCGAGTCGTACTGGCCCTCGCTCACCGCCGGGATCATCGCGTCCCAGCTCGAATTCTCATAAACCGGCGTGAAGTTCAGCCGCGCCGCGATCTCCGCCATCGCGTCGTATTCCCAACCGATCGCCTCGCCGGTCCCCGGCGCCACGAACTGGAGCGGCGGATAGGCGTTCTCCGTGACGACCACGACTTCCCGGCCGCCCAGATCCGGCAGATCGGCGGCCGCGGCGCCCGCGGCGATCATCGCGGCGGTCGCCGCGACGAGCAGTCTCGCGAAATTGAACATGCGATCAAGGCCTCCCCGCCGAGTGAAATGACGAACGCACAATGCCCCGCCCCGCGCCCGGCGGCAAGTCCGCGAAACCCGCCCGCGCGCGACACGATCGCCTTTGTATCCCCCTCCTTTCCGCCTATCAACGCATGATGAAAACGACACCCGCCGCGTTCTCCGTCCATCTTCTGACCGCCTCCGGCGCGGCGCTGGCGCTGCTCGCGCTGGTCGCGGCGACCCAGGCGAACTGGCCGCTGATGTTCGGCTGGCTCGGCATCGCGCTGATCGTCGACGGCATCGACGGACCGCTCGCGCGCAAGGTCGACATCAAGAAAAACGCCGCCAACTGGGACGGGGTGATCCTCGATCTGGTGATCGATTACCTCACCTACGTCTTCATCCCGGCCTACGCGCTGATCTACTCCGACCTGCTGCCCGCCCCCTGGGGGCTGCTCTCGGCGCTGCTGATCGCGCTGACCGGCGTGGTCTATTTCGCCGACACCCGCATGAAGGCCGGCGACAACAGCTTCGTCGGCTTCCCCGCCGCCTGGCAGATGGTGGTGCTGGTCTTTCTGGTCTTCACGCCGCCGGTCTGGTTCACGCTGCTCGCCATCGTGATCCTCGCGGCACTGCAGTTCACCGGCCTGAAATTCATCCACCCGGTCCGCACCGAGCGCTGGCGCCCCCTCAACCTCGGCGTCGCGATCCTCTGGGTCGCCCTCGCCGGCTGGTCGGCCTATTTCGCTTCTTTCGACCCGCCCGCCGCGATCAAGGCCGGATTGCTGCTCACCAGCCTCTGGCTGCTCGCCGTGGGCGTGATCATGCAGGTCCTGCCGGCGCGCGAAACCGCGCGCGCCGACTGAAAGTCACGGCCCGAAGGCGCCAGGCGCGAGCGACGCGTTCGCCTCCTCGAACCGCCCGAGCAGCGCCGCCTGGATCTCCGGGCCAAGGTGAAGAACCCCGCCGCCCTTGCGCATCCGCCACGTGTTCGGACCTTTCGAGAGCCGGTTCCGGCCTTGATGTGACGGCTTGAGCGACCTTGCCCTTTGCTCCGGTCCGGCGCCGATGAACGCCTCGAGCGAATGGACCGTCGCGACCGGCTCCGCCGCGATCCTCTCGAGCGACACCAGCCGCACGTTCTCCGGTCCCAACGCCGCGGCGAACCGGTCGCGGACCGATCCGTAATCCAGCCAGGCCAGCGGCCCTCTCAAAACCTCGGTCGCGACGATCTCGCGCATCCGGCGCTCGAAATCATCCTGGCCCAGCCCGCTCAGACGCTTCGAGGATTCCGCGTAGCGCGACGCCAGCCACTGATCCTGGCGCCGGATCCCGATCAGCACCCGGATACGCTCCCCGGGCAGCAGCTCCGCGATCCGCCGGGCGACGCGGACCGGGTCAGGCCCCGTGCCCGTCCAGAAGCCGGCGGAACCGATGGCGACGTTCTCGTCGGAGACCAGCAGCCGCGGCACTTCTCCCGCCTCCGCGATCGCGACCAGACGATTGCGGAGCCGGCGACGCAGAAACGGCGCAACGATCCCCGGGCACTTCACGTAGCGCCGCAGATCCCGGCAAAGCGCCTCCGCCTCCGGGCCCTGACGCCGGTGCAGAAACAGCGGATCCTCGGAGCCCGCGAAAACCTGACGCTGCAGAAACGTGGTGCCGGTCTTGGGCAGCCCGATATGCAGCGTCAGCACCGCCTCAGCCCAGCGCCGCGTCGCACCGCGCGCAGGTCTGCGGATGGGAATGCGTGCCGACGTCCGGCAGCACCTTCCAGCACCGCGCGCATTTTCCGCCCTCCGCCAGCGCCGGGACAACCGCCACGCCCGCCACGTCGTCGAGCGTGAACGCGCCCGCCGGCGCCGCAGCGTCGCTCAGCGTCAGGTCCGACGTGATGCAGAGATCGGCGAAATCGACGCTCCCGAGCACCGCCATCAGGTCGGCGTCCGACACGTGCACCACCGGCGCCGCTTCGAGGCTCGCCCCGATCCGCTTCTCGCGCCGTTCGACCTCGAGCGCGCCGGTCACGACGCGCCGCGCGCGCCGGATCCCCGCCCATTTCGCGCCCAGCGCCTCGTCGCGCCAGACCGTCGGCGTGTCGGGGAAATCCACCAGATGCACCGAGGACTCCTCCCCCGGGAACCGCTCCAGCCAGACCTCCTCCATCGTGAAGACCAGCATCGGCGCCAGCCACGTCGTCAGCCGCGTGAACAGGAGATCAAGCACCGTGCGCGCCGACCGCCGCCGCAGGCTGTCGGCCGGATCGCAGTAAAGCGCGTCCTTGCGGATGTCGAAATACACCGACGACAGATCCACCGTGCAGAACTGGAACAGCTGCTGGAACACGTGCTGGAACGCGTAGCGCCCGTACCCCGCGCGCACCTCCGCGTCCAGCTCCGCCAGCCGGTGCAGCACCCAGCGCTCCAGCTCCGGCATCTCCGCCGGCTCCACCCGCTCGGCCTCGTCGAACCCGTCGAGCGCCCCGATCATGAAGCGCAGCGTGTTGCGCAGCCGCCGATACGAATCCGCCGATCCCTTGAGGATCTCCGGCCCGATCCGCTGGTCGGCGGTGTAATCCACCTGCGCCACCCAGAGCCGCAGGATGTCGGCGCCGTACTGCTTGACCACGTCCTCGGGCGCCACGGTGTTGCCGAGCGATTTGGACATCTTCATGCCCTTCTCGTCGAGCGTGAACCCGTGCGTCAGCACGCCCTCGTAGGGCGCCCGCCCCATCGTCCCGCAGGATTGCAGCATCGAGGAATGGAACCAGCCGCGATGCTGGTCGGTCCCTTCCAGATACAGGCTCGCCGGCCAGAGCCCGTCCGCCCGGTCGCGCAGCGCGAAGGCGTGCGTCGAGCCGCTGTCGAACCAGACGTCGAGGATGTCCGTCACCTTCTCCCACTCGGCCGGGTCGTGGTCGTTTCCGAGGAACCGCGCCGCGGCCCCCTCCTCGAACCAGGCGTCGGCGCCCTCGGCCCGGAAGGCCTCGGCGATGCGCGCGTTGACCGCCGGATCGCGCAGGATCTCGACCCTGCCCTCGCCCAGCCGTTTGACGAAGCACGTCAGCGGCACGCCCCAGGCCCTCTGCCGCGACAGCACCCAGTCGGGCCGCGCCTCGATCATCGAATAGAGCCGGTTGCGCCCGGTCTGCGGCGTCCAGGTCACCAGCTCGTCGATCGAGGTCAGCGCCCGCTCGCGGATCGTCTTGCCGTAGGTGTCCATCCCGTCGCCGAGCGGCCTGTCGATCTCGACGAACCATTGCGGCGTGTTGCGATAGATCACCGGCGCCTTGGACCGCCAGGAATGCGGATAGGAATGCGTCATCCGCCCGCGCGCGGCGAGCGCGCCCGCCTCGACCAGCTTGGCGATGACGGCGGCGTTCGCCTTGCCCTCCTTGCCCTTGCGGTCGAAGATCTCCAGCCCGGCGAAGAACGGCACATGCGCCGCGAAGGACGAATCCTCCAGCACGTTGTGCGTCAGCCGGTCGACCCAGCCACGCTTCACGAACGCCTCGTAATCGTCCGCGCCGTGGCTCGGCGCGGTGTGCACGAACCCGGTTCCGGCCTCCTCGGTCACATGATCGCCGTCGATCATCGGCACCGGATAGTCCCAGAACTCGTCCGCTCCGTCAGTCCCGCGCAGCGGATGCGCCATCGCCTTCACGTCGTGCGGATCGACGTCCGAAACCCGCTCCCATGCCAAGGCCCGGCTCTTGCCAAGCGCCTCTTCAGCCAAGGCGTCCGCGAAAACCAACAGGTCTCCGGCTTCGAGCCAGCACTCCGTTTCGGTCTGCAAAACTTTGTAAAGGCCGTAGGATATCTTCGGATTGAACGCGACCGCCTTGTTGGACGGGATCGTCCAGGGAGTCGTCGTCCAGATCACGACGGACGCGCCTTTCAGCGCCTCCGGCCCCTCGACCACCGGAAACTTCACCCAGATCGTATGGCTCTGATGGTCGTGATACTCGACTTCCGCTTCGGCCAGCGCCGTCTTCTCGACCGGCGACCACATCACCGGCTTCGACCCCAGATACAGCGACCCGTTCATCACGAACTTCATGAACTCCTCGGCGATCACCGCCTCGGAATTGAAATCCATCGTGAGGTACGGATCGTCCCAGTCGCCGGTGACGCCGAGCCGCTTGAACTCCTCGCGCTGGATGTCGACCCAGCCTTCCGCGAATTTGCGGCATTCCGCGCGCAGCTCGTTGACCGGCACGTCGTCCTTGGACTTGCCCTTGGCGCGGTACTGCTCCTCGATCTTCCACTCGATCGGCAGGCCGTGACAGTCCCAGCCCGGCACGTACCGGCTGTCCTTGCCCATCATCTGCTGCGAGCGGACGACCATGTCCTTGAGGATCTTGTTGAGCGCGTGGCCGATATGCAGATGCCCGTTGGCGTAGGGCGGCCCGTCATGCAGCACGAAGGGCGCCCGCCCCTTCTTCTCGCGCAGCTTCTCATAGACCCCGATCGCATCCCACCGCGCCAGCCAATCCGGCTCGCGCTTGGGCAGGCCCGCCCGCATCGGAAACTCGGTTTTCGGCAGGAACAGCGTGTCTTTGTAGTCGGGCGTGTCGGTCGTCACATCGGCGCACATCGGGCGGCCTTTCAGTCGGGTCTGGAAAAATGTCGAGTCGGCGCGAACGGCCGAAAACCGGCGGCTCCAGAAAACTAGAGCGCCGGGCCGGTAATTCGGAAGCGGATGCCGATGATCCGGGACATGGCCAGACGTATAGCCGCGGCGCCCGCCCGCATCAATCGGCTTTCGCCTCGCCCGCGCCGCACACGACGTTAACACTTTTCCTCAAAGCAATCAGGTGCTTGAAATCCTGCCAAGTTTGGACACCCTATTTTGCCTGCCCGAAAAGCCCCGTCAGCGACCGGCCGATCACGTTGCTCACCTTCGGCCGCGGCAAGGCGGCGAATGGCAGCGGCCGGCAGACCTCCATCGCCGCGATCCCGACCCTAGCTGTCAGCGCGCCGTTGATCACGCCCTCGCCGAAGCGCCGCGACACCCGCGCAAGCGCGCTGCCGCCGACCACGGAATGGATCACGTCATCGCCCACCGCCACCGCGCCCGTCGCCAGAAGATGCGTGGCCACCGACCGCAGCAGCCGCCAGGACCCGAAAAACCCCGCATGGGCGCCGTAGATCTCGGCGATCCGCCGGATCATCCGCACGTTCATCGACAGCGCCGTCAGCACGTCGGCCAACGCCAGCGGGATCAGCGCCGTCGCCCCCGCCACGGTCCGGCTCGCCGCCTCGATCTCGCGCCGCGCCATCGCGTCCAGCGGCGCGAAAAGGCTCCGCTCGGTCAGCGCGATCATCGCATCCGCGTCCAGCACCCCGTCGCGCCGCTCCTCGAGATCGCGCGCACCCCAGCGCACCTCCTCGCGGTGCGCGTAGAACGCCTCCAGCCGCTTCGAGAGCGCCAGCGCCGCCTTGCGGTCATCCGCCTCGAGCGCCTTGGCCGCGTCCTTGTGAAACCCGTCGATCCGCGCCAGCCGCCGGAACGCCCACATCTCACGGATGATCTGCACCAGCACGACCAGCGCCAGGATCGCCGTCAGCGCGAACGCGATCATTCCGAGCGTCGGATTCCGCGCGATCAGCGAGCTGATGTAATCATACGCCGCGATCGACAGGACCAGCGTGAACAGGCTGACCGCGGCGCTCCAGAACAGTCCGCCGAACCGCGACCGTTTTCGCCCCGCGATGTTCGTCACCGTCACCATCGCCGCCCCGGTCGGCGCGTCCTCGGGCGGCGGCGGCGCGTCGGCGGGGCTCGCGGCCGAAGGCGTCGGCAGGTCGTCGACCTCGATGGTGAACGGCGCGTCGGGGCGTGTCATCGCAAACGGTCTCCGATCAGGAATTCGGCCGCGCGGTCCAACCGGATGTGCGGAAGCCCCTCGCCGCGCCCATCGCCCAGCTTCGGTGGCGCGAAACGCGTGACGTGATAGGCCGCGTCGGTCCAGTCGTCCGCGCCCTGCCGCGCCGGCGACAACAGGACATTCGGGTCCTCCGGCAGATTGCCCGGAAACAGCGCAGCCTCCTTGCCGGTATCCATCCGCAATCCGCGCACCACGTCGATCTCGCGTCCGTCGCGCGTCACGCTCTGCTCGACCGTCGCGCGCAGGCTCGCGATGGACATCGCCCGCGTATCGGCTCCCCGGAACTGCGCCCGGCTCCGCGCATCCGCCACCAGCGCCTCGGTGATCGCCGCGAGCTTGCCGTGCTGCGAATGATGCAGATGGTCCGCCTTGGTCGCCGCGAACAGGATCCGGTCGATCCGCCGTCCAAGAATAGGCGCCAGCCACGAATTCTGCCCCGGCCGGAAACAGGTCAGGATCTCCGCCATCGCCGCGCGCAGGTCCTCGACCGCGCGCGGCCCGTCATGGATCGCGCCCAGCGCGTCGATCAGCACCACCTGGCGGTCGAGCTTGGAGAAATGGTTGCGGAAAAACGGCCCCACCACGACGCGCTTGTACGCCTCGAACCGCTTCTCGAACGCCCGCCACAGCGAATCGCCCGGCGTCCGCGCGGGCTTCTCCAGCGGCGAGAACGTCAGCGCCGGCGAGCCTTCCAGATCGCCCGGCATCAGGAACCGCCCCGGCGCCACGCTCGACAGGCCCGCCTCGCGCGACGCCCGCAGATATCCGGTGAAATCAGCCGCGAGCGCACGCGCCGTCGGCTCATTCAGCGGCGCGGCGGCGTCGGTCTCCGCCAGCCGCGCCAGCCAGGCCTCGGATTGCGGCGCCCGCCCCGGACCGCGCGCCAGCGCGATGGCCGCCGCCGACCATTCCTCGAAACTCTGGCTCATCAGCGGCAGATCAAGCAGCCATTCGCCGGGATAATCCACGATGTCGAGATGGACCGTCCTCGGCCCGGTCAGCCCGGTGAAAAACCCCGTCGGCGTCACCCGCAGCGACAGGCGCAGCGTCGAGATCGTCCGCGTCCCCTCGGGCCAGTACGGCTCGGGCCCGGTCAGCGCCGCAAGATGGTCCTCGTACGGAAATCGCGGCACCGTATGGTCCGGCTGCGGCTGGAGATACGCCGACACGATCCGCCCCTCGGCCGCCGCCTTGAGCTGCGGCATCCGCCCGCGCTCCAGCAGGTTCGCGACCAGCGAGGTGATGAACACCGTCTTCCCCGCCCGGCTCAGGCCGGTCACGCCCAACCGCACCACCGGATCGAACAGCGACTCGCCGACCCGCTCGATGCCGTCTTCGATGGTGCGCGTGACGCTGTCGGCGATGCGGTTCAATAACACGGCGGATATTCCTGCGGCTCGAATGCGGCCATGACCTAGTCGCTCCCGCCCCGCCCCGCAACGGCGCTTGGCAAGGCGCGGGCCGCCCGCTAGGGCATGCGCCCATGCCCCGCTACGCCCTTCGCCTCGAATATGACGGCCGTCCGTTCAGCGGCTGGCAGCGCCAGCCCGACCGCCCGAGCGTCCAGGGCGCGCTCGAGACCGCCGCCGCCCGCATCGACCCTTCGGCCCCCCTCGTCACCGGCGCCGGGCGCACCGACGCCGGCGTCCACGCGACCGGCCAGGTCGCGCATATCGACCTCGCGCGCGACTGGACCCCGTTCCGGCTCGCCGGCGCCCTCAACGCGCATCTGCGCCCGCATCCGGTCGCCGTGACGGCGGCGGCTCGGGTCGATGAGAATTTCCACGCCCGGTTCTCGGCCATCGGACGCGCCTATGTCTTCCGCGTCGTGGTCCGCCGTGCGCCGCTCGTCCAGGACCGGGGCATGGCGTGGCGGGTCAGCCATCCGCTCGACCTCGACAGCCATGCGCATGGGAGCCGCGCATCTCATCGGCCTGCACGATTTCACCACGTTCCGCTCGACGATGTGCCAGGCGAAAAGCCCGGTCAAAACCATCGATTCGATCGATATCGAGCGGCTGGCATATCCCGGCGGCACGGAAATCCGCTTCCACCTGCGCGCGCGCTCGTTCCTGCACAACCAGGTGCGCGGCATCGTCGGCACGCTTGAAAAGGTCGGCGCGGGCGTCTGGCCGCACACCCGCGTGGCGGAGGCCCTCGCCGCCCGCGACCGCGCCGCCTGTGGCCCGGTCTGCCCGCCGGACGGGCTGTCTCTGGCGGAGGTCGAGTATCCCGAAGACCCTTTCGGATCACCGCTCTAGGCACGAAGGATCGCGCCTGCCCTTGGGGCAGATCGGCGCGATCCGGAAGACAGGTCGGCCAGACACCTACCCCGCCGGCCGCTCCACCAGAACCTCCGGAGCCACGACCCGTCTCCGCCGGTCCGCGATCCCGCGACACACCAGGATCACCGGCAGCAGCCCGATGGCGACGATGGCGAGACTCGGCACCGCCGCCTGATCCAGCCGCTCGTCCGAGGCGAGCCGGTGCGCCTGCACCGCCAGCGTGTCGAAATTGAACGGCCGCATGATCAGCGTCGCGGGCAGCTCCTTCATCACGTCGACGAACACGATCAGCAGCGCCGTCAGCACGCTGCCGCGCAGGATCGGCAGATGCACCCGGGACAGGATCTTCGGCGGCGTCCTTCCCAGCGTGCGCGCGACCGCGTCGATATGCGGGCTGACCGTCTCCAAACCCGAATCCCAGGTGTTGAGCGCCACCGCCATGAAGCGCGCCATATACGCCAGCACCAGCAGCCAGATCGACCCGGTGAACAGCAGCCCCGTCGACACCCCGAACCGCTCGCGCATCCAGGCGTCGAGCATGTTGTCGAGCCCCGCGAACGGCACCAGAAGCCCGACCGCGATCACCCCGCCAGGCACCGCGTAGCCCATTCCGGCTCCAAGCAGCAGCCATCGCGACGCCCGCCCCGGCACCATCCGCGCCCGGAACGCGATCACCACCGCTCCGGCGACCGTCAGAAACGCCGCGCTTCCCGCCAGCGTCAGCGAATTGCCCGCGAAGCGAAGATACCGCGGATCGAACACGCTCTGACCCGACCCGAGCGCCATCTGCGCGAGGATCACCACCGGAAGCAGAAACCCGACCAGAACCGGCATGAGACAGAACGCGGTCGCGGTCCAACCGGCCGCCCCGCGCAGCCGCCGCCGCTCCAGCCGCCCGGCCGTCACGCCCCGCATGTGCGATTTGGCCTGACCCCGCTCGACCTTCTCCAGCACAGCAATGAACAACGCGAAGGCCAAGAGGCAGAACGCGAGCTGCGACGCCGCCGCCCGGTCGCTCATCGAGAACCACGCCTGGTAGATGCCGGTCGAGAACGTCTTCACCCCGAAATGCGCCACCGTGCCGTAATCCGCGATGGTCTCCATGATCGTGAGCAGCACGCCCCCCGCGATCGCAGGCCGGGCCATCGGCAGGCTCACGCTCCGGAACGCCTCCCACGGCCCCTTGCCGAGCGTTCTGGCCGCCAGATACGCGTTCGCCGACTGCCGCCCGAACGCCGCGCGCGCCAAGAGGTAGACGTACGGATAGAGCACGCAGGTCAGCATCAGCGCCGCGCCGGGCAGCGAGCGGATGTTCGGGAACCAGTAATCCCGCGGCCCCCACCCCGTCACCTCGCGCAGCGTCGTCTGAACCAGCCCCGGATGCGACAGCAGATCGGTATAGGCGTAGGCCAGCACATAGGCCGGAAACGCCAGCGGCAGCACCATCAGCACCTCGAGCCAGCGCGACCCCGGAAACCGGTGCATCGTCACGAGCCAGGCCCCGCCCGTTCCGATCAGCGCGGTCCCGCATCCGACCAGCGCCACCAGCATCAGCGTGTTGAGGGTGTAGCCGGGCAGAACCGTAGAGAAGAGCCCCCGCCAGGTCTCCAGATCGCCCGAAACGGCCGCCAACGCGGCGGCCACGATCGGCGCGACGCAGATGAGGGCCACCACCCAGGCCAAACCGTTTAGAACGCGCGCGCCCACCAGGACCGCTCCTTTCCGACAGGATCGCTCGGGAATACCGGAGCCCCGGGCGCGGAGCAAGACACGCCCCCCGCCTCCGGAAGCGGCCGCAACCTATTCCGCCCCGGCGGGTTCCCTCCTTTCGCAACCCCGCAAGCGCGTTCCCCGAGGGCGCCACGCCTGACAGGAGCCATCCCGGATGAAGCCCATCGACGCCAAACTCGACCAGATCTTCAAGCACATCGTCCGCCGGGACGAAAACCAGACGGAATTCCACCAGGCCGTCCGCGAGGTGCTCGAAAGCCTCGGTCCCGTCGTCGAGAGGCACCCGCATCATCTCGACGACGCGCTGATCGAGAGGATCTGCGAACCTGAGCGCCAGATCATCTTCCGCGTGCCGTGGACGGACGATGCCGGCCAGGTCCACGTGAACCGCGCCTTCCGCGTGCAGTTCAATTCCGCGCTCGGCCCCTACAAGGGCGGCATGCGCTTCGACCCCTCGGTCGACCTCGGGATCGTGAAGTTCCTCGGTTTCGAACAGACCTTCAAAAACGCGCTGACCGGCCTGCCCATCGGCGGCGGCAAAGGCGGCTCCGATTTCGACCCCAAGGGTCGGAGCGACGCCGAAATCATGCGCTTCTGCCAGTCGCTGATGAACGAATTCCACCGCCATGTCGGCGATCAGACCGATATCGCGGCGGGCGACATCGGCGTGGGAGAGCGCGAGATCGGCTATCTCTTCGGCCAGTACAAACGCCTGACGAACCGCTTCGAGCCGGGCGTGCTGACCGGCAAGGGCCTGTCCTACGGCGGCTCCTGCGCCCGCACCGAGGCGACCGGTTACGGCAACGCCTGTTTCGTCGACGCCATGCTGCGGACGCGCGACGAGAGCCTCGACGGCAAACGCGTGGTCGTCTCGGGCGCCGGCAACGTCGCGCTTCACGGCATGGCGAAGGCGCGGGCGTTCGGCGCGACGATCGTGGCCTGTTCGGATTCGGACGGCTACGTCACCGACGCGGACGGTATCGACGTCGATCTGGTCATGGAGATCAAACAGGATCGCGGCGGCCGGATCTCCGACTACGCCGAGACCAAGGGCGGGTCCGCGCGCTTCGTGGCCGACGGATCGATCTGGGACGTCCCCTGCGACGTCGCCATGCCGTCGGCCACCCAGAACGAACTCAGCGAAAAGGGCGCCCGCGCGCTGATCGACAACGGCGTGATCGCGGTCAGCGAGGGCGCCAACATGCCCTCCACCCCCGAGGCGATCGAAGTCTTCCGGGAGGCCGGCATCCTTTTCGGGCCGGCCAAGGCCGCGAACGCCGGCGGCGTCGCCACCTCCGCGCTCGAGATGCAGCAGAACGCCGCGCGCGACAGCTGGACGTTCGAGAGGACCGAGGAGCGTCTCGCCGAGATCATGTGCCGCATCCATGACACCTGCGCCGCGACGGCCGAGGAATACGGCGCGCCCGGCGACTACGTCCTCGGCGCGAACATCACCGGCTTCCTGCGCGTCGCCGAGGCGATGCGCGCCCAGGGCGTCGTGTGACCGGCGACCGTCGCCGTCAGGCGGCGAGCGTCCACCCGAGGCCGAGCAGCGCGCTCAGCCCCAGAACCGCGCCCATGCCGAGCCGGAGCCGGAACACGGCGACGACCGCCAGACCCGTCAGGATCAGCGCGGCCGGATCGAGCGACGACGGGATCGGGACCTCGATCCGCATCCCGAACCCCGTCCATGGCCGGAGCTCGCTGAAAACCACGTGCAGCGCGAACCAGAGCGCGAGATTGGCGATCACCCCCACCACCGCCGCCGTGATCGCCGCCAGCGCGCCGGCCAGCACGGCGTTCCCGCGCAGCCGCTCGATCCAGGGCGCGCCGAGAAAAATCCACAGGAACGATGGCGTGAACGTCACCCACGTCACCAGCACCGCCCCCAGAACTCCGGCCAGATACGGGTTCATCCCGCCGGCCTCGCGAAACGACGCGAGAAACCCAACGAACTGCACCACCTGGATCAGCGGCCCCGGCGTCGTCTCCGCCATGCCGAGCCCGTCGAGCATCTCGCCCGCGCTCAGCCAGCCCTGATTCTGCACCGCCTCCTGCGCGACCCAGGCCAGCACCGCATACGCCCCGCCGAAGGTCAGCACCGCCATCTGGCTGAAAAACACCGCAAGCCGCGCGAAAACGTCCTCCGGCCCGAGCGCGGCCACCAGAATCGCGACCGGCCCCAGCCACGCGAACGCCACCGCGGCGCAGAGCATGAGATGCGCCGCGCCGCCCGCGCGCCCGCGCGCCGCCTCGCGCGTGCCGTCCTCACCCCCGTCGGCCGTGCCCGCGAACGCGCCCCAGCCGGCCCGAGCGCCGAGCGCGCCGATCAGACCCGCGCCCAGCACGATCGCCGGAAACGGCGCCCCGAACAGGAACAGCGCCGCGAAGGCCGATACCGCGATCACCCGCGCCGCGATCCCGGTCAACGCCCGCGACCCGATCCGGATCAGCGCCTGGAGCACGATCGCCAGCACCGCCGCCTTGATCCCGTAGAGCAGCCCCGCCACCAGCGGCGTCTGCCCGAACGCGACGTAGACGAGGCTCAGCCCCATGATCGCGAGAAACCCGGGCAGCACGAACAGCAGACCCGCCACCAGGCCCCCGCGCGCGCCGTGCAGCAGCCAGCCCAGATAGATCGTCAGCTGATGCGCCTCCGGTCCCGGCAGCAGCATGCAGAAGTTGAGCGCGTGCAGGAACCGCTTCTCGCCGATCCAACGCTTCTCCTCGACCAGGATGCGGTGCATCACCGCGATCTGCCCGGCCGGACCGCCGAAGCTCAGCGCCGCGACCCGCGCCCAGACCCGCACCGCCTCGGAAAACGCCACGCCCTCGCGCTCCGGTCCCGCGTCAGCCATTCAAGCGGCGTTCCATGTCCAAAGCCCGATCGCTCCCGCCCATCGAAGTCTCCCCGGATCCCCGGCCTCGCCCGCGATGCCGGCGCGGTCCGACCCGTCTTGACGCGATGCGTCACGGACCGATGTTAGACCCTGAACCTCGCGAGGGAAAACCATGACCGACAAGATCACCAGAACCGATGCCGAATGGCGGGCGCAACTCTCGCCCCAAGCCTACAAGGTCACCCGAAAGGCGGGCACCGAGCGCCCCTTCACCCATGACGATTTCCCCAAGACGCCCGGCACTTTCGCCTGCGTCTGCTGCGACGCGCCGCTCTTCTCCTCCGAAACCAAGTTCGACAGCGGCACGGGATGGCCGAGCTTCTTCGCGCCTCTGACGCCGGGCGCCGTCGAGGAGCACGTCGACAAAGGCTGGTTCATGACCCGCACCGAGGTCGTCTGCGCCCGCTGCGACGCCCATCTCGGCCACGTCTTCGACGACGGCCCGCACCCGACGGGCCGCCGTTACTGCATGAACGGCGTGGCGCTGACCTTCCGGCCCGGGACGGGCTAGGCCGGCCCCGCGCCCTGCGTGGCGGTATAGACCGCATAGAGCGACTGGCTCGCCGCCATGAACAGCCGGTTGCGCTTCGGCCCGCCGAAACAGATGTTGCCGCAGACTTCCGGCAGACGGATGCGCCCGAGCGGGACACCGTCGGGCGACCAGCACGTCACGCCGGAATACCCGACGTTGCGCCCCGCGTTCGACGAGGCCCAGACGTTGCCATAGACGTCCGTGCGCACCCCGTCCGGCCCGCATTTGATCCCGTCGACCATGCAATCGGTGAAGAGCCGCGCGTTCGAGGTCGTGCCGTCCTCCGCGACATCGAAGACGAAGATGTTGCCCTCGCCGCCAGGCCCGGTATCGCCCGGACCCTTGCCGGTGCTCGCGACATAGAGCCGGCCCTGATCGGGCGAGAAACACAACCCGTTCGGATCGGGCGCCTGCTCCTCGGTCGCGACCCGGGTGATGCTCCCGTCCGGCGCGATCCGGTAGGTCGCGGTCGGCATCTCGCGCACCGCGTCGCCGATCTCCGGCGGCTGGCCGAGACGGTTGTTGATCAGACCGTCGGGGTTCGACGGCCCGCCCGGCGCGTCCGGCGCGCCCTCGTAGAGCTGCCCGCCATAGGGCGGGTCGGTGAACCAGTAGCTCCCGTCCGTATGCGCCACCACGTCGTTGGGCGAATTCAGCCGCTTGCCCTCGAAGCTGTCCGCCAGAACCGTGATCGAACCGTCCAGTTCATAGCGCACCACCCGCCGGGTCAGATGCGCTCAGCTCAGCTGCCGGCCCTGATGGTCGAAACTGTTGCCGTTGGAATTGTTCGACGGGCTGCGGAACACGCTCACATGCCCGTCCTCGGACAGATACCGCATCTGCCGGTTGTTGGGGATGTCGGACCAGACGAGATACTTGCCCACGCCGTTCCAGGCCGGCCCCTCGGCCCAGAGCGCGCCGGTCCAGAGCCGCTGGATCGGCGCGTTCGGCTGCGCCAGACCGTTGAAGGACGGATCGACCGCGATGACATCCGCATCCCAGAAATAGACGTTGGGATCGGCATCCGGCGCGAAACTGCGCGGCGGGCTCGTCACCGTGCTGGGCGGCGCCGCCGGTCCCATGTCCTCCTGCGCGCGCGCCGCGGCTCCCGCGAGCGCCATGCCGGCCGCTCCCGCGCCGATCGCGCCGAGCGCCCGTCTGCGCGACAGGATGGCGGCACGTCCTTCGGTTTCTCCGAAATCGTCCATCGTTTCCCCCAATTTTCTGTTGTTTTGGAGGGGCACGTCACCGCGAACCGGGGGAAATCGATACGCCGCTCTACTGGATGAACTGCTCCGCATCGAGGTTGAGCAGATTCCCGAACAGCTGCTCGAGAACCCCGAGCGTCCGGCCGCCGGTCTCGGTCGTGCGCACGGTCAGGTTGATGATCCGCCCGTCCTCGAGCCCGTACCGCGCCACGTCCTGCACGACGCCGTTCTGATTGAACTCGACCGCGAGCACCGTCCGATCGATCACGCGCGGCGGATTGTAGGTGTAGTTCTCGATCGTGGTCTGGACGTAGTACCAGCCGCTGTCGCGCAGCACGCCGCTGCTCGACGGCCGTCCCAGCTTCTCCTCGACACTCTCCGCTGTGTCGGCTCCGGGCCTGATCTGGGCGATGTCCTCGGGCGGCGGAATATAGCCGTGGACCCGCACGGTCGGCGCGCATCCGGCCAGGATCGCCGTGGCGACCAGAACGGCCAGAACGGCGCGGCGCAGCGGCTTGAGACTCATCCGGATACTCCAACCCCCGGCACATCCGCCGGAATCCCCTTGCTCCCCTACGACGCGCATGGTCTAAATTCAAGCGGGTTGGGCCCGCACGCTCCGCATGACGCCAGGCAGGAAGACACATGCCCGAACTGGTCAACCATTCCGCATCGAACCCCGAATTCGCCCGCGTCATCGAGCTTCACCGGCTGCGCGAAGCGACCGAATTCGCCTTCGACATCGCCCCTGACGAGGCCGAGGCCGCGGCCGTCGCGCAACTGATGGGCGCGCGCCAGATCCGCAAGATGCGCTTCCAGGGCGTGCTCACGCCGCTTCCCGCCTCCGGCTGGCGGCTCGAGGGACGGCTGGGCGCCACGGCGATCCAGACCTGCGTCGTCTCGCTCGAACCGGTCACCACGCGCATCGATCAGGCCGTCCGGCGCACATGGCTGCCGCAGACCGATCCGCTTCCCGCCGAGATCATGCTCACGCCGGGCGACGACGAGGACGAGGTCGAGCCGCTGGGCCGTTCGATCGATCTCGGCCTGGTCGCGACCGAGGCGCTGGCGCTCGCCCTGCCCGATTACCCCCGCAAACCGGGCGCCGCGATCCCGCCCGACCTCCAGACCGAGGTCGAGGAGGACGAGCGCCCCAAACCTTTCGCGGCGCTCGCGGCCCTCAAAGAAAGACTGGACGGGGAAAAGTGACATCCGCCCGAATGGGGCTTGCGCGCGGCGGCGTCATGGCTATTTTGCGCGCTTCGTTTTCCCGTCCGGATCGGCGGTCTTGGTCGTGACATCACGCGCCACACCTGTTATCCGGCCCCGGCATGATGAAACCAGCGAGATCCGGGCAACCGCCCGTCTGAAATTGAGGTCGAGAAATGGCTGTCCCCAAGAGCAAAGTGACGCGGTCCCGGCGCGGAATGCGCCGTTCGCATGACGCGCTCGTCGCCGCGAACCCGAACGAGTGTTCCAATTGCGGCGAACTGCGCCGTCCGCACCACGTCTGCGCCGCCTGCGGCCATTATGACGGACGCGAGGTCGTCGCGGCGGTCGAAGAGATCGATCTGGACGACGAAGCGGCCTGAAACGTCCCGTGAGGTTGCTCCGCTATGAACGGCGACGCGGCCTCCGCCGTACCTGACACCAGGCAGCGCGCCGCCTCCGGCGACGTCGTCATCTCCATCGACGCGATGGGGGGTGACATGGGCGTTGCCGAGGTCGTGCGCGGCATGGGCATGTCGCTGGACAAGAACCCGCGCCTGCGGTTCATCCTCCACGGTGACGAGGCGGCGCTCGGACCGCTGATCCGAAAGAACGCCGCACTCGCCGCCCGGACCGAGATCCGCCACGCCGACAGCGTCATCGCGATGGACGAGAAACCGTCCAAGGCGCTCCGCCGCGCCAAGGGTTCGAGCATGTCGAACGCGCTCGAAGCCGTGCGGACGGGCGAATCCGAGGTCGCGATCTCCTGCGGCAACACCGGCGCGCTGATGGCCTTCTCGATGCTCCAGCTGCGCAAGGCTCCGGGCGTGGACCGGCCCGCCATCGCGATCCTCTGGCCTTCCGCGAATCCTGGCGGCCACAACATCCTGCTCGATGCCGGCGCCGATATCCGCGCCGACGCCGACGACCTCCTGACATACGCGCTGATGGGCGCTTCCTACGCGCGCAACGCGTCCGGTCTCGCGCGCCCCCGCATCGGCCTGCTGAACGTCGGCACCGAGGAGCACAAGGGCCGCGCCGAACTCCACGACGCCGCCGAGCGCATCGCCGCGGCCAGCGAGGCGGGCGAGTTCGAATACATCGGTTACGTCGAGGGCACAGACATGGCCTCCGACCGCGTCGACGTGATCGTCACCGACGGATTCACCGGCAACATCGCGCTCAAAACCGCCGAAGGCACCGCCCGCATGATCCGTGAACAGCTCAAACAGGCGTTCGCCTACTCTCCGCTCAGCCGCATCGGCGCCCTCTTCGCGCTCACCTCGCTCAAGCGGCTTCAGAAACGCATCGACCCGCGCCGGGTCAACGGCGGCGTGTTCCTCGGCCTCAACGGCACCGTGATCAAATCCCACGGCGGCGCCGACGCCACCGGCATCTCGGCCGCGATCAAGCTCGCCTTCACCTTGGCCGAGATCGGCTTCTCGCACCGCCTGGCGGAGCGTGTCGCCGCCTTCGCTCCGCCCCGCCCGGCCGACGAAGGCGCCGCGCGATGAGCGTGATCCGTTCCGTCGCCCGCGGCTGCGGCCATTGCCTTCCCGACCGCGTGGTCGAGAACGCCGAATTCGAGGCGATGGTCGACACCACCGACGAATGGATCCGCGCCCGCACCGGCATCGAACGCCGCCATTTCGCCGCCGACGACGAGAACACCTCCGATCTCGCGATCAGGGCCGCCGAGGCGGCGCTCGCGGACGCGGGAATGCAGGGAGCCGATCTCGACGCGCTGATCGTCGCGACCGCCACGCCCGACCAGACCTTCCCCTCCACCGCCGTCCGCGTCCAGGCCGCCATCGGCATGCGCCACGGCTTCGCCTTCGACATCCAGGCCGTCTGCGCGGGCTTCGTCTTCGCGCTCGCCCAGGCCGACGCCCTGATCCGCGCGGGCTCGGCGCGTCGCGTCATGGTCATCGGCGCCGAGACCTTCTCGCGCATTCTCGATTTCACCGACCGGGGCACCTGCGTCCTCTTCGGCGACGGCGCCGGCGCGCTGATCCTCGAAGCGCAGGAGGGCGAGGGCGCCTCCACGGATCGCGGCGTCCTCGCCACCGACCTCAATTCCGACGGCCGCTTCGCGGACCTGCTCTATGTCGACGGCGGTCCCTCCAGCACCGGCGCCGCCGGGGTGGTCCGCATGGCGGGCCAGGAGATATTCAAACACGCCGTCGTCAAGCTCGCCCAGACCGGCGCCCGCGCCCTCGACCGCGCCGGCCTCGCCACCTCCGACATCGACTGGCTCGTCCCTCACCAGGCCAATCTGCGCATCATGACCATGACGGCCGCCAAGCTCGGCGTGCCGCGCGACCGCGTCGTCGTGACCGTCCAGGACCACGGAAACACCTCCGCCGCCTCGATCCCGCTGGCGCTTTCGGTCGCCCGCGCGCGTGGCGACATCAAGCCCGGCGACGTTCTTCTGATGGAGGCGATCGGCGGCGGCCTCGCCTGGGGCGCGGCGGTCCTGCGCTGGTGAGCGCGGCGCCGCTCGTCTTTCCAACCCGTTGTTATTGACTCGCTTTCGACATTCGCCCAAGGTCGATCAAAAGAGCGTTAACCAACGGGGGAACCGGCATGAGTGACAAGACCTTGACGCGCATGGAACTCAGCGAGGCAGTATTCCGGGCCGTCGGGCTCTCACGCAACGAATTGGCCGAACTCGTTGAATCCGTTCTCGACCACATGTCCGACGCGCTGGTCGCCGGCGAGACCGTCAAGATCTCCTCGTTCGGCACGTTCAGCGTCCGCTCCAAGTCCGCACGCATCGGGCGGAATCCGAAAACCGGCGAGGAGGTTCCGATCGAACCCCGCCGCGTCCTGACCTTCCGGCCCTCGCACATCATGAAAGAGCGCGTTGACGCCGGCAACAAGCGATGATCCAGGGATTTCCGGACCAATGAAGAAATCGCCGGAAGCCTTCCGCACGATCAGCGAGGTGGCCGACACGCTCGACGTGCCGCCGCATGTCCTGCGTTTCTGGGAGACCCGCTTCACCCAGATCAAACCGGTCAAGCGGGGCGGCGGCCGGCGCTATTACCGCCCCGAGGACGTCAACCTGCTGCGCGGCATCAAGGGCCTGCTCTACGACGAGGGCATGACCATCAAGGGCGCGCAGAAGATCCTGCGTGAAAAGGGCATCCGCCACGTCATCGGCCTCGGCAGCCTGCCCGAGGACGACGGGACGGCCCCGGTCGCGGCCGAGGCTGCGAAACCTGCCGCCAAACCGAAGCCGCCCGCAGCACCCGGCGCGGCGAAGCCGGCGCCCGGGCCGAAACCTCAGCCCGACCTCTTCGAGCCGCCCGCGAGCCTGCCCGGCGCCGGCGCGGCCGCGCTCGATCCGGCCGACAGATCCGAGCTGCGCGACCTGGTCTCACGCCTCGTGGCGCTCCGCGCCGAGATGCTCGCCGATCCGCGCGGGTGAGACCGCTTTCCCCTTGCCCCGGTGCGACGCCTGACTATAAAGCCCCGGTGTCGGGCTATAGCGCAGCTTGGTAGCGCGTTCGTCTGGGGGACGAAAGGTCGTGAGTTCGAATCTCGCTAGCCCGACCACTTCCCCCCAATCCATCGACGGAACCGGCGGCGTGATCCCGTCCCAGGGAATCGACGCGATGTTCGCCGCGGGCGCCATCCGCTCGGTCGAGCCGCCCGTCGAAGGCCAGATCCAACCCGCCAGCCTCGACCTGCGCCTGGGCCGAACCGCCTTCCGCGTCCGCGCCTCGTTCCTGCCCGGCGCCGGCACCGTCTCCGACCGCATCGCCGATTTCGCCATGCACGAGATCGACCTCGGCCCCGGCGCCGTGCTCGAGAAAGGCTGCGTCTATCTGGTGCCGCTGGCCGAGAGCCTCGCCCTGCCCGACGACATCTCCGCCGTCGCCAACGCCAAAAGCTCCACCGGCCGGCTCGATCTCTTCACCCGCCTGATCACCGATCGCGGCACCGAATTCGACCGGATCGACGCCGGCTACACCGGCCCGCTCTACGCCGAGATCTCGCCCCGCTCGTTCTCGGTCCTCGTCCGCCCCGGAATGCGTCTCAACCAGATCCGCTTCCGGCGCGGCTCCGCCGTGCTCGACGACGCCGCTCTCGCCGCGCTCGACGCCGACCAGCGCCTCGTCGATGGCGACGCCCACATCGCCGGCGGCCTGGGATTCTCCGTCGATCTCGCGCCGCGCGGCGGCGGCCTCGTCGGCTACCGCGCCAAACCCCATACCGGCCTGATCGACCTCGACCGCATCGGCCATTACGACCCGGCCGATTACTGGGAACCCATCACCGACGCGAACGGCCGCATCATCCTCGATCCCGGCGCCTTCTACATCCTCGTCAGCCGCGAGGCGGTCCACGTCCCGCCCGACTACGCCGCCGAGATGGCCCCCTATCTCGCGATGGTCGGCGAGTTCCGCGTCCACTACGCCGGCTTCTTCGATCCCGGTTTCGGCCACGCCGCCGCCGGCGGCTCCGGCGCGCGCGGGGTCCTCGAGGTCCGCTGCCACGAGGCCCCCTTCGCCCTCGACCACGGCCAGATCGTCGGCCGTCTGGTCTACGAGCGCATGTCCGAACGCCCCGACCGCCTCTACGGCCAGGACATGAAATCGAACTACCAAGGCCAAGGCCTCAAACTCTCGAAGCACTTCCGCACGGGCTGACGCGCCGGCCGCTTGACCCGGCAGTTCCCGCCGATCAGCGACCCGCTGCGGCCACTATAGCCTCCATCGCGTCTATCGCCGCATCCATGTCGGCCATCGCCGCCATCTCGCGCGCGACCTCCCGCGCCCGCGTCCGGAACCTCGCCTCCGTCAGCACCCGCTCCATCGCCACGCGCAACGAGTCCGCGTCGGCGTTGAAAACGGCGACGCCCACGCCCGCCGCATCGACGATCCGCGCGTTGTCTGGCTGGTCGGCGAACAACGGCGCGATCACCACCGGGACGCCCGCCTCCATCGCGCCAAGCAGCGAGCCCGACCCGCCATGGCACATGACCGCGTCCGCGTACGGCAGCACCTCGCCCTGCGGAACCCAGGCCTCGACCGTCACGTTCTGAGGGATCGGGCCGAGCAGGTCCTCTGTCACACCGCCGCCGGTCGTGAGCAGAGCGCGCAAAGGCAGGCCTTCGACCGCGTCGAGTGATTTGCGATAGATGCCACGCGCGTCCTCCATGATAGCCGTGACCGATCCGAATGTCAGATAGACGAACGCCTCGGATTCGCGCGGCGCCCATGCCGGAACCGCACCGCCGCTCTTGGCAGCCTCACGCGGCATCCGCACGCGCAGTGGAACCGGCCAGCCTTCCGGCGCGGCGGGCCCGTCGAGCGAGGCGGGAAACGCTGTGAACGCGGGCGCCGCGCGCAGCGACGCGCCATGATCCGGAGCGAGACCGACCGTCGCGCGAAGTCCGTCGAGAGCCTCCGCGGCCTGGCGGATGCGGTCCCGCTGCGTTCCGCCGTTGTTGACGGCCACGCGGACATGCGGAACGCCCGCCTCCTCCGCCGCGACCGGAGCGGCGAATTCGCCGGATTCCCGCACGATCAGATCGGGCCTCCAGTCACGTACCGTGTCGCGCAGTCCCGGCAACGCGATCCGCGCCTGCATGCCGACGAAAAACCGGGCGATGGCGAAATCCACACTGGCCTCAGGCGCAAGCCCCTCGGCTTCCGAGAACAGCCGGGCGCGTTCTGCATCGTCCGGATGATCGACCGGCGCGTGGGCCATCCCCGCCTCGCGCAACGTCTCCGCGACGGGCACGGGCGCGGAGACCATGACATCATGCCCACGCGCCTGCAAAGCCCGCGCATAGGGAAGGAGCGGGTTAAGATGGCCGAGAAACCTGACCGACGAAAACAGGACACGCATCGGCGAACCTCCCTTTGAAGACTTAGGTTTTCGGACCCGACTCTTCCAACGACTGCGCGGCCTTTGACTGAAACTCGTCCGACGCGTTGCGACGCGGGTACGGAACATCGGGGACCGGGACGCCAAGAAAAGCGCAGAGCGGATCCCAGCCGTCGCCGAGACCGAACACCAGCAGACGTTCGGCCGGCACCTCGGCTTTCACCCTCGCGACATTCGCCTCATAGGCGGCGATGCACGTCTCGCGGTCGTCGATCCGGCCGTTGAAGACCTTGTCCGCAAGGACGAATCCCACCCTGCTCTCATCCGACGGATCAGTGTCGATGATGTGGGGGAGAATCGTCTTTTCATAACTGGCCCACCAGCTTTCGGCGGTACGCCATGTCAGGAGCACTTTAGCGTCGGGAAACGCGTCCACCAGTTCCGGCCAGAAAAATGCCGACGGCCAGTCGACGCAGGATCCGTACCCCCCAAGGAGCACGTCCCAGTCCGGCTCCGACCCGAGAACGGCCCGGCGCCAGCCGAGAACCTTCTCCGGGGTGTCCACCTCGAACATGTGGTGACACGGACCGAAACCGAGGATCGTCAGAGCCTCGCGCATCGAATCCGTCCCGGTCCGCCCGAACCCCGTACCGATAATCTTGAGCCACATCGACCTTTTCCCCAATTTCCCGGATCTTCGGTCTCCGCGGCCGAGATCCGACCACCTGAAAAAGTCCACACGAAGCCTGCCGTTCCGGAAGTATCCAGCGGGAGCCTGCGCGCGTCGGTCCGTCGGATCAACCTTATTGCGACCGATGAACTGGATCGTCAGCCCGAAGCGCAGCCACTCGAACCGTTGTTTCGTGGGGGCGGCCCTCCCTGCGACCCCGTTCAGAACCGGAACGTAAGTCCGAGAATCGGGCCGGTCTGCCGCACGTCATAAACTATGCCGTCCTGCTCGTAATCGACCGACAGCATGCGCCACGCGCCCGCTATGCCGATCGTGTCGGTGAGCGCGTAGGTGGCGCCCGCCATCGCGCTCCATTCAAGGTCGGAGCCGACGCCGAAGCCGCCGAGTTCGGCGACGCCGTAGAGGTTCCACCTGTCGTTCAGCATGTAGGTTCCCGCCAAACCGACCAGCGGATCCGCCCAGCTCGCGTCGGACGTGATCTTCGTCTTTCCGGACCCCGCCGCCTCCGAGGCATTGACGGTGAACTCGTTGTCCAGCCACCAGAACCGCGCGCCGGCATAGGCGTCTATCCGATATTGGTCGGTCCGCGCCACGGTGCGGCCGGCCGCGACCATCACGTTTGAGGTCGTGCTTGTGACGCCGATGCTGTCCACATTCGGTCCGCCGACGCTCTCTGTGCTGTCCGTCCGCACGCTGGACGCGTCCAAGAAAAGCACCCAGTCGTCGCGTCGCGCGCTGGCGAACATGAACGCGCCGTATTCCAGATCGTCGAGGATGTCTCCGAAGGACAGCGAGACGCTCTGCGTCGGCAGACCCGACGCCGGGGCGAGATCGCCGTCGATCCCGGCCATCCAGACGTAGGGCGCGATGTTGAACTCCCAGACGTCCTGCGCGTTCGCCGATCCGGCACTCACCACGCCACGGCCGCTCCAAGAACAATCCGTTTCATCCCAACTTCTCCCCAAGCGTGACATTGGTTTCCAGTGGTTAATGGAAATCGTCAACCATATGATTTCATGTGACTTTTCGAAACGCGACACGCGTGTCGCTCTTCAGCCGAACATCTCATTCTGATCGCCCACGTTCTCCGGCGCGTCGCCGTCCTCGTCCACATCCGGCCCCGGCATCGCGTCCGGCGCGGGCCGGTTGTCGAGCAGCCCCGCCGCCCGCAATTCCGACAGCCCCGGCAGGTCCCGCTCCGATTCGAGCCCGAAATGATCGAGAAACGCCTGCGTCACCACGAACGTCATCGGCTTGCCGGGCGTCATCCGCCGCCGGCCCAATTTCACCCAGCCAAGCTCGATCAGCAGGTCCAGCGTCCCGCCCGAAACGCTCACGCCCCGGATCTCCTCGATCTCGGCCCGCGTGCAGGGCTGGTGATACGAGATGATCGCCAGCGTCTCGATCGCCGCCCGGCTCAGCTTGCGGGTCTCCACGACCTCGCGGCTCATCAGGAAGCCCAGATCGGGCGCCGTCCGGAACGCCCAGGCGTCGCCCACGCGCCGCAGCTGCACGCCCCGATCCTCGTAGCGCCGCCGCAGCCCGGCCAGCGCCTCCGCAGGGTCCGACCCGCGCGGCAGCCGCTCGCCCAGATCCCGCACCGTCAGAGGCGACCGCGCTCGCGAACAGCACCGCCTCGACCATGCGTTCCTGTTCCGGCATCGGCGGCGCGGAAAAAACGTCCGCATCCGCATCGGGGTCGGCCTCGAACACCCGCGTCGTCTCGTTCATCGCAAATCCTCTCCCGTCCGGGTCCGCAGATAGATCGGCAGAAACGCGCCGTCCTGGCGCAGGCTCAGCTTCCCCGCCTTCACCAGTTCCAGCGCCGCCGCGAAACTCGCCGCCGTCGCCGAGCGCCGCCGTTTGGGATCGCGCGCCCACTCCTCGGGCAGCCAGGCCGACAGGCTCACCCAGTCCATCGCGGTGCCGAGCAGCCCGCGCATCCGCTCGAGCGCCTGCTCCATCGTGTAGACCGGCCCGCGCCGCAGATGCAGCGGCTGGAAATCGTCCTTGGTCTTGATCCGGGAATAGGCCCGCATCAGGTCGATCAGATCCGCCGTGTGGATCACCCGCACGTCCCGCGTCACGCTCTCGGTCTCGCCCCGCCCGAACACGTCGCGCCCGAGCTGGTCGCGTCCCATCAGCCGCGCGGCCGCCTCGCGCATCGCCTCGAGCCGCTCCAGCTGGAACGCCAGATGCGCCGCCAGCTCATCGCCCGAAGGTCCTTCCTCGGTCGGGTCGGGCGGCAGCAACAGCCGCGATTTCAAGAAAGCCAGCCACGCCGCCATCACCAGATAATCCGCCGCGAGCTCGATCCGAAGCCGCTTGGCCGCCTCGACGAAGCCCAGATACTGCTCCGCCAGCCCGAGGATCGAGACCTTGCGCAGATCCACCTTCTGCGTCCGCGCCAGCGTCAGCAGCAGATCGAGCGGCCCCTCGAACCCGTCCACGTCCACCACCAGCGCCTCCGCCGCGATCCGGTCGGCGGTGCCCTCCGCGTCGAAAAAATCCTCAGGCATGCGCCACCCGCCCGGTCAGGTCGGCGTATTCCGCCGCCAGCGCCGCCACATCCGCCTCCACACGCCCGCCCCGCGCCGCCAACGCCTGCTCAGCCCGCTCCGCCGCGCGGCCCTCAAGCCTCGGCGCACCCTCGGCCACCGCCGCCATCTCGCCCGAATCGCCGTTGCAATGCAGGACCACGTCGCATCCCGCCGCGACCGACAGCGCCGCCCGCTCCGCGAACGGCCCCGTCAGCGCGCGCATCGAGAGATCGTCGGTCAGAAGCAGCCCGTCGAACCCGATCCGCTTCCGCATCATCCCGATCACGGTCTCCGACTGCGTCGCCGGAGCCTCCGGATCGAGCGCGCGGTAGACCACATGCGCCGTCATCGCCATCGGCAGATCGGCCAGATCGACGAACGGCGCGAAATCCTCCGCCAGAGCCGCGAGATCCGCCTCCACCACCGGCAGCGCCTCGTGGCTGTCGAGCCCCGCCCGCCCCTGTCCCGGCATGTGCTTGATCACCGGAACGACCCCGCCGTCGAGCAGCGCCTCCGCGACCGCCCGTCCGATCGCCGCGACCTCCGCCGGGTCGCTCCCGTAGCACCGGTTCCGCAGGATCGCATGCGTCCCCGGCTCCGCCACGTCGAGCACCGGCGCGCAATTCACGTCGATTCCGACGGCGCGCAGCTCCTCCGCGATCAGCCGATACCGCAGCCGCATCGCCGCGATCCGTGCCGCCGGATTCTGCAGCCTCGCGCATTCATCGAAAGCCGGAGCCCATTCGCGCCAGACCGGCCCCCGCATCCGCGCGACCCGCCCGCCTTCCTGGTCGATCAGAACCGGCGCGTCGCGACCGACGCTGTCGCGCAGATCGTCGGTCAACCGCGAAAGCCGCGCGGGATCCTCGATATTGCGCGCGAAAAGGATGAACCCCCACGGATCCGCATCCGCGAAAAACCGCCGCTCGGAGTCCGTCAGCTCCGTCCCGGCGCATCCGAAGATGACGGCCCGTGCGGCCACTACTGCAACGTCACCGGAATGCAGTCGACGCCCTGCGCCCGGAGCGCCTCGCAGAGATCGCGCGTCTGATCGTTGCTGTCGAACCCGGCCACGCGAAGACGGTAGAACACCCGCGCGTTCGACGTCGCCCGCTCGACATAGAGGCTCTTGCCCCCCAACAGCCCGCCATGCCGCGAGACGAGCGAGGCCCAGGCCTGACGCGTGAGCTCTTCGCTGTCGAAAGCGCCGAGCTGGACCAGCCGCGTTCCCGACCCGAGACTGCCCGCCGCGACCTCGCCCGGCGCCGCGGCTTGAGCCGCGTCAGGTGCGGCCGTTGCAGGCGCAACGGCCGCAGGCGTCGGGGCCACCGGTGCCGGGCGAAGGCCGACAGGACGCACTCTCGGCCTGTTCGCGGTCGATGAAACCTGCTCGAGCGCCGGATCCTCCTCGGCGTCTCCGCCGAGCGTCTCCGCCGGGCCGACCGCCTCGGCCACCAAGGCCGCAAGATCGATCGGCGAAGCGTCGGGACCTCTCGCCAGCGGTTCCGGCGAAGCATCTTCCAGCCCGTCGAAAGGCGCCGCGTCGGCCACGGGAGGCGCTATGGCGACCAATTCCTCCTGCGGCCCGTCCTCGATCGTCAGGGCGGCCGGCGGCGCCTCCGCGACCGCGCTGGTGCGCGGCGCGGGCTCCGGATTTCCGGCGAGAACGGAATTGACCTCAAGCCCCTGATGCGAGGCCTGCTCTCCGCCGGGGTCGACCGGCTCGATCCGCGCCGGCCCTTCCATCGCCCGGATGATCGGCACCTCGGCGGCGTCCCGCGTTCCGAGATTCCAGGCCCAGACGGCGAGCGCCGCGACCAGTCCGAGGAACACCGTCGCAGCCGCGGCCTTGCGCATGCCGTCGGGCATGAGCCGTGCCGTCCCGTCTCGGGCTACGGAATCGTAGTCATCGCTGTACAAATCGCGCATGGGGTTCTTGCCTGTTTTGACACACTATATCCTGTATGTGCCTCTGCTCCAACCCCTAAATGTTTAGCGGATGCTTAACGCATCTCATTCATCGGGGTCACGCCCAGAATACCAAGACCTGCGGATATGACAACCTGTGTCGCGCGGACCAGCGCGAGCCGCGCCCGCGTGGCCTCCGGAGCGTCCGTCCGGATGAACCGCAATTCGGGGTCCAGCTTGCCCTGATGCTGCAACCCGTGGAAATCCGACGCCAGATCATAGAGATAGAACGCGATCCTGTGCGGCTCGTGGCTGCGCGCCGCGATCTCCACCTGCCGCGTCCACTCGCCGATCTTGCGCGCCAGACCCAGCTCCCCGGCGGTCCCGAGCGCCGAAAGGTCGGCGCCGGCAAGCACCGCGTCCGACGCGTCGAAACCCGCCTCGGCCGCCTTCGACAGCACCGAAAACGCCCGCGCATGGGCGTATTGCACGTAAAAGACCGGATTGTCCTTCGACTGCTCCATCACCTTGTCGAAGTCGAAGTCGAGCGGCGCGTCGTTCTTGCGCGTCAGCATCACGAACCGCGTCACGTCGCGCCCGACCTCATCGACGACGTCGCGCAGCGTGACGAAGGTGCCCGCCCGCTTCGACATCTTGAACTCGGCCCCGCCCTTCATCAGCTTGACCAGCTGGCAGAGCTTCACGTCGAGCGGCACACGTTCGTCGCTCAGCGCCGCGACGGCCGCCTTCATCCGCTTGACATAGCCGCCGTGATCCGCACCCAGCACGTCGATCAACTCATCAAAACCGCGCTCTATCTTGTTGAAATGATATGCGATGTCCGGCGCGAAATACGTCCATCCGCCGTCCGATTTCTTCACCGGCCGGTCCACGTCGTCGCCGTACTTCGTCGAGCGGAACAGCGTCTGCACTCGCGGCTCCCAATCCTCGGGCGCCTTGCCCTTTGGCGGCTCCAGCACGCCCTCGTAGATCAACCCTTTGGCCTCGAGCGAAGCCAACGCCGCCTCGATCTCACCCGTCCCGTAAAGCGACTTCTCCGAATAGAACACGTCCATCTCGACGCCGAGCAGCGCCAGATCCGCCCGGATCATCTCCATCATCGCGTCGGTCGCGAAGGCGCGCAGTTCCGGAAGCCAATCGGCCTCGGGCTTTCCCACGAGGTCGCGCCCGTACCGCTCCGCCAGATCGGCGCCGACCGGGATAAGGTAATCACCCGGATACGTCCCGTCCGGAAACTCCGCCGGCTCGCCCAACGCCTCAAGATACCGCAGGTAGACCGACCGCGCGAGCACGTCGACCTGCGCGCCGCCATCGTTGATGTAGTATTCGCGCGTCACGTCATAGCCCGCGAAATCCAGCAGCCCCGCCAGCGCGTCGCCGAACACCGCGCCCCGCACATGGCCCACATGCATCGGTCCCGTCGGGTTGGCCGAGACGAACTCGACATTCACCCGCCGTCCGGCTCCCATGCGCGAGCGTCCCGCGTTCACGCCCTCGCCGATCACATGCGGGATCAGACCGAACCACCGCGCCGGGTCGAGCCGCAGGTTGAGAAACCCCGGCCCCGCCACCTCGGCGCCCAGAATGCCCGGCGCGCCGTCCAGCCTCGCGGCCAGCGCCTCCGCGATCTCGCGCGGGTTTTTCCGCGCCGGTTTCGCCAGCACCATCGCCGCGTTGGTCGCCATGTCGCCATGCGCCGCGTCGCGCGGCGGCTCCACGGTCACCGCATCGAGGCTCAGCCCCTCCGGCAGCACGCCGTCGGCCACCATCCCGCCGATCCCTTCCAGAACCAGGCTCTTCACGTCCGCGAACAGATCCATCCGTCAACAATCCCGTCTATGTGTCCGCCGCGCGTATCACAGGCCCGCCCGGCGCTCCACTCGCAAAAGCTGGCGTCCCGCGGCGGCGGCGCCTATATGCCCGCGACCTCCACACGAAACGGCCACCCATGTTCCGTCACGCGCTCGCCCTCTGCCTCGCCCTCGCCGCTCCCGCCGTGGCGGCCGAGGAGCCTTTGGGCGCGGACGCGTTCGAAGCCCTGTCCGAAGGCCGGACCCTCCACTTCACGCTCGACGATCTGCCCTTCGGCTCGGAACAGTACTTCCCCGGCCGCCGCAGCGTCTGGCGCACGCCCGATGGCGCCTGTGAGACCGGGACGTGGACGCCGCGGGGCGATGCGATCTGTTTCACCTACGAGATGACCTCCGACGCGCAATGCTGGCGCTTCACCCGCTCGGGCGACCGGATCACCGCCACCTATGTCGAGAACGGGGTCCCGGTCCCCGGCGCCGTCCTTCTCGACCGGATCGACGACGCGCCCCTCGACTGCCCCGGCCCGCGCGTCGGAAGCTAGAGCAGCGTGCCCTGCTCCGGCCCGTCCTTGGGCCCCGACCGCCGCGCCGCCCGCTCGGGCTTCGCCCTCACCCGCCCGTCCGCGAACGCGATCTCGTATCCCTTCGCCTTGCGCGCCGCCTCCGCCCGCGTCAGCACGCCCCCCGCCTCGTCGCGCACGATGGCGTAGCCGCGCCCCAGCACCAACTCGGGATCCAGGGTCCTCAGGCTCCGCGCCTGAAGTTCCAACGCGCCGCGCCTGTCGGCGACGAGGCGACCGCCCGCGCGCTCGAACCGGTCGACTCGCGCCTTCAGCCGCTCCCCGAGCCTCCCGATCTCGCGGTCCAGCGCCTCAGGCCGCAGCCGCGCCCGCGCCAGACGCTCCGACCGCCGAACGGTCGCGGCATCGAACGCGCGCGGCAACCCGCGCGCCGCCTCCGCCAGCGCCCGCGCCTTGCGCTCGCCGAGCGCGGCCAGAAGTCCCGGACCGAACCGTCCGCTGGCGCCCTGGCTCATCTCCAGCCGCTTCTCGCGCGCCAACCCCTCCAGCGCGCGCGGCAGCCGCAGCCCCAGCGCGTCCAGCCGCTGCGCCCGCTCCGACACCATCGCCTCCGCGCGCGGCATCGCGCGGCCCACGTCGCGCAACCGCTGCGCCAGCCGCGCCAGACTTCGCGCCACGGCCAGCCGCCGCCGATCCTCCAGCCCGGCGACCCCCGCCATCAGGTCGAGCCGCACCGGCACCGCCATCTCCGCCGCGGCGCTCGGCGTCGGCGCCCGCCGGTCGGCGGCGAGATCGATCAGCGTCGTGTCCGTCTCGTGCCCCACGGCCGAGATCAGCGGGATCGATCCCTCGGCCACCGCCCGCACCACGATCTCCTCGTTGAAGCCCCAGAGGTCCTCGAGGCTTCCGCCACCCCGCGCCACGATCAGCAGATCGGGCCGCGGCACCGCCCCGCCGGGCTCCAGCGCGTTGAAGCCCCGGATTGCGGCGGCCACCTCCGCCGCGCTCTCCTTGCCCTGCACCCGCACCGGCCAGACCAGCACCCGGCGCGGAAACCGCTCGCCCAGACGGTGCAGGATGTCGCGGATCACCGCCCCCGACGGCGAGGTCACCACCCCGATCACCTCCGGCAGGAACGGCAGCGCGCGTTTGCGCTCCGCCGCGAACAGCCCCTCGGCCGCCAGCGCCGCCTTGCGCTTCTCCAGCATCGCCATCAGCGCGCCGACGCCCGCCGGCGCGATCTCCTCGATGATCATCTGATAGCGGCTCGACCCCGGAAACGTCGTCAGCCGCCCGGTGGCGATGACCTCCATGCCGTCCTCCGGGGCCACGGCCAGGCTCCGCGCCGTCCCTTTCCAGATCACGGCGGCGAGCACCGCCCGGTCGTCCTTCAGATCGAGATAGAGATGCCCCGACGCCGGCCGTGACACCCGCCCGATCTCGCCGCGCACCCGGACCCGCCCGAACTCGCCCTCGATCACGCGCTTCACCGCGCCGGAGATCTCCGAGACGGTGAATTCCGGCGCGTTGCCGGCCGGGGCCGCATCCTCGAACAGGTCCATGATCCCTCGCGCTTGCAGGCTTCCGGCGGGCATCCTAGAACGCCGACCGAACGAGGCCAAGCGGGGCGCCCATGAACATCCTCATCCTCGGCGGCGGCGGGCGCGAGCACGCGCTGGCCTGGGCCTTCGCCCAGAACCCCAAATGCGACCGGCTCTGGTGCGCGCCCGGAAACGCCGGCATCGCCGAACAGGCCGAATGCGTCCCGCTGGACATCCTCAACGGGGACCGCGTGCTGGCGTTCTGCCGGCAGAACGCCATCGACTTCGTCATGATCGGCCCCGAGGCGCCGCTGGCGGCGGGCGTCGCGGACGACCTGCGCGCGGCGGGCGTGCTCACCCTCGGCCCGGGCCGCGAGGCCGCGATGCTGGAGGCCTCCAAGGACTTCACCAAGGAGATCTGCGCGGCCTGCGGCGCGCCGACGGCGGCCAGCCAGACCTTCACCGATCCCGCCGCCGCGCGCGCCTACGTCGAGGCGCAGGGCGCGCCCATCGTCGTCAAGGCCGACGGCCTCGCGGCGGGCAAAGGCGTCACCGTGGCCGAAACCGTCCCCCAGGCATTGGCCGCTCTCGACGCGATCTTCACCGAAGGCCCCGGCGCGCGCGTGGTGATCGAGGAGTTCATGTCGGGCGAGGAGGCGAGCCTCTTCATCCTCGCCGACGGCGAGACGTTCCTGTCTCTCGGCACCGCCCAGGACCACAAGCGCGCCTTTGACGGCGACAAGGGACCCAACACCGGCGGAATGGGCGCATATTCACCGGCCCCGGTCATGACGCCCGAGATCACGCGGGCCGCCATCGACCGGATCATCCGGCCGACGCTGGCCGAGATGGCCCGGCGCGGCACGCCGTTCCAGGGCGTGCTCTATGCCGGGCTGATGATCGAGCACGGCGCGCCGCGTCTGGTGGAATACAACGTCCGCTTCGGCGACCCCGAGGCCCAGGTCCTCGCCATGCGCCTCGGCGCGCAGCTTCTCGACGTCTGCCTCGCCTGCGCCGACGGCACGCTGGCGGACGCCCGCCTCAACTGGGCCGACGACCACGCCATCTGCGTCGTCGTCGCCGCGAACGGCTATCCGGGCGACCACGCCAAAGGCGAGACCATCCGCCTGCCCGAACCGGAGAACCCGCGCGTCCAGATCTTCCACGCCGGAACGCGCGAGGCCGACGGCGCGCTCGTCTCCGCAGGCGGCCGCGTGCTTGGCGTCAGCGCGCAAGGGCCCGACCTCCGCGCCGCCCGCGACCTCGCCTATTCCGTCACCGACGCCATCGACTGGCCCGGCGGCTTCTACCGCCGCGATATCGGCTGGCGCGCCCTCGGATAGCCGACGCCGCCGTCCGAGAAAGGGGACCGCATGAAAGCCGCGCTATACCGCCGTTACGGACCGGCCGGGAACGTCACCGTCGAGGACGCGCCCGATCCGATACCGGGCGACGGCGAGGTCCTCGTCGACGTCCACGCCTCCACGGTCACCACCGCCGACTGGCGCATGCGGGCCTCGGCGTTCCCCGGCGTGCTCTGGCTCCCGGGCCGTCTGATGACGGGCCTGTTCAGGCCGCGCCGACAGATCCTCGGCGGCGACTTCTCCGGCCGCGTGTCGGCTCTCGGCGACGGCGCGACGCGGTTCGCGATCGGCGACGAGGTCTTCGGCTTCTCCGGTCACGGGGCGCATGCCGAACGGCTCGCGATGCCGGAGACCGGAGCGATCGCGGCGAAACCGGCCGGCCTTTCCCATGCCGAGGCGGCCTCCGTGCCTTTCGGCGGTCTGGCGGCGCTCGTGTTCCTGCGCGATTTCGCGCGGGTTGAAACGGGCTGGCGCGTGCTGGTTCTCGGCGCGACCGGCGGCGTCGGCGTGTTCGCCGTCCAGCTCGCCCGCCATTTCGGCGCCCATGTCACGGCGACCGCCGCCGCGAAGAGGTCCGACCTCGTCCGGTCACTCGGAGCAGACGCGCTGATCGACCATCACCACGCGGATTTCACCGATGCAGCCGAGCCGTTCGACGTCATTCTCGACACGGTCGGCGCCACGGATTTCGCCAAAGCGCGCCGGGCCCTCGCCCCGTCCGGCGTCTATGTCCCGCTCGACATCGGTCTGCGAGAGGGGCTCCAGAAGCTCGCGACGCTGCGCGGAGACGGCCAGCGGATCGCGATCGGCGTCTCCTCGGACACCGGGCCGGATCTCGAATTTCTCGCGGAGTTGCTGGAGACGGGAACGATCCGGCCCGTCATCAATTCCACGTATCCGCTCGATCGCATCGTCGACGCCCACCGGAGGGTCGAGAGCCGCCGCAAGACCGGTGCCGTGGTGGTCACGTTGCGGGACTGACGCGCCCGGCGCACAGCGTGTGACGAAGGTTTCCCCGCGGTTAACGCGATTCGATTCACCTCTTTAAAACAGTCACTTGACCAAAACGACACGCGTGTCGCAGATCCGGAAGAACACGTTTTCGGGGCCCGGATCTCTCCGGGCCCCGTCGTCCGCGACAGTCCGGCGTGTGCTACTTTCGCGTGTCGCCGAAATCGCCGGTGCCGTGACCTTCCATGCCGCCATGGACCTCCTCGGTCGCCTCTTCGCTCAACTCCTCCGGCAGGATGAGGTTCAAGACGATGGCGATGAGGGCTGACGGAAGGATGCCCGACGCCCCGAGGATGCGCAGCGTGTCGGGAAGATGCTGGAGCGCGTTGGCGGCGCCTGGCGCCGTGTTCATCACCTCGAGCTGAAGTCCGAGACCCACCGACAGCGCCACGGCGAAGATCACCATGTTGCGGCGGTTCCAGTGCACGTCCGAAAGCATCGACATGCCGGCGGCCACGACCATGCCGAACATCACGATCACGCCGCCGCCGAGCACCTCGATCGGCACCGTGCGGATGACGCCGCCCACCTTGGGCACGAGGCCGCAGACGATCAGGAAGATCGCGCCGATGGTGACGACATGCCGGCTCATCACGCCGGTCATGGCGATCAGACCGACGTTCTGGCTGAACGACGTGTTGGGGAAGCCGCCGAACACCCCTGCGAGCGCCGTGCCGAACCCGTCGGCGTAGGTCGCGCCGGTGATCTCCTTGTCGGTGGCCTCCCGGCCCGCGCCGCCCTTGGTGATGCCCGAGACGTCACCCACGGTCTCGACCGCCGAGACGAAGGCCATCAGGCAGAACCCGATCACGGCGGCGAGGGAGATCTCGAAGCCGTATTTGAACGGCTGCGGCAGCGCGAAGGCGGCGGAATTCTCCCAGCTTCCGGCGATCAACTCGACCGGCAGCAGGCCGATGAAGATCGAATAGAAGTAGCCGACGATGATGCCGATCAGCACCGCCGAGACGGCCAGCATTCCACGGGCGAAGAACTTCAGACCCAGAGTGACGAAAATCACCACCAGCGCCGCCGACCAGCTGACCAGTCCGCCGTAGCTCTCTGCCCCGCTCGCTTTCGCCGGCACGCCACCGGCGGCGTATTCGATGCCGACCTTGACCAGCGCGAGGCCGATCATCGTGACCACGAGCCCGGTGACGAGCGGCGGCAGCGCGAAGCGGATCCTGCCGATCACGGTGCCGAGCATCGCATGGAACAGCCCCCCGATCACCACGCCGGTAAAGAGCGCCGCGAGCCCGTCGACGCCCTTGCCGGCCACGAGAGGGATCATGATCGGGATGAACGCGAAGGACGTGCCCTGGACGATGGGAAGCTTCGCGCCGATCGGCCCGATCGTCAGCGTCTGGAGCAGCGTGGCGATGCCGGCGAACAGCATCGACATCTGGATGAGATAGAGGAGTTCGGGGAAGTCGGGCGAGTTCGAGCCGAAGCCGAAACCGGCGGCCCCCGCGACGATGATCGCGGGCGTCACGTTCGAGACGAACATCGCGAGCACGTGCTGGATGCCGAGCGGTATCGCATTGTGAAGCGGCGGCATGTAGTCCGGATCGCGCAGCTGCGCCGGTGTTCCGAGTGAATGCATGGTCATGTGGCCGTTCCCCCTCCGGGATTTTTGGTTTTCGGTCCAAATCTCATTCCGGAGACGCATAACGCGTATGCTCCCCACGCAACACGCTTAAGGCGCGGGCCGGCTCCGCGTCCATGTGGACAAGTCGAGAAGAACTTTCGCGATTTGACGAAAGGTCGGGGGAACCGGACGCCGCGCGGACTGGATCAGCGGCGGCAGGCCAGCGCGGCTTCGAAATCCTCGGAGCCGATGCCGGGCCCGAGATCGCGCGCGACGATGGCGCCGTTCTCGACGCGGCTCGCGAGGATCCGCGTCCAGCGGAGATCTGCGGTGATCATCTCGGGCCCGCCGTCGCAGGTGCGGATCCCGCCGCTGATGAAATCCTCGCCGATGCGATGGTTGGAGAAGCCGCGCGCCGCCGCGATCTCGGTCAATCCACCCGCCGCGAAGCTCCAGACGCGCAGCGCGCCCGCCAGATGCGGGGTCTCGACATAGGCGATGTCGAGCGCGCCATCGCCGGTGAGGTCCGCGATGCCGACCGGCGCCAGCCAGCGGTTCGGACGCCCGATATCCGCCGTCCGCGCGTATGGCCTGAGCGCCCCACGGTCGAACTCGTAGATGGACAGGCTCGCGCCGCCGGTCATCGAGCTTTCGACCACGACGATCTCGGGCGTGCCCGTTCCGTCGAGATCGGCCAGCCGCGGGACGACGTCCTCGAAGACCCGGTCCTCGGGAAGCGTGACCGTCGCGCTCCGTCCGTCAGCGAGCGTCAGGGTCAGCGCGCCCCATTCGATCGCGTCGCCGAGAACGCCGTGGGCGTAGCGGCCCGTCGGCTCGGCGAAGCAGGCGCGCGCGCCGTCGAGCTTCGTGCAGGGGCCTTCCGCCGCGGCCGGTCCGGCCGCGAGCGCGGTCAGGATCAGCGCGGCGGCGACCGCCCGCATCCTCAGATCTGTTTCTCGGGCATCTGGACGACGAGACCGTCGAGCGCGTCGGAGACCTTGAGCTGGCAGGTCAGGCGGCTGCGCGTCGCGTCGGGCTCCCAGGCGAAGTCCAGCATGTCCTCCTCCATCGCGTCACGTTTCGGCAGCTTGTCGACCCAGGCCGGATCGACATAGACGTGACAGGTCGAACAGGCGCATGCGCCGCCGCAATCTGCCTCGATGCCGGGGATGTTGTTGTCGCGCGCGCCCTCCATGACCGTCAGGCCGGTCGGCACGTCGACTTCATGCTTCGTGCCGTTGTGCTCGATATAGGTGATCCGCGCCATGTCCCGTCCTTCAGCCTGGTGTCTCGCGGCGGCTGTCTAGACCGCGTGGGGTCGGCCCGCCATAGCGAAAACGCGACGGAGTTGCATCCGCGCCGAGATGTTCTATGTTTGTTCTTATGGACGGATCCGCATATCGCCCTCCCCCTTGGCCGCGCCCGCCGTGGTGCGTCACCGCGCGCCAGCTCGCGATCCCTCCCGACGGGGCGCGCGTCGCCGTGGCGGGGCTGGTGATCTGCCGGCAGCGGCCGGGCACGGCCAAGGGCGTGATCTTCCTGACGCTCGAGGACGAGACCGGGACCGCCAACATCGTGGTCCAGGCCAAGATGTTCGAACGGTTCCGCCGGGCGGTGATCGCGGGACGCGCGCTCAAGGTCACGGGGAAACTTCAGCGCGACGGCGACGTGGTCCATGTGGTCGCCTGGCGGATCGAGGACATCTCGGCGCTGCTCGACGAGATCGTGCATTGCGGTCCCGCTTCGGACAGGCATGATGCCGCCCCCGACCCGTCCGCCGCCAGAAAGACCCGATGCCCCGCCGCAGACCCGACCTCGTCGCGACGCTTCTCGCCGCCATCTGCGCCGTCGCTTCTCCCGCCGCCGCCGACCAGGCCGAGCGGATCGCCAGCAGCGCGGCTTCCGGCTCCGAGCGGCTGACGCTTTTCTCGATCTCGAAATATCTCGACGCGACGCGCGATCCGACGATCCTGCCGCTCCTCGACAACGTAATGCGCGTCCAAGGCTTCAGCCTGCGCGAGGAGGACCAGCCGCGAGGCGTGGTCGCCCGCGCCATCTCGTTCGCGCCGGTCCTGAGCTATGACGGCAACATCAATGGCGGCAACGTCAACGACAGCTTCACCGTCGGACCCGGCATCGAATTCGAGGGAGATCCGGACGATGCCGCCAAAGCGGGCCTCGTGGTCGGCGCCTACGTCGCGCCGCGCATCCGCGCCGTTCTCGGACGCGGTCGCTACATCGACGCGCGCCTCGGTCTCTACGGCGTCTACGCGCCCGAATACGAACTCACCAAGACCTCGATCGGCGGTGAGGTCTGCCTCGCGAACCATGTCGAGGACTGGCGATTCGTGGATTTCTGCGTCTCCGGACGGCAGCTCGACGTCGAACTGGGGCGCAGCCGCGACATCTCGGCATCGGCCGCGCACACGACGCTGTTCCAGGCCGGCCCGGCGGATCACGAGCTGACGCTCGACGCCCGCTACACCTGGTTCGACGATTACGAGCAGCCGGCGTTCGGCGTGGCGCTCGGCTCGTCCTTCGGCGTCTTCGGCGCGACCTACGCCAGCTTCGAGTTCGCTCCGGGCGTCGAGGACTATCTCGCGCTCGAGAACGCCGTCACGCTCGGCCTGACGCGTGACGTCCTGGGGCGGCAGATCGACATCGCGCTGAGCCGCGCGCAGTACGACGGCTCGCAATTCTTCGGCGACCCCCGCAGCGACGTCACGTGGATCGCGACGCTCGGCGTCGAGGTGCTCGACAGGTTCACCGCCATCCTGCGGTACACCGACAACAACTCGACGATCGACTTCTACGACTACGCCAGTTTCGGCTTCGGCCTCGAATACGGCGGGCTCGAGATCCGCTGAGCCTTACACGCCGGCATGCCGGACGTTAGACTGCCCGAAACGAACGGATGGAGGACGGACGCATGGCCGCGAAACTCGTGACGGGAGCCGCGATGGGCATCGGCGAGGCCGTGGCCCGCAGACTGGCCCGGGACGGCTCGGACCTGGTCCTTCTGGATATCGCCACCGAGGCTCTTGAGGCGCTGTCGGCGGAGCTTTCCGGAGCAGGCGCGCGCGTCCGCACGGTCGCGGGCTCGGTCGCGGACGCGGCCGTCTGCATGCGGGCAGTCGATCTCGCCATCTCGGAATTCGGCGGGCTCGACGGGCTTTCGCACAATGCCGGGATCCAGCGCTACGGAACCGCGCTCACCACGCCGCCCGAGACCTGGGACGAGGTGATCGCGGTCAACCTCACGAGCGCGTACCATCTGACCCGCGCGGCCCTGCCCTCACTCATCGAGCATCGGGGCTCGATCGTGCTCATGGCCTCGGTGCAGGGCCTCGCGACCCAGGCCGACGTCGCGGCCTATTCGACGTCGAAGCACGGCCTTATCGGTCTGGCCAAATCCATCGCCGTCGATTTCGCAGCGCAGGGCGTGCGATGCAACGCGGTGGCGCCGGGATCGGTCGACACGCCGATGCTGCGCAACTCCGTCGCCCTCGCGGACGACCCGGACGCGGTCTGGGAGGCGATCCGGCGCATGCACCCGCTGGGGCGGTCGGCGCGGCCTTCGGAGGTCGCGAACCTCGTCGCGTTTCTCCTGTCGGAGGAGGCGTCGTTCATCACCGGTGAGACGGTCCGCGTCGACGGCGGGCTGATGTCGGTGCTCGGAGGCTCGCCCGAACCCTCGGACGGATCGCAGCCGGAATAGAAAAAGCCCGCTCCGCCTATCCGGCGGAGCGGGCCTGTTTCAGCGCCGGGCGAGGCGCGTCAGCTCGACGGGCTGAGCGCCACGAACCGGGGCGCGCCTTCGCGCCGGACCAGAAGCAGGATCGATCCGCGACCGGCATCGTCCGCCGCCTTGATCATCCGCTCCATGTCCGCGGCGGTCGCGACCGGCTCCTGGCCGACCTCGGCGATCACGTCACCCTCGCGGATGCCCTTCTCCTCGGCCTCGGAACCCTCTTCGACCGAGACGACCACGAGGCCGGTCTCGTCCGATCCGATGCCGAAGCGCTCGATCAGCTCGCCGGTGAGCGGCGACACTGTCAGACCGAGAAGGATCTCCTCCTTCGGCTCCTCCGCCACATCCCCGTCCGGGCCTTGGGCGGAGGCGAGAACGGTCTCTTCCAAGCGGCCGATCTCGACAGAAAGCGGTACCTCCTCGCCGTCGCGGAAGACCACGACCTCGACCGCGCGGCCGATGTCGGTTTCCGCGACGATGCGCACGAGTTCACGCGTGTCGTCGACGACTTCGCCGTCAAAGGTCAGGATCACGTCCCCCGAGCGCATTCCGGCCGTCGCGGCCGGGCCTTCGGGCACGTCGGTGATCAGCGCGCCCTGGGCCGCCGCGAGACCGAGCGCCTCGGCCACGTCCTCCTCGACATTCTGGATCCGCACGCCGAGCCAGCCGCGCCGGGTCTCGCCGTATTCGCGCAGCTGGTCGATCACTTGGCCGACGACCGCCGAGGACATGGCGAAGCCGATGCCGATCGAGCCGCCGTTGGGCGACAGGATCGCGGTGTTCACGCCCACGACCTCGCCGTCCATGTTGAAGAGCGGCCCGCCCGAGTTGCCCCGGTTGATCGCGGCGTCGGTCTGGATGAAGTCGTCATAGGAGCCCTGCAGCGTCCGGTTGCGTGCCGAGACGATGCCGGCGCTGACCGAGAAGCCCTGGCCCAGCGGGTTGCCGATGGCGAGAACCCAGTCGCCTACGCGGGCCGCATCGCTGTCGCCGAATTCGACGAAAGGCAGAGGCTTGTCGCTCTCGACCTTGAGGAGCGCGATGTCCGTGCGCGCGTCCGTTCCGATCAGCTCCGCCTCGAGCTCCGGTCCACCGTCGTAGAGTTCGACCAAGATCTCGTCGGCGCTTTCGATCACATGGTTGTTCGTGACGATGTAGCCGTCCTCGGAGATGATGAACCCGGATCCGAGCGCGCTCGAGCGGCGCTGGCGGCGCGGTTCGGGCTGACCCTGACCGGGCTGGCGGTCCATGAAATCGCGGAAGAATTCCTGGAACGGCGAGCCGTCCGGAAAGTTCGGCCCGCCGTTGCCGCTCACCTGCGCCACGTTGGTCGACGTGGTGATGTTGACCACGGCCGGGCTCAGCCGGTCGGACAGGTCGGCGAAGCTCGGCGGCGCCATCACGTCCTGCGCGAAGACCACCGACGGCGCGGCCGTCGCGAGCGACAGTCCCAACGCCAGCGCGAGCCCGAGCGATGTCGCGCCGCGGCTCAGATACGTCATGCCGGACCGCTGCGGTCCGGCGCTTGCCTCAATTCGTCTTGTCACTTTTCCGTCTCCTGTTTGGATGCGACATGCCCCGCCCGCCCAACCGGAGATGCCGCTCGCCTCTCTTTTGAGACCATAGCCCGCATTCAGACAAGTCACCCGTTCGTGCTTTCACACGGGCGTGACGCCGGCGTGAGATCTCCGCGAGGCGTCATCCGCGTGCCAGCCAGACGAAAGCGAGACCGACGGTGATCGCCAGCAGGCCGATCAGGCGGCGCGCGTCGGCACCGATCCTGTCGAGCGCCTCCAGCAGATCGCGCATACGCGAAGGGGCCAGCGCGAGCGCCAGCCCCTCCACGATCGCCACGAGGCCGAGGCCCAGCAGCAGGTCGTCGATCATTGCGCCGCGGCCGTCTCCCCCGAGGCCAGGGGTGCGACCGGCGCGACCGGGCCGTCGGGCGAGCGCAGATAGTTGAAGAACGCGCTGTCCGGCTCGAGCATCATGGTCGTGTTCTGGCCCCGCAGCGCGGCCTGATAGGCCTGCATCGAGCGCTGGAAGCTGAAGAACTCCTCGTCAGCGGTGAAGGCCTCCGCCAGGATGCGGCTCCGCTCGGCATCCGCCTCGCCTCGGATGATGTCGGCGTCGCGCTCGGCTTCCGAGACCAGCTCGATCGCCGTCCTGTCGGCCTGGGCCCGGACGCGCTGCGCGGCCTCGTTGCCTCGGGCCCGCTCATCGGCCGCCTCGCGCTCGCGCTCTGCTTTCATCCGCTCGAAGGTGGCAGTGAGGTTCTGCTCGGGCAGATCGGCCCGCTTCACCCGGACGTCGATCACTTCGATACCCAAAGCGCGAGCCTGGACGATCGCGGCGTCGCGGATGCGGTTCATCAAGAAGACGCGATCCGCCGAAAGAACCGATTCGGACCTGACGGAACCAAGCTGCTCTCGGATCGTCGCGTTAAGGATCGAGTCCAGCCGCTGTTCGGCGGCGGTCATGCCGCCCACGCCGGTCGCCCGGCGGAACTGCTCGACGTCAGAGATGCGCCACCGCGCGAAGGCGTCGACGATCAGTCGGCGGTCGTCGAGCGGAGTGACCTCGAGAGCGCTCGTGTCGATCGCCTGGATACGCGCATCGTAGTAGACCACGTTCTGGATGAACGGGATCTTGAAGGCGAGGCCCGGGACTTCCTTGACCGATTTCACTTGGCCGAACTGCAGCACCATCGCCTTTTCGCGCTCGTCCACCACGAAGATAGAGTTGAGCGCCAAGAACGCCAAACCGACGAGCGCGGCGATCAGAAACGGAATTTTGCGCATTACCGGACCTCTTCTGCAACAGGACGACGCAGTTCGTTGAGCGGCAGATAGGGCACCACGCCCTGACCGTTGCCCGACTGGTTGTCCATCAGGAACATCTGAACGTCGCCCAGCACGTTCTCCATGGCTTCGAGATAGAGACGCTCGCGCGTCACGTCGGGCGCTTTAGCGTACTCGGTCAGGACCGCGCTGAAGCGGCTGGCCTCACCGGTCGCTGCGTTCACGACCTGGGCGCGGTAGCCCTCGGCTTCCTGGAGCACTTGCGCCGACTGACCGCGCGCCGAGGCGAGCCGCTCGTTGGCGTAGGCGTCGGCGCGGTTCTGAAGCGTGGACCGCTCCTGACGCGCCGCCTGGACCTCGCGGAAGGCGTCGATGACTTCGCCCGGCGGATCGGCCTTGTCGAAGTTGAGACGCACGATGTTCACGCCCGCGCCGTATTCGTCGAGAGTACCCTGGATGAGGTCGCTGACCTCCTGGGCGATGATGCCGCGGTCCCGGCTGAGGATCGGAGAAAGCTCGCTGCGCGAAACGACCTCGCGCATCGCCGATTCCGAAACCGCCTGGATCGTCGATTGAGGGTCGGCGATGTTGAACAGGAATTCAGACGGGTCGCGAACGTTCCAGACGACCTGGAAGGTGATGTCGACGATGTTCTCGTCTCCGGTCAGCATCAGGCCGGCGGGACGGTTGTTGCGCATCTGGCCGGCGCCGATCTCCTCGGTGTTCTCACGCGTCACCGGGATGATCTCCGGGCGCACGATGGGCCACGGCGCGAAGTTCAGACCCGGGTTGCCGATGCAGTCGCCACGGCACTCGCCGAAGGTCAGCTCGACGGCCTGCTCTTCCGGCCGGACGGTGTAAAACGACATGAACGCCCAGAGAACGGCCAGACCGACCGCGATCAGGCCGAGGCCCCGCTTCCCGATGCCGCCGAACTGCGGGAGCTGGCCGCCACCGCCGCCTCCGCCACCGCCGCCCGTGCGACGGCCACCCATCAGAACCTTGAGCTGCTCCTGTCCCTTGCGGACGATCTCGTCGATGTCGGGAACGGGAGGCTGGCCAGGTGGACGGCCGCCGCCCCCCGGTCTGTTACCACGGTCGCCGCCGTCGCCGCCGCCGCCCTTGTTGCCGCCGCCGCCCCCCCAGGGGCCGCCATTGTTGCTGTAGGGCATACGCCTCCGCGCTCCTCTTCAAGTCTGTTCTATGGCTCGGTTGACACTTGTCACCGAGATCGTCGATTTCAAGGCGTTCAGGACACCGGATCGCGCATCGTGACCAGTTCCTCGGCCGCCGTCGGATGCACCGCGACCGTCCGGTCGAAGTCGCCCTTGGTCGCGCCCATCCGGATCGCCACCGCCGCGAGCTGGATCATCTCGCCCGCGCCGTGGCCCACGATATGACAGCCAAGAACGGTCTGATCGTCCTTGCGCACGATCAGCTTCATCAGCATTTTCTCCGCCCGGTCGGCCATGACGTTGCTCATCGGCCTGAACGTGGATTTGTAGATCTCGACGGCACAGCCTTCACGCGCCTCTGCCTCGGTCATGCCCACCGTGCCGACTTCCGGCTGGGTGAAGATCGCCGTGGGGATCAACATGTGGTCGGCCCGCGTCGGCTCGGCCTTGAACACGGTCCGGGCGAAGGCCTCGCCCTCGCGGATCGCCACCGGAGTCAGCGCCGCGCGGTGCGTCACGTCGCCCACCGCGTGGATCGACGGGATCACGCTCTGCGACCATTCGTCGACCTCGATCGCGCCGTTGCGCTTGATGCCGACCCCCAGATCCTCAAGCCCCAGGCCCGCCGAGTTCGGGTTGCGCCCCGTCGCGAACATCACCTGGTCGACATTGTGGCGCTCCCCGTTGTCGCATGTCACCGCGAGCCGGTCGCCGTCCTTCTCGATCGCGGTGATGTCACGCTGGATCTCCAGAACGATCCCGCGCCGCCGCATCGCCTCGGCGACATGATCACGCACGTCCTCGTCGAAGCCGCGCAGGATCTGGTCGCCGCGATACATCTGCGTCACGTGCGTCCCGAGCCCGTTCATGATGCCGGCGAATTCGCAGGCGATGTAGCCGCCGCCGACAATCATGATCCGCTCGGGCTGCTTCTCCAGCTTGAACATCTCGTTCGACGTGATGCCGAGCTCGGCTCCGGGCATGTCCGGCACGAACGGCGCGCCGCCGGTCGCGACGAGGATGTGCTTGGCCGAATACTCGGCCCCGGTGGCAAGTCGGATCCGATGCGGATCGGCGATCGTCGCGCGGGCCCCGAACAGCTGCACGCCCGCCTTGCGCAGGTTGTCGTGATAGATCGCCTCGAGCCGCGAGATCTCCGCGTTCATGCCGCTCATGAACGTGGCCCAGTCGAAGCTCCACGGCCCGACGGTCCAGCCGTATCCGGCGGCGTCCTCGAACGCCTCGGGAAACGAGCTGGCGTAGACGAACAGCTTTTTTGGAACGCATCCCCGGATCACGCAGGTCCCGCCGTAACGGTACTCCTCCGCCAGCCCGACCTTCGCGCCCGCCTGGGCCGCGACGCGCGCCGCGCGCACGCCGCCCGATCCGCCGCCGATCACGAACAGATCGAAATCGAAACTCATGTCCGGCCCTCACGCATCCTGGTTCATCATCTCCTCGGCGACGCCCACGGGCACCCGGCGCAGAACCTCGACCGCGCCATCCTCGAGACCGACGATCACCGTGTCCGCCATGCCGATGAAAAGGCCGCTCTCGACCACGCCCGGCACCGCGTTGAGCGCGGCCGCCAGCGCCGGCGCGTCGCCGATCCGGCCCAGATGCAGATCGAGGATGTGATGTCCCTCGTCGGTCACAAGCGCCGCGTCGCCATCCATCCGCAAGACCACCCGCCGCGCGTCGACGTCCATGTCGGTCAGAACCGCCTCGACCGCGTGCTTCGTCACGCTCCACCCGAAGCGCACGATCTCGACCGGAAGCGGGAACGCGCCGAGGCGCCCCACGCGCTTGCCGCCATCAGCGACCACCACCATCCGCCGGCTCGACGCCGCGACGATCTTCTCCTGGAGAAGCGCGGCCCCTCCGCCCTTGATCAGATTGAGATCCGGGTCGAACTCGTCGGCGCCGTCGACGGTCAGGTCGATCGGACCCGCATCCTCAAGGGCCGTCAGCGGCAGGCCCACTTCGGCGCAGAGCCGCACGGTGGCGCTTGACGTCGCCACGCCGGTCACTTTGAGACCTTCCGCCGCGACCCTCTCGGCCAGCAGACGAACGAACCACGCGGCGGTCGAGCCGGTCCCGAGACCCAGCGTCATGCCGTCCTCGACCATGCGAAGCGCACGGGTCGCGGCGGCCCGTTTGGCGATGTCGGCGGGAGAATGGTCCATGCGCTGCGCTCCTGTCGATCCGGGCCGCTCTTATAGGAACAATCCCCCGGGACCGAAAGGCGCATTCAGGCCGCGCGCGTCCCTCGCCCTCCGACAGGTCGCATTTGGAAATGCGCCGGCTTCGGCGCATGACTATCAGGACACGACATCCGAGGGGGTCCTTCATGCGATTGAGCGTCTTCGACATCTTCAAGATCGGCATCGGCCCGTCCTCGTCGCACACGATCGGACCGATGGTCGCCTCCGGCCGGTTTCTCGACACCCTGCGGGGCGGCGTCGACCGGGTTCCGGGCTCCGGCGACATGGCGCGCCTCTCCTGCCGCCTTCACGGCAGCCTCGCGTTCACCGGCAAGGGTCACGCGACCGACCGCGCGATCATCCTCGGTCTCGCCGGCTTCACGCCGGAGAGCTTCGACGGCGACCGGGCCGAGCAGACGCTCGCCGAAATCTCGCGTACGGGCCGCGTCGCGCCGCCGGGGCTTGCCGAACTGGCGCTCGATCCCGCGCGCGACGTCGTCTTCGACTACGGGCCGCCCTTGCCCGGTCATCCGAACGGCATGGTCCTCGCCGTCCATGATGCCACCGGCAATCTGCATTTCGACGAGACATACTATTCAGTCGGCGGCGGCTTCGTCCTCACCGCGAAGGAACTGGACGCCCCGCAGGCGACCGACGACGACGTCGCGGTGCCCTACCCGTTCCGCACCGCCGCCGAGATGCTCGCCATGGCCGCGAAATCCGGCCTGACGATCGCGGCGATGAAACAGGCGAACGAGGATTCGCGCCGCCCCCGCGCCGAGACCGAGACCCGCCTGCGCCGGATCTGGTCGGTGATGTCCGACAGCATCGACCGGGGATTGGCGGTGGAGGGCGGCATCCTGCCCGGCGGTCTCAAGGTCCGCCGCCGCGCCGGCCCGATCCACGCGCGTCTGCGGGCCGAACATGGCCGCAACATGACGGCGCCCCACACGATCAACGACTGGATCGCCGTATACGCCATCGCCGTGAACGAGGAGAATGCCGCCGGCGCCCAGGTCGTGACCGCGCCGACCAACGGAGCCGCCGGCGTCCTGCCCGCGACGCTGCGCTACTGGCTCGACCACGTGCCCGGCGCGACTCCCGCCCGGGTGCCCGAATTCCTGCTGACCGCCGCGGCGATCGGCGGCCTGATCAAAACCAACGCCTCGATATCCGGGGCCGAGGTCGGCTGCCAGGGCGAGGTCGGATCGGCCGCCGCGATGGCCGCCGCCGGTCTCGCCGCCGTGCTCGGCGGCACGCCCGAGCAGATCGAGAACGCCGCCGAGATCGCGCTCGAGCATCACCTTGGCATGACCTGCGACCCAATCGCGGGCCTCGTCCAGGCGCCGTGCATCGAGCGCAACGGCCTCGGCGCGATCAAGGCGGTCTCGGCCGCCTCGCTCGCGATGCGCGGCGACGGGCGGCATCTGGTCAGCCTCGACGCCTGCATCGAGACCATGCGCCAGACCGGCCGCGACATGGACCACCGCTACAAGGAAACCTCGCTGGGCGGCCTTGCGGTCAACGTGCCGGCCTGCTGAACGCCTGTTGTTCCGCGTCGGCCGGCGTGTTTCACTCGCGACCGGGAGTACCCTGACTCTTGAGAGATGCCGACGAAGCACTGCGCCCGCTGCTCTTCCCCGCGATCGTCATCGCCGGCGGTCTGGCGGCGGCCGTGTGGCTGCTCGATCTGATCCCGCCAAAAGAACTGACCTTCGCGGCGGGCCGCGAAGGCGGAGCCTATATCACGATGGCCGAGCGGTACCAAACGATCCTCGCCCGGGACGGTATCGAAATGACGATCCTCGAGACGGCAGGATCGGTCGAGAACGTCGCCCTCCTCGAAAGCGGCGCAGCCGACGCGGCGTTCGTCCAGGGCGGAATCGTTCCTGCGGACGGCGCGCCGATCAGCGCGCTCGCGACCACGTTTCTGGAACCTTTCTGGTTCTTCCACTCCGAGGAATTCGAAGATCCGTCAGATCCCGCCGGCTGGAACGGTCTTCGCATCGCCATCGGCGAAGTGGGCGGCGGCACGCGCTTCGCCGTCGAGGAGATCCTCGCGGCGCTCGACCTGCAGGACATCGTTTTCGAAGAGGTACCGCTGGGAGGCGCCGACGCGGCGACCGCGCTTCTGGAGGGCGAGGTCGACGCCGCATTGTTCGTCGCTCCGATCGACGCGCCTTATCTTCGACCGCTCTTCGAGAGCGGCGCCCCGGTGATCGGCACGATCCGTGACGGCGAGGCCCTCGCGCGCCTGCTGCCGTACGTCCAGATCACCCACATCCCGCCGGCCGGGCTCGATTACGTCGCGCGCATTCCGCCAGTCAGGATCGACCTGATCGCGATGGTCGGCCGGCTCGCCGCGCGTGACGATCTGCACCCGTCGCTCGTCGACCGCCTCGTCAACGCCGCGCGGGAGGTGCATTCCGACCGCGGCCTTCTCAACGACGAGAACCAGTTCCCCTCGGCCAACGGCGCCACGATGCCGATGAACCCGCAGGCCCTCAGCCTGCTCGAGAATGGCCCTGGCCCGCTGGTACTGATCCTGCCGTACTGGATCACCGCCCAAATCAGCAAATTCGCGCTGCTGCTGCTCCCCGCGCTCTTTCTGCTGCTGCCGCTGATCCGGCTCGGTCCCTGGCTCTACCAATGGCGGATGGGCGCGCGGGTCTGGCGGCACTACGGCGACCTGATGGACATCGACCGCGAGGTACTCGAGGGCCTCGACCCCGACCGCCTGGCTGCGCTCGGCACGAAACTTGACGGGATCGAACGCGACCTCATCGGGCTCAAACTGCCGCTCCGGTTCCGCGACCGGGCCTACGCCATGCGCCTCCATATCGGGATGGTCCGCGACCGGATGGCCCGGCTGATCGACGCGGACTGACCCCGGAAACCGCCCCGGCTCAGGCCGGCGCGGCTCCGGTCCCGCCGAACGCGAGCGCCTCGACGGCCGCGCCGAGCAGTTCGACCGGCAGGACCATGATCGCCTTGGCCGCGTCGAGACGCAGGTGGACCGGCCCGCCGAGCGCGCGGTTCGAGACGCAGACGCGCGCGTCCGGCGCGAGATCCATTCCCTCGACGGACCAGCGAAGCCCCTCGCAGCTCAGACCCCGGACCGGCGCCATCGGCAGCAGCGAGACCCGCGCATCCTCGGGAAGATAAATGCGGAAGTCGGCTGGGCACAGAAAACAGACGTCCTGCCCGCCGGCAAGCGCCACCTTGAGCGCCGGGAACCTGACCAGCGCGTTCATCGACGCCATGTGATGGTCGACCCGCCCCCCGAGAAAGCCGAGACCCACAAATCCCGGCGCCGCGACCGAATACAGGCACTTGACCAGATCGACGTTGTCCTGCTCGTCGAGCCGGTACACCGGTACGCCTTCCGACGCGAGGGCGTCGAGCCGCCGCGCGCTGTCCATGTCGCCGATGACCGCCTGGAACCGGTGCGGCTCCGGCAAATCCACGTCGGCCCCGCCATCCGCGGCCACCGCGGTCGGCGCGAGCCGGAGCGCCATGTCGAGAGGCCCGGATTCGACGGGCCCGCCGCCGACCAGAGTGACCGGCGTCGCGGACCTGAAAAGCGTCCGGCTCACTCCCAGTCGCGAATGATCACGGCCGAGACGCTGTTCTGGGGGGAACCTTCGATCACGCGGTCGGAATACGTGAGATAGACCAGCGCGTTGCGCGTCTCGTCATGAAACCGCACGACCTGGACGCGCTTGAAAAGCACGCTCGCGCGCCGCCCGAACACCTCCTCGCCGTCCTCGAGCTCGTCGCGGAATTTGATCGGCCCGGTCTGCTGGCAATTGATCGAGGCGTCGGACGTGTCCTCGGCCAAGCCCAGCGAGCCGGAAATGCCCCCCGTCCGCGCGCGGCTGACGAAGCAGCTCACGCCCTCGACATCCGGGTCGTCGAACGCCTCGACGACGATGCGGTGATTGGCCCCGAGGATCTTGATCGCGGTCGTGACCTCGCCGATCTCCTCGGCGGCGGCCGCGCCGCCCGCCAGAACCAGTCCCGCCGCCAGAATGCCCTTGAGCATGATCTTCCCCCTCATGTCCCGTCATCGTCCTTCGGCGCGTCCGGATCCGCGCGCCCGACGCCCAGAAAAACGGACCGCAGCGGAAGCATCCAGATGATCCCGAGCGCGACGAAAATCAACAGCTCGACCCAGACGCTCGGTCGATCGAACATCTCGACGACGTTCACCGCCACGATGATGTAGACCGGAAGCCCGACCACCAGCACGATGATCGACCAGAACCGCCGGGCCCTGTAGCTCAATCCGCTCATCCCGCGAACGGATCCGTGACCAGGATGGTGTCCTCGCGCTCGGGGCTCGTCGACAGCATCGCGACCGGGCAGCCGATCAGTTCCTCGACCCGTCGCACGTATTTGATCGCCTCCGCGGGCAGATCGGCCCAGGATCGCGCGCCGGCTGTCGTCTCGGACCAGCCCGGCATCGTCTCGTAGATCGGCGTCACGCGCGCCTGCAGCGCCGCGGCCGTCGGCAGATGGTCGATTCTCGTTCCGTCCAGATCATATGCCACGCAGATCTTCAGCTCCTCGAATCCGTCCAGAACATCCAGTTTCGTCAGCGCGATGCCGTTCACCCCGCTCGTCGTGCAGGTCTGGCGCACCAGCACCGCGTCGAACCAGCCGCAGCGCCGCTTGCGCCCGGTGACGGTGCCGAACTCGTGGCCCCGCTCGCCCAGCCGCTGACCGTCCGCGTCATGCAGCTCGGCCGGAAACGGTCCCTCGCCGACGCGCGTCGTATAGGCCTTCACGATGCCAAGCACGAAATCGATGGCGCCCGGCCCCATTCCCGTCCCTGTCGCGGCCATGCCGGCCAGCGTGTTCGACGACGTCACGTAGGGATATGTGCCGAAATCGATGTCGAGCAAGGAGCCCTGCGCGCCTTCGAACAGGATGCGCTTGCCGGCCGCGCGCTTCTCGGCAAGCACCTTCCAGACCGGCGCGGCGTAGCGCAGGATCTTCGGCGCGACCTCCATCAGCGCGGCCTTCAGCGCCGCCCTGTCGATCGCCTCCGCCCCGAGACCGCGCCGCAGCGCGTCGTGATGCGCCAGAAGCCGGTCAAGCCGCGTCTCCAGCGTGTCGGCGTCACCGAGATCGGCCACCCGGATGCTGCGCCGGCCGACCTTGTCCTCGTAGGCCGGCCCGATGCCGCGCCCGGTGGTGCCGATCTTGGCCGAGCCCGCGGCCTCCTCGCGCAACTGGTCGAGATCCTGATGCAGCGGCAGGATCAGCGGCGTGTTCTCGGCGATCATCAGGTTCTCGGGCGAGATCTCGACGCCCTGCCCCGTCAGCTTCTCGATCTCCGACAGAAGCGCCCACGGATCCAGCACGACGCCGTTGCCGATCACGCTCAGCTTGCCGCCCCGCACGATGCCCGAGGGCAGCAGGCTCAGCTTGAACACCTTGCCGTCGATGACCAGCGTGTGGCCCGCGTTGTGCCCGCCCTGGAACCGCGCGATCACGTCGGCGCGCTCGCTCAGCCAGTCGACGATCTTGCCCTTGCCCTCGTCGCCCCATTGGGCCCCGACAACCACCACGTTCGCCATGCCGTTCCGCCTCCGGTTAAAGCCGCGAGCGTTATAGACGTCACGCACTTGGCGACAACGGAAATCGGGACCGGCCGCCGATGCCGCGCCGCTTGACACGCTGCGCTTTCGCGCCCACGACATGCGGATGGAGACCGCGCGCGGACGCCGATCATGGCTGCCGCAGCCCGGCGCGCGCTCCTCCCGCCCGGATCATGCGGTCCGGAGACGGCGAGGCCGGGAAGGCGACAGCCATGGCCAAAGGCCAGCAGAAGAGCAACCGGGAAGCCAAGAAACCGAAAAAAGACAAGCCGAAACCGGCCGCGGCCGGAAGGTCGGATCTGACCGCGACTCTGGAAGGCGGCAAAGCCCGCAAGAAATGAGCCGTCGCGCGCCGTCGGCCGATCAGGCCGGCGGTTCCGCCAGCGCGGCGAGCGCCTCAGCCTCCGCCGCGTCGATCCAGGCGCGCTTGCACGCGGCGTAGCCGTCCGCGTCCTGAAGATGCAGCGCCTGGCATCGACCCTTCTCCGCCTCATAGGTCCGCGCCAGATCACGCCGTTCGATGAGCGCGTCGCGGAAGGCGAGATGCCGGGCGATCTCGGGGGAATCCGAAGGCAGGAACCGCGCCTCAACCAGCCTCTGTCCCGTGACCGGATCATCGAGCACGCAGTAACGTCGTCCGGGAACGCCATGCTCGCCGAGCCAGGCGTATCCAAGCCCCTCAAGCGGCACCCGCACCGCGTCGAGCGCCTTGAGATCGCGCACGATGGCGAGAAGGTCGACGATCGGCTTGGCGCGCAGCGCGGGCACCGCCGTCGATCCGATGTGATGCACTTTCACCAGCGCCCGCCCGAGCGCCACGCGCAGCCGCGAGCTTTCGGACTTGGCGAAAAGCGCCCAGGCCGGGTCATGCGGGGTCAGCGCGGGAAACCGCGCGCTCATGTCCGCGTCCCGAAGCGGGCCTCCGGCGGGATCATGGACGGCCCCACATGCGCGTCCATCCACTCCATCACGGGCCGCGACCGATCCCAGAGCGACCGCGCGAAGGCCACGGGCGCACGGCCGTCGAGCGTCGCCTTCGGGTCCAGATCGTCACCGGCCAGCACGTCCTTCTGACGCAGAAGCCGGATGCGCGGATGATCCTTGGGAACGCCGCGCGGCGCCGATTTCAACGCGTTCCCCCAGAGCCGCACGCCGGACGTCTCCATCCGCGTCATGGCGGCCTCCAAAGCCTCGCCCTCCGGCCCCCGCACCGCCTCGCGATACCGCTGAAGCTGGTCCTTCGCCATCTGCCAATACCCCGATCCTGCACCGAGCCCCTTCGACGAGATCGAGACGTAGAGGCCCGATTCTCCGCCCGGCACGCTCACGACGCCGTAAGTGTTGGTCTTGTAGGGTGCCTTGTTTTTCGAGAATCGCACGTCGCGGTTCTGGCGGTACATTTTCACGCTCCCGCCCAGATCCTCCGCCAACTCCTCGAGCAACCGCTCAAGCGGATCCCGCACCTGGCTTTCCCAAAGCGCCCGCGACCCGTCGAAATAGGTTTTCGTGTTGTCTCTCTCCAGACCCTCGAACCAGCCGAGGGCCTTGGGACCAAACCCCAGAAACGGTGCCTGCATCGCTTGATCTTCCCCCGCGCCACCATCCTAGCGCCGGCCGGCCTCGGGTTCACGTTGTTTCAGCCGTTTCGACAAGAAAACCACGCCGCGCGACGAGGGAATCGCGCGGCGTCGATTATCATACCATGTTGTCAGACACTTACGATGCGTCCAATGCTGGACGCCGGCTCAGAACCGCAGCGCCTTGGCCTGTCGGACCTGCGGCAGCGACGCGATCTCGGCCAAAGCCTCGGCACCGACCGGCGCGTCGACCCCCAGAAGCGCGATCGCCTCGCCGCTTTTTTCAGCCCGCCCGAGCGAGAACGTCGCGATGTTGATCCCCAACATGCCGAGTTTCGTCCCCAGCGCGCCGATGTAGCCCGGCGTGTCCGTGTTCGTGGTGTAGAGCATGTGCTCCATCGGCTCGGATTCGAGGTTGATCCCCTTGATCTGGATGAAGCGCGCCTTGCCGTCGGAATAGATCGTGCCCGCCACCGACCGGCTCTGCTTCTCCGTGGTCACGACCAGTCGGATGTAGGATCCGAACGCCCCCTGCGCGTCCTTGCGCGTCTCAGCGATCTGGATCCCGCGCTCGCGCGCAACCACCGGCGCCGAGACCATGTTGACCCCGCCCTCGCCCATCAGCGGCGTCAGCAGCCCTGCCGTCAGCGCGGCCGTCAACGGCTTGAGGTTCAGGTCGCCGACCTCGCCGACATATTCGATCTCGATCGCGGTGATCGCGTTCTCCGTGACCTGCCCCGCGAACGAGCCCAGGGCTTCCGCCAGCCGGACCCACGGGCGCAGCACCGGCGCCTCCTCGGCCGTCACGCTCGGCGCGTTCAGCGCGTTCGAGATGGCGCCGTCCATCAGGTAATCCGACATCTGTTCGGCGACCTGGAGTGCGACATTCTCCTGCGCCTCGCTGGTCGAGGCGCCCAGATGCGGCGTGCAGACCACGTTCGGCGCGTCGAAAAGCGGATTGTCCGTCGCCGGTTCCTCGGCGAACACGTCGAACGCCGCTCCGGCGAGTCGGCCGGATTTCAGCGCCTCCGCCACGGCGGCCTCGTCCACCAGACCGCCGCGCGCGCAGTTGATCAGCCGCGCGCCGGGTTTGATCTTCGCGATCCGCTCGGCCGACAGCAGGTTCGCGGTCTTCTCGGTTTTGGGCAGATGCAGCGTTATGAAATCCGCGCGGCCGAGCAATTCGTCGAGATCCTCGACCCGCTCGACGCCCATGGTCTGCGCCCGCTCCGCCGACAGGAACGGGTCGTAAGCGACAACCTTCATCTTCAACCCGATCGCCCGGCTCGCGACCACCGAGCCGATGTTGCCCGCCCCGATCAGACCCAGCGTCTTTCCGGTGATCTCCGAGCCCATGAATTTCGACTTCTCCCACTTGCCCGCGCGGGTCGACGCGTCGGCCGCCGGCAATTGCCGCGCGACCGCGAACATCATCGCGATGGCGTGCTCGGCCGTGGTGATCGAATTGCCGAAGGGCGTGTTCATCACCACGATCCCTTTGCCGCTCGCCGCGCCGATATCGACGTTGTCCACGCCGATGCCCGCCCGACCGATCACCTTGAGCCGATCCGCCTTGGCGATCAGATCCGCCGTCGCCTTGGTCGCCGAGCGGATCGCGAGACCGTCATACTCGCCGATGATCGCGGCGAGCTTTTCGGGGTCTTTCCCGAGTTTGGGCTGGAAATCCACCTCGACCCCGCGATCGCGAAAGATCTGCACGGCGGCGTCCGACAATTCGTCGGAAATGAGTACTCTGGGCATGTCATGCTCCTCATGGCGGACGCTTGGGTCCGCGCTTGAATTCAGGATGTCTGGGGACCTCTCCGCGCGCGGAGGCGGAAAGGATCAGCCGGCCTTGGCCGTCGCGAACGCCCAGTCGAGCCAAGGCGTCAACGCGGCGACATCGGCCGTCTCGACCGTCGCCCCGCACCAGATCCGCAGCCCCGGCGGCGCGTCTCGGTAGCCCGCGATGTCGTACGCGGCCTCCTCGGCCTCGAGCAGCTTGACCAGCCGTTTGACGAAATCGCGCTGCGCGGCCTCGTCCAGCCCCGCGATCTCCGCATCGACGATCCGAAGACACACGGACGTGTTCGAACGCGCCGACGGATCGGTCACGAGGTTCTCGATCCAGGCGGTGGCGTCCACCCAGGCCTGCAGCGCGCCCGCATTCGCGTCCGCCCGCGCCATCGTGGCCTCCAACCCGCCGAGCGAGTCCATCCATTCCAGCGCGTCGACCGCATCTGCCACGCACAGCATCGACGGCGTGTTGATCGTCTCGCCCGTGAATATGCCCTCGATCAGCTTGCCGCCTTTGGTCATCCGGAAGATCTTCGGCAGCGGCCGGTCCGGCGTGAAGCTCTCCAGCCGCTCGACCGCGCGCGGGCTCAGGATCAGCACGCCATGCGCGCCCTCCCCGCCCATCGCCTTCTGCCATGAGAAGGTCGTGACATCGAGCTTCGCCCAGTCCAGCGGCTGCGCGAAAGCGGCCGATGTCGCGTCGCAGAACGTCAGCCCGGCGCGATCCGCCGAAATCCAGTCCGCATCCGGCACCCGCGCGCCCGACGTCGTACCGTTCCAGGTGAAACAGACGTCCGCCTCCTGCCGGACCTGCCCGAGATCCGGCAATGCGCCGTACTCGGCGGTCAGCACGCGGCAATCGTCCAGCTTCAGCTGCTTGACCGCATCCGTGGCCCAGCCCTGTCCGAAGCTCTCCCAGACCAGCATGTCCACGGCGCGCGCGCCGAGCATCGACCACATCGCCATCTCGTACGCGCCGGTATCCGACGCGGGCACGATGCCGACCCGGTAGCCGTCCGGCACGCCCAGCAGCGCCGCCATCCGGTCGATCGCGTCCTTGAGCTGCGCCTTCGGACCGGCCGCGCGGTGCGACCGGCCGAGCCAGGCCTTCGCCGCGACGGCCGCCCCGTCCCAGCCGGGACGCTTCGGGCATGGACCGGACGAGAATTCCGGGCGCGCGGGTCTGGTTGCGGGTTTGGGAAAAGCGGCGGAAAGCTCCGCCACGGATGATCGGCTCATGGGCCATCTCCATCGTCAGGGTGAGATCGCTGAGCCCGCCCCGCTCACCCTGGTCCGGGGACGCGCCCGTGATCCGGTTATGCGATTTGAGGCGCGCCGCCAAGAGGCTTCACGTCGATATTGCCTCTGGTCGGCGCGCCGGTTCGGACGCATGAAGGGCAATTCTCCGAACCGGAACCCGCCAGAATGACGACCCCTTCCCCCACCCCGCTCGCATGGGCGCTCCTCTGCCTGCTCGGCCTGATCTGGGGCGGCTCGTTTCTCGGCGTCGAGATGGCGCTGACCGGCTTCGGCCCGCTCACCGTCGCCGCGCTGCGCATCACCACCGCGGCCATCATCCTCATCGCCGTCGCGATGATCAGCGGCGACGGCCTGCCCCCGACCGGCACGACCCGAGGCCGCCGCATCTGGCTGTATTGCCTGGGCATGGCGGTCTTCTCGAACGCCCTGCCGTTCTCGCTCCTGTCCTGGGGTCAGGAACACGTCACCTCCGGCTACGCCGGCATCACCATGGCCGTGGTCCCGCTCCTCGTCCTGCCGCTCGCGCACTTTTTCGTTCCCGGCGAGCGGCTTACGACCCGAAAAGGCTTCGGTTTCCTCATCGGCTTCGTCGGCGTCGTCCTGCTCACCGGACCCGGCGCGGTGATCGGCGCGGTCAACGACGACCTCGTCGGCCTCGCGCGCATCGCCTGCGTCACCGCCTCGGCCTCCTACGCCTGCGGCGCGATCATCACGCGCCTGGCACCCTCCGGTCCATACCTCTCGTTCGCCGCCGCCGGCCTGCTTCTCGCGTCCTGCATGATCGTGCCGATAGCACTGCTTGTCGAAGGCGTGCCGGCATGGCCCGACCTCCCGGCGCTGCTCGGCGTGCTCTATCTCGGGCTCTTTCCCACCGCGCTGGCCACGTTCCTGCTGGTCTACGTCATCCAGTCCGCGGGTCCGTCGTTCATGAGCCTCGTGAACTACCAGGTGCCGGTCTGGGCGATCCTGATCGGAATGGTCGTGCTCGACGAGCGGCTTCCGCCGCAGTTCATCGGCGCGCTGGCCCTGATCCTCGCCGGGCTCGCGGTCAGCCAGGCGCGGCTCGCCCGCCGCACCGGATGACACCCCGCGGCTTGCGGTCGGCTCACCGTCCCTTGAACAGACTACCCAGGATGCCGCGCACGAGCTGCTGACCCTGGCGGGAATTGAGCTGCTTCACGACGGTCGCGGCGAGGGATTCGCCCAGCGATGGCTGGCTCCGCCGCGAGCGCGCGGGCTCGTACCGGCGCGGCTCGGTGGCCACCTCCTTGCGGCTCGCGGCCTCCAGCATCTCCTCGGCCATCGCGGCCTCTTTCGCGGCCTTCTCCGCCCGGCCGGCCAGGATCTCGCTCGCCGATTCGCGGTCGACCGTCACGTCGTATCGACCCGCGAGCGGCGACGCCGCGATCGTCTCCGCCCGTTCGGCGTCGGTGATCGGACCCATGCGCGACATCGGCGGACGTATCAGGGTCCGGCTGACCATCGCCGGCACGCCCTTGTCCTCGAGCAAGGACACCACCGCCTCGCCGGTCCCGACTTCGCGGATCGCCGTCTCGGTGTCGAAATCCGGATTGGGACGGAACGTCTGGGCGGCCGCCCGCAGCGCCTTCTGGTCGCGCGGCGTGAAGGCCCGAAGCGCGTGCTGGATGCGGTTGCCGAGCTGCGCGAGGACGTCCCCCGGAACATCGTCCGGGTTCTGCGTGATGAAATAGACGCCCACGCCCTTCGACCGGATCAGCCGCACGACCTGGACCACCTTGTCGACCAGTGCCTTCGGCGCGTCATTGAACAGAAGATGCGCCTCGTCGAAAAAGAACACGAGCACCGGCTTGTCCGGATTGCCCACCTCCGGCAGCTGCTCGAACAGCTCCGACAGGAGCCAGAGCAGGAACATCGCGTAGAGCCGCGGCGACTGCATCAGCTGGTCGGACATCAGAACGTTGACCTGACCCATGCCGTCCTTGACCGCCATCAGGTCGCTGAGCTCCAGATGCGGCTCGCCGAGAAAGATCCCGGCGCCCTGGTTCTCCAGAACCAGCAGCTGCCGCTGGATCGCACCGAGCGACGCGGACGCGATATTGCCGTAGGTCCTCCCGATCTCGGAGGCGTTGTCGCCGAGCCAGATCAGCATCGCCTGCAGATCCTTGAGGTCGAGCAGCGCCAGCCCCTGCTCGTCGGCGACGCGGAAGGCGATGTTGAGCACGCCCTCCTGCGCGTCCGTCAGGTCCATCATCCGCGACAGCAGCAGCGGACCGAGTTCGGTGACCGTCGTGCGGACCGGATGGCCGCTTTTGCCGAAAAGGTCCAAAAATACGGTCGGATACGCGCGGTAGTTGAAATCGGTCATACCGATCTTCGCCGCGCGGGACGTCAGCGCCTCATGCGCCTTGCCGTCGGGGTCCCCCGGTCTCGAAAGTCCGGACACGTCGCCCTTCACGTCCTGCACCACCACCGGCACGCCCGCCGCCGACAGCCCTTCGACCAGGATCTGGAGCGTCACGGTCTTGCCGGTGCCGGTCGCACCGGTGATGAGCCCGTGCCGGTTCGCGAGCTTGAGCAGAAGGTCTCGCGGCTCGAGATAATCCTTGCCACCGCCGCCCACGAAAATTCCGTCTTGCGTCATGCGTCGTTCCCCGTCGCGCCGATTTCCGTGCGGACCTTAGTGCGGTTCACGGGACGAATTCAATCACCCCGCGGGGTGCGACGCTGTCCGGTCCAGACGGCGGATCTCAACCGTTCCTTGAATGATGGTGGTCACTTGAAACACCTCCTTGACGGAATTTCTCATGCCGCATAGCGTCCGCTTCAGACGTTCGGCCGGTCCGACAGGGAAACCGCAAAAGCGGGGGAAAGGGCACCTTCAAGGGTGCCCTTTTCATGTCAGGGAAGTCGTTCGATCCTCAAACGTCCGGCGCCGCTCTCATTCCCGAACGGCAGAACAGGCCTTCACGTCTCCGCGCCCGAGCCCGAACGGGGGATCCGACCGCCTTAACGTGATCTTCACGATGTTACTTTTGTTACTCTCTTGAAATCAACGGCTTGATCATTGTTCACGCGTGGACCGTGTCCAGCCTCCGGGTTTCCGCCCCGAGACACGCCCGCCGGAAGATCAAGCGCCGCTTGACTTGCTCTCAGGGCGAGTTGACAGAAATCCACCCAGATGAGACATCGCAACGATACCCCCAAGAAACGGAAAGCGAGCAGACATGACTTTTGAAAAGCACATCGCGGCCATCGCGCTCGCGATCAGCCTGGCCGCCACCGGAGCGGCCGGCGCCCAGACCGCCACGGAGACGCCGGAGCCAGCGACCCCTGCGGCCGCACCCGAGACTCCGGCGGCCGAAACCGCGACGCCCGACGCCGCACCGGCGGAGGCCGCCGAAACCGAAACGGCGACTGCAGGCGATCCGGCGGCTCCCGAAGTGATGGAGATCGTCCGCGACACGTTCGGCGACTGGGAAGTCCGCTGCGCGCCGCAGGGTGAAGACTGCTTCATGTACCAGCTCGCAATGGACAGCCAGAACAACCCCGTCGCGGAAGTCAGCATCCTCAAGCTGCCCGAAGGCAGCGAAGCCGCCGCCGGCGTCACGATGGTCACGCCGCTCGGCTCCCTGCTTCAATCGGGCATCGTCCTCCAGGTCGATCAGGGCGAGGCGCGACAGTATCCGTTCAACTGGTGCAGCCAGGTCGGGTGCTTCGCGCGCTTCGGTCTGACCCAGGAATTGATCAACTCGATGAAACGCGGACGGACCGCGACCGTCATGCTCGCTTCCGTCGCGGCTCCGGAAGCCCCGGTGAGCCTCAACCTGTCACTGACGGGCTTCACCGCAGGCTACGACTCGCTCGTTGCGCCCACGCCGCCGGCGACCGCCAACTGATCCTTTTCAACTGAACGCCGTCACCACGAGGACGGCGTTCAGCCCCCCGAACGCGAACGCGTTGCTCATCGCCGCCTCGACCCGCGCGTCGCGCGCCTCGATGGGCACGACGTCGAGATCGCAATCCGGATCGGGCTCCCGGTAGCCGATCGTCGGCGCGACTACCCCGTCGCGCACCGCCATGACACAGGCCAGAAGCTCGACGGCCCCCGTCCCGCCGATCAGATGTCCGTGCATGGATTTCGTCGACGAGATCATGAGATCGTCGGCATGCGCGCCGAACGCCCCCCGGACTGCCGCACATTCCGCCCGATCATTGGCGGCGGTCCCGGTCCCGTGGGCATTGATGTAGCCGATGGCCGTCGGATCGATCCGGGCATCGAGCAGGGCGCCGCGCATCGCCCGGGTCGCCCCCGTCACACTCGGCATGACGATATCCGAGGCGTCCGAGTTCATCGAGAAACCCGTGACTTCGGCCAGAATCTCCGCGCCGCGCGCGCGCGCGTGCCCAAGCTCCTCGAACACGAAGACCGCAGCGCCCTCGCCCTGCACCATGCCGCTGCGATCCGCCGAGAATGGACGGCAGGCTTCCTTCGACATGACGCGCAGCCCCTCCCACGCCTTGATGCCGCCGAAGCAGAGCATGCTCTCGCTACCGCCCGTGAGAACGACATCCGCCTGCCCCGCGCGGATCAGCCCCATCGCCTGACCCATCGCGTGATTGGACGACGCGCAGGCCGTCGCGACGCTCCAGACCGGTCCGGTCAGACCATGCGTCATCGACACGTGGCTCGCCGCCGCGCTGTTCATCAACTTGGGCACCACGAGGGGATGCACGCGGTTTTTTCCCTCGGCATAGACCGCGCGATAGTTCTCCTCCTGCGTCTGCAACCCGCCGCCGGCGGTGCCGAGGACGACCCCGGTCCGTTCCCCGAGCGCCTCGGTGATGACAAGCCCGGACTGGCGCAACGCCTCGTCAGCCGCGATCAGCGCGAACTGCGTGAAGCGGTCGTAGAGGCTCAGTTGCTGGCGCGAGAATACGGCTTCCGGATCGTATCCCCGGACCTGGCCGCCGATCCTGATGGACAGGCGATCGACGTTATCGAAGGCGAGTTCGCCGATCCCGCATCGACCCTCTCGCATGCCCTCAAGCGTCGCGGAAGCCGTCGCGCCAAGCGCCGTGATGGCGCCCTGTCCGGTGATGACGACCCGACGCACCGGATCTCAGGCCCGTGCCGCGATCAGGCTCTCAACGGACCGGACGATCGAGCCTACGGTATGAATATCGAATTCGGACGCTTCCGGCTGGTTGGCGTTGAACGGAACCTGGACGTCGAAGGCCTCCTCGATCGAAAAGATCGTCTCGACCACGCCCAAGGAATCAATGCCCAGATCCTCGAGCGTCGCGCCCAACGTGACGTCCTCGGGGCTCATCGCGGCCTGCTCGGCGAGGATGCCGACGACGACGCGCTCGACGTCCCGCTTCACCGTACCGCTCATCGCGCCTCACCCTCCGTCTTCCGCGCAGCCGTCTAGTCGTTCGATCCGGCCTTGGAAACAGGTTTCTGCCCGCCGGCAAGCCGAGCGAGCACCCTCGGAAGCCGACGGAGCGCCTTGTACATCTCGACGTTGCGATCCATTTCCACGGCGGGATTGCCCATCATGATCCGGTTGTCAGCGACATGTCCGCTGACGCCGGATTTGCCCGTGATGACGACATGGGAGCCGATCCGAAGATGATCCGCGACCGACGCCGCGCCACCGATCACCACGCCGTCGCCGATCACCGTCGATCCGGCGACACCGGCCTGGCCGCAGATCAGGCAGTTCTCTCCGATCTGGACGTTGTGTCCGATCTGAACGAGATTGTCGATCTTGGTGCCGTTTCCGATGCGCGTAAGGGAAATGGTCGCCCTGTCGATGCAGCTGTTCGCGCCGACCTCCACGTCGTCGCCGACCTTCACGGTTCCGATTGAATTGATCCGAAGCAGGGCCGAGGATTCGCTCGTGGTGACCACGCCGCGCTCCTTTGCCTCCTCGACGGTTCCGGGAACCGGCGCCACGAACGAAAATCCGTCCGATCCGACCACGGCGCCAGGTTGCGCGATGAAACGGTCACCGATGACGACTCTGGCGCCGATCCGGGCTCCGGCATGTATCAGCGCGTCCACGCCGATCACGGCATCCTCGGCCACCGAGACGTGTTGCAGGATCCGGGCGCCGCGGCCGATCCGCGCGCGCGCTCCGATCACGACGAATGCGCCGATGCTGGCGTCCGCGCCGATCTCGGCCTCAGGGTCGATCACCGCGCTGGGATGGATCCCTGATGGCAGTTCAGGCGGACGGTCGAAGACCCGCGTCACCCCCGCCATGCCGTGACGTCCCGCCGGAACGATGATCGCGGCTTCGAGCCCGAGGCTTCGCCAATCCGCGCCGGCCCAGACGATCGCGGTCCGCGCAGCGCTTCGGCCCAGAGCCTCGGCGAAAGCCGGCTGCATGCCCAAAGCGATCTGGTCAGCCGTCGCGGAGTCAGGTTCGGCCACGCCCGCGACGAGGATGGACCCGTCGCCGTGCATCTGCCCGCCGAGGGTCGCTGCGAGATCCGAAATCGAGATCATGGGTCAGCTCCATGCCGTTGACGCGCTCTTATAGAACAGTCACCGGAGCGATGCAGCGCCAATCGGCTCGGGATGGAAGCGCCCTGACAGACCGGACGCGGGCACGGCGGAGAAATGCCTGCAACTTTACACATCTCGCATTTACCCTTTGAAAAATTCGCTTCGCCGTGTCATTAAAAGCACTAAGGGGTGCGAAAACGTCGCCCCACGGGCAAATATCGAGGCAGTGACATGACAACCAACGGCAATAATCCGTCCAGACGGGCGTTACTCGGCGCATTCGCGGGCATCTGCGCTGTCGCGGCCGCTCCGGTCTATGCGAGGGCACCCGGATTTCTAAGGGGTGCCGGCGATGTCCGGCGCATACGCATGTACAGCCAGCGGACCGGCGAGTTGGTCGATGCGATCTATTTCGCGGACGGTCGCTACATTTCAGAGTCCATGAGTGAAATCAGCTACTTCATGCGCGACTGGCGTCAAAATGAAGTGCGCCGCTACGATCCGCGCAACGTCGACAACCTCGCGGCCGTCGGGATCTTGATGGAGACCAAGGAGCCCTATCTGGTGATCTCGGGCTACCGGACGCAGAAGACCAACCGGATGCTCCGGGGCGCCGCGAGCAACTCGTTCCACATCAAGGCGATGGCGGCTGATGTGCGTCTCAAGGGGCGCAGCGTGACGCAGATGTCCAGAGCCGCCGTCAAGTGCAACGGCGGCGGCGTCGGCCATTACGGCCGATCGAATTTCGTCCACATGGATTGCGGTCCTGTCCGGACCTGGAACGGCTGATCCGGGCTGTCAGCCCCGGAGAGCGCCGTCCCCTTCAACGAGATACTTGAAGCTCGTCAATTGCTCGGCCCCAACAGGGCCGCGCGCATGAAGCTTTCCAGTCGCGATCCCGATTTCCGCGCCCATTCCGAATTCGCCGCCGTCCGCGAACTGCGTCGAGGCGTTGCGCATGAGAATCGCGCTGTCCAACCGACGGAAGAAACGATCCGCCGCCGTGTCGTCCTCCGTGAGGATGCAGTCGGTGTGCTTTGATCCGTACCGTCGGATGTGCTCCACCGCCCCATCGACGCCGTCCACCACGCGGGCCGCGATGATGCTGTCGAGGTATTCTGATCCCCAATCGGACTCCGACGCGGGGATGACGCCAGGCAACGCCTGAAGGGCCGGGTCGCCGCGCACTTCGACACCCGCCGCAGTCAGATCCGCTATGAACCGAGCGCCCTTCTCCGGAAGCAACGCGCGGTCGATCAGCAGACACTCCGCAGCGCCGCAGATGCCGGTGCGCCGCGTCTTGGAATTGAGGACGACCTGACGCGCTTTTTCGATGTCGGCGGCCTTGTCGACATAGACGTGCACGATGCCTTCAAGATGGGCGAAAACCGGCACACGGGCCTCGGCTTGCACGCGGGCGACGAGACCTTTGCCGCCACGCGGGACGATCACGTCGATCACGCCGCTCATGCCCAGCATCTCGCCGACTGCGGCCCGGTCGGTCGTCGGGACCATCTGGATCGCGTCCTCGGTCAACCCGACCGAGCGCAGTCCCTCGAGCATCGCCGCGTGGATGGCCTGAGCGCTGTCGAAACTCTCGGACCCGCCGCGCAGAATCACCGCATTTCCGGATTTGAGGCAGAGCGCGCCGGCATCGGCCGTCACGTTCGGCCGACTCTCGTAAATGACGCCGACGACGCCGATCGGCGTCCGCACGCGGCGGATCCTGAGACCCGTCGGCCGGTCCCACTCGGCCATGACGGCGCCGACCGGATCCGGCTGGCCGGCGACGGACCGGACCCCCTCGGCCATGCCCCGGATCCGGTCGCCGGTCAGGAGAAGCCGGTCGAGCATCGCGGCGCTCAGACCCTTCTTCCGGCCAGCTTCCATGTCGCGTGCGTTCGCCTCCAGGATCGCACCGCTCGCGACCTCGATCGCGTCCGCCGCGGCCCGAAGCGCCGCGTCCTTGGTTTCCGTCTCCGCCTCGGCCAAGACAAGCGCGGCGTCCTGCGCCCGGCGCCCGATCGCGCGCATCAGCCCCTTCACGTCCGTTCTCGCGTCCATCCCGTCAGTCCTCACATCGTCATGTCGTCGCGGTGAACCAGCGAGGCCCGCCCCGCATGGCCGAGCAGCTCGGAGATCCGGTCCGACCGGTGGCCCATGATGATTCGCGCCTCGGCCTCATCGTAGCCGGCGAGACCTTTCGCCACCACAGCGCCGTCCGGCCCGACGATCTCAACCGGGTCCCCGCGCAGGAACGCGCCCCCCGTCGCGGTGACACCCGCGGCCAGAAGCGATCGCCCCTGCCCCAAAGCCTTGGCCGCTCCCGCGTCGATCAGGATGCGACCGCGCGGCTTCATGCTCGAAATCCAGCGCTTGCGCGCGGTTCGCGGATCGCCTTCCGCCTCGAACCAGGTGCAGCGCGCGCCGTCCGCGAGCGCTGCGAGCGGCCGCGCGACGGCGCCTTCGCCGATGACCATGGCGCACCCGGACTGGGTCGCGATGCGTGCGGCCTGGAGTTTCGTCCGCATTCCGCCGCGCGATGTGGCGCTCGCCGCGTCCCCGCCCATCCCGTCGATATCGACGGTCATCCTCTCGACGAACGGGACGTGGCGTGCGTCAGGATCGGTTCGGGGATTGGCCGTGTAGAGCCCGTCAACGTCGGACAGCAGCGCGAGGATGTCCGCGCCGGCCATGCTCGCGACCTGCGCCGCCAGCCGGTCGTTGTCGCCATAACGGATCTCGTCGGTCGCCACGGTGTCATTCTCGTTTACGATGGGCACCACGCCCAGGTCCAGAAGCGTGCCGATCGTGCGACGGGAATTGAGGTAGCGGCGGCGGTTCTGGCTGTCCTCCAGCGTGACGAGGACCTGGGCGGTGGTGATCCCGAGCGGCGCGAGCGCGGTTTCATAGGCCTGCGCGAGCCGGATCTGGCCGACCGCCGCCGCCGCCTGGCTCTGTTCAAGCAGCAGGTCTCCGGCCGGAAGGCCCAGCACGCGCCGCCCCAAAGCGATCGACCCCGAGGACACGATAATGACGCTTTTGCCATGCGAGCGGAACGTGGCCACGTCATCCGCGAGCGCTTTGAGCCAATCCAGCCGCAGACCGCCGGACTCTGGCTCGACGAGAAGCGCGGATCCGATCTTTACGACGATGAGCCGTGCCGCATCAAAGCGCGCGGCGCTGCTCAGGGACGCCATGATCCGGTCTCGCTGGCGACTTCAGGCGCCCGGGCGGCGAGGATGACCTCGCGAAGCGCCCGCAGCGTCTCCGGAACGCCCTGGCCCGTGAAGCCTGACAGAAACCGGACGGACATGCCGGCCTCGGCTTCCAGCTCCGCCCCAATGGCCGAAACGGCCTCCGGCGTGAGCGCGTCGATCTTGTTGAGGCCTATGATGCGCGGCTTTTCGATGAGACCGGCACCGTATGCTTCAAGCTCCTGCCGGATCACCCGGTAGTCCTCAACCGGCGACTCCGCCGTGGCGTCGACGAGGTGCAGGAGAACCGCACACCGTTCGACATGCGCGAGGAACGCGTCGCCGAGGCCTTTGCCTTCATGCGCGCCCTCGATCAGGCCGGGAATGTCGGCGATCACGAATTCCGCGCCATCGACCCCGACGACGCCGAGATTGGGATGCAGCGTGGTGAAGGGATAATCGGCTATCTTGGGTCGCGCGTTGGAGGTGGCCGCGAGAAACGTCGACTTGCCGGCGTTCGGCAGCCCGACGAGACCGGCATCGGCGATCAGCTTCAGACGAAGCCATATCTCCCGCTCTACGCCCTGCTGGCCGGGATTGGCGTTGCGCGGCGCCTGGTTGGTCGACGTCTTGAAACGCAGATTGCCCCAGCCGCCATTGCCGCCCCGGGCGAGAACGATGCTCTGACCGACTTCGCCAAGATCCGCCAGGACGGTCTCGCCATCCTCGTCGAGGATCTCGGTGCCGGCCGGCACCTTCAGGACGATGTCGTCCCCGCTCTTGCCCGTCTGCTGCCGACCCTTTCCGGGCTGGCCGTTCTTCGCGAAAAAATGCTGCTGGTAGCGGAAATCGATCAGGGTGTTGAGGCCGTCGACCACCTCCACCCTCACATCGCCGCCGTTTCCGCCGTCTCCGCCATCGGGACCGCCGAATTCAACGTATTTCTCCCGTCGGAAACTCGCGCAGCCGGATCCGCCGGAGCCCGACCGGATGGTCACGCGGGCGAGGTCGAGGAATTTCATCGCGGACCCGCTTTGAACGAAGCGGCTTCGAGACCGTATCGGAACGTCGGGACCATCGCGCCGCGCGCGACCGAATGCGCCTCGCCCTCACCGAGATACCGAAACCCGGACCGGGTCAGCACTTTCGCCGCCGCGTCGTTTTCCTGAAGGACTTCGGCGGTGATCGTTCCGTCAAAGCCGGAAGCGACATATCCGACGATCGCCTCGACGGCCTCGGACGCGTAGCCGGTGCCCCAGAACGCCGGCGCGACCCAGTAGCCGAGCTCGAGAACACGTGCGCCCCGAGCCTCCAGACTGATCAGGCCGATCAGACCGTTCTCCCCGTCCATCCCCGAATCCATCGCCCAGACCCGCAGCTTGGCTCCGGGCGCGCGCGCGCGCTCGACAAAAGCTTCCGCGATGCCGGGAAGATAGGGATGCGGGATCGTCGTCGTCATCCGCGCCACGCGGGGATCGCTGGCATAGAGCCCGATCACCGCCGCGTCGGACGCGCGCAGTCGACGCAGCCGCAGGCGCGGCGTCGTGATCTCCTGCGGCGCTGTGGCTGTATCTGAATTGGACATCTTGTGCTCGTGTGAAACGAAAAGAGGCCGGCGCGACCGCCGGCCCCGTGGCCATCCGCGACGTCGGGCCGGATTATTCCGCGGCTTCGGCCACCGGCAGAACCGAGATGAACGTGCGACCTTTGAGCCCTTTGTGGAAGGTCACCTTGCCCTCCCGCACGGCGAAGATCGTGTGGTCGCGGCCGAGACCGACGCCCTGACCCGGCCACCACTTCGTGCCGCGCTGGCGGACGAGGATGTTGCCGGGGATCACGGCTTCGCCGCCGAACTTCTTGACGCCGAGACGGCGTCCGGCGCTGTCGCGGCCGTTGCGGGACGAGCCGCCTGCTTTTTTATGAGCCATCGTTCGGCCTCCTTCAGTTCGCCGCGTCGGCGGAGCCGCCGGCGGTCTTCACTCCGGTGGCGTCGCCGCCCGAAGCCAGGATCTCGGTGATGCGGACCCGCGTCAGATACTGACGGTGTCCTTTCGTGCGCTGCGACGAATGCTTGCGCCGGCGCTTGACGAAGTTGATGACCTTCGGGCCACGCAGCTGTTCGAGCACTTCCGCCTGAACGGCGGCGCCTTCCACAACCGGCGCGCCGACCGTGACGGTCTCGCCGCCCAGCATCAGCACCTCGTTGAACTGGACGGTCTCGCCCGCATCGGCCGCGAGTTTCTCGACCAGAAAGATATCGTCTTTGGCGACCTTGTACTGCTTGCCGCCTGTCTTGAGCACCGCGAACATTCGCGTATTCCTTTTCTCTACCCGCGTCCTGCGGCCCCGAAACCGGAGTTGTGCGGGATCATGCCCCGCGCCTCGGACTGCGCGCTTTGGATGAAAGCGTCTTTTCCGCACGCCTCACGGCACCGGAAGGCGCGTATATCGCCAGACGCCGACGGGAAGTCAAGAACATGCTGACGGGATTTGACGATCAGACTTTGACGTCGGGAATGTCCTCGCGCGCCGTCTCCATCCAGTCCGGTGTCGGCAGGCCCTTGGAGCGCAGGAACTCCGGATTGAACACCTTGGACTGATACCGGGTGCCGTAGTCGCACAGGATGGTGACGATCGTATGGCCGGGACCAAGGTCGCGCGCCATGCGGATCGCGCCGGCGACGTTCACGCCACTCGACGGTCCCATGCAGAGCCCCTCGTCCCGCAGCAGGCCGAACATCACCGGCAAAGCTTCCGCATCGGGGATGTTGTAAGGCATGTCGACCGTCAGCCCTTCGAGATTGGCGGTGATCCGGCCCTGTCCGATACCTTCGGTGATCGACGAGCCTTCCGACTTCAGTTCGCCGTGCGCGTAGAAATTGTAAAGCGCGGCGCCGTCAGGATCGGCGATGCCGATCTTCACGTCCGCCTTGCGCGCGCGCAGACCTTCCGCGACGCCCGCCAGCGTGCCGCCGGACCCGACCGCGCAGATGAAACCGTCGATCTTTCCGCCGGTCTGCTCCCAGATCTCGGGCGCGGTGGTCTCTACATGCGCCTGCCGGTTGGCGGTGTTGTCGAACTGGTTCGCCCAGACCGCGCCGTTCGGTTCCGTCCTGTCGAGCGCTTCGGCGAGGCGGCCCGAATAGCGGACGTAGTTGTTCATGTCGCGGTAGGGCAGCGCGGGCACCTCGACGAGCTGCGCGCCCGCGATGCGCAGCATGTCCTTCTTCTCCTGGCTCTGGGTCTCCGGGATCACGATGACCGTCCGGAACCCCATCGACGCGCCGATGAGCGCCAGACCGATGCCCGTGTTGCCGGCCGTTCCCTCGACGATGGTGCCGCCGGGCCGGATCGCCCCGCGCGCCACCGCGTCGCGTATGATGGAAAGCGCGGCCCGGTCCTTGACCGACTGGCCGGGGTTCATGAACTCCGCCTTGCCCCAGATCTCGCATCCGGTCGCCTCGGAGGCCGCGCGCAGGCGGATCAGCGGGGTGTTTCCGACGGCAGCCGAGAGGTTGTTCGCCGCGATCATGCCCGTTTCCTTTCGACGCGAAGACGTCCCGTGCTTAGATGCATCGACGTCCCTCATCAAGCGGCGCGGCCAGAGGTCGCGCATCGCTTGACACCGCGGGTGATCCGAATACTTCCATCCCACGTAAGAGTTCAAGACCGCTGAAAATACGGAATAACCGACCATGGCCGTGTGGCATCTGACTGACGAAATGCTTGAGACCTATGCCGACGGATCGATATCCGAGGGCATGAGCCTGCTTGCGGCCGCCCATCTGACCTATTGCCCGGCATGTCGGGCGGAGGTCGAGGCGCTGGAGCGGATGTCCGGCGCCGTGCTCGCCGAGTGCGGGAGGTCCGATGCGGGACCTGATCTGGCGGCGGTCCTTGACGCGATCGACGCGGATCCGAGGCCGGAACCTGCTTTCGTCGGGATCGGGCCGGATGCGGGCTCGCCCCTGCCGAATCCCGTACGGGAACGCGTCGGGATGCCGATCGAGGATCTGCGTTGGCGGTTCCTGCTGCCGGGTCTTGCGGAGTGTCGGATCGAAGGTTTCGAGAACGAGGAGGTCAGCCTGCTGCGGGCCAGACCCGGTGTACGGATTCCAGGACACACGCATTCGGGCGACGAGGCGACGCTGATCCTGTCCGGCCAGATGCGGGACGGGGATCGGGTGTTCGCGACGCGGCGATCTCGCCTTCGCGGATCACCATGATGATCACCACCCCGAGATCGTGGGGAACGAGACTTGCGTCTGTCTCGTTGTGCTGTCAGGTCGGATGCGGTTCACCGGTCCGCTGGGACGGGCGCTGAACCTGTTTGCAGGCTGAGCGCGGCGCCTGAGGGGCTCATCTGGCCCCGGGGGAATTCGTCTTGAGCATATTCTCAAAAGTCATGAAACCGGACGACGGTTCGGCGTGGATCACCGGCGCGAGCGGGGGGATCGGGCGTGCGACCGCGCTGCGGCTGGCGGCGGACGGGTGGACCGTTTTCGCGACGGCGCGCGGGGCCGAGGATCTCGAGGCGCTGGCGGGCGAAGTGACGGGACCGGGGCGGATCATTCCGGTCCCGGGCGACGTGACCGACGCCGCGGCGATGCGGGCGGCGGTCGAGCGGGCCACGGCGGAGGGGCCGCTGGCGCTCGCGATCCTGAACGCCGGGATCTACACGCCGATGCGGGCGCAGAATTTCAACGCGGTCACCGCAAAGAAGATGTTCGACGTGAACCTGACCGGTGTCGCGAACGGGCTGGAGCCGGTGCTGGAGCACATGATCAGGCGTGGCGACGGGCATGTGGCGATCACGGCCTCGGTCGCGGGGTATCGTGGCTTGCCCGACGCGGCGGCGTATTCGGCGACCAAGGCGGGGCTGATCGCGATGGCGGAGGCGCTGGCGCTCGACCTGATCGATCTGGGCGTTCGGATCAGCGTGATCAATCCGGGCTTCGTGGAGACCGAGGCGACGTCGGTCAACGAGTTCGAGATGCCGTTCCTGATGACGCCCGAGGAGGCGGCGGAGAGGATCGTGGCGGGGCTGAAAAAACCTGGCTTCGAGATAGCGTTCCCGCGCCGGTTCGCCTTCCTGTTGAAGGCGATCGGGGCTTTGCCGGACCGCGCGTATTTCGCGGCGATGCGGAAGATGACGGGCTGGGGAAAGAGCTGAACGCCAACGTCCAAAGCTGGACGGAATGCAGTCGACTGATTTCAAACGATAAAAGTGTTAACGCGCTCAGGCCGCCTCGATTTCGGCGCGCAGCTTGGCTTGGGCGACGGCGTCCATAGGGAAGCGCCACATGAGCGCGATCGCGATGCCCTTGAGCACGATCGGCGCCAGCGCGTAGAGCATCGTCAGGCCGAAGAGCGCCACGTCCGAATTCTCTCCAGTGGCCGAAAACCCGATCCAGCCGAGCGCGATCAGGGCGAGGCCCCCGGAGACGGCCAGCGCCAGTTTTTGCGCCAGAGACCAGAGCGCGAAAAACGAGCCGGTGCGCTGCGATCCGCTGCGCGCGGTGTCGATATCGACGAGATCGGCCTGGATCGCGGTGGGTAGCGAGAGGTCCGCCCCGAGCGCGGCGCCGGACAGCACGCAGATCACGGCGAAGGCCACGATGTCGCCCTCGCGCAGCAGAAAGACGCTGGCGAAGATCACGGCGCTCCAGATCATCGCGAGACACCAGACGCGGTGCTTGGAATGCCGCCTGATGAGCCAGGGCCAGAGCGGCGCCGCGACCACGGCGGCGCCGAAATAGAGGATCAGGAGCGGACCGCCGAGATCGGGCGCGCCAAGCCGTTGTCCGACGAAGAAGAGGAAAAGGCCGGCGGGCAGCGCGTTGGCTGCGCCGTTGATGAACCAGGCGAGCAGCAGACGTCCGAAGAGCGGCTCGCCGGTCAAGACGCCGACGAGCGAGCGGATCGAGGCGGTTGAGCGGCTCCAGTCGCGCGGTTCGGGCACGCGGACGGCACACAGCGCCACGGCGATCGGCAAGCCGATCACGATGAGGAGCGCCACGTTGCGCATCCCCTCTGCGGGCGTCGCGCCCAGCGAATAGAGGATAGCGGCGAGGATGGTGCCGACGAGACCCGTGGTCTCGCGCCAGACCGCCACCCTGCCCCGCTCGGCGTAGTCGCCGGACAACTCGGCGCCCCATGAGAAATACGGCGTCAGCATGATCGTCCAGCCGAGGGTCAGCAGAAACAGCCAGAGCGTGAACGTCCCGAGCGACACCGCCCCGGACGGCACGAACAGCATCCAGGCCGCGAGCATCACCAGCGGCGCGCCCGCGACCAGCCAAGGCTTGCGCCTGCCCCAACGGGTGTGAAGCCGGTCGCTCAGGATGCCGGCGGCGGGATCGCTGATGGCGTCGAAGGCGCGCACCAGAATGAAGATCGTGCCGATGGCGCCAAGCGCCAGTCCGTGCGCCTCGGCGTAAAACGGCGCGAGGAACACGTAGACGGGGAAATACATCGCCGCGAGCGGCAAGGCCGGCGCGGCATAGGCGGCGAGAAGCCCCCGGGACGGCGGGGCGGTCAGATCGGCCGCCGCATCGTCACCTGGGCCACGTCGGTGGTGCCGGTCCGGAAAGCCGCCGCGCAGGAGGTGAGGTAGAAATTCCACATCCGCCGGAACCGGTCGTCGAAGCCGAGCGGCGCGATGTCGGACCATGCCGCGTTGAAATCGTGATGCCAGCGGCGCAGCGTCTCGGAATAGCTCTGGCCGAATTCGATCGAGCCGACATGGCCGAGGCCCGCGCGCTCGATCTGCGCCTTGAGCACCGTCGGGCTCGGCAGCATGCCGCCCGGAAAGATGTATTTCTGCACGAAATCGACGGTCTTGCGGTAAGTCGGAAACAGGCCGTCGTCGACGGTGATGACCTGGATGGTGGCCTGCGCGCCGGGTTTGAGCCGATCGCGAACGGTGTCGAAATAGACCGGCCAGTATTTCTCGCCGACCGCCTCGAACATCTCGATCGAGGCGATGCCGTCATATTGGCCGCGCTCCTCGCGGTAGTCGCGCATCACGATGTCGACGCGGTCGGCGAGGCCGGCCTCGAACACGCGTTTGCGCGCGAAATCATGCTGTTCGCGGCTGATGGTGAGGCCGGTGACTTTCGCGCCGCGTTCCTTGGCCGCGTATTCGGCGAAACCGCCCCAGCCGCAGCCGATCTCCAGCAGATGGCCGCCCGGCACCGCGCCGATGCCGTCGCAGATGCGGGCGTATTTGCGCGTCTGCGCGGCCGCGAAATCATCGGCGGGCGTATCGAAAATCGCGGAGGAATACGTCATCGTCGGATCGAGCCAGCGGCCGTAGAAGGCGTTTCCGAGATCGTAATGCGCGGAGATGTTTTTCTTGGCCTGGGTTTTCGAGTTGGACTTCATCCAATGCATGAACTGCTCGTAGGCGCGCACGAGCGCCGCCGTGGGATGCGAGCGTTTCACCCAGTTCTGGCTGCTCAGGAGCACGTCGAGAAGAACCTGGAGGTCGGGCGTGTCCCACCAGCCGTCGAGATAGGCCTCGCAGAAGCCGAGTTCCCCCTCGCGCGCGACGCGGGAGAACAGATCGTCCCGACGCACGTCGATCCGCGCAGACGGGCCGGGATTGCGGCCTTCGATATGGAAAACCCGGCCGTCGGGCAGCGCGATGTCGAGCGTCCCGGCATCGAGCCCTTTGAGCAGCTCGAAAGACGCTGGAAACCATCGCGGCAGATCCCGCGCGCCTTTGGTCGTCGTGATCACCCGCATTCCGGCCCCCGCCTCTGTCATCATGCGATATTTGCCTGTTTGATCGTCGGGGATCAATGCCGCCCGGCCCGCCATGGCTCAGGCCGTCCCTGCGCCGGAGGCCCGCGCTACCCGCACGCCCTTGAGCGTGAGCCGCAGCGCCTCCCAGTGGATCGCGGCGAAGACCTTGAGCGTCATCAGCGGATGGCCGAGCACGGCGCGCAGCAGCGCCCGGTCGTCGAAGGGTCGTTCATGGCCGGTGATCGCGGCGATCAGCGTCTCGCCCTCGGGCCCTGCTTGGCGGATCCGGAGCGCGAGCCGGTCTCCCGGCTCGGTCAGATCGAAACGGTAGGTCTGGTCCATGCCGATGAACGGGGAGACGTACATCTCCTTGCGTTGCGAATGGCGGATCGCGCCACCCTCGGCGGGGTCGGCGGCGTGGACGTAGGCGACCTGTTCTCCGAAGGTGTTCTTGACCTCGTAGATCAGCGACCGGAGCGTGCCGTCCGCGTCGCGGCAGTAATAGACCGAGAGCGGATTGAAGACGTAACCCCACATGCGCGGGAAGCAGAGGATGTCGACGCGCGCGGGTTTCGGCAGATTGTTTTCGGCCAGCCGCGCCTCGACCCACGGGCGCAGCGCGGTGCCGTCGCGCGGGCCGTGGTCGCGGTCGTGAAAGGACACGATGCCGAAGCGGTTGTGCGAGAAGAGCCGCGATCCGGCGGCAAGCGCCTCGACGCGGTCGATGTCCAGCAGCAGGCTGAACACCCGGTAGCGGAAGCGGTGCCGCCTGGGGATAAGCCGCATGTGCAGCACGTGGCCGTCATAGATGTGGCCGGAGGGCGCCGGGTGGGTCATTCGGCGGCCTCGGCCATCGCGCCGAAGGGCACGTCGGCCACGTCGCGGGCCCAGGCCGGCCGCGCGCCCAGCGCCGAGGCGACGTTGAGGCCCGCGCGCAACCCGTCCTCGTGGAAGCCGTAGCCGAGCCAGGCGCCGGCGTGCCAGACGCCGCCCCTGCCCTGGATTGACCCCATGCGGGCCTGTGCCGCGAAGGCCTCGCCGTCCATGACCGGGTGGGCGTAGTCGAATTCGGCGTGGATGGTGGCCGGGTCGGGGTCGCGGCTGGAATTGAGGCTGAGGAACAGCGGGCGGGCGCGGTCGATGTTCTGCAGGCGGTTCATCCAGTAGGTGACGGGCGCGGAATTCGCCTGGTCGGCGACGGGGCCGCCCGAGAGGAAGTTCCAGCTCGACCAGACCTTGTGGCGGCGGGGCATCAGCCCGGGATCCGAGTGCAGGATCGCGCGGTTCGGCGAGGTGCGGAAGGCGCCGAGTGTCGCGTGCTCCTCGGCATCGGCGTCAGAGAGCAGAGCGAGCGCCTGCGGCCCGTGGCATGCGAGGATGACCTGGTCGAAGGCGGCCTCGGAGCCGTCGGAGAAGCGCACGCGGGGCCTTCCGCCCTTGCGGGTGACGCTGAGCGCGGCGGTGTTCGCGACCGCGCGGGGGCCGAGTCGGGCGAGAACGCGCTCGACATACGTGCGGCTGCCGCCGGTGACGGTGCGCCAGCGCTGGCGTTCGGCGAGCGCGCCGAGCAGGTCGTGATTGCGGAAAAACGCGCAGAAGCTCTCGGCGGGGAAGTCGAGCATGCGGCCGATCGGCGTCGACCAGATCGCGCCGCCCATCGGCAGGACGTAGCAGTCGCGAAGCCAGGGCGAGAAGCGCTCGCGCTCGAGCCAGTCGCCGAGACTGACGCCCGCGAGGCTGCCGTCGTCGAGGTGCTCGGCGGCGAGCCGGTTGAAGCGCAGGATGTCGAGCACGCCGCGCACGAAGCGCGGGCGCAGGAGGTTCGAGCGCTGCGCGAAGACGGTGCCGAGACCGTCGCCGGCCCATTCCATCGCGCCGTCACCCAGCGAGAAGCCGAAGGACATGTCCGACCACTCGGTTTCGACGTCGAGATGGTCGAAGAGGCCGCAGAGATTGGGATAGTTGCGCTCGTTGTAGACGATGAAGCCGGTGTCGACAGGGACGGTTCCGTCGCCGAACGCGACGTCGACGGTGTTGGAATGGCCGCCGAAGCGGGCGTCCTTTTCGAACAGGCGGACATCGTTGTCCTCCGAAAGCGCCAAAGCGGCGCCGAGCCCGGCGACGCCGGAGCCTATGATCGCAATCCTCATTGTTCCCCGTTCCGTTCTTCGTTCAGGTCGTGTCGCCGGCGCCGCCGGAGGTATGTGTCTTGTAGGCCGCGAGTGCGGCCTCCCGCCCTTCTTGTAGCCCGATCACCGGCGATGGGTAGGGCGCCGAGGGATCAAGCGCCCAGGCGCGCGGCACCGCGTCGAAATAGGAAAGCGCCTCGGGCGGCGCGTCGCGGCCCGAAAGCTCGGCGACGAAACGGCGCCGATAGGCGGCGTCGGGATCGAATTTCCCGGCCTGGGTCTCCGGGTTGAAGACGCGGAAATAGGGTGCCGCGTCCGGACCGGAGCCCGCCGCCCATTGCCATCCCATCGCGTTCGAGGCCGGATCCCAATCGATCAGGCAGTCCGCGAACCAGTCGAGGCCGACACGCCAATGGGTCATCAGGTGCTTGGTCAGGTAGCTCGCCACCAGCATGCGGACGCGGTTGTGCATGGTTCCGGTCACGTACATCTCGCGCATTCCGGCATCGACCATCGGCACGCCGGTCATGCCGCGCCGCCAACGCCCGGCGTCGGGGTTGTCGTCCCGCCAGGGAAACGCGTCCCATTCGGGCCGCCAGTTGGCGTCGAGGATGCGCGGCGTGTGCCAGACAAGATGCCATGCGAATTCGCGCCAGACGAGCTCCTTGAGGAACTTCTCGGCGCCCGACACGCCCTCGTCACGGGCGCGGGCTCCACGGGTCCAGATCGGTCCGGGGCGAGATCTCCCCGTAGGTCAGGTTCTCCGACAGGCGCGAGGTCGCCTCGCGGTCGGGCCGGTCGCGTCCCGCCGCGTAGCCGCCGAGGGGGCCGTCGATGAAATCGTCGAGCCGGCGCAGGGCGGCCTCTTCGCCGACGGTGACATGGCCCGCGACGATCGCGGCGCCACGGTCCATCGCGGCGCCGAGGCGCCAGTCTTCGAGCGCGTCCGACGCGGGCATGTTCGCCGGCGCTCCCAGCCGCTCCGGTTCGGGCAGAGGCGAGCCGACTTCGAGCGGACCGACGGCGTTCCAGAACGGGGTGTAGACCTTGAAGAAGCCGCCGGCCTTGGTCTCCGGAATCCAGGGCTCATGCAGGAGATGGCCCGGATGGCTCGTCGCCTCGACGCCGGCTTCGGTCAGCGCCGCTTTGACCGCCTTGTCCCGGGCCACGGTGTCGGGCGCGTAGAGGCGCGTCCAATGGGCCGAGCGCGCGCCGGTCTCGTCGGCCAGAGCCCGCAGCGCCTCGACCGCGTCGCCACGCCGAAGGATGAGATCGCTCCCCCGCGCCCGCAATCGGCCCTGCAGATCGGCGATGGAAAGCCCCAGCCGCCACTTCGCCGCCGCGCCCAACGCCTCGGTTTCGGGATCGAGAATGAAGACCGGGATGACCGGACCGCCCGAAGCGACCGCCGCCGACAGCGCGGGATGGTCGGCGAGCCGCAGGTCGCGACGGAACCAGACGATCGAAGGCGGCAAATCAGTCGGCATCCGGCCGCGCGATACAGATCATGATCTCAGTCTCCCCCGACCGGAAATTCCGCCTTGCGACGGCGTCGCGACTTTCCCGTAACGGCAAACCGGGATCAACCCTTCCCGCGCCGACAATCGCGTCGCAACCTTGTTTTCCGATACATCCATATGTTAGCATATCACATGCACCCGAGCGGAACCGGAACGGAGCGGAACATGATCAGACCTTGGATTTGGACATTCGCGTTCGCGCTGGTCGCGGCGTCCGTCGGAGCGCCAGGCTTCGCCGAGCCGACCACCCGGCTGCTCGCCGACACCTGTGCTGTCTGCCACGGCACGGACGGAAACAGTCCGGGCTCGATCGACGCGCTCGACGACATCGAGCGTGACGAATTCGTCGAGGAGATGCTGGAGTTCAAATACGAGTTGGGCGAAGGCCGCATCATGGGTCCGATCGCGCGCGGCGTCACCGACGCGCAGATCGAGGCGCTCGCCGATCATTTCCAAGCCCTGCAGCGCTGAGGAGACCATCATGAGACTGTCCCGCAGATCATTCACCGCGACGCTCGCGGCCGGCGCGCTCGGCGGCCTCGCCACTCCGGCGAGCCTCTTCGCGCAGCAGACGGGCGCCACGGGCCGCGTCGTCATCGTGGGCGGCGGTTTCGGCGGCGCGACCTGCGCCAGGTATCTTCGCCGCGCCAATCCGGACCTTGACATCACGCTGGTCGAAAGCAGCCCCCGATACGTCACCTGTCCGATGAGCAACACGGTGATCGCGGGCATGAACCCGCTGTCGGCCATGACCGTGAGCTACGACCGCCTGCGCGACGCCTACGGGATCAACGTCGTCACCGACCGCGCGACCGGGATCGACGCGGATGCCGGCGCCGTCAGCCTGGCCGAAGGCCAGCCGCTGTCCTATGACCGCCTCGTGCTCGCGCCCGGCATCACCACCCGTTTCGGCGTCATCGAAGGCTATGACGCCGCCGCCGTCGAGGCGATGCCCCACGCTTGGAAGGCCGGTCCGCAGACCCAGATGCTGCGCGACCGGATCGAAGCGATGGAGGATGGCGGCACGGTGATCGTCACGGTTCCGCCGATGCCATACCGCTGTCCTCCAGGCCCCTACGAGCGCGCGGGCCTGATCGCGCATTACCTCAAGGGCGCGAAATCCCGGTCCAAGGTCCTGATCCTCGACGCCAACGACGAATTCGCGAAGCAGAGACTCTTCGAGGAGGGTTGGGCGAACCTCTATCCGGGCATGATCGAACGGATCCACGGCGCGGAGGCCGGGCGCGTGACCGGCGTGGATGTCGGCGAGCGCACGCTGATCACGGCGGACGGCGCGAGACATGTCGGCGACGTCGTCAACCTGATCCCGCCGGAGATGGCCGGCGAGATCGGCGCGGCGGCCGGTCTGACCGACGACAGCGGCTGGTGTCCCGCGGATCCTACCACGCTGCTGGCGCGCGGGCGGGAGAACATCCATGTGATCGGCGACGCGGCGGCCACCGGCCTGCCGAAATCGGCAACGGTCGCCAACACGGAGGCCAAGGTCTGCGCGGCGGCCATCGGGTCGCTTCTCGCGGGCGAGCCGGTCGGCGATCCGGTCTATCTCAACGCCTGTTACAGCCTGCTTGCGCCGGACTACGCGATCTCGGTCGCCACGATGTACCGGATCGCGGACGGCAAGGTCGCGCCGATCGAGAACGCCAGCGGCACGAGCCCGCTCGGGGCCGAAGCGAAATATCGCGGCAAAGAGGCCAAGGACGCGCGCGGCTGGTACGACAGCATCGTCGCGGACTCGTTCGGCTGAGACGCGGACCCGGCCGGACGCGGTGAGACCGGCGGGACTTCACCCGGCCGGTCGCCGCAGATGAAAGGGCCACGCCTCACGGCGCGGCCCTTCGTTTCGGTCGTCGCCGCGCGGAGGTGTCACCCCTTTTCGCGGCGCTCCTCGCGGAGCCCGATGAAGATGCTGACGCACATCAGGAGCAGCAGGATCGCGAACGGAAAGCCGGTCGCCACGGCCATCGCCTGGAGCGCGGCAAGCCCTCCGCCGAGCAGCAGGGTTATCGCGACCAGACCCTCGAACACGCACCAGAACACCCGCTGGGGCAGCGGCCCGTCGGTCTTGCCGCCGGCGGTGATCGTGTCGATCACCAGTGATCCCGAATCCGACGAGGTGACGAAAAAGACGATCACGAGGATGATGCCGATGAACGAGGTGATCGAGTGCAGCGGCAGCGCCTCGAGCATCGTGAACAGGCGCAGTTCCGTCGCCGCGTCCGTCACGCCGGTATAGCCGTCGGCGACGACCTGATGGATCGCGGTGCCGCCGAAGACGCTCATCCAGAGGACGCAGACCATGCTCGGGATCAGGAGGACGCAGACCATGAATTCCCGCACCGTGCGGCCCCGGCTGACGCGGGCGATGAACATGCCGACGAACGGCGACCAGGAGATCCACCAGGCCCAGTAGAACGCGGTCCAGCCCTGGCTGTAATTGGCGTCCTCGCGTCCGAACGGCATCGAGAGCGCCGCGAAGTTCGAGGCGTAGGCGCCGAGCGACGAGAAGAACCCGGTGACGATCGCCATCGTCGGCCCGACGAAGAGCACGAAAACCAGCAGGATGAAGGCCAGCACCATGTTGATCTCGGAGGCGCGTTTGACGCCGCCGTCGAGCCCGGCCAGAACCGAGACCAGCGCGATGCCGGTGATGGCGATGATCAGCAACGACCTTGACGACGTCATTCTGCGGGATGCCGAAGAGGAAATTGAGGCCCGCCGTCGCCTGTTCAGCGCCGAAACCGAGCGAGGTGGCGAGACCGAAGAGGGTGGCGAACACCGCCACCGTGTCGATCACGTTGCCCCAGAAGCCCCAGACCCTGTCGCCGAAGATCGGATAGAACGCGGAGCGGATCGAGAGCGGCAGACCTCGATTGTACGAGAAGAACGCAAGCGCCAACGCCACGACCGCGTACATCGCCCAAGGATGCAGGCCCCAATGGTAGATCGTGGCGGCCATGCCGAGTCGCGCCGCGGCCGCGGGGTCACCCGCCGCGCCCCCGAGCGGCGCCCACGACTCCGGCGATCCGGCGTCGACGGCGAACGGAGGACGAGAAATGCGAGATCGGCTCGGAGACGCCGAAGAACATCAGGCCGATGCCCATGCCGGCGGCGAACAGCATCGCGAACCACCCGGTGTAGGTGTAATCCGGCGTCGCGTCCTTGCCGCCGAGCCTCACGCTGCCCGAGCGGCGTGACGATGAGCAGAAGTCCGAACGCCACGAAGATGTTGCCGGACAGGATGAAGAACCAGTCGAAATAGTGCGTGAGCCAGTCGCGCATCGCGCCAAAGAGCGTCGTCGAGCCTTCGGGGAACATCAGCGCGCCGAGCACGAAGGCGACGATGCCGAGCCCGGACACGAGGAAGACCGGGTTGTGGATGTCGAGCCCGAACGGCCCGAACTGGTCTCTGGATGTTGTCCTGGCCGATCTCGTAATCGATATCCGGATCCATCTGGACGGTTTCGACGTCTGCCATCACGTTCTCCCCTGTCGTTTCGCGCCCGCCGCGATGCGGGCGAGGCCTGCGGCCGGAAAATCGCAGCCCGATCCGGTGTTGAACCTATCGTGATCGGACAACGGGACGCAACCTGCGCGTCTTGACGCGCCGGGAACCCGACGTCTTGGCCAGTCATGCGATGGCGTCATCGCTTGAATTTGAGAGTGAGTATTCGTGGCGGTCCTCGATCGTGACCGAGTGACGGGAAGCATTCAAACAAACATCTGCCCCGGTATTGCGCCCGCATAGTGTTTACCGTGCGCGAGGCGACGCCCCGAGCCCGCGCCAGACGGGACGCGGGCGGCTTGACGCGGGTCCGGGGCCAGGCTCTGTTGCGCGCTGAGCGCCCGACGAGGCGCCGATCTCCGTGAGGAAGCCGGACCGATCCGGCCCGACGGGCAATCCGGGAGGATGGAATGATCAATCGCAGGAAACTGGGAACGTTCGCGTCGGCGGCGCTGGTCGCCGCGACGTTGGGTCTGGGCGCTCCGGCCGTGGCGCAGGACAAGGGCGAGCTCGTCTACATGACGCCGGGTCTCGACGTCGCGTTCTGGCGCTACGTGTCCGAGGGCGTGAGATCCGTGGCCGAGGCGAACGGATACGGCTTCTCGGCGCTCGACAGCACCAACGATCCGCAGACGCAGCTTCAGAACGCGCAGGATTCCATCGCGCGCGGCGTGGCGGGCATCATCCTGTCGCCGACCGACAGCTCGACGGCGCCGGCGGTGCTCGGCCTGGCGCAGGACGCCGGCATCCCGGTCGTCATCGCCGACATCGGCACGGATTCGGGCGAGTTCGTGTCCGTCATCGGCTCCAACAACTACGAGGGCGCGTTCGGCGTGGGCGAGGCTCTGGCGGCGGCGATGAACGAAGCCGGCAAGGCAGACTCGACCGTGGGGATCATCGGCATCAGCCAGGCGCGCCTCAACGGCCAGGCCCGCACCAAAGGCTTCAAGGACGCAATGGCGGAAGGCGGCGTCACCGGCGAGGCCGGCCTCCAGCAGATGCAGGCCTATACCGCCGACGAGACGTTCAAGTTCACCCAGGACATGATCACCGCGAACCCGGGCATGGGCGGCATGTTCATCCAGACCGACGGGCCGACGCTCGGCGCGCTTCGCGCGATCAAGGCGGCGCGGATGGACGGAGAACTTCTCGTCGCGGCCTTCGACGGCATTCCGGAATTCGTGCCGCTTCTGCAGTCGGGCGAGCTGGTCGTCTCGGGCATGCAGCAGCCCTACCTGATGGGCGTCCGCTCGGCCGAGGCGATGGTCGAGCATCTGGACGGCGGGACGCCGGAGAAGGAGATCACCGTGCCGATCCTGATCGTGACGTCGCAGAATATCGACGAGCTGCTGCCGACCATCAAAGAGACGGTCTTCGGCAACGAGATCGAATAGGCCGCATGGCCCGGACGGCTCCCGTCCGGGCCTGCCGACTGCGACAGTGATGACGAATCTCCAAGCCGACGCGCGCGCGATGCCGCTGTTGACCGCGCGCGGCGTGACGATGGATTTCGGCCGGACGCGGGCGCTCGACGACGCGTCGCTGGCCCTCCGGCCCGGCGAGATCGTGGGGCTGCTCGGGGCGAACGGGGCGGGCAAATCGACGCTGTCGCGGATCATCTCGGGGCATCTGCGTCCGACAACGGGCACGCTCGCCTGGGCGGGCAGGCCGCTCGCGCTCCGCTCGGCGCGCGAGGCGCTGCGGCACGGGATCGCGCTGGTGGCGCAGGAGACGTCGCTGGCGCCCGATCTGTCGGTGCTGGAGAACATCTTTCTGCCGGATCTCGCGATGCCCGGGCGTCTGTCCTACCGCGCGATGCGGGAGAAGGCGGCCGGCATCGTGGCCGGGCTGGGGCATGAGCACGCACTGCCCCTCGACGCCGAGGTGCGGAGCCTGTCGGCGGCCCAGCGCCAGCTCGTCGAGATCGCCAAGGCGCTGGCCCTCGACGCCCGTCTCGTGATTTTCGACGAGCCGACCGCGTCGCTTTCGGCCACCGAGGTCGACCGGCTCTTCGACGTGATGACCCGGCTGGCCAAGCAGGGCCGCGCGCTCGCGTTCGTCTCGCACCGGCTGGAAGAGGTCTTCGCGATCACCGACCGCGTGACGATCCTGCGCGAGGGCCGGATCGTCGCCGACGACGTCGAGACCTCCACGCTGACCCAGAGCGACATCATCCAGCACATGGTGGGCCGCGACATCGGCGCGATCTACAGCGCGAGAAAAAGGTCTGACGGTCCGGCGGGCGAGGTCGCCCTCGAAATCCGCAATCTCCGCGCGCTCCCTTGGGTCCGCGACATGAGCTTTTCGGTCCGCCGGGGCGAGATCCTCGGCCTCGGCGGCCTGGTCGGGGCGGGACGGTCGGAAGCGGTCGAGGCGATCTGGGGGCTTCGCGCCCGGCAGGGCGGCGAGGTGCTCATCGGCGGAAGTCCGGTCCCGCTGCGCAAACCCGCCGACGCGGTGCGCGCGGGCATGGGGTTCGTGGCGGAAGACCGCCGCGCCCAGAACATCGTCCCGGACCTGAGCGTGCGCGAGAACCTCATGCTGGCGCGGATGGGCCGCCACCGCGGGTTCGGACGCGGCTATGGCGGGAGCGCGGGCAAGGTCGCGGATCTTCTGCGCGACCTCGGTCTGCCGGTGGACCGGCTCGACGGCAGCCTGCTGAACTTCTCCGGCGGCATGCAGCAGAAGATCATCATCGCGCGCTGGCTGCTGACCGATCCGGAGATCCTGATCCTCGACGAGCCGACCAAGGGCGTGGACATCGGCACGCGCTCGTCGATCTATCGCCTGCTTCAGCAGGCGGCGGATGACGGCCTCGCGGTCGTCGTGATCTCGTCGGATTTCGAGGAGCTTCTGGGCATCTGCGAGCGCGTCGTCGTCGTCTCGGACGGCATCACCATCGCAGATCTGCCCGCGGCGAAGCTGACCGAGGAGAAGCTGACGCTTCTGGCCGCGCCACGCACCTCGACCGAGCGAAACCAGGCGCTTCTGCGCGATCTGGCGGAGGCGCACCGCGCCGAGGCCTTCTGGACGCTGATCGACGGCGAAGGGCTGATCTGCCTGGCACGCGCGGAGCATCCGGACGCGCCGTCGACGGGTCTCGCGCCCGGCGAGGCGGTCAGTGTCCACGAGACCCGCATTCCCGAGGGCATCCGCCGCCGCGGAGACGGTTTCGTCGCGGAAGGTGACGGGTCGCGCGGGACGCTGCTCACGCGGATGACCGACACGCGCGGGCACGATCTGGGCTGGATCGGCCTGACGCTCGCGGGGAACGTCAAGCCACCCGATCCCGGACCGATCCGCGACAGGGTCCGCAGACTGACCCGCCCGGACGAGGAGAGCTGAGATGACCGCACCATCGGACGAACGGAACGAAAGCTCGCGCGGTCGACCCGGTCGGGCGGGCGCGGTCCTGCGCAGCCTCGAGGTCCGGATGCTCGGGCTCGCGCTTCTTCTGGCGGTCGGCCTGTCGATCATGTCGCCGTTTTTTCTCACCGAGCGTAACATCTTCAACGTGCTCGACCAGTCGGTGGTGATCGGCATCGTCGCGGTCGGCATGACCTTCGTCATCCTGACCGGCGGCATCGACCTTTCGGTCGGCGCGGTATTCGGGTTGACCGGGATCATCCTGGCCCAGGCGCTTCAGGTGTTTCCGATCCCGCTCGCAATTCCCGTCGCCATTCTGGCGGGCGCCGCGATCGGCCTGTTTTCGGGCGTGCTGGTCGCGGTGTTCGGGCTCGCGCCCTTCGTCGTGACCCTCGGCGTCATGGCGATCTGCCGCAGTCTCGCCTTCATCGCCTCGGGCCAGAGGTCGATCTCGGGCCTGCCGCCCGATCTCGACGCCATCGTCTATTCGACCGTCGCGGGCATCCCCACGAACGTGCTTTTCCTCGTCGCCCTCTATGTCTGCGCCTGGGGCTATCTGACCTACACCAAGGGCGGGCGGACGATCTATGCCATCGGCTCCAACCACGAGGCCGCCCGCGCCGCCGGCCTTTCGACCACCTTCTATTCGATCCTGCCCTACGTCGTCTCCGGCGCGCTTTCGGCGGTCGCGGTGACGTTCTCGCTGGCGCAGGTCATGTCGGCGGACCCCCTCGCCGGCAACCAGCTCGAGCTCGACGCCATCGCCGCCGTCGTCATCGGCGGCGCGAGCCTCTACGGCGGACGGGGCTCGATCATCGGGACGCTTCTGGGCGTGCTGATCATGGTGATGATCCGCAACGGGCTGAACCTGATGGGCGTCTCACCGTTCTGGCAGGGCACGGCCATCGGGAGCATCATCATCCTGGCGCTTCTCGCCGAACGCATGATCAACTGGCGCTCCAACCGCGCCTGACGAAAAGAATTGCGTCAGGCGCGCCCAAGGCCCTAACCTGACGCCACACGACCGTCACGAAGAGCGGTCTCCCGGGAGGAACCATGAGAACCACCAGCAAGATCATCATCGCGTCCACCTTCGCCATCGCGGCCACCGCAAGCGCGGCCAGCGCCGAGAAACTGACGCTCTATTGCAGCGCCCAGGAGGATTGGTGCCAGCTGATGGCGCGCAGCTTCGAGGACGCGACGGGCGTCGACGTCGACATGACGCGCAAAAGCTCGGGCGAGACCTTCGCCCAGATCAAGGCCGAGGAGGTCAATCCGCGCGGCGACGTCTGGTGGGGCGGCACGGGCGATCCGCATCTGCAGGCCGCCGAGGAGGGCCTGACGGCGGCCTACGTCTCGCCGATGCGCGAGCAGCTACACCCCTGGGCGATCGCGCAGGCGGAGAGCGCCGGCGACCGCACCATCGGCATCTATTCGGGCGCGCTCGGCTACGGCTACAACACCGAGCTTCTGGCCGCGAACGGCCTCGCGGAACCTGCCTGCTGGAAGGATCTGCTGGCGCCCGAGTTCAAGGGCCATGTCCAGATGGCCAACCCCAACTCGTCGGGCACCGCCTACACCACGCTCGCCACCATGGTGCAGCTTTTCGGCGAGGAGGAGGGGTTCCAGTTCATGAAGGACCTCCACGTCAACATCAACCAGTACACCAAATCCGGATCGGCGCCGATCAAAGCGGCGGGCCTGGGCGAGACCACGGTCGGCATCGTGTTCATGCATGACGCGGTCGCGCAGGCGGTGGCCGGCTTCCCGATCGCGGTCGTGGCGCCCTGCGAGGGCACCGGCTACGAGATCGGCTCGATGTCGATCATCGAAGGCGCGCGCAACATGGACCAGGCCAAACAGTTCTACGACTGGGCGCTGTCACCCGAGGCGCAGAACCTCGCGCTCCAGGTCAACGCCTTCCAGGTGCCGTCAAATGTCGGCGCCGAGACGTCTCCGTCCACGCCCGATCTCGATACGATCAAACTGATCGATTACGACTTCAAGAAATACGGCTCCAGCGACGAGCGCATCCGCCTGCTTCAGAAATGGGACGAGGAGGTCTCGACGCTGCCGCAATAGGCCCGTGCGGCCCGTAGCGTCCGAGGCGACCTCCCATCCGGTCCTGATCTTCTGGATCGCGGCCGGATGGGTCGGGTTCCTGATCCTGCCCTGGTACGGCATCGAGGGCGGGATCTTCTCCCTCGAATGGCTGGTTGAAGGCTATCCGTTCGACACGGATTTCGCGCCCGCCGCGTTCCTGATCGGCCAGGGCGAAAAACTCTGGCTGGTTCCGCTTATCCCTCCCCTGATCGCGCCATGGTTCGTCGCGCGCCGTCCCAAGACCGATCCGCTCTACGCCAAGGTCCTGATCCTGTCCGGCGCGTTCGGCTTCGGCTGGCTGATCGCCCAGGGCTTCGGCATCGGCATCCGGGGCTGGAGCTTCGGCTGGCTGGAGGCGCTGTTCGGACCGCTCGACGACCGGCAGTTCGGCATGGGCTACGGCGCGATGCTGCTCGCCGCGTCGTTCCTCTTCGTGTTCACCCAAGGCATCGCGGCGCGCGGCGCCATCAACGGCGACGTCTTCGTGGTGAGCGCGATCGGCGGCGTGATCGCGATCGTGGCGACCTTCGTGTTCTTCCCGATCGCCAAGATGCTGACCGCGGCTTTCGTCACGGAGGACGGCGGCTATTCGTTCGGCATCTTCGCCGGCAAGTTCTTCGACGACCGGCTCTGGGGCCTCGACTGTCTGATCACGGGCGGGCGCTGCGGCGTCGCGTGGAACTCGCTGTTCCTCGCGATCCTCGTCGGCGTGCTGACCACCGCGCTGGGGCTGGTCTTCGCGCTCGTCGTGACCCGGTCGGGCTTCCGCTACAAACGTCTCGTCCGGGCGCTGACGGTCCTGCCGATCATCACGCCGCCGTTCGTGATCGGCCTCGCGCTCATCCTGCTGTTCGGGCTCTCGGGAACGGTCACGGTCTTCGTCGCGGACGTCTTCGGCGTGCAGCCGACGCGCTGGCTCTACGGTCTGCCCGGCATTCTGATCGCCCAGGTCCTCGCGTTCACACCCATCGCGTTTCTCGTGCTGATCGGCGTCGTCGAGGGCGTCAGCCCTTCGATGGAGGAGGCCGCGCAGACCCTCCGGGCGAACCGGTGGCAGGTGTTCCGCACCGTCACCCTGCCGCTGATCCGTCCGGGCCTCGCCAACGCCTTTCTGCTCGGATTCATCGAGAGCATGGCGGATTTCGGCAACCCGCTCGTCCTCGGCGGCAACTACGACGTGCTGTCGACCGAGATCTTTTTCGCCATCGTCGGCGCGCAATACGACCAGGGGCGCGCGGCGGTGCTCGCCCTCGTGCTGCTCGGCTTCACCTTGGGCGCGTTCTACGCCCAACGCTTCTGGCTGGGCAAAAAGAGCTACACCACGGTCTCGGGAAAGGGCGACGCCGGCGTGCATCCCCTGATGCCCCGCCGGCTCAACATCCCGGTCTACGCCATCGCCGGCTTCTGGGGCACGTTCACCATCGTCGTCTACGGCATGATCCTTTACGGCAGCGTCGTCGAACTCTGGGGCGTCAACAACACGCTGACCTTCAAGCACTACGTCACGGCGTTCTCGGTCCGTCTGGACGCGGAGGGCATCCGCTGGACCGGCTCGGCCTGGGACAGCTTCTGGACCACGATCAAGATCTCGGCGATCGCGGCGCCTCTGACGGCGGCGGTCGGACTGGTCACCGCGTATCTGCTGACCCGCCAGACGTTTCGCCGGCAAGAACGCCTTCGAATTCGGCACGATGCTGTCTTTCGCCATCCCCGGCACGGTGATCGGCGTCAGCTACATCCTCGCCTTCAACGTGCCCCCGATCGAGCTGACCGGCACCGGTCTGATCCTCGTCATCAGCTTCATCTTCCGCAACATGCCGGTCGGCGTGCGCGCCGGGATCGCGTCGATGTCGCAGCTCGACAAGTCGCTCGACGAATCCTCGCTGACGCTCGGCGCCAACAGCTGGCAGACGTTCCGCAAGGTGATCCTGCCGCTCTGCGTCCGGCGATCCTTGCCGCGCTCGTCTACAGTTTCGTGCGCGCCATGACGGCGATCTCGGCGGTGATCTTTCTCGTCTCGGCGCAGTACGACATGGCGACGAGCTACATCATCGGACGAGTCGAGAACAACGATTACGGTCTGGCCATCGCCTATTCGACCGCGCTGATCTTCGTGATGCTGGGCGCGGTCGGGCTGCTCCAGCTCTTGGTCGGCAAGACGCGGATCGGGCGGCGCACGCACGTGAAAGTCGGAGGATGAAGCGATGGTGAAACCGCGGATCGGCGGCAAGGCCGCGCCCGTCTCGTTCCGGAACGTGAGCAAGGTCTATGGCGGCGACGTCAAGGCCGTGGATAACGTCAGCCTCGAGGTTGAAACCGGCAAGCTCTTCACCCTGCTCGGCCCCTCCGGCTGCGGCAAGACCACGATGCTGCGGATGATCGCGGGCCTCGAGATGGCAACGTCGGGCAGCATCCTGATCGGAGACAAGGACGTGACCGGCCTGCCGGCGACCGACCGCGACGTGTCGATGGTGTTCCAGTCCTACGCGCTTTTCCCGCACATGACCGTCCTCCAGAACGTCTCCTACGGTCTCGGATTCTCCGGCTTCAAGAAAGCCGAGGCGGCCGAGCGTGCGACGGCCGGGCTGGAACTGGTCGGCCTGAGCGGATACGGAGACCGCCTGCCGAGCGAGCTGTCCGGGGGCCAGCAGCAGCGCGTCGCCGTCGCCCGCGCGCTCGTTCTCGAACCGCAGGTGCTGCTCTTCGACGAGCCGCTGTCCAATCTCGACGCCAAACTCCGCCGTCAGGTCCGCGAGGAGATCCGCGAGATCCAGCAAACTCTCGGGCTGACGGTCGTCTATGTCACCCACGACCAGGAGGAGGCGCTCGCGGTCTCCGACCGGATCGTGGTCATGCGCAACGCCTCGATCGCCCAGATCGGAACCCCGCGCGAACTCTACGACGCGCCCGTCGACCGCTTCGTGGCCGATTTCATCGGCGAGGCGAACCTGCTTCCCTGCGAGATAGTCGACATCCGGAACGACCAGGCCGAGATCGCGATCGGACCCTACCGCCACGTCCTGGCGTCACGCGGACTGGCGCGCGGACCCGCGACGCTCGCGGTGCGTCCCTCGCGCGTCGTCCTCGATGCGGCCAGTGGGTTCCCGGCCATGGTGTCGAAGGCGACCTATGTCGGCAGTCGGATGGAATACACCATCGAGGCCGGGTTCGGGCCGCTCTTCGCCGTGCGGGAGGACGTCGACGACCCGCTGCCGGTCGGGCGCGACGTCACCGTCGGTCTCGCCCCGACCGGCCCCGTCCTGCTGCCGCGCGGCTGAAAAGGCCCGCGCGTCAAGCCAGACGCGGCGTCAGCCGACGATCTCGAGCCCGGCGAAAAAGAACGCGATCTCTTCGGCCGCCGTCTCGGCGCCATCCGATCCGTGCACCGAGTTCTCGCCGATCGACAGCGCGAACTCCTTGCGGATCGTCCCTTCACCGGCCTCGGCCGGATTCGTCGCGCCCATGACCTCCCGGTTCTTCGCGATGGCGTCCTCGCCTTCAAGCACCTGCGCCACGATCGGCTCGGAGCTCATGAACTCGGTCAGCTCGCCGAAAAACGGCCGGTCCTTATGGACGCCGTAAAACGCCTGCGCCTGCGCGAGGGTCAGATGGATACGCTTCTGCGCGACGATCCGCAGCCCCGCCGCCTCCAGCTTGGCGTTGATCGCGCCGGTCAGGTTCCGGCGGGTCGCGTCGGGCTTGATGATCGAGAAAGTGCGTTGAATTGCCATTGGTCTTTCCTTGAAGGTTCCGGCAGGCAGGTAACACGCGCCCCCAAGCCGGGAAAGCCGTAAATTCGCCTCGAGCGGCCCGGCTTTCATACTGGCAGGAAACCTGGAGAGCAGTCGGCGCGCGCCAACAGGCGCGGGCCAAACCAAAAGACTCGCGCGCACCGCGCGCTCCGCCTGGCGGCAAAGGCCGCCCGCCCTCGCCCATGTTGACAAGCACACCGCGCCGGGTCACATGCGCGGCCATGCTGTCATTCAAGAACATCAGCTTCACGCTGGAGGGCAAAAAGCTCTTCGACGACGCCTCGGCGATGATCCCGACCGGTCACAAGGTGGGATTCGTCGGCCGCAACGGCACGGGAAAAACCACGCTTTTCCGCCTGATCCGGGGCGAGCTCGCCCTCGACGGCGGCGAGATCGAGACCCCGCGCCGCGCCCGCATCGGCGGAGTGGCCCAGGAGGCCCCCGCGACCCGCGACAGCCTCGTCGACACCGTGCTCGAAGCCGACATCGAACGCGCCGCCCTGCTTGCGGAGGCCGACACGGCGACCGCGGCCACGCGCATCGCCGAAATCCAGACGCGCCTCGCCGACATCGAGGCGCATTCCGCCGAGGCCCGCGCCGCCGCGATCCTGCACGGCCTCGGCTTCGACGCGGCGGCCCAGGCCCGTCCCTGCGCGGACTTCTCCGGCGGCTGGCGGATGCGCGTGGCGCTCGCCGCGGTGCTCTTCGCGCGGCCCGACATCCTGCTGCTCGACGAGCCGACCAACTATCTCGATCTCGAAGGCGCGATCTGGCTGGAGAACTTCCTCGCACGCTACCCCCACACCGTCCTCGTCATCAGCCATGACCGCGACCTCCTGAACCGCTCGGTCGGCGCGATTCTGCATCTCGACCGCAAGAAGCTCGACTTCTACCAAGGCCCCTACGACACGTTCGACGCGACGCGCCGCGCCAAGCTCGAACAGCTCGTCTCCGAAAAGAAGAAGCAGGACGCCGCCCGCGCCCACATGCAGTCCTTCGTCGACCGCTTCAAAGCCAAGGCGTCCAAGGCCCGTCAGGCCCAGTCCCGCGTCAAGGCGCTGGAGCGGATGAAGCCGCTCGCGGCCATCGTCGAGGATCACGTCACGGGATTCAGCTTCCCGACCCCCGAGGAGATGTCGCCCCCGATCATCCGCCTGGAAAACGCCGATGTCGGCTACGGCGGCAAGCCGGTCCTGCGCGGCCTTGACCTGCGCATCGACCAGGACGACCGCATCGCCCTTCTCGGCGCCAACGGCCAGGGCAAATCCACGCTCTCGAAACTCCTCGCCGACCGTCTCGACCCGATGACCGGGCGCAAGATCACCTCGTCCAAACTGCGTGTCGGCTATTTCGCCCAGCACCAGGTCGACGAACTGCATCTCGACGAGACGCCGCTCCAGCACATCGCCCGCCTCCGCCCGCTCGAGGCCCCGGCGAAACAGCGCGCCCGCCTCGCCGCCGGCGGTCTCGGCGCCGACATCGCGACGACCGAGGTCGCGCGGCTGTCGGGCGGCCAGAAGGCGCGGCTCAGCCTGCTGATCGCCACCATCGACGCGCCGCATCTGATCATCCTCGACGAGCCGACCAACCATCTCGACATCGAAAGCCGCGAGGCGCTGGTCCAGGCCCTCACCGAATACGGCGGCGCGGTCATCCTCGTCAGCCACGACGCGCATCTCGTCGAACTGGTCGCCGACCGCCTCTGGCTGGTGAACGACGGCACGGTCGCGCCCTTCGAGGACGACATGGAGGCCTACCGCCGCATGCTCCTGTCGCAGCGCGGCGGCGCGCCCGTCCGCGCCCGCGAGGAGAAGCCCAAGGCCAAGCCCGCGTCCGCGTTCCGCCACCGCACCGCTCAAGGCCGAGGCCAGCAAATGCGAGGCGCGCGTCGCCAAGCTGGAGGAGATGCGCGAGGCGATCAATTCCCGCCTCTCCAATCCCATCCTCTACGCCCGCGCCGATCCCGGCGAGATGGAGAAGCTCCAGAAAAAACGCGCCGAGATCCTCGAAGGCCTCAGCCGCGCCGAGTCCCTCTGGATCAAAGCGCTCGAACGCCTCGAAACCGCCGAGACCGGACAATGAGCGCCGAACTTCTGATCACGACCTTCGTGACCCTCTTCGTGGTCATCGACCCGATCGGCCTCGCCCCGCTCTTCGTGGCGCTGACCCAGGGCATGACCGAGAAACGCCGCCGGGCCGTGGCGCTCCGCGCCGATCCTTGTCGCCTTCGCGCTGCTGGCGATCTTCGGTCTCGCCGGCGAGACGCTGCTGCGCACCATCGGCATCGGACTGCCGGCCTTCCGCATCTCCGGCGGCGCGCTCCTGTTTCTCATGGCCGTCGACATGCTCTTCGAGCGCCGCTCGGAGCGCCGCGAGAAACACGCGACCGACGAGGGGCCCGACCCGTCCGTGTTCCCGCTCGCCATGCCGCTGATCGCGGGACCGGGCTCGATGGCCGCGATGATCCTGCTCGTCAGCCAGAGCTCCGGCGACGTCGCGGCCCAGGCGTCGGTTTTCGGCGTGCTGATCGCCATGCTCGCGCTGACCTGGGCGCTGTTCCGCGCCGGCGGACTGATCGAGCGCATGCTCGGTCATACCGGCGTGGTGGTGATCACCCGGCTTCTGGGCATCCTGCTGGCCGCGCTCGCCGTCCAGTTCATCATCGACGGGTTGCGCGGTCTGGGCGTTCTCGCCGCCTAGATCGGCCGCCCCTTGAGCAGAACGGGCAGATCGCCGCTCAACCCCGCCGCCTCCCGGATCAGCGCGCGGCGCAGCATCGGCGCCCTGTTCACCAGCCCCAGCGCCAGATCACGCCCGAAGCGCAGGACCGGATTGTCGTTCGAAAAGGCCCGGTTGATCCCGTCCGTCGCCGCCGCCAGCACCGCGGTGTCGAACCGCCGCCATCGCTGATACGCCGCCAGAACGTCCGCCGCCCCGATGTCCTGCCCGCGCCGGCGCGCCGCGACCACCGTCTCGGCCAAAGCCGCCACGTCGCGCAGTCCGAGATTCAGACCCTGCCCCGCCAGCGGATGGATGCCATGCGCCGCGTCGCCCGCCAGCGCGAGCCGGGGCCCCGTGAACCGCTCCGCCAGCGACAGGCCGAGCGGATAGCTGAACCGCGCGCCGGTCAGCGCGATCTCGCCCAGGAAATCCCCGAAACGCGGACGCAGCACGTCGAGATACGCCGCGTCATCCAGCGAATTGACCGCCGCCGCCCGATCGCGGGCCTCGGTCCAGACGATCGACGACCGGTTGCCGGGCAAGGGCAGGATCGCGAGCGGCCCCTCCGGCATGAAAAACTGATGCGCGACGCCGTGATGCGGCCGCTCGTGCGAGACCGCGCAGACCAGACCGGTCTGGCCATACTCCCACCCGGTCCGACGGATGCCCGCGCGCGCCGCGACGCCGCTGGCGCGCCCGTCGCATCCCACCAGAACGGATCCCGTGAGGACCGACCCGTCATCCAGCGTGACGGTGGCGACCACGCCGCAGGATTCCTGTCCCGTCACCGTGACGCCGTCCCGATGCGTGATCAGCGGATGCGCGTCCACCGCCTCCAGCAACGCCAAGCGCAGATACCGATCCTCGATGAAATGGCCCATCGGGCCCTCGTCGATCTCGTCGTGGTCGAAATGCAGGAACCACGGGGCGGCGCCCTCGCCCGCCCGGCCGTCGCTGATTTTTATCTCGTTGATCGGCTGCGCCTTGGACGCGAGCCCCTTCCAGAGACCGAGCGCCTCGAGCATCCGCCGCGACGACAGGGCCAGCGCGTAGGCCCGCCCGTCGAATTCCGGGGCGCCGCGGGCGTCGCGTCCGCGCGCGTCGACGACCACGCTCGACACGCCACCCGACGCGAGGGCCAAAGCGAGCGCCGGCCCGTTCAGGCCGCCACCGACGATAAGGACATCATGGTCTCTTCGCATGCGCGGGAGTATGGCCCGCGCAAGGCGATTGTCCATGCCGTTTCGGCCCGCTAGGCTCCACTCATCCCGACCTCGATGGAGAACGCGCATGTCCGAAAGCTGGCTCTGGATGAGCGCCTCCGATCTCGGTCGCGGCATCGCATCGGGGACGATCGATCCGCGCGAGCTGACCGAGATCCATCTCGACGCCATCGACAGCCATCCCGACGGCCCGGCGATCTATGCCCGCACCACGCCCGAACGCGCCCGCGCCGAAGCCGCCGCCGCCTCGGACCGTGCCCGCGCGGGTCTCCGGATCGGCCCGCTCGACGGCGTGCCGATCAGCTGGAAGGACCTTGTCGACACCGCCGGAACCCCCACCGAATCCGGCAGCGCGCTGCTCAAAGGCCGGATTCCGGGCGCCGACGCCGTCGCGCTCGCCCGGGCGACACGCGCGGGTCTCGTCTGTCTCGGCAAAACGCACCAGACCGAACTCGCCTTTTCCGGGCTCGGCCTGAACCCCGTGACCGCCACGCCGCCCAACATCAACGACCCCGAACGCGCGCCCGGCGGATCATCGTCAGGCGCCGCGACCTCCGTCGCCTTCGGCCTCGCCGCCGCGGGCATCGGCTCGGACACCGGCGGCTCGGTCCGCGTCCCCGCCGCCTGGAACGACCTTGTCGGTCTCAAGACCACGCATGGCGCGATCCCGTTGAGCGGCGTCGTGCCGCTCTGTCCGCGTTTCGACACGCTTGGTCCGCTCTGCCGCTCGGTCGAGGACGCGGCGCTCCTCTTCGCGACCCTCGCCGGCCGCCCCGCGCCCGACCTCGCCCGGGCGAGCCTGCACGGCCTCCGGCTGCACGTCCTCGCCGATCCCGCCCTCGGCGAGGTGCGCTCCGGTCCCCTCGACGCCTTCGCCAGCGCGCTGGAACGGCTCCAAGGCTCGGGCGCGACCATCACGCGTGGCCCGCTTCCCGCCGTCGCCGACGCCATCGACCTGTCGCCCTGCGTGTTCGCCGCCGAGGCCTACGCCACCTGGCGCGACGAGATCGAGGCGCGTCCAGACCTCATGTACGCTCCGGTCCGCGAGCGCTTCCGCTCGGGCGCGGCCTGGTCCGCCGTCGATTTCATCCGGGCCTGGACCCGCCTCGACGCGCTTCGCGGTGACTACCGTGACGCCACCGCCGGCTTCGACGCCGTCCTGATGCCCGCGACCCCCAACATGCCTCCCGTCACCGAGAGGCTGCTCTCGGACCCCGACCATTTCACCACCGAGAACCTGATGACGCTGCGCAGCACCCGCATCGCGAACCTGCTCGGCCTCTGCGCGATCACGCTGCCGTCCGGCACGCCCGGCTGCGGCTTCATGGCGATGGCCGCGCCCGGCGCCGACGCGCGTCTTCTGCGCGTGGCGTCCGCACTGGAACGCACTCTTAACGGATAGCGCCCAAGATGCTGGACCTGAAGGCACTTCACCGGTAGGATGCCGGGCAAAACGGGACGGTTCCAGATCCCGGACATGAGGCAAGTGATGCAGTTTCCCGAGCGGTTCTCCGCGCTGCCGGAATACGCGTTTCCGCGTCTGCGGAAGCTTCTTGACGGCTGCCCGCCCGGCGGCCCGGAAATATCCATGTCCATCGGCGAGCCGCGCCATCCGCTGCCGCCCATGATCGCGGAAGCGATCGCCGCCTCGGCCGCCGATTTCTCGCGTTATCCGCCCGTGGAGGGGACGCAGGATCTGCGCGCCGCCATCTCCGACTGGATCGCCGGCCGCTACGGAGCGCGGCTCGACCCAGACACCCGGATCGTCAGCCTCAACGGCACCCGCGAGGGTCTCTTCACCGCGCCCCTCGCGCTCTCGCCCGAAACGAAGAACGGCGCGCGTCCCGTGATCCTGATGCCCAACCCGTTCTACCAGGCTTACGGCGCAGGCGCGCTCGCGGTCGGCGCCGAACCCGTCGCGGTCCCGGCGACGGCCGAAACCGGGTTCCTTCCCGATTATCCCGCCCTGCCCCCCGCGCTCCTCGACCGCGTCACGCTCTGCTACCTCTGCTCGCCCTCGAACCCCCAAGGAGCCACGGCGGACATGGCCTACTGGCGCGCCCTGCTGGCACTCGCCGAGAAGCATGACTTCATCATCCTCGCCGACGAATGCTACAGCGAGATCTGGCGCGGCGCCCCGCCCGTCGGCGCGCTCGAGGCGGCCAAGGCCGCCGACGCCGATCCCGAACGCGTCATGGTGTTCCACTCCCTCTCCAAACGCTCCAGCGCGCCCGGCCTGCGCTCCGGCTTCGCCGCCGGCGGCCCGCGCGCCATCGACGCGATCAAGCGCCTGCGCGCCTATGGCGGGGCGCCGATCCCGCTCCCGATCCAGCACGCCTCCGCCGCGCTCTGGCGCGACGAGGCCCACGTGACCGCGAGCCGCGCGCTCTACGACGCCAAATTCGCGCGCGCCGACAGCATCCTCGGCGGCATGCCGGGCTACACCGCGCCCCCGGCCGGTTTCTTCCTCTGGCTCCGCGCCGGCGACGGCGAGGCCGCGGCGCTGCGCCTTTGGCGCGAACGCGGCGTGCGCGTCCTTCCGGGCGCCTATCTCGGCCGCGAGACGGCCGCAGGGCCCAATCCGGGCGATGACTACATCCGAGTGGCTCTCGTCGCCGACGAGGCCGAGGTGGCACGCGGTCTCACCGCGATCCGCGAGACCTTCCACGCCGAGCATCCGATCGAAAGGGCGAACTGACATGGCCGCACGCACCAAGGCGAAACCCCGGGCCCGGCTGATGGAAAGCGACACCGAGGAGGCCCTGCGCCGCCGCGGCACCGAGCTTCTGGGCCTCATCCTCATCCTCGTGGGGGCCCTCGCATGGATCGTGATCCAGACATATTCGCCCGACGACCCGAGCCTCTTCAGCGCGACCGACGCGGCGCCCCGCAACGCGCTCGGCCTGATCGGCGCCTCGATCGCCGATCCGCTGCACCGCGCGCTCGGATGGGCCGCCTTCGGCATTCCCGCGGCGCTCGGCGTCTGGGGCCTGCGCCTCGTCACCCATCGCGGCGAGAACCGCGCCGTCAGCCGCTCGATCCTCACCCCCGTCGCCCTTCTGGCCGCGGCCGCCTTCGCCGCCGCCCATGTCCCGCCCGCGGGATGGGTCCACGATTACGGCCTCGGCGGCCTGCTCGGAGACGCGTCGCTCTCGACGATCCTCTCGATCCTGCCGTTCGACACGCCGCTCGCCCTCGCCATCGCCACCCTGAGCCTCGCGGCCCTCTTCACGTTCACGACCGCCTTCGCGCTCGGCGTGACCTGGGACGAGTTCAAGGGCTTCCTCCGCTTCGTCCGCGACGGCTCGATCACCGTCTACGCCGCCCTGCTCGCCCTCACCGGCCGCCTCTTCTCCGGCGCCGCCCAAGGCGCGCGCCAGGCCCGCGAGAAAGCCGCAGAGGCCCGCATGCGCCGGGCCGAGACCCAGGCCGCCAAACCCGACGCCACGCCCGGAGGCATCCCACGCTTCAATCCGTCCGCCCTGATGACCCCGTCCAAACCCGCGCAAGCCGCGCAGACCGCGACCGGCGGCAGCGAAGACAGCCTCATGAACCGCATCACCGCCGCCGTGCGCGCACGCAACGAGATGACGGCCTACGCGCCCCGCACGGGCCTGCGCGAGGCCCCGCCCCTGACCGCCTCGGCCATGGACGGCGATCTCGACGTGCTCGAACGCGACGACGACCCCCTCCCCGTCTCCGCGCAGGCCCCCGCCGCCCGCGTCCAGCACCCGGCCGCGAAACGCCCGGCCAAGAGCGCGCGCGCCCGCACGGAAGAGGAACCGGAGCTCGAACTCGACGAGGATGCCGGCGACGCCTACAAGATCCCGCCCCTCTCGCTGCTCGAGAACCCGGTCAACATCGTCCGCCACCACCTCTCGTCCGAGGCGCTCGAAGAGAACGCCCGGATGCTCGAGACCGTGCTCGACGATTACGGCGTGCGCGGCGAGATCGTCTCGATCCGCCCCGGCCCGGTCGTGACCATGTACGAGCTCGAACCCGCCGCCGGCCTCAAGGCGTCGCGCGTCATCGGGCTGGCCGACGACATCGCCCGCTCGATGTCCGCACTCGCCTGCCGCGTCTCGACCATCCCCGGCCGCAGCGTCATCGGAATCGAGCTTCCCAACGAGCTGCGCGAAAAGGTCCTCCTGCGCGAGATCCTCGCCGCGAAAGCCTACGGCGACAGCGCCCACGCCCTGCCGCTCGCGCTCGGCAAGGACATCGGCGGCGAGCCGGTCGTGGCCAACCTCGCGCGCATGCCGCATCTGCTGATCGCCGGCACCACCGGTTCGGGCAAATCCGTCGCGATCAACACCATGATCCTGTCGCTGCTCTACCGGCTCACGCCCGACGAGTGCCGCCTGATCATGATCGACCCCAAGATGCTGGAGCTCAGCGTCTATGACGGCATCCCGCACCTGCTCTCCCCCGTCGTCACCGATCCGAAAAAGGCCGTCGTGGCCCTGAAATGGACCGTGGCCGAGATGGAGGAGCGCTACCGCAAGATGTCCAAGATGGGCGTGCGCAACATCGACGGCTACAACACCCGCGTGAAGGACGCGATCGAGCGTGACGAGGCCTTCACCCGCACCGTCCAGACCGGCTTCGACGAGGATACCGGCGAGCCGATGTTCGAGACGGAAGAATTCCGCCCCGAGCCGATGCCCTACATCGTCGTCATCGTCGACGAGATGGCCGACCTGATGATGGTCGCCGGCAAGGAGATCGAGGCCTGCATCCAGCGCCTCGCCCAGATGGCCCGCGCCAGCGGCATCCACCTCATCATGGCGACCCAGCGCCCCTCGGTCGACGTCATCACCGGCACGATCAAGGCGAACTTCCCGACCCGGATCTCCTTCCAGGTCACCTCCAAGATCGACAGCCGGACCATCCTCGGCGAGATGGGCGCCGAACAGCTTCTGGGCATGGGCGACATGCTCTACATGGCCGGGGGCGGCCGCGTCACCCGCGTCCACGGGCCGTTCGTGTCGGACGAGGAGGTCGAGGAGGTCGTCACCCACCTCAAGGGCTTCGGCTCACCCGACTACGTCGAGGGCGTGATCGACGGACCCGAGGCCGACGCCGAATCCGAGATCGACCTCGTCCTCGGTCTCGGCGGCAACACCCAAGGCGACGACGCGCTTTACGACCAGGCCGTCCAGATCGTCGCCAAGGACCGCAAATGCTCGACCAGCTACATCCAGCGCAAGCTCTCGGTCGGCTACAACAAGGCCGCCAAACTCGTCGAGCAGATGGAGGACGCGGGCGTCGTCAGCCAGTCCAACCACGTCGGGAAGCGCGAGGTTTTGGTGCCGGAGCGGTGAAGGGGGTTTGTTGGACGGGAGAGGCCTAAGCTATGAGGTTTCTAACTTGGCTTCCGGGTATCGTTCCGATCGTGGGCGCGCTTTTCAATGCCATTGCTCTCGAGGCGGGACTAAGCTATGAGGTTTCTAACTTGGCTTCCGGGTATAGTTCCGATCGTGGGCGCGCTTTTAAATGCCATTGCACTCGAGGCGGGATGGCAGGCGCGATCTGGGGCTGACGCCCCGGCGGAACATCTCTGCAAGGATGGCCCTCAAGCCGGAGCTTCGGACATGTGTTCAGAGAGGGCATATCAAACTTTTTATCACACAATGTCAGATAGTTAAATCTCTGTCCAACCTTGGACACCCAACAATCCCCGCCCGCCGGCCTCCTCGAAACAAAGGCTTCACCCCCGCTTCCGGCTCCGCTACCCATGTCCGATGACCCGGTCCGACCGCCAGATTCACAGACCCGGACGGAGCCCCGCCTGATGCCGCTCTTCGCGCCTCCCTCGAGCCGGAAGCTCGACCCCGCCCAGGCTCGGGCGTGGGCGATCTTCGAGATCGCCTACACCGCCATCGACTTCGTCGCGGCGGCCCTCTTCATCGTCGGCAGCGTCCTCTTCTTCAACGAGGCCACCACCCGCGCCGGAACCTGGCTCTTCCTGATCGGCAGCGTCTTCTTCGCTCTCAAGCCCACCCTGCGGCTCACCCGCGAGATCTGGCTGGCCGGGCGCGGCGACACCGAAACCCTCGCCCGCCGCGCCGAAAAGGACGTCGAGACCGACGACCCGCCGTTCAGGAAACCCGGCGACTGAACATCAGGACGTCGCCGGCACCGCCGCGCGGACCGCATCGCCGGACCAGTCGATCTCGAACCGGCAGGCCGGATCCCCGGCGGCGCAGCACGCCGTCTCGCGCGCCCGCGCCCTGTCCGACACCAGGCTCCGGAACAGCCGCGTGAACACCGCCTCGTGCCAGACGCAGCCAGGCTTCGAGCGCGGCGGACCCGCCAGCGGATTGGCCGCGATCTCCACCACCAGCGGCCGTCCCGTCCGGAACGAGAACGCCCCCGACCCCGCGAAGGTCCACGCGTGCTTGGCGATCGCCTCGACCAGCAGCCGCGCCGCGAGCGGCGCCGGAAGCACCCGGAGCAGCATCCGCGCCGGCGCGGGGATCCGGTTCGCGACGATGTAATCGCCGGTCCGCGCCCCGGCATCCGACATGATGTCTTCCACAAGCCCCGCCGGCGCGAGACTTGCCAGCGCGTCGTGCAGGCACGCGACCTCGACCTCGCTCACCATCTCGCCCGGCGGCGCCGCGATCCAATCGGAATGACCCGCGGCGCGGTAGACCTCGCGCGCCAAACCATCCTCGCCGCGCGCGCTCAGCGCCTCGCCGAGCTGGATCACCGCGTTGGGTCCGATCCGCGCCGGTTCAGCGGAGGATGGGCACGGGCGGTTCTTCATCTGCCATCTGCTCCGTGCCGCCGCCGCAGGCCATCACCTTCGCGGCGCGTTCCTCCGCCAACTGCGCCTTGACCGCCTCCTTGCGCTCCTTCGCCGCGATCTTGCGGTCGTGCATCGCGTCCCAGTCCTGCATCTGCGCGGGCGCGATCTTGCGGCTGTCGTCGAAGTGGAAGTCGACCTTCTTCTTGGTCTGCGGTCCCCAGTAGCCGACCTTGCCGAGATCGTAGAAGGTGCGCTGGAACCCGGCCCGCAGGAACGCCTTGAGACAGCCCAGCAGATAGCGCCGCCGGAACCCGGTGCCGCGCCACGGATAGTGGAACAGCGCCTTCTTCATGTAGAAGCGGCGGTAATTGTTCATCACCCGGTCCAGAAGCTCGCCGCGCTCCATCGCGTCGGGCTTCATGATCGGCGTGACGAAGTTGTATTTCGAGAAGTCGAACACCTCGACCTTGTCGCCCAGCTCCTGGAAGAGCGGCGTGAACGGCCAGGGCGTGTACATCGACCAGTTGGCGAGATCGGGCTGCCAGTCCCAGGCCATCTGGTAGGTCTCTTCCAGCGTCTCGGCGGTCTCGTTGTCGAGCCCGACGATGAACTGCGCCTCGGTGAAGATGTCGGCCTCGCGCAGGAGGCGGATCGCCTCCTTGTTGTTGGCGACCTTGGTCTCCTTGTTGAAACGGTCGAGCTTCATCTGCGCCGCCGCCTCGGTTCCGAGGCTCACATGCACCAACCCCGCCTCGCGCCAGAGCGGCAGCAGGTCCTTGTCGCGCATGATGTCGGTGACGCGGGTGTTTATGCCCCATTTCACCCGGTCGGGCAGACCGCGCGCGATCAGCTCATTGCAGAATTCGGTGAACTTCGCCTTGTTGATCGTCGGTTCCTCGTCGGCGAGGATGAAGAACCCGACCTGATGGTCGTTCACAAGCCGCTCGATCTCGTCCACGACCTTTTTCGGATCGCGCACGCGGTAGTCGCGCCAGAACTTCCATTGCGAGCAGAAAGAGCAGGTGAACGGACAGCCCCGCGCCATGTTCGGGATCGCGACGCGCACGCCCAGAGGCACGTAGATGTATTTCGACCATTCGAGGATCGACCAGTCGGGATCGATGCCGTCGAGATCCTTGACGGTGCTCGCGGCCTGGGTCGCGATGATCTCCTCGCCGTCGCGGAACGCGAGGCCGTGGATCCTGCGGCGATCCTGGAAATAACGGCCCTCGTCCACGGCGCGCACGAGATTGACGAAGATCTCCTCGCCCTCGCCGCGCACGATCACGTCGACATCGGGCGCCTCGGACAGGACCTGCTTGTACATGAAGGTCGCATGGACGCCACCGAGCACGCGAAGCGCGTCCGGCACCGCCTCGCGGGCGATGGCGAGAACGTCCTCGGCCTTGTAGATCGAGGGCGTGATCGACGTGACGCCGACGATGTCGGGCGCGAGCTCGATCATCCGGGCGCGCAGATCCTCGTCGCTCATGTGGTTCGTCATGGCGTCGATGAACGTGACCCGGTCATAGCCCGCCGATTTCAGCGAGCCCGCAAGGTACGCGACCCAGGCCGGCGGCCAGTTGCCGGCGATCTCGGCGCCGCCGGAATGGTAGTTGGGATGGATGAGCAGGACATGCATGGCGGACCTCGTGGAGCGTCTGATGCCCTGAAAGCTACGCCCGCCCGCAAAGTGTCAACTTGACCTGAATCAATGTCAGAAAAAATTTACACTTTCAGGGCCGGAACCAGTCGGGCACTGTCCGGACCGGCCGGTGCTCACCATCCCCGCCCCGGCACATCGCATGGTTTCGGGTGCGCGTGCCCCGACCGCTCCGTCGTCAGTCCCCGACGAAGGCCTCGACGATGGGCGAGCCGGGATCGGCAACGGGTCGATAATGGTGAAGTGATCGCTCCGGTTCGACCGTCTCGCGATGTCCGCGCCGAGGCCGGTCCAGACATTGGCGATCAGCGCGCTCTGGCGGACGAATTCCGGGCGCTCGCCGCCACCGACCCAGACGCGGACGCGCGCGCTCCTCCACGGCATGCGCAGCGCCGGGCTTTCGGCCGCCGCTTCGGCCGCGTCGAGGCGGAAGAAGTCGGCGTTCCTCTGAATGCGGAGGAGCGGGCGGAGGTCTGAACAGGCCGCTGATCGGAAGCATGCGCTCGATGCGGGCAGCACTTCGGCGGGAAGCGCGCTGTCATCGCAGATCTGGCGCGCGACGAGATGGCCGCCGGCGGAATGGCCCGAGAGCCGGATCGGCCCGGCGACCTCGCTGGCGGCCAGCGCGATGGCGCGCGCGATGTCCGCGGTGATCCGGGAGATGCGGACCTCCGGGGCGAGGACGTAGCCGGGCAAGGCCACCGCCCAGCCCCGCGCCCGCGCGCCGGCCGCGTAATGCGACCAGTCGTCCGGTCGAGCTCCTCCAGTAGCCGCCATGAACGAAGATCGCGAGGCCACGCGGCACGCCTTCAGGCCGGAAGACATCGATGGCCTGGCGCGGATGATCGCCGTAGCGCAGGATCTCGCGGAGGGTGCCTCTCGCGGAAAGCGGCGGCCTCGGCGGCCCAGCGCTCGGGAAGCGCGTCGGAGCCGGGGATGTGCGGCATGATGGCATACGCGTCGTCCCAGTCGGTGATCATGTGGCGTCTCCATGACCGCCGGCATACGCGTTGCGGCGGGTATCCGACCAGCCGGCCGGCGGGCGCGCGGGACGGAAGATCTCCACCTCCAGCGGATGGCACCGGGCCGCGTCGCTGGAATGCTCCGAGCCGCAATCGCCGCCGGGACAGGTGGAGAGGGCCGCGAGCAGATCGATCTCGGCGAAAAACTCGATGAAGTCGCCGGGCCGGACCGGACTGGCCTTCATGACGTAGCGCCCGGTGGCGCGGTCGAAGCCGGTGCACATGAAGACGTTGAGCACATCGTGAACAAGCGGCTCCACCTCGGCACGCGGGCGACCGGTATGTTCGGCCAGCGCGCGCGTAAGGTTCGAATGGCAACACCGATCGTAATCGACCCCGGCCAGCATCCGGTGCGTGTAGGGATCGCAGCGCGTGCCGATCACGTCATGAACGCCGCAGCCGAAAGCGTCGCGCCCGTACCAGTCGAGACTGTCCTCGGTGATCGTCGCCATCGGGCGCAGATGCGGCAGGGTCGACCAGAGCCGGTCGCCGGTCGTGACGTGGGTGCCGTGGAGCGCGCGGGTCTTGCCGGAATAGAACCGCTCCGAAAGATCATCCGCCGCCCAGAGGTTCAGATCGCCGACCTGCGGACCCTCGACGCTCAGGATGCGGAAGAAGTGCCCCCGGGGCACGGCGAAGGCCTTGGCCGTGCGCGGCTCGATCCTGATGCTCGCGATCCGGGTCCAGCCGGCGCGGGCCGCACGCAAGGCCGGCAGATCCACCGACGGCAGCGTGTCCGGCGGATACACCATGACCGGAGCGACCGCGCGCCGGGCCTCGGCATCGGGCGGCGCGGCGTGCTCCGCCACGCTCAGAACGCCTTGAAGGTCAGCGTCGTCAGGCTGCGGTCGATATGGGGAATGTCGAGCAGCTTCTCGTTCACGAAATGACCGATATCCGTCTCCTCCGGGATGTAGACCTTCATGATCAGGTCGTATTCGCCGGAAGTCGAAAAGAGCTCGGACGCGAATTCGCGGTCGTAGATGGCGTCGGCCACCTGATAGGTGCGGCCCGGCGTGCAGCGCAGTTGGATGAACACGCAGTTCATGGGGATCCTCCCGTTTCGGACGCAGACTGCCGAGGCCGTCGGGCCGATGCAATCGGCAAATTCGACCGTCCGCCGCCACCCGCGATGGCCGCCCGATCCGCCGGACGGGAGAAAAGCCGCCCCTCGCCCGCCAAGTCTGATAGGAAGGTCGGACAGTAAAAACTCGAAAAAGGGAGAGACCGATGAGAGGCACGATTCCAGTCCTGGTCGCCGGTGCGCTGGCGACGACGCTACTGGCCGGCGCCGCGCAGGCCCAGACGACGACGCTGCGCATCCAGAACCACCAATCCCCCGAATCCACCACCGGCCGGCTCGTGGCCGAATTCGTCGACAACATCCACGCGATGTCCGACGGCGACATCGCCATCGAGATGTTCTATTCCGCCTCTGTCGTGAAATCGGTCGAGACCTTCGACGCGGCCTCCAACGGCATCCTCGACTGCGACATGACCAACGGCAGCTATCAGACGGGCAAGAACCCGGCGTTCCAGTTCGTCGCCGACACGATGGGCGGCTACGACACGCCGCTGCAATACCAGGCCTGGGTGAATTACGGCGGCGGCAAGGAGATCATCAACGAGCTCTACGCGCCCTACAACATGACTTTCATCGGCGCCCATGTGGGGGGTCAGGAATCGATGACCTCGACCCGTCCGCTCGCCGGGCCGGAAGACATCGTCAATTTCAAGTTCCGCTCGCCGCCGGGCATGGAGACGGAGATCTTCGCCGCGATGGGGGCCAAGCCGGTGGTGATGGATTTCACCGAGATCTTCACCGCGCTCGAGACCGGGATCATCGACGGCGCGGACGCGTCATCGCTCGCCGTGAACGTCGGCCTGGGGATCTACGACGTGGCCAAGCACACGACCTATCCGGGATTCCATTCGATGTCGTCGGATCATCTCGCGTGCCGCACCGACGTCTGGGAGGCGATGCCGGAAGCCCACCGCGTGATCATCGAGACCGCCGAGAAGGCCATGGCGATGGATCTGATGATGCTGACCCTGGTCGAGAACGGAGACGCGCTGACCAAGCTGCCGGAGATGGGGGTGACGTTCTACGACTGGTCTCCCGAGGATCGGGGCGCGTTCCGCGAGGCGGCGCAGACCGCCTGGGGCGAATGGGCGCTCAAGACGCCCGAGACCGCCGCCATCGTCGAGAGCCACAAGGAGTTCATCCGGCGCATCGGCCTCGCCGACTGACCTGTCGCGGGCGCCCGGGTCGGGCGCCCGCCTCCGCTCCGGCGCTTGCCCCCTCCCCGCACCGGGGCTAGGTTCCGCGTGGAAAAGGAGGCGTCCCATGCTTCAGAAACGCAACACCCCCGAAACCGCCCGCGCGAAGCCCGCCGCTTTCGTCTGGGAGGATCCGTTCCTGCTCGAGGATCAGCTCTCGGAAGAGGAGCGGATGATCCGCGACGCGGCGCGCGACTATGCCCAGGACCGGCTCGCCTCGCGCATCGTACTGGCCAACCGGACCGAGACCTTCGACCGGGACATCATGACCGAACTCGGCGCGATGGGTCTGCTCGGCGCCACGCTGCCGGAGGATTTCGGCGGCGCGGGCGCGTCCTACGTGGCATACGGGCTGATCGCCCGCGAGGTGGAGCGGGTCGACAGCGGCTACCGCTCGGCCATGTCGGTGCAGTCGTCCCTCGTGATGCATCCGATCTTCGCCTACGGCACCGACGCGCAGCGGGCGAAGTACCTGCCCAAGCTCGCGACCGGGGAATGGGTCGGGTGTTTCGGGCTGACCGAGCCGGATGCGGGGTCGGACCCCGCCGGCATGAAGACGCGGGCGAAGCCCGTCGACGGCGGCTACACGCTCTCGGGCGGCAAGACGTGGATCACCAATTCTCCCATCGCGGACGTGTTCGTGATCTGGGGCAAATCCGACGCCCATGACGGCAAGATCAAGGGCTTCATCCTCGAGAAGGGCATGAAGGGGCTGGAGGCGCCCAAGATCGAGGGCAAGTTCAGCCTTCGCGCCTCGATCACCGGCTCGATCGCGATGGACGAGGTGTTCGTGCCGGAGGAGAACCTGCTGCCGGAAGTCTCGGGGCTGGCGGGGCCGTTCGGATGTCTCAACCGCGCGCGCTACGGCATCGCCTGGGGGGTGATGGGCGCCGCGGAATTCTGTTGGCACGCGGCGCGGCAATACACGCTCGACCGCAAACAGTTCGGCCGGCCCCTCGCCCAGACCCAGCTGATCCAGAAGAAGCTCGCGGACATGCAGACCGAGATCTCGCTGGGCCTCCAGGGCGCGCTGCGGCTCGGGCGGCTCTTCGACGAGGCGCGCGCGCCGGCGGAGCTTATCAGCCTGATGAAGCGCAACAATTGCGGCAAGGCGCTCGACATCGCACGGGTGTCGCGGGACATGCACGGCGGCAACGGCATCCAGGACGAATACGGCGTGATCCGGCACGTGATGAACCTGGAGGCCGTGAACACCTACGAGGGCGCGCACGACGTCCATGCGCTGATCCTCGGCCGGGCGCAGACGGGGCTGCAGGCGTTTTTCTGAGCGTGGTCGGGGCGTGGCACGCGGAAAGTGCCACGCATGGCAATTTTGTTAAGTGACTGATATTAATGAACTAAACAAATCACATTAACTCGCTGGAAAGTTATACGACACAGCCGCCATCGGCCACGTTCCCGGGCGCGGCCACCGTGCCGAAGTCCGATCAGACCCGTGGCTGATCGGACCGCGCCTGCCCCCCGGGGGCTGGAGCAATTCCGCGCCAACCGGGGCAGCCGCGCTCCGATCTTCGCGCTCCGGACCCGGCCACCCCCCTCGTCTTCCGCCATGGGCTTCAGACGACCGGACCGGCCGAGTGTCCACCGGACACTCGTCTGTTCGGTCCGGCGGCGTGGTCGCTTCGAGGAAGCGCAGTGTTGTGAAATGTGACCCGCTGGAAAGGTGTGCCACAGTCAAATTCTCCGGGCATAATTCGGGCGGCCATTTTCGCTGTATTTTTACGCTGACGAGACAGCCAATCCAGCCCGCCCGCTCGAAGCGGGCGGTAGAAGGCTGCCGCGCGGTCTTGCCGGCGCGGCACGGCGCGGCATTCGCGCGCTCGGGTTGATCCATGACAAATCGCGCGCGACCGAACGCCTCTAGGTTCGACGGGATCGGCCCGATCGACCTGGCGACGACCCAGGCGCAGGGTCCGACGTTGAACATCCGACGCCGGAGGTGAACTTCCCGCATGATTGTCACGATGCGCGCGGCGACGGGTCTGCTGGTCGAAACGCTGCGGGATCTCGCGCCGCTTCTCCTCGTCATCGCGTTTTTCCAGTTCGCGGTCCTGCGGCAGCCGCTGCACGATCTGACGGGCATCGCGGTCGGCTTCGTGTTCGTCGTGCTGGGCCTGAGCATCTTCATGCGCGGCCTCAAGATGGCGCTCTTCCCCTTGGGCGAGTCGCTCGCCGACGCGTTCGCGCGCAAGGGGTCGCTGTTCTGGCTGCTGTGCTTCTCCTTCGGGCTCGGGTTCGGGACGACGGTCGCCGAACCGGCGCTGATCGCGGTCGGCAACGAGGCCGCCGGGGTCATGTCCGCGGCCGGGGTCATCGACGCGGGCGAGGTCAGCGAGGCCCGCTACGCGCGCGCCCTGCGCTACACGGTCGCCGTCTCGGTCGGCGTCTCGCTGGTCATCGGCGTGCTGCGCATCCTCAAGGGCTGGCCGATCCAATGGCTGATCGTCACCGGCTATCTGCTCGTCGTCGCCCTGACCACCATCGCGCCGCAGGAGATCATCGGCATCGCCTATGACAGCGGCGGGGTGACGACCTCGACGATCACCGTGCCGCTGGTCACGGCGCTCGGCGTCGGCCTCGCCCAGGCCATCAAGGGGCGCAACCCGATGATCGACGGCTTCGGGCTGATCGCCTTCGCGAGCCTGATGCCGATCATCTTCGTTCTGATCTTCGGCGTGGTGACCGCCGCATGATGATCGACCTCGCCCTCGACATGCTGGAGACCATCCGCGCCACGCTGGTCGACGTGGCGCCGATCGCGGCCGTGCTGGCCGGGTTTCAGGTGGGCGTCCTGCGCCGGGCCATCCCCAATCTGCGCCGGGTGCTCGTCGGCTCGGTCTACGTGGTGATCGGGCTGGCGTTCTTCCTTTTCGGCCTGGAGCACGCCCTGTTTCCGCTGGGCGACGTGATGGCCGCGCAACTGACCGACCCGTCCTTCACGGGCGGCGACGGGGCCGTTCCGGACTGGACCGACTATTACTGGACCTATCTGTTCGCCTTCGCGATCGGGTTCGCCACGACGATCGCCGAGCCGTCGCTGATGGCCGTCGCTCTGAAGGCGCGCGAGGTCTCGGGCGGCGCCGTCGGCGCCAACGGCCTGCGCATCGCCGTGGCGCTCGGGGTGGCGATCAGCCTCGCGGTCGGCACGTTCCGCATCGTCACGGGCACGCCACTCTATCTCTACATGATCGTGGGCTACGTGATCGTGGTGGTCCAGACGATCTACGCGCCGCGCATGATCGTGCCGCTCGCCTACGATTCCGGCGGCGTGACGACCTCGACCGTCACCGTGCCGCTGGTCGCGGCGCTGGGGCTGGGGCTGGCCTCGAACGTGCCGGGCCGCAGCGCCGTGCTCGACGGCTTCGGCCTGATCGCGCTCGCGAGCCTGTTTCCCATCATCACGGTCATGGGCTACGCCCAGATCAGCGGCTGGCTTGCGATGCGGCAGGCGCGCGCCGACACTGTCACGACACCATCCGAGAAAGGGCGGGAGCCATGAAGTTCAAGCTGATCGTCGCGATCATCGAGGACAAGCTGACGGACCTGACCATCGAGACCGCGCGGGTCAACGGAGCCACCGGCTGTACCGTCATCACCAGCGCCCGGGGCGAGGGTCTCAAACCGGTCCGCACGTTTCTGGGCCTGACGGTCACGGGACAGCGCGACATCGTCCTGATGCTCGTGGAGGAGCACGGGAGCCGCAGGATCCTCGAGGCGATCGGCGCGGCCTGCCGGTTCGACCTCGACCCGGGCCTCGGCGTCGCGATCCAGATCGACATCGAGGACGCGGTCGGGCTCGAGGCGCAGATGCGCGCCATCCGCAAGGACATCAGCATGGAGGATCTGTGATGGAGCCGGCATCCCTGAAGGTCGCCAGCGTGATGAAGACGTCGCTCCTGATGGTCAGCGGGCTCGAGAGCGTCCGCGGCGCGATGCGGCAGATGAAGGAGCACGGCGTCAGCTCGCTGATCATCGAGCGGCGCGATTCCAACGACGAATATGGCGTGGTGACGGTGGAGGACATCGCCGGCAAGGTCATCGCGCGCAACCGCTCGACGTCGCGCACGAGCGTGTACGAGGTGATGACCAAGCCGGCCCTGACACTGCGCGGCGACATGAACGTGAAATACGCCATCCGGCTGCTGGCCCGGCTGGGGCTGAGCCGGGCACTCGTGGTCAGCGACGAGGGCCTGCTGGGTCTCGTCACCCAACGCGATCTCGTGCTCGGCCATCAGGAGGCGGGCGAGCCCCCGCCCGACTGACGGCGCTCAGGCGATCTTGACGATGATGTCGTGCAGCGTCTGGCCGGCGCGCGCCAGCCGGTCGCCGCCGTTCGACATGTGACGGTAGATCTCGCGGCGGCTCATGATCCGCGTCATGCAGCGCAGCGCATCCGATCCCGTGCCGCCGCCATCCCGCATCAGCTCGGCATGGAAGGCTTCGGCCTTGAAAAGCTCCTGGAGCGCCCGGCGATAGGTCTTCTCGATCTGCCGCTCCGCCTTCCGGACGGCCTGGGTGTCGGCCTCGGCCTCCGTCGGAGCGGTCGCGAGCTTGCGGAACCCGGCCTGCAACGCCTCGGCCCCCTCCTTGAGATGCACCGCCATCTCAAGCGTGTAGCCGTCCGGATCGACGTCGAGCGCCTCCATCTCCCGCACCGTGGTCTTGGCGTAGTTGAGCACGTGGTCGATGCCTTCGATCGCGCGGAAGATCTCCTCGCGGTCCATCGGCGTGGCGAACGCGCTCCCCAGGACGACCATGTTGCGGCGCTTCAGCTCGTCACCCTGTTTCTCCAGCACATCCGCGATGTGCGCGCCCGTCGCGGGATCACCCGTATGCATGTAATCGACGAATTCCCCCATCGCCGACACCAGAAGATCGCATTGATCGTCCATCAGGCCATAGAAATCCGGCATCCGGGGGAAAACCCGGTCGACGAGTTTCGTGACGACGTTCTTGGAAGGCGCGCTCATGATGTCTCCTCCTGGATCTTCGGGGTCAAATCAGGACCTGCAGCACCAGCCACGCCAGGATGCCGACCGCGCCGGCGCCGGGGATGGTGATGAGCCAGGTCGTCACGATGTCCTCGGCCTTGGCCCAGCGGACCGCTTTCGGCCGCTCCGAGGCGCCGATGCCCATGATCGACGAGCTGACCACGTGGGTGGTCGAGACCGGAGCGCCGACCAGCGAGGCGGCGAAGATCACGCCCGCCGAGGTCAGCTGGGTGTTCAGCGCATGGAGCGGGCGGACCTTGTAGATGCCGAAGCCCACGGTGCGCACGATCCGCCAGCCGCCGGTCAGGATGCCCAGCGTGATCGCGGTCGAACAGGCGAGGATGGTCCAGAACTGGACCTCGAATTCGCCGATGAAGCCGCCCGTCACGAGCACGAGCGTGATGATGCCCATGCTCTTCTGGGCATCGTTCGCGCCGTGCGAAAACGCCAGCCACGCCGTCGTCGGAAACTGTCCCAGCCGCAGCTTGCGGTTGAGCGACGGGCGCGAGCCGCGCAGAAGCAGGCCGGAGACGCGATGCAGCACGAAGCCGACCCAGAAGCCGATCAGCGGCGACAGGATCAGCGCCAGCAGAACCTTGGTGACGCCCGTCAGATGGCCGTGAAAGAACAGCTCCTGGAACCCCCAGACCACGTTCGACGGCCCGGCCGAAACGAGAACCGGACCGACCAGCCCGCCGACCAGGGCGTGTGACGAGCTGGACGGGATGCCGATCCACCAGGTTCCGAGGTTCCAGGCGATGGCGCCGGTGATGCCCGCCATGATGATGATGAGCGAATCGACGCTCGCCAGACCGCTCACGTCGATGAACGACCCGATGGTGTTGGCCACCGCCGTCCCGACAAGCAGCGGGCCGAGAAACTCGAAGAACGCGACGACGATGACCGCCTGGATGGGGGTCATCGCCCGCGAGGCGATGACCGTCGCGACGATGTTGGAGGCGTCGTGAAAGCCGTTGGTGTAATCGAAGAGAAGAACGACAACGATGGTGGCGATCGCAAGGCCCGTGACCAGATCCATCGCGCATCTCCCCCTGCAGCCGACGACCCGGCCGTCCGGATCGGATCATTCGGCGCGTCGGCAATCAGTCAACGGAATACGGCCGAACCCGTCTGAAGTCGATTTCAGGCGATCATCACGGACGCCACGATCCTCTTGCGCAGCCGCATGGCGTGGCGCCGTCCACCTTGACTGGATCGGAATCGTCCGTGCCGGGGCCGCCCACCCATCCAAAGCCGATTTCGATCCCCCTGCCAAGCTCAAACACGATGCGAAAGACGAAGCGCATCGATGAAAGCCCCGGCCCGTCGCACTTCACCCGAACTCGGGTCCAGCCACCGCGAATACGGCCCCGTCCATGCCGAACGGCCGGTCCGACCGGACCATGCGCGTGAACGACCGCCGGGCGACGAAACCCGCCCGCGCGAGGCGCCCGGCGGTCTCGACGTGCCTGTCCGCCAGATCGATGATCACGGCTCCGCGCGTCCGCGCCACCGCCGCGTCGATCAACGCCTGCCCGACGACGTCGCTCGGCGCCACCACCGGGCCGACATGCGTCGCAAGATCGCCGTCCCGCCCGAAGCAGTAGCCCTCGATCGCATCGGCCCCGCATGAGACCAGCGCGAGGTCCGGTCGCCGCTCCCGAAACGCGGCCAGCACGCTCCGGCGATCCGCGCGGAAAACGCGCGCATCCTCGCGTGCGACGATCTCGAAATCCGTGTCCGTCATGGCACGACACCGCATCGACGCGGGGCTCGTCTCGCCGTGTGCGCCCTCCGGGGCCGCCCAGCGCGTCAGACCGGCCACGTCCCGAAACCGGAGCCGGGCGTAGACCTCGCGTCCCTCGGGGGTCGCATCGAGCCCGGCGATCCGGCCCGCGGCCTCCAGCTCGCGCGTCGCCCAATCCATGAGCCGCGTCGCATGCCCCTGCCGCCGCACGTCCGGTGCCACCAGCACCATGCAGATCCAGCCGAACGCGCCATAGGGCATCACTGCGGCCGACGCCACGACCCGCCCTTCCATCACGACCCCCCGGGCCCGTCCGGCCTCCAGCACGAGCCGCCAATCCTCCGGCGCCTGGTTCCACCCCGCCGCGCGCGACAACGCCATGCAGCCGGGAATGTCGTCGAGGGTCAGGTCACGCTCGCGCACGGGACGCCGATGCCGATGCCGCCGGGCGGCTCACTCCACGCCCAGCAGATCATAGATCCGCCGCGCGTAAACGCCGAATTCCGGCGATTGCCGCATGTCGAGCCTGCGCGGATACGGCAGGTCGATGGCGAAAAAATCCGCCATGCGCGCCGGTCCGGACGTCAGCACCGCGCAATGCGAGCCCATCAGCACCGCTTCCTGGATCGAATGCGTGACGAACAGGATCGTCTTGCCACTCTCCTCCCAGATCCGCAGCAGCTCCAGGTTCATCCGCTCGCGCGTCAGCGCGTCGAGCGCGCCGAACGGCTCGTCCATCAGAACCAGCCTCGGATCGTGAACCAGCGCCCGCGCGATGGCCGCGCGCTGCTGCATCCCGCCCGACAGCTCCCATGGCCGCTTGTCCTCGAACCCCTCCAGACCCACGAGCCTCAGCAGATCCCGCGCCCGCTCCCGCGCCGCCTTCATCGGCAGACCCAGTATCTCGGCCGGCAGCAGCACGTTGCCGATCACGTCGCGCCACTTCAGCAGCAGCGGCTGCTGGAACACCATTCCGACGTCCCGCCCCGGCGTGAACGGATGCTCGGGGTCGCCGATCTCGACGACGCCGCCGTCATGCCCGTGCAGGTCCGCGAGGATCTTGAGCACCGTCGTCTTGCCGCAGCCCGACGGCCCGACGAGCGACACCAGCTCTCCGTCGCGCACGCTCATCGTCACGTCCGACACGGCCAGGAACTCCTCGCCGCCCGCCCGGTACACCTTGCGCACGTTCTCCAGCCGGATGAACGGCGCGGCCTCCACGTTCACGCCAGCCACCTCCCGAGGTTCTCCGCGACGAACGCGTCGTCGGTCAGATGCGGATGGTCCCGGATCACCCGGTCGATCTCCGCCGCCTGTCCAGGCCCAAACCCCTCCGCCGGATCGAGCAGCACCAGGTTCTCCAGCAGACCCTGCCGCCGCAGAACCTCATGGCACCCGGCGATACAGCCCGCGAACCCGTTGGCCACGTCGAAGAGCGCGCCGTTCGCGTCCGTGAGCTGGCCGTCGAGCGTCAACATCTCCACCGGCACATTGCCGCGCACGGCATGCGCCCGCTCCAGCATTTCCACCGCCTTCCGCGTCCAGACCGACCATTGCCCGAGCAATCCTCCCCGGATCCGCAGAGTCACCGGCTCGCCGTCCCGCATCACCCGGTGCGGCGTCAGCAGATCCAGCAGGATGTGGTCGTCGTTCCCGGTATAGAGCGTCACCCGCTCCTCGGCGCGGGCCTCCGCCACGCCCCGGATCACGTCGATGGTCCGGTACCGGTCGAACGGAGCCATCTTGATCGCCACCACGTTTTCGATCGCCGCGAACCGCGCCCAGAACGCCGCCGACAGATCGCGTCCTCCCACGGCGCGCTGAAGATAGAATCCCACCAAGGGGATCTCCGCCGCCAAAGCCGCGCAATGCGCGATCAGCGCGTCCTCGTCGGCGTCTCCCAGCGCCGCCAGAGACAGCAGCCCCGCGTGATAGCCGAGATCGCGGGCCGTCTCCGCCTCGCGCAGGGCCTGCTCCGTCCGCCCGCAGATCCCCGCGATCATCGCCAGCGGCCGGTCCGTCCAGTCGCGCGCGGTCGCGGCGGCCAGCTCCAGAACCGGCGCGTACAGCCCCGCCTCGCGGATCGCGAACTGCGTCGTATGCACCCCGACCGCCAGCCCGCCCGCGCCCGCGTCGATGTAGTACCGGGTCAGCGCCGCCTGACGTCTCTCGTCAAGCGCGCGTCGCGCGTCCAATGCCAGCGGATGGGCCGGAATCACCGCGCCTCGACGCAGGATCGCGCGCGCCTCATCGGGTATCCCGCCGCCTCGGCTCATGCGCCGCGCCCCCAAAGTAACCATTTGGTGAGGATCACCGTCCGTTCGCTCCAAGTCAAGCGGGGCACGGCCTTGACAGCCGCGCCGAACGCGGCGCAGCTTTCGACAGATCAGGAAAAACAGGGAGAAAACACGCCATGTGGAAGTCCGCCCTCTCAGCAGCCGCCCTGCTCGCGCCCCTTGGCGCCGCCGCCCAGGATGCGACCGAAATCGACTTCGTCCTGAACTGGATCGCCGGCGGCGATCACGCGCCCTACTACTACGCCCTGCAGGAGGGCTGGTACGCGGAGGCCGGCATCGACCTGAACATCGAACAGGGCAAGGGTTCCGCCGGCGCGGTCCAGCGCACCGGCATCGGCCAGACCGACATGGGCCTCGCCGATCTCGGCACGGCGCTGATCGCGAAGGGCAAGGGCGCTGAATTCACCGCCGTGATGAACGTCTACGCCAATTCGCCGCAGGGCATGTACTGGCTGAAATCCTCGGGCATCGAAAGCGTCGAGGACTTCGCCGGCCGCAAGATCGGCAATCCGCCCTCCGACGCCGCCCGCGCCATGTGGCCCGCGCTCGCCCAGGCCGTCGGCATCGACCCGGACGCGGTGACTTGGGTCAACGTCCAGCCCAACGCCAAACTCGCCGGCCTCAAATCCGGCGCCTTCGACGTGACCTCGTCCTTCTACAACATCCACCACATCTTCGAGCGCGAACTGGGCGACGACATGGGGTTCTTCGCGTGGAAGGATTACGGCGTGAATCCCTATGGCAATTCGATCATCGTCAACAACGAATTCCTGGCCGAGAACCGCGACGCGGTGCAGAACTTCGTCGCAGTCACCCAGAGGGCCTTCGCCGCCTGCGTCGAGACCCCGGAGCCCTGCATCGAGGCTCTGGTCACGGCCAATACCGGCCTCCAGACCGACAACGAGTTGCAGAACTGGGCGCTGGTCGTCGAACTGATGACCGACGAGACCTCGACCACCAAGGGTCTCGGTTATTTCGACCCCGAACGCCTGGCGAACGACTACGACCTCACCGAGACCTATTTCGAGGTCGATCAGCCCTTCGACATCCTGGAAGCGGTGACCAACGACTTCATCGACCCGTCCATCGTGGTTCCGGCCGACTGAGCAAAGCGCGCGGCCCCAGACCCCTTCCGGATTTCATATGGGCGGAAACCCTATCGGGCAGGACCGGGGCCCCGCCAACAGGTGGGGAAAAACCGTCTTCCGGCCAACGGGCCGGTCCTTGGACCTCGCCGATCCGCGCGACGCGCGCCCGCCTCAGAACTGCCCGTCGCGCACCTGAAACCCCGTCGGCTTGCCGAGCGACGGCATCCCCCGCCGGATCCAGTCAGCCTGCCAGTCGATCATCCGCTCCAACGGCACCCGAGGCATCCCGAACAGCGTGTGCGACAGGCTCGCGTCGTTCAGCCATCCGGTTTCCGCCTCGCGCCCTTCGATGCGCGCCTCGACGCCGAACCGCTCGGCGAACGCCTGCGCCAGCGCGCGAACCGACAACCGTCTCCGGACCTGTCACGTTCAGCGGCTCCGTCGGCACGCTCACGTGACGGAACGCCCGCAGGATGCGCTCGTTCGCGTCACCCTGCCAGATGACGTTGGCATGGCCCATGGTCACGTCCACCGGCGCGCCGGCATGGACCGCCGCCGCGACGTCGTGCAGCACGCCATATCGCATGTCGATCGCGTAGTTCAGCCGGATCAGCCGACCCGCGCCGTCATGCGCGCGGCTGAAATGCTCGAACATCCGCTCGCGCGCGAGGCATGACCAGGCGTACTCGCCCGGCGGCGGACCCGGCGGCGTCGCCTCGGTCGGACCGCCCGTCCCGGTGCCCACGAACGGATAGACGCAGCCGGTCGACAGCGCCACGATCCGGCTCGCAGTGTACCGCTCCGCCACGATCGCCGGAACCAGCGCGTTCATCGCCCAGGTCGTCGACGGATCGCCCGACGCGCCGAACTTGAACCCGGCCATGAACACCACGTTCGCGACGTCCGGCAGGTCCGCCACCGCCGCGCGGTCCAGCAGATCGCAGCCGATGGTCTCGACGTCCCGTTCCTGTAGCCGCCCGCGCAGGATCGGATCGGAGAACCGCGCCACCGCGATCACCCGCCGTTCGGGCGCCGCGCGCTTGGCCAGACGACAGAGCGTCGGCCCCATCTTGCCACCCGCGCCCAGCACCAGGATGTCGCCCTCGACATCGCCGAGGTCCGCGACCAACGCCTCCGATGGCCGCGTCATCAGCTGCTCGAGCGCCTCGACGTCCGCGATCGTCTCCGGCAAGTCCGCCATGTCGCCCTCCTCAGCCTGCATCAGATTGTCTCGTCGTTGTCCCCGCCCGGCGCGAGCATCGCGGAGGTGACCGACCGGACATGTTTCCGCCACGCCTCCCGCGCCGCCGGCCCGCGCAGATCTCGCCCGAAAAAGATCGACAGCGTCGTGCCGTTCCCGAGAAAGAAATAGACCAGCCCGACCACCGACACATGCAACGTCATCGCGTCGATGCCCGGCCGGAAGACCCCCGCCGCGACGCCGCGCGCCAGCATCCCGTCGAGCTGCCCCACGAACGGCCGCTCCAACGCCCGGATCACGTCGGAGCCGCGCATGTGCCGCCCCCCATGCAGGTTCTCGCTGTTGAGGATCGCGATGACCTCCGGACGGGTGGAATAATACTCCCAGACGAAATCGACATAGCGCGCGAGCGCGACGTCCGGCGGCGCGTCGAGGTCGAGCGTCGCCGCAGAGGTGCAGAGCTCCTCGTAGATGCTCTCCAGAACCGCCCGGAACAGCCCCTCCTTGTCCGAGAAGTAGTAGTAGATCATCCGCTTGTTCGCGCCCGACGCCTCGGCGATCGCATCCACGCGGGCGCCGCCCAGACCCTGCGCGGCGAAGGCCCGCCGCGCGGCCGCGAGGATCTGCGCGCGGGTCCGCGCGGGATCGCGGGTGACCGGGGGACGCCGCGCCTCGACGCTCACGACGGCAACCGGCTGTCGCGCGCGACGGTCAGATGCTCGAGCAGCCGCACCGCCCCGTAAAGCGCCACCCCGATCAGCGTGATCAGCAGCACGGCCATGAACATCGCCGCCGTATCGAGCGTCACCTGGACCTGGAGCATCAGATATCCCAGCCCCTCCTCCGAGGCGATGAACTCGCCCACGACCGCGCCCGCGACCGCCAGAACCGTCGCGACCTTCATCCCCGAGAACACGTAAGGCAACGATCCCGGAAGCTGGATCTTGGTGAAGATCTGCCACCGCGACGCCTTGAGCGAGCGGGCCAGATCGATCAGATCGGGCTCCACCTCGCGCAGCCCCCGCGCGGTCGTCAGCAGGATCGGCAGAACGCATATCGCGAAGACGATCAGCACGTTCGGCGTGAACCCGTAGGAGAACCACACGATGAAAAGCGGCCCCAGCGCCACCTTCGGGATCATGTTGAGACTGACCATCAGCGGCATCACCGCCTGATCGACGATGCGCGACCACGAGGCGAGCAGCGCCACCCCCACGCCGAACACGACCGCGATGGCATAGCCCGTCACGATCTGGCCGGCGGTGATCATCGTGTTGTGCAGCCAGTCATACTCCTTGCCGAGCGCCGCCAGCGTCTCCAGCGGGCTCGGCATCACGTAGGTCGGCACGTCGCCGAGCGTGACCCAGAGCTGCCACGCGACGATCACCGCCACATGGGCCGCGATCGCCACCTTCCAGCGGTCGAAAAACACCAGCGCGCGCGCGGGCCGACTTTCCGCGGCGATGACGGACGAAGCGGAGTGTTGCGGCATGCGTCCCCGTCCTGTAATTAACCGTTTGGATAATCCGAACTCGCCGCTTTCGCGTCAAGCGATGCACTGTGACAGGAATAGAACGGATGAGCGACCCAATGATCAAGACCACCGTCGTCGGCTCCTACCCCCTGCCGGACTGGCTGGTGGCCCTGCCGAGCAGCCAGGCCGTCACCGACGCGACCCGCGTCGTGCTCCAGACCCAGGAACAGGCGGGCATCGATCTCGTCTGCGACGGCGAGCTCTACCGCTTCGACGTCAACCACCCCGAGACCAACGGGATGATCGAATACTTCGTGCGCCCGATGGGCGGCGTCCGCGCCGATCTCACCTTCGCCGAGATCCAGGCCTTCCGCGCCCAGGAGGGCATGGGCTTCCGCGCCCAGCCCGCCGGCATCGTCGACGGACCGATCGATTGCGGCACGCTCGACCTGCCGCTCGCCTGCGCGCGGGCGAAATCGCTTGCCTCCAAGCCGCTCAAGTTCACCCTGACCGGCCCGCACATGCTCGCCAAGACCCTGTCGGACCGCCATTACGGCAGCCTGCCGAAGCTCGCGATGGCCATCGCCGAGGCGCTGGCCGAACAGGTCAGACACCTCGACGCGGACGTGATCCAGATCGACGAGGCGAACTTGCCCGGCCATCCCGAGGAATGGGAATGGGCCGCCGAGGCCGCGAACATCGTCCTGTCGGCGGTCAGGACCACGCCGGCGATCCATCTCTGCTTCGGCAATTACGGCGGCCAGAGCGTCCAGAAGGGGACGTGGGACAAGCTGATCGGCTTTCTCAACGCGCTCCACGTCGATCACATCGTCATGGAGATGGCCCACCGCCCGGCCGAGGAGGTCGCGGCCTTCAAAGGCCTGCGCCCGGAGATCGGCCTCGGGCTCGGCGTGGTCGACGTCAAACGCACCGAGGTCGAGAGCGCAGACGCCATCGCCCGCTCCATCGAACGCGCGGCGGGTATCGTGGGCGAGGGCCGCATCCGCTGGATCCACCCCGATTGCGGCTTCTGGATGCTCAAGCGCTCCATCGCCGACGCCAAAATCCGCGCGCTCGTCGCCGGCCGCGACCTCTACGAGGCGCGCGACGGCGCCCGCGCGGCCGGCTGAGGCCTCCGGTTCAGCCGGCGTAGCCGAACATCCGCGGCAGGGTCAGGATCAGACCCGGCCACAGGATCATGCCGAGCAGCGCCAGCAGCAGCACGCCCAGAAACGGCCAGACCTCGCGGATGATCTCCGAGAGCGGGATCCGCGTCACGGCGGTGATCACGAACAGAAGAATGCCGTAGGGCGGCGTGATCAGCCCGATCATGCAGTTCACCACCGACACGACGCCGAAATGCACGAGATCGATCCCGAGCTCGCGACAGGCCGGAATGAACAGCGGGATGATCACCAGGATGATCGTGGTCGCGTCCAGAACGCAGCCGAGCAGCAGGAACAGCAGGCTGACCCCCAGCAGGAACATCAGCGGATCGACGTCCAGACCGACCAGATGCGCCGCCAGCACGCCGGGGATGTTCTCGGACGCCACGACGTAATTGAGGATCAGCGCGCCGCCGATCACCAACCCGATGGCGGCCGAGGCCCGCGCGCTCTCGACCAGGATGTGGTAGAGCGCGCCGAGGCTCAGCGCCCGGTAGAACACCCCGGCCAGCACCAGCGCGTAGAAAGCGGCGACCGCCGCCGCCTCGGTCGGCGTCGTCACCCCGCCGTAAATCCCGTAGAGCAGGATCGCGGGCATCAGCAGCGCCGGAAACGCCCGCGCCGTCCGGCGCGGAAGCTCGGCAAGCGGCACGGGCTCCTCGAACGCGAAGCCGCGGCGCTTCGACAGATACCAGTTCATCCCCATCAGCACCGCGCCCATGAACAGCCCCGGCACGATGCCACCCAGAAACAGGTAGCCGATCGACGTGTTCGAGACGAGCGCGTAGAGCACCATCGGGATCGACGGCGGAATGATCGGCCCGATCGTGGCGGACGCGGCGGTGATGGCGGCGGCATAGCCGCGCGTGTAATGGCCGCTTTTGGTCATCATCCCGATGATGATCTTGCCGATCCCCGCCGCGTCCGCGACCGCGGACCCGGACATGCCGGAAAAGATCAGCGACGCCACGACGTTGACATGCCCCAGCCCGCCCCGGAACCGCCCGACCAGCGCCACGCAGAAGCTCAGCAGCCTGTCGCTGATCGTCCCCGCGTTCATGATGTTCGCGGCGACGATGAAAAGCGGCACGGCCAGCAGGATGAAGCTCTGATAGAGCCCGTCCATCAGGATCTTGCCCGCCACGCCTAAGCCTTGGCCCGTCGCGAACAGATAGACCAGCACCGCCACGAGGATGGCATAGGCGATCGGCGCGCCGATGCCCGCGAGCGCGAACAGCACCCCGACGCACAGAAGGAACTCGAAGGTCATTCGCGGGCCGGCCCGGTCTCGGGCATGTCCGGCTCATCGACGCCGTACCGGATCGCACGGTACGCGGTCCAGGCGTAACGAAGCGCCACCGCGACCAGAAACACGATGAAGATCGAATAGATCCCCCGCATCCGCACCCCGTCCCCGAACAGCGCGCCCAGCGTCGCGGTCTTTTTCAGGCGCAGGATGTGGAACTTCTCCCAGGTCGGCTCCACCGCGAGGATCAGGGCCGCGCTGATCGCCACGCTCGCGATGATCACGAACCAGCGCCGCACCGGGGCGCGCACGTGGTTCAGAAGGATGTCGAACACCACATGGTCGCGCGGCCGCACCACGAACGCGTTGCCCCAGAACACCAGCCAGACCCAGAGCAGCAGGCAGAATTCAAGCGTCCATCCGTAGCGCGACGGTTCCAGGATCGGCGCCATCTCCGGCAGCCAGTCCAGCCGCGCCGAATACCGCACGGCGATCTGCAGGATGAAGGTCAGGAACATCGCCGCCATCATCGCGGCGGCGACGGCTTCCGCGAAACGGGCGAAACCGGCCCCGAGCCTGTTCATCGCGGCATGCTCCCAAGCCGGGACGGAGACGCGGGCGTCACCCGTCCCCGCCCTTCAGCTCCGGTATCGCTCAGTTCCCGAGCGCGTTGATCCGCTCAAGCACGCCATCCGGCCACGCTTCCGCGAATTCCGACCCGACATATTGCGCCTGGACGTGCTCGCGGAACGCCGCGAGGTCCGGCTCGTAGATCGCCATGCCCTGATCCTCGAGGAACGACACGAGCTCGTCCTCCTTGGCGAGCTGTGCGGCGCGGCCGCTGTCGGCCGCCGCGTCCGCCGCCGCCTGCACCGTCTCCTGCTGCTCCGGCGTCAGCGCGTCCCACACCGCCTTGGAGAACGCGATGTAGTTGAGATCGACCAGATGCGAGGTCAGCGCGATCTGGTTCGTCACCTCGTAGAACTTCGCGTCGACCACGGTCGGCAGAGGGTTGTCCTGGCCGTCGACCGAGCCGGTCTGGAGCGCGGTGTAGATCTCGGTGAACGCCATCGGCGTCGGATTGGCGCCCAGCGCCTTGCCGAGGAACTGCCACGCGTCGGTTCCCGGCATCCGCAGATTGACGCCCGCGAGGTCCGCCGGCGTCATCACCGTCAGCTCGTCCTTGGTCTGCCGCAGATTCACGTGCCGGCGCCCCAGATACATGACGGACAGCAGCTTGACGCCAAGCTCCTCCTCGACCGTCGCCTTGAACGGATCCATCAGCGGATCGTTGAAGACCCGGACCTGATGCTCGGCGTCCTGATGCACATAGCCGGTCGCGAAGATCGAAAACTCCGGAAAGAACTGCGCCAGCTCCTGCGCCGACGCGATCGACATCTCCAGATCGCCCGAGGCGATGGCCTCCAGCTCCGAACCCTGCGCGATCAGCGAGCCGTTGTAATGCGGCTGGTAGGTGGCGAACTCCGCCACGGCGGGCGCGAACACCTCGGCCAGCGCCACCGACCTCTGATCGGTCTCCGAGGCCGGCGTCGACATCCGCAGCGTGACCGCGTCCTGCGCGAAGCTCGGCGCGGCGAGCGCGGCCAAGGTGAGCGCGGCGACCGCGCGTCGGGTAAATCTCATGTTCATTCAGGTCTCCTCCCGGGGTCCCGTGGTTCATGCCACGATCATATCCGCGCCGTCCAAGGACGGCGCGATTGCGGCGGGAGTGTCCACACGGGCGCCCGGGATGTCAATCTGACCCGTGACGGGCACGCGCCGAGATTGACAGGCGCCGCGATCCGCCGTCTAGCTGACCCGAAAAAGGGAGGCCACATCTTGGCACAGACACCGAAATTCGGGCTGCACGCGGCCCTCGTGACGCCGTTCGACGCGGCGGGCGACATCGACCTGCCCCGGATGGCCACCCACGCGCGGTCCGTCATCGACGGCGGCTGCGACGGCGTGACCCTGTTCGGCACGACCGGCGAGGGCTTCGGCTTCTCACCGGCTGAACGCCGCGACGCCATGGCGGCCGTCTCCGCCGCCCTGCCGGAAAGCGCCCCGATCTACGCCGGCGTGATGAGCTGCGGCATCGCCTCGGCGGCGGACGCGGCGATCGCCGCCTACGAGGGCGGCGCCTCGGGGCTCCTTCTCGCCCCGCCGTTCTTCCTCAAGGGCATCGACCCGGACGGGCTCTTCGCCTGGTACGCCGCCGTCTTCGACCGCATCGGCGCGCCGCTTCGCAACGTCATCCTCTACCACATCCCCGGCCAGACCGCCGTGCCGATCCCCGTCGATCTCGTCACGCGGCTGCGCGCGTCGCATCCCGGGGCCGTCACCGGCATCAAGGACAGCTCCGGCGACTGGGAACACCACGCGCGCTTTCCTCGACGCGCACGGCGATCTCCAGATCCTCGTCGGCGACGAACGCCAATTGCCCCGCGCGATGGCCAACGGCGCCTCGGGCTCGATCTGCGGCGTCTCGAACTTCCTGCCCGGCCCCCTGCGCGACATCATCCACGCCGGAGCCGAAGGCCGGGCGCTGACCGATCTCGTCGACCGGATCGTCGCCCATCCGATCATTCCCGCGATCAAGGCTCTCACCGCGCATGTCTCGGGCGATCCGGGCTTTCTGCGGGTCCGCCCGCCGCTGACCGCCCTGCCCGATGCCGCGCGGGCGGCGCTGCTCGCGGAATACGATGCCGCGATGGTCCCGGCCTGACCCCGCCACGGACCGATGACCGACACCAGAAGGGAACGTCGCACATGCCATTGAGGATCGCCGTCGGACAATTCAACGAACTGACCGACGAGAAGCTGCGTTTCGCCCGCCAGATCGGCGCGGACGGCATCCAGATGAACACGCCCAAACTGCCCGGCGAGGAGCGCTGGGAAGAGGCCGACGTGCGCGCGCTGGTCGAAAAGACCCGCGCGGCCGGGCTCCCGTTCGACGCCATCGAGAACGTGCCGGTGCATTTCTACGACAAGGCCATGCTCGGCCTGCCCGGCCGCGACGCCCAGATCGAGAACTACCAGGCCGTGATCCGCGCCGTGGCCCGCGCCGGCGTGCCGATCCTCGGCTACCATTTCATGCCCAATTCCGTCTGGCGCACCGAGCGCGCCGCGCCCGGGCGAGGCGGCGCCGCCTGCACGAAATTCGACATGGCGGCGGTCGACGCCGCCCCCGATCTCGACGCCCTGCGCGACTATCTGCCCACATCGCTCGGCCACCGCTCCGCCATGCCGCTGCGCGGCCCCGGCGAGGCCCCGATCACCGAAGACGAGATGTGGGACAACTACGCCTATTTCATCAAGGCGGTCCTGCCCGTGGCCGAGGAGGAGGGCCTGAAACTCGCCCTCCATCCCGACGATCCGCCCGTCCCGTCGCTCGGCGGCGTCGCGCGGCTGTTCTACCGCCCCGAAGGCTTCGAGAAGGCGTGGGAAATCGCGGACGGCAGCCCCGCCTGGGGGCTCAACCTCTGCCTCGGCTGCTGCTCCGAGATGCCCGGCGGCGCCGAGGACGTGCGCCGCATGATCTCGTTCTTCGGACCCAAAGGCCGGATTTTCTACGGCCATTTCCGCGACGTCCAGGGTACCGTGCCGGACTTCACCGAATGCTTCATCGGCGAGGGCAACTACGACCCGGCCGAGATGCTGACCCGCCTGCTCGACGCCGGTTTCGACGGTTTCCTGCTCGACGATCACGTCCCGAAAATGGACGGCGACAGCGACTGGAACCACCGCGGCCGCGCCCACGCGATCGGCTACATGCAGGGACTCGCGCGGATGCACGACCTCACCCGCGCCAAGGCGGACGCCTGACGGGACATGACCCGTCACCGCCATTTTTCCGCGCGCCGGCTGAACGCGCTCAGCCGCGAACGTCGATCGCCACCCGGACCGGCGCGAACCGCGCGGACGTCACCTCGACCGAGGCCGCGCCCTCCCCGCCCGTACTCTCCAGCCAGAACCCCGCGATCCCGCCCGAAAGCGACACGACCTCCGGCCCGATCAGCCGCACCGGCCCCGTAACGGCGATCCGCGCCGGATCGGCCAGGAACGCCAGCGGATTGCCGACCTGATCCAGCGCCCGGACGATCACGCGCACCGCGTCCTTCTCCGAGGCGCGAAGCTCCACCGCATCCGCCACGACCTCCAACCGCGCCGGCACCGGTCCCGCGACCATCCGGCGCTCCGCCACGACGGCGCCGTCGATGAACCCGGTCAGCGTCATGTCGTGCCAGCTCATCCCCCAGAGCCCCAATTCCCCGTCCGGAAACTGCCGCCCGTCGATGACCACCGGCGGATGCGGCAGATGCGGATACGTCTCGCGGTCCGGCGCGATCCGCTTGCGGATCGTGTCGCCGTACCGGAACTCCACCTCGTCGCAATTGGTCAGCACGATCAGCGGCAGCGCCCCGCCGATGTTGCGCTCGCCCCGCGCCCAGCGCGTCACCGGCTCCATCACCACGCCGTCGCCCGGATCGCCCTGGCTCGCATAGACATGGCCCGCGAATTTCGGCTCACGGAACATGTCGAGCACGCCGTGGTGACAGATCCGGTCGCCCGACCCGAAATCCGCATGCGTGTTGTAATCGGCGAAGCACCAGCCGATGCAGCCCGAGATCCGCGGATCGCCATACGCCGCGTTCAGGATCTGCAGATACCGCGTCACATGCTCGGCCTGCCGCTGCTCCTGATCCGCGCGTTTGGTGGGATGCATGTGCCCGTTGAACTCGGTGACCAGATACGGCACCGGCGCCTTCAGCCCCGTGACCTCCATCTGCGGCCGGAGCGCGACGCGCGCCCGGTTCGTTCCCGGCATCTCCTCCGAGCCCAGCACGAAATCGTTCATCGTATAGACGTCCTCGAGCATCTCGCTCTCGTCGATGTACCGCACGCCGCCCGTCTGCCGCGTCGGGTCCAGCTCCCGCGCCACCCGGTTCGTCTCGGCATAGAAATCATGGAAATCCGCGCTCTCGTTGATCCGCACGCCCCAGATCACGATCGACGGATGGTTCCAGTCGCGCCGGATCATCGCGCGCACGTTCTCCACCGACCGCGCCCGCCAGGCCTCGTCGCCCACATGCTGCCAGCCCGGGATCTCCTCGAAGACCATCAGCCCGATCCGGTCGCAATGGTCCAGAAACCACGGCGATTGCGGATAATGCGAGCACCGCACCAGGTTGCATTTCAGGTCATGCTTCAGGATCTCCGCATCCCGCTCCTGCGCCCGCCGCCCCATCGCGTAGCCGACATGCGGCCAGGCCTGATGCCGGTTGAGCCCGCGGATCTTCAACGGCCGCCCGTTGAGCAGGAACCCGTCGGGCGTGAATTCCGCCGTCCTGAACCCGAACCGCGTCGTCAGCGCGTCCGCCCCGCCCGGCGTCTCCAGATCGACCGCCACCGCGTACAGCGCCGGATCGTCCACGTCCCAGAGCGATATCCCGCGCAGCCCGTCCATGCGGAGCGTCACGCTCTCCCCCGCCACCTCCGCCTCGACCCGCGCGACCTCGCCGCCCGCCCCGTCCAGCAGCCGCGCCCGCACCGTCCCGCCCGCCGCGTCACCTCCGTTGCGGATGTCCACCCGCACGATCACCGATTTCGCCTCCGCCAGCGCGTCCGGCGTCTCGATCTTCACCCGGTCGATCGACACCCGGTCCGTCACGCGCAGCCAGACGTCACGATAGATCCCCGCATAGGTCAGATAGTCGATCCGGTCCCCGAACGGCGGGATCTCCGGGTTCTCGCTCCCGTCGATCCGCACGGTGATGAGGTTGTCACCCTTCCGCAGCCCGTCGGTCAGCCGCGCCTCGAACGGCGTGTACCCGTCGGTATGCGCCGCGACCTGTCCGCCATTCAGCCAGACCACCGCGTCCGCCATCGCCCCGTCGAACACCAGCGACACCTCGCGGCCGTCATACGCGTCGTCCCAGACGATGATCTTCTGATACGTGAACCGCCGCTGATACGCCGCCTCGTCGAAATAGTTGAGCGGCAGCTCGACCGCGCAATGGGGCAGCCGGACCGCCTCGCCCGCGCGGATCGCGGACGCCAGTTCGTCATCGAACCCCTCGTGAAAGGTCCAGTGATCGTTGAAGATTCTGACGTCGCGCATGGTCGGTCCTCGATGCGGAATGAAACCTCGTCGGCGGCTCACTTCAGGCGCGCGCCGCCCGCGTCGAACAGATACGCGCGCGCGGCGGGAATTGAGACCGTCACGCGCTCCGCCCCCGCGTCCGAGCGCGGATCGTCGCGCTCGACGATCAGCTGCTCGCCATCCTTGGTGTTGGCGTAGACGTAGCTGGTGGACCCAAGATGCTCGGTCACGTCGACGACGAGGGTCAGGTCGCAATCCCCCTCGCCGGCCGGCGCGAAGTGCTCCGGGCGGATTCCGATCTCCACCCTGTCGCCGACCGAAACCGACGCTTGCGGCGCGGGCAACCGCAGGCGCGCGCCGCCCTGATTGCGCAGCGCCAGGACGATCCCGCCGCCCTCTACGCCCACGATCTCGGCGGCCATGAAATTCATCCGGGGCGATCCGACGAAGCCCGCCACGAAGCGGTTCGCGGGGTCGTCATAAAGATCGAGCGGCGCGCCGATCTGCTCGATCCGCCCGGCCCGCAGCACGACGATCCGGTCCGCGAGCGTCATCGCCTCGATCTGGTCATGGGTCACGTAGATCATCGTGACGCCAAGCTCGGCATGGAGCCGCGCGATCTCGACCCGCATCTGCACGCGCAGCTCGGCGTCGAGATTGGACAGCGGCTCGTCGAACAGGAACACCTCCGGCTCGCGCACGATGGCCCGGCCGATCGCGACGCGCTGGCGCTGGCCGCCCGAAAGCGCCTTGGGCTTGCGGTCCATCAGCGCCGCGATCTGAAGCACGTCGGCGGCCTTCTGGACGCGCCGGGCGGTGTCGGCCGGGTCGTTCCCGTTCATCCGCAACCCGAAAGACAGGTTCCGCTCGACGCTCATGTGCGGGTAGAGCGCGTAGGACTGGAACACCATCGCGATCCCCCTCTCCGAGGGCTCCACGTCGTTCACGACGCGGCCGCCGATGCGGATCTCGCCGCCCGAGACGTCCTCGAGCCCGGCGATCATCCGGAGCAGCGTGGACTTCCCGCAGCCGGACGGGCCGACGAAGACGACGAACTCGCCGTCCGCGATCTCCAGGCTCGCGCCCGGCACGACCTCCGTCGATCCGAACCGCTTGGCGACGTCGCGCAATGAGACCTCGGCCATTCCGCGCCCCTATTTGATCGCGCCGGCCGCGATGCCGGCCATGAAGTACCGCTGGAGAAACACGAAGACCATGAGCATCGGCACCGTCAGAAGCACCGCGCCCACCATGATCCCGCCCCACGACACCCGCGTCACCCCGATCAGCGTGCCCAGCGCCACCGGCGCGGTCATCATCGAGGGATCCGACGCGATGAGCAGCGGCCAGAGGTAATTGTTCCAGGACGCCAGAAACAGGATGATCGACAGCGCCGCGAGGGTCGGCCGCGCCATCGGCATCGCGACCCGCAGAAAGATCTGCCACTCCCTGACCCCTTCGACGCGCGCCGCGTCGAACAGCTCCGCCGGCATCATCGTGAACGCCTGCCGCATGAAGAGCACGCCGAGCGAATTGAACAGCGGCGGCACGATCAGCGCGAACCACGTGTTCGCCATCCCGAAATCGCGCGCGACCATGATGAACTGCGGAATGACCACGACGAAGAACGGCAGCGTCAGCGTGCCGAGGATGATCCCGATCACCAGCCCGCGCCCGACGAAACGATACCGCGCCAGCGCCCAGCCCGCCATCGAGGTCAGCATCACCGACAGGATCGTGTAGACCAGCGCCACCACGATCGACACGAAGATCGTCCGGACGAACCCGGTGCTTTCCTGCAGCAGCCGGAAATTCGCCATGAACTGGTCCGACGGCACCAGCTCGATGTCCGCGCTGAAAATCCCGCTGTCGGGCATGGTCGAGAAGACCACCATCATCCAGATCGGAAACAGCCAGATCAGCGCCAGCGGCACCATCACCGCATGAAGCGCGAGCGACCGCGTCAGACGCGTCGAGGACCGCGACCTCATGGCCGCTCCCGCCCGAGCCAGAGGTTCAGCAGCGATATCAGCACCGCGAGTGCCGCGATGGTGTAGGCGACGGCCGACGCGTAGCCGAAGTTGAGAACGGTAAAGCCCTGCCGGTAGAGGAACAGGCCGAGCGTCTCGGTGGCGCCGCCGGGACCGCCGCGATTGGTGATCAGGAACGGCTCCGCGAAAAGCTGCATCGTGCCGATCACCGAAAGCACCACGCAGAACAGGATGATCGGCCGCAGAAGCGGCAGCGTGATGTGGAAAAACTGACGTGCCGGCGAGACCCGGTCGATCGTGGCCGCCTCGTAGACGTCCTCGGGGATCGATTGGAGACCCGACAGGATGATGATCGCGTTATAGCCCACCCATCGCCAGGTCACCGCCATGATGATCAGCGCCATGGCCGCCGTCGGATCGGAAAACCACGCCACCTCCGGCAGCCCGACCGAGCCGAGCATCTTGTTGACCACCCCGAAATCGGCATTGAACATCAGCCGGAACACGGCGGCATAGGCGACCTCTCCGACGACCACCGGCGCGAAGAACGCGAAGCGCATCAGACCCCGCGCCCGCAGCAGATGCGAGTTGAGCAGAACCGCGAGCAGCGTGGCCAGCGCGATCATCACCGGCACCTGGATCACCAGGATCAGCAGCGTGTTCTTCAGCGCGTTGTGGAACGCGGGATCGACCGCCAGACGGCCCCACGTCACCGACGGATCGAACCGCCAGGGCAATGCCCGCGTGGCGAGGAACGAGAGATAGAACGAGTAGAGGATCGGCCAGATCCAGAACGCCGCGAAGACGAGCAGATAGGGCGCCAGAAACCCGTAGGCGACCACGTTGCGCGAGCGCGCCATGCCGTCCCTCCCCAGTTCGGCCCGAAAGACGCGGCGCCGGGACGAGGCCCGGCGCCGCGCCGATCCTATTCGGCCACCGGCAGACCGGTGACGAGCGCGATCTGCTGCGCCGCGTCGTCGAGCGCCGCCTGGGCGCTGTCGAACTGGCCGTTCAGATACTGCGTCTGCGCGGTCTGGACGATCGTGTCGGCGTCGCCGAAGAACGGCGTCCCGCGGTTCGGCGAGATGCCGTCGAGCGTGCCGAGCACGACCTCCCAGACCTTCTGGTCGCCCCAGAACGGCAGCGGCTCCTGAACGAACGGATCCTCGAGCGCCTCGAGCAGTGACGGGACGAGACCGTATTCGCGCAGCATCGTGACCTGGCCTTCGACCGTGCCGAGCGCATAGTTCAGATAGGCGAAGGCCGCCTCCTTGTTCTCCGACCCGGCGGTGATCGCCAGCGACGAGCCGCCGAGATTGGCCGCGCGCGATCCCTCCCCGCCCAGCGTCGGCATCGGGTAGACGCCCCATTTTCCCGCCTGGTCCTCGGGCACGTTCGTGCGGATCGTTCCTTCGTACCAGGCGCCGTACATCTGGCTCGCGACCGTTCCCGCGCCGTTCGACTGGATCTTCTCGTCCCAGATCGCCGCGGTCATCAGTCCGGCGTCGACGATCTCCTTGATCTTCTCCAATGTCGCGACGCAGGCCGGCCGGTTCACGGTGATCGACTGACCGTCATCCGAATAATAGCCGCAGCCCTGCTCGTTCGAGATCATCCGGAACCACTCGGTGTCGCCGTTCAGATCGCCCTGGGTCATGACGACGCCGGGATTGGCCTCCATGATCTTCCTGCCGGCCTCGATGAAATCGTCCCAGGTCGCGATGCTCTCGGGATCCACGCCCGCGTTCTCGTAGAAGTCGCGGCGGTAGAACATCACCACCGGCCCGGAATCCCACGGCATCGCATAGGTCGCGTCGCCGGCGCCGAGTTCGGTCCGTTTGAATTCAGGAAACTGCGCGGCGACCTCGTCGGTGTATCCGAGTTCGCCCAGATCCGCGAAGCAGTCCGGGAACTGCGCCCAGAATATTTCCGCCTCATGATTCTCGATCGACAGCACGTCGGGCAGACCCGACCCGCCGGCGGCGCAGCCCGCGAGCGTCCGGTCGAAGACCTGCTGGTTTCCCAGATCCTCGACCACGACGGTCACGTCCGGGTACTGCTGGTTGAATCCCTCTATCACCGCCTCCAGCGACGACGCGGCGATGTCCCAACTCCAGATCGTTATCTCGCCGGACTGCCCGTGCGCGCCCGTCGCTCCGAACGCGATCCCGATCGCAAGGGCCGCGGACGCCGTTGTCCTGAGCATGATGTATCCTCCCGTTTTTTTCCGATCCGCTCGCGCGGCTGACGGAAGGATACACGGCGCGCGCGCCGCGTCGCGTGAAAAATGCGCGGGCCGGGTCCGGATGTGGCGGAACCCGGCCCCACGGTCTTCAGTCGCGATGCTCCGGCAGAGCCTTCACCTCGTCCTTGGTCATCACCGTGGTCGCATGCACGGTCCCGCTCTCGTCGCGCATGAAATCCAGCCGCGCCATGTCGAGCGCCACCGGTTTCGAGCCGATCCCGAGAAACCCGCCCGCGTCCACCACGACCTTGGTGTCCGGCCCCGTGCCGTGAACGTGCGACACCGTCCCGATCTTCTCGTCGCCAGGGCCGTAGATCGTGGCGTTCTCCAGATTGGCCGCGTTCAATTCCATCGCGCTGAGCCGCTCGTGTGTGGAATGGTCCATCTGTCGATCTCCTGTTGCTTCGGATGTCAGCAAACAGGTCGGCCATCGCAAGGTTCCGCGCGCGACGCATGGCGGCTCCGGTCCGTCACGTCCCGCAGAACGTCGTGTACGGCCCGAAATCCGCCGGCGCCGGCCCCGCGAATTCCTCCAGCCCCGGTCGCGCCTCGAACGGCCGCGTCACCGCGTCCAGCAGCCGGTCGAACGGCTCCATCTCGCCCTGGTTCGCCGCCTCCAGCGCCGCCTCGACCTTGTGATTGCGCGGCACATGGACCGGATTGACCCGGTCCATCGCGACCGCCCGCGCCCCGGCGTCGATGTCCTCCAGCGCGCCCCGCGAAGCGTACGCTTCCAGCCAGGCATCGAACGCGCCCGCCTCCGCGAAAAGCCCGCGCGCCGGCTCGACATCCCCGCGAACCACCGATGACAACGCCCGGAAAAGCATCGTGAAATCCACCGACCGCCCCTCCATCGCCGCGAAAAGCCCGTTCGCCAGATCGAGATCCCCCGGCAGCTCCTTCAGCAGCCCCAGCTTGCGCCGCATCCCTTCAAGCCACCGCGCCCGGTAGATCTCCGGAAACGCGTTCACCTCCTCGGTCGCGATCCGCACCGCCGCGTCCGGGATCCGCGTCGATCAGCGGCAGCAGCGTCTCCGCCAGCCGCGCCAGGTTCCATTGCGCGATGTTGGGCTGGTTGCCGTAGGCGTACCGCCCCGCATGGTCGATCGAACTGAACACCGCCTGCGGGTCATAGGCGTCGATGAACGCGCACGGCCCGTAATCGATCGTCTCGCCGGAAATCGTCATGTTGTCGGTGTTCATCACCCCGTGCACGAACCCGACCAGCACCCACCGCGCCACCAGCGCCGCCTGCGCGTCCCGCACCCGCCGCAGCAGCTCCAGATACCGCCCGTCCGTCCCGACCAGATCGGGATGATGCCGCGCGATGGCGTAGTCCGCCAGCCTGCGCACCCGCTCGCTCTCGCCGCGCGCGGCGAAAAACTGGAACGTTCCCACACGCAGATGCGACGACGCCACCCGCGCCAGAACGGCGCCCGGCTCGCGCCCGTTGCGCACGATCAGCTCGCCCGTCGTCACCGCCGCCAGCGCCCGCGTCGTGGGGATGCCCAGCGCGTGCATCGCCTCGCCGATCAGAAACTCGCGCAGCACCGGCCCCAGCACCGCCTTGCCGTCGCCGCCCCGCGAGAACGGCGTCCGCCCGGACCCTTTCAGATGCAGATCGCGCCGTCGCCCCTCGCGGTCCAGCATCTCGCCGACCAGCAGCGCGCGCCCGTCGCCGAGCTGCGCCGAGAATCCGCCGAACTGGTGCCCGGCATAGGCCATCGCGAGCGGCGTGGAGCCTTCCGGCGCGACGCTCCCCGCGAGGATCGCCGCCCCCTCCGGCCCGGCCAGCGCGTCGGCGTCCAGCCCCAGCTCCGCCGCCAGCCCGAGATTGAGCCGCAACACGCGGGGGTCCGGCGCGGGCGCGCCCTCCCACGCCACATAGAACCCGTCGAGGTCGCGGGCATAGCTGTTGTCGAACGCGAAACGCGGCGTCTGGACGTTCATCACCCCTCCGTCGCGGCGCGGGGTCGCCCGCGCCGCCTCAGGCTCACTCGGCCGCGACGCGCTTGGGAAGCACCCAGCCCGGCCGCACGTAATGGCAGGTATATCCGTTCGGTATCCGCTCCAGATAATCCTGATGCTCCGGCTCGGCTTCCCAGAAATCCCCCACGGGCTCGACCTCGGTCACGACCTTGCCCGGCCACAGCCCCGAGGCATCCACGTCCGCGATGGTGTCGAGCGCGACGTCCTTCTGCGCCTCGTCGACGTAGTAGATCGCCGAGCGATAGCTCGCGCCCCGGTCATTGCCCTGCCGATTCTTCGTGCTCGGATCGTGGATCTGGAAGAAGAATTCCAGCAGCTGGCGATACGAGATCACATCCGGGTCGAAAAGGATCTCGATCGCCTCGGCATGATTGCCGTGATTGCGATAGGTCGCGTTCGGCACCTCGCCGCCGGAATACCCCACGCGGGTCTTCTCGACGCCCGGCATCCTGCGGATCAGATCCTGCATTCCCCAGAAGCATCCGCCCGCCAGCACAGCCCGTTCCGTCATGATGTGACCTCCTCCACCTGATCGAGATATTCGCCGTAACCCTCGGCTTCCATGTCGTCTTTCGCCACGAACCGCAGCGACGCGGAATTGATGCAGTAGCGCAGTCCGCCCGCCTCCGCCGGCCCGTCTTCGAACACGTGCCCCAGATGGCTGTCGCCATGCGCCGAACGCACTTCAGTGCGCACCATGCCGTGGCTGACGTCGCGGAGCTCGTTGACGTTGGCCGCCACGATCGGTTTCGAGAACGACGGCCAGCCGCACCCGGAACTGAACTTGGACGACGACGCGAACAGCGGCTCGCCCGACACCACGTCGACATAGATCCCCGGCTCGTAATGCGCGTCGTATTCGCCGGTGAACGGCCGCTCCGTGCCGCTCTCCTGCGTCACCCGGTACTGTTCGGGCGTCAGACGCGCCAACGCGTCTTCGGTCTTGGCATAGCTCATGTCATCCTCCGCTTCGGCTTGCCCCTAGATTTGGGTATCCGCGCGCGGAAGTCCAACCCTCAGCCCGCCACCGCCTCCCGCGCCGAGCGCAGGAACGCCGCCGCGATGATCGCGGGCGTCTCGGCATCCGTTCCGATCGCCGGAAGCAGCGGTCCGGTGAACCCCGCCTCGGCCAGCGCCTCGGGCAGATCCTCGCGCACATGGCCGTTCTCGGCCGCGAAAAACGGCAGGCATACGCCCGGCTCCGCGCCCCGCGCCACGTCCGCGAGATACGGAGGCTCGTCCACGAAGCCGGTGCTCACCTCGCGGAACGCGCCCGAAGCCTCGATGGCCTCCGCGACCGCCCGCGCCGCCTCCGCCGGTTTCGTGTTCGACGGCGATCCATGCGCCGCCAGCACCAGAACGCTCGCCGCCGGATCGCAGCCGTGCGCCTCGGCCCCCTCGCGCGCCCGCCGCACGCAAAGCGCGATCACCTCCGGATCCAGCCCGAACGGCGGCAGCACGACGCAATCGTCCCGCCCGGCCTCCGCCAGCCGCTTGGGGATCTGCGACCGCACGAACCATCCGTCCGCCATGAAGAACGGAAACACCCGAACCGGCCCGTCGCCCAATTCCGCCAGCGCCGCCTCCAAGCCGCCGGGCGCGGCCAGGGTCGCCCCCCGCACCCGCCACCCGGGCAGATGCGGCGCGACGCGCGCCGCCAGCGCCGCCATGTCCGCCTGCGGCCCGTCAGGCGCCGAAGGCTGCCCGTGCGACAGGATCAGCGCGCCTGTCGCATCAGCGTCAGTCATGGTCCGACCCTCCATCCGATCACCGCGTCGCGAAGCATCTAGCGCTCCTCCCGCCAAGGGAAAACCGATCCGCGATCCGTGGCCGAAGCCGCCGAATGCCACCTCGTCGAGGGCCGCGTGACACACCTTTCCACGCGGTTAACGCAATTCGACTTTACTTTTAAAAACAATAGCATGTCCGAAGTGACACGCGTGACACTTTCCACGTGTCACACCCCGTCAGGCCTCCGGCGGCGCGCCCCGGAACCCCGTCGCCACGAGATACTTCTCGCTCGAATCCTTCCGGCTCGCCGGCGGTTTCACATGCGAGATCCGCGTGAACGCCGCCTTCAGCCGCCGCAGCAACTCGCCCTCCGCGCCCCCGGCCAGCACCTTCGCCACGAACGTCCCGCCAGGCTCCAGCACGTCGAAGGCGAATTCCGCCGCCGCCTCGCAGAGCGCGATGATCCGCAGATGGTCCGTCTGCTGATGCCCCGACGCCGCCGCCGCCATGTCCGACATCACCACGTCCGCCGGCCCGCCGAGCCACTCGCGCACACGATCATCGGCGCCCTCCTCCAGAAAATCGAGAACGTGCAGCTCCGCGCCCCGGATCGCCTCGACCTCCTGAAGATCGACCCCGAGCACGCGACCCGCGGCCTTGCCCTTCTTCGCCCCCAGCGCGTTGACCCGGTCCACCGCCACCTGGCACCACCCGCCCGGCGCGCAGCCCAGATCCACGACCCGCGCCCCCGGCACGAGGAACCGGAACCGGTCGTCGAGCTCGATGATCTTGTAGGCCGCCCGCCCGCGATACCCGTCCGCCTTGGCGCGCATCACATAGGGATCGTTCAACTGCCGTTGCAGCCACAGCGTCGAGCTGAGCTTGCGTCCCTTCGCGCTCTTGACCTTGACGAACAGATCGCGCCTGCCGCGCCCGGATGTCGGTTTCGCCGGTCCGCTCATTCCGTGGCCACCCCGCCCTTGAAAACGCCCTTGGCGCTCATCATCGAAAACAGCATCCCCTCGCGCAGCCCCCGGTCCGCCACACGCATCGACGCGGTCGGCCAGATCCGGAGCAGCGTCTGCAGGATCGCCGCCCCCGACATGATCAGCTCCGAGCGGTCCCGGCCCAGCCCGATGTCGTTGCGCCGCCCCTCCGGCCCGAGCCGCAGGAACCGGGCGATCACGCCCTCGATCGCGTCGGCCGACAGATGCATCCCGTCGACCTTGCGCCGGTCATAGCGCTTGAGCCTCAGATGCGCCGCGCCCACCGTCGTCACGGTGCCGGACGTCCCGATCATCTGGAACGAGTCCGCGTCCTCCGCCGACAGCGGCTGGAGATACGGCTTGAACGACGCGATCTGCTCCTCGAAGAACCAGGACATCAACGCGAACCGCGCGCCGTCATCGTCCACGTCCGAATACCGCTCGTGCAGCGTCGCGACCCCGAGCGGCACCGAGATGAAATCCACCACCCGCGCCTGCCCGGGCCCGCCGCCCGGTCCGAAGCGCAGATTGACGATGGCCTGCGCGCGGTGTTCCGGCTCGACCTCGCTCAGATCGATCCAGACCAGCTCCGTCGATCCGCCGCCGATGTCGAAAACCAGAACGTTGCGCGATTCCGCCGCCACCAGCGGCGCGCAGGAGATCACCGCCAGCCGCGCCTCCTCCTCCGGCCGGATCACCTCCAGCCGCAGACCGGTCTCGCGCGTCACCAGCGCCAGAAAATGATTGCCGTTGCGCGCCCGCCGGCACGCCTCCGTCGCCACCAGCCGGAAGGTCTTCACGTCGAACCGCTGCAGACGCTCCGCGCATATCTCGAGCGCCTGGATGGTTCGGTTGATCGACCCGCGAGAAAGATGCCCCGTCCGCTCCAGCCCCGAGCCGAGCCGGACGGATTTCGCGAACGCGTCCACCACGCGGAAATGCCCGCCCTCCGGTGTGGCTATCAGCATCCGACAACTGTTCGTGCCCAGATCGAGGGCCGCGAACAGTTCCGGGTCAGCCTGCGCAGGCTTGACGGCGCGCCTCTCCGTGTCGGGCGCAGATGCAATCCGGTCCTGCGCAGGCTCCAGAGAGTCCTGCGCCATTGAAACAGCCAATTCATGCGTTGCGGAAAAGTCCGCAGCTTTGACCGAACGTTACAGGAGGCCGGCGGCCAAAGCAAGAAACGCCACCGCCGGCTCCGCGTTCAGGCCGCGCCCGTTCCGCCCGCGACCGCCTCGAGCGGCGCCGCCTCGTAGCCCAGCGCCGTGCAGACGTCGAAGGTCAGGTCCGGATTGTTGAGCGTGTAGAAATGCAGGTCCGAAACGCCCTCGCGGCGCAGCCCGTCGCACTGGTCACTCGCGATCGCGACCGCCAGCAGATGCGCCGTCTCCGGCGTATCGGCCCGCGCGAACGCCTTGTGCATCCAGTCCGGCACCGTCGCCTGGCACCGCCCGGCGAAATTCACCATCTTGCCGAAATTCTCGACCGGCAGGATCCCCGGAATGATCGGGGCCGTGATCCCCGCCTTGGCGCAGGCGTCGCGAAACCGCAGGAAATCCTCGTTCTCGAAGAAAAACTGGGTGATCGCGTTCGACGCGCCCGCGTCGAGCTTGCGCTTGAGATTGTCGATGTCGGCATCCAGGCTCGCGGCCTCGGGATGCTTCTCCGGGTATGCCGCGACCGAGATCTCGAACCCGCCGACCGACGCCAGCCCCGAAACAAGGTCCGCCGCGCTCTTGAAGCCGTCGGGATGCGGCGTGAAGCCGTCGGAGCCCTTCGGCGCGTCGCCCCGGAGCGCCACGATGCGCCGCACGCCCTGCCGGGCGTATCCGCGCGCCACGTCGAGCGTCTCCTCGCGGCTCGCGCCCACGCAGGTCAGATGTCCCGCGACATTGAGCCGCGCGCGCTGCAGGATCGCGCCGATCGCCGCGTCCGTCCGCTCCCGCGTCGTACCGCCGGCCCCGTAGGTCACCGAGACGAACTGCGGGCCCAGCGGCGCCAGCCGCTCGACCGAACGCCACAGGCGCAGGCTCGCTTCAGGAGAATGAGGGGGAAAAAACTCGAAAGAAAGACTCGGAAGAGCCTTGAGATCGTTGGTCATGATGCACCGGTCCATACCGACAATGAAGTTTGCACCGACAAGATACGGCTGGAATAGTTGCAAAGCAACGACTAACTGCGCCTGGAAATCGACGCGCGCCCGTCGCCCGTCGCGCGCAACGAAACCCGGAGATCCCATGCCACCCGTCACCATCGTCTACTGGCGCGACATCCCCGCCCAGGTCATCGTCGGAACCGGCCGCCGGGCGGCCAAGATCCAGCTCCCCGAACGCTTCGAACAGGCCATCGACCGCTGCGCGATGAAAACCGGCGCGCGCGATTCGGACGCCTATCTGGCCGAATGGCGGCGCGGCGAGCCCTACGACGTCGAAGGCGAAGCGGCGGATGTCGTTTCCGGCGAAGCGGCGCGGCTGGAAACGGAGTTCTCTGCCGATGCGATCAGGGCTCTGATCGCCAATGACGGCTGGTCCGACCCGAAACCGTGAAGCCCTGGAGCGATCTTTTGGCCAACATCCTCTCCTTCGTCCGCAAGCCCGCTCCCGCGCCCGAAACCCGCGGCCTGATCGGCGACTTCATCCGGGACTGGTCGATCGAGGTCATGCCCCGCACGGCCGCGAAGATCGAGGATTTCCGCGCCATCCTGCCCTGGGGCACGCGCGTCTACATCGCCCATATCGACGGCACCGATTTTTCCGACATGCTCGCGACGGCCCGCCGGATCACCGACCAGGGCTTCGACGTGATGCCGCACTTCCCCGCGCGCGTCATCGAAAACCGCGCCACGCTCGAGCGGATGGTCCGGTCCTATGCCGATGCGGGCGTGCGCCAGGCCCTCGTGCTCGGCGGCGGGCTCGACGCGCCGCGTGGCGCGTTCTCCGATTCGATGCAGCTGCTGGAAACCGGCCTCTTCGACGCGCACGGCTTTTCCGACATCCACGTCGCGGGCCATCCGGAGGGCAACCGCGACATCGACCGCGACGGCGGCACCGCCAACGTCTCCGCCGCCCTGCGCTGGAAGAACGACTTCCAGACCCGCACCGACGCGCGCATGGCCATCGCCACGCAGTTCTGCTTCGAGGCCGCGCCCGTCATCGAATGGGCCGACGGCCTGCGCGCGAGCGGCATCACCCTGCCCGTCCATATCGGCATCGCCGGCCCCGCCAAGCTTCAGACCATGATCAAATTCGCCATGGCCTGCGGCGTCGGCCCGTCGCTCCGCGTCCTCCAGCGCCGCGCCGCCGACCTCTCCAAGCTGATGATGCCGTTCGAGCCGGACGGGATCCTCGCCGATCTCGCCGCCCACAAGGCCGCCAATCCCGACTTCGCGGTCGAGCGCGTGCATTTCTTCCCGCTTGGCGGCATCACTGCGACGACGGACTGGACCGCCGCCGCCAGCGCCCGGACCAGTCTGCGCGCGAGGGCATGACCCCCCTCGCCCTGCTGTTCGACCTCGACGGGACGCTCATCGAAAGCGACCGGCTGCACTACGAGGCCTTCTCGGACCTGCTGGCCGAATACGGACGCACGATCACCTGGAGCGACTACACCGGACAGATCATGGGCCGGCCGAACGCCGAGATCATGGCCGACATCTTTCCCGACCTGCCCGCCGAGCACAAAGCCCTCGCCGACCGCAAGGAGGCGATGTTCCGCGACCGGCTCGCGGCCTCCGTCGACCCCGTTCCCGGCATCCACGACCTGCTGGACCAGGCCGAGGCCGAGAACATCCGCGTCGCGGTGGTGACCAACGCCCCGCGCGTCAACGCCGAGGCGATGCTGGCGGCCGCCGGCCTCGCCGTACGGTTCGGCACGGTCATCATCGGCGAGGAGTGCGAACGCTCGAAGCCCGATCCGCTGCCCTATCTCACCGCGATGCGCGCGCTCGGAACCACGCCCTCGCGCTCGACCGCTTTCGAGGACAGCCGCGCCGGCCTTCGCGCCGCGCGCGGATCCGGCGCCCATGTTTTCGGCATGACCACCGGGCTCGACGCGGCCGAACTGTTGCGCTCGGGCGCCCATCACGCTATCGCCGATTTCACCGCGCCAGCCCTGCGCGATCATCTCACCCGATTGAAGGCCCGCGCCGCATGACCCGCACCATCGTCGAATCCAAAACCAAAACCGCCATCATCGGCTTCGACCAGCCGTTCTGCGTGATCGGCGAGCGCATCAACCCCACCGGCCGCAAGACCCTCGCCGCGCAGCTCGAAGCCGGCGATTTCTCCACCGTCGAGAAGGACGCGATCGAGCAGGTCGCCTGCGGCGCCACCATGCTCGACGTGAACGCGGGCGTCGTCTACAACTCGAACCCGAACCCCAACGAGACCGAACCGCCGCTCATGCGGCGCATGATCGAAATGATCCAAGGCCTTGTGGACATTCCACTTTGCATCGATTCCAGCGTCCCCGGCGCGCTCGAGGCCGGCCTCCAGGCCTGCGAAGGCCGCCCGCTGCTGAACTCCGTCACCGGCGAGGAGGACCGGCTTGAACTCGTCCTGCCGCTGGTCAAGAAATACAACGTCCCCGTCGTCGCCATCTCCAACGACGACACCGGCATCTCGATGGACCCCGAAATCCGCTTCGCCGTGGCCAAGAAGATCGTCGAGCGCGCCGCCGATTTCGGCATTCCCGCCCATGACATCGTCGTCGATCCGCTGATGATGCCCATCGGCGCCCTGCCCACCGCCGGCCTCCAGGTCTTCACGCTCGTGCGCCGCCTGCGCGACGAGCTCGGCGTCAACACCACCTGCGGCGCGTCGAACGTTTCCTTCGGCCTGCCCAACCGCCACGCGATCAACGCGGCCTTCCTGCCGATGGCGATCGCGAGCGGAATGACCTCCGCCATCATGAACCCGACCCGCCCGATCGAGATGGACGCCATCCGCGCCGCCAACCTGCTGATGGACAACGACGCCAACGGCGCCGCCTGGATCAAGTCGAACAAGCCCCCGCTCGCCGAGGGCGAGGTCGAGGCCGGCGCCCGCGGCGCCCGCGAGGGTCGCCGCCGCCGTCGCGGCTGACACCTCTACCTTTCTCCCGCCCGGCATCATGCACGAGACTGTCGCGCCCGCGAAACAATCTTGCGTTGAATTGGCCGATATTGATCGAATCACGATCGAATGCTATGATCCTTTCGCGACTGCTGAAGTCTGAACCTGGCGAAAGGTCAAGTGATGGACGAACGACTCGCTGCACCACAACTCTCCGAGGCCCTTCAGTTCCGCCCGCGCTGGTGGTGGGACCCCGTGCCCGACTTCCTCAGGGACAAGCTCGACATCAAGGTCATCCAGGATCTGGCGGTCATCCAGCTCGAGAAACGGATGCGGATCCTCGAGATCGAACAGATCGCCGTCAAAGAGACGATCTCGGCGCTCAAGAACGTTCAGCGCTGAACGGACGGCGCGCGGGCTTTCCGCCGGCGCGCCATTCTCCTTCCGGAGGAACCCGACGCCATGAAGACCGCGTTCACCGGGCCGCTCGCGCCCGACCTGTCGTCGCGTGCGCGCGTCACCGACAGGCCGATCCTGCTGGTCGGATTTCTCGACCAGGGCAATCTCGGGCTCGGCTATCTCGCCGCGACGCTGGAATCCTTCGGCTACCGCGTCGTAACGGTCGACGTCGAACGGGACCCGGGCGAGATCGTCCGCATCGCCGAGGCCGAGAACCCGCTCCTGATCGGCTTCTCCCTGATCTTCCAGTTCTACATCCGCCGCTACGGCGAGGTGGTCCGGCGTCTGCGCGCGGCGGGCGTCACCTGCCACGTCACCATGGGCGGGCACTTCCCGACCCTGGGTCCCAGCCCGACCTTCGCCGAGGTTCCCGAACTCGACAGCATCGCCCGTTTCGAGGGTGAACTGACGCTGCTCGAACTCGCCGACGCGCTCTCCACCGGCGCCGACTGGCGCGCGGTCGGCGGCATCGCGCGGCGCGAGAACGGCAAGCTCGTCGAGACCGAGCCGCGGCACCTGCTCCGCGCGCTCGACGATCTGCCATGGCCCCGCCGCGATTTCGAGCCGGAGACCGTGCTCGGCCGGCGCGCCATGCCGCTTCTCGCCTCGCGCGGCTGCGCGCGCACCTGTTCGTTCTGCTCGATCCACACCTTCTACCGCACAGCGCCCGGAAAGGTCGTGCGCACCCGCGACCCGGCCGAGGTCGTGGCCGAGATGAAATGGCTCAACGAGGAACGCGGCATCACCATCTTCCTGTTCCAGGACGACGACTTCCCGCTTTTCGGCCGCGTCTGGCAACGCTGGACCCGGAGCCTGATCGCCGAACTCTGGAAGGCCGGCCTGCCCGGCAAGGCGATCTGGAAGATCAACTGCCGCGCCGACGCCGTCGATCCCGAACTCATGGCCGAGATGAAGGACGCCGGTCTCTATCTCGTCTACATGGGCCTCGAATCCGGCGACGGTCAGGGCCTCGACACGCTCGACAAGGGCATCAGCGTCGAACAGAACCTCGCCGCCGTCGAAACGCTCAAATCGCTCGGCCTCGTCTTCGAGTTCGGCTTCATGATGCTCGACCCGTCCTCGACCTTCGCGGGCATCCGCAACAACATCCACTTTCTCGACGCCATCGCCGGCGACGGCTCGGTCGCCGCCGTGTTCTGCCGGATGCTCCCCTATGACGGCACGCCGATCAAGGACCGCCTCGCCGCCGAGGGCCGGCTCAAGGGCGACGTCTGCGACCCCGACTACGATTTCCTCGATCCGCGTCTCGACGGTTTCTGGCGCGAACTCAGCGATCTGATGCACGTCTCGGGCTGGATCCACGGTCATGACGCCCTCTCTCCCACCATCAACTGGGCCTGGAACGAGGTCGCCATCCTCGAAGGACTCTTTCCGCTCCTGCCCGGAATGCCCGCCTACCGCGCCGACCTCGCCCGCCTGACCGCGGAAGCGAACGCCCTCGTCCTCTCGAGCGTCGCGCGTCTCGCCGACGCCCATGAGGCGGGCCGCCACTCCGGCATCGACGGGGCGGCGCTCACGGCGAGCGCGCGCGACATCGCCGGGGCGCTCGTCACGCTCCGGAACGCCTTCGTCACGCGCCATCAGCGCCGTCTGATCGAGGCGCTGGATGCCGTCGGCCACGCCGCCGAATGAAGCTTGACCAAAGATAAACGGAACCGGACAACTCCGCGTCAATCCCGATAAAGTTTCAGACTTTTCCAGGGGTTGCGGTCGTTTCATGAGCAAAAACCGCGCGTGGACCTCCCGCGTCCGCGGTTCCGCGCGTCGCGGATGGCGCGCCACGCGGCGGTCCCGGGCTTTCCTCGCCGCGGTCGAGCGGCTAGATGAGCCTCTTCCGCCTAGCGAGGCCGCACGCCAGTGACCACCGACAAAGACCCCCTCGTGATCTTCACGCCCTCCGGCAAGCGCGGGCGTTTCCCCGCCGGCACGCCGGTCCTGACCGCCGCGCGCCAGCTCGGCGTCGATCTCGACAGCGTCTGCGGCGGGCGCGGCATCTGTTCGCGCTGCCAGATCACGCCCTCCTACGGCGACTTCTCGAAGCACGGCGTCTCCGTTTCGGACACCGCCCTCACCCCCTGGAACGCCGTCGAGGAACGCTACAAATCCAAACGCGGCCTCGCCGAAGGCCGCCGCCTCGGCTGCCAGGCCTGCGTCCGGGGCGACGTGGTGATCGACGTCCCCCCCGAATCCCAAGTCCACAAGCAGGTCGTGCGCAAACGCGCCGAGGCCCGCCAGATCGTCATGGATCCCGCGACGCGGCTCTACTACGTCGAGGTGGAGGAGCCCGACATGCACGAGCCCTCCGGCGATCTCGAACGGCTCGAACGCGCGCTCGCCGAGCAATGGGGCCTCGCCCATGTCAAAGGCGACCTGCGCACGCTCCAGATCCTCCAGCCCGCGCCTGCGCAAGGGAAACTGGACCGTCACCTGCGCCGTCTATCACGGTGCGGGCCTCGGCGAGGCGCGCATCATGCATGTCTGGCCCGGCTTCTACGAAGGCTCGATCTACGGTCTCGCCATCGATCTCGGCTCGACGACCATCGCCGGCCATCTCTGCGACCTCGTCTCGGGCGAGGTTCTGGCGTCCTCCGGCCTGATGAACCCGCAGATCCGCTTCGGCGAGGATCTGATGTCCCGCGTCTCCTACGCCATGATGAACCCCGGCGGCGACGCCGAGATGACCCGCGCGGTGCGCGGCGCGATGAACGAGCTGGTCACGCAATGCGCCGCCGAGGCCGGCATCGAACCCGACCTGATCTTCGAGGCCGTGATCGTCTGCAATCCGATCATGCACCACCTCCTGCTCGGCATCGATCCGGTCGAGCTCGGCCAGGCCCCGTTCGCGCTCGCCACCGCCGCGTCCCAGACCCTCTGGGCCACCGAGATCGACATGGCGATGCACCGCGACGCGCGCGTCTACATCCTGCCCTGCATCGCGGGCCATGTCGGCGCCGACGCGGCCGCCGTGGCTCTGTCGGAGGCGCCGAACCAATCCGACGATCTCATGCTCATCGTCGATGTCGGCACCAACGCCGAGATCCTGCTCGGCGACCGCACCTCCGTCCTCGCCTGCTCGTCACCAACGGGGCCCGCTTTCGAGGGCGCGCAGATATCCTCCGGCCAGCGCGCCGCGCCCGGCGCCATCGAGCGCGTCGAGATCGACCCCGCCACCAAGGAGCCCCGCTTCCGCGTCATCGGCAGCGACCTCTGGTCCGACGATCCCGGCTTCGACGAGGCCACCAGATCCTCCGGCATCACCGGCATCTGCGGCTCGGGCATCATCGAGGCCATCGCCGAGATGCGCATGGCGGGGCTGGTCGATCCCGGCGGCCTGATCGGCTCGGCCGAACAGACCGGCACCGTCCGCTGCGTCCCCGAAGGCCGCACCCACGCCTATGTCCTCCACGACGCCACCGTCTCGGGCGGCCCCCGCATCCTCGTCACCCAGGGCGACGTGCGCGCCATCCAGCTCGCCAAATCCGCGCTCTACGCCGGCGCGCGCCTGCTGATGGACCAGCGCGGCGTCGATACCGTCGACCGCGTCGTCCTCGCCGGCGCCTTCGGCGCGCATATCAGCCCCAAGCACGCGATGGTGCTCGGCATGATCCCCGATTGCGAGCTGTCGAAAGTCACCTCCGCCGGCAACGCCGCCGGCACCGGCGCCCGCATCGCCCTGCTCAACTCCGCCGCCCGGCGCGAGGTCGAAACCCTCGTCACCCGCATCACCAAGGTCGAAACCGCCATCGAGCCGCGTTTCCAGGAACATTTCGTCGCCGCCAACGCCATCCCGCACGCGACCGCCCCCTTCCCGCATCTCGCGACCGCTGTCACCCTCCCGGCGGTCAGCTTCAACACCGGCGGCGACCGCGAGGGGCGCGGACGACGCAGGCGCGCCTGATCCCGCCTATCCGGTCCTGCGCAGCGCCGAGCGCGGCACCGGACGCGGCCAGAGCCGGTCCATCGGCACCGACTTGCCGTCCGGCTGCACGATCCGCATGTGCTTGCGCCGCAACTCCCGCGGCTCTTCCACCCCGCAGCTGTGCGCCATCACCTCGACGTCGTGCACCACGTTGGCGTGGTAATTCGCCACCCGCACCGATTTCAGCGTCGGATCGAGCGCGTCGGTCAGGTGCGGCTGGTTCGTCGTGATGCCGGTCGGACAGGTGTTCCTGTTGCATTTCAGCGCCTGGATGCAGCCGAGCGAGAACATGAATCCGCGCGCGGTGTTGACGAAATCCGCCCCGGTCCCGAGCGCCCAGGCCACCGAGGCCGGCGTCAGCAGCTTGCCGGCCGCGATCAGCCGCACCCGCCCGCGCATGTCGCGCTCATGCAGCACGTCCGACACCATCGGCAGCGCCTCGCGCAGCGTCAGGCCCACATTGTCCATCAGCGGCTGGGGCGCCGCCCCGGTGCCGCCGTCACCGCCATCCACGGTGATGAAATCCGGCGCCGAGGCGATCCCCCGCCGCTCGACCTCGTCGAACAGCTCCTCGATCCAGCCGGTATCCGAGATCACCGTCTTGAACCCCACCGGCTTGCCGGTCACCTCGCGGATGTGGTCGATCATGTCGAGCAGATCGCCGACACTCGCGATCTCCGGATGACGGTTCGGCGAGATGGAATCCTTTCCCTCCGGAATGCCCCGGATCCCCGCGATCTCGGCGTTGACCTTGATCCCCGGCAAAATCCCGCCCTTTCCCGGCTTGGCGCCCTGGCTGAGCTTGATCTCGAACATCCGCACCTGTCCGTGCGCCGCGACGTCGCGCAGCTTCTCGTCCGAGAGCCGTCCCGCCGCGTCGCGCACGCCGTACTTGGCCGTGCCGATCTGGAACACGATGTCGCAGCCGCCGGCCAGATGCGCCGGCGCCAGCCCGCCCTCGCCGGTGTTGAGCCAGCAACCCGCCTTGGCCGCCCCGGCGACAGCGCCGTGATCGCCGGCGGCGACAGCGCCCCGTAGCTCATCGCCGAGATGTTGAAGAAACTCGGCGCGTCATAGGGGAACCGGCAGCCCTCCCCGATCCGCAGCGGCTGCGAATGCGCCTGGCCGGTGTCGTTCTGGGGAAACGGCGCGCTCACGAAAATCACCGCGCCGGCCTCGTTCAGCGGTTTGGTCGAGCCGAAAGCGATCGTGTTGTCCGCCCCGTGCGTCGCCGCCTCGATCCAGTTGCGATGCGCCCGGTTGAACGGCATCTCCTCGCGGTCGAGCGCGAAGAAATACTGCCGGAAGAACTCGCCGGCCTTGGTGAAGACGTTCCGGAACCGCCCGATGACCGGATAGTTCTGCCGGACCGCATCCTTGCGCTGGGTGTAGTCGACGACGAACATCCACACGACCGCGAGGATCCCCGCGATCAGAGCCAGAAGCAGGATGCCCCACACGATCTCCATGCCGAACAGGACGATGTTCATCGCCGATCTCCCTTCCGGCGCGGAAACGCCGCTTTTCTTTTCGCCGGAACGTCACCGGCCCCGGACGCATATCGTTTCTTGCGACGCGGAAAAAGCCGCGATGCGGTCGCGGCGACCGGTCGGACCCGGACGGAAATCCCCGCTCAACGGGCGATGTACATCTGCTGATGGATGCCGCGCACGCAGCCCATCTCGGCGTTGCCGTAGAGACCGTCGCCGTTCTTGTCGCATTTGCGGATGAACACCGCGTCCATCCGGCCGAAGCGCGCCTGGACCTCCGCCTCGGTCAGCGGCGCGGCCGGCGCGCCTCCGCCCGCCGCGCATCCCGCCAGCGCGAGGGCCAGTATCGGCCATCCAAGCATCGAAAAACGTCGCATCGCCGGACTCCTCATCGATCGTATTCCAACCTGAATACCGCATTCATTCGCCGATATGCACCCCCCGTGCCGCGTGCGGGGGCCGAAAACGCCGAGAGGTCGCTTTCGGCCAGGCGCGCGTTCGGATAGGGTCGCGCAAATCCCGAACCTCCGGAGACGCGCAATGCTTCGCAACGACCGCCTCGATCAATGGGACCGCGCCGCGTTCCTGCACCCCTCCACCCATCACGGCCAGCACGCGCGGGGCGAGAGCCCCAACCGCGTGATCACCGGCGCGTCCGGCGTCCATATCGAGGACCGCGACGGCAACCGCCTCCTTGACGCCTTCGCAGGCCTCTACTGCGTCAATGTCGGCTACGGCCGCACCGAGATCGCCGACGCAATCGCCGCCCAGGCCCGCGAACTCGCCTATTACCACGCCTATGTCGGCCACGGCACCGAGGCCTCGATCACGCTCGCCCACATGATCGCCGAGCGCGCGCCCGACCACATGAACCGCACCTATTTCGGCCTTGGCGGCTCCGACGCCAACGAGACGAACATCAAACTCGTCTGGTACGTCAACAACGTCCTCGGGCGACCAGAGAAGAAGAAGATCATCTCGCGCCAGCGCGGCTATCACGGCTCCGGCCTGATGACCGGATCGCTGACGGGCCTCAAGCTCTTCCACGACCAGTTCGACCTGCCGCTCGACCGCGTCCTGCACACCACCGCGCCCGATTTCTTCCGCCGCGAGGACCGGAGCCTCGACGAGGCCGCCTTCACCGCGCACTGCGCCGCCGATCTCGAAGCCCTGATCGAGGCGGAGGGCGCCGACACCATCGCCGCCTTCATCGCCGAACCCCTGCTCGGCACCGGCGGCATCGTCCCGCCCCCCGCCGGCTACTGGGCCGCGATCCAGCCGATCCTGAAAAAACACGACATCCTGCTGATCGCCGACGAGGTCGTGACCGGCTTCGGCCGCCTCGGCACCATGTTCGGCTCGACCCATTACGGGATCGAGCCCGACATCATCACCATCGCCAAGGGCCTCACCTCGGCCTACGCGCCGCTCTCCGGATCCATCGTCTCCGACAAGGTGTTCGAGACCTTGGAAAAAGGCACCGACACCCACGGCGTCTTCGGCCACGGCTGGACCTATTCCGCGCACCCGATCGGCGCCGCGGCCGGCGTCGCCAACCTCAAGCTGATCGACGATCTCGGCCTCGTCGCCAATGCCGGCGACACCGGCGCCTACCTGCTGAAATCCCTGCGCGACGCGCTCGCCGACCACGCCCATGTCGGCGACGTGCGCGGCGACGGCATGCTGGCGGCGGTCGAATTCGTGCGCGACCGCGACGACCGGGCCTTCTTCGACCCCTCGGAAAAGGTCGGGCCCCGTCTCTCCGCCGAGATGCTCAAACGCGGCGTGATCGCCCGCGCCATGCCCCAAGGCGACATCCTGGGCTTCGCGCCGCCGCTCTGCATCACCCGCGCCGAGGTCGACAGCGTCGTCGAGGCCACCGCCGCCGCCGTCGCGGCGCTCGACTTCTGACGCCGGAGACCCGCGCCGATGTCCACTTTCGAGGCCAACTTCCCCACCGAGGAATACGACCGGCGCATCAACCGCACCCGGCGCACGATGGCCGATCGCGGCCTCGACATGATCGTCGTCACCGATCCCTCGAACATGTCCTGGCTCAGCGGCTATGACGGCTGGTCGTTCTACGTCCACCAGGCGATCCTGCTGAAGCTCGAAGGGGAGCCGATCTGGTGGGGCCGCGCGATGGACGCGGTCGGCGCCGGCCGGACGGTGTTCATGGCCTACGACCGCATCGTCGGCTACGACGACACCTACGTCCAGAACCCCGACAAGCATCCGATGGAGACGCTGGCCCGCCTGATCGAGGACGAGGGCGGATCGAAGGCGCGCATCGGCGTCGAGACCGACAATTACTATTACACCGCCGCCGCCCACGCGACGCTGCTCAAGCACCTGCCGGAGGCCACGCTCGTCGATTCCACCGGGCTGGTGAACTGGGAGCGCGCCGAGAAGAGCCACCGCGAGCTGGAATACATGCGCCGCGCCGCCCGCATCGTCGAGCGCATGCACGAGACGATCCTCGAAAAGGCCGAGCCGGGCATGCGCAAGAACGATCTCGTCGCCGAGATCTCCCATGCCGGCATCGCCGGCGCCGACGGCCATTGGGGCGACTATCCCGCCATCGTGCCGATCACGCCGTCGGGCCTCGACGCCACCGCGCCGCATCTGACCTGGGACGACCAGCCGCTCCGGCGCGGCGAGAGCACCTTCTTCGAGATCGCCGGGGCCCATCGCCGCTATCAATGCCCGCAATCGCGCACGCTGTTCTTCGGCCAGCCGCCGCAGCATTACCGCGACGCGGAGATGGCCGTGCTCGAAGCGACCGAAGCCGGCCTCGCCCAGGCCAGGCCCGGCAACCGCTGCGAGGATGTCGCCAACGCCTTCAACGCCACGCTCAACCGTCTGGGCTTCGAGAAGGACAGCCGCTGCGGCTACGCCATCGGCATCTCCTATCCGCCCGACTGGGGCGAGCGCACCATGTCCTTCCGGCGCGGCGACATGTCCGAACTGCGGCCCGGCATGACCTTCCATTTCATGCCGGCGCTCTGGCTCGACGATGGCGGGCTCGAGATCACCGAGCCGATCCTGATCACCGAGACCGGCGTCGAATGCCTCTGCCGGACACCCCGCATGCTCTTCGTGAAGGATTGAAGGATGCCCGAACGCCTCTTCAATGCGGAAAGGATCGCGCCCGGCCCGTGGGTGGGCGCATCGCGCCCGCCCTGGGGGGCAGGTCGGGCGCGATCCGTGGCTGACGCCACGGAAGAGTCCACTAAGACGCAGCGCCGCAAATGACCCCCAACCCCATAACCCCCACGATCCCATTCGACCGCGACGGCGCGCATCACGGCTTCCTCCGCCTCCCCCACAGCCGCGACGACAGCGCCTGGGGCTCGGTGATGATCCCGATCACCGTGATCCGCAACGGCGACGGCCCCACCGCGCTCTTCACCGGCGGCAACCACGGCGACGAATACGAGGGCCCCGTCGCCCTGATGAACCTCGCCGCGACCCTCGACCCCGCCGAGATCACCGGTCGCGTCATCATCGTCCCGGCCGTCAACTTCCCCGCCTTCCGTGCAGCCACCCGCACGTCCCCCATCGACAAGGTCAATCTCAACCGCGCCTTCCCGGGCTCGCCCGCCGGCACCGTCACGCGGAAGATCGCCGACTACTTCAACCGGACCCTTGTCCCGATTGCCGACATCCTGCTCGACTACCATTCGGGCGGCAAAACCCTCGATTTCCTGCCCTTCGCCGCCGCCCACATCCTCGACGACAAGATCCACCAGGCCGCCTGCGTCGCCGCAATGCAGGCCTTCAACGCGCCGTATTCGATGACCATGCTCGAGATCGACAGCGCCGGCATGTACGACGACGCCGTCGAGGCCCAAGGCAAGACCTTCGTCACCACCGAGCTCGGCGGCGGCGGCACCGCGACCGCGCGAAGCATCGCGATCGCCTCGAAAGGCGCCCGCAACCTGCTGAAACACGCCGGCATTCTGCCCGGCACGCTCGAGATCACCCCCACGATCACTCTCGACATGCCCGATGACACCTGCTTCGCCTTCTCCGAGCGCGACGGCCTTTTCGAACCCCTCGCCGACCTCGGAACGACCCTCGCGGCAGGCGACCCCCTCGCCCGCATCTGGCCCGCCGACCGGACCGGCACGGCACCTCAAATCATCACGGCGCCCCGCTCCGGCATCGTCGCCAGCCGCCACTTCCCCGGCCTCATCCAGTCCGGCGACTGCCTCGCCGTCATCGCCGACATCGTCGGCTGATCCGTCCTACGCCAGAACCCCGTCCAACTCCGCGTGGCAATACTCGCTGATCTCTCCCGCCCGCGTCAGCCAGATCCGATCCCGCCGCGCCGCGACATGCTCCAGCGCCGCCCGCAACGGCCGAAGCCGATGCGGCTGACCGACGATGTAGGGATGCAGCGCCACGCCCATCACCAGGCTCTGCTCTTCCGACTGCTCCAGCATCTCGTCGAAGCAGTCCACGATCATCTCCGCGAAGACCCGCGCGCCATCCTTGCGCGCGACGATCGACGGGATGTCGTTGATCTCCTGCGGATACGGGATCGACAGGATGCGCCCCGTCCGCGTGCGCATCCAGACCGGCTGATCGTCCATGCACCAGTTGAGCGTGTAGGCGTACCCCGCCTCCGCCAGCAGGTCCGGCGTCGCGCGGCTCTCCGCGATCCACGGGCTCAGCCAGCCTTTCGGCGCCGCCCCTTCCGCCTCGACGATCACCCGCGTCGCCTCGTCGATCAGCGCGCGTTCCTCCGTCTCGTCCAGAACGCTCTGCCGCTCCGAATTGGTGCGCCCGTGCCCGGCCACCTCGTCGCCCCGCGCCCGCCACGCCGCCATCAGCTCCGGCGCGTAGGCGTACATCGCGCTGTTGGCGATCACCGTCGCCGGCAGGTCGAGCCGGTCGAACATCTCCAGCATCCGCCAGGCGCCCACCCGGTTGCCGTAGTCCCGCCACGCGTAATTCAGCACGTCCGGCTGCGGCCCGCCCGGCGCCAGTTCCGCGCCCAGCCCCTCGCCGAACCCGAAATGCTCCAGATTCACCCCGAAATAGACCGCGAGCCGCTTGCCGCCCGGCCAGGTGAAATCCCGCCGCCGCGTGATCGGAACATACTCGAACCGCCCGTGTCCGGGCAAAAGGCTCACAGCGGCGCCTCCGCGATCCCCGCCCGGTCGAGCAGGATCTCCGCGCTGTCGTTCCATACGTCCGTGCTCACGATCTTTCCGTCCCGCACCGTGAAGATGTCCATATAGCGGTTGCCGTCGAAGGGCGTCCCGTCCGGCCATTCCCCGTAGAGATGCCCGGTATTGTAGACATGCACGTCACCCGTCTCCGGATCGAGCGCCGCGTCGGTCCGTAAAAACCGCTTCTTCACCCACTTGTAGCGTTTCGCGTTGAACGCGGCGGCGTCAGCCGGCGCCGCCATCCGCCGCCCGCCTGTGAACACCAGCCGGAATTCGTCGCCGATGAACTCCGCCGCCCCTTCCGGATCCGGCACCATCGACCGCTCCAGATACGTCTCGACGATGCCGTCCGCGCCTCGGCGACCGGATCGCCGCTCATGACCAGAGCGTCCGGTCAAGATCGCCGTCGAATTCCTTGGCGCTGAACCCGCCGCCCTGGAACAGATCGCCGACCGCATCGGCCGCCTCCGCGCGCGCGAGAACCTCCGCCGCGTGATCCTCCGCCCGATGCTTCGGCCGATACCCCAGCCGGTACGCGGGCGCGTTGTCCCAGAAACTCCGGGCGTTGTCCGACTCGCCCCAGACCACCGAATTGTGCATCTCCGGATGCTCCAGTCCGATCGCGCAGAGCTGCATCAGATCCTCCGGATGCAGCCAGATCGAAAGCCGTCGCCGGTCCACCGGCTTGTCCGCCACGTTCCCGATCCGGATCGACATGCACCGCATCCCGTGCTTGTCCGCGTAGAGCGACGCGAGCGCCTCGCCGAACACCTTCGACAGCCCGTAGCGGCTGTCCGGCCGGACAAGGTCGTCCACCCTGATGCGCCGGTTGCGCGGGTACATCCCGATCGCGTGGTTCGACGACGCGAAAATCACCCGTTTCACGCCTTGGGCCCGCGCGCCCTCGAACAGGTTCATCATGCCCTGGATGTTCGCCGCGTCGACCACGCTCCACTCCGCCTCGACCGACTGCCCGCCCATATGGACGATCCCGTCGACCCCCTCGCAAACCGCGCGCACCTCCGCCGCGACGTCGAGCCGCGCCGCCCGGAAACTCTCGTTCGGCGCGAGATCGGTGATCTCCTTGCGCCCCGACAGCACCACATGCGCGTAGCGCTCGCGCAGCATCGGCCGCAGGCGGCCGCCGACATCGCCGGTCGCGCCGGTCAGAAGAATGGTCTGGCTCATCTAAAGGGGTCCTTCCGGCGGACCGCGACCCGGCCCGCGCATGTCATTGACAGAAAATCAGGGCGTCTCCAGGCTGATCCTCGCAACCTCCCGAAGGACGCCCGATGAGAATAACCGCGATCGAGACGGTGTGGAACCGCCGCTGGTCGAATTACGTCTGGACGCGCCTCGAGACCGACGAGGGCCTTGAGCGGCCTCGGCGAGACCTTCCGCCATCCCACCCCGATCATCCGCTACGTCCACGACGTCATCGCGCCCTGGCTGCTCGGCCGCGACCCCGGCCCGGTCAACGGTCTCGCCCATGACATGGCGCGCAAGGGCGGGCTCCGCTTTCTCGGCTACCCCACCCGCTCCGTCGAGATCCGCGCCAATTCCGCCATCGACATCGCGCTCTGGGACCTCAAGGCCAAGACCGCCAACCTGCCCCTCTCGCATCTCCTCGGCGGCCCCGTCCGCGACAGCATCGCCGTCTACAACACCTGCGCCGGCCCCGGCTACAACACCACCGCCGGCATCGACCGCGCCCGCATGGTCCGCGACGGCGAAGCCGCGCTCGCTGGCCCCGTCCCCGACGATCTCGCCGCCCAGACCAACGACCCCGCCGCCCTCGCGCAGTCTCTGCTGGAGGAGGGCATCACCGCGATGAAGATCTGGCCCTTCGACGCCGCCGCCGACGCCTCGGGCGGCGCGCGCATCACCGGCGCGGATCTCGACGCCGGCCTCGCCAAGATCGCCGCGATCCGCGACGCCGTCGGCAACCGCATGGACATCCTGCTCGAATACCACGGCCTCTGGCGCCAGGCCGCCGCCCGCCGCATCCTCGCGGAAGTCGACGCCTACGACCCCTTCTGGCACGAGGACCCCATCGCGATGGAGGAGATCGCTTCCCTCGCCGACCTCCGCGCCCGCACGAAAACCCCCATCGCCGGCTCCGAGAGCCACGGCACCGCCACGTGGTTCCGCGACGCGCTCGCGGCGGGCGCCATCGACTACATGCATTTCGACATCGGCTGGATCGGCGGCATCTCCGAGGCGCTCAAGGTCGCCCATCTCGCGAGCGCCCACGACCGCCTCATCGCCCCCCACGACTGCACGGGCCCGGTCACCTGGATCGCCAACCTCCATCTCGCCCTGTCGCAGCCCAACGCCCTCTGGCTGGAGAGCGTCCGCGCCTATTACAAAGGCGTCTACCGCCAACTCGTCACCGACCTCCCCGCCGTGAAACAAGGCTGCGCCTTCCCCATGACCGGCCCCGGTCTCGGCACGGAGCTTTCCGAAGAACTCCTGCGCGACCCCGACACCGTGATCGAACGCTCCGGCCACGGACCGAGCCGCGCGAACGCATGATCCCCGCCCGCGACGCCGCGTCCGCCGCGAACCTCGCGGGCGCGCTCTGGATGGTCGCCTCCATGGCCGGGTTCGCGGTCGAGGACGTCTTCCTCAAAACCGCCTCCGCCGCGCTCCCGGTCGGACAGGTGCTCTGCCTCTTCGGCCTCGGCGGAGCCATCCTCTTCGCCGCCATCGCGCTCGCGAACCGAGACCCGCTCTTCGGCCCCGACGTCCTCTCGACACCCATGCGCGTCCGCGCCTGTTTCGAGGTGACCGGCCGCCTCTTCTACGTCTTCGCCATCGCCCTGACGCCGCTCTCCTCCGCCACCGTGATCCTCCAGGCCACCCCGATCGTCGTGGTCGCCGGCGCCGCGCTGATCTTCCGCGAGCGCGTCGGCTGGCGGCGCTGGACCGCGATCCTGCTCGGCCTGACCGGCGTCACGATCATCGTCGGCCCCGGCGCCGACAGCTTCTCGCCGCTCTCGATCCTCGCCGTCATCGGCATGATCGGCTTCGCCGGCCGGGATCTCGCGAGCCGCGCCGCGCCGATCTCGCTCTCCACCGCCACCCTCGGCTTCTACGGCTTCCTCGCGGTGATCGTAGCGGGCGCGATCTGCGCCGCCTGGCAGGCCGAACCTTTCGTCACACCCGACACCGCGCCAACCGCGCGCGCCTCGGCGGCGCGGTCCTCGCGGGCGTCGCCGGATACGCCTTCCTGATGAAGGCCATGCGCACCGGCGAGGTCTCCTTCGTCACGCCCTTCCGCTACGCCCGCCTCCTCTTCGGCATCGCCTTCGGCATGACGCTCTTCGGCGAGACCCTGACGCCCGCCATGCTGGCCGGCTCCGCGCTGATCGTGACCTCCGGCCTCTTCATCATGTGGCGGGGCCGACGCCTCGCCACCGACGACATCTGACGGGCCATCGCGAAGGCCGGATCCGCTTGCACCCGCGCAAGCCCCGCCCGTAAGGTCGCCGCAGATCGCGACACGCGCGAAACACCCTTTCCAAGGAAGAAGGACATTCTCATGACGCATGTCAAAGCATGGGCCGCCACCGAAGCCGGCGGGGCGCTTGCGCCCTTCGAATACGATCTCGGCCCCATCGGCGCCGACGAGGTCGACATCTCCGTCGATCATTGCGGCATCTGCCACAGCGACGTCAGCATGATCGACAACGAATGGGGCATGACCGCCTATCCCCTCGTCCCCGGCCACGAGGTCACCGGCCGCGTCGCCGCGACCGGCGCCGCCGTGACGCATCTCGCCGTCGGCGACCGCGTCGGCCTCGGCTGGCAGTCCGGCTACTGCATGCACTGCGCCCAGTGCATGACCGGCCATCACAACACCTGTCCGCGAGGTCGCCAGCACCATCATCGGCCGCCACGGCGGCTTCGCCGACATCGTCCGCGCCCAGGCGCCGAGCGTCATCCCCCTGCCCGAAGGTCTCGACGCCGCCGATGCCGGCCCGCTCTTCTGCGGCGGCATCACCGTCTTCAACCCGATGGACCTGCACGGCCTGAAGCCAACCGACCGCGCGGCCGTCATCGGCATCGGCGGACTCGGCCACATGGCGATCCAGTTCCTGCGGGCCTGGGGCTGCGAGGTCACCGCTTTCACCTCCTCCGACGGAAAGGCGCAGGAGGCCCGCGACCTCGGCGCCCATCACGTCATCAATTCGCGCGACGCCGCCGCCATCGAAGCGGCGGCGGGCCGCTTCGATCTGATCATCTCCACCGTCAACGTCGCGCTCGACTGGAACGCATACGCCATGACGCTCAGCCCGCGCGGCCGCCTCCATCTCGTCGGCGCCGTGCTGGAGCCGCTCAACCTCGGCGTCTTCCCCCTGCTCATGGGCGAACGCTCCGTCTCGTCCTCCCCGGTCGGCGCGCCCGCCACCATCGCCCGGATGCTCGACTTCGCCGCCCGCCACGACGTCGCCCCGGTCACCGAGCATTTCCCGATGAGCCGCGTGAACGAGGCCCTCGACCGCCTCCGCTCCGGCGACGCCCGCTACCGCGTCGTCCTCGACCGCGACTGATCCGGCCGTCCAGCGAGGTTTCCGCTCACACGATCGGCGTTTGCCGGACCGGCCCGTGGCGAAGGCCGGGAGGGGTGAGATTCCCTTCGGGAGCGGTCCGATCGGCCACGGGTCTGAGCGGACATCGGCAGCGTCACCGCGTCCTTGGCAAGAGGTCTAGAGCGGCCGTGCAGCGCAGGTTAATTTCACACTAACGCGAGTCTCTTTCCGATTTTCTTTCAATAGCTTAGCAAAAGCGTCACGCGTGACGCTTTTCGCACCCCACACCCCTCATCGGTCCATCAGCGTCGCCGGAAGACCCGTCACGCCCGGAACCTCAAGCGCGAACAGCCCGCCCGAAAGCGGCTGTTCCGGATCGTCGTCCATCCGGATCGAGGTCACGTACATCGTCCGCAGGTCCGGCCCGCCGAAGGCGATCTTGGACGGCTTCTCGACCGGCATCGGGATCTCCATGTCGACCTTGCCCTCCGGCGTGATCCGCACCAGCTGCCAGCCGCCGACCCCGGCCATCCAGTAGCATCCGTCCGCATCCACCGTCGCCCCGTCCGGCCGCCCCGCCACCGCCCGCGTGTCGAAAAACACCCGCCTGTTCGACCAGGCCCCGTCCGCCGCGTCGTAATCCCAGGCCCAGATCGTCCGCACCGACGGAAAGCTGTCCGAGATGTATCCGATCCGTCCATCCGGCGAGAACGCCATGCCGTTGATCACGTGGAACCCGCCCATCACCTCCGCGACCGTCCCGGCCCCGTCGAGCGAATAGAGCGTCCCCGTCGTGTCGTCCGCCAGCCCTCCCGCCAGCGGCATCGTCCCGGCCAGGAACCGCCCCGCCGGATCGACCGCCCCGTCGTTGAACCGGTGCCCCCGCGTGCCAGGCGCCGGCCCGCCCAGCGCGGTCAGATCGCCCGACCCGGTATCAAGCTCGAAGAACCCGTCCGTCAGCGCCACCACGACCTTGCCGCTCCGCGTCTCCGCCGCGCAGCCGATCGGCCGCCCGAACTCCCAGACCGCGTTCTCGCCCGTCGAGGGCGTGTGCAGATGCAGCCGCCCGGCGGGGATGTCGACCCACCAGAGCCCCGCCCGCGCCTCCGACCAGATCGCCCCCTCGCCCGTCGCCGCCCGCGCGTCCAACACGCACTCCACCTATGATCGCCATGTCGCCTCCCTCTCCCGTTCAGCCGTTCAGCGCGGCCATCAGTCTCGCCTTCTCGCCCCGATCCTCCGGCCGCGTCAGCGCGTCGGCCAGATCCTCCAGCGACGCGAGGCTGTGACAGCTCCGAAAACTGTCCACATGCGGCAGCATCGCCCGCACGCCGCGCGCCCTCGGCGCGAAGCCGTCCCAGCGCAGCAGCGGGTTGAGCCAGATCACCTTGCCCGCCGACAGCCGCAGCCGCTCCATCTCGCGCCCCAGCCGGTCCGGATCGTCCCGGTCCAGCCCGTCCGTGATGATCAGCACCACCGCGCCCTGCCCCAGAACCCGCCGCGACCAGTCGCGGTTGAACGCGTGCAGCGTCTCGCCGATCCGCGTGCCGCCCTCCCAGTCGCGCGCCTCCCGCCCCGCCGCCGCCAGCGCCGCGTCGACGTCCCGGTTGCGCAGATGCCGCGTCACGTTGGTCAGGCGCGTCCCGAAGGTGAAGGCGTGGACCTGCGCCCAGCCCGCGCCCTTGGCGTTCGCCGCCGCGTGCACGAACTGGAGCAGCATCCGGCTGTAGGACGACATCGACCCCGAGATGTCGCAAAGCACCACCAGGTTCGGCCAGCGCACCCGCCGCGCCCGCATCGCCAGCCCCCGAACGTCGCCGCCCGACCGCATCGCCGCGCGCATCGTCCCGCGCCAGTCCGCGACGCGCCCGCGCGGATCGACCCGCGTCCGACGGCTCGCGATCGGCCGCACCGGCAGCTCCAGCCGCGCGATCGCGCGTTTCGCGGCCGCCGCCTCGTCCGCCGACATCTGTTCGAAATCGAGCTGGCGCAGCGTCTCGTCGCCCGAGAACGTCAGGCGCGCGTCGATATCGAACTCCTCGCCGGCCTCCTCCGGCGTCTCGCGTCGCGGCGGCGCCTCCGCACCGTCGAGCAGCGCCTCGGCCGCGCGCCGCTCCGCCTCCTTCGGCTTGGGCGGCGCATCCGCCCCGCCCGTCGTCGGCAGAAGCAGGCTCATCATCCGCTCATGGAACCTCGGATCGCGCCAGTAGAGCCGGAACACCTGTCCGAACACCGCGCGATGCTCCGGCCGGCTGACGAAGCAGGCCTGCAGGGTGTGATAGAAATCGACCTTGTCGGTGAACCCCACCGCCTCGACCGCCCGGACCGCGTCGATCACCCGCCCGGTTCCGACCGGCAGACCCGCCCGGCGCAGCGCGCGGGCGAAATGCGTCACGTTCATCGCGAGCTTGCCGTCCACCGGCACCGGCAGATCGGCGAACTCCGCCATGTCAGACCGGCTCCAGCGCCGCCCGCGACTCGTCGAGGATGCGTTTGGCCTCCGACCCCTGAAGCTTGGCGATGTCGTCCTGGTATTTCAGAAGCGCGCCCAGCGTGTCGGCGATGGCCTGCGGGCTGAGCTGGACCGCGTCGAGCGCGACGAGACATTTCGCCCAGTCGATGGTCTCGGCCACGCCGGGCTTCTTGAACAGATCCTCGCCGCGCAGGCGCTGGACGAACGCCACGACCTCGCGGCTCAGCGCCTCGGTCGCCTCGGGCGCGCGCGCGGTCAGGATCTCGAATTCGCGGTCGAAATCCGGGTAGTCGACCCAGTGATAGAGACACCGCCGCTTGAGCGCGTCATGCACCTCGCGCGTCCGGTTCGACGTCAGGATGACGATCGGCGGCTCAGGCGCCTTGATGGTGCCGAGTTCCGGGATCGTGACCTGGAAATCGGACAGGGCCTCGAGCAGGAAAGCCTCGAAAGGCTCGTCGGTGCGGTCGAGTTCGTCGATCAGCAGGACGGGCGCGCCGCCCGCCTGCGGCGTCATCGCCTCCAGAAGCGGACGTCGGATGAGGAAGCGTTCGGAAAACAGCTCGTCGGTCAGGGCGTGACGGTCGGCGGAGCCTTCGGCCTCGGCGGTCCGGATCGCGACCATCTGGGCGGGAAAGTTCCATTCGTAGACGGCGGAGGCGGAATCGAGACCCTCGTAGCATTGCAGCCGGATCAGCCGGCGGCCGAGGCCCTGGGCGATCGCCTTGGCGATCTCGGTCTTGCCGACCCCCGCCTCGCCTTCGAGAAACAGCGGCCGGCGGAGCTTGAGCGAGAGGAACACGATCGTGGCGAGATCGCGCCCCGCGACGTATCCGGCCGAGGCCAGAAGATCGCCGGTCTCGTCTATGCTGGTCGGCAGTGATGTCATCGCGCGTCCTCCGGTCGCGCGGAATATAAGCCGGAGGAGTTTGGCGAGATCAACCCCGGTAACGGAAGCGGCGGCCGGCCGAAGCGGCGTGACAGGCGATTTGTGTCACGCGTGACGGAATCGACAAGTTCTTGTTCCTGAAGCGAATTCCAGATCGCGTTAACCCGGTGGAAAGGTGTGTCACGGGGCGGTTTCCGTGGTGTTTTCAGCCTCGGCCGATCCGTCCGGAGCATGGCTTCGGGCAAGGATCGCGCCGCGCCCGGGTGGAGGATGAAACCGCGCGTTTGACATTGTGCAGCGCAACACAATAAATCGCGTCGCAGCATTCCTTTGGTCCCGGAGAGTCAGATGAGCTTCACGATCCCCCCCGCTCCGCCCGCCCGTCCGAACCGGTGCCAGCTTTTCGGGCCGGCGTCGCGCCCGGAGATCTTCGAGAAGATGGCGGCCTCGGCGGCGGACGTGATCAACATCGATCTGGAGGACAGCGTCTCGCCGGCGGACAAGCCGGAGGCGCGGGCCAACGCGATCCTGGCGATCAACGAGATCGACTGGGGGACCAAGAGCCTGTCGGTGCGGATCAACGGGCTCGACACGCCGTTCTGGTACCGCGACGTGGTCGACCTGATGGAACAGGCGGGTGGCCGGCTCGATCTCATCATGATCCCCAAGGTCGGCAACGCGAATGACCTTTACGCGGTCGACGCGCTGGTCAGTTCGATCGAAGCCGCGCGGTCGCGCGCGCGCCGGGTCGGCTTCGAGGGGATCATCGAGACGGCGGCGGGCTTCGCCAATGTCCGCGAGATCGCGGGCGGCTCGCCCCGCCTCCAGTCGCTGCATCTGGGCGCCGCGGATTTCGCGGCCTCGATGGGGATGCAGACCACCGGGATCGGCGGCACCCAGGAGGGTTATTACGTCCTGCCGCCGACGTCGTCCGACGTGGCCCCGAAACCGATCTGGGGCGATCCGTGGCATTCCGTGACGGCGGATATCGTGGCGGCCTGCCGGATGAACGGCGTTCTGCCGGTGGACGGACCCTACGGCGATTTCTCCGACGAAGCGGGCTTCATCGCCCAGGCGAAGCGGGCCGCGACGATGGGCATGGTCGGCAAATGGGCGATCCACCCCAAGCAGATCGCGCTCTGCAACCAGGTCTTCACCCCGTCGGAAGAAGCGGTGACCGAGGCGCGCGAGATCATCGCCGCGATGAAAAAGGCCTCCGCCGAGGGCCAGGGCGCGACGGTCTACAAGGGGCGGCTGGTGGACATCGCCTCGATCCGCCAGGCGCAGGTGATCGTCGACACCGCCGAGATGATCGGCGCCTGAAGTCAGGCCAGCGGCACGCAAAGCTCGGTCAGGAGGTCGGCCTCGGCCGTGTCCGTCGGATCGTTGAGATAGATCTCGAAGCTCGGCGCGTCCGTGGCCGCGACGGCCGGAGGCCGGGAGCCACGCCGCGTACAGGTGCGTCCACGCGTCGGCCAGGCCGGAATAGGCCCCGCGCAGAGTCAGCACTGCATGGTCGCCGCCCGGAAGGCGCATCTCTTCCAGGCCGGGGGGACATTCCGCATCCTCGGGCAGCGCCACGCCGGCGAAGGCGCGCAGGTCCGCCGGCGCGACCGCGCTCGGATCGTCCATGTAGACGCCGATCATCGCCTCGACCCGGGGCGTGAGACCGGCCTTGCCGACATGGCCGAACATCGTGCCGAAAACCGGCCCGATCTCCGGATAGGGACCGCGATGGGGGAGCCCCAGAAGCCGGCGCGCGGGCACCTCGACGACCTTCACATCGTACATGGAACGTCCCTTCGCTGCTGGCCGAGCATACCACGCAGGACGCCTCCGCGCATCCCGCCGATTGCGCCCGGCGGCGGTTTCGCGCTAATCCCGGAACCGGATCAGGAGTTTTCAGCCGTGCAGAACTATCTCGATTTCGAAAAGGGTCTCGCCGAGATCGAAGGCAAAGCCGAAGAGCTGCGCGCGCTGGCGCGCAAGAACACCGGCATGAACGTCGAGGACGAGGCCGCCGGGCTCGACCGCAAGGCGGCGACGATGCTCGATGACCTCTACAAGGCGCTGGACCCCTGGCAGAAATGCCAGGTCGCGCGGCATCCGGAGCGGCCCCATTGCAAGGATTACATCGAGGGCCTGTTCACCGAATGGACGCCGCTCGCCGGTGACCGGAACTTCGCCGACGACCATGCGGTGATGGGCGGGCTCGCGCGGCTCGACGACCGGGCGGTCATGGTGATCGGGCACGAGAAGGGCAACGACACCAAATCGCGCATCGAGCGCAATTTCGGCATGGCGCGGCCCGAGGGCTATCGCAAGGCGATCCGGCTGATGGATCTGGCGGACCGGATGGGTCTGCCGGTCGTGACGCTGATCGACACGCCGGGCGCCTATCCCGGCAAGGGCGCGGAGGAACGCGGCCAGGCCGAGGCGATCGCGCGCTCGACGGAAAAATGCCTCTCGGTCGGCGTGCCGCTGGTGTCGGTCATCATCGGCGAGGGCGGATCGGGGGGCGCCGTGGCGTTCGCGACGGCCGACCGGCTCGCGATGCTGGAGCATTCGATCTATTCGGTGATCTCGCCCGAGGGCTGCGCGTCGATCCTCTGGAAGGACTCCGAGAAGATGAAGGAGGCCGCGGCGGCGCTTCGTCTGACGGCGCAGGACCTGCTGACGCTTGGCGTGGCGGACCGGATCATCCCAGAGCCGCGCGGCGGGGCGCAGCGCGACCGGGCGGACACGGTGGCGCGGGTGGGCGTGGCGATCACCGAGATGCTGGGCGAACTGGACGGCGTCAAGCCGGCGAAGCTGCGCGCGGCCCGGCGCGCGAAATATCTCGCGATGGGATCGACGTCACTCGTCGCCTGAGCGGGCGCCCGGCTCGAACCCGGCCTCGCGCATCAGACGGTTCGAGTTCTCCTCGACGGTTTCTTCCATGCGGGACATGAATTCGGGGATCGGCAGACCCTGCGGGATCGGATCGAGGAATTCGACCACGGCGAGGCCGGGATGCCGGTATCGGCTTCGGCGCGCCCAGAACACCCCGACATTGGTCGCCGCCGGCACGCAGGGCGCGCCGATGCGGTCGTAGAGCACGCCGGCGCCGATCTTGTAGGGCAGCGTCGCGCCGGGCAGGACGCGGGTGCCTTGCGGATAGATCACGAGCTGGCGCGGCTCGGCGGATTTCCCGCCGGCATGGGCGACCATGTCCTTCATCGCCTGGGACTTCTTTCCGCGCGCCACGGGGGTCGAGCCGATCCGCATGGCGTAGAGGCCGAGGACCGGCGCCCAGCGCAGCTCTTTTTTCATGATGAACTTCGCGCGGGGCAGCGCTTCGGCGAGCATCATGATGTCGAGGAACGACTGGTGTTTGGAACAGACGATCACGTCGCCCTGCGGAACCGTGCCGCGGATCTCGACGCGCAGGCCGCAGATCACGCGCAGGAGCCAGAAGATCACCCGGCAATAGGCCTTGATCCCGGCATAGGCGCCGTCGACCGACCAGAGCGCCCTCGGCGCGTAGAGGAGGCCGATGACCGGGAGCATCAGGTACATCAGCAGGTCCATGACCAGCGAGCGGATCAGAAGCATCGGGTCACCTCGTCAGCTCCAGCGCCGCAGGCCGCGCCGGACGGCGCGACGCGCCGAGGCCCAGGCGATGAGCGCGGCCGCGAACGGCACGGCCAGCAGGATCGCCCAGTCGGTCCAGTCCGCCGGACCGATGGCGTCGAGGAAAAACCCGGTCTCGCTCGCCGGCGGAAGGAGGGCGAGGAGCGCGAAGGCGATGGCGGCGCCCGCGAGCGCGCCGCCCAGCGCGAGCACGCCCTGCCGGCGGGTGAAGGCGCGCGCGATGTGGCCGTCGCGCGCGCCGAGCTGGCGCAGCGTGCGGATGATCGGCCCGTTGGCGCGGGTGGCGGCGCCCGCGGCGAGGCCCGCGATGGCGGCGAGCGACAGCGCCAGCAGACCGAGTGCCGCGAAGGCGAAGACGCGCATGCGCTCGGCGGCCTGGACGAGCGGGAGCCGCCAGGCGTCGTGATCGTCGAACACGGCGCCCGGGGCGCTCTCGGCGAGCGCCAGGCGCAGCGCGTCCGCGTCGAGCGCCGACCGGTCCGCCGTCACCGCGATCAGAAGCGGCAGCGGCAGCGCGTCGCCCGCGACCTGGGCGCCGAGCCAGGGTTCCAGCAGCGCCATCTGCTCCTCCAACGGCACGGTGCGCACCGCGACCACGCCTTCGGCGGCGCGCAGGACGTCGAGCGCCGCGCGGGCCTGCGCCTCCATCTCGGTCTCGGGCGCGAGGATCATCACGGTCGCCTCGTCGGCCGCGCCCGTGCGCCATTCCCCGGCGAGACGCCCGGTGGAAAGCGCCAGGGCCAGCGCGAGGACGCCGAGAAACGCGAGTGCCGCGGCGAGGAAAGCCACGGCCCGGCCGCCATGGGCGTCGCGCGGCGCCAGCCGATCCACCGGCGCGTCGCCGCGCAGGAGCCGCCCCGCCCGCGCCGTCAGCGACGGCCGGCTCACAGATCCGCCCCCGCCGCGACGATCCGGCCGCCCGCCAGACGCAGCACCCGCGCCTGGACGCGCGATTTGGCCGCCCGGATCAGGTTGAGATCGTGCGTGGCCACCAGCACCGTCTTGCCCATGCGGCTCAGCTCGATCAGGAGCGTCAGGATGCGCTGCGCCATTTCCCAGTCGACGTTGCCGGTCGGCTCGTCGGCGAGGATCACGTCCGGGCTGAGCATGACCGCGCGCGCGAGCGCCGCGCGCTGACGCTCGCCGCCCGACAGTTCGGCGGGAAACGCGTCGACGCGGTCGCCCAGATCGACCCATTCGAGCAGCGCCGCGATGTCCTCGGTCCGGTCATCGGCCTCGACGCCGCCAAGCGTCAGCGGCAGCGCGATGTTGTCGATCAGCGACAGATGGTCGAGAAAGCCGCTGTCCTGATGCACCACGCCGATCCGGCGGCGCATGTCCGCGATCGCGTTCCGGTTGCGCGGCGAGACCCGCTTGCCGAAATGGCGGACCGTTCCGGCGGTGGGGATGAGGTCCATCGCGCAAAGGCGCAGAAACGTCGTCTTTCCCGACCCCGAAGGCCCCACGAGGAACTGGAACGAACCCGGTTCGAGCGCGAGCTCGACGCCCTCGAATACCGGCGTCCGGCCGTGGCTGAAACCCGCCTCCTCGAATTCGATCACCGGGTTCTCCGCATGCATGGCTCCGCGTCATATCATGCCGTGCGCGCGGCGCAACGCCTGCGGCCGGCGGGTCGGCTTGGAATGGCCGGAAGCGCCCGCTAGAAAGGTGCTCCCCCAATTCGCCGGCCCGGAGTGGCCGCCCCTCGCCGCGGAGGTCTCGATGCGACTGGCCTGTCCGAACTGCGGCGCCGAATACGAGGTTCCGGACGGCCTCGTTCCCGAAGGCGGCAAGCACGTGCAATGCACGGATTGCGACACGCGCTGGTTCGTGCGCGGCGGCCGCGACGCGGTCGTCTCCGAGGATCAGCTGATCGAACGGCTGGAGAACTGGCGCCCGAGGCTCGTGACCAGCGGCGGAAGGGTCACCTGACACGCCGCGGGCGGCGCCGGCCCCGGCGGCCGTACGGCCGGTCGCGGAGCCGGAACCCGCCCCGCCCGCGCCAGCCCCCGCGTCCGCGGCGGAGACCGGGACCGCGCCTGATACTTTGCCCCTATCGGCCAAGGACGAAGAAGCGCCCGAAGAGACGACCGACCTGACCGCGGACGGCCCGCCGGAGGATTTCGTGTGGGAGGATTCGCAGGGCGCGGTCGCCCCGCCGGAACTGGACGCTTCGGTGATCCAGCCACGCGAACCAACGCCGACGCCGACCCCTCCAGCCGCCGCTCCGATGTTCCAGCCGGTCCGCGCGCCGGAGCCCGGAATCGCGCCGGAGCGGAACGCCGAACCGACCGCCGCGACCGCGTCGAAACCATCCCCGGCGGCGATCGCCGGTTCCGAAGACGATGCGGATATCGAGGACGTCCGACCGATCCGGAACCGCACGCGAAATTCCCAGCGCATCGAGCTGCCGGAAAACGGCGCGCGTGCCGTGGAGACGCCCGGGCCGACCCCGGAGCCTGGCCGGTTCCGGACCGGCCTCGTCGTCGCGCTCGCGCTGTTCGCCCTCGCGCTTCTCGTCTACGCGGCGCGGGACGCGATCGTGGCAACGGTGCCGGCGGTCGAACCCGTCCTGAGCGGATATGCCGGGGCCGTGGACGGGATGCGCGAAGGCATCGACCGGATCATCGCCCCGGACGGCTGAGCCGGCTCAGAAACGGTCGAGCAGACGGCGCAGATAATCGAGCTCGATCTCCGGCCGACCCAGATCGCCCGATCTGCGCCGGATCTCATCGAGCAGACCGCGCGCGCGCGCGGCGGCGTCCGCGTCCGGCAGCATCGATTCGTTGGTCCCGATACCGCCCTGCGTCCCCATGGGTCGTCCGAGCGGATCCTGGCCGCCCTCGGCGGCGCTGCGGCCGTCACCCTCGCCACCGGCGCCCTCGCCCTGGGCCTGGCGCATGTCCTCGGCCATTCCGCGTATTCCGTCACGCAGGCTGTCGATGGCTTCCGCCTGGCGGTCGAGCGCCTCGGACGTCTCACCTTCTCGCAGCGCGTCGCGCGCGGCGCCCATGGAGCGTTCCGCCTCGTCGAGCGCGTCGCGCGTGCCCGGACCCGCATTTCCGGGCAGGCCGTCCTGGAGCCCGTCGAGCATGTCGCGAAGCGCCTCCTGGCGTCGCGCCAGATCCTCGCCGGATTGGCCGCCCTGACCTCCGGGCCGGCCTTGGCCCTGCTGCTGCCCTTGGCCCTGCTGGCCTTCGCCGTCCTGGCCCTCGCCGTCCTGACCTTGCCGGCCCTGCCCGAGCATGCCCTCGCGGAATTCCCGCTGGAGCTGCTGGAACGATTCGTCCGCCAGGCCCTGCTGCTGACGCAGGGTGTCGGCCAGGCCCTCCATCGATTGCTGGCCTTGACCTTGCCCCTGCCCTTGGCCCTGACCCTGTCCTTGGCCCTGCCCTTCGGCGAGCATCATCTCCATGTTCTCGAGCATCTGCTGGAGCATCTCGAGCAGCGCCTCGGCCTCGGCCTTTCGGCCCTGATCGCTCAGCTCCTGGATGCGGTCCATGAGCTGCTGGATCTGGTCCTGGCTCATGGTCTGGCCCGGCGGCGGGCGGCTCGCCTGCTGCTGGTCGCCGCGCTCCAGCGCCTCGCGGGCCATCTGTTCCATGTAGTCACGCGTGGCGTCGCGCAGCTCGTCCATGAGCTGGGCGATCTCCTCGTCGGAGGCGTCGTTGCGCAGCGCCTCCTGAAGGCGTTCCTTCGCCCGTGCGAGCCGTTCGGCCGCGTCGCCGAGCGAGCCCTCCTCCAGCAGGAGCGCGGCTTTCCACAGCGCCTCGGCGACCTCGTCGCGGACATCAAGAGTAGTGTCGGCTCGGACGGCGGTATCGAGACGGCGGATCGCCGTGCGCACGATCAAGTAGGCGCCGGGCGCGTCGAACGCGTCGTCAGGCCGGTGGGTCATGGCCTTGAGCACCTGCGTCACGCGCCGGCCGTTTTCGACCGACCAGAGCAGATCGCGCCGCATTTCGACGAGACCGGCCGCCATCGGGTTGTAGAAGCGCCGGCCGGGCAGGATCGCCGCGATGTCGTCGCGTCGGCCTTCCTGATCCATCGCGTCGGTCGCGATCAGGGTGACGGTGACCGGCAGCCCGACCCAGGGGTGCTCCGAGAAATCCTCGACCAGCGTCTCGGCGATCTCCGTCGCGGCGCCGGTCATCGGCAGCGGCAGATCGACGGCGATGGTCTCGCGCGGCTCGGGATCGGTCGCCAGCCCGTAGCGCCGGTCGACGGAGGCGAGGTCGAGCGCGATCTCGGCCCGCGCTCCGGTGACGCCGTGGTCGTCGGCGGCTGCGTATTCGATCTGGATCTCGCCGCTCAGCGTCCGGTCGACCGGCTCGGCCAGATCGATGGTCGGCGGCGCGTCGGGCTCGACCGCGAAGGACCAGCGGCGAAGCTCCGCGCCATCCTCGCTCAGCACCACGTCGCCATCGCGCGCGATCTCGAACTCGGAGGCCGCGATGCCGGGCGCCGCCTCGGCAAGCGATCCGGTCGCGCCCGGGGTCACCGTCTCGGCGAGCGTGAACCGGTCGGGGCCGCCATAGGCGCGCAGGGTCACGACCGTGCCCTCGGGGACGGAGAGCGGCGCGTCGCCCGCGACTTCCGGCAGGTAGAGCGTCGGACGCCCCGTGTAGCCCGGCGGTTCGGCCCAGCCCTCGTAGGTCGGACCTGCGGCGACCGCCTCGTCGGCTCCTGCGGACAACGCCGCCGTGACGCTTTCGACGCCGCCGCCGCGCGCGAAGAGCGCCGCCGAGCCGAGCAGGACCAGCGCCATCAGGCGCAGCGCCCACGGATCGCGGGACGACAGTCGGGGATCGGGTGACGGCGCGCGCAGGCCGGCGACCCGGCCGCGCATCCGCTCCATGTGCGCGGCCCAGACGGCCTGGCCTTCCGGCGAGGTCGCGCCGATGGCCGGCGTGTCGGCGAGCGTCGCGAGCGGCCGGCCCGGCAGCGTCTCGTCAAGCCGCGCGCGCGCGGCGGCGCGGGTCGGCCAGCGGAACGCGCGGATGCCGGAGACGAGGAGCCAGAGCGCCGCGACCCCAAACAGGCCCAGGAAGATGAGGATCTCGGTGGAGCCGCCAAATTCGGCCAGACCGAAGGCGATGAGCGCCCAGCCCGAGGCCATAAGCGCGCCGAGCGGCCAGAACGCGCGCGAAAACCGCTCGGCGGCTATCACCAGCCGCGTGCGGCGGATGGTGCGGCTCAACGCGCGGTCGCGCGCCGCGTCGGTCGGTTCAGGCGAGTTCGGTCCGTCCATGCGCCCCGCTTCCGGTTTCCCGCATGGACCGGGCGACGCGCCGCGTCAGCCGATCCATTGCGGTATGGTATCGCGATCGAGCATTTCGTCAAAGCTCGGTCGCGCGCGCACCACGGCGAAGTGATCGCCCTGGACCAGAACCTCGGGCATCAGCGGTCGCGTGTTGTATTCCGAGGCCATCACCGCCCCGTAGGCGCCCGCCGAGCGGAAGGCGACGAGATCGCCCGAGTCCAGCGGCGGAAGCGGCCGCGCGCGCGCGAAGGTGTCGCCGGTCTCGCAGACCGGGCCGACGACGTCGATCTCGGCCAGATCCACCCCCGCGGGGGGCTCCAATACGGGCACGATGTCGTGCCAGGCCTCGTACATCGCCGGGCGGATCAGGTCGTTCATCGCGGCGTCGAGGATCAGGAAATCGCGGCCGTCGCCGGTTTTCCGATAGATCACCGACGAGACCAGAAGGCCCGCGTTGCCGGCGACAAGGCGCCCCGGCTCGATCTCGATCTCGCAGCCCAGATGACCGACGGTGCGGCGGATGGCCGCGCCGTAGTCGAACGGCAGCGGCGGCGCCTCGTTCGAGCGGCGGTACGGGATGCCGAGCCCGCCGCCGAGATCGAGACGGCGGATGTCGTGGCCGTCGCCGCGCAGGGCTTCGGTCAGTTCGGCGACCTTGGTGAAGGCGGCCTCGAAGGGCGCGAGATCCGTGAGCTGGCTGCCGATATGGACGTCGACGCCGACGACCTCGATGCCCGGCAGCGCGGCGGCCTCGGCGTAGACGGCGCGGGCGCGGGCGATCGGCACGCCGAACTTGTTCTCGGCCTTGCCGGTGGCGATCTTCGCGTGGGTCTTGGCGTCGACATCCGGGTTGACGCGCAGCGTGATCGGCGCGGTGACGCCGAGGCTGGTGGCGACCTCCGAGAGCGCGCGCAGCTCCGGCTCGCTCTCGACGTTGAACTGGCGGATGCCTTCGGTCAGGGCCAGGCGCATCTCGTCGCGGGTCTTGCCGACGCCGGAGAAGACGATGCGCTCGCCCGGCACCCCGGCGGCACGGGCGCGGCGGTATTCGCCGCCGGAGACCACGTCCATCCCCGCGCCGAGATTGCCCATCAGGCGCAGCACGGCCAAGTTGGAATTGGCCTTCATCGCGTAGCAGATCAGATGCGGCATGCCCTCCAGCGCGTCCTGAAGCACCCGGTAATGGCGGGTCAGGGTCGCCGTCGAATAGACGTAGAACGGCGTGCCGACCGCCGACGCGATCTCGGTCAGCGGGACGTCCTCGGCGTGCAGGACGCCGCCCCGGTAGAGGAAATGATCCATCGGCTATTCCGGCCGGCGCGAGCGCAGGAAGAGATGCAGCGGCAGACCGCAGCTGACGCCGATGCCGAACGTGGCGGGCACGGAGACCAGCAGCAGCCAATCGCGCCGGCGCACGGCTTCGGCGATCACGAAGACCGTCAGCGCCACGGCGGCGATGGTGAGGTCGTAGACGAGGCCGGAGGTCGCGTCGTTGGCGTGCCAGGCCGTGACCATTCCGCCGAGACTCCAGCCGTTGGCGTTGAACCAGGCGATGAAATATGACATCGGCCAGACCGCGCCGACGATCGCGAGCGCCAGATAGGTCAGTCGTAGAAGGGACATCGGGGCGCGGCCTCGCTCAATGGGCATGAGCGCCCAACTGGCACGGGCCGCGTCCCCGTTCAAGTCACGCGTTCGGAGTCGAAGGCGTCACTGGACGGAAATGTGGTAGATCGACCAGATCCACCAATCGTCCGGCATCTCCGCCAGATCGGCGCGCTCGGCGCGGGGAAAGACGATCTGGGTCGGGCCGAACCCGCCGATGCCCAGCGGCTTGCCGTCACGTTTGAGCGCGACGACGGCGCCCTTGTCCATCATCTCCGCCATCGGCACCTCGACCGCGTAACCGTCCATCGCCTGGACCGTGACCGTCTCGCCCTCGGCCCCGGCAGCCGCGAGCACGTCGGCGAGCAGCGGGCCGGTGAACGCGACTTTCGGGCCGTCCTTCGGGAAATCGGCCGTCACGTCGACCTGCGGAAGAGCCTGGAGCGCGTCGAGATCGAACTCCATCGCGCTGTCGAAACTGACGTCGGTGAACACGAAGAGCTTGTCCATTTCGGGATCGACCGGCCCCCGATTGACGTTTTCGACGGCGCCGCTGACGGTGACGAGAACCGGGCCGTCGGCGAAGGCGGGCCCCGTCGCGCCGAGAGCTGCGAGGGTGGCGAAGGCGACGAGCGTATTCCTTGGAGACTGGAGCATGCGGGAAGGCCTTTCGATGGTTTGACCGGATGCCGAGCCCGCCCGATACGCCGCCCTAGCCGCGCGAGCCTTCGGCGGAGGGGTCGGGAGCGACCGGGTCGCCCTTGATCCCGCAGGCCGTCAGCGCGCGAGCGCGAGGCAGAGACCGACCGCGCGCCAGCGGCTCATGACCCGAGGGCCTCGCGCCAGCGCGAGATCTGCGCGCGCACCTGGACGGGCGCCGTGCCGCCATAGCTTTGCCTGCTCGCCACAGAGTTGTCCACTCCTAACACTTCGTAAACTTCTACGAGTATTCCGGGATGGACCGCGCGCATCTCCTCAAGGCTCAGATCCGCGAGATCGACCCC
>CAVORV010000039.1:0-162357 GCA_963698685.1 uncultured Alphaproteobacteria bacterium
CTGATACTCGACCGGATGTGGCGTGTGCTCGAACGCGTAGACCTCGTTCCACTTCAGCGCCATGTAACCGTCGATCTGGTCCTTGGTGAACACGTCGCCCTTGAGCAGGAACGCGTGGTCCGCCGCCAGGGCTTCCAGCGCCTCGCGCAGGCTTCCGCAGACCGTCGGGATCCCCGCAAGCTCCTCGGGCGGAAGGTCGTAGAGGTCCTTGTCCGACGCCTCGCCCGGATCGATCTTGTTCTGGATGCCGTCAAGGCCGGCCATCAGCAGGGCTGCGAAAGCCAGATAGGGATTGGCCGCCGGGTCCGGGAAGCGGGCCTCGACGCGCTTGCCCTTGGGGCTCTCCGACCACGGGATGCGGACGCAGCCCGACCGGTTGTTGGCCGAATAGGCCCGCAGGACCGGCGCCTCGAAGCCGGGGATCAGGCGCTTGTAGCTGTTCGTCGCGGGGTTGGTGAACGCGTTGAGCGTCTTGGCGTGCTTGAGGATGCCGCCGATGAACCAGAGCGCCTCGTTCGACAGGTCGGCGTACTTGTCGCCGGCGAAGAGCGGCTTGCCGCCTTTCCAGATCGACATGTTCACGTGCATGCCCGAGCCGTTGTCGCCGTAATAGGGCTTGGGCATGAACGTCGCGGTCTTGCCGTACGCGGCGGCGACGTTGTGGATCACGTACTTGTATTTCAGGATGTTGTCGGCCTGCTCGGTGAGCGTTCCGAAAACCAGGCCGAGCTCGTGCTGGGGCGAGGCGACCTCGTGGTGGTGCTTGTCGACCTTCATGCCCATGCGCTTCATGGTCGAGAGCATCTCGGAGCGGATGTCCTGCGCGCCGTCGGTCGGGTTCGTCGGGAAATACCCGCCCTTGACCCCGGCGCGATGGCCCATGTTGCCCATCTCGTATTCCGTGTCGGTGTTCCAGGCCGCATCCACCGCGTCGATCTGGAAGCTCACCTTGTTCGGGGCGAGCGAATAGCGCACGTCGTCGAAAAGGAAAAACTCCGCCTCCGGGCCGAAATACGCGGTGTCGCCGACGCCGCTCGATTTCAGGAAGGCTTCGGCCTTCTGGGCCGTTCCGCGCGGATCGCGGGAATAGGGCTCGTTGGTGTCCGGCTCGAGAACCGTGCAATGGATGCAGAGGGTCTTTTCGGCATAAAACGGATCGATGTAGATCGAGCTCGGATCGGGCATCAGTTTCATGTCCGACTTCTCGATCGATTTCCAGCCGGCGATCGACGAGCCGTCGAACATGAAGCCTTCCTCCAGGAAGTCCTCGTCGACGAGATCCGATACCACGCTCACATGCTGAAGCCGGCCGCGCGGATCGCAGAACCGCACGTCGACATAGGCGATCTCCTCGTCTTTGATGGTTTTGAGAACGGTTTTTGCATCGCTCATGGGATTTCCTCGTACTTGTATATGGTTTTTCTGGCCGGCGGCCTCGCCGCGCTGAGCAGTCTCAGAGCGCGTCGTTACCTTCTTCGCCGGTGCGGATGCGGATCGCCTGTTCGACCGGGAGGATGAAGATCTTGCCGTCGCCGATCTTGCCGGTTTTGGCCGCCGAGACGATCGCCTCCACCGCCGCGTCGACCTGGTCGTCCGCGAGTATGACCTCGATTTTCACCTTCGGCAGGAAATCGACGACGTATTCGGCACCGCGGTAAAGCTCGGTATGGCCTTTCTGACGTCCGAAACCCTTGGCTTCGATGACGCTCAGGCCTTGGATCCCCACCTCCTGCAGCGCCTCCTTCACCTCGTCCAGCTTGAACGGCTTGATAACCGCCTCGATCTTCTTCATTCGCGGACCACCCCGGCAACAATACCGCCGACACCTTCGTCGACTGCGCTTCAGAAAACAGCTCGCTGCCCGGGTTTCAATGTGGGTTCCCTGACCGCGCTGGCGAAGCGTCGCTGAAACCCGGAGAATGCCTGAAAGACGTGCAGTCTGCCTAATTAATGTGCAGAATTGGGACGTTTTGGCCTTGACCCCGCTCTGAGGCGGACGGGCGACCGGCGACATTTTTCGCTCGCGGTGGATTTTTCCGTCTGCTAGAGAGCGACGTCTAACGGAGGCCCGATTTTTCGGACCTTCGGCCGCGGGCGTGGCGGAATTGGCAGACGCACCAGATTTAGGTTCTGGCGCCGAGAGGCGTGGGGGTTCAAGTCCCTCCGCCCGCACCAGAAAAATACGAGGAAAGAACACGATGCAGGTGACCGAGACGCTGAACGAAGGCCTGAAGCGCGGCTACGCCATCATGGTGCCCGCCGGCGAATTGGACGCCAAGGTCAACGAGAAGCTGGAGGAGGCCCGCAAGGACTTCCAGATGAAGGGCTTCCGCAAGGGCAAGGCGCCCGCCGCGCTCATGAAGAAGATGTTCGGCAAGTCGGTCCTCGGCGAGGCGATGCAGGAGACCATCGACGAGGCGATGCGGGGCCATTTCGAGGCGTCGGGTGACCGGCCGGCCGGCCAGCCCGAAGTGAAAATGACCAACGAGAACTGGTCCGAGGGCGATGATATCGAGGTCGCCATGACCTACGAGGCGCTTCCGGACGTGCCGGAGATCGATCTGGGATCGGTCAAGCTCGAGCGTCTGGTCGCGGAGATAGACGAGGCGGCCGTCACCGAGGCGCTTGAGAACCTCGCGTCCTCGGCGAACACGTTCAGCGACCGGCGCAAAGGCTCAAAGGCCAAGGATGGCGATCAGGTCGTCATGGACTTCAAGGGGTCGATCGACGGCGTCGCGTTCGACGGCGGCTCGGCGGAGGATTTCCCGCTCGTGCTGGGATCCGGCAGCTTCATTCCGGGTTTCGAGGAGCAGCTCGTCGGCGCGAAGGCGGGCGATGAGGTCGAGGCGAAGGTGACGTTCCCGGCCGATTACGGCGCGGCGAATCTCGCGGGCAAGGAAGCGGTTTTCGCCTGCACCATCAAATCCGTCATGGCGCCGAAGCCGGCGGAGATCGACGACGAGCTTGCCAAGCGGTACGGCGCGGATGATCTCGACGCGTTGAAAGAGCAGATCCGAGGCCGGCTCGGTGACGAATACGGCCAGGCGAGCCGGGCGATCATGAAGCGTCGCCTGATGGACGCCCTCGACGAAATGGTCGGATTCGAGCTGCCTCCGAGCCTTGTCGATGTCGAGGCGAAGCAGATCGCCCACCAGCTTTGGCACGAGGACAACCCGGAGCATCAGGGCCACGATCATCCCGAGATCACCCCGACCGACGAGCATCTGAAGCTCGCCGAGCGGCGGGTGCGGCTCGGACTGCTGTTGGCCGAGCTCGGCAATCGCAACGAGATCGTCGTCTCCGACCAGGAGATGCAGCAGGCGGTGTTCGCGCAGGCGCGGCAATATCGCGGGCAGGAGCGGCAGTTCCTCGAGTTCGTGCAGAAAAACCCCCAGGCGCTTCAGCAGATCCGCGCGCCTCTCTTCGAGGACAAGGTCGTCGACTACATTCTCGAACTGGCCGAGGTCACCGAGAAGTCGGTCAGCAAGGACGAGTTGCAGAAAGCGATCGAGGCGCTCGACGAGGCAGAGGGGCCGACGACGCCGGCCGAAGCCTGACGTTCACCGGCCGTCGCCGGCCGGTGACGCGATTCGACGTGGCCGCGGGCGGCCGCGTCGAGAGAAACAAGCCGTCCCGCACCGTCAAAGGCCCGCTCTTGCGGCTGCCGGTCGGGATGACTATTCCTCTGGTTGAAGGGTCCGGCCGATCGGGCGCGCGCAGACAAAGGCGAATGCAATGAATGATCCCGTTGAGACCTACATGAACCTCGTTCCGATGGTCGTCGAGCAGACGGCCCGGGGCGAGCGGGCCTATGACATCTTCTCGCGTCTTCTCAAGGAGCGGATCATCTTCGTCTCCGGTCCGGTCCATGACGGGATGTCGACGCTGATCGTGGCGCAGCTGCTGTTCCTTGAGGCGGAGAACCCGAAAAAAGAGATCTCGATGTACATCAACAGCCCCGGCGGCGTGGTCACGTCGGGGCTGTCGATCTACGACACCATGCAGTACATCCGCCCGCCGGTCTCGACGCTCTGCGTCGGCCAGGCGGCGTCGATGGGCTCGCTTCTGCTGACGGCCGGGGCGAAGGGCATGCGTTACTCCCTGCCCAACAGCCGGATCATGGTGCACCAGCCATCGGGCGGCTTTCAGGGGCAGGCGACGGACATCATGATCCACGCCAAGGAGACCCAGTCGCTCAAGGACCGGCTCAACCAGATCTACCACGAGCATACCGGCCAGGCGATCGAGGCGGTCGAACAGGCGCTGGAGCGTGACCGGTTCATGACCGCCGAAGACGCCAAGGATTGGGGTCTGATCGACGAGATCGTCGAGAAGCGGAGTGTCGAACCCGCGCCGGAATGACGCTCCGGATCGCGTCCAGTTGAAGATGCTTTGGGCTTGTAATCGGCCGCTCAAGCATGTTCCAATAAAGAATGTCGGTGGCGCGGCTTCCAGCGCGGTGCCGGCCGATGACTTGATCGAGGTCGAGGCCAGAGGCGAGCAATGAGCAAATCGAGCGGCGGCGACGCGAAAAACACCCTCTACTGCTCGTTCTGCGGGAAGAGTCAGCATGAGGTCCGGAAGCTGATCGCGGGTCCGACCGTGTTCATCTGCGACGAATGCGTCGAGCTATGCATGGACATCATCCGCGAGGAGACCAAGAGCAATCTGGTCAAATCGTCGGACGGCGTGCCGACGCCGCATGAGATCTGCAAGGTCTTGGACGATTACGTGATCGGACAGCAGGTCGCCAAGCGCGTTCTGTCGGTGGCGGTCCACAACCATTACAAGCGGCTCAACCACGCCGGCAAGAACGGCGACGTGGAGCTGCAGAAATCCAACATCATGCTGATCGGCCCGACGGGCTGCGGCAAGACGTTGTTGGCGCAGACGCTCGCGCGGATCCTCGACGTGCCGTTCACGATGGCGGACGCGACCACGCTGACCGAAGCCGGGTATGTCGGCGAGGATGTCGAGAACATCATCCTCAAGCTGCTGCAGTCGGCCGAGTACAATGTCGAGCGCGCGCAACGCGGCATCGTCTATATCGACGAGGTCGACAAGATCAGCCGCAAGTCGGACAACCCCTCGATTACGCGGGACGTGTCGGGCGAGGGCGTGCAGCAGGCGCTGCTGAAGATCATGGAGGGCACCGTGGCCTCCGTGCCGCCACAGGGCGGACGCAAGCATCCGCAGCAGGAATTCCTCCAGGTCGACACGACGAACATTCTCTTCATCTGCGGCGGGGCCTTCGCGGGGCTCGACAAGATCATCGCGCAGCGCGGTCGCGGCTCTGCGATGGGCTTTGGCGCGGACGTGAAGGATACGGATGACCGGCGCGTCGGCGATCTGTTCCAGGAGCTGGAGCCGGAGGATCTGCTGAAATTCGGTCTGATCCCTGAATTCGTCGGACGTCTGCCGGTTCTGGCGACGCTGACCGATCTCGACGAGGCGGCGCTGATCATCATCCTGACGGAACCGAAAAACGCGCTGATCAAACAGTATCAGCGTCTGTTCGAGATGGAGGACACGCAGCTCACCTTCACCGACGACGCGCTGATGGCGATCGCCAAGCGGGCGATCGAGCGCAAGACGGGCGCGCGGGGGCTGCGTTCCATCCTGGAAGAGGTGCTGCTCGATACGATGTTCGAACTGCCTTCGATGGAAGGTGTCGAGGAGGTCGTGGTCAACGACGAATGCATCATGCGCAAGGGTGAACCGCTGCTGATCTACGCCGACCGCAAGGAAGGCTCGGCCTCCGCGTCCTGACGCGCGGAGGCGTTCCGAGAGGTGTGATTTCATGCGTCGTGTCACGCGTGTCGCTCTTGCCAAGTCTCTGATTTGGAACCAAAATCCAATTTTCGTTCAGATTCTGGAAAGGTGTGTTCACCTTTCGATAACCCTCGTCGATGAGGCCGTGTCAGACCAACCCACCTGTGTGGGCTTTCGTCCGAATTTTCGCCTGTTGTCGGGATGATGCGCTCCGAGCTTGACACATCGCCGGACAGGCCGACCATTCCGTCCCGCCAAATACGATGACAGCGACGGGGCAGATGGCGGTCGCGCAGGGTGATCCAACTGTCCAGCGAAACCGCCATCGCATGGAGATCTGATGTGCGGACAAAGTCGCCCAGTCATGTGCCCCACATCGGCAGAGCGCCGATGCGGATTGGCTCCTATTCGGAGTTCATGCTGAAGGAGTTGCGGTAGATCCGCCAAGATCCATCTTCCTGACGGCGAAAGATCGTCAGGAACTTACCTTCCACAGCTTCATCCACTGTGAACGTCCCCCGAGAATACGCCCAGTCGTCCGAAACAACGATCTCCTCGGCGTTGATGTCCATCGAAGCCGGTGGGTTGGCAAAGCGCTCAGGTGTTCCTGGTGCGAAAGTAGCGAAATCCACGGCGGGAGTCCCCGGCGGCATCCGGATGCCGTCTTCATCCCACAGCCCGAGCCATGTCTCAGCATCGCCAGCGACGCGTGCTTCGGTATAGGTTGACCAGATTTCAAGAATTGCCTGCTCGTCGTCACCCGTCTCGGCGACGACGCCTGTTGCAAGGGCACAGGTGCCGACCAATGCACCGACAGCAAGGACTTCTCTTACTTGCTGCATCATGAGAAACCTCCATCTGAATTGGTGGAATCCAATTGTATATCATTTCCTGCATGTCACCATTGATATGTATCAAGCGCCCGTCTGCATTGGGCCCGGAGCGGACCATCGCCGCGCTTCAATGGAGCGTGAGTTCGGTCGATGCGCGCAAGCCGCGTTGACAGACGTCGGCCGTTCGGAACTTCGTCCGGCGCCGCTGGACCCGGTCGGGTGAATCCGGCATAACCGTGCCGAACCGGTTCGACGAGGGTATCATGGGCATTCTGGCGCAGCTTTTCACCTGGTGGAACGGCCAGACGATCGCGACGCGGCTTTTCACGGCGCGCAAAGGTCAGCGCGTCGGCGAGGACGCGGAGGGCAACGTCTATTACCAGAACGCGGGCGGCGCGCGCCGCTGGGTGATCTATAACGGAGCCATCGAGGCGAGCCGTGTCGCGCCGGAATGGCATGGCTGGCTTCACCACACGTGGCAGGAACCGCCGACCAAGGCGCCCCCGGCGCGCAAGTCGTGGGAGAAGCCGCATGTGCCGAATCTGACCGGGACCGGATCGGCCTATCGGCCGAAGGGGAGCATTCTGGCCCAGAAGCCGGTCACGCCGACGGATTACGAGGCGTGGACGCCGTAACGGGGGCCGCGCGCATGTCGGACAGCGCGGCGGAAGCGGCGATCGGGGCGGTCGTTCTGGCGGCCGCGGCGGCCTTCGCGGTCTACGTGGCGCAATCCTCGGGAGTGGTTTCGGGGCGGAGCATGACACCGCTGAGCGCGCGTTTTCCGAGCGTCGAAGGCATCGCGGTCGGCACGGATGTCCGTCTCGCGGGCATCAAGGTCGGGACGGTGACGGCGTTGGACCTCGATCCGGCCAGTTTCGAGGTCAAGGCCGCTTTCACCGTTCGCGACGATCTGGAATTGCCGGAGGACACGGAAGTGAAAGTCGGATCCGAAGGACTGCTCGGCGGCTCGTTTCTGGAGCTGAGGCCCGGACGATCGGGTTTCATGCTCCAGCCCGGGGACGAGATCACGGACACGCAGGGGGCCGAGAGCATCCTTGATCTGCTGATCCGGTACGGGGTGGTCCGATGATGCGCGCGGGTTTTTTCGCGGCCATCGCGATGCTGGTGGCTGTCGAGGCCGTCGCGGCGCAGTCGGTGCAGATCGTCAACGATCAGGATACCGAACAGGCCGCGTTCGCCAACCTTCGCGGGCTCGACACGCTCAACGGCGTCGCGCGTGATCTGCGGGTGCCGGTGGGGGCGACGGTCGAGTTCGGACACCTGGAGATCACGGTCGACACTTGCCGGGTGCCGCGCGCCGACCCGAATGCGGACGCATTCGCGTTCCTGCGGATCCGCGACATTCGCGAGAGCGAGCCGCGATTCTCGGGCTGGATGTTCGCGTCCTCGCCGGCGCTCTCGGCGCTGGACCATCCGCGCTACGACGTCTGGGTGGTGAGCTGCAGCAATTCCTGACGTGACGCGCCCGGAGAGAGCACGTCGAAGCGCGCCGGGCGCGGCAGGGCGGCGGCGAGACGTCGACGGTAATCCGCGCGGCTGATCTCGACGGCGCCGAGGCTGGCGAGATGGTCGGTGACGAACTGCGTGTCGAGCAGGGTGAAGCCGCCGGCGCGCAGCCGGGCCACAAGCGCGATCAGCGCGAATTTCGACGCGTCGCGCGCGCGGCTGAACATGCTTTCACCGAAGAACGCGCCGCCGAGCGCGACGCCGTAGAGGCCGCCGACAAGGCGGTCGTCCGTCCAGATCTCGACCGAGCGGGCGTGCCGGGCACGGTGGAGATCGACATAGAGCGCGCGGATCTCCGGATTTATCCACGTCTCCGGCCGGTCGGCGCAGGCGTCGACCACGGCGTCGAAGGCGGTGTCGATGCGGATCTCGAACGGGCCGGTGCGGAAGGCGCGCGCGAGACGCCGCGGGACGCGCAGACCGTCGAGGGGCAGGATTCCGCGCCGGTCCGGGTCGAGCCAGAAGATGCCGGGCGCGTCGGCCGATTCCGCCATCGGAAAAACGCCGGACGCGTAGGCCCGCAGCAGAAGATCGGAGGTGACGGGCGGGCTTTCATCCCTCATGCCGCCGGTCAGTCCTGCCGTTCGAGCCAGCGTTCGAGCCAGTGTATGTCGTAGTCGCCGGTCGCGATGTCGGGCTCGTCGAGAAGCGCGTCGAAGAGCGGCGCGGTGGTCTCGACGCCTTCGACGACGAGTTCCGAAAGAGCGCGGCGCAGACGGGCGAGCGCCAGATCGCGCGTGCGGGCGTGCACGATGAGCTTGCCGATCAGGCTGTCGTAATAGGGCGGGATGCGATACCCGCCGTAGATCGCGCTGTCCATCCGGATGCCGAGCCCGCCGGGCGCGTAGTAGGTTTCGATCGTGCCGGGGCTCGGCTGGAACTGCGGCAGTTTTTCGGCGTTGATGCGGCACTCGATGGCGTGGCCTTCGTGCGACAGCTCGTCCTGCGTGAACGACATCGGCAGGCCGGCCGCGACGCGGATCTGTTCCTGGACGATGTCGACGTCGTAGATCGCCTCGGTCACGGGATGCTCGACCTGAAGCCGCGTGTTCATCTCGATGAAGAAGAACTCGCCGTTCTCGTAGAGGAACTCGATGGTGCCGGCGCCGGCATAGTTGATGCGCGCGACCGCGTCGGAGCAGACCTTGCCGATGCGCGCGCGGGTGGCGGCGTCGATGACCGGCGAGGGGGCCTCTTCGAAGACCTTCTGGTGGCGACGCTGGAGCGAGCAGTCGCGCTCGCCCAAGTGCACGGCGTTGCCCTTGCCGTCGCCGAAGACCTGGATCTCGATGTGACGCGGGGTGGTGAGGTATTTCTCGAGATAGACCTCGTCATTGCCGAAGGCGGCTTTGGCCTCGGACCGGGCGGTCTGGAACGCGGTCTCGAGATCTTCGGCGGTTTTCGCGAGCTTCATGCCGCGTCCGCCGCCGCCGGCCGTGGCTTTGACGATGAGCGGGAAGCCGATCTCCGCGCCGACGCGGATCGCGTCCTCGAGCGTCGCCACGCCGCCTTCGGAGCCGGGAACGCAGGGCACGCCGAGCGCGAGCATCGTCTCCTTGGCGGTGATCTTGTCGCCCATCAGGCGGATGTGCTCGGCGGTCGGGCCGATGAAGGTGATGCCGTGATCCTCGACGATCTGCACGAAGGCGGCGTTCTCGGAGAGGAAGCCGTAGCCCGGATGGATCGCCTCGGCGCCGGTGATCTCGCAGGCGGCGATGATGTTGGGGACGGAGAGATAGCTCTGCGTGGCCGAGGGCGGGCCGATGCAGACGCTCTCGTCGGCCATGCGGACGTGCATCGCGTCGGCGTCGGCGGTCGAATGGACCGCGACGGTCTGGATGCCCATCTCCTTGCAGGCGCGGTGGATGCGGAGCGCTATCTCGCCACGGTTGGCGATCAGGACCTTCTTGAACATGGGCGTCTATCCCTGCGCGCGGCGCGCGGTCATTCGAGGACGATCAGCGGCGCGCCGAATTCGACGGGGGCGCCATCCTCGACGAGGATGCGTTTCACGGTTCCGGCGCGCGGGGCCGGGATCTGGTTCATCGTTTTCATCGCCTCGATGATCAGGAAGGTCTGGCCCTCCTTGAGCGTGTCGCCGACCTTGATGAACGGGGCGGCGCCAGGCTCGGCCTGAAAATAGGCGGTGCCGACCATGGGCGAGACGACGGTGCCGGGGTCCTCGGCGGGGTCCTCGACGGCCGCAGGCCGTGGGGAAGTCTGCTGCTGGCTTGGGCCGGGCTGCGCAGGAGCGGGGGCGGCGTATTGAACCGGCGCCGGGGCGGCGGCGAACTGGCGGGCGACGCGGACGTTCAGCGCGTCGTCCTCGGCGTAGTCGCGGCTGACCTCGATCTCGGTCAGGTCGTTCTCGCGAAGCATCTCGGCCAATGCGCGGATGAATTCGACGTCGGACTCCTGCGGTCTCTTGCTCATGTTCGGCCTCGGTTTTCTTGGAGCGGCGCCGACGATGGACGCGCGCCGCTCGGTGCGTGGCACTCTATATGCGGAGGCCGGGCCTCTGCCTAGCGGTTAATCAGCGGCGTACGGTTCAGTTCGTCGCGCGCAATTCTTCCACAAGGCCGCGCATGGCCGCAAGCTCGACGTATCCGCGCACCATCCGGTCGCCGAAGACGAAGGTCGGCGTGCCGGAAATCGCGAGCGCCTGGGCGAGGCCGCGCGTGTCCTGGAGGCGGCGGGTGACTTCGTCGGCGTCCATGCCCGCGCGGATCATGGCGACATCGAGGCCGGCTTCGGCGAGCGCGCCGTCGAGCGAGGCTTCGGTGACCTGGCCCTGGAGCGTCATCAGGGCGAGGTTCAGGCGCTCGTAGGCCTCGGGGCCTTCGGAGATCAGCGTCGAGATCGCCGCGCGCGAGGCGAGTTCGGAGCCGGGGCCGAGGATCGGAAGTTCCTTGACGATCAGTCGGATGCCGCCGTCGGCGGAGATCAGCTCGCGAACCTCCGGGTGGGACTTGCGGCAGAAGCCGCATTGGTAGTCGACGAACTCGACGATGGTGATGTCACCGTCGGGATTGCCGCCGACGAAGGAATAGCCGTCGTCGTAGATCGCGGAGGAATTGTCAGTGACAAGAGAGGCCTCGGCCGCCGCCTCGCCGAGCGCGCGGCGCTCGTCGAGAATGCCGATGACCTCCATGATGATCTCGGGGTTCTCCAGCAGATAGCCGCGGATCTCGGCGTGGAGCGCATCGCGCTCGGCGTCGCTCATGTCGGATTGCGCCCAACCGGACGGCGCCGCGAGCAGGGCGGTGCAGAGAAGGGCATTGCGGAGAAAGCTCATGGAAACCTCATTTCTGTGCGCGGCGGGACAGCGTTATCACATCCTGAGCGCGCCGCCAGCCCGGCGCGCCCGTGGGAAGAAGATCGACGGCGCGTTCGGCGTTGCGCTGGGCATCCCGGAAATCGCCGGTCAGGGCGTAACGCTCGGCGGTGGCGAGGGCCGCGGCGCCTTCGTTGCCGGAGCGTGCCTCGGCCAGCGCCAGATCGCGCAGGACGCCGGGATTGGCGTCGTCGATGCGCGCGGAAAGCGCGAGTTTCTCGCGCGCCTCTTCCAGCTGGGAGGCGTCGTTGGTGTTGAGAAGCGCGCGTCCCAGGCCGCCGAGGATCAGCGGCTCGAACGGCGCGAGTTCCACCGCGCGGCGATAGGAGTCCACCGCCGGCCCGGCCCGGCCGGATTCGAGCAGGAATTGGCCCTTGAGTTCGTGGTAGAATGGGTCGTCGGGACGCTTGGCGATCAGCGCGTCGACCAGCGCGAGGGAGGATGAGACGTCCGGCAGGCGGTGATTGGCGACGGCCCGTGCCAGCGTCGAGGTCTCCGATCCGTCCGAAGGCGAATTGCGGAGGGTCCGGCGCGGTTCGTCGAGAAATCCGTCCAGTTTGGCGACCATCCGGGCGTGCCAGTAGATGTCATCGGGGGTCGGCCCGTCGCCGCGACGCAGCGTCGCCGCGCGCTCCTCGATCAGGGCGATCCGCTCGGACCAGACCGGATGGGTGCGCAGATACGGGTCCATGCGCGAGAGCCGCAGGGCGTCCTGTCCCCGGAACAGTCGCAGCACCTCCAACATTGCCGCGGGATCGCTGCCCGACGCGGCGGCGAAGCGCAGGCCGGCCTGATCGGCGCTCGCCTCCTCGGCGCGGTTGTGCGCGAGCGCGTTGCGCTGCGCGAAGCCCTGGCTTCCGGCGGCGATGCCCACGGCCGCCTCGGGGCTTCCGGCGACGGCGGCCGCGGCGGCGCCCAGAATGCCGATGACCGCGACACCGCGCGCGCCTTTGAGCGCCGCGTCGCGGCGCACGAGATGGCCGCCGGTGATGTGGCCGACCTCGTGGGCGATGACCGCGCGCAGCTGGTCGATGGTCTCGAGGCGCTGGAGCAGGCCGGTATGGAGGAAGATGTTGCTGCCCCCCGCCACGAAGGCGTTCATCTCGGGGTCCTGGACGATGTAGATGTCGACGGTCTCGGGGTTGAGCGCGGCGGCCCGCAGGATCGGATTGGCGATGCGTGCGAGCGTGCTTTCGATCTCGGCGTCGCGGATCAGGCTCTGGGCGTCGGCGGGCCGGCCGGCGAGGACGAACGCGACGGCCAGCAGGAGCGCGGCGAGGCGGAGCGGTCTTGGCAAGAGGCAGGGCTCCCGTGGTTGCGCCCGACCGGCGATCGTGGCTTCGTGCGCGCCGGATGAGGCGTGAGAGTAGGAGACGGGCCGTGCGGACATCAAGCCGGGGCGAGGTCGATCCCTTCATTGTGATGGACGTGATGGAGGCGGCCCGCGCGGCGGAGGCGGCCGGGGCATCGGTCGTGCATATGGAGGTCGGCCAGCCGGGGACCCCGGCGCCGCGCGCCGCGCGCGACGCTCTGGTCGCGGCGATGGAGGCGGGACCGCTGGGCTATACCGTGTCGCTGGGGCTGCCGGCGCTTCGGGCTCGGATAGCGAAGCTCTACGCGGATTGGTACGGCGTCGATCTCGATCCGGCGCGGGTGATCGTGACGGGAGGATCGTCGGCGGGGTTCATCCTCGCGTTCACCAGCCTGTTCGACGCGGGCGACCGGGTGGCGATCGGCGATCCGGGCTATCCGAGCTATCGCAACATCCTGAAGTCGCTGAGCCTTGAGCCCGTGGGGGTGGCGACCCGCGCGGAGGACCGGTTCCAGTTGACGTCGCGCGATCTGGGGGACGATCTGGCCGGCGCGCTGATCGCCAGTCCGGGCAATCCGACCGGAACGATGCTGTCACGGGCGGATATCGCGGCTCTGGTCGATACGGCGTCCGCGCGCGGGATCGCGCTGATCTCTGACGAGATCTATCACGGGATCCAGTATGGCGAGCGCGCGGTGTCGGCGCTCGAGGTGAGTGACGAGGTCTACGTGATAAACTCGTTCTCGAAGTATTTCTCGATGACCGGCTGGCGCGTCGGGTGGATGGTGGTGCCGGAGGCGCATGTCCGGCGGATCGAGCGGCTGACGCAGAACATGTTCATCTGCGCGTCCCATGCGGGGCAGGTCGCGGCGCTCGCGGCGATGGATGCCGAGGATGAGTTGCGAGGGAATCTCGAGGTCTACGCGGCGAACCGGGCGCTGATGCTCGAGGGATTGCCGCGGGCGGGGTTCGACCGGATCGCGCCGCCGGACGGGGCGTTCTACATCTATGCGGATGTCAGTGACCTGACCGACGACAGCCGGGCGTTCTGCGCGCGGATTCTGGAGGAGACCGGCGTGGCGATCACGCCGGGTCTCGATTTCGATCCGAGCCGGGGCAACGGAACCGTGCGGTTCTCCTACGCGGGCTCGACGGCGTCGATCGAGGAAGGCGTCGCGCGCTTGAAGGCCCGGGCCGGAGTCTGATCCGGCCCCGGGCGCCCGGAGGTCAGGAGCCGCCGATCGCGCGCGACCACCAGCCGCGCCGTTTCGGCGCATCGCTGGTCTCGGCTCGTTTCCGCCGATGCCGGTTCGGGGATCGCTTCGGCCATTTCCGGCGCGGGTTCGGGCTCCGCTTCCGGTTCGGGCGTCGCGACCGGCTCCATTGGAGCGGCCTCCTGCACGACCGGTTCCGGGGCCGCTTCTGGCTCGGCCTGCGCTTCCGGCGCGGGCTCCGCTTCCGGCTTCGGAGCGGGCTTGCGCGCGCGGGTCCGTTTGGGCCGCTGCGGCGCTTCGCTTTCCGGCACGTCGACGATCTCGGGCGCCGCGTCGTCGCCGAGGTCGATCGCCTCGGCCAAGCCGGACGGGGTCACGCTCTCGGCGGCCGTCGCCTCGGCGGTCGCGGTTTCGGCTTCGACCGGACGGCTGCGGGTCCGGCGGCGCGAGCGGCCGCGGTCGGCTCTTGGCTCGTCGGAGCTCTCCGCCTGCGACGTGGCCTCCGCGGCTTCCGGCACGGACGCGCCCTCGTCATGGGTCCGACCGGACTCGGCGCCGTTCTGGGCCTCGTCGCCCGAGCGGCCGCCGCCCCGACGGCGCCGCCGCCGCCTGCGTTTGCCGTTCTGCTGGCCTTCGCCCTGCGCGGTCTCGTCGGCCGTCCGCGCCTCGCGCGGAGTCTCCTCCGGCATCTCGTCTTCGGGTTCGTCGACCTCGTCGGATTCGGGATATTCCACGACGGGCAAGCTGATCGGCGCCGCGACGGGTACGATCCGCGAGGCGGTCTTGAAGCGTTCGATCCGGTAGTCCGGGCTGATCAGCGCGGGGTCGCCCTCGACACGGACCGAGAGGCCGAAGCGGCCCTCGATCATCGCGATGTGCTCGCGCTTCTGGTTCAGGAGGTAGTTGGCGATCTCGACGGGCGCCACGATCAGCACCTCCTTCGAGCGCTGGCGCACGCCTTCCTCCTCGAGCTCGCGCAGGAGGGCGAGCGCCATCGAATCGTCGGAGCGGACGCGGCCCGTGCCGTGGCAATGCGGGCAGGCCTTGGTCGTCGCCTCGATCATGCCTGGACGCAGGCGCTGACGCGACATCTCGAGCAGGCCGAAGCCGGAGATGCGGCCGATCTGGATTCGGGCTCGGTCGGTCTTGAGCTTGTCCTTGAGCTTTTTCTCCACCGCGTTGTTGTTGCGGCGGTCCTCCATGTCGATGAAGTCGATCACGATGAGGCCCGCGAGGTCGCGCAGACGCATCTGGCGCGCGGCCTCTTCGGCGGCCTCGAGGTTGGTTTTGAGCGCGGTGTCCTCGATCGAGCTCTCGCGCGTCGCGCGGCCGGAGTTCACGTCGATGGCGACGAGCGCCTCGGTCACGTCGATGACGATGTAGCCGCCGGATTTGAGCTGGACCGTCGGGTTGAACATCGCGCTGAGGTAGCTCTCGACCTGGAAGCGCGAGAAGAGCGGCAGCGGCTCGGCGTAATGCTTCACGTTCTTGGCGTGGGACGGCATGAGCATCTTCATGTAGTCCTTGGCCTCGCGATAGCCGCGCTCGCCGTCGACGAGGATCTCGTCGATGTCGCGGCTGTAGAGGTCGCGGATCACGCGCTTGATCAGGCTGCCTTCCTCGTAGATCGGCGCGGGCGCGATGGACTTCATCGTCAGGTCGCGGATCATCTCCCACTGGCGCAGAAGGTACTCGTAGTCGCGCTTGATCTCGGTCTTGGTGCGGTTCGATCCGGCGGTGCGGATGATGAGGCCGGCGCCTTTGGGCACGACGATCGAGGAGGAGATCTCCTTGAGCTTCTTGCGGTCGGCGGCGTTGGTGATCTTGCGGCTGATGCCGCCGCCGCGCGCGGTGTTGGGCATGAGCACGCAGTAGCGGCCCGCGAGCGAGAGGTACGTGGTGAGGGCCGCGCCCTTGTTGCCGCGCTCCTCTTTCACGACCTGGACCAGCAGGATCTGGCGGACCTTGATGACTTCCTGGATCTTGTAGCGCCGCGCGCGCGGTTTGCGGGGCGCGCGCTCCTCCTCGACGTCGTCGCCGCCGACGGATTCGTATTCTCCGCCCTCGGTCGCGGGCGGGCCGGACGGCTCGTCGGGAACGACGATGTCGATCTCGCCGCTCGCCGCCGACGGGGGAGGCGCGTCATCTGCCACATCGTCCGGTGTCGCGTCGGAGGCGTCCTCAAGGTCGTCCGAGGCGACGACCGCATCTTCGGCGGCCGGCGCGCCGTCGCTCGCGGCACGGGTCCGGCGACGGCTGCGCGAGCGGCCGCGCGGTTTCGGGCTGGCCTCGCGGTCGGCCTCCACCTCGGCGGCCTCGGCGAGGGCGGCCTCCTCGGCCAGCAGCGCCTCGCGGTCGGCCTTGGGGATCTGGTAATAGTCGGGATGGATTTCCGAGAAAGCGAGAAATCCGTGCCGGTTGCCGCCGTATTCGACGAACGCCGCTTGGAGCGACGGCTCGACGCGCGTCACCTTGGCGAGGTAGATGTTTCCGGCGAGTTGACGTTTGTTGAGCGACTCGAAGTCGAACTCTTCAACCTTGTTTCCGTCCACCACCACGACGCGGGTCTCTTCCGCATGCGTGGCGTCTATGAGCATTTTCGATGTCATGTTCTCTTTCGGGAACGCGCCGATTGCCGCGCCGGTAAGGGCGCGGCCGGGAAGACGTTCCAAGTGCTGAGGCGGAGGCGCGCGGCGCGGACACCCGATCGCGCCCCGAGAACGGGACTGCGAGGCCGGCTGCCGATGTCACTGCGCGCTTCACCGCGGTTTTGCTCCGGCACGACGGGCCGTCGCCGGCCGCGTACCCGTTACTGTCCGGGCTTTCGCCGCGGATCAATTTCAACTGGCGCGACGCGCCTGCCGCCTCCACCTTGGTCATCCCGCGCGTTTCGTGGCGTCGGATGCCGCCGGCATGCGGCTAATACGATTATGGTCTAGCCGAATTCCGTCCAGACCACGCGACACATTACGCACGGGAGGCGACGGAATACAAATGGTTTCTCGACGTCTCCGGACGTGGCGGCGGCGCGGGCGCGGGAGCCGCGGCGCCGGATGCGAGCGGGTTCGTCTCGAGGGACCCGGCTGAACGGCGCGGCCGCCCGCGTGACCGCTGCGGACTCGGCCCCGTGCTTTTTGACCTTTGCGGGGGCGTCCGATACAGTCCGGCAACAAGCGATGAGGCTCGAATCGTGCTGCGTGTGATTTTACGGTTTTTCGGATTCCTGTTCAGTTGGGCGGCGATCGGCGCGGTGGCCGGTCTTGCGGCGCTGGCGGCGATATTCGTCATATACGGCAAGGATTTGCCGGACTACGCGCAGCTCGCCACATACGAGCCTCCGACCCTGAGCCGGATCTACTCCGGCGAAGGCGAGCTGATGGACGAGTTCGCGCGGGAACGGCGGATCTTCACGCCGATCGACGAGATCCCCGAACAGATCAAACACGCTTTCGTCAGCGCCGAGGACAAGAACTTCTACGAGCATGGCGGATACGACCCGCGCGGCATCGCGGCGGCGATCTACGACGCGGCCCAGGGCGGCCGTCTGCGGGGCGCATCGACCATCACCCAGCAGGTGATGAAGAACTTCCTTCTGACCGGCGACCGGTCGGGCGAGCGGAAGATAAAGGAGATCATCCTGGCCACGCGTCTGGAGCGGACGCTGAGCAAGGAGGAGATCCTCGAGCTCTACCTGAACGAGATTTTCCTCGGGCAGAACTCCTACGGCGTCACGGCCGCGGCGCAGGTCTATTTCGCGAAGTCCCTTGAGGAGCTGACCATCTCCGAGATGGCGTATCTCGCGGCGCTGCCGCAGGCGCCGAGCGTGCTGCATCCCGTCCGTGAGAAGGCGCGCGCGATCTCGCGGCGGAACTACGTGATCGGCGAGATGCGGCAGAACGGCTACATCACGGCCGAGGAGGCGGAGGCCGCCCGCGCGGAGGATCTGGTGACCGTGCAGAGCGGCGACATCGTGTCGGCGCGCGCGGCGCTGCCGCCGCGGGACTATTTCACCGACGAGATCCGCCGTCAGCTTTCGGAAAGCCTCGGCGACGAGGAGCTTTTCACCGGCGGCCTGACGATCCGCGCGACGGTCGATCCCGATCTTCAGGAGGTGGCCGCGCGGTCGCTGCGCGACGGGCTCGAGAGTTTCGATCGCGCGCAGGGTGTCTATCGCGGTCCGGTGACGACGGTCGACGCCGAAGGGCTCGGCCCGGATGATCCGGAGACCTGGACCGCGAGGCTCGCCGCGGCGACCGTGCCGCGCGATATCGACGGCTGGCTGCCGGCCGTGGTGCTTTCGCTTGGCGAGACTTCGGCGCGGATCGGCATCGAGGGCGTTCCGGACGACGGGGACGGGCATTTTCTGACTCTCGCCGACGCGTCCTGGGCGCGGGTGCGCGACGCGAACAACCGGCTTCAGACGGCGCGCACGCCGGACGAGATGTGGGACGTGGGCGACGTGGTGCATGTCCGGGCGGTCACCAATTCCGACGGCGGTTTCGAGCGCTGGTCCTATCGCCAGATCCCGGAGGTCCAGGGCGGCTTCATGGCGATGGACACGCAGACCGGCCGCGTGCTCGCGATGCAGGGCGGGTTCTCGTATCAGTCGAGCGTGTTCAACCGCGCGACCCAGGCGCTGCGCCAGCCGGGATCGTCGTTCAAGCCGTTCGTCTACGCCGCCGCTCTCGATAACGGGTATTCGCCCGCCACGATCGTCGTGGACGCGCCCATCGAGGTCGCGACCGGCGCAGGCATCTGGCGACCCGAGAATTCCAGCGAGCGTTTTTATGGCCCTGCGCCGATCCGCACGGGGCTCGAGCAGTCGCGCAACCTGATGACCGTGCGCATCGCGCAGGACGTCGGCATGGACACGGTCGCGGACTATGCCGAGCGCTTCAACGTCTACCAGGACATGCCGAACCTGCTGTCCTATTCGCTCGGCGCGGGCGAGACGACGCTCTACAACATGGTCGCCGCCTACGCGATGTTCGCCAATGGCGGTCTTCGGGTCGAACCGACGCTGGTGGACCGGGTGCAGGACCGCTACGGCAAGACGATCTACCGCCATGACCAGCGTGAATGCGACGCTTGCGCCGCGCCGAACCTCGCCGTGTCCGGGCAGCCTTCGGTGGTGTCCGACGCGGAGCGGGTGATGAACCCGATCACCGCCTATCAGATCACCTCGATGCTTCAGGGCGCGGTGAGCCGGGGTACCAGCCGCGCCGCCGTCGGATCGATGAACATGAACCTGGCCGGCAAGACCGGGACGACGAACGAGTCCAAGGACGTCTGGTATGTCGGCTACAGCCCGCGCCTCGCGGTGGGGTGTTTCATGGGCTATGACACGCCCCGGACGCTCGGACGCAGCGCGTTCGGCGGCACGCTCTGCGCGCCGATCTTCGCTGAATTCATGAAGGTGGCGCTCGAAGGCCAGCCGCCGGTGACGTTCCCGACGCCGCCGGGCGGGTACTTCATCCGGATCGACCGCAACACCGGACAGCGTCTGTCCGACAACGCGACCGGCGCCAACGTGCAGATCGAATACATCCGCGATGGCCAGGGGATCATCGTCGGCGGCTACGGCGAGACGGTGGACGGCGGCTGGCGCATGGGGGCGGACATTCCGCTTTACGACGGCGCGCCGGCGGCGACGGAGATCGAACGGGTTCAGGTGCGCGGCCAGACCCGCGCGCTGCCGTCCAATCCGTCACTCGGATCGCTGTCGAGCGGCGGGCTTTACTGACACTTCGCCGGCTGGGGCCGCCCGTTTCGGACGTCCAGAGTTGGCGGCGGACTAACCCACTGATTTAAATAATGAAAAGTGTTAACGCGGGTTGTCCGCAACGCCGGCCTCTTCACGGTGGCCCTGATGTCACCGGACAGGCAGGGCGGGGTCTTTACCCCCTGACGGGGCGCCGCTAGAACCGGTGCCTGCCGGAACCCTTGAAGGATGATGTCCCATGCGCGCCGAGACCGAGCACGTCGCAGCCGAGATCGAGAAATCGCTGGAATTGCTGCGCCAGCGTCTCGACTGGGACACGGCGCCGCACCGGCTCGAGGAACTCAACGCGATGTCGGAGGATCCGGACCTCTGGAACGATCCGGCGCGGGCGCAGAAGCTGATGCGCGACCGGCAGGTGCTGTCCGACGCGATCGACGCCTATTCAGGTCTCGAACGCGATCTTTCAGAACAGCGCGAGCTGATCGAGATGGGCGAGGCGGAGGGTGACGCGGAGATCGTCGCCGAGGCAGAGGCGGCGCTGGTCAAGCTGCGCGACGTGGCCGCGCAGAAGGAGATCGAGGCGCTGCTCGACGGCGAGGCGGACGGCAACGACACGTTCCTCGAGGTGAACGCGGGCGCCGGCGGCACCGAGAGCTGCGACTGGGCCGCGATGCTGGCGCGGATGTACGTACGCTGGGCCGAGAGCCACGGCTACAAGGTCGAGATGATCGCCGAGAGCGCGGGCGAGGAGGCCGGGATCAAGTCGGTCACCTACAAGATCATGGGCCAGAACGCCTATGGCTGGCTCAAGGGCGAGAGCGGGGTGCATCGCCTCGTGCGGATCTCGCCGTTCGACAGCGCGGCGCGGCGGCACACGTCCTTCTCTTCGGTCTGGGTCTATCCGGTGGTGGACGACAACATCGAGATCGAGATCCCGCCAAATGACATCCGCATCGACACGTACCGGTCTTCGGGCGCGGGCGGCCAGCACGTCAACACCACGGATTCGGCGGTCCGCATCACGCATATCCCGACGAACATCGTCGTGACGTCCTCGGAGAAGTCCCAGCACCAGAACCGCGCGAACGCGATGGCCGCGCTGAAATCGCGGCTCTACGAGATGGAATTGCGCAAGCGCAACGAGGCGATCACCGCGGCGCATGAGGCCAAAGGCGACGCGGGCTGGGGCAACCAGATCCGCTCGTACGTTTTGCAGCCCTATCAGATGGTCAAGGATCTGCGCACCAACGTCGAGACCTCGGACAGCGCGGGCGTGCTGGACGGCGATCTCGACCGGTTCATGGCCGCGACGCTCGCGCAGCAGGTCGCCGGCAAGAGCCGCGCCGAGGCCAACGCCGAGGCGTGAGACCGACATATGCGACACTGTTGTCTTGAACGGCGCGGTTGCACTAATGTGATCCGCGACACCGGCGCCGGGCCGGACATGAACGGAGACGCCCCATGAACGCCACCGCCCCGACCGCGACGACGACATACAAGAGACCCGAGGTCAACAAGATCACCACGGACGACGTCTACGCGGCGCTCAGGGCGGGATGGGCCGATTTCCGCGCCGCGCCACAGTTCGGGCTGTTCTTCGGCGGGGTCTACGCGCTCATCGGCATCGCGATCCTTTTGGAGCTTTGGGCGTCGGACCAGCCGCTCTGGATCGTGCCGCTGGCGCTGGCGTTTCCTCTGATCGGCCCGTTCGCGGCCGTGGGGCTCTACGAGGTGAGCCGCCGGCGCGAGGAGGGCAAGGATCTCGACTGGTCCGAGGTTCTGGGCGCGGTCTGGCGCCAGCGCAACGGTCAGATGCCGTCGATGGCGTTCATCGTGATGGCCGGATTCCTGATCTGGGTCTGGGTCGCGCGGCTGATGGTGGCGATCTTTCTGGGTCGCATGAGCGTCGCGGTCTATTCAGATCTGAACACGCTGCTGTCGACGGGGCCGGGCATCGCGCTTCTGGTGGTCGGCACGCTGATCGGCGGAGCGATCGCTTTCGCGCTCTTCTCGCTGACGGTGATCGCGCTGCCGCTTCTGCTGGACCGGGACGTCGATTTCGTCACCGCCATGATCACCAGCGTGAAATCGGTGACGACGAATCTTCAGCCGATGCTGACGTGGGCCGGTGTGGTCGCGATGGCGCTTTTCGCCGCGATGGTGCCGATGTTCCTCGGGCTCGTGATCGCGCTGCCGGTGCTCGGCCATGCGACCTGGCACCTCTACCGGCGGGTCGTGAAACCGGAAGGGGCGGTCTGAGCCGGAGGGCTCAAGTCCGCCAGGCCTCCATCGCTTCGAAGGCTTCCGCCGCGGTCTCGACGTAGCGGAAGAGGTCCACGTCGCCGGGCGAGATTGTGCCGGCATCGGCCAGCGCGTCCCAGTTTATCACTTTCTCCCAGAAGTCGCGGCCGAAGAGCAGGATCGGCATCGGGGCCATGCGTTTGGTCTGGATCAGCGTCAGGGTCTCGAACAGTTCGTCGAGGGTTCCGAAGCCGCCGGGAAAGACCGCGACGGTCTTCGCGCGCATCAGGAAGTGCATCTTGCGGATGCCGAAGTAGTGGAAGTTGAACGACAGGTCGGGCGTTCCGTAGAGGTTCGGGACCTGTTCATGCGGCAGGACGATGTTGAGGCTGATCGAGCAGCCGCCGGCGTCGGCGGCGCCGCGGTTGCCGGCCTCCATCACGCCGGGACCGCCGCCGGTGCAGATGACGTTCTCGGTGCAGTCGGATTCGAGCGATTTCACCGTCACGAGCCGCGCGAACTCGCGGGCCTCGTCGTAGTAGCGCGCGAGATCGGCGAGGGTCTTGGTGCGCGCGCGGGCGCGGTCCACCGGGTCGGGAATGCGCGCGCCGCCGAAGAGCACCACGGTCGAGACGATGCCCCGTTCGGCCATCGCGAGCTCGGGTTTGAGCAGTTCGAGCTGGAGCCGCACCGGGCGCAGCTCGTCGCGGGCGAGGAAATCGGGATCGTCGAAGGCGAGGCGATAGCTCGTTGACAGGGTCTGCGGCGTCTCCGGCACGCTCTCCGCGATCTCGCGATCCGCGCGGGCGTCGGGGAATCGTCGTTGGTGCTCGCTCAGCCTGGCCATCGGGCGCCTCGATCGGGGTTTCTCGCGCCAGATTGCCAGCGGTCCGTTACCGATTTATAGGTTGCGGCCGATCCCCGCCAGCAGAATTGGAAGTCCGATGTCCCAGACCCATGCCGATCTCGAACGCGCCATCGAAACAGCGTGGGAGGAGCGCGACGCGATCACGCCGCAGACCGGCGGCGAGACGCGCGCGGCGATCGAGACCACGCTGGACGCGCTCGACGGCGGCACGCTGCGGGTCGCGGAACGCGGCGCGGATGGGGTCTGGCACGTCAACCAATGGGCCAAGAAGGCGGTCCTGCTCGGCTTCCGCATCCAGGACATGGGCGTGCAGAGCGGCGGGCCGCAGGATGGCGGCTGGTGGGACAAGGTCGACAGCAAGTTCAAGGGCTGGACCGAGCGCGACTGGCGCGATGCGGGCTTCCGCGCGGTTCCGAACTGCGTCGTCCGGCGCTCGGCCTACATCGCGCCCGGCGCGGTTCTGATGCCGTCTTTCGTGAACCTCGGGGCATATGTGGGCGAAGGCACGATGGTGGACACCTGGGCCACGGTCGGATCCTGCGCGCAGATCGGGCGGAACGTTCATCTGTCGGGCGGCGTCGGGATCGGCGGCGTGCTGGAGCCGATGCAGGCGGGCCCGACGATCATCGAGGACGAGTGCTTCATCGGCGCGCGCTCCGAAGTCGTCGAGGGCGTGATCGTGCGTGAGGGCTCCGTGCTGGGGATGGGCGTGTTTCTCGGACAGTCGACCAAGATCGTCGACCGCGAGACCGGGTCCGTCAGCTATGGCGAGATCCCGGCAGGCTCGGTGGTCGTGGCGGGGACGATGCCGTCGAAGAACGGCGTCAGCCTCTATTGCGCCGTGATCGTGAAGAAGGTCGATGCGCGGACGCGGTCCAAGACGTCGATCAACGAGCTGCTGCGCGATTGAGCGCGCAGGCGGTCTATACGCTGGTCGTTCAGGTCGGGCGGAAGCCGGGCGACGGGTTGCCCAGGAAAGCGACCGGCGCGGGGCTGGTCTGTTACGCGACCGGCATCGACGAGGCCGAGGCGGTGCGCGAGACCGTGGCGATCCTCAAACAGGCGGATCTGGCGCCGCTCGACGTCACCGGCCACGGGACGCTGGAGGAGCGTCTCGAGGCGGGCGACGAGGTGCCGGAGGAGGAGCGGGCGCTGATGGCGCGCGCGCTGGCCGAGAACGCGGTGATCGTGGCGGAGATGACGCCGTTCTACGGCGATCCGGCCTGACCGGGGCCGACCGGCGCTTTCACTCCGCCGCGTCGGCCAGGTCGGGGTCGATGTTGACGTTGACGTCGAACGTCAACGGATCGAAATTGCGGATCAGTGCGGCCAGTTCCGGTTCCTGGACCTTTCTGGCCGCCTTCGCGGGTCTGAACCACTTGTTCCGCCGCTGCTTGGTCTCCGGATATGATTTCAGGATTTCGCGTACGCGCAGCGGATAGACCCGGACCACGCAGGGAATCGCCCGGTTCTTGTCGATCCATTTGAAATAGGTGTAGTGGCCGATCGACCGCGAGGAGATGTCGCCGCGGATGCCGGCCTCCTCGTAGGCCTCGCGCGCCGCGGCCTCGGGCTCGGTCCGGTTCCGCATGGGCCAGCCCTTGGGCGTGACCCAGCGGCCGGTGTCCCGGCTGGTGATCAGAAGCACCCGGAACGTCTTGCCGCTCGGACGGTAGCAGAGCGCCGCGACCTGGAGGCTTGGCGGGCGGCCGGACTTCGCGGCCGCGGTGACGGAGCGCCGCAGGCGTTGGGACGGATCGTGCTTTGTCATCGAAAAAGGTACTCGGAACCGGGCCTGCTTCGTCGGGTGGGTGTTCTAACGCCTGCCGTAATAAAATCCAACCACATGTTCGGCCTGGGCGAAGAAGAGCCATCGTATGACGATCATACCCGAAACATGCGACAGGACCGCGACACCCGCGACGGCATGCCCGACCGGGAACGCCGTCAGCAGCCCGACCGGAAACAGCGCCGCGAGGGCGAGGCCGATGAGCCGGAGTTTGCGCGCATGCGCGCGGCCGACGACGTGGACCATTTCACGCAGGAGATAATTGCCGCCGGTATGCGGCGGTTCCAGCAGGCGGGGCGTGCCGAACGCCCCAAGGCCCGTCGCGGTGGCGAGCGTCGTGCCGGATGTCGCGAGGCGGCGGTCGCCGAGCAGCCAATCGGCGATCTGCGCCGCCGCGAGGGCCACCAGAAGCCAGGCGGCCGCGACGCCCTGTCCCGCGAGCAGGGCGCCGCCGGCAAGCGCCGAAATCAGGAAGATGGCCGGCGTGAACGGGCTGCGCCACCGGGGAACACTGCGCATCTGGGCGTAGATCATCGCGGTGCAATAGACGGTGACGAGTGCGAGGATGGAGGCGATCATGCCGAGCTGTGCCAAGCGGATCCCGAAACTCCACAGGGCGCCGTAGACGCCGAACGTGACGAGGGTCGCCACCGCGAGGACCGCCTCGCGGCTCAACCATGAGCTGCGCCATTGCGAGAAGGCCTTCAGGAAACGGGTCGGTTGGCCGAGATGCGCGAGGCTCGACAGCAGGCCCGCGGAGGTGAGGCCGATTGCGAGCGCGCAGAACGTCGCGGCGATCCATCCGTCGCCGTAGGGAAAGCCGAGGCCGAGCCAGAAGATCAGGCCGAAGCCGAGGCCGGAGAGGACGGTGAAGGCGATGATCGACGGCGCGGGATGCATGTCAGATCCGGGACAGGGCGCGGTCGAGCCAGCCGAGAAAGCCGCCCTGGGCCTGGGGGATCGGGTCGAGGAGCGGGGCGAGCAGATCGATTTTGTCGCGCGGGGGCAGGTACTTGTTGACCGGGGCGGTCCCCTGCTCGGGCATCAGGTCGAAACCGCCACGTTCGGCCACGAGGATCGAGACGTCGGAGGTCGGATCGGCGAGGTCGCCGAAGTGACGGGCGCCGGCGGGGCAGGTGCGGACACAGGAGGGGATGCGGTCGATCTCGGGGATGTTGTCGTTGTAGATGCGGTCGACGCAGAGCGTGCATTTCTTCATGATTCCAGCAACTTGGTCCATTTCCCTGGCGCCATACGGACAGGCCCAGGCGCAGAGGCCGCAGCCGATGCAGTCGTCCTCGTTGACGAGCACGATGCCGTCCTCGGTGCGTTTGTAGGATGCGCCGGTGGGGCAGACGGTGACGCAGGGCGCGTCGGCGCAGTGGAGGCATGATTTGGGGAAATGCACCACGCGCGGCGGGGAGCCCGCCGCGTCAGGAACGGCCTCGAAGGTATGGATGCGGTTTAGAAAAGTTCCTTCGGGTTCCGCGCCGTAGGCGTCCACGTCCGAGAGGGGAGCACCGTAATGCGAGGTGTTCCATTCCTTGCAGGAGATCACGCAGGCGTGGCAGCCGACGCAGGTGTCGAGGTCGATGACGAGCCCGAGGCTGCGGTCGGTGGAAGCGGGAAGCGTGGTCATCCGTCGGGCCTTTCCCGGCGAAAACCGGCGTAGGAAGAACATAGTTTATCCGTAGTTTTCCCGCAGGTACAATTCCCGCTCTCGGGGAGCCGTCCCGTCACGACCTCGAACCTCCCGCTTGACCTGAATCAACGCGGCGGAGGCTCCGGCGCGTCAGAGTGTCGCCCATGGCCAAAACACATTCCGCAGCTACAAGGGAGCCGGCCCCGCCGGCCCGCGCGCCGGAGAAGCCGGTCGGGATGACCGCGCCGGACGGGCATCCGCACGGCGATCTCGACCGCGCGGCGCGTGCGGCGGTGGCGCGGATGTCGGGCGGGGTGTCGCCGCAGGCCTATCTCGACGCGTGGAGCGACTGGGCGCTCCACCTGGCCCGCTCGCCCGGGCGGCAGCTGGAGCTGATGGAACTCGGCTGGAGCAACGCCATGAAGCTGGCGGCCCATGCGGCGGGCGGCGCGCCAACGCCCTTCGCGCCGAAGGCCTATGATCACCGCTTTACGCATCCGGGCTGGGACAGGCCGCCGTACAGTCTGTGGCAGCAGGGGTTTCTGGCGACGCAGGATTGGTGGGACGCGGCGACCGACCGGTTGCGGGGGCTGCGCGGGCAGGATGCCGACCGGGCGCGGTTCATGGCGCGGCAGCTTCTCGACACGATGTCGCCGTCGAACTTTCCGGGACTGAATCCCGAGATCATGGAGGCGACTCGCGCGACCGGGGGACGCAATCTCGCCGAGGGCGCCGAGCATTTCGCGAGGGATGTCCTGGGGACCCTGGCGGGCGTCCACACGCCGCCGCCGGAGGGGTGGCGAATCGGCGAGGCTCTGGCCACCACGCCGGGCGAGGTGGTTTACCGAAACGATCTTTTCGAGCTGATCCAGTACGCGCCGAGCACGGACAAGGTGCATGCGGAGCCGATCCTGATCGTGCCGGCGTGGATCATGAAATACTACATCCTCGATCTCTCGCCGCACAATTCGATGGTGCGGTATCTGGTGGATCAGGGCTTCACCGTGTTCATGATCTCATGGTGCAACCCGACCGCCGACCAGGCGGATCTGTCGCTTGACGATTACCGGGCGCGCGGCGTGATGGCGGCGCTCGACGCGGTCTCGGCGATCGTTCCGGGGCGCGGGATCCACGCGATGGGCTATTGCCTCGGCGGCACGATCCTCGCGATCGCGGCCGCCACGATGGCGCGGGACCGGGACGAAAGGCTCGCCTCGATCACGCTCCTCGCCGCGCAGGTGGATTTCGCGGAGGCGGGCGAGTTGCTGCTGTTCACCGACGAGAGCCAGGTCGCGTTCCTCGAGGATCTGATGTGGGAACAGGGCTATCTCGACCGGCCGCAGATGGCGCGGGCCTTCGCGGTGATCCGGTCGGAGGATCTGATCTGGTCGCGCGGGGTGAAGCGGTATTTCCTGGGTCAGGATGATCTGCCGACCGATCTGGGCGTTTGGAACACGGACACCACGCGGATGCCGGCACGGATGCATTCGGAATATCTGCGGGGGCTGTTCCTCGAGAACCGGCTGAGCGCCGGGCGATTCGCCGTTGAAGGTCGCGTGATCGCGCTCAAGGACATCTCGGCGCCGCTGTTCGTGGTGGGGACCGAGACCGACCATGTCGCGCCGTGGCGCTCGGTCTACAAGACGGCGCTCTTCACCGACGCGGAGATGACCTTCGTGCTGACGAGTTCGGGGCACAATGGCGGGATCGTCAGCGAGCCGGGGCACAAGGGCCGGCATTACCGGATCGGATGCCGCGAGGCGGGCGCGCTCTATTCCGGGCCGGACCGCTGGATCGAGGGACGCGCGCCGGTCGAGGGGTCTTGGTGGCCGGAGCTTTCGCGCTGGCTCGCGGCGCGGAGCACGGGCGAGGGCGCGCCGCCGGGCATGGGCGCGCCGGAAATGGGGTATCCGACGCTCGGGCCGGCGCCTGGGACGTACGTGCATCAGATGTGAGGCGTCAGCGGATGGCGGCGTTGAAGGTTTTCCCTTGGCGCGATGCGTCCTTCGTGGCGCAGTCTTCGCCGAAGCCGGTGAGGTGACCGGCAAAGACACCTCCCTGCGGCTCGGTCACGGCACCGGAACCGCGGCGTAGCGACCCGTCAAAGGGGCTTCAGGAGCAGGACGGCATCGGTTCCCGAATGGAGCCAGCCGGGAATGTCGAGCCGCCTGCGCGCCTTTTCCTCGTAGCCCATGCGGGCATACAGCCGAGCCGCCCCCGGGTTCGACCCGGACACGATGATCGCGAGGCCCGGACAGCCGAGTGCCACCGCGCGCTCTTCGGCTTGGCGCAGAAGCGCGGTTCCGAGCCCCTTGCCGCGCGCTTCGGGCACCGTGGCGAGAAGGTATACGTACCAATGTCCGGGAGCGAGACTCTCCAGTTCGTGGAATGGTACGAAGGCCGCCGGGAAGTCCGGGCCGGCCGGAACCGGTTCGGACGGCAGCCGATACGCGACGATCCCCGCCGCGATCGTGCCGTCTGCCTCGAGCACATGGGCGTTGCGGTAGCTGAAATCGCCGTCTTCGCGCTTCGCGCGCTCAAGGCCCACATCGTCGACGCTTTGCCCCGGCGCGGCCATTGCGGCCCAGACGAGGTCGGGAAGGCCCTCGCCGGCCCATCTGAAAAAGCGGACGAGATGCGGCGCGTCATCGGGTGTCGCCGCGCGGATGCGTTTCGTGTTCATCGTCAATCCCCCGATCTCAGAAACCGCTCCGGAAGTGCGCGCCCGCATTCGGCCGCAATGATCCCGGCGCGTCGCTTCCCGCATCGTCGATCCTTCATCGCCAGCCGAGGAGTGTCGCCGCGTGGCTGTGGCGGTCATGCCTGTTTGAGATAGGCCGTCAGGATGTCGCGGGCGGCCTCGAGGTCGGTCTTGTGGATCATCTCGGTCACGGTGTGGATGTAGCGGGTGCCGACCACGATGCCGATGGCGCGGGCGCCGGCGGCGGCCTGCTGGGCGGCGGCGCCGTCCTGGCCGCCGGAGCGGAGCATGGTGCGCTGGAACGGGATCTTTTTCTTTTTCGCCAGCGCCTCGAATTCGGCGACGAGCGGCTTGTCGGCGATGAAGGACGAGTCGCGCACGTGAAGCCCGAAGCCTTCGCCCTGGACGGTCGTGCGGTCCTGCTCGGGCACGCCGGGCGTGTCGCAGGCGAGCGTCGTGTCGATGCCGATGCCGATGTCGGGGCGGATGGCGAAGGACGCGGTGCGCGCGCCGCGCAGGCCGACCTCCTCCTGGACGGTGAAGGCGACGTGGATCTCGGCGTCGGTTCTGGTCTTGCCGAGGCCCCGGATCGCCTCGATGCCGAGCCAGCAGGCGACGCGGTTGTCGAGCGCCTTGGAGACGACCTTGTCGCCGATCTCGATGAACGGCTCGTCCATCACGACCATGTCGCCGATGGCGACGACGTCTTTGGTTTTTGCGCCCATGCCGATGTCGATCATGAACTCGTGCGGCTCAGGCACCTTCTTGCGGTCTTCGGGCGAGGAGATGTGGACGCCGGGGCCGGCGGCGTTCATCACGCCCTTGTGGTCGCCCGATGCCGTGCAGATCAGCACGCGGCGCGAGAAGAGATTGCGCGGATCGAAACCGCCGACGCTCTGGACGAAGATGAAGCCCTTGTCGGAGACGTGGGAGACGAGAAATCCGATCTCGTCCATGTGGCACAGCAGCATGATTTTGAGCGGGTTCTTGCCCTTGCCTTTGCGGCGGCAGAGCAGCGAGCCCATCGGGTCGGTCGTGACGTCGTCGAAGAGGCCCTCGGTCTCGGCGAGGATGAGGTCGCGCACGCGCTCCTCGTGGCCCGGCACGCCGGGGGTTTCGCAGAGTTGGCGGAGGAGGTCGATGTTCATGGGAAAATGCTCCTGAATCGAAATAATCTTGAGGCCTCAGTAGACGCCTGCGGCGTCCGGGGATCAAGCGCGTCCGCGCGGGAGGGGCGCGTTCCCGCCGGGGCCGCGTCTTGCAATCGGATCGATGGTGGCCAAGTGCGGTCGGAACCGTGACGCGCGACAGGCGCTTTACGGCCTCAGCCATGAAGAGGACGATTCGAGATGAGCGACGAGAAACTGTTCCAGCCCGTGACTGCGGGCGACCTGAAACTGGCGAACCGGATCGTGATGGCGCCGCTGACGCGAAACCGCGCGCGGGCCGAGGATGACGCGCCCTGCGGGATCCATGCGGAGTATTACGCGCAGCGCGCGGGCGCCGGTCTGATCGTGAGCGAGGCGACGCAGATCAGCCCCGAGGGCAAGGGCTACGCCTGGACGCCGGGGATCCATTCCGACGCGCAGATCGAGGGGTGGAAGGCGGTCACGGACGCGGTCCATGCCAAGGGCGGCAAGATCGTCGTGCAACTGTGGCATGTGGGGCGCATCTCGCACGTGTCGCTGCAGCCGGACGGCCAGGCGCCGGTGGCACCCTCGGCCATCGCGGCGGAGAGCAAGACCTTCGACGGCGAGGGGTTCGTTCCGACGTCGGAGCCGCGCGCGCTGCGGCTGGATGAGATCCCGCGGCTGGTCGGAGAATACCGCCAGGCGGCGCGCAACGCGATGACCGCCGGATTCGACGGGGTCGAGATCCACGCGGCCAACGGCTATCTGATCGACCAGTTCCTGCGCGACGGGTCGAACCGGCGGAGCGATGAATACGGCGGTTCGCCGGAGAACCGGATCCGGTTCCTGCGCGAGGTGACGCTCGCGGTGACGGACGAGATCGGGGCGGGGCGTGTCGGGGTGCGGCTGAGCCCGTTCTCGGGCGCGAACGGCATCTGGGACAGCGATCCGATGGCGGTGTTCGGGCCGGCGGTGGACATGCTCGACGGGTTCGGGCTGGCCTATCTGCACTTCGTCGAGGGACAGACGGGTGGTGCGCGCGACGCGGATCAGGCCGACCTCGACGCGCTTCGGGCGCGGTTCGGGGGCGTGTACATGGCCAATAACGGCTATGACCGGCAGATGGCGATCGACGCGGTGGAAGAGGGGCGCGCCGATCTGGTCGCGTTCGGGCGGCCCTATATCGCCAACCCGGATCTCGCCGAGCGCCTGCGGCGTGACGCGCCCCTGAACGAGGCGGATCAGTCGACGTTCTACGGCGGCGGGCGCGAGGGGTATACGGATTATCCGTTCCTCAAGGAGTCCGAGGCGGCGTGAGCCGCCTCGTAACGCACCGCTACTTCGCGTCGTAGGCCACGGTCTTCGAGCCTTGCCCGACAGGCGAGGTCTGCGCCGCGAAGGCCGGCGCGGAGCGGGTCTGTGGCGGGGCTTTTTCTATGCGGACGCGCAGGTCGTACCAGGCGGCCTGTCCGGTGACGGGGTCGGAATTGTTCCAGCGCAGGCCGTCGCCTTTGGGCGGCAGGAGCTCGTGGATCAGGTGGTTTAGGAGGAAGCCCTTGGTGGCTTCGGGCGCGTCCGGGTCGAGAGCCCAGGCGCCGGGGCGTTTGCCGATGGCGTTCCAGGTCCAGACGGTGTTCGGGTTGAGCGCCTCCATGAGTGCTACCGGCACGGTGATGCGGCCGTGGGGCGAGGTGAGGTGGGCCCAGTCGCCCTCGGCGAAGTCGTGCTCGCGCCAGATGTTCGACGGCACGTAGAGCGGGTTGTGCCCGTGGATCTGTCGGAGCCAGGCGTTCTGGCTTCCCCAGGAATGGTACATCGCGGCGGGCCGCTGGGTCAGCGCGTGAAGCGGGTACTCGGCCAGGTCGATGCGGGCGTCCGAGAGCGGCGGGTACCAGACGGGCAATGGCGACATCGCTTGCGTCAGCTGCGCGCGGAGGTGTTCGGGTGGTTGATGCGGGCCTTTGCCGGTCGCGGCGGCCTGGAATTTGGCCAGCGGCTCGACATAGATCTGGAAGAGATAGGGCTGGGGGGCGTCGAACAGGCCGCGCTCGACGGCCCAGTCCTGGTAGGCTGCGTTCCACGGTTTGAAAAACGCGGCCTCATCGGGGATGTGGTCGGTCCAGAAGCCGCCGTTCTCGATGTAGCGGGCGATCTGGTCTGGGGTTGGGGCGCCGCGTCCCTTTCCTTCACCATCCGCGCCGCGAAACCCGGCGAGCGGGCCGACGCCCGGGCGACGCTGATGATTGACCATGTAATCGGCGTAGTCGGAATAGACCGCCTCGCCCGCGTCGTCGACCATTCCGGGCAGGCCGAGCCGGACGCCGAGATCGAGAAGCACCGACTGGAAACCCCGCACGCCTTCGTGGCCGGGGCGGTCGGGCTCGACGACCGGCCAGCGGATGGCGTCGGCCAGCGCGTCGGGCTCGCAGATCGGACGGTCCAGAAGGCTGATGCAGTCGTGGCGCTCGAGATAGGTCGTGTCGGGCAGTATGAGGTCGGCGAAGGCGACGGTCTCCGACGAATAGGCGTCGGAATAGATGATGTGCGGGATGACGTAGTCGCCGGCCTCGTCCGTGGCGGTCAGCATGTCCATGACCTGGGCGGTGTTCATCGACGAGTTCCAGGCCATGTTCGCCATGTAGAGGAACAGCGTGTCGATGCGGTAGGGATCGCCGGCGGCGGCGTTCGAGATCACCATGTGCATCAGGCCGTGGGCCGAGAGCGGCGCCTCCCAGGTGAAGGCCTTGTCGATGCGTTTGGGGCGGCCTTCCGCGTCGAGCGCCAGATCCTGCGGCCCGCGCGGATAGCCCAGATGCGGGCCGTCGAGCGGATAGCCGGGCGTGACGTGGTGATGCGGGCGCGGATGGGCGTCCATGGGCTTGGGGTAGGGCGGCTTGAAGCGGAAGCCGCCGGGGGTCTCGACGCTGCCGAGGATGATCTGGAGCAGGTGGAGGGCGCGGCAGGTCTGAAAGCCGTTGGAATGGGCCGAGATGCCGCGCATGGCGTGGAAGCTGACCGGGCGGCCGGTCATGGTCTCGTGCCGCTCGCCCCGGAAATCGGTCCAGGGGCGGTCGAGAGTGATCTCCTCCTCGAAGGCGGTATGGGCGAGTTCGGCGGCGATGCGGCGGATCGTGGCGGCGGGGATGCCGGTGGCGTCCGCCACGGCCTCAGGCGCGTGGGCCGGGTCGAGATAGGCGTCGGCCATGAGCTGGAAGACCGGTTTGGCGTGGGTCGGGCCGATGTTGACGGTGCCGGACATCGCGGGTTTGACGCCGGGCGCGTTCCACGGGACGGCGCGGCGCTTGTCGCGGTCCCAGACGAGTTCGGCGCCGTCCGCGTCGCGCAGGAAGAGGCCGTAGGTGGCCGAGCGCGGGTCCTGGTCGACCAGATGCGCGGCGTTGGTGTAGCGCATGAGATAGTCGAGATCGACCTTGCCCGCGCCCATCAGGACATGGACGAGGCTGAGGATGAAAAGACCGTCGGTGCCGGGGGTTATCGCGAGCCATTCATCAGCGATGGCGTTGTAGCCGGTGCGGACCGGGTTCACGCCGATGATCTTGGCCCCGCGCGCTTTGAGCCGGCCGAGACCCATCTTGATCGGGTTGCTGTCGTGGTCCTCCGCCACGCCGAAGATCATGAAGAGCTTGGTGCGCTCCCAGTCGGGCGAGCCGAATTCCCAGAACGCGCCGCCCATCGTGTAGATGCCGGCCGCCGCCATGTTGACCGAGCAGAAGCCGCCATGCGCGGCGTAGTTCGGCGTGCCGTATTGCTGCGCCCACCAGCCGGTGAAGCTCTGCGACTGGTCGCGGCCGGTGAAGAAGGCGAGTTTCTCGGGCGCGGTCTCGCGGATGGGACGGAGCCACGAGGCGGCGAGGTCGAGCGCCTCGTTCCAGGTGATCTCCTCGAACTCGCCCGATCCGCGCGGCCCGGTGCGGCGAAGAGGCGCGCGCAGGCGGGCGGGCGAGACGTGCTGCATGATGCCGGCGCTGCCCTTGGCGCAGAGCACGCCGCGATTGACCGGATGGTCGCGGTTGCCCTCGATGTAGCTCACGCGGCCGCGGGTCAGGTGCACGTCGATGCCGCAGCGGCAGGCGCACATGTAGCAGGTGGTTTTTCGGATCTCGTCGGAGACGGGGGGCGAGGTGTCGATGTCGGGTTGGGTGTTCAAGGTCTCGGGCCTCCGGCGCGTCGGGTCCTGCTTGCCGGACAGCATGCCCGTTGGCAAGTGCGCGGGGAAGCGGGGGCGTCCCCCGTCTGCGACGGGTGACGAATGACGGCCCGTTGGCCGGTTGTTTTTGTCCCCCATGCCTGTTGGCATGGGCCCCTGGACTGCCCGATAGATTTCCAGGCCGTATGAGACCTGAGAAGGGCGGCCGGGTCAGGTGACCAGGATCACGGTCGGCTCGGGGAGGCCGGCAACCGGGACGGTGGTCGCGAAGACGTTGCCGGAGGCGGGGCGCTCGGTCAGGGCGGCCTCGTCGAGGCCCTGGCGGGCGGAGGTGAGGTAGAGGGTCGTGAGGTCGGCGCCGAAGGCCGGGCAGGTGGGTTGGCGGGCGGGGAGCGCGATTTCGGTGTCGAGGGCGCCGTCGGGGCGGATGCGGACGGCCTTGGCGCTGCCCCAGAGGGCGACCCAGAGGGCGCCCTCGGCATCGGTGACGGCGCCGTCGGGGAAGGCGGACAGGGCGGCGAAATCGAAGAACGGCGTCGCCTCGGCCGCGGGCCAGCCGTCGGCGTCGAGCGGCCAGGTCATGATCTTTTGGGTGCCGGTGTCGGCGTAGTAGCCGCGCGTGCCGTCGGGGGCGAAGCAGATGGCGTTGGAGACGGTGACGTTTTCCACGAGGCGGCGGAGGTCGCCCTTGTGGAACCGCCAGATCGAGCCGGCGCCGGTCTCGGCGCCCTTGCCCATCGTGCCGATCCAGAAGCCGCCCTGGCGGTCGGCGCGACCGTCATTGGAGCGGGTGACGGGGTTGTCGGCCTCGAGCGCGACGATCCGCTCGCGCGCGCCGGTCTCGGGGGAGAAGCGCCAGAGGCCGGTCTCGGAGGCCAGCAGCAGTTCGCCGTCCGGCAAGGTTCCGGCGGCGGAGAACATCTCGTCGAAGCTCCAGGTCGCGGCCTCGGCGTCGCCGGGCGCGCGGGCGTGCAGTCGGCGGTTCAGGATGTCGAACCAGAAGAGGCGGCCATGGGCGAAGAGCGGGCCCTCGCCCAGAGCGCAGGGGGTGGGGTCGAAGATCGTGACGGACATGCGGGAGACGCCTCGCGAGGGGCCGCCGGGCGCGCTCTTGGCGGCGCCGGGGCGAAGTGATATCGGCATGCGACCCTATTGGAGAAAATCGTGAACACGCAAGAGTCGATGGACTGGCTCGCCGCCAATCCGGACATCACCAGTCTGCGCGCCGCGGTCTGCGACCTCAACGGCATCCTGCGCGGCAAGCGCGTGCCTGTGGCGCAGACCCGCAAGGTGCTCGAGGGCGAGATGCGCATGCCCTATTCGATCGTCGGGCTCGACATCTGGGGCGAGGACGTGGCGGGCAATCCGCTGGTGTTCCAGCAGGGCGACATCGACGGGAAATGCGAGCCGACCGGACGGGGGTTCCTGCCGATGTCCTGGCTCGGATCGCCCACGGCGCTGCTGCCGCTCTGGATGACCAATGAGGAGGGCGGGCCGTTCCTGTCCGATCCGCGCCGGGCGCTCGCCGCGATCTGCGCGCGGTTCGAGGCGCTGGGCCTGACGCCGGTGGTGGCCACGGAGCTGGAATTCTACCTGGTCGACACCTCGGGCGACGTGCCGATGCCGCCGAAATCGCCGGTGACGCACAAGATCCTCGACGGCGACGGCGCGCTCTGCATCGACGATCTCGATCATTTCGAGGCGTTTTTCACGGACGTCTACGCCGCCTGCGACGCGCATGGCATCCCGGTGGACAGCGCGATCTCGGAGAATGGCGGCGGGCAGTTCGAGATCAACCTTCTGCATGTGGCCGATCCGCTGAAGGCGGCCGATGACGCGCTCTATTTCAAGCGGTTCGTCAAGGGGATCGCGCGGAAATACGATCTCGTGGCGTCGTTCATGGCCAAGCCGTTTCTCGACCGCGCGGGCAACGGGTTCCACGTGCATTTCAGCCTTCTGGACAAGGACGGCGTCAACGTCTTCGACAGCGGCGACGCGGACGGGACCGAGACGATGCGGCACGCGGTCGGGGGGGTGCTGGACGCGATGCGGGCCTCGTCGCTGATCTTCGCGCCGCACCGCAATTCGTACCGCAGGCTCCAGCCGAACGCGCACAGCCCGTCGGACGTGTGCTGGGGCTACGAGACGCGCAGCGCCGCGGTGCGCATTCCCGGCGGCTCGAACGCCGCACGGCGGATCGAGCATCGGGTCGCGGGAGCGGACGCCAATCCGTATCTGGTGCTGGCCGCCATCCTGGGCGCGGCGCTTGAGGGGATGGAGCGCGCCATCGTGCCGCCCGAGCCGATGGAGACGACCGAGGACGCGACCGCGGGCGCCACGCTGCCGCAGGACTGGAAGCTCGCGATCGAGGCTTTCGAGCGGTCCGAGGCGATGGGGCGGATGTTCGCGCCGTCGCTCAAGGACACGTTCGTCGGCATGAAGTGGCAGGAGCTTCAAGTCTTCTCGAAACAGATCACGCCCTTCGAGCACGAGACCTATCTCGAGACGGTCTGACCCTCCCGGTCCCGGTGGCCCCTGAACCGCGTCCGGAACGGGTGAGCGGGGCGATGCTCGGGCGCGGTGCGCTCGCCCGCGGCCAGACGTCCGGCGTAGGCGCGAGCCATGGGCGCGGCGGTCGCGCCGTGCAGAACGACGCTGAGCGCCACTGTGGCCAGAGTGGCGGCGGCGATGTCGGACATTCCCGCGAGATCCTCGGATTCGAGGATCAGTAGCAGATAGAGGATCGAGGCGAGCCCGCGCGGCCCGAACCAGCCGATGAAAAAAACGGTCGCCGGCTGAAGCCGCGCGCCCGCGAGGCAGAGCGCGACGGGCGCCATCCGGATCAAAGTGAGCGACAGGATCCCGTAAGCCACGTGGCGCCAGCCCAGATCCGCCAGGACGGTCGGCAGAAGCACCGCGCCGAAGAGCAGGAAGACGATCAGGTTCAGAAGCTGGCCCTCGGTCTCGCCGAAATCCTCGACCGCGTCGAGCAGGCGGCGCGAGCGCGTCCCGACCACCATCCCGGCGGAGAACGCGGCGATGAAGCCGTTGCCGCCGATCGCCTCGGCGCCGGCATAGGCGAGGGCCGCGAGGCTGAGCACGGATATCTGGAGGAACGCGTGGTCCATCCAGTTCCGCCCTGCGCAATATTCGACCGCCTTGGCGCCGACGAGGCCCACGCCGATCCCGGCGAGCGGTCCCAGACCGACTTGGGCGAGGGTGAAAAGGCCCCATTCGGCCGCGCCGCGTCCGGTCTGGGTCTCGATCGCGACCGACAGCACGATCAGAAGTATCGGGAACGCGAGACCGTCGTTCAGGCCGCTCTCGACGTTCAGCGCCTGGCGGATGCGGACCGGCACGTCCGGGTTCGTGACCACGGCCTGGCCGAGCGCCGCGTCGGTCGGCGCGAGGATCACGCCGAGAACGAGCGCCGGCCAGAAGCCGAGCCCCGGAAAGAGCCACCAGGCGACCAGCGCGCCGAGCGCCATGGTCAGGGGCATTCCGAGGCAGAGGAGCCGCAGGGGCAGGTCGTGCTCCGCGTCGAAGCGGCGGACGTCGATCCGCGCGGCGTCGGTGAAGAGCGCGAGCGCCAGCGTGCTGGCGGCGATGACTTCGAGGCCGACGTCGTCGAGCGGCACGTCTATCAATCCAAGGCCCGCCGGCCCCGTGATCAGCCCAAAGGCGGTGAAGACCATCGGGCCGGTGACCGAGCCCAACTCCCCGAGGCGAGAGACGAGGGCGAAGAGGAACACCCCGGCCGCGAGGATCAACAGAACGGAATGGTCCATCGTCGGGTTTCCTTCGGGTCGGCGACCGAAGCTACGCCAGGCCCGGCCGCTTGGCCAGATGACGCGCGGAGGATGTTGGCGGCGGCTTCGCCCGGTGATAGGTGCGGGCAGGTTCCGGCGGACCGGCCGGGGAGAGGGTGAAGAGATGATCAATTCCGCGTATCCCGACAGCTACTACGCCGCGAGCGCCAATCCAGCGCCGGACCGCCCGGCGCTGGAGGGCGAGATCGCGCCGGACGTGTGCGTCGTGGGCGGCGGCTATACCGGCCTGTCGGCGGGTCTCGAACTGGCCGAGAAGGGGCATTCGGTCGTGCTGCTGGAAGGCGCGCGGATCGGCTGGGGCGCGTCGGGGCGCAACGGCGGGCAGATCGTCAACGGGCTGAACGCCAGCCTGGAGACCATCACCGCCCGCTACGGCAAGGCGACGGCGGATTTCGTGGGCACCCTCGTCAAGGAGGGCAATGATCTGATCCGGGCGCGGGTGGCGAAATACGGCATCCGCTGCGACCTCAAGGACGGCGCGATCTTCGCGGCGTTCAAGCCCAAGGAGATGGCGGCGCTGGAGGCCAAGCGGAAGCTCTGGCGGTCGCACGGCTACGACCATTTCGAGATGCTCGACGGTGAGGGAATCCGGAGCCACATAGGCACCGAGTACTATGTCGGCGGAATGCTCGACCGGTCCGGCGGCCACATGCATCCGCTGAACCTCGCGCTCGGCCAGGCCGAGGCTTTCGAGGCGAATGGCGGGGTGATCCACGAGCGTTCGGCCGTCACGTCGATCGAGGACGTGGATGGCGCGCCGGTGTTGCGCACCGCGCGCGGCGTCGTGCGTCCGAAAACGCTGATCCTCGCCGGAAACGCCTATCTCGGCCATGTGGTGCCGGAGCTTGAGAACCGTGTGATGCCGTTCTCCACTCAGATGATCGCGACCGAGCCGCTGGGCGACCGGGCGAATGAGATCCTGCCGACCGACATGTGCGTCGAGGACGTGCGCTACGTGCTTGATTACTATCGGCTCTCGGCGGACGGGCGGCTGCTGTTCGGCGGCGGAACGGTCTATGGCGGCACCGATCCCGCCGACATCCGCGCCAAGATCATGCCGGCGCTTGAGCGGTGTTTTCCTGCGCTCGCGGGCGTGCGCGTCGATTACGCCTGGTCGGGCAACTGCGCGATCTCGTTCAGCCGGGTGCCGCAGATGGGACGGCTGGGATCGAACACCTATTTCGCATGCGGATATTCCGGACACGGGGTCGTCGGAAGTCATCTCTTCGGGCGCATCCTCGGCGAGGCCATTCACGGCGATCTGAGCCGCTTCGATGTCTTCACGAAGGTGCCATGGATACCATTTCCCGGTGGACGGCGGTTCCGGGTGCCGTATTCAATGGCGGGATCGTGGTGGTACGGGCTTCGCGACCGTCTCGGGGTCTGAGAGTACGACAGAGAGGGAAAAACCGAATGAAAAGAACGCTGACACTGACCGCGCTCGCCGCGCTGATGGCCGCTCCGGCCATGGCCGAGGGATCGCTGCACATCTACAACTGGTCCGACTACATCGCCGAGGACACGATCGAGAAATTCGAGGCCGAGACCGGCATCGACGTGACGTACGACGTCTACGATTCGAACGAGACGCTGGAGGCGAAGCTTCTGGCGGGCAATTCGGGCTACGACATCGTGGTGCCGACCTCGCAGTTCATGCAGCGCCAGATCGCCGCGGGCGTCTACCAGGAGCTCGACAAGTCGCTCCTGCCCAATCTCGCAAACATGGATCCCGAGCTGATGGCCAAGGCCGCGGAGTACGATGCGGACAACGCGCATGGCGTGATCTGGATGTGGGGCACCAACGGCATCGGCTACAACGTGGCGATGGTCGAGGAGCGCCTGGGCGCGGACGCGCCCACGGACAGCTGGTCGCTGGTCCTCGATCCGGCCAACGCCGAGAAGCTGGCGGATTGCGGCATCACGATCCTCGATTCGCCCAACGAGGTGCTGCCGAGCGTGCTGGCCTGGCTCGGCCGCGAGCCGACCAGCTCGGAGCCCGAGGATCTCGAGGCCGCCGCCGAGGCGCTGATGGCGATCCGGCCCTATGTCCGGTATTTCCATTCGTCGCAGTACATCTCGGATCTGGCGAACGGAGAGGTCTGCGTCTCGCTCGGATTTTCCGGCGACGTCTTCATCGCGGCCGCGCGCGCCGAGGAGGTCGGGAACGGCCAGGAGATCGCCTACACGATCCCCGGGGAGGGCGCGCAGCAATGGTTCGACATGATGGTCATCCCGGCCGACGCGCCGAACGCCGAGAACGCGCACGCCTTCATGAACTTCGTCATGCAGCCGCAGATCACGGCCGACATCACCAACTACGTCTGGTACGCCAACGCGAACACGGCCTCGATGGAGTTCGTCGACCCTGAGATCGCCTCCGACCCCGCGATCTTCCCGTCGGCGGAGGTGCGCGCGAACCTGTTTCCGACCAAGGTGCGCGACGCGCGGACCGACCGTCTGATGACGCGCCTCTGGACGACGGTGAAGACCGGGCAGTAGGCTCCGGTCCCAACGAAGCGGCATGCCGGCCCCGGACACCGTCCGGGGCCGGTTCCGTTCGGAGCGTCACCCGGCGGCGGCCGTCTCCGGCATCGCCGGCTCGCCGCCGAAATGCGCCCAGAACTCGTCGCGGGCGTGGGTGCGGGGGAAGGGCGTTTCGGGGACCGGCACGTCGAGGAACCGGCAGAGCGGCTCCCAGCCCTCGGCGACGTTGAAGACGAGGAGCCGGTCGGCGGGGATGATCGCACGGACCTTCGCGTTGTTGGCGCGGTAGCTGGCGATGGCGCTCTCGCGGTCGGTGAAGTCCCCGAAAGTTTTCTCGATCAGGCCCGCCTTCGTCACTTGGAAGATTTCCAGGAGATGTGGCGGCAGCGGGATCGTGTCCATCAGGGCGAAGTATTTTCCGATGGTCTTGTTGAAGCTGGCCCACCACTCGTCCTCGGGGCGCTCGGTGTGAATGACTTTCGCGTCCGGGAAGGCGATGGAGGCCTCCTGCCAGACCGACGCGCCGGGCCAGTCGACCTGGGAGCCGTAGCCTTCATAGACCTCGGCCCAGTCGACGTCCTGGCCGGCGAAGATCGCCTTCCAGTGGGCGAGCTGTTCGGGATGGGCCATCACTTCGGTCATGTGGTGGGTCGGGCCGAAACCGAGCGTGCCGAGCGCCTGTTTCATCGTCATCGTGCCGGTGCGGCCGTAGCCGGAGCCGATTACCTTGAGGGTCATGGTCTCAGATCCTTCCAGTTGGATGTTTGATGTTGCGCTCCGGAGCCTCATCCTTGTCTCATGGATCGCGTGTTCAAGGTAACGAAACGATTTCAGGGCCCATGAACGAGATTCAACTCCACCGCATCGACCTGAACCTGCTCGTCATCTTCGAGGCGCTGATGGAGGAGAGCACGCTGGCCGCCGCGGCCGACCGGCTGGCGGTCACGCCCTCGGCGGTGAGCCATGCGCTCGGGCGCCTGCGCACGCAGCTGAACGATCCGCTTCTGGTGCGGGTCGGCGGGCGGATGCAGCCGAGCCCCTACGCGCTCGACCTGATCGATGAGGTGCGTCCGGTGCTGCGGAGCCTGCGCCGGATGCTGGCGCCGCGCGACCCTTTCGATCCCGCCACCAGCGACCGGGTGTTCCGGATCGTGATGTCGTCGTTTCCGTCGCTCGTCACGGCGGTCCTGGCCAAGGCAAGGGAGGAGGCGCCGGGGGTGACGCTCGAATGGGTGAACGTCAGCACGCAGGTCTATGACGCGGTCGCGGACGGGCTGATCGACCTCGCACATGTCGGCGGCGATATCCGATTGCCGGAGGGCCTCGTCGAGCGGGACATGGAGCCGTTCACCTGGTACACCTTCGCCCGCGCGGACCATCCGGCAGCGCGGGACTGGGGGGCGGAGGCCTGGTCGCGCTGGCCGCATCTGCAGGTCCGGATCGCCACCAACGCCCTGAGCCCCGTCGACATGCGCGCTGACGATCCGGCGACCGCGCGGCGGATCGGCGCGAAGATCGGCGAGTTTTCGGCCGTCGGGGCCGTCCTCGCCGGGACCGACTTCCTGACGACGCTGCCCACCCTCCTGATGGCCGACCAGATGGAGACGCACGGCCTGCGCGCTTTCCGCCCGGCGGTGACGCCGGAGGAATTCCGGGTGCGGTTCGTCTGGTCGGCGCGGCTGACCCGCGATCCCGCCAATCTGTGGCTCCGGAACCTCGTGACGGAGACCTACGCGGAGGTCCAGGCCGAGGCCAACGTGGCGGTCGCGGCGGAAGTGGTCGAAATTTCGCCATCGTCGGGATGATGCCGCGTCGCGGTGCGAGACGGCACTGGACAGGAGCGTCCTTGCGGCAATAACCTTTTTTCCGTCCGCGGGCGTCGCCGTCGCTTCTCCGTGGCCCGTATCGGAGTTCACATGACCGAACACGCCCCCGCCGCCGTCGCGAAACCTTGGCTGGCCGCGACGGATCCGCCCTTCGTGCGCATCGAGGGCGTGACCAAGAAGTTCGGCGATTTCACCGCCGTCTACGACGTCAGCCTGAAAGTCTACAAAGGCGAGCTGTTCTGTCTGCTCGGGGGATCGGGCTGCGGAAAGTCCACGCTTCTGCGGATGCTCGCGGGGTTCGAGGAGCCGACCGAGGGGCGCATCGAGATCGACGGCCAGGACATGGCGGGGCTCGCGCCCTACGACCGCCCGACCAACATGATGTTCCAGTCCTACGCGCTTTTCCCGCACATGAGCGTCGAGAAGAACGTCGCCTACGGGCTGCGGCGCGACGGCATGGGCAAGGCGGAGGCGATGGAGAAGGTCGCCGAGATGCTGAAACTCGTGCAGCTCTCGAAATTCGCGCATCGCCGCCCGCACCAGCTTTCGGGCGGCCAGCGTCAGCGCGTGGCGCTCGCGCGCAGCCTGGTCAAGCGGCCCAAGCTGCTGCTTCTCGACGAGCCCTTGGGCGCGCTCGACAAGAAGCTGCGCGAGGAGACCCAGTTCGAGCTGGTCAAGATCCAGGAAAGCCTCGGCGTCACCTTCATCGTCGTCACGCACGACCAGGAGGAGGCGATGACGCTCTCGACCCGGATCGGCGTGATGGATGCCGGCGAGATCGTCCAGGTCGGCGAGCCGCCCGAGATCTACGAGCATCCCAACTCGCGCTACGTGGCGGATTTCATCGGTTCGGTGAACATGTTCGAGGGTCGCGTCTCGGCCGACGAGGCGGATTACATCGAGATCGCGGCGCCCGAGACCGGCGGGAAGATCCACGTGGGTCACGGAGTGTCGTGCATGCTCGGCCAGCAGGTCTGGTACGCCGTCCGGCCCGAAAAGATGCGGATCTCGCTCGAGAGGCCCGAGGGACCGCGCAACGCGTTCCGGGCCAAGGTCGACGAGATCGCCTATATGGGCAACCTGTCGATCTTCCGGCTGACCCTGCCCGGCGGCAAGGTGATGAAGGTGACCCGCGCCAATCTCTCGCGCCATGAGGAGGACGGCATCACCTGGGACGACGAGGTCTGGGTCTCGTGGGACGACACCGCCGGCGTGGTGCTGACCCGATGAGCGCGATCGAGAGCTTTCCCCCGTTCCGCTGGACCGCGCGGTTTCTCGGCTGGTTCGGCATCGACGGCCGCGCGCTGGTCGTGGCGGTCCCGTTCCTGTGGCTGCTGGTGTTCTTCCTGATCCCGTTCCTCGTGGTCGCCAAGATCAGCGTCTCGGAACCGGCCATCGCCATGCCGCCCTACACGCCGATCATCAGCTGGGACGGGCTCTACGCCACGATCAACCTGAGTTTCGAGAACTACGCGTTTCTCCTGACCGATCCGCTCTACGTCAACGCCTACATCTTTTCGATCCGGGTCGCGTTCATCTCGGCGGTTCTGGCTCTGCTGGTGGGCTATCCGATCGCCTATTACATCGCGCGAAGTCCCGAGCCGAAGCGCTCGTTCCTGCTGATGCTGGTGATCCTGCCGTTCTGGACCTCGTTCCTGCTGCGCGTCTACGCGTGGCAGGGGTTCCTGCGCTCGAACGGCGTGATCAACAATTTCCTGATCTGGACGGGCGTGATCGACACGCCGATCCAGATGCTCCAGACCGATTTCGCGGTCTACCTCGGCATCGTCTACACGTATCTGCCGTTCATGATCCTGCCGCTCTACGCCAATCTGGTGAAGCTCGACGAGACGCTGCTGGAGGCTTCGGCCGATCTCGGCGCGCATCCGGTGGCGACATTCTTCAACGTCACGCTGCCGCTCTCGATGCCGGGCGTGATCGCGGGCTTCATGCTGGTCTTCGTGCCGGCCATCGGCGAGTTCGTCATCCCGGAGCTGCTCGGCGGGCCTGATACCCTGATGATCGGCAAGGTGCTCTGGAACGAGTTCTTCCAGAACCGCGACTGGCCGGTGGCGAGCGCGGTCGCCATCGCGATGCTTCTGGCGCTCGTGGTCCCGATCATGATCCTGCGCCGGGCCGAACAGCGCGCGGCGGACGCGTCATGAGGCGCGGCATCCTTCTTCCGACCTTCGCCATTCTCGGCTTCGTGTTCCTCTACGCGCCGATCCTGTCGCTGATCATCTTCAGCTTCAACGAGAGCCAGCTCGTCACCGTCTGGGGCGGGTTCTCGACGAAGTGGTACGGCGAGCTTCTGCGCGACCCGCAGATCCTCGGCGCCGCCTGGATCAGCCTTCAGGTCGCGGTGCTGAGCGCCTCGCTCGCGGTGGTGCTGGGCACCCTCGCGGCCTTCGTGCTGACGCGTTACGGGCCGTTCCGGGGCCGCGCGATGCTGACCGGCATGTCGACGGCGCCCCTCGTGATGCCCGAGGTGATCACCGGGCTGTCGCTGCTGCTTCTCTTCGTCTCGATGGAACAGATCATCGGCTGGCCGGCGGGGCGGGGGATGCTGACGATCATCATCGCGCATGTGACCTTCTGCATGGCCTACGTGACCGTGGTGGTGCAGTCGCGCCTGTCGGGAATGGATCTCGACATCGAGGAGGCGGCGATGGATCTGGGCGCGCGGCCGGTTCGCGTGTTCTTCGACATCACGCTGCCGGTGATAGCACCCGCCCTGGTCGCGGGGTGGCTGTTGGCCTTTACGCTGTCGCTCGACGACCTCGTGGTGGCGAGTTTCGTGACCGGGCCGGGCGCGTCGACCCTGCCGATGGTGATCTTCTCCAAGGTGCGTCTGGGCGTCAGCCCCGAGGTGAACGCGCTGGCCACGATCATCATCGCCATCGTGGCGATCGGCGTCGGGATCGCCATGTGGCTGATGCGGAGGAACACGCGCCATGACTGACGGCGGGGCCGGAGACCAGGCGTTCCGCGCGGGCGGCAACCGCGCCCATTGGCCGGAGATGACCTATGGCGGCGCGCTGTCGTTTCTGCGGCGGCGGTACACCCGCGATCTCGCGGGCGTCGACGTCGCGGTGATGGGCGTGCCTTACGACGCCTCGGTGACGTATCGGCCGGGATGCCGGCTCGGTCCGCGCGCGATCCGGGCGGCCTCGGTGCAGCTCGCCGAGCTCAAGGCTTTCCCGTTCGGGTTCGACCTCTTCGAGGCGCTTTCCATCGTCGATTACGGCGACTGCATGGTCGATCCGCACCATCCGCAAACCGTGGTCCCCGACATCGAGGCGGCGGCGACGGAGATCATCGCGACCGGCGCGAAGCTCCTGAGCCTCGGCGGCGACCATTTCGTGACCTATCCGCTCCAACGCGCCCATTCGGCGAAATACGGCCCGCTCGCGCTGATCCAGGTCGACGCCCACGGCGATCTCTGGCCCGACGATCCCGGCCGGATGGATCACGGCACGATGATGGGCCGCCTCGTCCGCGAGGGCGTCATCGACGCCGCGCGCTCGACCCAGGTCGGCATCCGCACCTTCCACGATTCCACCGAAGGGCTCGAGGTGCTGACGGCGCCCTGGATCCACCGCGAGGGCATCCCGGCGGCGCTGGAGATCATCCGGGCGCGGGCCGGCGACGCGCCGGTCTATCTCAGCTTCGACATCGACGGGCTCGATCCCGCCTTCGCGCCCGGAACCGGCACGCCCGTGCCCGGCGGGCTGAGCAGCGCGCAGGCCCTTGAACTCGTGCGCGGTCTGGGCGATCTGAACCTCGTGGGCATGGATCTCGTCGAGGTCTCGCCGCCCTTCGACCATGCCGAGATCACGGCCATCGCCGCCGCGCACATCGCCCATGACTGGCTCTGCGTCCTCGCCGGGCGCGCCGGCGCCGAACCGGACCCGGTCGGCCGCCTCTAGGAGAGACCGAATGCCGCCGCCCACCACCACGGAAATGCTCGCCCGTCTGCCCGCGACCTTCACCGACTGGCTCGAGGGCCGCCGGATCGAGGAGGTCGAATGCATCGTCCCCGACATCGCCGGCATCTCGCGCGGCAAGGCGATGCCCTCGTCGAAGTTCGTCAAGGAGGACCGCATGTTCCTCCCGACCTCCATCTTCCACCAGACGATCTCGGGCGATTACGTCGACATGCCGATCGCCAACCAATGGACCGAGAGCGACATGGTGCTCAGGCCGGATTACGCGACCGCGACGGCCGTGCCCTGGGCCGATGACGTCACGCTTCAGGTCATCCACGACGTCGAGGATCTGAGCGGCACGGCGGTCGGCGTGTCGCCGCGCAACGTTCTCAAGCGGGTGCTGGCGCTTTATGCGGCCGAAGGCTGGGCGCCCGTGGTGGCCCCTGAGATGGAATTCTATCTCATCAAGCCGAACCTCAACCCCAACGAGCCGATCGAGCCGCCCGTGGGCCGCACGGGCCGCCAGATGGTCTCGCGTCAGGCCTATTCGATGAGCGCGGTTGACGAATACGGCAAGGTGATCGACGACATCTACGATTTCGCCGAGGCCCAGGGCTTCGAGATCGACACCATCATCCAGGAGGGCGGCGCGGGGCAGGTCGAGATCAACTTCCTGCACGGCGACCCGCTCCAGCTCGCCGACCAGGTGTTCCTGTTCAAACGGACGATCCGCGAGGCGGCGCTCCGCAACCAGTGCTTCGCGACGTTCATGGCAAAGCCGATGCAGGACGAGCCGGGCAGCGCGATGCACATCCATCATTCGGTCGTGGACGTGAAGACGGGCCTGAACATCTTCACGGGGCCGGACGACGAGGCGACGGATCTGTTCTACGGGTTCGTCGCCGGTCTCCAGCGGCACGTGCCGACCACGATCTGCATCTTCGCGCCCTACGTGAACAGCTATCGGCGGTTCGTGCCGAACGGGGCGGCGCCGATCAACCTTGAATGGGGTCCGGACAACCGCACGACCGGCATCCGCGTGCCGATCAGCGGACCGGCGGCACGGCGCGTCGAGAACCGGGTCGTCGGCATGGACTGCAACCCGTATCTGGCGCTCGCGGCCTCGCTCGCCTGCGGGTATCTGGGCATGAAGAACGGCCTCAAGCCGCGCGAGGCCGTCGCCGGCGAGGCGTACCGCCAGCCCCGCGCGCTGCCGCGAGATCTGCTCACGGCGCTCGACCTCTTCGAGAACTGTCCCGAGATCACCTCCGTGCTCGGAGAGGAGTTCTGCGCGCTTTACAAGGCCATCAAGCGCGACGAGGTCGAGACCTTCATCCAGGTCATCAGCCCTTGGGAGCGCGACCATCTGCTGCTGAACGTGTGATGGGTCCCGCCGCCGAAGCGGGTATCGAGGGCGGCGCCCGACCCTGGGTGGGCGTGAAGCGCCGTCCCGCGGGAAGGGTCGGGCGTCGCCCGGCGTTTCAGCCGGGCGGGTCGGCGGAACCGGCGGCTCCTCCGGACTTAGCCCTTTGACCGACCTCCTCACCGCCAACGACGAATCCGGCGAGCACGCCCCCAGCTGGTACGCGGAGACCGCCAGCCCCATCGAGCCGTTCCCGACGCTTCAGGGTGACACGCGCGCCGATGTCTGCGTCGTAGGAGGCGGCTATACCGGCCTCTCCGCCGCGCTGCATCTGGCCGAAGCCGGGCTCGATGTCGTCCTGATCGACGCGCACCGGGTCGGATGGGGCGCGTCGGGGCGCAACGGCGGCCAGGTCGGGTCAGGGCAGCGCCAGGACCAGGACTGGCTCGAAAAAACCGTCGGCCACGACCGCGCCCATGCGCTCTGGGACATGGCCGAGGAGGCCAAGGCGCTGGTCAAGGACCGCATCGCCCGCCATTCCATCGCCTGCGACCTCAAGCCCGGCGTGCTCCACGCCGATCATAAGGCGTCGCACGTCGCGGAGAACGCGGCCTATGTCGAGAAACTCCGCCGCGACTACGGCTACGACGCGATCACCGCGCTGGATCGGCCCGGCATCGAGGCGGCGCTCGGCACGCGCGCCTACCACGGCGGCAGTCTCGACACGGGCGCGGCGCACCTGCACCCGCTTGATTTCGCGCTCGGCCTCGCCCGCGCGGCCCGCGACGTCGGCGTCCGGATCTTCGAGCGCAGCCGCGCCGTCTCCGCCGGCGGAGGCGCGGTCGCGACCGGACACGGCGCCGTGCGGGCGCGCCACGTCATCCTCGCCTGCAACGGTTATCTCGGCGATCTCGCCCCCCGGGTCGCCGCGCGGGTCATGCCGATCAACAATTTCATCGTGGCCACCGAGCCGCTCGGCGAGGCGATGGCGCGCGAGCTGATCCGCGACGACGTGGCGGTCGCCGACACCCGCTTCGTGGTGAATTACTGGCGGATGAGCGCCGATCACCGCCTGCTCTTCGGCGGCGGCGAAACCTATGGCTGGCGGTTCCCGGCGGACATCGCCGGCATGGTCCGCCCCCGCATGCTCGGCATCTATCCGCAGCTCCGCGAGACCCGCATCACCCACGCCTGGGGCGGCACGCTCGCGATCACCGTCAACCGCATGCCGGCGTTCCAACGCCTCGACGCGACCACGTTTTCCGCCGCGGGCTATTCCGGCCACGGCGTCGCGATCTCGACGCTCGCCGGCAAGCTCATGGCCGAGGCGGTCGAGGGCGACGCCGCGCGCTTCGACGTCTTCGCGGACCTGCCCCCGCCGCGCTTTCCGGGCGGCGCGGCGCTCCGCTGGCCGCTTCTGGCGCTGGCGATGACGTGGTACGGCCTGCGCGACAGACTTTGAAAGTCGACGGTCTTGACGTTGAGCCGCGCGCGACCTTCACGGTGGACCGAAAGCCCCCTTGTAGCCCGGCCGCCGCGCTTCGTAGTCTGGGTCCCCATGCTGATCAGCGGAACGTACCCCGAACCGGCGGAACCGAACGCCGCCATCCCGCGAGCGGCACGTCGCGCGCGCGTCCGGCGTCGCGTTTCGATGACCGCCGGCGTTCCCGCGGCCCCGAACGATCCCCATCTGCGCGAGGTCGACGCCGTCGCCGCCGCCCTGGGCGTCGATCCGGCGCGAGGGCTGGCGACGGGCGACGTGCCGGCGCGGCGGGCGCGCTACGGTCCGAACGAGATCGCCCGAGGCGTTTTTCCCGGACCCCTGAGGATCCTCGCGAACCAGTTGCGGGGCGCGATCTTCTGGCTTCTCGTCGTGGCGGCCGGTCTGTCGCTCTGGATGGGCGACCGGGCCGAGGGGGTGGCCGTGGCGGTGGTGCTCGCGCTCAACACGCTCATCGGTTTCATCATCGAGTTCCGCGCGATCAGGTCGATGGACGCCCTGCACGCGCTGACCCGGACGACGGCCCGCGTGCTGCGTGATGGCCGAAGCGGTGTCGTCGACGCCGCCGACATCGTGCCGGGCGACGTCGTCGAACTCGAAGCCGGGGATCTGGTCCCCGCCGACCTGCGCCTGACGGAGGCGCGGGACCTGCAACTCGATGAGGCGCCGCTCACCGGCGAATCCGCGCCCGTGCCCAAAGACGTCGCGGCGCTCGAGCGCGAGGCGCCGCTCGCCGAGCGCTCCGACATGGCATGGCGCGGCACCTCGGTGACCCGGGGCCGCGGACGCGGCGTCGCGGTCGCGACCGGCATGGCGACGCAGATCGGCGACATCGCGGATCTCGTGGCCGAGACCGTCGACCGTCGCTCGCCGCTCGAGCGCCGGCTTCAGGATCTGGGCCGTACTCTCGCATGGGCGGCCGTGGTGGCGGTGGTCGTCCTGGCGGGGGTCGGCATTGTCGCCGGGCGCGATCCGATGGAGACGCTGCGGGTCTCCGTGGCGTTGGCCGTGGCGGCCGTGCCCGAAGGGCTTCCGGTGGTCGCGACGCTCGCGCTGGCCCGGGGGATGTGGCGCATGGCCCGGCGGAACGTGCTGGTGAACCGGCTCTCATCGATCGAGACCCTCGGTTCGGTCGGGATGATCCTCACCGACAAGACCGGGACGCTCACGTGCAACGAGATGGTGGTTGAGGCGGTGCTGCTGCCTCGTGACGGAGCGCTCGTCGAAATCGCGCCGGGGGCCGGGGAGGCGGCCGGGACGCTGCGCGCCGCCGCGCTCTGCACCGATACCGGTCGCGGCGGCGGCGACCCGATGGAGATCGCGCTCGTCGCCGCCGCCGAGGCCGCCGGGATGCCGCTTGACGGGTTGCTGGGAGAATGGCCGCGACTGCGGCTCATTCCCTTCGACCCCGAGAGCCAGTTGATGGCGTCGATCCATCGTGGTCCGGACGATCCGGTGGCGGCGGTCAAGGGCGCGCCGGAATCCGTGCTCGCCGCCAGCACCGGGATCGCCACGTCCGACGGCGTGCGACCTCTTCCGGCGGAGGAGCGCCAGGCTCTCGCGACCGAAGTCTCGGCCGCCGCGGGGCGCGGTCTCCGGCTTCTCGGGGTCGCGCGGCGCACGCTCGCCGGTCAGGGCGACGATCCCGTCGCGGACCTGACGCTTCTGGGGTTCGTCGGCCTCGCCGATCCGCCGCGCGACGACGTCCGCGCCGCGATCGCCGCCTGCCGGGACGCCGGCCTTCGCGTCGTGATGATAACGGGCGATCATCCCGCCACCGCGACCCGGATCGCCCGCGACGTGGGTTTGGCCGACACGCCCCGCGCCGTCACGGCGCCGGCGGGCCGGATCTCCGATCTCGACGCGGGGGCCCGTTCGGACCTTCTCGCGGCGGACGTGCTGGCCCGGGTCGCGCCGCGCGCCAAGCTCGAACTCGTCGCCCTGCACCAGGATGCCGGAGCGGTGGTGGCGATGATCGGCGACGGCGTCAACGACGCTCCGGCGCTCAAGGCGGCCGATATCGGGATCGCCATGGGCAAGCGTGGCACGCAGGTCGCGGCCGAAGCGTCGGACGTGATCCTGCGCGACGACCGCATGGCCTCGATCGTCGCCGCCATCCACGAGGGCAGGGTGATCTACGGCAACATCCGGGCCTTCGTGCGCTACCTGTTCTCCTGCAATCTCAGTGAGATGCTGGTGGTGGGTCTTGCACTTCTCGCCGGTCTGCCTCTTCCGCTCCTGCCGCTGCAGATCCTGTTTCTCAACCTGATCACCGACGTCTTTCCCGCCTTGGCGCTCGGGGCCGGGGAGGGGCCGCGGGACGTGATGAAGCGCCCGCCGCGGCCCGCGGGCGAGCCGCTGATCGGTCGCGCGGCCTGGATCCGCATCGCCGTCGAGGCCTCGCTGATCGCCGCCGCCACGCTGGCGGTCCATCTCGCGGCGCTTTCCGGCGTGGGCGGTCTGGCGCCCACCACCGCCGCCTTCCTCACTCTGGCGCTCGCGCAACTCTGGCATGTCTTCGCGATCCACGCGCCGCAAGAGCGCTTCTGGCGCAGTCAGGTCACCCGCAACCGCTGGGTCTGGGGCGCGATCGCGCTCAGTTTCGCGCTGATCCTGCTCGGACTGTACGTCCCGCCGCTGGCCGACGCGCTCGCGCTCGAGAGGCCCGACGCGGTGGGCTGGGCGGTGATCCTCGCGGCGAGTCTCGCGCCGGGCGCGGCGCTCGGCGCCCTGCGCGTGGCGGCGCCCGCCCTGCGCTAGCGCCCGTGCTTCTCGCTGAACTGGTCGAAGGCGTGCATCGCGTCGGCCCCGTACATCAGCGCGGGTCCGCCGCCCATGTAGATGGCCATGCCGATGGTCTCCTCCACCTCCTCGCGGGTCGCGCCGAGTTTGACCAGCGCCTCCATGTGGAACCCGATGCAGCCGTCGCACCGCGTCGCGACCCCGATCGCCAGCGCCATCAGTTCCTTGGTCTTGGTATCGAGCGCGCCTGACTTGGTGGCGGCGCCGGCCATCGCGCTGAACCCCGCCATCGTGTCGGGGATGTTCGCGCGCAGCGTGCGGACGCCGCCGACGATGCGTTTGGTGATCTCGGGGTAGGATTTGCTCATGGGGGTCCTCGCTGCGTTGCGCCCGTTCGCTACCGCCGCCACGCGCGCGGTGTCAACGGCGGTCGCGGCGGGCATTGCGGGCTGGCCGGACCGCAGTGATCCGGTCCAGAATGCGCGCCTGCCGAAAGGAGGCTCGGGAAGATGATTCTGATCGCGGCCAAGATCCTCGTGGCGGTTTTCGCGGCCGCGCTCGTCGCGGCGACGCTGCTGCCGATGATCCGCTCGACGGCCTGGTGGATCCGCATGTGGGAATTCCCGCGTCTGCATCTGGGCCTGATGCTCGCCGCGATCCTGCCGGCGGCCTGGCTTTTCGGCGGCTGGCCGGGCCTGGCGATCGCCGGTCCCGTCGCCGCGTGTCTCGCCGTGCAGGCGGTCCATGTCCTGCCCTTCACGAGGCTGTGGCGGCGCGACATGGATCTGGCGCTCGGCATCGAGCACGGTGACGTGACGATCCTCGCTTCCAACGTGCTGATGGAGAACGAGGACACGAAACGCCTCGCCGATCTGATCGAGGCCGAAAATCCCGACGCCGTGCTTCTGATGGAGACCGACGCGCGCTGGCGCCGCGCGCTCGACCCGGTCCTGGCGAAGTACCCGATCATCGTCGAAGAGCCGAAAGACAATCATTACGGCATCGTCTTCGCGACACGTCTCGAGGCGGACGACGCGCGCGCCGTCCATTTGACCCCCGACGAGACGCCTGCGATCTTCGCCCAGCTGCGCGACGCGGCAGGGCGGAGGTTCCGTCTTGTCGGCCTGCATCCGCGCCCGCCCGTGCCGGGGCAGGACACCGACGAGCGCGACACGCAGATGGCCTATGCCGCGCGGTTCGCCCGCGACGGGGACCTGCCCGTGGTGGTGATGGGCGATTTCAACGAGGCGGCCTGGTCGCGCACCGCGCGCCATTTCAAGAAGGTCGGCGGCTATGTCGATCCCAGGACGGGCCGGGGCATGTTCGCGAGCTGGCATGCCGATCACCCGCTCGCGCGAAGCCCGATCGACCAGATCTATGTCACGCAGGACGTGGCCGTCGCCGAGTTTCGCATAGGCCCGCACGTGGGCTCCGACCATTTCCCGGTGATCGTCCGCATCCGGGCCGACCCGGATCTCGCCGGGCGTCTGAACCGCCCGGTCGACGCGTTGGACGCCGTCGAAAGCGTGAACCTGACCGCGCGGCTCCGCGACTATGCCGGGACGCTCAAGGACCCTCCCCTTTGAGACGCCCGGACTGAGCGATTGGAGCTCTGGGTCCTCATCTCCGTCGGCGCGGCGTTCCTCCAGAACCTGCGCTCGGCTCTGCAGAAGTCTCTGACGGGCAAGGTCGACGTGATCGGAGCGACCTATGCGCGGTTCCTGTTCGCGGCGCCCCTCGCCGCCGCGCTGGTGGCGGCGCTGATCGGGACGGGCGGCGTTGCGCCGGGTCTGACGCCCGCCTTCATCGGCTGGGCGCTCGTCGGCGGCGCGGGCCAGATCACCGCCCAGGTACTTCTGCTCCAGCTTTTCAAGCTGCGCAATTTCGCCGTCGGCAACGCCTTCGCCCGCACCGAGACGGTCCAGGCCGCGATCCTCGGCGCGGTCCTGCTCGGCGACTGGCTCACGCCCGCCGCGACCGCCGGCATCCTGATCAGCGCGACCGGCGTGGTGCTGCTCTCGGCGGCGTCCGGTTGGCGCGGCGGCCTGCTCAACCGGGCCACCGCGATCGGTCTCGGCTGCGGCGCCGCCTTCGCGGTCTCCGCCGTGTCCTACCGCGCGGCGTCGCTCGCTCTGGACGGCGGGTCCGGGTTTCTTCTTCGCGCCGCCGTCACGCTCGCTTTCGTCACGCTGTCGCAGACCCTCGCGATGAGCCTCTGGATGCGACTGCGCCGTCCGGGCGCGATCACGGGCGTCCTGCGCCATTGGCGTCCCGCCGCCGCGACCGGAACGGTCGGCATGCTCGCCTCGCTCGGCTGGTTCACCGCCTTCACGCTGACATCGGCCGCCGAGGTCAAGGCGGTCGGCCAGGTGGAGCTTCTCTTCAGCTTCCTCACCGCCCGCTTCGCCTTCGGCGAACGCCCGACGTTCCGCGAGATCGCCGGGATATCGCTCGTCGCGGGGGGCATCGTCCTTCTGGTCCTGACCGCCTAGAGCGATTGCGCGGGCTGGCCGATCGCGTAATCTGGCCGCCTGATCATCGGACGGGGAGCGGCGGGAATGCGGGACGGGGCGAACGCCTGGCCGGGGCGCCTGGGACCCGCGCTGGTCTGGGGCGTGACGCTCGCCCTGTTCGCGGCGCTCTTCGCGCTCCAGGATTGGGCGCGCTGGCAGGCGGCGCCTGCCATCATCCTCGGCCGCATCGGGGTGTTCGCCGCCTGCCACGGTCTGGGGGGTGCCGTCGCCGGAGCGCTCGCGGCCGGGCTCTTCGGCAGGGTCGGGGCCGCGGGCTGGGCGTTGGCGTTTCTCGGCGGCGCCGCCGTGACCCTTCTGGGCGGTCTGCTCGGCGGGGCGGTCTTTGGCCTGTTCGGGACGCCCGGCGTGGGGGCCCCGCTGGTCGAGGGCGCGATCCGAGTCGGGATGGGTCCGCTCACCGTGCCGCTCGCGGTCGCGCAGCGTCCGGCCCTCGCGGCGATCTGGCTCGTCGGCATCGTCGCGGCGCATCTCTGGCGACGCTCGGGCGCGCCCGCCTGACGGAAGGAGAGGACATGGCCGAGATCCAAACCAAAGCCACCGACGCCGACGTCGCGGCCTTCATCGCAGGGATAAGGCACCCGACGCGGCGCGCCGACGCTGTCATGCTCGACGCCATGTTCCGCCGGATCACCGGCTGGCAGCCGCGGATGTGGGGGCCGATGACGATCGGCTACGGCGCGTACAGCTATCGTTATGCGAGCGGCCGCGAGGGGAGAGTCCTCGCCACCGGTTTCGCCCCGCTGATGTCCCGGCTCAGCCTATACGTCATGCCCGGATACGCCGACATGGCGGAGCTTCTCGACCGTCTCGGCAAGCACCGGACCGGCAAGGCCGGCCTCTACATCAACAAACTCGCCGACGTGGACCTTGACGTGCTTGAGGAGATCCTGCGTCGGGGTCTCGCGGACCTCGAGGAGCGATGGCCGGTGGCGGCCTCCTGAATTTCGCCGATCGCCTCCTTTCGAGCGCGCGGGCAGGTTCGAGGCCGCGATCTCCCGCATCGGCAGAACCCCGCTTGCGCGGATCGTCCGCTCCGGGCACATTCGTGATCATCGCTTTGACCGTCCCGGCTTGAACCGGAAGGGACGGCTCCAATCCATCGACGCCCGAACACCGGATCTGCCGAGGCCGCCGTGACGCATGACCACCGCACCTGCGCGGAGCCCCGACCGGCGCGAAAAGGGCCACGCCCATGAGGCCGCTCGTCGGACGATCCAAGGCGATGCGTCATTCCGGTCCGAACGGCGCGTCGCCCCCGCTCCGAGCCCGGCTGCACCGCGCATGATCACGGCTCCCCGCGAGGACCGCCGCTTGCTGGCCATCGGCCTGTCGATGGCGGGGCTCCTCGCCTTCACCGGAATCGACACCTGCGCCAAGCTTCTCGTGACGTGGGGCGTCCCGACCTCCGAAGTCGTCTTCGTCCGCTTCTTCGGCCATTTCCTGATCATGGTGTTCGTCGCCGCCCGCCTCGGCCCCGACGTCATGCGCAGCGCCAGCCCCGGCGCCGAGCTTCTGCGCGGCCTGTTCCTCACCGGCTCCACCCTCTTCAACTTCTGGGCGCTCACCTACCTTCCGCTGACGATCACCGCCTCGATCGCCTTCACCGTCCCGCTCTGGGTCTGTCTCCTCTCCGTGCCGCTTCTGGGCGAAACCCTCGGCCCCCGCCGCTTCGGCGCGATCCTCGTCGGCTTCTCCGGCGTGCTCCTGATCACCCGCCCCTGGTCCGGCGACATGAACTGGGCCGTGATCCTCTCGATCCTCTGCGCGATCTGCGCGTCCTTCTACACGATCATCACCCGCCGCCTCGCCGGTCGCGACAGCACAGCGACCCAGCAGTTCTATACCGCCCTGATCGCCACCCTCGGCACCCTGCCGCTTGCGCTCGCCGCCTGGGTCTGGCCCGCCGATCCGCTCACGTGGGTCCTCTTCGGACTGATCGGTTTCTTCGGCTGGCTCGGCCACCAGTTCATAACCATCGCCTACCGCTACGCCGGAGCCGTCACGATCGCGCCGTTCTCCTACGTCCAGATCGTTTTCATGACCGCGTCGAGCTGGATCATCTTCGGCGATCCGCCCGACGGCTGGATGGTCGCCGGCGCGCTCGTGGTCGTCGCCTCCGGCCTCTACATCTGGCTCCGCGAGCGCCAGCTCGCCCGCCGGCCGCAGGTCTGATGTCGCGGCCCGGCCGTCCCAATTCGCCTTGCCGGCCGGCTGAAGACCTTTCATGCTGACACCAGGCCGTTGAAAGGCGCAGGAATGCGGATCGCGCTCGATGACATCCGGATGATCGGCGGCGGCCTTTCCCGCCCCGAATGCGTTCTGGCCCATTCCTCCGGCCTGCTGATCGCGCCCGACTGGACCGATCCGGGCGGCGTCGCGCTGATCGCGCCGGACGGCCGCATCGAGCGGATCCTCGCGACGCGGCCCGGCCCCGGCGTCGATCTTCCGATCCGCCCCAACGGCATCGCGCTGGAGGACGGCGGCACGATCCTGATCGCGCATATGGCCGACGAGAGGGGCGGGATCTACCGCCTGCACTCCGACGGAAGCTGCGAAGTCGTGACCGACCGCGTGGGCGAGGACCCGATGCCGCCCGTCAACTTCGTCGCCATCCGCGACGGCCGCATCTGGATCACCGTATCGACCCGGCTCATCCACCGCTCCCGCGACTACCGCCCCGACGCCTCCACCGGTTTCGTCGCGGTACATGACGCCGACGGGACACGCGTCGCCGCCGATGGCCTCGGCTACACCAATGAATGCCTGTTCTCGGCGGACGGACGCACGCTTTGGGTCGTCGAGACGTTCGGGCGCCGCATCCTCGCTTTCGACGTGGAGAGCGACCGCCTGTCGAACCGCCGCACGCTGGCCGCGTTCGGACCCGGCGACTTTCCCGACGGCATCGCGAGCATGGCCGACGGCTCGCTGATCGCGACCTCAATCGTCTCGAACCGGCTGCTGCGGATCCTGCCCGACGGAACCGCCGAGACCGTGCTGGAGGATTCGGACCCCGACCATCTGGCCGAGGTCGAGCGCGCTTTCGCCGCCGGCGAGATGGCCCGGCCGCATCTCGCCGTCGCGAAATCATGCAAACTCCGAAACATCTCCAACATCGCCTTTGGCGGACCCGACCTCAAAACCGCATATCTCGGCTGCCTTCTCGGAGACACGATCGCGGTTTTCGACAGCCCGCTGGCCGGGACGCCGCCGCCGCACTGGAACGCCGATCTCGGCCCGCTGGACCACATCCTGAAGGAAGCCCGATGAAGAATTCCGCTGATTTCCGCATCGCCCTGTTCGAAGGAGACGGCATCGGCGCCGAGATCACCGCCCCGACCCGCCGTCTGCTGGAGCGCGTGGCGGAGCGTGCGGGCGGCTTCAGCCTCAGCTTCACGCCGGCGCCCGCCGGCGCCGCCGTCTACAGGGACACCGGCACGGCTCTCCCCAAGGCCTCGCTGGAGACCGCGGCCGCCTCCGACGCGATCCTTCTCGCCGCGATGGGCGATCCGTCCATCCGCTACCCCGACGGCCGCGAGGTCGCGCCCCAGATCGACCTGCGCATGGAGCTCGGCCTCTACGCCGGCGTGCGCCCGGTCAAACCGCTCAAGGGCGTGCGCCGCGTCCTCGCCGATGAGCGCGCGCTGGAGATGGATTTCGTCATCATCCGCGAATCGACCGAGGGCCTGTTCGCGCCGGCCGGGATCGGCACCCGCGATGGCGACCGCGAGGCGCGCGAGACCTTGGTCATCACCCGCGCCGTCTCGGAGAAGCTGTTCGACTTCGCCTTCCGGCTCGCGGAAAAACGCGGAAAATCCCGCCGCGTGACCTGCGTCGACAAGGCCAATGTCTTCCAGGCCTTCGCCTTCTTCCGCGAGATATTCTACGAACGTGCCGCGCTGAACCCCGCCATGGCCGCCGACCACGCCTATGTCGACGCCTTCGCCATGACGATGGTCCAGAACCCGCTTTCGATCGACGTCGCCGTCACCGAGAACATGTTCGGCGACATCCTCTCCGATCTTGGCGCGGCACTCATGGGCGGCATGGGCTATGCTCCCTCGGCCGATATCGGCGACGAGCGCGCCGTCTTCCAGCCCTGCCACGGCTCGGCGCCCGACATCGCGGGCAAGGGACTCGCGAACCCTGCCGCGATGGTCCTCTCGGCCTCGATGATGCTCGACTGGCTCGGCGAGACCAAGGGCGTCGCGGCCGCCGGGAACGCCGGCCGGATGCTGCGCGAGGCCGTCGAGAACGCCTTCGCCCCCGGCGCGCTCGTCACCTGCGAGCTTGGCGGCGACGCGGGAACGGCGACGGTCTTCGAGGCTGTCTCCGCCGCGTTGGAGAAGGTCGATGCCTGACAGGCTGCGCGTCGCCATCGTCGGCGCGGGGTATTTCGGCCAGTTCCACTACGACGCCTGGTCGCGGATGCCCGAGGTCGAGATCGCGGCCATCGTCGTGCGCAATCCCGACGCGGCGGCCGAGACCGCTTTGAGATGGGGCAGGGCGGGCGCCCCGCTGCCGGTCTTCACCGATGCCGCCGCGATGATGGACACCATCCGACCCGACATCGTCGACATCACCGCCCCGCCGGAGGCCCATCTCGACACGATCCGCGCGGTCGCGCCGCACGCCCCCTGGATCGTCTGTCAAAAGCCGTTCTGCGGCACGCTCGCATCCGCTCGCGAAGCCGTCGCGCTCTGCGTCCGCCACTGCGCCCGGATCGCGGTGCACGAGAACATCCGCTTCCAGCCGTGGAACCGCGCGGCGAAGACGCTGATCGACGCGGGCCGATCGGCGCGCCATGGCAGATCACCTTTCGCCTGCGACCGGGCGACGGGCAGGGCCCGCGCGCCTATCTCGACCGCCAGCCCTATTTCCAGACCATGCCACGCCTTCTCGTTCACGAGACCGCCGTGCACTGGATCGACACGTTCCGCTGTTTCATGGGCGAGACGTCCGGCGTCTACGCCAGTCTCGCCAGGCTCAATCCGGTCATCGCCGGCGAGGATGCGGGCCTCATCCTTTTCGATTTCGAGCAGGGCGGCCGGGGCCTCTTCGACGGCAACCGCCTCTCCGACCACATCGCCGAGAACCGCCGCCGCACGATGGGCGAGATGTGGATCGAAGGCCCGGGCGGAACGCTCCGCCTCGACGGCGAGGGTGTTCTTTGGTTGCGGAAGTTCGGTGAGAACACCGAGACACGGCAGGACTTCGCCTGGAACGACCATCTCTTCGGCGGCGACTGCGTCTACCTCTGCAACCGCCACATCCTCGACGCCTGGCTGGCGGACGCGGAGCCGGAGACCGCCGGCTCCGCCTACCTGCGCAACCAGGAGATCGAGGACGCGATCTACCGCAGTGCCGAGACCGGAACGCGTCTCGCGGTCTGACGGGTTGCGCCCGCGCGTCCGCGCGGCCATTGTCCCGCCAAAACCAGCTTAGGGAGCACCCGCAATGTCAGACCCCCGCATCGTCCTCGTCACCGGCGCGAGCCAGGGAATAGGCGCCGCCACCGCGCGCGCCTTCGCGGATGCCGGCCACAAGGTCGTCCTCGCCGCACGCCGCCAGGACGCGCTCGACGAGGTCGTCGCGGGCTTCGGCGACGCGGGCGCGCAGTGCGCGGGCGTCTCCTGCGACGTGACCGATCCGGCCTCCGTCGACGCGCTGTTCGCCAGCATCAAGGACATGCATGGCCGCCTCGACGTCGTCTTCAACAACGCCGGCGCGAACGTAAAAGCGGCGCTCGCGGGCGACATCTCGTTCGAGGACTGGCGCCGCGTCGTCTCGGTCAATCTCGACGGCGCGTTCCTCATCGCCTCCGCCGCGTTCCGCATGATGCGCGACCAGGACCCGCAGGGCGGCCGTATCGTCAACAACGGCTCGATCTCGGCCCACACGCCCCGCTACGGCTCGGCGCCCTACACGGCGTCGAAACACGCGATCACGGGCCTCACCAAATCCGTCTCGCTCGACGGGCGCGCGTTCAACATCGCCTGCGGCCAGATCGACATCGGCAACGCGGCCTCAGCCATGACCGCCCGCATGTCCGGCGGCGTTCCGCAGGCCGACGGCACGCTCATGCCCGAGCCGACGATGGACGTGACCCATGTCGCCCGCGCGGTCGTTCAGATGGCCGACCTGCCGCTCGACGTGAACGTGCTGACCACGACGATCATGGCGACCGCGATGCCCTACGTGGGTCGCGGCTGAACCGGACATCGCGTCGGGGCGCGAAGCCCCGTCCCGGTTCCGACGTTCACACGACGGGCGTCAGCAGCGGATCGCCCGCGAAATGCGCGGCCAGATTGCGGACCACCAGATCGCCCATCGCCGTCCGCGTCTTGACCGTCGCCGATCCCTGGTGGGGCGACAGCACCACGTTGTCCATGCTCCAGAGCGCGTCGGACATCTTCGGCTCCGCTTCGAAGACGTCGAGCGCGGCGCCGCCCAGTTCGCCCGAGCCGAGAAGCTCGATCATCGCCGCCTCATCGACGAGCGATCCGCGTGCGACGTTCACCAGCGATCCCTTCGGCCCCAGCGCCTTCATGACGTCGCGCGACACGATGTGTTTCGTCTCCGCCGATCCGGGCGCGATCACCACCAGCCAGTCCACGTCGCGGGCCATTTCCGTCAGATCGGCGTAATACGTGTAGGGCACGAACGCCTGCTCGCGCCGACCGTGATACGAGATCCGCATCTTGAACGCCTGAAGCCTGCGCGCGATCTCGCTGCCGATCCGCCCCAGCCCGAGAATTCCCACATGCGCCCCGTTCATCTCGCCCGTCAGCGGGTAGTTGCCCTCCGCCGCCCATCTGCCCTGCCGCACGTACTGGTCGCGTCTGCGGGATCCGACGGCAGAGCGCGATCATCAGCCCGACGGTGATCTCCGCCATCGCGTCGTTCAGAACGTCCGGGGTGTTCGTGACCCGCACGTTCCGAGCCTTGCAGGCGGCGGTGTCGATCGCGTCATATCCCACGCCGTAGCTCGCGACGATCTCGAGCTTCGGCAACGCCTCCATGATCGGCATCGGGATGCCGTGATGGCCGCTCGTCGCGACCCCGCGCACGTCCGCGCCGACCTCGGCCAGAAACGCGGCCTGGTCCTCGGCCTCCCAAAGGCGGTGCACCCGGTAGGCGTCGTTCAGCGCGGCTTCGACATGCGGCATCATCGGGGCGATCTGCAGGATTTCGGGTTTCAACGATCAGGTCTCCTTGCTTCGGACGCGACGTCGGGTCCGTCCGGTTGGCGCGCACCATAGCCGATGCCGGAGCGCGGGCAAGCCGCGGCCCGGCCCGAGCGCGCTTTACGCGTCACTGGCGGCGCACTAACGTCGGATACGAACCCGCACCGGAGGCGCCGCCGCTTGGCCTGGACCATCCATCACGTGAACCTTCCCGCCATCGACGTGCGCGCCTCGGCGGCGTTCTACCGGGACATCCTCGGGATGGACGAGGCCGCATGGACCTTTCCGCCGCCGGAGCGCACCGGACACCTCAGCGCCGATCCTGCGAAGCTGACGCTTTTTCCCATGGATGCGGGCGCGCGCGGCGCCAATGCCGGACTGCATCTGATCCGGCCGGAGCCCGAATTCGCCCGGCTGAACGGCCTTGACCACAACCCGTCCATCGGCGGGCACGTGGCGCTCCAGACCGACGATCTCGACGGGGTCATCGCGCGTCTCGACGCGGCCGGCATCGCATATTCCCTCACCGGCGAGTTCGCCATCCCCGGCATGCGACATCTCTACGTCTGCGACCCCGCGATGAACCTGCTCGAAATCAACGAGATGCTGGAATGATCACGTCAAGCCCGTCACAGAGGGGATACCAATGAAGATCGGTTTCATCGGCCTTGGAGCCATGGGCAAAGGCATGGCGGGCACCCTGATGCACGCGGGTCATTCCGTCTCCGGATACGACGTCAATCCCGCCGCGCTCGACTGGCTGAGCGGGCGGGGCGGCACGCCGGCCGCCAGCGCTGCGCAAGCCTGCGCGGACGCGGACGCCGTGATCCTCATGACCGTCAACGCGGCCCAGGCCGAGGCGGCGCTCTTCGGGCCGGACGGCGCCGTCGCGGGCCTTCCGCCCGGCGCGCTTGTGCTGAGTTCCGTGACCATGGCGGCGGCCGACGCGGAACGGCTCGGCGGGCGCGTCACCGACGCGGGCCTCCTCTTTCTCGACGCGCCCGTCTCGGGTGGCGTCGGCGGCGCCGAAAGCGGTCAACTCACGATCATGGCCTCCGGATCCGAGGCCGCCTTCGACGTGGCGGCCCCTCTGCTCGACGCCATGTCGAAACGCGTCTTCCGCTGCGGCGACGCGCCCGGCGCCGGCTCGACGATGAAGATGGTCCACCAGCTCGCCGCCGGCGCCAACATCGCGGTCGGCGCGGAGGCCATGAGCCTAGGCGCGCATCTCGGCCTCGACCCGGCGACGCTCCTCGAGTTGCTCAACGCCTCGGCCGGCGGGTCGTGGATGATCGCCAATCGCGGTCCGCGCATGATGACCGAGGGTGACGAGGTCACATCGGCCGTCGACATCTTCGTCAAGGATCTCGGCATCGTCCTCGACGCCGCCCGCGCCGCCAAGTTTCCGGTGCCGGTCGCCGCCTCGGCGCTCCAGGTTTTTCTCGGCGCATCGTCGGCCGGCTTCGGCGCCAAGGACGACAGCCAGGCCGTGCGTTTTTACGAGGCGCTGGGCGGAAAGCCGGTCCGCAAGACCTGATCCGCCGCGCTCACGCGACGTGGTCGGCGACGAAGGCGCCGCGCTTGCCCATCGGCTTGGGTCGCCCCGTCGTGGTGTCCCGCGCGGTCTGAAGCTCCATCTGCGAATTCACCTCGGCCCCCAGCAGCACGACGAAGGCGCTCGCATAGAGCCAGAACATCAGCGCGATCACGGCCCCGAGCGATCCGTAGGTCTGGTTGAAATCCGTGAACCGCCCGAAATAGACCGACAGCCCGAGCGACACCGTCACCCAAAGAACCGTCGCGATCACGGCGCCCGGCGTGATCCAGCGTTTGCGCGCGGGAGACCGGCTCGGCGCGTAGCGGTAGAGCGCTCCGATGACGAGGATCACGGCGAAGCCGAGGATCACGGGCGGCGCGATCTGCGCCAATACCGCGCCGACCCCGCCAAGCTCCACGAACCGGAGGATCGCCGGAACCGCCACGACCGCGAGAAGCGACACGATCGAGAACACGATCAGAACGAACGTCAGCAGCAGCGAGAAAAGGTACTGCACGACGATATTCCGCGTATCCATCTCGCCGTAGACGACGTTCAGTCCCTCCATCAGCGCCTGCACGCCAAGCCGGGCGCTCCAGAGCGCCAGGCCGAAAGAGATCAGCGTCGCGATCCCGAGCGCGCTCTGCTCGGCGCCGACCAGCTGATCGACCTGATTGGCGAATATGGAGAACACGTCAGGCGGAAGTACCGGTTCGGCCATATCAAGGGTCGCCGAGACCTGCGCCGGGTCCGCGACAAGACCGTAGAGGGCGATCAGCGCCGCGAAGGCGGGGAACACCGCGAAAACACCGAAAAACGCCACGCCCGCCGCTATGATCGACAGGTGGTCCTCGCCGATCCCGAGCCACGTGCGCCAGAGGATGCTTTTCCACGCATTGCCGGAAAATTCGCTGGGCTGCGCCGCGCCCCGTCCGGATCGTTCGTCACCATCGGCCTGTGGTCGCTGTTCCAAGTCACCCCCCAAAAAATGATGGAATCGACGTTGACGCCGCCATGATCGGATCAATGCGATAGCGTGCGACATGGTTCCATGAGAAGTGGCTGCGCCTGTCCGTCGCGGATCGCGTCGGAATGTTCGCGGCCGACCGGCTTCAGGCCCCGGCTGCGCCGTCGGCACGCTTCGGTCGGGCCTCGATCAGATCATCGAGGATCACCGCGAGCAGGTCGCCGCGACCTTGCGTGCCCGACTTGCGGTAGACGGCGTTCAGGTGGGATTTGATCGTCCCCTCCGCGCTGCCGCGCAGCGCCGCGATCTCGGGGATGGTCATCCCCTTCACCAGAAACGCCGCGATGTCCTGTTCGGCCGGCGTCAGACGCCACGCCTCGAAATGCGCCTCGATCACGTCGCGCATGGCGGCCGAGGCGATGGAGACGCTGCGTTCGAGATGTTCCTTGCGGCGCAGAAGATGCAGGATGTAGCGCGTCTCGAAGAAGATGGCCGCGCAGAGCGCGAGCGTCGCCACGAACTCCACCGAGACGTGCCACTCGGTCGCGAAGGACGGCCCCATCTCGCGCCAGTCGTTCAGGACGTCGCTGAAAAAGAAGACGGCGCAGAACGCCTGCACCGCCACGAGCGCGACAAGACCCCAGGGGCGGCTCCCCCTGCCTCTCAGATCAAGTGCCACCAGCGCGCGCTCCTATTCGGACGGGATCTCCTTGTAACCGGTCACCATCGCCCGGGGAAGGTTCACCCGCGTCCGGCGGGTTTCGAACAGCACGGCCGCGATGTGGGCGACGACCGAGACCTCGGCCCATGTCACCGCGAACTCGTGCAGGTGCTCGGGCCATTCCACTCCCCAGAAGCGGTCGGTGGTCATCAGCCAACCTGAGAGGCAAATCAACAGGATGGCGAGAAGGAGGTTGTAGATCATCCAGGCTCCGAGCGGCGTGTGACCCAGATGGACGCGTCGGCGTCCGGTCGCGATCTCGGTGAGCTGTTCCATCGCTCCCGACAGGCTGGGAGGAAAGCTGCCGAAGCGCGCGAAGCCCTTTCCGGCGAGGCCCCAAACGACCCGGGCGAGGACCAGAGCGGCGATCGCGTAGCCGATCCGGATGTGGAGGTGGGAATCCTTGTCGACGAACAGCGCGTTGGCGGCGAAAAGCGCGACCAGCGACCAGTGGAACGTCCGTACGAACGGGTCCCACACCTTGATGCGTTCCATAGTGGCCTCTCGGATCAGGTTGGACGGCGGCCGGGCGGCCGCCGCCTTTCGATGGGGATCAGTCGGCCTTGGTCCGGACGATCACGTAGTCGGCGTCGAGGAACACTTCCATCTTCTTGCCGTCCTTGCGGGCGTAGGCCTCGAAAAGACCGTCCTCGGTCTTGACCTTCGCGACCTCGTATCCCTGCTCGGTCAGGGTAGCGCGGACGGCCTTTTCGGTCTCGTCGTTCAGCGTCACGCCCCCGGAGGCGAAGGCGGCGGGAACGAGGACGACGGCGCAGAGCGCGGCGGCTGCGAGTGTCTTGAACATCGGGTATTCCTTTTTCGTTTCAGGTGAGGCGCGAGGCGGATCGCCCCGTCGCGTGGCCGAGATGCGCGTCGCGGACGGCGCGGGAAATCCTCCCGGAGTTGGAGATGGCCCCGTCCGGTGGCGATTTGACGCTCTCCAACTCCGGTTCAGACACCTCGCGTGATCCCTGTCACGCGGTCCGGCTCGACGGCGCGGTACCCGTGGCACGATCGTTAACTGTCATTAACCATGTTTTTCGCGTATGCTTTGGCATTCTTGGCGCACACGCCGCCGACCAATACTGGAGACGCCCATGTTGAAGGATGATCTCGCCACCCGCGCGCGGGCTTTCATAGACCGGACCGAACTGCCTCCGAAGCCACCGGCGACGCGCGGACCAAGGACGACCCCCACCGATCCCGGGACGACGCCGGCGATGGCGATCGGACAGAACCTCGTGGAATTCGCAGACGACGCGCCTCCGGAGCTGCGCGCGGCGGTGACGGACGCGCTGCTGCTGGCGCAACTGGCGGCGGACAAGGCCGAAATCAGCGACGCCCGACCAGTGGTACGAGCAGCACCGCTCGGTGCTGACGCATCTGGGCTTTCTCGGCGACGGTCTTACCCGCACTGCCCAGGACTTCTCCTCGGAGGACGGCGACCTGCACGAGGCGATCCTGCCGGTCATCACGGCGGCCTTCGCAGGCGTCGGCGTTCCGGCGCTGGTGATCGAGACGTTGCGGCAGCTGTCTTCCGTGGACGAGGGCAAATCGTGGATCACGCTCTTCGAGCGCGAAAGCAAGCGCTTCGGCGCGCGGCAATTCCAGATCAGCAAGGTCGCCGGCACGCCGACGCAGCAGCGCGTGAACATGCTCGGCTTCGCGATGGACGTCGGCCAGACGGCGACGCAGGCGCTGTTTTTCCGGCATGCCAGGGACACCGTCGCGGTCGAGCGGATCGAAGGACACTTCACGGTGGAGGCCGCGACGCTGCTCGAGATCGCGCCCGCGCTGGCCGACAAGCTCAAGGAGCGGCGCGGCTCCTATCTCGAGGCGCTGGAGATCTGAGCGATGCCGGACGGGGGGGGCGCATCGCGGCATCGGAGCGCCGGAGGCGTGGCGCAGACGCGGTTCGGCGGCGGCATCCGTCGCGACCAGATCGATCTGCGCGACCGGCAGTACGAGCCGACGCTCGCGCAGCTCCGTTCCAGCTGCGGTCCGCATCCCGCGCTGATCCGCGCGCTTCTGGACCCGCATCCGGCCGGGCTCTTCCCGCGCTTCCAGGGCGACGAAGGCACCTGCGGCGGCCAGGCGCTCGCCGCGCTCGTGGACATCCAGCGGCTGGTCTCCGGCCAGGATCCGCGCGGGGTCAGCGCGCGGATGCTCCATCAGATGGGTCTCGCCCGTCTCGACGGCGAGCCGCCGCGCGAGGGCGTCACCCTGCGCGACGTCATCAAGGGCTTTTACAATTACGGCGTCTGCCGCGACGAGGACTGGCCCTACGCGCCGCGCGACGGCGACACGCTGCTTGATTTCAGGCGGGCGCGGGCGGCCAAGGGGATTTCGCTGGGGGCCTATTACCGCCTGCGCCCGAACCTCAACACCTACCATGCCGCGCTGCACGAGACCGGAGCCGTTCTGGTTTCCGCCGAGCTCCACAAAGGCTGGGCGCCCGAGGCCGTCATGGGCGCGGACGGCGTCATCATCGCGCCACGCGGCCACGACCCCAAGGATCTCCTCGCCCGCGAGATGCACGCCTTCGTCATCGTCGGATACACCGAGACCGGATTTCTCGTTCTCAATTCATGGGGCCGCGAGTGGGGCGGATGGACGCCGCAGGCGCAGCCCGACGAACGCGCGCCGGCGCCGCTGCCCGGCGTGGCGCTCTGGCGCTATGACGACTGGGCCGACCGGATCCTCGACGGCTGGGCGCTCCGGCTCGGGGTCGGGGCGGCGGAGGCGTTCGACTATTCCGTCGGGGATCAGGGTCTCGGCTTCGGCGGAGACGCCGAGGTCCGCTCGACCCCCGTCCACGCGGTCCTCGGACACTTCCTGCACACCGATGACGGCGTCTACGTGCCGGACGGGCGCTACCCCTCGATCCGCCACACGCTCGACGAGACCTTCGCGTTTCTGCGCCAGCCTCCGAACGTGGACGGCGAGGTGGCGCTCTCGCCCGGCGAGGCCTGGTACAGGGGAATGGCGCTGACCTTCGGCGGCGCGATCCTCGGCCTCTCCGACGCCGCCGACCAGATCGCGCGGTGGAAGCGGATCGCCCAGGCCGGCCGCTGGTTTCCGATGACGGCGCTCTGGTGCGTCGACTACGTGGAGCAGGCGCGCGCGGTGCTGAACGGCGTGTTCGCCGAGGCGGCCAAGCGCGCCGGCGGATCGGGCGACGCGCTCGACCGGATCATCGAGGACCGCGCCCACGGGGTCGGCCGCGCGCTCTGGCGCGACATCGAGGCCGCCGCCGGAGCCGCCGCGCGCCCGGGCGGTCCGCACAGACATCTTGTCGCGAACCTGGTGGCGCAGGCGGTCTCGCAACCAAGTTTCCGCCTGCGGATCATCACGGAATTGGAAGGCGCGATCGCCCTGTCGCGGCTCGTGAAGGCGCTGCTCTCCGCATCGAAAATGGAGCGGGACGACGGAGACGCGTTTTTCGACATGCTCGACTCCGTCGATATCGTGGCGCCCCCGATGACCATGGACCAGTTCGCGGCGCTGGCGCGCGCGCTTGACGTCGGGTGGGGCCCCGATCGGCCTGACCGGACCGTCCGCCTGCATCTGGCGAGCGCGTCCGACGAGCGGCGTCTTGCCGTGCCGCCCTACGGTCAGAGCTATCCGGAACTGGTGCTGCGCTCGTTCCAGGCCCGCGGGCGCGGTCCGGGCGGCGACACGCGGCCCCTGACGGCGGCGCGCGCGCAGAAGCTCGGCGCGCCGCGCGTCGAGGTCCGCACCATCGATTGGCCGAAGGGGGGCCGGCCGAAGCCGCGGACATCCATCAACCAGCGCCAACTGATCTACGATTCGGACGTGGGGTCGCGCCTTCGCGCGGCCCTGAACCTCGCGCCGCGGGACTGACGGCGCGCTGCAGAAACGGGGGAAATGAGACATGGCCAAGAAAATCACGGTCGAGGAGCTGAACGCCAAGGTCGGCGACCTCTCGATTCCGGAAGAGGAGCTCGCGAAGTATTTCCAGGTGGACGAGGCGCGCTCCGGTCCCATGGACCCCGCGCTGAGCCTCAATCCCGACCTCGTGCAGATCCCCGACGCGGCGGATCAGGAGGGGCGCGAACGCAGCGCCGCGATGCTCAACAGCGCGAACTGGATCTGCCGCCTGCGCCGCCAGGCCGGCTACCACCGCAAGGTCGGCTCGGGCGGCTACAAAGGCCCGCTGATCGTCTCCGAAGGCGACAGCTGGTTCCAGTACCCGTTCATTCTCAAGGACGTCATCGACTGCCTCAGCGACGACTTCGCCGTCTTCAGCCTCGGCGCCGCCGGCGACACCCTCGACAACATGGTGCGGCGTCCCGAATACCTCGACGCGCTGGAGGATACCGGCGCCTCGATCCTGCTCCTCTCCGGCGGCGGCAACGACCTCGTGGCGGGCGGCAGCCTCGCCAAGCATCTGCGCGATTACGATCCGCGTCTCTCGCCTGAAGGGCATCTGCTCGGCTCTTTCGACGGTCTTCTCGATCACGCGATGGCGCAGATCGACAAGATCGTGCGCGGGGTCGGGCGGGCGTTCCCGAACGTCAACGTCATCTGCCACGGCTACGACTATTCGCAGCCCGCGAACGGCTCCTGGCTCGGCAAACCGATGGTCTCGCGCGGGATCAAGGACGGCGCACTCCAGAAAGCGATCGCGGTGGTTATGGTCGACCGGCTCAACACCAAGCTGCGCGCGCTCGCGGCGACGACCCAGCGGCTGACCTACATCGACTGTCGGGGCAAGGTCGGTCCACGGCGCTGGCATGATGAGCTGCATCCGACGAACGCGGGCTACGCCGACGTGGCGAAGCTTTTCAAGGCCGAGATCAACCGGCTCGCGCCCGCGCGCCCGCGCACGGTGACCCACATGTCCCGCAGCGCGCCGCCGGCGGCCGCGGAACCCGGGCAGGCCGCGCCGCAGGCGACCTCGCCGCGCAAGCGCGCGCGCGAGGCGACGGCGCCCGAAGCGGCCGCCGCGACCGGCCGCTCGCTCCATATCGGCCTCAACACCGTCGACCCCGAAGCCTACGAGGGCTGGGACGGCGCGCTCACGGCCTGCGAGTTCGACGCCGAGGACATGACGGACATCGCCGCGTCCGTCGGCTTCTCGACGACCACGCTTCTCACCGCCAAGGCCACGCGCAAGGCGGTGACCTCGGCGATCACCAAGGCCGCCAAAGCGTCCAAACCCGGCGACATCTTTCTGATGACCTATGCCGGCCACGGCGGTCAGGTCACCGACTTCAACAACGACGAGGATGACAAGCTCGACGAGACGCTCTGCCTCTTCGACGGGCAGCTGATCGACGACGAGCTTTACGTGCTCTGGTCGCTTTTCCCGGCCGACGTGCGGGTGCTGGTGATCTCCGACTGCTGCCACAGCGGCACCAACGTCCGCGCGCGGCTGGTGGAAGACACGCTGGCGGCCAATCCCGGACCGGCGGGCACGCCGCGCGCGATGCCGCTCTCCGTCGCCTCCCGAGTCATGCGCCGCAAACGCGACTTCTATCGCAAGAACTCCGAAAAGGCCGCCGCGCACTGGAAGGGCGCCAACACCCGCGAGATGGCGCTTCCGCTGTCGGCGAGCGTGCGGCTGCTGTCGGCGGTGCAGGACAACCAGGTGGCGCTCGACGGGCTCGAGAACGGCCTCTTCACCGGACGCCTGCGCGAGGTCTGGGGCGACGGGGCGTTCCAGGGCGACTACGCCGCGTTCCACCGGGCGCTGATGGACACGATGCCGCCGGCCCAGTCGCCCAACCACTTCACCACCGGCCAGGCGAGCCCGGCCTTCGACGCGCAGCGGCCCTTCGACATCTGACGGGCGCTCTCGACCCCGGGACGCGCGGGCGATAGACCCGCGCTCCACGGGGCCGGGAGGACGCGCGCATGCCGATCTGGATCTATCTTCTCGCGGCGGGAACGCTCGGCGTGTTCGTCTCGTGGCAGCCGCTGATGAACGCGGTTCTGGCGCGCGCGACGGGCAGCGCCATCGGGGCCTCGGCGATCTCGATCCTCGTCGCGTTCCTCGGCGCGCTCGTTCTGCTTTCGGTCTACGGCCGTGGAGACATGAGCCGCTCGGCGCTGATGTCGGTTCCCTGGTGGGTCTACCTCGCGGGCGTGATCGGCACCGCTTTCGTCGCCGGCGGCGTCATGATCGCGCCGGTGACCGGGGCGCTCCTTTTCGTGCTCTGCGTCGTCGCGGGCCAGCTCTTCGGCGCGACGATCGCCGACCATTTCGGCGCGTTCGGCATCCAGGTCCGCCCCGTGTCATGGGAGCGGCTGGCAGGCCTTGCGCTTGTTTTGGCGGGGGTCGTGCTTGTCCAGCGGGGCTGATCCGCGGCTTGCCCGTGCGGACCATCCGCGCGAGGATCGCGCCCGTCGCCCCCATTGCCGGAGAACGCCGAATGCCTCTGGTCGTCGCACCGCCCCACACGCCCGTCCCGCTGCCCGACTGGCGCGAGAAATCCGTCGATGACATGCGGCGGGCGCGGGCGCTTTTCTGGATGCCATCGCCAACCGTCGGACCGTCCGCGACTTCGACACCCGCCCGGTGCCGCGCGACATCATCGAGACCTGCATCCGCGCCGCCGGGACCGCGCCGAACGGCGCCAACCATCAGCCTTGGCACTTCGTCGCGATCTCCGATCCCGCGCGCAGATCCCGCATCCGCGCCGCCGCCGAGGCCGAGGAACGCACTTTCCACGACGGAAAGGGCGGCGAGGAATGGATCAGGGCGCTCGCGCCGCTGGGCACCGACCCGTCCAAACCGTTCCTCGAGGACGCCCCATGGCTCATCGCCGTCTTCGGCGCCCGTCGCAGCGCGTCGGCCGACGGCGTGTCGCGCAAGAACTGCTACGTTCCGGAATCCGTCTCGATCGCGACCGGGTTCCTCATCCTCGCGCCGCATCACGCGGGCCTCGTCAGCCTGACCCAGACGCCCGCGCCGATGGGCTTCCTGAACGGGATCTGCGGCCGCCCGTCGGACGAGAAGCCCTATATCCTGATGGTGACCGGCTATGCGAAGCGCGACGCGTCCGTTCCCGTCCACGCTCTGGAAAAAAAGCCGCTCGAAGAGATCGCGACCTTTCTCTGACCGCGATCACTTGCCGCGATACGGCTCGACATACTGAAGCGCCATGTCCCACGGGAAGAAAATCCACGTGTCCTGGCTCACCTCGGTGATGAACGTGTCCACCATCGCGCGCCCCTGCGGCTTGGAATAGACCGTGGCGAAATGCGCCTTGGGATAAAGCCTGCGGACCAGTTCCAGCGTCTTTCCGGTGTCCACCAGATCGTCGACGATCAGGATGCCCGTGCCGTCGCCCATCAGCTCCGCGTCCGGCGCCTTGAGTACCTTGGCTTCGACCTGGTCCTGCCAGTCGTAGGATTTCACGCTGATCGTGTCCACCGTCCGGATGTCCAGTTCCCGCGCCACGATCATCGCCGGCGCCATGCCGCCCCGGGTGATCGCCACGACCGCGCGCCACTGGCCGTTGTCGGGCCCCAGACCGTCCAGCCGCCAGGCGAGGGCGCGGCTGTCCCGGTGGATCTGGTCCCAAGAGATGTGGAACCCCTTCTCGTGCGGCAGACGGTCGGACATCCTCAGCCCTCCTTGCGCCCGGAGACCACGTCGATATCCGGCGCGTCCTCGGCCTTCATGCCCACGACGTGATAGCCCGCGTCCACATGCAGGTTCTCGCCGGTCACGCCCGAGGACAGATCCGACAGCAGATACATCCCCGACTTGCCCACGTCGTCCTGCGTCACGTTGCGCCGCAGCGGCGAGTTCAGCTCGTTCCATTTCAGGATATACCGGAAATCCCCGATCCCGCTCGCCGCCAGCGTTTTCATCGGTCCCGCCGACAGGGCGTTCACCCTGATGTTCCGCGGCCCCAGATCCATAGCCATGTACTTGACCGACGCCTCCAGGCCCGCCTTGGCGACGCCCATCACGTTGTAATGCGGCATGACCTTCTCGGCGCCATAATAGGTCAGCGTCACGCAGGAGCCGCCTTCGGTCATCAGCTTCGACGCCCGCTGCACCACCGCCGTGAAGGAGAACACCGAGATCAGCATCGTCTGCGTGAAATTCGCGGCGCTGGTGTTGTCCGTATACGACCCGCGCAGTTCGCCCTTGTCCGAGAACCCGATCGCGTGCAGCAAGAAATCGAGCCGCCCCCACCGGTCCGTCAACGCTTCGAACGTCGCGTCGAGCGACGGCTCGTCCGTCACGTCGCAGGGAAGCACGATGTCCGATCCGACCTGCTCCGCCAGCGGGCGGACCCGTTTGCCGAGCGCCTCGCCCTGATACGTGAACGCCAGCTCGGCACCTTGGTCCGCGCAGGCTTTCGCGATGCCCCAGGCGATCGATTTGTCGTTTGCGAGCCCCATGATCAGCCCGCGTTTGCCGCTCATCAATCCGCCACTCATGCCGTTCTCCCGAATGCCCGCGCATACCTCTAGGGGATGGGCGGGGCCGCTTCAAGACGCGACACTTGGCCTCCATGCCCGGTCTCCGCTCGAATCACGCACCACAAGTGCTCAAAACCTTTTCGGCCCTCGGATAGGCCGTCTTTGAGAGTACCGAACCGCTACGGATGTCGCGCCGTAACGTTTTCGAAAATGTTTTCAGAGCCTTGCCGGCTTTTTTACTTCCCTTGCGGAGGTGTGGCCACTAAGCGTGTTCTCGCGCACGCCCAGGGGTGGGGGGCGCGGAAGGGGAGCGGACGGGCGGGCCGGCGACGTGCCCGGAACCCGCTCTCCTTCCCGATGCGCCTGGCTTCAGGTCCGGCACATGTCGTGGCGCCCGACCCGCCAGATCCGCTTTCCGGCTTGACCATCGCCCTGCCGTCCCCGACTCCTTGCCTCGCGTTGAACGGCTGGAAGGAAATCTGATGAGTGGCGCCACGGAACGGAGCGGGATATTCGCGGGCGAGGATCCTTTCGCGATCGCGCGCGCATGGCTGGCGGACGCCGCGGCGGCCGAGATCAACGATCCCAACGCGATCGCCCTCTCGACCGTCGATCCGGACGGTCTGCCCAACGCCCGCATGGTGCTCCTCAAGGACATCGAGGACGCGGCCTTCGTCTTCTACACCAACTACGAGAGCGCCAAGGCTGGCGAGATCGACGCCGCCGGCAAGGCCGCCTTCGTGATGCATTGGAAAAGCCTGCGCCGTCAGATCCGCGTGCGTGGAACCGTCGCGCGTGAGGAGGGGGCCGCCGCCGACGCCTATTACCGTTCGCGCAGCCTGCCGAGCCGCCTCGGCGCCTGGGCCTCGCGTCAGTCGCGCCCGCTGTCGAGCCGCGCGCATCTGATGGCCGAGGTCGCCAAGGTCACGGCATCCAAGGGCCTCAACCCCGACCGTCCGCCGTTCTGGGGCGGTTACCGGATCACGCCCGTCGAGATCGAGTTCTGGGCCGATGGCGCGCACCGCCTGCACGACCGGTTCCGCTGGACGCGCGCGGCGGCCGGGAACCCGTGGGACGTCACGCGCCTCAACCCCTGACGCGCGCGGCCCTTGTCGCGCGGGCGCGGGCGGGATACGCCGAACCCCTCGTATCAAGGAGCCGTCCGATGCCCGACCGCAAGACGCTGCTTCTGACCGGCGCAAGCCGCGGGATCGGCCACGCCACCGTCAAGCGGTTCTCGTCGGCCGGATGGCGGGTCATCACATGTTCGCGTTATCCGTTCCCCGAGGATTGCCCTTGGGAGATGGGCCCCGAGGACCATATCCAGGTCGATCTCGCGGATCCGAAAAAATCCATCGAGGCCGTCGCCGAGATCAAGGGGCGGCTGAAATCGGGCCGCCTCGAGGCGCTCGTGAACAACGCCGGCATCTCGCCCAAAGGTGAGGGGGGCGCGCGGCTCGACACCCTCACGACCGATCTGCGGACCTGGGGCCAGGTGTTCCACGTCAACTTCTTCGCCAGCGTGATCCTCGCGCGCGGCCTGATCGATGAACTCGTCGCGGCGCAAGGCTCCATCGTCAACGTCACCTCCATCGCGGGCGCGCGTGTCCATCCCTTCGCCGGTCCCGCCTACGCCACGTCGAAGGCCGCGCTCGCCGCGCTCACCCGCGAGATGGCGAATGACCTCGGTCCCATGGGCATCCGCGTGAACGCCATAGCGCCCGGCGAGATCGAGACCGAGATCCTGTCGCCCGGCACCGCCGATCTCGCCAAGGCGATCCCGCTGCGCCGTCTCGGACGCCCCGAAGAGGTCGCGCGCACGATCTACTTCCTCTGTTCGAGCGAGAGCAGCTACATCTCAGGCGTCGAGGTCGAGATCAACGGAGGCCAGCACGTCTGATCAGTTTTCGGACATCGCGCCACCATGCTGTGTGCTGCGCCGCGAAACGAACAACCACAGGTCGTGCCTGTTACTGAAAAAGTATAGACTGTCGCAGAAACGGGTTGCGTCGGCGGAAATCGGCGCAGAGTGTAAACGTATTCCTAACGGGCCGGACCGGACGCCGACCCGCGCGGTCGGACCACGCGTCTGGTCGCTTTCATGGCTTGTGACGAGTATGAGTGAAGATGAACGTGCACGGTTACGTCAAGTGGTTCGATACGACCAAAGGCTACGGCTTCGTCGTCCCCGATGACGGTGAAGGCGACATACTTCTGCACGCCAACGTTCTGAGAGTATTCGGTTTCACCTCCGTCGCGGAAGGCGCGCGGATCCAGCTCGAAGCCCAGGCGACCGAGCGTGGCCGTCAGGCCGTCGAGGTCGTCGACATCATTCCCGTCGCGCCGCTCGATGGCGACGCGCCCGAGCCGCCGGTCGATGACGCCGCGGCAGGCCCGTTGCAGCCCTCGCGTGTGAAGTGGTTCGACCGCGTGAAGGGCTTTGGCTTCGTAAATATTTACGGTCGTTCCGAAGACGTTTTCCTGCACATGGAGACGCTCCGGCAATACGGCTACGGCGAGGTTCTGGCCGGCGACGTGCTCGCCGTGCGAGTGACCGCCGGCCCGCGCGGCCCAATGGTCTACGAGGTCCGGAGCTGGGATTACGTGGCCCGGCAGAACGAAACGGCGCAAGCGGCGCGAGCGGCGGCGCCAGACGGGGTGGACATCGATGCGACGTCCTGATCGGGTCGGCCTGCGCGCGGCGCTGATCGCCACGGCGCTGGTCGTTTCCTCGCCGGTTTTCGCCGACGCCTGCGCGCCTGGAACCGTCGATCTGCGCGATCCCGATTCCACAGCCCGGTTCGAGGTCGAGGTGATGGATACCGCCGAGGGGCGGGCCCAAGGTCTCATGAACCGCGAATCGCTCGGTCGCTTCTCCGGAATGCTCTTCGTCTACGACACCCCGCAGCCGGTGGCCTTCTGGATGGAGAACACGCTGATCCCGCTCGACATGCTGTTCTTCGACGAGACCGGCGCCCTGCGACGCATTCACGAAAACGCCGTCCCGCTTGACCGCACGCCGATCCCCGGCGGCGACGACATCCGTTTCGTCCTCGAGATCAACGGCGGCCTCGCCCGCACCCTTGGCATCGAGGAGGGCGCCGAGCTTCGCCATCCGGCCATCGACCAGGCCCTCGCCGCATGGCCCTGCGCGGCGGAATGAGGTTTTGCCTTTCCTCCGGGCCGGACCCGCGCTAGAGCGATCCGCGTCGGGGCGTAGCGCAGTCTGGTAGCGCGGCGGTTTTGGGAACCGTAGGTCGTAGGTTCGAATCCTATCGCCCCGACCATCCTCTCCTTGGACATGTCGTGGAGGGCGCATCCGCCAAGGAACGCTCAACCATTGTTGGCCTCGGCCCGCCGAAACACCAGGACCGCCGCGGCGTAACCCCCCACTGAAACGCCTCTGAAGGCGAACGCCGTCGGTCCCACGCGGCGGGCGGGGTCGATCGCGCCCGAGACCAGCTCGGTCAGATCACCCGCGATCAGTCCGTACGGCACCATCGGCCTCTCGCCTTCCCGCTCCTGCGCGCGATCGTCGACGATCACGGTCCCGAAAGCGGTCACGGCTTCCGGCATCCACGGAATGCAGGCGTCGGTTATCGCGGCGAAAGCGGTCGGCTTGAGCCATCGCGCGTCGGGGAACGGTTCGACCGAATGGTCCAGAGTGATCGACGTCACCACCAGATCCGCGTCGCGCAGAGCGTCCTCGGCGTTGGCGCTCGCCTCCGCTTCGAGACCCATGGCGCGCGCGTCCCGGCAAAACCTGTCGGTGTTGGCCGCGCCACGCCCGAACGCCCGGATGCGTCTGAGGGGGAGCAGTTCCGCGAACGCCGCCAGATGCGAACGCGCCTGCACGCCGGTCCCCACGAACGCGACGGTTTCGGCGGCGGGACAGGCGAGCCGCCGCGCCGCCACCACGGACAGCGCCGCCGTACTCACCGCGGTGATCCAGTTGGCCCCCAGAACGGCGCGCAGAAGCCCGGTCCGCTCGTCCAGAACCATGATGGCGCCGTTGATGGCGGGAAGGCCCCTCGTCGGGTTTTCCGGACAGATGGTGACCTGTTTGACCACGATGAATCCGTCGTCGCCCATCGCCAGGGTCGACATGGCATAGCGTCCGTCGCCGGGCAGGATGGCCGTCTTGGGAGGGGCGTGAAGCCGTCCCTCCGCCTTGGCGATCAGAGCGGCTTCGATGGCGTCGGCGACCTCGGACGGCGTGATGCCCAGATTCTCCATGTCGTCGTCGGACAGGTGCAACGGCGCTGTTCCGGGAGACATGATTTTTTCTTTCGCTGTTTGGACCCGACCATCACAGCGGGTCTTTTCCGGAGAAGGCGTCGGATCTGCGACTGCGGGCTCTGCCGCCGAGGCCGTCGGACATCGCGACCGCAACCGGAGCATGTTCGGGTTGTCGGCCGCGCCCTCGTCCGGGCAGGGCGGATCCCCTCGAATTTCACGAACAATTAAAGAACATGGCGTTAGGTGAGTCGGACGACGCAGAACGCGCTCGGCCCGAAACGGAAGGCCCCGGAAAAATGGAAATGACGCCCTCGATCGACGCGTTCAAACTCCTGCAGGCGATCAGCCGCGGCGAAGGCATCATGGGCACCGAGCGCATCGAGGCCCGGGCCCGCATCCGCTTCACCGTGGCCAAGGCGTTGTCGCAGGGCCGCGTGGGCTTTCACTTCCAGCCCGTCGTCCGGGCCGAAACTCCGGATTTCCCCGCATTCTACGAGATGCTCGCGCGCCTGACGCTGCCCAACGGCCAGATCCTCCCGGCGGGCGCGTTCCTGCCGCATGTCGCCGACGGTCCGCTCGGCCGCGCCATCGACCGGCTGGCGCTCGCGCAGGCGCTGCGCCATCTCGCGGACAATCCCGGAATGCGCCTGTCGATCAACATCTCGCCCCTCTCGATGGGCGACGAGGACTGGCTGGCGATCCTCGGCGCCGCCGATCGGGGCGGGTCCGGCGTCTGCGGCCGTCTCATTCTCGAGATCACCGAGGACGCCGCGATCCAGAACGCCCCCATGCTGCGCGATTTCATGGAGCATGTGCGCGGCACCGGATGCGCGCTGGCGCTCGACGATTTCGGCGCGGGCGCGACCGGCTTCCGGCATTTCCGCGATTTCCGCTTCGACATCGCCAAGATCGACGGCGCCTTCGTCCAGGGCGTGCACGCCTCTCCCGATTCGCAGGCGCTGGTCGATTGCCTCATCTCCATCGCGCGGCATTTCGAGATGATGCTGGTGGCCGAACGCGTCGAGGATCCGGCCGACGCGGACTGGTTGCGCGCGCGCGGCGTCGATTGCATGCAGGGCTATCTCTACGGTCGCCCCGCCGCCATCGCCGAGGTGCCGCTCCGACCAGGCGACGCGGCACGCCGCACCGGCTGACGGATCAGCTGTCCTTGACCAGCTTGGAGAGCTGCGACTGCATGTCGGCGAGCTGGGTCTTGAGCTCCTCCAGTTCGACCTCCTTGGACGCGGCCTTCTGCGGCTCGGCCGGTTTCTCGCCGGCCAGCCCCCCCGCGCGCGTCGCGAACGGCGCGAACATCCGCAGCGCGTTGTCGAACCATTCCATGTTCTGACGCGCCAGCACCTCGAAATTCGCCAGCGCCGGATTGGCCTCGAACGCGGTCCGGACCTGCTCGCGCATCTTTTCCTGGTTGTGCGCGAAGGTCTCCATCGACGCGTCGAGATACCCAGGCACGAACCCCTGCAACGTGTCGCCGTAGAGCCGGATCAGCGACCGCAGGAAATTCGCCGGAAGCATGTTCGGCCCGTCCTTGGCCTCCTCCTCGAAGATGATCTGCGCCAGAACCCCGCGCGTGATGTCGTCCCCGGTCTTGGCGTCCTTGACCTCGAAGTCTTCGCCGTCGCGCACCATCTGCGACAGATGCTCCAGCGTGACGTAGCTCGATTTCGCGGTGTTATAGAGTCGCCGATTGGCGTACTTCTTGATGATGATCGGCGCGCCATCGACGTTTTTGCTTTTCTCGGCCAAGGGGTCGTCTCCTGCTTGCTGCGGGCGCGTTGCCTTGCGACCTTATCGCCGCGGCGCAGCGGGGCAAAGACCTTTTCGCACCTGCGAATTCGCATGGCACGGGGGTGCAGCATGATCGATGCCGAGATCCGCGAGGCGCCCGCCGCCGAGGCCCCCCCGGAGGCGTCGTCCGCCGACCTCGAGCGCGCCCGCGCCCGCGCCTATCTCGACCTCTTCGAGCGCCACGTCCTGCGCGTGGCGCTCCGCTGGTCCCTCCGCGACACGCCCGTCACCCGGAAACGATGACCGCGCCCGCGCCGCACCGCGTCGGCCAGCCGAGCCCGCTGGTCTTCCATCTGAACGCGGCGCTCTCCGCCTACGCCCAGGCGCTGCTGGCCGCGCCCCGGGCCGACGCGCCGGGGTTTCCCTGGAGCGCGGACCTCGCGCAGGCCGCCGCCGCCCTCGGTCCCGATCTCGACCCGACCGAGGTCGCGGCCGAAGTGGGAGCCCGTCTCTCCGCGACGCTGCGCGGTCTCGAAGCCTGGCAGACGCACCCCTGGCGCCGCGACCTCGCCGACCCGCCGGAGATCTGGCGCGCGGGCGGCGCGCGTCTGCTCGATTTCGGGGCCGCGCCCGAAGCCGCCGATCCGGACGGCCCGCCCGTCCTCGTGGTCCCGAGCCTCATCAACCGCGCCTACATCCTCGACCTCACCTCTCAACGCTCCATGCTGCGCGCGCTTGCGGGCAGGGGTCTCCGCCCCGTCCTGCTCGAATGGGGCGCGCCCGGTCCCGCCGAGGCGGGCTTCGATCTGGACGCCTACGGCCGGTGCCGCCTCGTTCCCGCGCTGCGGCATCTCCAGACCATGACCGGCCGCCCGGTCTCGGTGCTCGGCTACTGCATGGGCGGCACGCTCGCCGCCGGCCTCGCCGCGCGCGCGCCCGACGGCGTGGCCAGCCTCACGACCATCGGCGCGCCCTGGGATTTCGCCTCGACCGACGGCGTCGCCGGCGGCTTTCGCGGCCTCATCCGCGCCCAGGGACCGCACCGCGTCGAGAGCCTTCTCGACAGTCTCGGCCAAGCCTTCGGCGCGGTTCCCGTCTCGCTCTTCCAGACGCTCTTCGCGCTGGTCAATCCGCTTCAGGCCGCGCTCAAGTTCCGTCGGTTCTCCGTGCTCGATCCCGACAGCCCGGCGGCGCGGCACTTCGTGGCGCTTGAGGACTGGCTGGCCGACGGCGTGCCGATGACCGCCCCCGCCGCGCGCGACGTGCTCGTCGACTGGCAGATCCGCAACGTCACCGCGTCGCGCAGGTGGCGGTTTCTCGGCGGCCCGGTGGATCCCCGCGAGATCACCGTCCCCGCGCTCGTCTTCTGCGGGCGCGGCGATTCGATCGCCCCCGCGCCCCTCGCGCGACCTCTCGGCGCGCTGATCCCGGACGCCACCCTCATCGAGCCCGCGACGGGCCATGTCGGCATGATCGTCGGAAGCGCCGCTCCCGCGCAGGTCTGGGACCCGCTCGCGGCGTTCCTGACAGCCCATGCCGGTTGAGACCCGCCAAGAGACGTGCGACCAAAACGCCCAACGGCGGCGCGGCGATTCGCGCGGCCGGCACGCAGGGACCCGCTGAGGGTCCGCAGGGGGAGAACCGAAATGACCGACATCGTCATCGCATCGGCGGCGCGCACGCCCGTCGGCAGCTTTCTGGGCAGCTTCGCCAACACGCCCGCCCATGAGCTCGGCGCCGCCGTCATCAAAGCCGCGCTGCAACGCGCCGGCGTCGACGCGTCAGACGTCTCCGAAACCATTCTCGGCCAGGTCCTGACCGCGGGGCAGGGCCAGAACCCGGCCCGCCAGGCCCACATCCTCGCCGGCCTTCCCATCGAAAGCGCCGCCTGGGGCCTCAACCAGGTCTGCGGCTCGGGCCTGCGCGCCGTGGCGCTCGCCGCCCAGAGCATCGCGCTCGGCGACGCCGAGATCGTCATCGCCGGCGGTCAGGAAAGCATGTCGCTCTCGCCCCATGCCGCCAACCTGCGCGGCGGCCAGAAGATGGGCGACAAGCCCTTCATCGACACCATGATCAAGGACGGCCTCTGGGACGCGTTCAACGACTACCACATGGGCACCACCGCCGAGAACGTCGCGACCGAGTTCCAGATCACCCGCGAGGACCAGGACGAATTCGCCGCCGCCAGCCAGAACAAGGCCGCGGCCGCCCGCGACGCCGGCCGCTTCAAGGACGAGATCGTCCCCTTCACGATCAAGACCCGCAAGGGCGACACGGTCGTCGACACCGACGAGTACATCCGCGGCGACGCGACCCCCGAGGCGATGGCCAAACTCCGCCCCGCCTTCTCCAAGGACGGCACCGTCACCGCCGGCAACGCCAGCGGCCTGAACGACGGCGCCGCCGTGGCCCTGCTGATGAGCGCGGAGAACGCGGCGAAACGCGGCATCACCCCGCTCGCCCGCATCGCCTCCTACGCCACCGCCGGCGTCGACCCCAGGATCATGGGCACCGGCCCGATCCCCGCCAGCCGCAAGGCGCTGGCCAAGGCGGGCTGGAGCGTCGAGGATCTCGACCTGATCGAGGCCAACGAGGCCTTCGCGGCCCAGGCGCTCGCGGTCAACAAGGACATGGGCTGGAACCCCGAGATCGTGAACGTCAACGGCGGCGCCATCGCCATCGGCCACCCCATCGGCGCTTCCGGCGCGCGCGTCCTCAACACGCTTCTCTTCGAGATGCAGCGCCGCGACGCCAAAAAAGGCCTCGCCACGCTCTGCATCGGCGGCGGCATGGGCGTCGCCCTCTGCGTCGAGCGTGACTGAGAGCGACACGTCCCGCGGCCCGTTCAGACAGCTCGTCTTTTCCGGCGGCGGGACCCGCTGCTTCTGGCAGGGCGGCTTTCTCGACGCCACGCGCGACGCCCTGCCGGTGGACCCCGAGCGGATCACCGGCGTCAGCGGCGGCGCGCTTTCGGCTGCGGGCTTCATCGCGCACAAGGGCCACGCGCTGCTCGAGGCGATGGCCGACATCTTCGCGGCGCGTGACAGCAACGTGAACTGGCACGATCCCGCCGGCGACGGCGGCGTCACCCCGCACCAGCGGATGTACCGCGAGGTCGTGGAAGACGTGTTCCGGGGCGAGGGCGTCGCGGCGGTCGCGGACGGCCCGGCGTTCCAGATCCTCCTCGGGCATCCGCCCGCGAGCGCGCTGGGCAAACTCACCGGAACGCTCTCGACCGCGGCCTACGAGGCCGAGCTTCACACCGGCGGCGGCCCGCATTTCGCCTGGGCCGAAAAGACCGGTGTCGAGAGCACGCTCGTCGACGCCCGCGCCGCCGCGCGGGCAGGGGACCTGACCGACCTCATCTGCGCCGCCGCCGCGATCCCGCCGGTTTTCGAGCCGCCGCTCTGGGACGGTCGCCCCGTCATCGACGGCGGCATGGTCGATCAGGCCCCGATGCCCGATCCCGATGACGGCCGCACGCTCGTGCTTCTGACCCGCGACTACGGCTCCGTGCCCGATCTTTCCGACCGGACATATCTTTGGCCCTCGCGCGAGGTGCCGGCCGACAAGATCGACTTCACCGACCCGGCGGACATCCGACGCTCCTGGGAGATCGGCGAGGCCGACGGACGACGTTTTCTCGAGACTTTCAAAACGGAAACCAACCAGACGGAGGACTGACATGGCACGGACGGCACTTGTGACGGGCGGGACGCGGGGGATCGGGGCGGCGATCTCGGTGGCGCTCAAGGAGGCGGGCTGCACGGTCGCGGCGAACTACGCCGGCAACGACGACGCGGCGCGGAAATTCACCGACGAGACCGGCATCAAGGCCTACAAATGGTCGGTGGCCGATTACGACTCCTGCAAGGCCGGCGTGGCCCAGGTCGAGGCCGAGCTCGGCCCGGTCGAGATCCTCGTCAACAACGCCGGCATCACCCGCGACGGCATGTTCCACAAGATGACCCCGCAGCAGTGGAAAGAGGTCATCGACACCAACCTCTCGGGCGTCTTCAACATGACCCACCCGGTCTGGCCCGGCATGCGCGAGCGCAAGTTCGGCCGGGTGATCACCATCAGTTCCGTCAACGGCCAGAAGGGCCAGGCGGGCCAGGTCAACTACTCCGCGTCCAAGGCCGGCGACATCGGCTTCACCCGGGCGCTGGCCCAGGAGGGCGCGCGCGCCGGCATCACCGTGAACGTGGTCGCGCCGGGCTACATCGGCACCGAGATGGTGATGGCGATCGACGAGAAGGTGCTGAACGAGCGCATCATCCCGCAGATCCCGGTCGGCCGCCTCGGCACCCCCGAGGAGATGGCGCGCATCGTCGTCTTCCTCGCCTCCGACGACGCGGGCTTCATCACCGGCTCGACCATCTCCGCCAACGGCGGACAGTTCTTCTCCTGACGACTCCTCTTCGCGGCGGTGTTCCACACGCGCCGCCGCGAGGCCCCCAGGGAGCGATCCGGCAGGACCATCCCCGCCCTGGCCAGCGGCCCGGAGCTGCGGATGGTTCTCACGATATCCCGTTATCCGACGTTCCCATTCTGTTACCAACGCCCTGATCAGCGTACAGTCGACATAGCCGCGGTATTACCGGATAAGATCCACACCCAGGTGGTCGACGTGGAGACAAGACTCGATTGGAGAACGGGATGAGACTGACCGGACCGGCGGCCGTGGTGGCGCTGCTGTGCGCCGCACCCGATTTCGCGACTGCGGAGCGGATGGATTTGAGCGACCAACCCGCTTGCGATCAGATCCTGTTCGCGACGGTCGGACCCGCACGGCGCGTCCTCACGGATTACGGAATCGAGTTTCGCGCTGATCTGCCCGTCGATCTGGAGATCGCGCTCATCAACCGCGCGGCGCTTCTTCTCTTGGAAAAGGATATATTCGCGGGTGACGCGGTCATCCTCGAAATCTACGCATCCGCAGCCAGCGAATGCTCACCCGCCATCGGCAATCCGTTCTCGGAGTTTCTGAACCGCTGAGGCGTCGCATCCTCGCGACGACCGTCGCCGCAACGTTCCGCGCACCTGCCTGAAAAGGTCGAACCACGTCCGCGCGGCCTGTTCTGAAATGTCCCGAAACATCAAGCGACACACCTTTCCACGTGGTTAACGCGATTCCAGTCTCCCTTTGAAAACAAAGAGATGATGAAAGTGACACGCGTGACGCTTTCGTGGCGACACGCTCCTCTCGCGCTTCAAAGCGGCTGCGGGTTCGCCCTCCGGATCGCCGCGATCGCCTCCATCACGTCCTCGCCCAATGTCACGTCCGCAGCCCCCAGATCGGTCCGGAGCTGCTCCATCGTGGTCGCGCCCAGGATCACCGACCCCATGAACGGCCGCGACGCGCAGAAGGCCAGCGCCATCTGCGCGGGCTCCATCCCGTGGTCGCGCGCGAGCTCCACATAGGCGCTCGTCGAGACCAGCGCCTCGGGCGTGATCCGTCCACCCAGCTTCTCGTTGATCGTCCGCCGCGACCCCGGCGGCACCGCGTCGTTCTCGTATTTCCCGGTCAGCAGACCGGCGGCCAGCGGCGAATAGGCCAGCAGGCCGACATCCTCATGGTGGCACAGCTCCGCCAGATCCAGATCGAAGATCCGGTGCAGCAGGCTGTATTCGTTCTGGATCGACACCACGCGCGGCAACCCGTGGACCTCCGCCAGATGCAGCATCTTCGCCGTGCCCCAGGCGCTGTCGTTCGACAGCCCCACATGCCGGATCTTGCCCTCCGCGACCAGGTCCCCCAGCGCCCGCAGCAGTTCCAGCAGCCGCTCCTCCTCGCCGCGTTCCTGCGCGCTCGGATCGAAGTGCCAGCTTTGCCGGAAATGGTACGATCCACGGTTCGGCCAATGCAGCTGGTAGATGTCGATGTACTCGGTCCGCAGCCGCTTCAGGCTCCCCTCGACCGCGATCCTCAACGTCTCCGGAGAGATCGGCGCGCCGCCCGGACGCACCGAGTTGTTGCCCTTGCCGACGATCTTGGTCGCGAGGATCACGTCCGACCTGCGCCCGGTCCGCCCGACCCACTGCCCGATGATCGTCTCGGTATCTCCCGCCGTCTCCGGCCCGAGCGGCGTGGTCGGGTACATCTCCGCCGTGTCGATCAGCGTCACGCCTTGGTCGAGCGCGTAGTCGATCTGCTCGAACGCCTCCTCGGCGGTGTTCTGCGTCCCCCAGGTCATCGTCCCGAGGCAGTAGAGGCTCACGTCCAGATCGCCCCGGCCAAGTCTGCGCGTTTTCATCGGTCTTCCTTCTTCCGCAATTCACTCGGGGCCAGCCCCGTCGGCACGATCAGCGGCCCGTCCGCGTCCGCGCCCAGATGCGCCGTGATCCCGTAGACCTGCTTCAGCCGCCCCGGCGTCAGTACAGCCTCCGGCATCCCGTCCACAACCACCCGGCCCGCCGCCATCAGGATCAGCCTGTCGCACCACCGCGCCGCCAGCCCCAGATCATGCAGCGACACGACCACGCCCCGCCCGTCGCGGGCGAGATCGCGCAACCGCTTCATCAGTCCCAACGCATGCGCGGGATCGAGACCCGCCGTCGGCTCGTCCGCCAACAGGAGCGGCGTGTCCTGCGCCAGCGCCCGCGCGATCAGCGCCCGCGCCCGCTCTCCGCCCGAAAGCTCCGTCGCCGGCCGACCGCGATGCGCCTCCAGATCCATCGCCCCGATCGCCGTATCCACTGCCGCGCGGTCCGCCTCCGCCGTCGCGCGGTGGGGTCCGCGTCCAAGCGCCACCAGCGCCTCGACCGTGATCGGCCATGCCACCTCGCGCTCCTGCGGGATGTACGCCGCCGCCAACGCCCGCTCTCTCGGCCCGAGATCGCCGAGCGGCGTCCCGCCGAGCGCGATCCGTCCCTCCGCCGGCTGCAAGCCGAGGGCCGCCCGCATCAGCGTCGTCTTGCCCGCCCCGTTCGGCCCGAGCAGCCCGACCATCTCGCCGCGCCCGATCCGCGCCGTCACCCCGTCCACGACCGGACATTCGCCACGCCGTACCGAGACCCCTTCGAGCGACAGCAGGCTCATGCCAGCGTCCTGCGATGCCGCCAGACCAGCCACAGGAAGAACGGCGCCCCCACGAGCGCCGTCAGCACCCCGAGCTTAAGGTCGCGGTCCGGCGCGATCACCCGCACCGCCAGATCCGCCGCCAGCAGCAACGCCGCGCCGCCCAGCGCCGAGGCCGGCAGAAGCCGCGACGGCATCCCGCCCACCAGCGGCCGCAGCACATGCGGCACCACCAGCCCCACGAACCCGATCGCCCCCGCCACCGCGACCCCCGCGCCGACCGCCAGCGCCGTGCCGACCACCGCCAGCATCCGCGTCCGCGCCAGCGTCACGCCCATCGACGCCGCCGCGTCCTCGCCCAAGGTCAACGCGTCGAGCGCGCGCCCCAGCGTGAACAGGATCGCCATCCCGGCCACGATGAACGGCGCCGCCAGCCAGACCTGCGGCATCGACCGGTCGGCCAGCGACCCGAGCAGCCAGAAGACGATCTCGGACGCCGCGAACGGATTGGGAGACAGGTTGAGCGCGAGCGAGGTCAGCGCCCCCGCGAGGCTCGACACCGCGATCCCCGCGAGTATCAGCGTGATCGACCCGCCGCCGGAACCCGCCAAGGCCTGCACCAGCAGCACTGCCAGAAACGCGCCCGCCAAGGCCATGAGCGGCAGCGCGAGCGGAAAGGCCGCCGAGAGCCCGGTGTAAAGTGCGAGCACCGCGCCCAACGCCGCCGACCCCGACACGCCGAGAAGGCCCGGCTCGGCCAGCGGATTGCGCAGATAGCCTTGAAGCGCCGCCCCCGACAGCCCGAGCCCCGCGCCGATCAGCAGCGCCAGAAGCGCGCGGGGCAGACGGATCTCACGCATCACGATCCCGACGGCACTCTCCTCGCCCGAGAACAACGCGGCAAGGCTCGCGCCTGCGGGGATGCCGGCCGGTCCGGTCAGGAGGCTGAGGCAGAACAGGACGGTCGTGAGCATCGCCAGTCCCGTCAGCATTACACCGAACCGGCTCATCGCGCCGCCCGCAGCCCTTCGACCGCCCGGGCGACCAGCGGCGTGCCGCAGGACCAGAGGTTGTCCGACACGCGGACCCGTCCCGCGCCGATCGCCGCCGTCGCGGGGTGTCCGAGGATGCCTTGGGCCAGCGCGGGCGCGGCGTAATCCTGACCCGTCACCACAAAGTCGGGCGCGTCCATCACGAGCGTCTCGAGCGGCAGTCTGGCCATTCCTTCGATTCCGTGCCCGACGGCGACGTTCACATACCCGGCCGCGTTCAGGATCTCGTTGGCGAGGGTTCCCGCGCCGGACGTGTAGCCATTGGAATAGAACAGCGCCGCGCGCGGCCTTGGCTCCGGCGCGGGGGACGCGTCCAGAACGGCGTCCATCTCCGCGATCAGCGCCTCGGCCCGCTCGGGCGTGCCGAGCAAGGCGCCCATCCGGCGGACGCTCGCGCGGATGTCCTCGAAGCTTTCATCGATCCCGAACACCTCCACGTGGTGGCCGAGGCGGCGCAGCATCTCCATCGTCGTCGCCGGATCGTACGCGCCCGCCAGAACCAGATCGGGCGCGAGCAGATGAACCTCCTCCGCGCCGCCGCCATGCGCGGGCCAGGCCGCCGCCTCCGCCCAGAGCGCCGAGGAGACCGGATCGCGCGCGATCCGGCTCACCGCCACCAGCTGGTCCGGCGCGGCCAGCATCATCGCGAGCTGGTCCGTGCAGAGGTTCATCGAGACCACGCGCGACGGCGCCTCGTCGGCGCGCGCCCCGCAGCTCAGCGCGAACGCCAGAAGAAGCGCCGCCCGCAGCATCAGAACAGTCCGGTCACGCCGAAGAACCATGCGCGGTCCGACGTGCCGTAGCCGCGCGCCGTCTGGTACTGCGCGTCGAGCAGATTCTCCACCCGCAGATAGACCTGCGCCGCGTCAGTCACGTTCCAGGCGACGCGCGCATCGACCACGACGAAGGATTCCTCGAAGTTCGCGCTTTCGACATCGGTGCTGTCATCGATGTAGCCGTTGACCGCTCGGATGCCACCGCCGACGTCGATGCTGTCGGTCACGGCCCCGTCGAGAGACGCCGCGAGTTCGTTTCGCGGGATCCGGTCCCGCCGCGATCCGTCCGGCAACTCGGCGTCCGTGTAGGTGTAGGCGCCGGACAGGGTGAGCGTCTCGGTCAAGTCCCACGCGGCCGAGAGCTCCAGCCCTCGGCTTTCGGAGGTCCCGTCCGTCTGGAAATAGACGGAGGTGTCAGGATCGAACTCGATCAGATCGTCGATCCGGAGATAAAACAGTGTCGCCTGCGCCGAACCGCGTCCGCCCGCGAAGCTCTGCTCGAGGCCGATATCCGCGCTGACACTCGTCTCGGGCTCCAGATCCGGGTTGCCGCTGAAACCGTCGAAGAGTTCGAAGTTGGACGGAGCCCGAAAGCCGTTGCCGAGCGAGCCGCGCAGGATCGTGTCAGGCAGGAGCTGATAGGCCGCCGTCAGACGCCCGGAAGTATAGCCGCCGAATTCGGAATGCTCGTCGAACCGAAGCGCGGCGTTGACCGTCAGCGCCTCGACGGGCGACCAGTCGGCCTGGCCGTAAAGGCCTGTGATCGAATTGCTTTCGGTTCCATCCGAGAAGTTGGACTTTGAACGCTCCTTCGTCCAGTCGGCTCCGAACTGGATCCCCAACCTGTCCGAAACGTCGTAGCGCCCGGTGTACTCGACCCGCACGCGGTCGCCGTCGGTGTTGAACTCGGAGGGGCCGAATACGGGATCGAAACTGTCCGTGTCACGTTCGATGTCGAAATACGATACCGCGACCTGGTTCTCGATGACACCGAAGGCCTCGAAATCGACCCCGCTCCTTGCGCCCCAGCTCGTCTGCTCGAACGTGTTCGGAGCGTCGCCGCCCGGTCCCGGCCCGCCATCGAAGTCGCCGTCCTCGACCTGCTGGAACGCCGACGCGAAGATCGACACGGTGTCCGTGGCGTAGAGCGTGCCCGAGGCCGAAAGGCGCGTGGTGCGATAGGCGTCGTCCTCGGTGTTGCCGTCATCCTCTTCGGCCGCGGAAAAGCCGTCGGTCTCGTAATGCGCCAGCGTGAAGACGACGTCGCCGCGCTCGTCGCGGCCGGCGAGGCTGACGCGGCCTCTCGCCGTTCCATAGCTGCCGCCCTCAAGCAGGTAGCGCGCCTCGAACCCGTCCTCGGTCGCGCGCGGGCTGGTGATCGCGATGACGCCCGCCACCGCCTGGCCGCCGTAGAGTGCCGACTGGCTGCCTTTCAGGACTTCGATCCGGCTCATGTCGTCGACCAGAAGCCCGCTCAGAGACGGCGCCACCTGCGGCCCCGTCGGGTCCGAGATCTCGATGCCGTCGATCTCGACGCGGACGTATTGCTGCGGCGCGCCGCGGATCGCGAAGCCGGAGACGGTGCCCGCCGGTCCGGACCGCTGGACCGTCACGCCCGGAAGCGCATCGAGATACTCCAGCGCGAATGGCCGCCCCTCCGATTGAAACGTCGATTCCGTGACCACCGAGACGTCCGCCCCCGTCCGCGCGGCCTCGCTCTCCGCGCGGTTGGCGGAGACGACGATGGTTTCGAGCAGGATCGGCTGCTGCGCTTCGGCGGGACGGACGAACGGCGTGGCGGCCAGCAGGCAGGCGGCCGTGGATTTCATGACTGATTTCAGACGCATTTCAGGGACGTTCCATGCATTTTCGGACCGCATCGTGGCAGTCGGATGACAGTTTCATCCTCGGCTCGGGGAGGCCACACGGACACCCCTCGCCTCGGATGGCGAGCGCGTCACCGCTGCGGAACGACCGCTCCTTCCGCGCGCCCCGCGCGTCGGGTGGGTGATCGTCAGGGCAGGTCTCCTGGCTTGCGGGTCATCGCCTTTGCGCCGCGCCTTCCCGGGATATCCCAGTGGCATGGTGGGCGCAGGCTCGCCGCTCACAGTTGCGGGGGCAGCCGCGGATCAGGGGCTCGCCCCGCACCGCGTTCCCTTTTCATCCCGACCCTTGAGCCGGGAACCTTGACGCATCTGTGATCGCGCCGGACGGCCCCCGATGTCAAGAGCGCGATAGCCGTCGCAGGCGGTCGCGCGTCAGCCGCGCGCTTTGGGCTTCTTGAATTTCGCCTTCGCCGAATGCGGCCCCGCGGGCGGCTCCTTCGGCTTCTTCGGCCTCGGCTTGCCCGAAGCCTTCGGCTTCGGCCCGCGCGACGGCTTCCCGGGTCTGGGCGCGGGTGCGCCCGCAGACCCCGGCGCGGTCTCGAGACGCCGCACGACCACGCCCTTCTCCAGCGTCATCTCCGGACCGAGCGCCGCGAAGAACCCGTCCGCCTTGCCGGCCGCCATCTGCACCCACGTCTCTTCCGACTGCATCCGGATCGCGCCGATATCGCGCTTCGTCAGTCCTGACGCGCCGCACAGCAGCGGCAGAAGCCAACGCGGCTCGGCATTCTGGTTACGCCCGACCGACAGGCTGAGCCACACGCTCTCGCCGAATTCCGGACGGGACGCGTTCGGATCGCGCGGGGCAGGGGCCTCGTCCAATTCCTCGGGCGCCGATTGCCCGGCCCGCGCCAGCCGCAGGAACGCCGCCGCGATCCGTTCCGGCGAATGTCCCTCCACGATGCGCGCGACCATCGCCGCCTCGTCCTCGCCGACCGGCTCCGACAGCGCCGGATCCGACAGCAGCCGCGCGTCGTCACGCGCGGTGATCTCCGCGGCCGAAGGCGCCTCCGCCCATTCCGCCGTGATCTTCGCCGCACGCAGCAGACCTTCGGCCCGCCGTCGTCCCGAAACCGGCACGATCAGGACGCTGACACCCTTGCGCCCGGCGCGTCCGGTCCGCCCGCTCCGGTGCAGCAGCGTGTCCCGGTTGGTCGGCAGATCGGCGTGGACCACCAGATCGAGGTTCGGCAGGTCGATGCCCCGCGCCGCCACGTCCGTCGCGATGCAGACCCGCGCACGCCCGTCGCGCATCGCCTGAAGCGCGTGCGTCCGCTCGGTCTGGCTGAGTTCGCCAGAGAGCGCGACCACCGGAAACCCCCGGTTCTGGAACCGCGCCGTCATGTGGCTCACCGCCGCCCGCGTGGTGCAGAACACCAGAGCGGTCGGCGCCTCGTAATAGCGCAGGACGTTGATGATCGCGTTCTCGCGGTCATGGTTCGCGACGCTCAGCGCACGGTATTCGATGTCGCCGTGCTGTTCGCGCTCGGCCGTCGTCTCGATCCGGACCGCGTCGCGCTGGTAGCTTTTCGCCAGCGTCGCGATGGCGCGCGGAACGGTCGCGGAGAACATCAGCGTGCGGCGCGACGCCGGGGCGGCTTCGAGGATGAACTCCAGATCCTCGCGGAAGCCCATGTCCAGCATCTCGTCGGCCTCGTCGAGCACCGCCGCCCGGACCGAGCCGAGATCGAGCGATCCGCGCTGGATGTGGTCGCGCAGACGCCCGGGCGTGCCCACCACGACATGCGCGCCGCGCTCCAGCGCGCGCCGCTCGCTCCGCATGTCCATGCCCCCGACGCACGACGCCGTGGCGACGCCGGCATCCGCGTAGAGCCAGTCGAGTTCGCGTCGCACCTGAAGAGCCAATTCGCGCGTCGGCGCCACGACAAGCGCCAGCGGCGCGCCCGCCCCGTCGAACCGCTCGGCGCCGCCAAGCAGGGTCGGGGCGATCGCGATCCCGAACGCGACCGTCTTGCCCGATCCCGTGCGCGCCGAGACCAGGAGGTCGGCGTCTTCCAGCGCGGGGTCGAGCATCGCCAGCTGGACCGGCGTGAGCATCTCGTACCCCCGCGAAGCCAAAGCGCGGGCGAGCGGCGGAACGGCGCCTTTTGTATCGGTCATGTTTTCGTCTCTCGGAATGCGGGTTTCTGCGTCACCCGGTCGGAAATCCGAAGGAACGGCGCGCGACGAACGCGCCCTGTGCGCGGTCATCATTCTGCGCTGCTCTTAGACCTCCGTCGGCGGGGTGTCGAGAGCCCAGGCAAATCTTGACTTTTTCGCGCGAGACTCGGGCCTCCTTGAGGGTCGGGGGAGGTCGAATGAACGTCGATTTTCCCGTTTTTCTGGCGGCTTTGACCGTCTTCGCGATCGTCGTGGCCTGGCTCGCGGCGACCGCGATCACCCGCCTCCAGTCCCGGAACAAGGGCCTGACGAAGACGGAAAAACTGGCGATCGCCCGACCGCCCGCGCCCTTCACGGGCCGCGTCTGGGTGGTGGACGGAGACACGATCCGCGTCGGGAAACACCGTGTGCGCCTCTTCGGAATGGACGCCCCCGAGATGGATCAACGGGGCGGTGCCAAGGCGAAATCAAACCTCATCCGACTCGCCGGAGGCGCCGACGTCCAAGTCGAACCCCTGACGATGGACTGCTACGGCCGGGTGGTCGCGAAAGTCTGGCGGGGCGACACGGATCTCTCCGAGCGTATGGTCCGCGACGGCTTCGCCGTGGCCACGTCGCGCTGGAACCGCGACTACGCGCCGGCGGAACGGGAGGCCCGGTCGGAACGGCGCGGATTATGGGCCTTCGACCCGACGAACGGGATCGAGGATCCGGCCGCGCATCGGTCCTCCACGCGATCGCCCGGCGTCGTCGATCGCGCAAAGCCCCCAAGCGGCGGCTCGACGCCACGTCGCCCGTGGCCGGGGTGACCGCCAGTCCCGGCTTTCATGCTGACAAGCTTGCCTGGAGAGCAGTCGGCACACGCCAACAGGCGTGTGCCAAGCCAGAAAGACCCGCGCGCACCGCGCGCCCGAACTGGCGGCAAAGGCCGCCTTCGACGGTCGGCGGCCCCGGCGACCCTCAGCCGATCTCGACCAGCAGATCCTTGGCGTCGACCTGCGCGCCGGTATGGACATGCAGCGCGACGACCTTTCCGCCCTTTTCTGCGTAGAGACCCGTCTCCATCTTCATCGCCTCGATGGTCATCAGCAGATCTCCGGCCTTCACGTGCTTGTCCCTCCGCGACCGTGATCCCGGCGATGACGCCCGGCATCGGAGCGGCGACGTGACCTTGGTCGCCCGGATCGGCTTTTGGGCGTTTCGGCGCGCTCGCCTTCACCTTGCGGTCCGGAACCCGGATGGTGCGGGGCTGGCCGTTGAGCTCGAAAAACACGCGGGCGTCGCCGTCCTCGTTGGTCTCCCCGACGGCCTGGAGGCGGATCTCGAGGATCTTGCCGGGGTCGATCTCGACCGAGATCTCGTCGCCAGGCTCCATGCCATAGAAGAAGACCGGCGTGGGAAGCGTCCGGACCGGACCGTAGTCGCGGTTGCGCTTGCGGTATTCGACGAAGACCTTGGGATACATCAGGTATCCGCAGAAATCCTCGTTGTCGGCCGGTCCGCCGCCGATCTCCTCCTTCATCTTCGCCTCGAGCGCCGGAAAATCCGCCGGCGGTTCGACCGAACCCGGGCGGACCTCCAACGGCTTGTCACCCTTGAGCACTTTCGCCTGCAACGCCGCCGGCCATCCGCCCGGCGGCTGCCCGAGCTGGCCCCGCATCATCCCGACCACGCTGTCGGGAAACGCCACGTCCACGTCCGGGTTCTCGACATCGGCGCGGCTGAGACCCTGCGAGACCATCATCAGCGCCATGTCGCCAACGGTCTTGGAGGACGGCGTCACCTTGATGATGTCGCCGAACATGCGGTTCACCTCGGCATAGGTCTGCGCGACCTCGTGCCACCGGTCCTCCAGACCCATCGACCGGGCCTGGGCCTTGAGGTTGGTGAACTGTCCGCCCGGCATCTCGTGCAGATAGACCTCCGACGCCGGCGCCATCAGCCCGCTCTCGAAGGCCGCGTATTGCGTGCGGACCGCCTCCCAGTAATCCGAGATCCGGCGGATCGCCGCGATGTCGAGCCCGGTGTCGCGCTCCGTGTGACGCAGCGCCTCGACGATCGACCCGAGTGCGGGCTGGGACGTGCCGCCCGACATCGCGTCCATTGCCGCGTCCACCGCGTCGGCGCCGGCCTCGGCGGCGGCAAGCACCGTCGAGCCCGCGATGCCGCTGGTGTCATGGGTGTGGAAATGCAACGGCAGGCCAGTCTCCTCCTTGAGCGCCTTGACGAGGATCCGCGCCGCCGCCGGCTTCAGAAGTCCGGCCATGTCCTTGAGGCCGAGCACATGCGTCCCGGCATTCTGCAAATCCCGCGCCATGCCGACGTAATACTTGAGGTCATACTTCGACCGCTCCGGATCGAGCAGGTCGCCGGTATAGCAGATCGACGCCTCCAGAACCTTGCCGGTCTCCAGAACCGCGTCCATCGCCACACGCATGTTCTCGACCCAATTGAGGCTGTCGAACACCCGGAACACGTCGATCCCCGACGACGCGGCCTGGCCCACGAAGGCCTGCACCACGTTGTCGGGATAGGTCGTGTACCCGACCCCGTTCGCGCCCCGGAACAGCATCTGCGTCATGATGTTGGGCATCGCCGCGCGCAGGTCGCGCAGCCGCTGCCACGGGCATTCCTGCAGGAACCGATAGGCCACGTCGAACGTGGCGCCCCCCAGCATTCCATGGAGAAAAGCTGCGGAAGATGGCTGGAATAAGCCGGCGCCACCCGCAGCATGTCGAAGGTCCGCATCCGCGTCGCAAGCAGGCTCTGCGGCCCGTCGCGCATGGTGGTGTCGGTGACCAGCAGGCGCTCCTGCGCCAGCATCCAGTCGGCGACGCCCTTGGGCCCGTCGCGCTCTAGGATCTGCCGGGTGCCGTCGGGCGGCGGGAAACCGGCGATCTCCGGGGCGCGGGGCGTGCGGGCGGCCGCGGGCGGCCGGGCCCGTCCGGCCGTCTCGGGATGCCCGTTGACCGTGACGTCCGCCACGTATGTCAGAATCCGCGTCGCCCGGTCTTGACGCTCGTCGAACTCGAACAGCGCAGGCGTCGTGTCGATGAACTTGGTCGTGTAGGTGTTGTCGAGAAAGGTCGGGTGCCGCAGCAGGTTCGCGACGAAATCGATGTTGGTCGACACGCCCCGGATCCGGAATTCGCGAAGCGCCCGGTCCATCCGCGCGATCGCCATCTCGGGCGTCGGCGCCCAGGCCGTCACCTTCTCCAGCAGACTGTCATAGTACCGCGTGATCACCGCACCCGAATAGGCCGTGCCGCCGTCGAGCCGGATGCCCATGCCGGTGGCCGCCCGATAGGCGGTGATGCGGCCGTAATCGGGAATGAAGCTGTTCTGCGGGTCCTCGCTGGTGATGCGGCATTGCAGAGCGTGGCCGTTGAGCTTCACGTCCGCCTGGCTCGGCGTGCCCGTCGCCTCGGCCACGGTCGCGCCCTCGGCCAGCAGGATCTGCGCGCGCACGATGTCGATGCCGGTCACCTCCTCGGTGACGGTATGCTCGACCTGGACGCGCGGATTGACCTCGATGAAATAGAACGCCCCGGTATCCCGATCCATCAGGAACTCTACCGTGCCGGCGCAGCGGTACTCGGCCGCGCGGCAGATCGCGAGGCCGAGCGCGCAGACCTCCTCGCGCTGCTCCTGGCTCAGATACGGCGCCGGCGCCCGTTCGACGACCTTCTGGTTGCGACGCTGCACCGAGCAATCCCGCTCCCACAGGTGATAAAGGCCGCCATGCTCATCCCCGAGGATCTGCACCTCGACATGCCGGGCGTTGAGGATCAGCTTCTCGAGATAGCCCTCGCCGTTGCCGAAGGCGTTGATCGCCTCGCGCCGACCCTCGAGCACCTTCTCCTCGAGCTCGCCCTCGTTCATCACCGGCCGCATTCCGCGTCCGCCGCCGCCCCATGACGCCTTGAGCATGAACGGATAGCCGACCTCAGCCGCCATCCGCCGCACCTCGTCCATGTCGTCGGGCAGCACCTCCGTCGCCGGCACCACCGGCACGCCGGCCTTCATCGCCACCTTGCGCGCGCTCGCCTTGTCGCCGAGCATCCGCATCGTCGCGGCGCTCGGCCCGATGAACGCTATCCCCGCCGCGTCGCAGGCGTCCACCAGCTCCGGGTTCTCCGACAACAGCCCGTACCCCGGATGGATCGCGTCTGCGCCCGACATCCTCGCCACGCGGATGATCTCGGGGATCGACAGATAGGCCGCCACCGGCCCCAGATCCTCGCCGATCCGATACGCCTCGTCCGCCTTGAACCGGTGCAGGCCCAGCTTGTCCTCCTCCGCGAAGACCGCGACGGTCTTCTTGCCCATCTCGTTGGCGGCGCGCATCACGCGGATGGCGATCTCGCCGCGGTTGGCGATCAGGATTTTGCGGAAAGACTTCATCGCGGCTGGATTCCTTGCTGGATATCGGTCTGGAACCGAGTGTTACGCAGGGTCATGGTGCGTTGCAATAACGTCGCTTGGCACGCCGCCTCATTCCGCCGCCTGCGGAGGCTTTTCCCGCGCCGCGCGGCCCTGCAGCGCGGCTTCGATCGCCCTGTGCTGCTCCATCGACTTCTCTATGTACGCCGGGTTGCGGTCCGAGGGCACTTCCGGATCCCAGAGGTCCGCCAGCTCGCGCAGCATCCGACGGTCGTGCTCGAAAAACTCGCGCGCGATTTCGTCGGCTTCCAGTTCGTCGTAGTCGAGCGCCAGCAGGGCGTATTTGCCCGCCCGCACCGCGCTGTCGAACATCTCGCGCACGCTGTCCTTCGCGCCGGCCGCGTAGAGCTGATAGACGTGATGACGGTCGCGCGCCCGGGCGATGATCCGCACATGCGGATGACGGCGCGAGATATATTCAGCCATATGGATCGCTTTTTCCGGATCGTCCAGCGCGAGAACGACCGCCTTGGCCTCCGCGATCCCGGCGGCCTCCAGAAGGTCCGGCCGGTCCACCGCGCCGTAATATCCCTTGATCCCGAACCGCCGCATCCGGTCGACCGTGTCGGAATGGCTGTCGAGCACGACGGTCTTGTGGCCGAGCGAGGTCAGAAGCCGGTTCACGATCTGCCCGAACCGGCCCATCCCGGCGATGATCACCGTGCCCTGCTCGTCGATCTCGTCCTCTGGCAGGATGGCTCCGTCCGAGACCCGGCTGACCACCTGGTCGTGGATGTAGAACAGAACCGGCGTCAGCAGCATCGAAAGCCCGATGACCAGCAGCAGCGTCGAGGCGACCCCGTCGCCCAGAACCCCGCTCACCACCGCGAAAGACAGCAGGAAAAAACCGAACTCGCCGGCCTGCGCCAGCGAGAGGCCGAACAGGACCCGCGATTTCGGCTTGAGCCGGAACAGCATTCCGAGCGGATAGAGGATCAGGAACTTCAGCAGCATCAGCCCCAGCGCCATGCCGACGATGCGCACGGGATCCGACGCGAGCAGCCCCAGATCCATCCCCGCGCCGACCGTGATGAAGAAAAGCCCCATCAGCAGACCCTTGAACGGGGCGAGATCGGCTTCCAGTTCGTGCCGGTATTCGCTGTTGGCCAGGACGACTCCCGCGAGAAACGATCCCAGCGCCGGCGACAGTCCCAGAAGGATCATCATCAGCGAGATGCCGGCGATCAGCAGAAGTGCTGCGGCCACGTGGATCTCCCGAAGGCCCGACATCTCGATGAAACGGAAAAACGGACGCGTCAGATACGTCCCGGCGAGGATGACGATGGCGACCGCGCCGACCACCAGCAGCGCCTTCATCCAGCCGGCGAGGTGCTCCATGCCGTGCGCGCCCTCCGCCACATCGTTGCCGGCCGACAGATCATAGGCCCCGGTCGCCTGACCGGCCACCGCCAGCAGAGGAAGGACCGCCAGCAGCGGCAACGCCGCGACATCCTGGAACAGCAGAACGGCGAACCCCGCGCGCCCGCCTTCCGTGCGGTTCAGCTTCTTCTCCGCCAGGGTCTGCATGACGATGGCGGTCGATGACAGGCTGAGCACGATCCCGATCGCCACCGCCTCGTTCACGGGCGATCCGAGCGCGATCGCGCAGCCTGCGATCGCGACGATGGTCAGCCCCACCTGAAGCCCGCCAAGCCCCAGAAGCCGCGTCCGCATCTCCCAGAGCATCTTCGGCTGCATCTCCAGCCCGATGAGGAACAGCATCAGAACCACGCCGAACTCGGCGTAATGCTGGACCGTGACGGTCTCGGTTCCCACGAGACCGAGCGCCGGACCGATCATCAGTCCCGCCGCGATATATCCCAGAACCGATCCGAGCCCGAACCGCACGCTGAGCGGCACCGCGATCACCGCCGCGACGAGATAGATGGTCAGGTGGATCAGGATCTCGTCGATATGCATGGCGGGCTCCCGGGGTCTGACGGTACCCTACCGCGCCGCAGCATGCCCGCAAAGCCCCGCGTGTGGATGCTGAACCCACGCGTCGGCAAACGCCCGATCCGGCCGGTAACGTGGACTTGACGATGTTAACTTTTGTTACCCTCCTGATTTCAAGGGCTTGAGCCAGATCCACGCGTGGACCCATGGATCCGCGCCGTCGTCAGTGCGCGATCCGTGCCTTTCCGTCCGACGCGAATCCCGCGAACGCAGGGCGAACACGGGCTTCCAATCGCCGCCGCTTCGGACTATCTCCATTCACCATGAACGACTGGACCAGCGACGAGGCGGATGCCCTCGAGGCGGCGGCGCGGCCGCTCTCCGCCCGCGCCATGGCAGCGCGGCCGACGCCCTATCTCGACGCCCTCAATCCCGCGCAGCGCGAGGCCGTCGAGACGCTCGACGGACCGGTCCTGGTGCTGGCCGGGGCAGGGACCGGCAAGACCAAGGCCCTGACCGCGCGCATCGCCCATCTCCTGAACACCGGCCGCGCCCGCCCGAACGAGATCCTCTCCGTCACTTTCACCAACAAGGCCGCCCGCGAGATGAAGCTCCGCGTCGGCGATCTCGTGGGCGGCGTGATCGAGGGGATGCCGTGGCTCGGCACCTTCCATTCGCTCTCGGTGAAGCTCCTGCGCCGCCACGCCGAGCTCGTCGGCCTCAAATCCAGCTTCACGATCCTCGACACCGACGATCAGCTTCGCCTGCTCAAGCAACTGATCCAGGCCGAGGGCATCGACGACAAACGCTGGCCTCCGCGTCTTCTGGCGAGCCTGATCGACGGCTGGAAGAACCGCGCCCTGACCCCGGATCGCGTCCCGTCCGCCGATGCCGGCGCGTTCAACCATCGCGGAACCGAGCTTTACGCGATGTATCAGGAGCGCCTGAAAACGCTGAACGCCTGCGATTTCGGAGACCTGCTGCTCCATGTCGTGACGATCTTCCAGGCCCATCCCGACATTCTGGAACGCTATCAGACCTGGTTCCGCTACATCCTCGTGGACGAGTACCAGGACACCAACGTCGCCCAGTATCTCTGGCTGCGCCTTCTGGCCGGCGGACATCGCAACATCGCCTGCGTCGGCGACGACGACCAGTCGATCTACGGCTGGCGCGGCGCCGAGGTCGGCAACATCCTGCGTTTCGAAAAGGACTTTCCCGGCGCGAAAATCATCCGTCTGGAACAGAACTACCGCTCCACCCCGCACATTCTCGCCGCCGCCTCCGGCGTCATCGCCGCCAACGAGAGCCGGCTGGGCAAGACGCTCTGGACCGACGTCGCCGACGGCGAGAAGCTCCGCCTGATCGGCCATTGGGACGGCGAGGAGGAGGCCCGCTGGATCGGAGAGGAGATCGAGGCCTACGCGCGCGGCACTCGCGGCCTCGACCCGGTATCCCCCGACGGCATCGCCATCCTCGTGCGCGCGTCCTTTCTGATGCGCGCCTTCGAGGACCGTTTCCTGACCATCGGTCTGCCCTACCGCGTCATCGGTGGACCCCGGTTTTATGAACGCGCCGAGATCCGCGACGCGATGGCGTATTTCCGCGTGGTGGTCAGCCCCGACGACGATCTGGCCTTCGAGCGGATCGTCAACACCCCCAAACGCGGCCTCGGCGACAAGGCGATCCAGCGGATCAACCGCACCGCCCGCGAAAACGGCGTCAGTCTGTTGGAGGGCGCGCGACTGACCGTCGAAGCCGGCGGGCTTCCCGCCCGGGCGCGAAACGCTCTGGCCGAGGTCGTGACCAATTTCGACCGTTGGGGCGCGGCCCTCCGCTCGGGCGAGACCGGCCATGTCGACCTCGCCGAGATCATTCTCGACGAAAGCGGCTACACCGAGATGTGGCGCGCGGACAAATCCCCCGACGCCCCCGGCCGTCTGGAAAACGTCAAAGAGCTCGTCAAGGCGCTCGACGAGTTCGAGAACCTGCAAGGGTTCCTGGAGCATGTCAGCCTCGTGATGGACAACGAGACCGACGAGGCCGCGCCGAAAGTCTCGATCATGACCCTCCACGCGGCGAAGGGCCTGGAGTTTCCCTGCGTCTTTTTGCCCGGGTGGGAGGACGGCGTCTTCCCGTCGCAGCGGTCGATGGACGAGAGCGGACTTAAGGGCCTCGAGGAGGAACGCCGCCTCGCCTATGTCGGCATCACGCGCGCCAAGCGGTTCTGCACGATCAGCTTCGCCGCGAACCGCCGGGTCTACAACCAGTGGCAATCCGCGCTGCCGTCGCGATTCATCGACGAGCTTCCGTCCGACCATGTCGAAGTCCTGACGCCGCCGGGCCTCCATGGCGGCGGTTTCGGCGCCGCCGCGCCCATGCCGGCAAGCGGTCTGACCCAAAACGCCGCCAACGCCGATGTCTATAACTCGCCGGGATGGAAACGCATGCAGTCACGCGCCGCCTCCCGCCCGACGTCTCAGCCGCAGGAGGCCCGGCACATCGTGATCGACGCCTCCGCCAGCCCGGCGCACGGACCCGGCGAGCGTGTGTTTCATCAGAAGTTCGGATACGGCATCATAGCGGCGGTCGAAGGCGACAAGCTCACCATCGATTTCGAAAAAGCCGGTCGAAAGAACGTTGTCGCGAGGTTCGTGGCGGCCGACGACGCGGTCCCGTTCTGAGCCGGGAAACGGCATGAAAAAGCCCCGGAGAACTTCCGCTCTCCGGGGCTTTGCTTTCCAGCGGCAAGTCCTCGCCGTCAGACGTCGTAGACCGCCTGACGCGCGATGTCCCGCAGGACCAGGCGCGAGAGGCCGAGGTCATTCAACTCCCGATCGCTGAGGCTTTCGAGTTCCTCCAAAGTCTTGCGATAGAGCCGATAGTCGGTCAACGACTTGCGGATCCGGGCGATCCAGCCGCCGGCTTCGCTGGAAGTGGTGGAGATGTCGTGAGTGATTGCATGTGTCATTTCGATTTCCTGCATGTTTTGGCCGCGCCGGACCCCATGTCCGCGCTTGCCTTCGTCAATTTCCGTAGATCGCCCGCCGGGCCATCAATCGTCTTGAGACCGGATCGAGTCCGGCGTCCCGCAACTCGTCATCCGATTTGGTCCGAAGCTCGAAAACCAGTTTCCGGAACGCGTGCCAGCGCAACATCCGAGCCCGGAGGGCCTCGGCCATCCGTGACAGACCGGTTTCGATCCGGTGGGGGTAGGTATCGGTCATGTCTGCCTCCTTTCGTATCCGTTCGTTTCGAGCGGAATTTTTCTGTTGCACTGCGATATAAGTCTCGACTTCCCGAGTGCAACAGCTTTTTTCCGGGATCCGCCATGCGCTGTATGCATAGTGCCAGAATGTACAAAACGTGTGCAAAAACAGTTAATTTTTGGATAAGCTGAGATTGGGCTGTGGTCGCTGGCGATCATGTTGCGCCGCACATGGCTGCAATCAAGGTTCCGAACATGATCGCTCATTTTCAATTTTGGTCCGATGCGTCCGTTCGGAACCCGGTTGAGGAGCGAAACGCGACCGGGACGCTTGCCAATGCCCCGGAAAGGGCCAATCTGCGGATTGAAAATCTTGCAGACAGGAACCGCCGTGCCCGTAACCCGTGATACAGTCCTCGCCGCGCTCGCTTCCGTCCGGATGCCTGGTACCGAAGGAAGCATCATCGACGCGGACGTCGTCCGGGCGGTCAACATCGAGTCCGGGGCGGTCCGCTTTCTGATCGAGGTGGACCCGGCGTTGGGCGCGAAGCTCGAGCCGGTGCGGGTGGAGGCCGAAGCGGCGGTCCGCGCCATTCCAGGTGTCGGATCGGTCTCGGCGCTGCTCACCGCGCACGGGCCCGCTCCGAAAGCGCCCGCGCCGGATCTGAAGATAGGGCGCCATCCGACGCCGTCCGCCGGTCCCGCCGCCGTGCCGGGCGTCAAGAGCATCATCGCCGTGGGCTCGGGCAAAGGCGGCGTGGGGAAATCCACGGTCGCCGCGAACCTGGCGGTGGCTCTCGCGCAGGAGGGCAAATCGGTAGGGCTTCTCGACGCCGACATCTACGGGCCGAGCCAGCCGCGGATGATGGGTGTTAACCAAAGGCCGAAATCGCCGGACGGCAAGACGATCATTCCGCTGCACAACCACGGGGTCACGATCATGTCGATCGGCCTCATGCTCAAGGAGGGTGAGGCGGTGGTCTGGCGTGGCCCGATGCTGATGGGCGCGCTCCAGCAGATGATGGGTCAGGTTCAATGGGGCGAGCTGGACGTGCTGGTCGTGGATCTGCCACCGGGGACGGGCGACGTGCAGTTGACGCTCAGCCAGAAATACGAGCTGACCGGAGCGCTCATCGTGTCCACGCCCCAGGACGTGGCGCTCTTGGATGCCCGTAAGGCGCTTGATATGTTCGAGAAAACCAGAACACACGTGTTGGGGATCGTCGAGAACATGTCGGCCTACATCTGTCCGAAATGCGGTCACGAGGCGCACATCTTCGGACATGGCGGCGCCCGTGCGGAAGCCGAGCGTCTCGGCATTCCCTTCATGGGGGAGATCCCGCTCGATCTGGAGATCCGGCTTTCCGGCGATGACGGCGTGCCGATCACGGCCGCGCGTCCCGAGAGCCTAGAGGCGCGGGCGTTCCGCGGTATCGCGCGTCGACTGATCGCTGGGGGATCAGCCTGAAACCTTTGGTTGCGGCAGGCGCACTTGCCACCTGGAAGGGTTCGGATAATGTCCGGACACAGTGATTCGACAATTCCGATGCGTGACTTCGGCTGCGTCGAAAAGCAACAAAAGCAACGCGACCCAACGGGAGACCACCTCATGAAACGCATTCTGCTCGCGACCGCGACAAGCGCGCTGCTGGTCGGCGCGGCCTCGGCGGAAGATGTCAACGTCGGCATCATCCTCGGCTTCACCGGGCCGCTCGAATCCATCACGCCGGGCATGGCCGCGGGCGCCGAACTCGCGTTCACCGAGGCGAGCGCGTCGGGCAATCTTCCGGGTGGAGCGACGATCAACGTGATCCGCTCCGACTCGACCTGCATCGACGCGGCCGCCGCGACGACCGCGGCCGAAGCGCAGATCACCTCCGACAACGTCGCCGCCATCATGGGTGCCGATTGTTCGGGCGTGACGACCGCCATCGCGAACAACGTGGCCGTCCCGAACGGTGTGGTGATGATCTCGCCTTCCGCGACCTCGCCGGCGCTGAGCGACATCGAGGATGACGGTTTCTTTTTCCGGACCGCGCCGTCCGACGCGCGACAGGGCGTCGTGATCGCCGACATTCTCAACGAGCGGGGGATCGACAACGTCGCGATCACCTATACCAACAACGATTACGGCAAGGGGCTCGCCGACGCGATCGCCGCGGCGATCACGGCCAACGGTGGCACGGTCGCGATCAGCGCGGCGCATGAGGACGGCAAGGGCGATTATTCCGCCGAGGTCGCCGCGCTCCAGGCGTCCGGCGCGGAGCACCTGATCGTGGCGGGATACGTCGACCAGGGCGGCGTCGGCATCGTACAGGCGTCGCTCGACACCGGCGCCTTCGACAGCTTCTTCTTCCCGGACGGCATGTTCGGCCAGAGCCTGATCAGATTCCGTCGGGCCGGAGCTTGACGGCAAGGTCATCGGAACGCTTCCGGGCGTCGAAGGAGAGGGCGCCGACGTGTTCGCGCAGGTCGCCGAGGCCGCAGGTCTTGATCCGAGCGGCACCTATGTTCCCGAAAGCTACGACGCCGCCGCGCTGATCTCGCTCGCGATGGCGGCCGCGGGATCCGCTGACCGGACGGCGATCCGCGACAACGTGCTCGCGGTGGCCAACGCTCCGGGCGAACAGATCCTCGCGGGTGATCTCGCCAGAGGTCTGGAACTGGCTGCGGCGGGCACGGATATCGACTATCAGGGCGCGACCGGCGTCGAACTCATCGGCCCGGGCGAGGCCTCCGGGTCGTATCGGTTCTACGAGATCGTGGACGGCGCGGCCAGCACGATCGACTTCCGCTGAACCCGCAGACCGACGGGCGGCCCTCGGAAGGGCCGCCCGCGATCAAAAAGGGCACGGCCGCATGATCCGCGTCGAAGACCTGCACATGCGTTTCGGCGGGATCCATGCCGTGGACGGAGCGTCGATCAATATCGCCCAAGGCTCCATTACGGGGCTGATCGGTCCGAACGGCGCCGGGAAGACGACGCTCTTCAACGTCATCGCGGGTCATTACACGCCGACCGCCGGACATGTCTGGCTCGATGGAGAGGAGATCACGGGCCTCGCCCCGCACGAGCTTTTCCACAAGGGTTTGCTCCGCACCTTTCAGATCGCGCACGAATTCGCTACGCTGACGGTTCGCGAGAACCTGATGATGGTGCCTGGCGGCCAGCCCGGAGAGGTTCTTTGGGACGCCTGGTTCAAAGGGGCCAAGGTCCGCGCGCGCGAGGCCGAAGTCGTGCGCAAGGCTGACGAGGTCATCGAATTTCTCGAGATTTCGCATGTCGCCGATGAACTGGCCGGAAATCTCTCCGGCGGTCAGAAAAAACTGCTCGAACTTGGCCGCACGATGATGGTCGACGCCAAGATCGTGTTTCTCGACGAGGTCGGGGCAGGCGTGAACCGAACGCTTCTCAACACGATCGGCGATGCGATCCTTCGGCTGAACCGGGAGCGCGGCTACACCTTCTGCATGATCGAGCATGACATGGATTTCATCTCCCGGCTCTGCGATCCGGTGATCGTGATGGCGGAGGGCCGGGTCCTGACGGAAGGGTCTCCGTCCGAGGTCATGGCGAACGAGCAGGTCATCGAAGCCTATCTCGGCACCGGCCTCAAGAACCGGCCGGGCAAGACGGCGGTCTCCGCATGAGCTACCTGATCGGCGAGGGCATGACCGGCGGCTACGGCGCCGGCGCCGACATCCTTCACGACTGTACGATCGCCGTCGACCAGGGCGAGATCGCCGTGATCGTCGGGCCGAACGGCGCCGGAAAATCGACGGCGATGAAGGCCGTTTTCGGTATGTTGCCGCTTCGCAAAGGCCAGGTTCGACTGGACGGCCGCGACATCACGGCGCTCAGCCCACGAGAGCGTGTGACGGCCGGGATGGGTTTCGTCCCGCAAACCTCCAACGTTTTCGTAAGCCTGACGGTCGAGGAGAACCTCGAGATGGGGGCTTTCATCCGCGACGACGATTTCAGCGGCACGATGGACGGCGTGTTCGATCTGTTCCCGATCCTCAGGGAGAAGCGCCGCCAGCCGGCCGGCGAACTCTCGGGCGGCCAACGCCAGCAGGTCGCGGTCGGCCGGGCGCTGATGACGAGGCCGAAGGTCCTCATGCTCGACGAGCCGACCGCCGGCGTCTCGCCGATCGTCATGGACGAGCTTTTCGACAACATCCTCGAGGTCGCCGCCACGGGCATCGCGATCCTGATGGTCGAGCAGAACGCGCGCCAGGCGCTCAACATCGCGGATCGGGGCTACGTCCTTGTTCAGGGTGCCAACCGTTTCACGGACACCGGAGAGGCGCTGCTCGCCGATCCGGAAGTCCGCAAATCCTTCCTCGGGGGCTGACGCGCATGACGGACATCCTCAACGCGCTCGTGCTGCTGTCGAATTTCGTGCTCATTCCGGCGCTGTCCTATGGCGCGCAACTGGCGCTCGGCGCGCTCGGCGTGACGCTGATCTACGCGGTGCTGCGCTTCTCCAATTTCGCGCATGGCGACACGATGGCGTTCGGGACGATGGCCACGATCCTCGTGACGTGGTGGCTCCAGTCTCAAGGCGTCGGGTTGGGGCCGCTTCCCACGGCCCTGATCGCGCTGCCCGTCGGCATCTTGGCGGCGGTCGGTCTCGTTCTCTTGACCGACAGGTGGGTCTATCGGTTCTATCGCTCCAAACGCAGCGATCCGGTGATCTTCGTCATCTCCTCGGTCGGCGTGATGTTCATCTACAACGCGCTGACCCGCTTCTTCATAGGCACGTCCGACCAGCGCTTCGAGGACGGCGAGCGGTTCGTCATCCGCGTGAATGATTTCAAAGCTCTGACAGGTCTCGATCAGGGGCTGGCACTTCGGACGTCCCAGGTCATCACGATGATCGTGATGCTCGTAACCGTCGCGTTCGTCTTCTGGTTCCTGCAGAAGACCCGCACCGGAAAGGCGATGCGCGCCTATTCCGACAACGAGGATCTGGCGCTTCTGTCCGGCATCAACCCCGACAGGGTCGTCATGATAACGTGGGTGCTGGCGGCGGCGCTGGCGACGATCGCGGGCGTTCTTTATGGCCTCGACAAGTCGTTCCGGCCTTTCACGTATTTCCAGCTTCTGCTGCCGATCTTCGCGGCTGCGATCGTCGGTGGCATCGGCCAGCCGCTAGGCGCGATCGCGGGCGGCTTCATCATCGCGTTCTCCGAAGTGATGGTGACCTACGCTTACAAGGGCGTGGTCAGCCTTGTCGTCCCCGAGGATATGGCGCCGGAGGGTCTCCTCCAGCTCCTCTCGACCGACTACAAGTTCGCGGTGTCGTTCATCATACTCGTCGTCGTGCTGCTCGTGCGCCCGACCGGGATCTTCAAGGGGAAGGTCGTATGAGCCCAATCGTGCGCGGCGCGGTCCTCTATGCCGTGATGGCGGTTCTGATTCTCGCCGTCGGTTGGTTCCAGAGCTGGACGGTCGCACTCACGATCCTCAATTTCGGGCTGATCTCGGCGATCATGGCGTTGGGCGTGAACATCCAGTGGGGCTACGCCGGTCTGTTCAACGTCGGCATCATGGGATTCGCGGCATTGGGCGGCGTCGCGGCGGTCCTTGTGTCCGTTCCGCCGGTCGAGGGCGCCTGGGGCGCCGGCGGCGTCAATCTCGGTCTCGCGGCGCTTTCGGTGATCGGGACGCTGGGTCTGACGCTGTTCGTTCGCGGCCGCGTGTCGCGCCGCTTCCGCGGGCCGGCGACATTGCTGACGATCTTCGGCGGCTACGTCGTGATGCGGCTGTTTCTGGACCCCGCATCTGACGCCATCGAGGCGGTCAATCCATCTGCGGCCGGCTATCTCGGCGGTCTGAACCTGCCCATCGTTCTGTCTTGGCCGATCGGCGGTCTGTTCGCGGCCGGCGCCGCCTACATCGTCGGCAAGATCGCGCTTGGCCTCCGGTCGGACTATCTCGCGATCGCGACGCTCGGCATTTCGGAGATCATCCTCGCGGTCCTGAAGAACGAGAACTGGCTGACCCGCGGCGTGAAGAACGTCACCGGCCTGCCGCGCCCGATCCCCGACGAGCGGGTCCTGCAGGAGACGCCGTGGCTGATCGATCTGGCCGCCCGGTTTGGCGCCGATCCCGTCACCGGGGCGGCCGTGGTGTCGCGCCTCGGATACGCGATCCTGTTCGCTCTGGTTCTGCTCTTCGTGCTTTGGCTTGCGGAGAGGGCGCTCCGATCGCCGTGGGGTCGAATGATGCGGGCCATCAGGGACAACCGCGACGCGGCCGAGGCGATGGGCAAGGACGTGACCGCGCGGCACCTTCAGGTGTTCGTTATCGGCTCTGCCGTCGTCGGAATCGCCGGCGCCATGCTGGTGACGATCGACGGCCAGTTCACGCCCGGGTCCTACAATCCACTGCGGTTCACGTTCCTGATCTGGGTTATGGTGATCGTCGGAGGATCCGGAAACAATTGGGGAGCGGTGCTCGGCGGCTTTTTGATCTGGTACATCTGGATCATGGCCGAACCCGCAGGAACGTGGCTGATGGACAGTCTGACGGACGGGATGGCGGATGGGGGCTGGTGGCGCCAGCATCTTCTCGACGCGGCCCCGCATCTCCGACTGATGTTCATGGGTCTGATTCTTCTGCTGGTTCTCCGCTTCGCGCCGCGCGGGCTTATTCCCGAAGCGCGCGGCCGCTAGCCGCTATCGGCGTCGAGCCGGGCGACCACCGGGCGAAGCGCGTCGGCGAGATCTTCCGCGATCAGGCCTGGCCCCACATGGTACCCTGCGGCCCCGTGAATCCAGACGGCCGCGCAGGCGGCTTCGAATGCCGGCAGGCCTTGGGCGGCGAGCCCCGCCGCGATGCCGGTCAGCGTATCTCCGGATCCGGCCGTCGCGAGCCAGGGCGGCGCGTTGGCGTTGATGGCGATCCGACCGTCGGGCGCCGCGATGACCGTGTCCGGGCCTTTCAGGACGACAACCGCGGCACTTCTGGCACTTGACGCGCGCGCGCGAGCTGCTTTGTGCTGCTTGGCGAGATCCGGGAACAGCCGTCCGAACTCGCCTTCATGCGGGGTCAGGACGGTCGGAGTGTCGCGAGCTCTGATAGCGCCGAATAGCGTCTCCGGATCGTCGGCGAAGACCGTGAGCGCGTCGGCGTCGAGCACGGCGGCCTGAGGCGATGCGAGGGCGGCAAGGACCATGGCGCGCTCCGCGTCCCCGATCCCGAGGCCGGGCCCCAGCGAGCAGCACGTGAACCGACGATCGGAAAGAATTTCCGTCAGATGATCCGCGCCGTCGACTCTGCGCAACATGACCGCAGTCAGATGCGCGGCGTTGGTCATCAGGGCGCCGGAGGGACTGCCCAATGTCACGAGACCGGCGCCTGCCCTGAGAGCCGCGATGGCCGCCAGTCGCGCGGCGCCGGTCCGAAGCATCGGGCCGGAGACGACCAGCGCATGTCCGCGCGTGTATTTGTGATCGCCCACGCCGGGGCGGCGCAGCGCCGACATCCAGAGCGTCGGCCCGTTCTCCCAAGCGTTGAACGGGATCTCCTCGAGCACGCTCTCCGGTATGCCGATCTGAGCGAGATGCACTGTGCCGCAGAGGCTCCTGCCGGGCTGAAGGAGATGGCCGGGCTTCTTCCGGAAGAAGGTCGAGGTGGCGTCGGCCTCGACCACACGACCCATCACGGCTCCGGTATCGGCGTTCAGGCCGCTCGGGACATCGACCGAGAGGGTTTTCGCGGTCGACGCGTTGATCCGGTCGATGATCGCCGCCGCAGGGCCCTCTACCGGCCGGTCGAGCCCCGTGCCGAACAACGCGTCGATGACGAGCGCCGCGTCGGGCCAATCGCCTGTCGCGTCGATCACGCCGCCCGGCCATCGGTCCCGCGCGATCCGGGCTTCGCCCTTGAGATTTGAGGCGTCACCGACAAGCGCGACCGTCACCTCGAGGCCTTCCGCGAGGAGGCGACGCCCCGCGACGAATCCGTCGCCGCCGTTGTTGCCGGGACCAGCCAGGACGAGGACAGGGCCATCCGCTCCGAGGCCTCTGGCGACCTCCGCGACCGCCTTTCCAGCGGCTTCCATGAGGGTCATGCCGGGGACGCCTCCTGCGATCGCGAGATCGTCCGCTCTGGCCATCTGCGCGGCGGTCAGCAACTCGTTCATGTCAGCGTCCCGAAAGCGCGGCCTGGATGCGCAGGTATTCCGTGATGTTCTCAAGATCGACGATGCCGGCAAGACGCCCGCCATCCGTGATGCAGACGAGACGCGCGCCTGATCCCTGAAGCTCCTCCAGAAGCCGGTCCAACGGTCGGTTGATCTCGGCACTGTGCACGTCGGTCATCACCAAGGAGACGTTGGCGTATTCCCCATGCGCGCGGAGACCGTTGAAGAGTGCCGCCTGCGTCAGAACACCTGCGGCCTGACCGTCTCGCAGCACCGGAAAATCCTTCTGAGTTCCGGCGAGCGTGAGTTCCACGGCGCGAGACAGGGTGTCTTGGGGTGCGAGGCTGTGGAAGTCCGTGATCATCGCCCGGCCGGCAGGTTGACCGGCGAGCCTGTCATTGATCTCGACCGCGTTCGCTTCAGCGGCCGCGCCTATCCAGACGAAAACCGCGATCAGGATCAGAAACGGGTTTCCCATGAGCCCCAGGATGCCGAGACCGACGGCGAGAGCCTGCCCGATCTGGGCCGCGATGCGCGTCGCCCGGACGCGGTCCGTGCGCATCGAAAGCACTGCGCGCAGAACGCGCCCCCCGTCCATCGGAAAAGCGGGCAGAAGGTTGAAGAGCACCAGCATGATGTTGGCCGCGAGAAGCGATGGAAGCACGCCGCCCTGACCCAGACCGACACTGCTCAGAAGATGCGATGTCCCGCTGATGGACAGGATCAGGTAGATCACGATCGCGATGACGACGTTCACGGCGGGCCCGGCGAGAGCGACGACGATCTCCTGCCGCGGTTCCGTCGGCATCCGTTCGAGAAGCGCCAGTCCGCCGATCGGCAGAAGCGTGATGTTGCGCGTCTCGATCCCGTACCGGCGGGCTGTCAAGGCATGACCGTATTCGTGCAGCAGAACGCAGGCGAAGAGCAGAAGGATCAGCGTGAGACCGGTCAACACCCCGGCAATCGTGCCCGTCTGCACCCAATAAATCCAGGCGAACCAGCCCAGCAGGATCAGGAACGTCACATGGACATAGACATCGATGCCGGCGAAACGGCCGATCAGCGTCGACCATTTCATGCTCTTGGTGTCCATCGCCGCGTCCAATCCCCGATCAAGGGTTCCGGTGTCTGCTACGTGTCATTTGCGCTGTCCGCCGGGTTGGATCAAGGTGTCGTCGCATCCGCGGAATCACGCAGGTGGAGGGGCCGCGATGGGCGTCGCATGCGAAGGTGCGGGTTTGCTCCCCGGAAACACTATGCTCGATGCTCGTTATTGGTTGATGTGCCGTGTGATAAAGGAGACTTGAGCCTATGACGATCCGGAATCTCGATCACGCGTTTCGTCCTGGTTCTGTCGCGATATTCGGAGCGTCCGACGAACCGGGGTCGGTGGGACGCGTGGTCGTGGCGAACATCATCGACGGCGGATTCGAGGGCTCCGTCTGGCCCGTCAATCCGCATCATTCCGAAGTGGCCGGACTGAAATGCTATAGCGATGCCGACGCCCTGCCCGAAGCGCCGGATCTGGCGGTCGTGCTCACCCCGGCGAAAACGGTCCCCGCGATCATCTCGGAACTGGGCGCGAAAGGGTGCAAGGCGGTAATCGTCATCAGCGCCGGCCTCACGTCGCAGAACGGCCTGCGCCAGAAAATGCTGGACGCGGCGAAGCCGCATCTCCTGCGGATCATCGGGCCCAACACGCTGGGGCTGCTGGTTCCTCAGCTGAAACTGAACGCGAGTTTCGCCCACATGGACGCCCGTCCGGGGTCCATCGCGCTCCTGTCGCAATCCGGAGCCATCGCCACCACGCTGATCGACTGGGCGGCCGAGCGCGGGATCGGATTCAGCCATATCGTGAGTCTCGGGGACATGGCGGATGTCGATGTCGCGGATTGTCTGGACCTGCTCGCGGGTGACGGCCGGACCCGCGCGATCCTGATGTATCTCGAGAGCATTCCGAACGCCCGGAAGTTCCTCACCGCCGCGCGCGCGGCATCGCGTCTGAAACCGGTGATCGCTCTCAAGGCGGGCCGCTCGCCTCAGGCGGCCAAGGCGGCCGCGACTCATACGGGCGCTTTGTCCGGCGGGGACGACGTGGTCGACGCCGCTCTGCGGCGTTGCGGCGTGCTTCGGGTGCGGGGCTTGGCCGAGATGTTCGACGCTGCCGAGACCGTCTCGCGGTTCCGGCCTTTGGACCGGGCGCGGCTCGGCATCGTCACGAATGGCGGCGGAGCGGGCGTTCTCGCCGTCGACCGTCTCGCGGAAGGTCGCGGCGAACTGGCCGAATTGGATCCGGCCACGATCCAAGGCCTTGAAAAACACCTCCCAGACAATTGGAGTCGCGCCAATCCTGTCGACATCGTCGGCGACGCACCCGCCACCCGGTATCTCGCGGCGTTGGACGCCGTCGCCAAGGACCGGGAGGTCGACGTGGTTCTGGTGATGAATTGTCCGACGGCGATGGCGTCGCCCGCGGACGCGGCGCGGGCGGTCGCGGGAGAGGTGAAGAAAGGGATGATCGGTCGCAAGCCGATCCTCTCCTGTTGGCTGGGCGGCGCGACTGCGCGCGAAGCGCGGGGCATTCTCCGCGACGCGGGTGTTGCGAGCTACGACACGCCGGCGACCGCGGCCGCGGCGGTCGGCCATCTGACCGATTGGGGGCGGGCGCAGGAGGCTTTGCTGAGGATGCCCGACCGTGCGGTCGAGGAATCCCTGCGCCGGACTCCCGCCGGCGCGCGGGAGGTCGCGAGCGCGGTCTTCGCGACTGTCGCGCTGGAGGGTCGCTCGATGCTCACCGAGCCCGAGGCGAAATCGGTCCTCGCCGCCTATGGCATTCCGGTTCCCGAGACGCGGGTGGCCGCGACCGCGATGGATGCCGGCGATCTCGCCAGCGATCTTCTCAGGAAGGGCGGCAGGCTTGCGGTCAAAGTGCTGTCGCGCGACATCAGCCACAAATCGGATGTCGGCGGGGTGGTGCTGAACGTCGCGACGCCGGGAGAAGCCGAAGAGGCCGCATTGGCGATAGAGGAGCGGGTGCGCAGGATCGCGCCCGACGCCTCCATCGACGGCTTCGCGTTGCAGCCGATGATAGAGCGCGAGGCGGCGCATGAACTCATTCTGGGCGTCACGCGCGACCCCATATTCGGCCCGGTCCTGCTTTTCGGAGCGGGGGGCGTCTCGGTAGAGGTCGTGCGGGACACGGCGATCGCGTTGCCGCCCTTGGATTCCAGCTTGGCGTCCGATCTCGTCTCGAGAACCCGGGTGGGAGGCCTGCTGGCCGGATACCGCGACAGACCTGCCGCCGACCTCGCGGCGATTGACGCAGCGCTTATCGCATTGTCGCACATGATCGAGGATTTCCCCTGTCTGCGCGGCGTCGACGTCAATCCGCTTCTGGCGAATCCCGAGGGCGTCATCGCGCTCGACGCGCGGATCCAGATCGACCCCGAGGATATGGACCGGAAGGGCCCGAACCCCGACCTCGCGATCCGGCCGTATCCGTCGCAATGGCGCAGCACGCTCGACAGGGATGACGGCGAATGGACTTTGAGGCCGATCCGCCCCGCCGACGCCGCGCTCTACGCGACCTTCTTCGAGCATGTCGATCCCGAGGACATCCGGCTGAGGTTCCTCGCGCCGCGGCGGCACTTTCCTGACAGGATGATCGTTCGGCTGACGCAACTGGACTATGACCGCGACATGGCCTTCGTGGCGTTGACGCCCTCGGGCGAACTGGCCGGCGTCGCTCGCCTGTCGTGTGATCCGGACCGGACCTCCGGCGAATACGCCGTGCTGATCCGCAGTGATCTTCATGGGAAAGGACTGGGACGGGCGCTTATGGGCCAGCTGATCGCCTGGGCGCGCGCCGAAGGGATTCGGAGCATCGAAAGCATGATTCTGGTCGAGAACACCGGCATGCAACGGCTGGCGGGTTCTCTCGGCATGACCCTGCTGCCCGATCCGGACGATCCGGGCGTGATCCAGTCGCATCTTCTTCTCTGAGCCCGCTTGCAGGACGCGATGCGGAAAACTAGGCTCGCGACCGAGAGGAGATCCGGAATGACCGACCTGCTGAAGACGCCGCTGCATTCATCGAGCGTTTCGCGCGGCGCCAAGATGGTCCCGTTCGCGGGCTACGAGATGCCCGTGAGTTTCCCTGACGGCGTTCTCAAGGAGCATCTGCAGACGCGGGCCGCCGCCGGCCTTTTCGACGTGAGCCACATGGGACAGATCGCGCTGCGTCCGAGATCAGGCGACCTCGGCGACGCGGCCGAGGCGCTGGAGCGCCTCATTCCGATGGACGTGAGCGGGCTCGCCGCGGACCGCCAGCGCTACGGTCTGTTCACCGACCCGTCCGGCGGCATCCTCGACGATCTGATGTTCGCGAACCGTGGCGATCATCTGTTCCTAATCGTGAACGCCGCCCGGAAGGCGGCGGATCAAGCCCTTCTCGAGGCCGGTCTGGGAGACGCGTGCGAAGTCGAGCCGCTCGAACGCGGTCTTCTCGCGCTTCAGGGCCCGTCGGCGGAAAGGATCCTCTCGTCGCTCAATGCGGATGCGGGGAACATGCGGTTCATGGACGTCTGGCCGCTCAATTTGCGCGGTGTGCCGGCCATCGTTTCCCGTTCAGGCTATACCGGCGAAGACGGCTACGAGATATCGGCCCTGCCGGCACACATCGTCGATCTGGCCGGCTGGCTTCTGGAAAAGGAGGGCGTCGCGCTCGTCGGTCTCGGCGCGCGGGATTCGCTGCGTCTCGAGGCCGGGCTCTGCCTTTACGGGCACGACATCGACGAGACGACGACGCCGGTCGAGGCCGGTTTGGAATGGGCGATCCAGCCGTGCCGGCGCGCCGGTGGCGCCCGGGCCGGCGGTTTTCCAGGCGACACCGTCATTCTCGACCAGATCGCCGAAGGCGCGAAGCGCCGGCGCGTCGGTTTGCTCCCCGAGGGCAGGGCGCCGATGCGCGAGGGCACGGAACTGTTCGCCAGTGAAGACGGCGATCCCGTCGGCCGGATCACGTCCGGCGGGTTCGGACCGAGCCTGGGCGCGCCGGTGGCGATGGGCTACGTGCCGATCGATCTCGCGGCGCCCGACACGCGGCTCTTCGGGTCGGTGCGCGGGAAGATGCTGCCGGTGACGGTCGCCCGGATGCCTTTCATCGAAACGAGATACAAGCGGGCCTGAGCGCCCATGCAGGACGGAGACGCGACATGCTGAAATACACCGAGGAGCACGAGTGGCTCAAGCTCGACGGCGACGAGGTGATCGTCGGGATCACGGAATATGCCACTGAACAGCTCGGCGATCTGGTCTTCGTCGAGTTGCCCGAGGAGGGAAGGGTCGTCGCGAGGGGCGAGGAGATCGTCACCATCGAATCGGTCAAGGCGGCGAGCGACATCACCGCGCCGCTGGATGGGGCGATCACTGAGGTGAACCCGGCCATCGTCGAGAAGCCCGAACTCGTTAACGAGGATCCGTTGGAGGACGGCTGGTTCTTCAAGATGACGCTGGCCGATCCGTCCGAGTTCGACGCTCTCATGGACGAGGAAGCGTACCGCGAATACATCGCCTGAGGGAGCCGAAATGGCCTTCGAGGAATCCGTCTACCACCCCTATGATTTCGCCAATCGCCGTCATATCGGGCCGTCTCCGGCGGAAATCGCCGAGATGTTGGACGCGGTCGGCGCGGAAAGTCTGGACGCGCTGATCGACGACACGGTACCCCGGGCAATCCGTCAGGAGCGGCCGCTTGAGTGGGGCCCGGCACTGAGCGAGCAGGGGATGCTCCACCGGATGCGGCAGGTCGCGTCCAAGAACCGCGTGCTGACCAGTTTCATCGGCCAAGGTTATCATGGCACGGTTACGCCGCCGGTCATCCAGCGCAACATTCTTGAGAACCCTGCCTGGTACACCGCCTATACGCCGTATCAGCCCGAGATCAGCCAAGGGCGGCTGGAGGCGCTGCTGAACTACCAGACGATGATCTGTGATCTGACCGGGCTCGACGTGGCCAATGCCAGTCTGCTCGACGAGGCGACGGCGGCAGCCGAGGCGATGGCGCTGGCGCAGCGGGCGTCGAAGTCCAAAACCCGGGCGTTTTTCGTCGACCGCGACTGCCATCCACAGACGATCGACGTGATCCGGACCCGGGCGGAGCCGCTCGGATGGGAGGTGATGGTCGGTGATCCGTTCAGCGATCTTGATCCCTCGGCCGTATTCGGAGCGATATTCCAGTACCCCGGAACCTATGGCGAGGTTCACGATTTCCGGGAGCCGATCGCGGCGTTGCACGCCGAGGGCGCGCTGGCCTGCATGGCGGCCGATCCCCTCGCCCTCACGCTGCTCACCCCGCCGGGCGAGATGGGCGCGGATATCGCGATCGGCTCGACGCAGCGTTTCGGCGTGCCGCTGGGGTATGGCGGGCCGCATGCGGCCTACATGGCGGTGACGGACGCGTTGAAGCGGTCGATGCCCGGCCGGATCGTCGGCGTCTCGGTCGACGCACGTGGAAACCGGGCATATCGACTCAGCCTTCAGACGCGCGAACAGCATATCCGGCGCGAGAAGGCGACGTCGAACGTGTGCACGGCTCAGGCCCTGCTGGCCGTGATGGCGTCGATGTACGCGATTTTCCATGGCCCCGAGGGGCTGAAGGCGATCGCTCAGCGGATCCACCGCAAGACCGTGCGTCTGGTCAAGGGGCTGGAGACGCTCGGCTTCGCGGTCGGGCCGGCGGCGTTTTTCGATACGGTGACGGTCGAGGTCGGCGCGCTTCAGGGCGTGATCCTGAAGGCCGCCGTCGCCGAAGGGGTCAATCTGCGCAAGGTCGGGACGACCCGGATCGGGATCAGTCTCGACGAGCGCACGCGCCGCGAGCACACCCAGGCGATCTGGCGGGCGTTCGGCGGCGACATGTTGGACCGGGCGCTCGATCATGAGTACCGGCTTCCGGAAGGGCTGATCCGGAGGAGCGGATTTCTCGAACATCCGATTTTCCACATGAACCGGGCCGAGTCCGAGATGACACGCTACATGCGGCGGCTGGCGGACCGGGATCTGGCGCTGGACCGCGCGATGATCCCGCTCGGGTCCTGCACGATGAAGCTGAACGCGACGGCGGAGATGATGCCGATCAGTTGGCCGGAATTCGCCGACATCCATCCCTTCGCGCCGGATGACCAGACGCTGGGCTATGCCGAGCTGATCGCCGATCTGGAGCGGAAGCTCTGCGCGATCACCGGATACGACGCGATCTCGATGATGCCCAATTCGGGTGCGCAGGGTGAATATGCGGGGCTTCTGACGATCCGCGCGTATCACGCGGGCCAAGGCGACCACGGGCGCACGGTCTGTCTCATCCCGACCTCGGCGCACGGGACCAACCCGGCGAGCGCGCAGATGGCGGGCATGGAGGTCGTGGTCGTCCGGTCGGCGGAGAACGGCGACATCGACGTGGAGGATTTCCGCGCCAAGGCGGAGAAGGCCGGCGCGCGGCTGGCGGCCTGCATGATCACCTATCCCTCGACGCACGGGGTCTTCGAGGAGACCGTGCGCGAGGTCTGCGCGATCACGCACGAGCATGGCGGGCAGGTCTACCTCGACGGGGCGAACCTGAACGCGTTGGTGGGTCTGGCGCGGCCCGGCGATTTCGGCGCGGACGTGAGCCATCTGAACCTGCACAAGACGTTCTGCATCCCGCATGGCGGCGGGGGGCCGGGCATGGGGCCGATCGGGGTGAAGGCGCATCTGGCGCCGTTTCTGCCCGGCCGCGAGCATGGCGCGGGCGCGGTTTCGGCGGCGCGGTACGGATCGCCGTCGCTGTTGCCGATCAGCTGGGCCTATTGCCTGATGATGGGCGGCGCGGGGCTGACGCAGGCGACGCGTATCGCGATCCTCAACGCCAATTATATCGCGGCGCGGCTCCGCGGGGCGTATCCGATCCTCTATTCCTCGGCGAAAGGGCGCGTCGCGCATGAGTGCATCGTGGATACGAGGCCGCTGAAGGAGAACGCCGGGGTCAGCGTCGATGACGTGGCCAAGCGGCTGATGGATTGCGGGTTTCACGCGCCGACGATGTCCTGGCCTGTGGCGGGGACGCTGATGATCGAACCGACGGAGAGCGAGACGAAGGCGGAGCTGGACCGGTTCATCACGGCGATGCTGGCGATCCGCGAGGAGGCGCGCGACATCGAGGAGGGCCGCGCGCATCCGCAGGACAATCCGCTGATGCGGGCGCCGCACACGGTCGAGGATCTGGTGGGCGAATGGGACCGGCCCTACAGCCGGGAACAGGCCTGCTATCCGCCGGGCGCGTTCCGGGTGGACAAGTACTGGGCGCCGGTCAATCGCGTCGACAACGTCTATGGCGACCGGCATCTGGTGTGTTCGTGTCCGCCGGTGGAGACCTACGCGCAGGCGGCGGAATAGGCGCGACGGCGCAGACACGGCGCGTCGCCCTGACGCTCGGGGTCGGGGCGGCGGGCGGGCTCGCGGCGGAGCGGGTCGGGTTTCCGGCGGGCGCGCTTCTGGGCGCGACGCTTCCGGTCTCGGCGCTCGCGCTGTCGGGGCGGGCGATGGAGATCCCCGGCTGGCTTCGCAATCTCGCCTTCGCCGGCATCGGGTGTTCGCTCGGAGCGGGGTTCACGCCGGATTTCCTGTCGAATGTCGGGCGCTGGCCGCTGAGCCTCGCGATGCTCTGCGCGGGGATGCTGGCGATCCTGGCGTGTTGCGCCTGGATCCTGGTGCGGTTTTTCGGGTTAACGCCGCGTGCGGCGGTATTGTCGACCTCGCCGGGCGCGCTGTCCTACACCATCGCATTGGCGGTCGGGGGCGGCATCGACACGCGGCCGGTGATGGTGCTCCAGAGCCTGCGGCTTCTGGCGATCACACTGACGCTGCCGCCCGCGCTCCTGCTGATCGGACAGCCGGGGGCGTTCTGGGGCGGCTTGCCGCCGCCGATCCTCGGCTGGTCGGTCGCGGTCGCCCTGATCGCCGTGGCGTTCGTCCTCGGCCGGTTCGGCGAGTCCCGGCGGTTGCCGGCGGCGTTCCTGCTCGCCGGGATGATCCTGAGCGGGGGACTGCACGCGGGTGGCGCTGTCGAGGGCATTTTGCCGGGGCCTTTGGTGTTCTGCTCGTTCGTCGTCACCGGCTGCGTGATCGGGTCACGCTTCACGAGCCTCGCTCCGAGCGATCTTCGGGGGCTCGCGGCGGCGGCGGTGACCGTGACGGCGGTGGCGATCGGGTTGTCGGCGCTGTTCGCGGTGATGGCCTCGAAGCTCTTCGGGATCGGCTTCGCGGGGGCGTGGATCGCCTATGCGCCGGGGGGTGTCGAAGGGATGGCCGCGATGGCGATCGCGCTCGGCTACGATCCGGCTTTCGTGGCGACGCACCACCTGGTGCGGATCGTGTTTTTGATCATGGTTCTGCCCTTCGTGCTGCGGGTCGCTACTCGGATTCGGTCGGATTGAGCGGGTCCACGCGTGAACATTGGACAAGCCATTGATTTCACGATAGAAAAAAGAGTTAACATCGTGAGGTCCACACTACACGACTCTCCCGCAATGAGCGCGTTTTCGGCCGGGCTTCCCGAGCCTTCGCCACGCATTGAGGGCGTCGCCGTGTCCCGCGCTCAGAAGGTTTCGGAGCCGGTCGAAGCCAGTGCGGAACCAGGATTGCACGAAGTGGCCGTGGGACTTGCGCATGGGCGGGCCCTGCCCGAGCAGGTCGGCGGCGGTGCGCCCCGCCCAGGCGATGGCGGGCGCGACAAGCGCCATGAGGAGGGCGAGTTTGCGCGGGCTGGTGAGGCGGGTGTCCTCGATGTTGAGGCCGCGGGTCTTGGCGTCGCCGAACATGCATTCGATGGCCCGGCGTTTGCGGCAGGCGGCGAGGGCCTGGTGCGCGGGGATATTGGAGACGACGATCAGCCATTCGGCCCCGAGGCGCTTCGCGGCGAAGTTGAGAAGCGGCGCGTCGTGGGCCTGCGCGTCCTCGCGCGCGCCGAGACGCGCCTGGAAGAAGCGGGTGCGCCCGGCCCGGTGGAGCCGGGCGAACAGCGTGAGATCGCAACCCTCTTCGGTGGTGACGCGCAGATCCTCGCGCAGGCGGATCGCGAAGGGGATATTGGCATCGTTGAGGAATTTGATCCGGTCGGCGCCGATGAACTCGCGATCCGCCAGCAGAAGCCGGACGCTCGAGGCCGGGAAATGCGCGAGATGACGCCGCATCAGCGCGATCCGGGTCGCGGTCGCGCTGTTGCCCGGGCCCTCGAGCAGGGTCCGGAACAGCGGAACCCGGAAGCGCCGGGTGACGACCGCGAGCACGAGGTGGTTCACGTCGTGCGTCCCGATCTTCCAGTTGGTCCGGTCGAGCGCGAGCGTCCGCGCTGCCCGCCGAGTCCGATCAGGCCGCGCGACGATCGGAACCGCCCGGTCAGGGTCCGAGATCCACATGTTGGAAGAACCGCTGCAGCCGGCGGCAGGTCGAGGCGATCAGAACGCTTCTCCCCCCTGCGGTGGCGATATGGCTGAGGTTGACGGTGCGCGCGCCGACCATGCCCACGACGAGCATGCACAGCGTCTCCAGGCGGCTCTTGCCGAGCCCGACATGGCCTCGCAGCGTCCGGGAGAGGGCGGCAATGGCTTGATGAGACATGGGACGATCCTTGCAACGGAGTCGTCCCGTAGAATCGATCCAGCCGCCCTCAGCCAGCCCTGTGTCGTGTAGCGTGCGTGAGGTCTAGGTTAACGCACATCAGTTGCGCTCGTCGGAACCCATGCGGCGTTCGAGCCAGCGCACGCCTGCGCTGATGATCAAGACCAGCACGAGATATTCGAGGATCAGCAGCGTGTAGATCTCGAGCGGGCGGTATTCGGTCACGACGAGCTCGTTGGCGCGGCGCGTCAGTTCCTGCATGCCGATCACCGAGGCGAAGGCCGACATCTTGACGATGTAGATGAACTGGTTGGCGAGCGGTGGCAGGATGCGGCGGATCGCCTGGGGCAGGACGACGTAGCGCATGGTCTGGGCGCGGTTCAGACCGACGGTCGAGGCCGCCTCGGATTGACCGCGCGCGATGGACTGGATGCCCGCGCGGTAGATCTCGGCGGTGAAGGCGCTGTCGGAGAGCGCGAGCGTCAGGATGGCACCCCAGAACGGGTCGATCGTGACGCTGATGCCGATGGATCTGAGCACGATGGGCAGGCCGTAGAACACCCAGAACAGCATCGGGAGCAGCGGGATGGAGCGCATCAGCTCGACATAGACGCGGTTCACGATGCGAAGCCATCGGCGCGACGAGAGGCCGGGCATCGCCACGAGAAGTCCCAGCGACATCGAGATGATCGCGGCGGTGACCGAGATCAGGATGGTGTTCCAGAAGCCGCCGAGCAGGAATCTGATGTTGGTCTGACCCGCCGGCGTGGTCGGGTCGATGACGTACCAGCCCCAGGTGGTGGAGGACGCGCAGCCCGAGAGCGCGAGCAGCGCGAGACCGAGCGCGGCCGCGCGGGTGATGCCGGCCCGGGTCAATGCGCGAGGATCCGGCCGAGGAAGTCGCGGCAGCGCTGTGATTTCGGCGCGGTGAAGAACGTCTCGGGCGTGCCGGTCTCGACGATCTCGCCGGCATCCATGAACACCATGCGGTCGGCGACGCGGCGCGCGAAGCCCATCTCGTGGGTGACGACCACCATCGTCATGCCGTCAGTGGCGAGATCGGTCATGACGTCGAGCACCTCGGAGATCATCTCGGGATCGAGCGCGGAGGTCGGCTCGTCGAAGAGCATGATCCTGGGCTCCATGCAGAGCGAGCGGGCGATGGCGACGCGCTGCTGCTGGCCGCCGGAGAGCTGGGAAGGCCGTTTGGCCTCCTGTTCGGGGATGCGGACGCGGTCGAGATAGCGTCGCGCGCGGGCCTCGGCGTCGGCGCGGCTGAGACCGCGGGCCTTCATCGGGCCGAGCGTGAGGTTTTCGAGGACGGTGAGATGCGGGAAGAGGTTGAACTGCTGGAAGACCATGCCGAGCTCGGCGCGGATGGCGTGGACGACGCGTTCGTCGTCGGTCAGCTCGACGCCGTGGACGCGGATAATGCCCTTCTGGTGCGGCTCCAGCCCGTTGATGCAGCGCACCAGCGTCGATTTGCCGGAACCGGACGGGCCGCAGACCACGAGTTTCTCGCCGTCGCGCACGGTCAGGTCGATGTCGTGAAGCACCCGGGTCTCGCCGAACCATTTGCTGACGGCGGCCATTTCGATGGCGGGTCCGGTCATCGCGTCGGCATCCTTTCGCCCGGAATTTCCGGCTTTCGCTCGGCGGTCGTGGTTTGCCTTGGATTGACCTTCCGTTCAAGGCGGATACATCCGTGCTGGGCCGCGTCATAAAGACAGGCATTCGAGAGGACCACCAATGAACCGTTTCATCAGGGCCGCCGCGGCATCCATGCTGGCAATGGGGCTTACCACCGCCGCCATGGCGCAGTCGGCGCTCAATTCCATTCTCGACGACGGCGTGCTCCGGGTCGGCACCACGGGGGACTGGAACCCGATGAGCGTGCGCGATCCGGCGACCAACAGCTTCGTCGGGTTCGACATCGACGTGATGACGGAGCTCGCCAAGGATCTGGGCGTCGAGGTCGAATTCGTGCCGACCGACTGGAAGACGCTGGTGAACGGCGTGGTGGCGGGCAATTACCACATGACCGGCTCGGCCTCGATCTCGCCGGAGCGCATGAAGGCGGCCGGATTCTCCGACAGCTATCTGTCGGTCGAGATCTTCCCGTTCACGACCGAGGACAAGGCCGACCGGTTCGACGGTTGGGATTCGCTGAACCAGGCCGAAGTGAAGGTGGCGACGACGCTGGGCACCTCTTTCGAGGGCATGGCGCGCGAGTGGTTTCCCGACGCGCAGATCACGGCGGTCGAAGCGCCCGCGCGCGGCTATCAGGAGGTTATCTCCGGCCGCTCGGATGTCTTCATCACGTCGAACATCGAAGGGGCCACGCTGGTCGGCAAGTTTCCCATCGTGCGGGTGGCGAATACGCCGGCCCGGTCGTCGACGCCGATCGCGATGCTTCTGCCGCAGGACGACCAGGTCTGGATCAACTACGTCAACAACTGGATCAAGCTGAAGCAGGGTGCGGGGTTTTTTGACGCGGTCGGCGCCAAGTGGGGGCTTTGAGCTGAGAGAACGACGCGACAAGAGCCTGTGAAGACAGGGAAATGCCGCGATGAACATCAGCCGGAGGCGTCCGGTTCGCGGGAGCATTTCGGGCTTCGGATCCCGAGCCTCCGGTTGACCTTGTGCGCTGCGGCGGATAATCCCGGAGCCTGACGGAACGCTGTCGCGAGGCGGCGCTCCGGGCATGACGGAGGAGAGGCATGGACGACCTGCTGCGCGAGTATCTGCCCATCCTGATCTTTCTCGGTCTCGCGATCGCTCTGGGCGCGATCCTGCTTCTTTCGGCGGCGATCATCGCGGTCAGCAATCCCGACCCGGAGAAGGTGTCGGCCTATGAGTGCGGCTTCAACGCGTTCGATGACGCGCGCATGAAGTTCGACGTGCGGTTCTACCTGGTCTCGATCCTGTTCATCATCTTCGACCTCGAGATCGCGTTCCTGTTTCCCTGGGCGGTGAGCTTTCAGAACATCGGGGAATTCGGGTTCTGGTCCATGATGGTGTTCCTCGGGGTCCTGACGATCGGGTTCGCCTACGAGTGGAAGAAGGGGGCTTTGGAATGGCAGTGATGGACCCGTCGCCCGCCCTTTACACCCAAGCCGGAGCCGACAAGGACGCCGGCGCGCGTGCGATTTCGGACGAGCTGGCGGACAAGGGATTTCTCGTCACGTCGACCGCCGACGTGATCAACTGGGCGCGCACCGGCTCGCTGCACTGGATGACGTTCGGTCTGGCCTGTTGCGCGGTCGAGATGATGCACACCTCGATGCCACGATATGATCTGGAACGGTTCGGCACGGCGCCGCGCGCGAGCCCGCGGCAATCGGACCTGATGATCGTGGCGGGGACGCTGACCAACAAGATGGCGCCGGCGCTCCGCAAGGTCTACGACCAGATGCCCGAGCCGCGCTACGTGATCTCGATGGGATCCTGCGCCAATGGCGGCGGGTACTATCACTACAGCTATTCCGTGGTGCGCGGCTGCGACCGGATCGTGCCGGTCGACATCTACGTGCCGGGCTGCCCGCCGACCGCCGAGGCGCTGCTTTACGGCATCATGCAGCTGCAGCGCAAAATGCGGCGCACGGGAACGATCGTGCGCTGAGGCGCCGTTTGAAGGAAGACGCATGGACACCGCGCTGACCGAGCTTGCCGAGACGATCGCCCTTCGCAAAGAGGACGTGGTGATCGCGTCCGATGTCAGCAACGGCGAGCTGACCGTGACGGTCTCGCCCGCGTCGCTCGAGGCTTTCATCGCCGATCTGCGGAACCACCCCACCTGCCGGTTCACCACCCTGATCGACATCACGGCGATCGACTGGCCGGCGCGCGAGCGGCGGTTCGACGTGGTCTACCATTTCCTGTCGATGCATCTCAATCAGCGCATCCGGGTGCGGGCCGAGGTCCGCGAGGACGAGATCGTGCCGTCGATCACCGGCGTGTTCCAGTCGGCCGACTGGTACGAGCGCGAGGTGTTCGACATGTACGGCATCATGTTCTCGGGGCATCCGGATCTGCGGCGCATCCTGACGGATTACGGGTTTCGCGGGTATCCGCTTCGCAAGGACTTCCCGACCACCGGCTATGTCGAGGTCCGGTATGACGACGAGCAGAAACGCGTGGTCTACGAGCCGGTCAAGCTGACGCAGGAATACCGCCAGTTCGATTTCATGAGCCCGTGGGAAGGCGCTCAATACGTGCTGCCGGGCGACGAGAAGAACGACGCGAAGGCGGGCGCGAAATGACGGGCGCGGTGTGGACCCTGCTGATGGCGGCCGCGACGGTGTTCCCGATGTGGACGATCCTGCGCCGGGTCGGCGTCGATCCGCGGTGGTCCGTGGTCTGCCTGACGGGGGTCGGGCTGGTGGCGCTGCTGTGGTACATCGCCTTTGGAAAAGACGTGGGCCGGGAGAGCATCCGATGATGGACGGCATGATGAGCGACCCGGTCACCGGCGAGCAGCGGATCCGCAACTTCAACATCAACTTCGGCCCGCAGCATCCTGCGGCACATGGTGTTTTGCGCCTTGTGCTCGAACTGGACGGCGAGTTAGTGGAGCGGTGCGATCCGCATATCGGTCTGCTGCATCGCGGGACCGAGAAACTGATGGAGAGCCGGACGTATCTCCAGAACCTGCCGTATCTCGACCGGCTGGATTACGTGAGCCCGATGAACCAGGAGCACGCCTGGTGTCTGGCGATCGAGCGGCTGACCGACACGCCGGTGCCGCGCCGCGCCAGCCTGATCCGGGTGCTCTATTCCGAGATCGGCCGTATCCTGAACCATCTGCTGAACGTCACGACGCAGGCGATGGACGTCGGCGCGCTGACCCCGCCGCTCTGGGGGTTCGAGGAGCGCGAGAAGCTGATGGTTTTCTATGAGCGGGCCTGCGGCGCGCGTCTGCATGCGGCCTATTTCCGGCCCGGCGGCGTGCATCAGGATCTGCCGCAGGATCTGGTTGACGACATCGCGGTCTGGGCCAAGGAATTTCCGGCAGCGCTCGACGACATCAACTCGCTGATCACCGAGAACCGGATCTTCAAGCAGCGCAACGTCGACATCGCGGTGGTGAGCCAGCAGGAATGCCAGGATCTCGGCTTCTCCGGCGTCATGGTTCGCGGGTCGGGCATGGCGTGGGATCTGCGCCGCGCGCAGCCCTACGAATGCTACGACGAGTTCGAGTTCCAGATCCCGGTCGGGACCAACGGCGATTGCTACGACCGCTACCTCGTCCGGATGGCCGAGATGCGCGAGAGCGTGAAGATCATCCTGCAGGCGGTCGACAAGCTGAATGAATGCAAGGGCGAGCCGGTGATGACCCGCGGCAAGATCAGCCCGCCCAAACGCGCCGAGATGAAGACGTCGATGGAAGCGCTGATCCATCATTTCAAGCTCTACACCGAAGGGTTCCACGTGCCGGCGGGAGAGATCTACGCCGCGGTCGAGGCGCCCAAGGGCGAGTTCGGCGTGTATTTGGTATCTGACGGCACGAACAAACCCTACAAGGTCAAGCTCCGCGCGCCGGGGTTTCCGCATCTCGCTGCGATGGATCACATTCTCAAGGGACACCAGCTTGCGGACGTTTCCGCGGCGCTGGGGTCTCTGGATATCGTTTTCGGCGAGGTGGACCGCTGATGCTTCGCCGACTTCATCCCGAACAGCCCGAGAGCTTCGCTTTCACGCCCGCCAACGCGGAATGGGCCAAGGGCCAGATCGCCAAGTATCCCGAAGGACGGCAGGCGAGCGCGGTGATCCCGCTTCTGTGGCGCGCGCAGGAGCAGGAGGGCTGGGTCAGCCGTCCGGCCATCGAGACCGTGGCCGAGATGCTGGGGCTCGCCGACATCCGGGTTCTGGAGGTCGCGACCTTCTATTTCATGTTCCAGCTCCAGCCGGTCGGATCGGTGGCGCATGTCCAGATCTGCGGCACGACGTCCTGCATGATCTGCGGGGCGGAGGATCTGATCGGGGTCTGCCGGTCGAAAATCGCTTCCGAGGCGCACGAGCTTTCGGCCGACGGCAAGTTCAGCTGGGAAGAGGTCGAGTGCCTCGGCGCCTGCGCGAACGCGCCGATGGCGCAGATCGGCAAGGATTATTACGAGGACCTTACCGCCGGGAAGCTGGAGGAGATCCTTGACGCCTTCGCGCGCGGCGAAGTGCCGGAGCCCGGCCCGCAGAACGGACGTTTCGCGTCCGAACCGCTGGGAGGCGCCACGACGCTTAAGGAATTCGCCGGCGAGGCGCATAACGGGTCCGTCGCGCTCGCGCTTGAACTTGGCGACACGGTCGCCCGGATCACCGGCGAGCCGATCGCGCGGCCGGCGGCCGCGAAGCGTTCACGGCCGCCCGAACCGGCCGGGACCGCCTCTAGGGGGACGGAGCCCTCTCAAGAGGGAGAGCCGGTTCCGGAGGTCATTGAACGGGCGGCGGCGATCGGCGTCCAGCCCAAGGCGCTGGAAGGGCCGAGGTCGGGGACGCCTGACGATCTCAAACGGATCAACGGGATCGGTCCGAAGCTTGAAGGCGCGTTGAACGCGATAGGCTACTATCATTTCGATCAGATCGCCGCGTGGACCGACGAGGAGATCGCCTGGGTGGATGACAACGTCCTCGAATTCAGAGGTCGGATCACCCGGGACGACTGGGTCGGTCAGGCGAGATCTTTGATGGAGAGCGGCGGCAAGACGTGAACGATGCGGTTTGTCGAACAGGACTGATGTCAACATGAGGAGGAATTCAGATGGCTGAGCGTACTTCGTATATCAGTGACGGCCTGTTCTACGTTGCGATGAGTTTCGTGATGGCGGCGGCGTTCGGCGCCGGGATCGGTTTCGCCTATGGCAACCTGATGGGCAACGGCTGGAATGCCGGGTTCATGGTCGGGGCGGTCATCGCGGTGATCGGTGGATCGCTGCTGAGCCTGGTGTCCGCGCGCAAGCTGCCGCCCCCGAACACCCAAGTCGCGCCGGTGGCCCCTGCGGGCGGTCTCTACCGGGCGCCGGGCGGCGGCGCGCATCAGGCTCCGGCCGGTTCGGGCTCTGCAAGCACCTCGCGTTACGAGCGCGGGTCCTCGTCCGAGGTCTCCGAGGCCGTGGATCGGGTCTCCGCCGCCGCCGGTGGTGCGGCGGCCGCCATTTCCGAACGGTTCGGCGCGGTGGCGGATCGCATTTCCGGCAAGCTCAGCGGTGCGGGTGACAAGGCCGGGAGCGCGTTGGACAACGTCGCGGATGCCGTAAAGGACGCGGGAGAATCCGCCTCCGAGAAGGTCCGCGAGGCGCGTGAGAGTGTCGCGTCGGCGGTCGCGCCCGATCCGGTGGCGGAAGATGGCGGAGTGAACGCGCGCGTCCGCGACGCGGCCCGCGAGGCGGGCGAGGCGGCGCGAGGCATGGAGACGCCGTCGGCCGAGCCGGTCCGGGCAATGGACGCCGATCCCGCTTCGACGATCGAAGCCGTCCGTCCGTCCGGGCTTGATGGGCCGCGCGAGAATCGCGGCGACGATCTCAAGAAGATCCGGGGGGTCGGGCCGAAGCTCGAGGCGATGCTGCAGAGCCTCGGTTTCTGGCACTTCGATCAGATCGCGGCTTGGACGGATGCCGAGCTGGCATGGGTCGACAGCCATCTTGAAGGCTTCAACGGTCGCGCTTCGCGGGACGAATGGGTCGCGCAGGCCAAGCTCCTGGCCGCGGGCGGCGAGACGGAGTTCTCGGAGCGCGTGGACAAGGGCGAGGTCTACGACTGATCAAGGTCCGCGGTCGGGCGCCATGTCGGGTGATACCGACGCGGCGCTGACTTCGCGGACACGCCAGGCCTCGATCGTCATCGTGGTGGCGGTGACGGGCTGGCTGGCGGGATCATGGGCGGGCGGGCTCCTCGGCTTGCCCGTCGAGGTCGCGTTCGTGATGGACCTCGCATGCCTAGGCGCGCTGGTCTGGGCGATGGTGGTGTTGTCGAGGGTCTGGCGAGCGCGCCAGGAGATGAAGGACTGAGAGCATGCTGGCGGACAAGGACCGGATCTTCACGAACCTCTACGGGATGCATGACCGCAGCCTGAAGGGCGCGCGGTCGCGCGGGCATTGGGACGGCACGGCCGACATCATCGCGCGGGGCCGGGACAAGGTCGTCGAGGAGACCAAGGCCAGCGGCCTGCGCGGGCGCGGCGGGGCGGGGTTTCCGACCGGTCTGAAATGGTCGTTCATGCCCAAGGGCGATGACGGGCGGCCCCATTATCTGGTTGTGAACGCGGATGAATCCGAGCCGGGGACCTGCAAGGACCGCGAGATCATGCGGCATGATCCGCATACGCTGGTCGAGGGGTGTTTGATCGCCGGGTTCGCGATGGGGGCGCATGCGGGATACATCTACATCCGGGGCGAGTACATCCGCGAGAAGGAGGCGCTCCAGATCGCCATCGACGAGGCGTATGACGCCGGATTGCTGGGGAAGAACGCGGCGGGGTCGGGTTGGGACTTCGAGCTTTATCTGCATCACGGGGCCGGAGCGTATATCTGCGGCGAGGAGACGGCGCTTCTGGAGAGCCTCGAGGGGCGCAAAGGGATGCCTCGGCTGAAGCCGCCTTTCCCCGCGAATACGGGGCTTTATGGCGCACCGACGACGGTGAACAACGTCGAGAGCATCGCGGTGGTGCCGACAATCCTGCGGCGGGGGCCAGGGTGGTTCGCGAATTTCGGCCGGCCGAACAATGCGGGGACGAAGGTGTTCGCGATCTCGGGACATGTGGAGCGGCCCTGCGTGGTCGAGGAGGCGATGTCGATCCCTCTGCGGGAGCTTCTGGACCGGCATTGCGGCGGCGTACGCGGCGGCTGGAAGAATTTAAAGGCAGTGATTCCAGGAGGTTCGTCGGTTCCGATGCTGCCGGCCGGCGTTTGTGACGAGGCGATCATGGACTTCGACTGGCTGCGGGAGCAGCGGTCGGGGCTCGGGACGGCGGCGGTGATCGTGATGGATCAGTCGACGGACGTGATCAAGGCGATCTGGCGGCTCAGCAAGTTCTACAAGCATGAGAGCTGCGGACAGTGCACGCCGTGCCGCGAGGGCACGGGGTGGATGATGCGGGTGATGGACCGCCTGGTGACCGGAGACGCTGAACCCTCTGAAATCGATATGCTTCTGGACGTGACCAAGCAGGTCGAGGGACACACGATCTGCGCCTTGGGCGATGCCGCCGCTTGGCCGATCCAGGGGCTTATCCGGCATTTCCGCGACGAGATCGAGGATCGGATCAAGCACAAGCGGACCGGGCGGGTTAGCGCGGTGGCGGCGGAATGAAAGTCGTTCGGGAACAAGGGTTAACGGCGGATTCCCGCGTAGGAAAAGCGTAGGTTATGCGTAGTTTATCCGTAGTTACGTTTCCCGGATCGCCGGAAGGGGTTAACGCGTGACGCAGCTGGCCCAGCTCAACGTCGGGCGTCTGATGGCGCCGACGGACGATCCGCGGGTCGCGGAGTTCATGGCGGCGCTCGACCGGGTGAACGGCCTGGGCAGGCGGATGCCGGGGTTCGTCTGGATGATGGAGGGCTCGGGCGAGCCCGGGACCGGGAACACCGAGGCGAAGATCGGCGGGGATCCGCGGTTCGTGGCGAACCTGACGGTCTGGGAGGACGTGGAATCGCTCGAGGCGTTCGTCTGGAACACCGTGCATCGGCAGTTCTACGAGCGGCGGGCCGAGTGGTTCGAGGTTCTCGGCAAGATGCATTTCGTGATGTGGCATGTCGAGGACGGACGCCGCCCAACGCTCGACGAGGCGCTTGAGCGTCTCGCGCACATGGAAGTGAATGGCGACAGCGACCATGCGTTCGGCTGGTCGCATCTGGAAGAGGCGAAGCTGTGGCGCGCGCAGAGATGCGCGGCCGTGGCGGTGGAGTAGCGATGGACGCAGTGGCGCCAGTGAAGCTGCATTGCCCGGCAGCGCCCGACCGTCCGCGTCACGCGGAACGCGTGCCTTCGGCACGACGGAGGGCGCTTCTCGCCCACCCGGGGTCGGGCGCCGACTTCGCGCTTCGTTGCGGACCATTGTTATGCGAACTCGGGATCGGACGACGGCCGGGTTCATCGGAGGAGTGACATGACCGATCTGCGGAAAATCATCATCGACGGCGAGGAGATCGAGGTCGATCCGCGTCTGACGCTGCTCCAGGCCTGCGAGGAGGCCGGCATCGAGGTGCCGCGGTTCTGCTACCACGAGCGGCTGAGCATCGCGGGCAATTGCCGTATGTGCTTGGTGGAGGTGGTCGGTGGACCGCCTAAGCCGACGGCGTCGTGCGCCGTGCAGGTCAAGGACATGCGGCCCGGCAAGGACGGCGAGCCGCCCGAGGTCCGGACGAAGTCGCCGATGGTCAAGAAGGCCCGCGAGGGGGTGATGGAGTTCCTGCTCATCAACCATCCGCTGGATTGCCCGATCTGCGACCAGGGCGGGGAATGCGACCTTCAGGATCAGGCGATGGCCTACGGGGTGGATTTCAGCCGGTACCGCGAGCCCAAACGCGCGGCGCTCGATCCCGATCTGGGGCCGCTGGTGGACACGCAGATGACGCGCTGCATCAGCTGCACGCGCTGCGTGCGGTTCATCACCGAGGTCGCCGGCGTGCCGGAGATGGGCCAGACCGGACGCGGCGAGGACAGCGAGATCACGTCGTATCTCGGCGCGATGCTGACCAGCGAGATGCAGGGCAACGTGATCGACCTGTGCCCGGTCGGCGCGCTGACCTCGAAGCCCTACGCGTTCACCGCGCGGCCGTGGGAGCTCAAGAAGACCGAGTCCATCGACGTGATGGACGCGCTGGGGTCGAACATCCGGGTGGATACGAAGGGGCGCGAAGTGATGCGCATCCTGCCACGCAACCATGACGGCGTGAACGAGGAATGGCTGTCGGACCGGTCGCGGTTCATCTGGGACGGGCTGCGGCGGCAGCGGTTGGACAAGCCTTACGTGCGGCGGGACGGCAAGCTCGCGCCCGCGACGTGGGGCGAGGCGTTCAAGGCCGTGGCCGAGGCGATGAAGGGGAAGAAGGTCGCGGCGCTGGCCGGGGATCTGGCGCCGGCGGAGGCGGTCTACGCGCTGCGCGAGCTGGTGCGCGGCATGGGCGGCACGACGGAGTGCCGGACGGATGGCGGACACCTGCCCGCCGGGAACCGGTCGGGCTATGTCGGGACGGCGACGATCGAGGATATCGAGGACGCGCGGCAGATCCTGCTGATCGGGACCAATCCGCGCTCGGAGATGCCGGTGCTGAACGCCCGCATCCGCAAGGCGTGGATGCGCGGCGCGGAGGTGGGCCTGGTGGGCCAGCCGGTCGACCTGACCTATCCGGTGACGCATCTGGGCACGGACCGCGCGGCGCTGTCGAAGCTGATCGAGCGCGAGTATGGCACGATCCTCGACGAGCCGTCGGTGGTGATCGTGGGCGCGGGCGCTCTGCGCGGCGAGGATGGCGCGGCGGTGTTGGGCGCGGTCATGGCGCTGTCGGAAAAGACGAAATCGGGCCTGCTGGTGCTGCACGAGGCCGCCGGCCGGGTCGGCGCGATGGATCTGGGCTTCACGACCGAGGGCGGGATCGACGCGGCGCTCGACGGCGCCGGGGTGGTCTGGAACCTCGGCGCGGACGAGATCGAGGTCCCGGCGGGGCCGTTCGTGATCTATCAGGGCAGCCACGGCGACCGGGGCGCGCACCGCGCCGACGTGATCCTGCCCGGAGCGGCCTGGACCGAGGAATCGGGCATTTTCGTCAATACCGAGGGACGGCCGCAGATGGCCAACCGCGCCGGGTTCCCGCCGGGCGACGCCAAGGAGAACTGGTCGATCCTGCGCGCGGCGTCGGCGGAACTTGGGGCGACGCTTCCGTTCAATTCGCTCGGCGAACTGCGCGCGGCGATGATCGCCGAGGTCCCGCATCTGGGTCGGATCGACGAGGTGCCGGAAAACGCATGGACGCCCGTGCCCGCGGGGTCTATGACGCGGGCGGAATTCGGGATCGGCGGAACGGATCACTACCGGACCAACCCGATCGCCCGGGCGAGCCAGGTGATGGCCGAAATGGCCAGGCTGGCGGAAGAGCGGGCGAGACCCCTGGCGGCGGAGTAGAGGCGCATGGAAGGTTACTTCGACTCCGGAACGGGCCTGTTCCTCCTGATCCTGGGACAGTGCCTTCTGGTGACGGTTCTGGTGCTCGTCGCGCTGGCGTTCCTGATGTACGCCGACCGCAAGGTCTGGGCCGCGGTCCAGATGCGGCGCGGTCCGAACGTGGTCGGACCATGGGGTCTGATGCAGTCCTTCGCCGATTTCCTGAAATACATCGTCAAGGAGATCGTCGTCCCGTCGGGCGCGGACAAGACGGTGTTTTTCCTGGCGCCGATGGTGTCGTTCGTCCTGCCGCTGGTGCTCTGGGTGGTGATGCCGTGGGATCTCGGCTGGGTCATCTCGGACATGAACGTGGGCATCCTCTTCATCTTCGCGATCTCGTCGCTGCACGTATACGCGATCATCATGGGCGGCTGGGCGTCGAACTCGAAATACCCGTTTCTGGGAAGTCTGCGGTCGGCCGCGCAGATGATCTCGTACGAGGTGTCGATCGGGCTGATCATCGTCGGCGTTCTTATCTCGACCGGATCGCTGAACCTCACGCGCATCGTGATGGCGCAGGAGGGCGATTGGGGGCTGTTCAACTGGTACTGGCTGCCGCATCTGCCGATGGTTGTGCTGTTTTTCATCTCGGCGCTGGCGGAGACCAACCGGCCGCCCTTCGATCTGCCCGAGGCGGAGGCCGAGCTGGTGGCGGGGTTCCAGGTGGAGTACTCGTCGACGCCGTTCCTGCTGTTCATGATCGGCGAGCTTATGAGCGTCGTGTTCATGTGCGCGCTGATCTCGGTGCTGTTCTTCGGCGGCTGGCTGTCGCCGGTGCCGTTCCTGCCGGACGGTCTGCCGTGGATGATCCTGAAGATGGCGTTCGTCTTCTTCCTGATCGCGATGGTGAAGGCGATCACGCCGCGTTACCGCTACGACCAGCTGATGCGGATCGGCTGGAAGGTGTTCCTGCCGCTGTCGCTGGCCTGGGTGGTCCTGGTGGGGCTGTTCGCGCAGTACGGGTTTTTCTGGGGCGCCTACCAGCGCTGGGCCATAGGGGGCTGAGATGGGCATTCCGTTCGACCGCGCGGCGAAATATTTCTTCCTGACCGATTTCATCGGCGGGTTCGCGTTGGGGATGAAGTACTTCTTCAAGCCCAAGGCGACGCTGAACTATCCGCACGAGAAGGGGCCTCTGAGCCCGAGGTTCCGGGGCGAGCACGCGCTCAGGCGCTATGCGAACGGCGAGGAGCGGTGCATCGCGTGCAAGCTCTGCGAGGCGATCTGTCCGGCGCAGGCGATCACGATCGACGCCGAGCCGCGCGAGGACGGGTCGCGCCGCACGACGCGCTATGACATCGACATGACCAAGTGCATCTATTGCGGCTTCTGTCAGGAGGCCTGTCCGGTGGACGCGATCGTCGAGGGGCCGAATTTCGAGTTCGCCACAGAGACCCGCGAGGAGCTTTTCTACGACAAGGACAAGCTTCTGGCGAACGGCGACCGCTGGGAGGCCGAGATCGCCCGCAACCTCGAGCTTGACGCGCCGTACCGCTGAGGGGAATGGACATGGGTTTCGCGGAGTTCGCGTTCTATCTCAACGCCTTCATCGTGGTGGCGTCCGCCGTGATGGTCGTGTTCGCGCGCAGCGCGGTGCATTCGGTTCTGTGGCTGGTTCTGGCGTTTTTCAGCTCGGCGGGGCTTTTCGTGCTGCTCGGGGCCGAGTTCGTCGCCATGATCATGGTGATCGTCTATGTCGGCGCGGTGGCGGTGCTGTTCCTGTTCGTCGTTATGATGCTCGACGTGGACTTCGTGAAGCTCAAGGCCGGCATGTCGAGCTATCTGCCTGTCGGGCTTCTGATCGCGCTGGTGCTTCTGGTGCAGCTCGGGTTCGCCTTCGGAAGCTGGGAGGTCACGGATGTGGCGCTGGCGCAGCGCGGCGCGGTGACGCCGGACCGGGCCGATGTCGAGAACACGATGGCGCTCGGCGACGTGCTCTACACGCAGTACGTTCTGGTCTTCCAGCTCGCGGGGCTGATCCTTCTGGTGGCGATGATCGGGGCGATCGTTCTGACGCTGCGGCATCGTCCCGGCGTGAAACGGCAGAACGTGCTCGAACAGATGTACCGCGATCCCAAGACCGCGATCGTGATGAAGGACGTCAAACCGGGGCAGGGACTATGATCGGGCTCGGGCATTATCTGACGGTCGCGGGGATCCTCTTCGTCATCGGCATCTTCGGCATTTTCGTCAACCGCAAGAACGTCATCATCATCCTGATGTCGATCGAGCTGATGCTTCTGGCGGTGAACATCAACATGGTCGCGTTCTCGTCGTTTCTGGGGGATCTGGCGGGGCAGGTCTTCACGCTGTTCGTCCTGACGGTCGCCGCCGCCGAGGCCGCGATCGGTCTCGCGATCCTTGTCTGCTTCTTCCGCAACCGCGGCACGATCGCCGTGGAAGACGCCAACGTGATGAAGGGCTGAACGCATGCCGACGATCATCCTCTTCGCGCCGCTGGTCGGCGCGCTGATCTGCGGCTTCGGCTGGCGCCTGATGGGCGAGAAGCCTGCGATGATGGTGGCGACGGGGCTGTTGTTCCTGTCGTGCATCCTGTCGTGGGTCGTGTTCCTGACGTTTTCGGCCAATGGCGGCGGCGCAGCGGAGCACGCCTGGATCCTCGGGATCGCCAATGCCGAGACCGCCGCCGAGGGCGCGGCGCACGGGGCGGCGTCGGTCGCGGGAGAGCATGGCGGCTACAGCTACAGCCTGATGCGCTGGATCGTTTCGGGCACGATGAGCGCGGACTGGGCGATCCGCATCGACCGTCTGACCGTGATCATGCTGATCGTGGTAACGACGGTGTCCGCGCTCGTGCATCTCTACAGCTTCGGCTACATGGAGCATGACGTGAACTTCAAGGAGGGCGAAAGCTACCGCCCCCGGTTTTTCGCGTATCTGTCGTTCTTCACCTTCGCGATGCTGATGCTGGTGACGGCCGATAACCTGATCCAGATGTTCTTCGGCTGGGAGGGCGTGGGCGTCGCCTCGTACCTGCTGATCGGATTCTACTATCGCAAGCAGAGCGCGGGCGCCGCGGCGATGAAAGCGTTCATCGTCAACCGCGTCGGCGATTTCGGTTTTCTGATGGGCATATTCGCGATCTACGTGGTCGTGGACAGCGTCGAATTTCAGCGACATTTTCGCCGCGGCGCCGGCGATGGCGGAAACGCAGTTGAGCTTCCTCTGGCGCGACTGGAACGCGGCGGAAGTGATCGCCTTCCTGCTGTTCATCGGCGCGATGGGCAAATCGGCGCAGCTTTTCCTGCACACCTGGCTTCCGGACGCGATGGAAGGCCCGACGCCGGTCTCGGCGCTGATCCACGCGGCGACGATGGTCACGGCGGGCGTGTTCCTCGTCTGCCGCATGTCGCCGATCCTCGAATTCGCGCCGACGGCGCTGACCTTCATAACCTTCATGGGCGCGGCCACGGCGTTCTTCGCGGCGACCGTGGGCCTGGTGCAGAACGACATCAAGCGGGTGATCGCCTATTCGACCTGTTCGCAACTCGGCTACATGTTCGTGGCGGCGGGGGTCGGCGCGTATCCGGTGGCGATGTATCACCTCCTGACCCACGCCTTCTTCAAGGCGCTGCTGTTCCTCGGCGCCGGCTCGGTGATCCACGCCATGCACCACGAGCAGGACATGCGGAACTATGGCGGGCTTCGCCACAAGATCCCGATGACGTTCTGGGCGATGATGATCGGCACTCTGGCGATCACCGGCGTCGGCATTCCGCTGACCCATATCGGTTTCGCCGGGTTCCTGTCGAAGGACGCGATCATCGAGAGCGCCTGGGCGGGGTCCAATTCGATGGCGGGCTTCGCGTTCTGGGCGCTGGTGATCTCGGCGCTGTTCACGAGCTTCTATTCCTGGCGGCTGATCTTCATGACTTTCTTCGGCGAGGCGCGGGGCGACGCGCATACGCACGAGCATGCGCATGAAAGTCCGCGCAGCATGCTGATCCCGCTCGGAGTGCTGGCGCTCGGCGCGATTTTCGCCGGCATGATCTGGTACGGTGTCTTCTTCGGCGACCATTACCGTGAATGGTTCGGCGCGTCGGTGTTCTTCGGCCCCGAGAACGAGACGATCCATCTGGCCCACCAGGCGCCGGTCTGGGTCAAGGTATCGCCTTTCGTTGCGATGTCGATCGGGCTGGCCGTGGCGTACTGGTTCTACATCGCGGACCCGTCGATGCCCGGCAAGGTGGCGGCGCAGCAGGCGCCGGCCTACCGGTTCCTGCTCAACAAGTGGTATTTCGACGAGATCTACGACTTTCTGTTCGTGCGGCCCGCGCTCTGGGTCGGCCGGATGCTCTGGAAGCGCGGCGACGGCGAGGTGATCGACGGGACGATCAACGGGATCTCGATGGGCTTCGTGCCCTACGTGACGCGGCTCGCAGGCCGGGCGCAATCGGGGTACATGTTCCATTACGCCTTCGCGATGGTGATCGGTCTCATCGCGCTGATCTTCTGGCTTTCGGTCCGGAGCGCTGGCTGACATGGACAATCTGCTTTCCCTCATCACGTTTCTGCCGCTGATCGGCGCCATCGTCCTGCTGGTGTTCCTGCGGGGCGAGGACGAGATGGCGCGGCGCAACGCCAAGATGCTGGCGCTGTTCGTGACGAGCGCCACGTTCGTCCTGTCGCTCTTCGTGCTGATCGGGTTCGATCCGTCGGATACCGGTTTCCAGTTCGTCGAGGAGGCGGCCTGGCTTGGCGGGCTGACCTACAAGATGGGCGTCGACGGGATCTCGGTCCTGTTCGTGATGCTGACCACGTTCCTGATGCCGCTGGTGATCGCGGCGAGCTGGAACGTCGAGACGCGCGTCAAGGAATACATGATCGCGTTCCTGGTGCTCGAGACGCTGATGCTCGGCGTGTTCTGCGCGCTCGATCTGGTGCTGTTCTACATCTTCTTCGAGGCCGGCCTGATCCCGATGTTCCTGATCATCGGCATCTGGGGCGGGGCGAACCGGATCTACGCGTCGTTCAAGTTCTTCCTCTACACGTTCCTCGGCTCGGTGCTGATGCTGGTCGCGATGATCGCGATGTACGTCACCGCCGGCACGACGGACATCGTCGAGCTGCTGACCTTCCCGTTCGCTTCCGAGCCGATCATGATCCTCGGCTTCTTCACGATCGCGGGCGGGGTGCAGACGCTCTTGTGGATCGCGTTCTTCGCGAGCTTCGCGGTGAAGATGCCGATGTGGCCGGTGCACACCTGGCTGCCGGACGCGCATGTGCAGGCGCCGACGGCCGGATCGGTCGTGCTGGCCGCGATCCTGCTCAAGATGGGCGGGTACGGGTTCCTGCGGTTCTCTCTGCCGATGTTCCCCGTGGCGTCGGACCTGATGCAGGACTTCGTCTTCACGCTCAGCGTCATCGCCATCGTCTACACCTCGTTCGTGGCGCTGGTGCAGGAGGACATGAAGAAGCTGATCGCCTATTCGTCCGTCGCGCATATGGGTTTCGTGACGATGGGGATCTTCGCGCTCAACCGGCAGGGCGTCGACGGCGCGGTGTTCCAGATGCTGAGCCACGGGTTCATCTCTGGCGCGCTGTTTCTGATCGTGGGCGTGATCTACGACCGGATGCACACGCGCGACATCGCGGCCTATGGCGGGCTCGCGGTGCGGATGCCGGTCTTCGCGCTGCTGTTCATGCTGTTCACGATGGGCAATGTCGGCCTGCCCGGCACCAGCGGGTTCGTGGGCGAGTTCCTGACGATGGTCGGCGTCTTCCAGGTGAACACCTGGGTCGCGTTTTTCGCGGCGACCGGCGTGATCCTGTCGGCGGCCTACGCGCTCTGGCTCTATCGGCGGGTGGTGTTCGGCGACCTGATCAAGGAGAGCCTGCGGACCATCGACGACATGGATCGGCGCGAGAAGCTGATCTTCGCGCCGCTGGTGGTCGCGACCATATTGCTCGGCGTGTACCCCGCGCTCATCCTCGACATCATCGGCCCGTCGGTTCAGGCGCTGGTCGATCATACCCAGAGCGCCGTGGCGGCTTCCGCCCCGACCCTCGCCCTGAATTGAAGGCGGCCCCGCGATGCTGATGCAGGATCTCTCGGTGATCGCGCCGGAACTGGCGCTGGTGATCTTCGCGCTGGGCGCGCTGATGTGGGGCGCCTATGCCGGGGCGCGCGATCCTTCGGGGTTGATCCTCTGGGTCTCGACCGGTCTGCTGGTCGTGGTGGGGCTCTGGATCGGGTTCCAGCCGGAGGGCGCGCGGCTCGCCTTTGGCGGGTCGTTCGTGTCGGACGGGTTCGCGCGGTTCTCCAAGGTGATGATCCTGTTCGGGGCGGCGGCGACGCTGGCGCTCGGGCATGATTATCTGGTGCGCGCCAAGCTGATGAAATTCGAGTATCCGGTGCTGATCGTGCTCGCGGTGGTGGGCATGATGGTCATGGTGTCGGCGCGTGATCTGATCGTGCTCTACATGGGTCTCGAGCTTCAGAGCCTCGCGCTCTACATCGTGGCGGCGTTCCGGCGGGATTCCCTGCGGTCGACGGAAGCCGGGCTGAAGTATTTCGTGCTCGGGTCGCTCTCGTCGGGGATGCTGCTTTACGGCGCGAGCCTGACCTACGGGTTCTCGGGCACGACGTCCTTCGCCGGCATCACCGAGGTGATCGCCTCGGATGAGCATCTGCCGCTGGGGCTGCTGTTCGGACTGGTGTTTCTCGCGGCGGGGATGGCGTTCAAGGTCTCGGCGGCGCCGTTCCACATGTGGACGCCGGACGTCTATGAGGGCTCGCCGACGCCGGTGACCGCGTTTTTCGCGACCGCGCCCAAGGTGGCGGCGGCGGCGATGTTCGCGCGGGTGCTGTTCGACGCGTTCGGCGGGGCGGTCAGCGAATGGCAGCAGATCCTCGCGTTCCTGTCGGTGGCCTCGATGTTCCTCGGCGCGTTCGCGGCGATCGGGCAGACCAACATCAAACGGCTGATGGCCTATTCGTCGATCAGCCACATGGGCTTCGCGCTGATGGGGCTGGCGGCGGGGACGGAGCAGGGCGCGCAGTCGCTCCTGATCTATCTCGCGATCTACGTGACGATGAACGTGGGCGTCTTCGCGTTCATCCTCAACATGGAGCGCGACGGCAAGCATGTCACCGACATCGCGTCGCTGGGGCTTTACAGCCAGGTGCAGCCGGCTCGGGCGGCGTGTCTGGCGGTGCTGATGTTCAGCCTTGGCGGGCGTGCCGCCGCTGGTCGGGTTCTTCGGGAAATTCTACGTGCTGACGGCGGCCGTCGATGCGGGGCTCGTCTGGCTCGCCATCGGCGGTGTGATCGCGAGCGTGATCAGCGCGTATTATTATCTGCGCATCGTGTTCCTGATGTATTTCGGCGAAGCCGCGCAGCCGCTCGAGGGACGGATGCCGAACCTGCATTGGGCGTTTCTGGGCGCGTCGGCGCTCGCCATGGTGTTCGGGATCGTCAACATGTTCGGCATCGAGCCGCTCGCCGCGTCGGCCGCCGCGACACTCGTTCAATAGCGCATGACGGACTGGCCCGGAGCGTACGGCCGGGACATCCGGGTCGAAGTCGACAGCACGAACGCCGAGGCGCTGCGACAGGCGGCTCAGGGCGTCGCGGGTCCGGTCTGGATCCTCGCGCATCGTCAAACCGCGGCGCGTGGACGGCGGGGCAGGCCATGGACTTCGCCGCCCGGCAATTTCTCGGCGACGCTTCTGATCCGGCCGGAGGGACCGCAATCCGTCGCGGCGCTCCGGTCGTTCGTGGCTGCGCTGGCGCTGCGCGACGCGCTGGTGGCGGCGACGGGACGGCCTGAGCTGTTCGCGCTGAAATGGCCGAACGACGTCCTTTTGTCGGAGCGCAAGCTGGCGGGGATACTTCTGGAGGCGTCGGCAGGCGCGTTGGCGATCGGGTTCGGGGTCAACCTCGTGTCGGCGCCCACGTCCGCTCAGGTCGAGCCGGGGGCGGTTCCGCCGGTCGCGCTGGCGGAGGCGACGGGCGTCGCGGTGGCTCCCGAGGCGTTCCTCGATCTTCTGGCGCCCGCTTTCGCGCGTTGGGAGGAGCGACTGGCGCGCGACGGGTTCACTCCCTTGCGGGAGGCCTGGCTCGGCCATGCGGCGCGGCTTGGCGAGCCGATCACGGCACGACTGCCGGGACGGGAGATGACGGGCGCGTTCGAGACGATCGACGAGACCGGCGCGCTGGTTCTTGGAACGGCGGCGGGGCGCATCGCGCTGCCCGCCGCGGAAATTCATTTCGGAACGTTTGAAGGCGGGGGCCTGCATGCTGCTCGCGATTGACGTCGGCAACACCAACACGGTTTTCGCGCTCCATGACGGAACGGAGATCGTCACGGAATGGCGGTGCAGCACGGATCGGCAGCGGACGGCGGACGAGTATTTCGTCTGGCTGAGCCAGCTCATCGAATTCGCGGGGCTGACGCCCAAGGTGCGATCGGTGGTGATCTCGTCAGTGGTTCCGCAGGTGGTCTTCAACCTTCGCGTCCTGTCGGACCGGTATTTCGGATGTCGCCCGAAGGTGGTCGGCAAGCCGGAGGTCGAGCTCGGCGTTCCGGTGCGGGTCGATCCGACCACGCGTGTGGGCGCGGACCGGCTGGTGAACACGGTCGGCGCCTTCGACCGCTATGGCGGCGATCTGATCGTGGTGGATTTCGGTACGGCGACGACGTTCGACGTGGTGGATTTCGACGGCGCCTATGTGGGCGGCGTGATCGCGCCCGGCGTGAACCTGTCGCTCAAGGCGCTGCACGACGCGGCGGCGGCGCTGCCGTTCATCGACGTGACGCGGCCGGAAACCGTCGTCGGTACGAATACGGTCGCCTGCATGCAGTCGGGCGTCTATTGGGGCTATGTCGGCCTCGTCGAGGGCCTGTGCGCGCGCATCCGCGAGGAGCGCGCCCGGCCCATGAAGGTCATCGGAACCGGGGGGCTGTCCACCCTTTTCGCGCAAGGGACAGATATTTTCGACGTGATCGATACGGGGCTGACCATTCACGGTCTGGTCCTGATCGATCGCCTGAACACGGACTGAGAGGAACGAAATGTCAGTGAAAGACCGGCTGATCTACCTCGCGCTTGGCGGCGCGGGCGAGATCGGCATGAACATGTACGTCTACGGGTACGGACCCAAGGGCAAGGAACGCTTCATCCTGGTGGATGTTGGCGTCACGTTTCCGGACATGGAGACGACGCCGGGCGTCGATCTGATCATGGCCGACACCGCCTGGATCCAGGCGCGGGCCGACCGGCTCGACGGGATCTTCATCACCCACGCCCATGAGGACCATGTGGGCGCGCTCGGGATGCTGTGGCCCCGGCTGCAGGTTCCGGTGCATGCGCGACGCTTCACCGCCGCGATCGCGCGCAACAAGATGGAGCGCTCGGGGCAGGACACGACCGAGGTCCGCGAGGAGGCGCCCTGGCCGCACATGGTCGAGGCCGGGCCGTTCAAGGTGGGCTTCGTGCCGGTGTCGCATTCGATTCCCGAATCGGCATCGCTGGTCATCGACACGCCGGCGGGGCGCATCCTGCACACCGGCGATTTCAAGGTGGACGCGACGCCGGTCGTGGGCGATCCGTTCGATTCCGAGCTGTTCCGGGCCATCGGCGACAGCGGCGTGAAGACGATGATCTGCAACTCGACCAACGTGTTCTCGCTGCATCCGGGCCGGTCGGAGGCGACGCTGTCGGCCCCGATCACCGAGCTGATCAAAAGCGCCGAGGGCATGGTGGTCGCGACCACCTTCGCCTCGAACGTGGCGCGGCTCAAGACGCTGGCCGATGCCGGTCGTGCGGCCGGGCGTCAGATACTGGTGTTGGGGCGCGCGATGAACACGATGCTCAATACCGCGCGGGTGAGCGGGGTGCTCAAGGATTTTCCGCCGGTGATCGATCCGACGGATGCGGATTCGATCCCGCGCCGCGATCTTCTGGTGCTCGCGACGGGCAGCCAGGGCGAGCGGCGCGCGGCGTCGGCGCAGCTTTCGACGGGAAAGTACATGGGCCTGGAGTTGAAGAAGGGGGACATGTTCCTGTTCTCGTCCAAGACCATCCCGGGCAACGAGGTCAGCGTCGGACGCATCCTGAACGCGCTGAGCGAGAAGGGCGTGAAGACGGTCGACGACAGTTCCGAGAAATATCACGTCTCGGGGCATCCCAACCGGCCGGACCTGATCACCATGCAGGACCTGGTGCGTCCAAAGGCGATCGTGCCGATGCACGGCGAGCACCGGCATCTGTCGACCCATGCGGAATTGGCCGAGGAGCGGGGCTTCGCCGCGGCGGTCGCGCCGAACGGCACGATGCTCGATCTGACCGGCGACGTGCCGGTGGTCGCCGAGCATGTGGAGACCGGGCGGCTCTATCTCGACGGAAGCCAGATGATCGGGGCGATGGACGGCGTGGTGCGCGACCGGATCCGCATGGCGACGCGGGGCCTCGTGACGGTGAGCGTGATCATCGACGAGAGCGGCAAGCCGATGGGTGCGCCCTGGGTCGAGACGCTGGGTCTGCCGGACGTGCCGCGGTTGCGCGACGGGATCGGCGGCGCGCTCGAGGAGGAGATCGGCCGCGAGATCGGACGGGCGAAAAAGTCGGAGGTTTCCGACGACGACGCGCTCGAGAAGATCATCAGCCGGGCCTGCTCGCGATGCTGCAACGACCTGGTGGGCAAGAAGCCGCTCTGCACGGTGATGATCAGCCGGTTGGAATAGCACTCAGGCGGCGGGTGGTTTCGCGGCGAGCTCGACGAGCTTGAGGCAGACGCGGGTCGCCGCGCCCATGTCCTGGACGCTGATCCATTCGAGCGGGCCGTGGATGTTGCGCATCCCGGTGAAGATGTTCGGGGTCGGCACGCCGGCTTCGGTCAGGCGCGAGCCGTCGGTGCCGCCCCGGATCGGGATCGAGAACGGCTCGATGCCGGCGGCGTGGCAGGCGGCGCGGGCGAGTTCGACCGGTGCCATGTCGTCTTCCAGCCAGTAGCGCATGTTGCGGTATTGCGGGGTGATCTGGCAGGTGATTTTGGCGCGCGGTTCGGTGGCCTGGATCGTCGCGCAGACCTGTTCGAGCAGCGTGCCGTGCGCGGCCAGGCCTTCGCGTTCGAAATCGCGCAGGATTATTCCGATCGTGGCCTCGGCGGCGGTGCCGGTCAGGGTGTGGACGTGGAGGAAGCCCTCGCGGCCCGACGTGGTCTCGGGGGTGCGGGTGATCTGCGGCAGGGTGTCGACGATCTTGGCCGCGAGATGCAGCGCGTTCACGAGGCGGTCCTTGGCGTCGCCGGGATGGATCGAGACGCCGGTGACGCGCACGGTGGCGCCGTCGGCGGAGAAGGTCTCGTGGACGATCTCGCCAAGTTCGGCGCCGTCGAGGGTGTAGGCGAAATCGACGGCGAGATCGGCGGGCAGGTCGGCATGGACGCCGCGGCCGATCTCCTCGTCCGGCGTGAAACAGATGCGGATCGTCCCGTGCGGAATGGAAGGATCGGCGAGAAGGCGGCGGGCCGCCGTCATGATGATCGCGACGCCGGCCTTGTCGTCGGCGCCGAGCAGGGTGGTTCCGCTGGCGGTGACGATGTCGTCGCCGGTTTTGGAGGCGAGATAGGGCGAGGCCGCGGGATCGAGGACGAGGTCGGGGGCGTCGGGGAAGGTGATGGCCGCGCCGTCCCAGGCCGCGTGTACGACGGGCTTGACGCCGGTCGCGTTGTAGGCCGGCGCGGTGTCGACATGGGCGAGCAGGCCGATCGCCGGGCCGGGGTCGGGGATGGTGGCCGGGATCGTCGCGAGGACGGTGCCGTAGGGTGTCAGCCGGATGTCGGACGCGCCGATGTCGGCAAGTTCGCGTTCGAGAAGCCGGAGCAGGTCGAGTTGGATCGCGGTGCTGGGCGACGTGTCGGAGGTCTCGTCGCTCTGGGTGTCGATCGCCGCGTAGCGCACGAGGCGATCCTGGAGTTCAGCGTCGAATTCCGTCCGCATGATCCGCCTCCCGTACCCGTGACGCGGTGAACGCTACGTCCGGATCCGGGCCGGTTCAAGCGCGGGTCACGCGGCGGACGGGGCCTCGGTGTCGTCGTTTTCGGGTCCGGGCGAAGGCTCCGCCGTTTCCATTGACGGTTCCGTTTCCGGGGCCGCGGTTGTCTCGGCTTCGACCTTCGGCTTGCGTTTGCGCGGGGCGCGGGGTTTCCTGACCGGAGCGGGTTCGGCGACCTCGGCTTCGGCGACGGCGGCTAGGTTCTGCGGTTCGTCGACTTCGACGCTGTCGGTTTCGACGATGCGGAACTCGCGCGTCAGGAATTCGGGAACATGGTCGCCCATTCCGACGACATTCGGGCCGCCGGATGAACGATCGCCGCGGCCGCGTCCGCCGCGATCACGGTCGCCGCGTTCGCGGTTCCGGTCGGGTTCCCGGTCGCGGCGCGGTTCGGCGCGTTCGGGTTCAGGGCGCGGGGCTTCGGGCGCGGCCACGACGGTCTCGGGTTCCGGGGCGGCCGCTTCCTGCGGCGCGGGTTCGGAGGATCTGGCGCGCGAGCGCGAGCGGGGCCGGCGCGCCGGCTTCTCTTCGGTCGGCGCGTCGGGCGCGGCCTCGGCGACGGGCGTCTCGGCGCCGGCATCCATCACGGGGATGGGTTTTTTCACGAGATCCTCGATCTGCGCGAGGAATTTGGTCTCGTGCGGCAGGCAGAGCGTGATCGACTTGCCCTTGCGACCGGCGCGGCCGGTGCGGCCGATGCGGTGGACGTAATCCTCGGAATGGATCGGCACGTCGAAGTTGAAGACGTGGCTGACGTTGGGGATGTCGAGACCGCGGGCGGCGACGTCCGAGGCGATGAGGAGCTTGAGCTCGCCGTCGCGGAAGCTGTTGAGGATGCGCGTACGGACGGACTGGTCGAGATCGCCGTGGAGGGCGGCGGCGTCGAAGCCGTGTTTCTTGAGCGACTTGGCGACGACGTCGACATCGACCTTGCGGTTGCAGAAGACGATGCCATTGGTCAGTTCGTCGCCCTCGGAGCGGACGAGCCGGCGCAGTACGTCGCGCTTGTCCTTCGGGCCGGCGATCTTGCTCGCGGGCTTCACGTGGCGGACGAACTGGTCGATGGTCTCGGAGGTGGTGGCCTGGGCGGCCACTTCGACGCGGACAGGATTGTGCAGGAATTCCTGGGTGATCCGGGTGATCTCGGGCGCCATCGTGGCGGAGAAGAACAGGGTCTGGCGTGTGAAGGGCACCATCTTGAAGATGCGCTCGATGTCGGGAATGAAGCCCATGTCGAGCATCCGGTCGGCCTCGTCGACGACCATGATCTGCACGCCGGTCAGCATCAGCTTGCCGCGCTCGAAATGGTCGAGCAGGCGGCCGGGCGTGGCGATCAGCACGTCGACGCCCCGGTCGATGAGCTTGTCCTGGTCCTTGAAGCTGACGCCGCCGATCAGCAGCGCCATCGTGAGCTTCACGTTCTTGGCGTATTTCTCGAAGTTCTCTGCGACCTGGGCGGCGAGTTCTCGGGTGGGGCAGAGCACGAGGCTTCGCGGCATCCGGGCGCGGGCGCGACCTTTGCTCAGATGCGTGATCATCGGCAGGACGAACGCGGCGGTTTTGCCGGTTCCGGTCTGGGCGATGCCCAGCACGTCACGGCCCTCGAGCGCGGACGGGATCGCCTGGATCTGGATCGGGGTGGGGACGGTGTAGCCGGCGTCCGTCACGGCGGAAAGGACCCGCGGGTCCAGCGAAAGATCGGAAAATGTTGTCATGTAGCCTGTGCGTTGTTGAAACGGCAAAATCGGCCGCTTCATTTTGCGCGGCCCGAACCTCCGGATTGAGGTTCAACAGTCTCAGGCGCGCCTTGTACCAGCATGCCGCAACTGCGTCAATCGGAGGGTTTTCACGCGTCAAGGAGCGGTGTAGAGGGTGCGCGATCGCAAGGAGACGGACAGATGGATCAGATCGTTCAGAAGGCGCCAAAGGGCATGGAAGCCTTCAGGGTGAGCAACATCCGCCATTGGACCGACCGCACGTTCTCGTTCGATTGCGAGCGGCCGGCGAGTTTCCGGTTCCGCTCGGGAGAGTTCGTGATGATCGGCCTGATGGTCGAGGGCAAGCCGCTCCTGCGGGCGTATTCGATCGCGTCGCCGTCCTGGGATGACGAGCTGGAATTCTACTCGATCAAGGTGGCCGACGGGCCGCTGACCTCGCGACTTCAGCATTTGAAGGAGGGTGACGAGATCCTGATCCGGCCCAAGCCGGTCGGCACGCTGGTCCATGACGCGCTTCTGCCCGGCAAGCGGCTGTTCCTGTTCGCGACCGGCACCGGCATCGCGCCCTTCGCCAGCATCATCCGCGATCCCGAGACTTACGAGAAGTTCGACCACGTCATTCTGACCCATACCTGTCGGGACGTCCACGAGCTCGATTACGGGCTGCATCTGATGGAAGAGATCAGGACGCACGAGTTTCTGCCGGAAATCGTCGGCGACAAACTGACCCTGATTTCGACCACGACCCGCGAAGAGAGCGGGAAGATGGGCAGAATGACCGACTGGATCCGCGACGGGCGTCTCGCCGAGGCGGTCGGCGGCGCGCTGAATTCCGAAACGGACCGGGTGATGATCTGCGGCTCGATGGGGATGCTCAAGGATCACAAGGCGATCTGCGAGGATCTCGGCTTCGTCGAGGGTTCGAATTCGGAGCCCGGTCAGTTCGTGATCGAGAAGGCCTTCGTCGACTGAGCGAGGCCGGCGCTCAGAGGACCGGGCCGAACATGGCGACGGTGTTGTTGCCGAGCTTTTTCGCCAGACTCCAGTTCCGGACCTCGTCGAGAGACACTTCGCGCGACGCTGCGACGTAGGACATCTGGCGTTCGCGAAGTGTGGCGGTGGTGGCCGCGTCTTGGATCAGGATGTTGTTCTCGTAGTTCAGATCGAAGCTGCGACGGTCGAGATTGGCCGAACCGATCAGCGCCACCTGGCCGTCGAAGGTCAGGGACTTGGCGTGCAGCAGGCCGCCTGAATACTCGAAGATGCGGATGCCGGCCTCGAGCAGGTCCTCGTAGTAGCTTCGGCTCGCCGCCGCGACGATCCAGGAATCGTTGCGCGCCGGGACGACGAGCGTGGTCTCGACGCCGCGGCTGACCGTCGAACGGAGCGCGGACTGCATCGCCTCGTTGGGGACGAAATAGGGCGTGGTCAGGATCAGCTCGTCCCGCGCCGCGTGCATCAGTTCGGCGAACATCTCGGGCATCGCGGATTCGCGGACGGTCGGGCCGGTGGCGATCACCTGCGCGACGATGCCCGGCTCGGCGGCGGGCGGGACGGGATCGCGCAGCAGCGGCGACATGTCCTCGTCGACATAGGTCATCCAGTCGACGGCGAAGACCCATTGGTTCTGGCGCGCGACCGGTCCTTCGAAGCGCATCAGAAGATCGATCCAGGGCGCGTATTTCGCCTTCACCCGGAATTCCGGATCGGCGCAGTTCTGGCTGCCGCAATAGGTGATGTGGTGGTCGATGACGACGATCTTGCGGTGGTTGCGAAGGTCGATCCGGCCGCGGAAGGGTTTGAGCAGCGGATTGCCGATGGGAAGCGCCTTGGCGACCTTCACGCCGGCCGCCGCCATGTCGGTCCAGTGCGGGGAATCGATCAGCGCACGCGAGCCGAGATTGTCGGCCATCGCGCGGACGGTGACGCCGCGCGCGGCGGCGCGCTTGGCGGCTTCGGCGACCTTGAGGCCGTTGGTGTCTGCCAGCCAGATGTAGAACAGCAGGTGCACGTGCTCGCGCGCGGCGTCGATGTCCGCCACGATCGCGTCGATGCCGGCGTTGGAATCGGCGAGCAGGCGCGCGGCGTTGCCGGCGACGGGAGGAAAGCCGCTGATCGACTGGCCGGTCCGGAAGAGCGGCGCGTGCAGCGGATCGACCCTGTCGGACCAGGGCGCGTCGCTTTCGGGGGCGGAAGCCTGCCGAACGCGCCTTTCAACTGCCGCGAGAACTGGCGGCCGATGCTCGTCTCGCCGAGCAGGAGATAGGCGACCATGCCGGCGACCGGAACCACGAGGATGACCACGACCCAGGCCATGCGTGAGGACGGCTCGCGGTGGGGACGCAGGAGCGCGCGCAGGATGAAGGCGGTCTGCAGCGCGAGATGCAGGAGCAGAGCCGTCCAGCCCAATAAAGACGAGGTCATGCGGGAACTCCTTCAGGCGTCCGTTTGCCGGCGACGCCGCCGGCCAGGTGTGTGCTCGACTTGGATCATATGAATCCGCTTCTCTGATACTCGTATGTCGTGTATCGTCATTTTTGGTTTGAGCGGAAGACTCACGCGTCGATTTCGGGCGCAAGTTGGCAGGACCATCCAGGCCTCGGCAAGGGGTTTTCAGATGGCTATCATTGCTATGACACGCGAAATGGGCACTCTCGGCAAGGAGGTCGCCCGGGAATTCGCAAGGCGGACCGGCTACACGGTGCTTCACCACGAGCTTCTCGAGGATTCGGATCAACGCGACAAGCGTGAATCCGAGAGCGCGGTCTACCGTTTCCTTGAAGGAAGCGAGGCCGAGATCGACAAGTGGCGGACGAACCGGGCTCCCGGCGGCTATCTCACGCCGGAGGAGGTTTTCGAGATCGCGCTGGAGGGCAACGTCCTGATCCGAGGCTGGGGCGCGAACCGTCTGCTCAAGGGAATTCCGAGGGTTCTGTCCGTTCGGGTCTGCGCGCCGATGGAGGCCCGCATCGCGGAGATGCGAAACCGGCTTGGCGTCGATCACAAAGCGGCCTCGCATGAGATAGACCGCAGCGACGCCGCGCATTCCCGCACCTTCCTGCGCTTCTTCGAGACGGATTGGCGGGATCCTTTCAATTTCGATCTGGTCCTGAACACGGCGCATCTGTCACCGAAAACCTGCGCGGACCTGCTTGTCGACACGGTCGCGGGAGGCGCCTTCGAAGAGACGCCGGACGCGCGGCGCGAGCTTGTCGACCGCATGCTGGAGGCGCGCGTGTCCGCGGCGATCAGGAAGGAGCGCGACCTCGGTCGGCGCGGGGTCCATATCCGGATCGCCGTGGAGAATGGCGAGGTCCGGCTCTACGGGGTCGTGTCGGACGGTTCCAGCAGGCAGATCGCGGAAAGGATCGCCGGGGCGCAGCCGGGCGTGCAGGGTCTGCGCAATGAGATCGTGCGGGCGAGCGGCTTCGCGTCCTGAACCTGATCGCGTGGCGGCAGCCTCGGGGGCCGGCCATCACGGCCCTCTTCGGTCTCAGACCATCATCGTCTTGGTCGCCGTCAGCGCGATGTCGGGCCAGTCGCGGGCGACGCGGTCGATGTCCCATTGCAGGCGGGTCATGTAGACCGGGTCGCCGTCGTGATCCTCGGCCATGTGGCCCTTGTTGGCTTTGACGAAGTCCTCGATCTTGTCGCGCGGGCCGGAGAGCCAGCGGGCGGAGGTGAACTGCGTCGGCTCGAAGCGCACGGGCAGGCCGTATTCGAGTTCGATGCGGGAGGCGAGAACGTCGAACTGGAGCGGGCCCACGACGCCGACGATCCAGCCGGAGCCGATGCCGGGTTTGAAGAGTTTCGAGGCTCCTTCCTCGGCGAATTGTGTGAGGGCCTTTTCGAGATGCTTGGCCTTCATCGGGTCGCCGGCGCGCACGGTCTGAAGCAGTTCCGGCGCGAACGAGGGGATGCCGGTGAAGCGGAGCGCCTCGCCTTCGGTCAGCGCGTCGCCGATGCGGAGCTGGCCGTGGTTGGGGATGCCGATGATGTCGCCGGCCCAGGCGTCCTCGGCGATCTCGCGGTCGTTGGCGAGGAAGAGCACGGGGTTGGAGATCGCCATCGGCTTGCCGGTGCGGACGTGATGAAGCTTCATGCCGCGCTCGAAATGGCCCGAGCAGAGGCGCACGAAGGCGACGCGGTCGCGGTGCTTGGGGTCCATGTTGGCCTGGACCTTGAAGACGAAGCCGGTGACGGCGGGCTCCCATGCGCCGACGCCGCGCGATTCCGCCGGGCGGATCTGGGGCGGCGGGCCGAAGGCGCCGATGCCGGTCATGAGTTCCTGGACGCCGAAGGAGTTGATCGCGGAGCCGAACCAGATCGGCGAGAGGTTGCCGGCCGCCATCGCCTCGGCGTCGAAGGACGGCAGGAGTTCGCGGGCCATCTCGACCTCCTCGCGCAAGGTGGCGAGGAGGTCGGCGGGGATGTGGTCGGCCATGCGGGGGTCGTCGAGGCCCTGCATTTTCAGGCTCTCGGCGCGCTTGTTGCGGTCGGCGCGGTCCATCAGCTCGAGCCGGTCGTTGAGCATGTCGTAGCAGCCGAGGAAATCGCGGCCCATGCCGATCGGCCAGGAGGCGGGGCAGACGTCGAGCTGGAGCTCCTGCTGGATCTCGTCGATGATCTCGAAGGTGTCGCGCGCCTCGCGGTCCATCTTGTTGCAGAAGGTGAGGATCGGCAGGTCCCGCATCCGGCAGACCTCGAAGAGCTTGCGGGTCTGGCTCTCGACGCCCTTGGCGCCGTCGATGACCATCACGGCGGCGTCGACGGCTGTCAGCGTGCGGTAGGTGTCCTCGGAAAAGTCCGAGTGGCCGGGCGTGTCGACGAGGTTGAACCACCAGTTTTGAAACGGGAACGACATGGCGGAGGCGGAGACCGAGATGCCGCGGTCCTGCTCCATCTTCATGAAGTCCGAGCGGGTGCGGCGCGCCTCGCCCTTGGCGCGGACCTGGCCGGCCATCTGGATCGCGCCGCCGTAGAGCAGGAACTTCTCGGTCAGCGTGGTCTTGCCCGCATCGGGATGCGAGATGATGGCGAAGGTGCGCCGGCGCGCGATCTCGGGCGGCAGCGGGGGGGTGTTCGAGGGCGTGTCAAGCATCGGGCGGATATACGGCGGGGACGGGGGGATGGGAAGGGGGAGGGCGGCGACGCCCCGGGCGTCAGCGATCCGGTCCATCAAGCGTTCGACCCGGAGCTTCGAACGGTCGCTCGTGCACGTCGCGCGGCAGGTGGCCGCAATCGCCCGCATTGATGATGCGCGGCGAGCGTTCCGCCTGTCCAGGTCTTACCTGAGGCACGCTTCCGGCGTGGAGGCAGGCGCGTGAAGGCACCAGTCCGGGGGAGGCGGATCGCGATCCGACAGCCGTGAAGAGGCGGAGTGGCGCTCAGCTTCCGGAACGATGGCGGATCCGCGATACGCAGGAGCGTTTGGGAGGCGGCGCCGTTGTCCAGGTCAAGCGAAGGCGCGTCCGACGGGGCTCGGCTTTCCTTCAGCGCGCCGTCGCGCTCAGCCGCCACAAATTGGGGCCGGCGGGGGTTAGGGCCGGGCGGTCGGCGGCGCGTTTGCCCTCATTGAGCAGCGTGTCCATGTCGGCGGTGATATCGCGGCTCGAGAGGTGGTAGATGTGGCCGGAGAGCGAGCTCGCCGGCGCGCCGGGGATGTCGATCGCGCCGAGGCCGGACATGGCGGAGACGTCGATCACCTCGACGCCGCCGAGAAGCGCCGTGTCGTTGCCGGTCTGGCCCAGGCGGGGATAGCCGTGGAGCTCGGCGGAGATCGCCAGAGGCAGGTCGCGGTCTGAGACGTAGACCGTGATGGTGCGAGCCATGTCGCGGATGCGGGGCAGGTGCTGGACGAAGACGTCGAAATCCATGTCGGGGGCGATGAGGACCACGTCGTCGACGAGCGGTTCCGACCCGGTCCGGTCGCGCGCGAGTTCGTCGAGCGCGAGCACCACTCCGCGGCCGCCGAGGCTGTGGCCGATCAGGTCGACCTGGCCGGGGCCGAAACGGCGCACCAGCTCGCGGGTCGCGTCGGCGATGCCCGGAACGCTCCAGTAGAGATCGGCCTCGTCGGAGGCGTAGCGCAGGATGTCCTCGTCCGACGGCCAGCTGAACATGAGGAGCCGGCCGTCGAGGCCGATATTGCGGCGAAGCATGCCGGCGCGGACGCAGTTGCGCTCGATCCCCTCGTAGTAGCCGTGGACGTAGAGCGCGGCGCGGTGTCCGTCGGCGCTCTCGTTGCAGGTCGTCGAAGATCGTCGCGGGGTCGTGGAGATGGAGCGCGGAGAGCGTGAAATCGCGGCCGGGCATCTTGAGCGCGGTCGCCTCGGCCAGCGGCGTGAAGAAACCGGACGGTTCGGTCAGTATGCAGTACCCGGCGCTGAGACCCGCGCGTCTGCCGCCGAAAGCGGAGGCGGGCGACGTGGAGCCAGTCTGGTTGCGCAGGGTGAGGAACGGAACGGATTCCGCGTCGGGCGGGACGGCGTTCTGGGCAAGGGCGGGGCTTGCGAGCAAAGCGCAGAACGCGAGGGCGCAGACGCGTGCGAGGCGACGCGGCGGGGAGAGGGTTTCGGTCATCCGGGGCTCGTTTCTCCGGCGCGGGTGTGTCGGGGACCGGTTCGCGCGGCTTATCGCGGGGAGCGGGGGGCGCGGGCAAGTCAAATCGTCGTGGCGGCGGGTTGGCTGTTGCGATGCGCGCGCGGTGCTTTAGGCTGGTCGCAAAACGGGAGGGTCGATCATGAAGACGGTGCTGGTCGCCAATCGCAAGGGCGGATGCGGCAAGACGGTGGTCGCGGTGACGCTGGCGTCGGCGCTGGCGGCGCGGGGGCATTCGGTGGGTCTCGCGGACGCCGACGCGCAGAAATCGGCGCAGCGCTGGCTGAAGGCGCGGCCCAGGGACGCCGCCCGGATCGAGGGGCTGAACTGGACGAAATCGGGCGCGGTGGGCGATGCGCCGAAGTCGCTCGACTGGCTGGTGATCGACGCGCCGGGCGCGGTCGGCGGCGAGGCGGCGGAGGCGCTGATCGCCGAGGCCAGCGCGGTGATCGCACCGGTGCTGCCGTCGTTCTTCGACGCGGACTCGACGCGGCGGTTCCTCAAGGAGATCGAGGACATCAAGCGGGTCCGCAAGGGCAAGGTCGGGGTGCATCTGCTCGCCAACCGGGTCCGGCCGCAGGGACGCGCGACCGGGCGGCTGCAGGCGTTTTTCGACAAGGTGGGCCAGGAGCCGGTCGCCTGGATCGCGAGCGGGCGGCCTATGCCGATCTCGCCGAGCGCGGGCCTGTCGGTGTTCGACATGCCGCAGAAGCTCTACGCGCCGATCCGCGCGCAATGGGCGCCGGTGCTCGACGCGCTGGACTGAGGCGACGCGGCCGGGCGTGGCGCGCGCGACGGGTCATCGGAGGCCGCGGGCGCCGGGACCGATCCGGATTCAGATGACCACTTCGCCCTCGTCCTCGCCGTCCCAGTAGTGGACCCGTTCGCTGCGCACGGTGATCATGACGAGACCGGGCGTGTCGACGCCCTCGGGAAACCAGCGGTCGAGGCCGGGGGTCCAGTGCTTGGCGAAGTCGGCCTTGTCGCGGCTGAGTTCCGCCGTTCCGGCGGCGGCGATGAACATCGGCGGACGTTCCCAAGAGGCCGGATTTGCCTTGGAAGGCGAGTGAGACGTCGGGGTTGACCGCGATGTCGGCGACCAGACGGGCGTCGTCATAGGCGAAGAAGCGCGAGGTGCCGTCGTATTCGACCTCGCGGTTGGTGCTCATCGGGCAGGTCGCCAGCGCGCCGCCTTCGGTCTTTGTCGAGAACATGCAGAAATCGATGTCGCGCATCGCCTCGGCGATGGTTTTCAGGGTCTTGTCGCTCATGGGAGCTCCTTTCTTCCGAACGGTGACAACGTCGATCCGGAAGAAAGGTTCACGCGCCGGGCGTCGGGGCGTCCGCCTTGCGGGGCCGGATGGCCGCCGATAGGGTCGCGCGGAAATCCGGAAGGGGAGAACGGCAATGGATCTGGGATTGCGCGGGAAGACCGCGATCGTCTGCGCGGCGTCGAAGGGATTGGGGCGCGGCTGCGCCGAGGCGCTGGCGGAGGCGGGGGTCGATCTGGTGATCAACGCGCGCGGGGCCGAGGATCTGGAGGCGACGGCTGCGGCGATCCGCGCGGCGCACGGCGTGAAGGTCACGGCGGTGGCGGGTGACATCACGACGCCGGAGGGTCGTGAGGCCGTTCTGGCGGCCTGCGCGTCGCCGGACATCCTGGTCAACAATGCGGGCGGGCCGCCGCCGGGGCTGTGGTCGGACTGGAGCCGCGACGATTTCATCAAGGCGCTCGACGGCAACATGCTGACGCCGATCGCGCTCATGCAGGCGGTGCTGCCGGGCATGATGGAGCGGGGATGGGGGCGGATCGTCAACATCACGTCGCAATCGGTGAAGGCGCCGATCCCGCAACTCGGCCTGTCGAACGCGGCGCGTACGGGTCTGACCGGGTTCGTCGCGGGGACCAGCCGGCAGGTGGCGGGCTCGGGCGTGACGATCAACAACCTCCTGCCGGGGATTCACGACACGGATCGCGGGCTGACGCTCGATCGTGGCGTGTCGGAGAAGGAGGGGATCCCGATGGAGGATGCCCGCGCGCGGCGCGAGGCGACGATCCCGGCGAAGCGCTACGGCACGCCGGAGGAGTTCGGCCAGGCCTGCGCGTTCCTGTGTTCGCAGCATGCCGGGTTCATCGTCGGGCAGAACATCCTGCTCGACGGCGGGGCGACGAACGCGACGATCTGAGCGATCGGGCGGACCGGGCCGTCAGCAGGGGTCGGGCATGTGTCCGGAGCCGAACAGGCCGTCGAGATCGAGAGTGGATTCGACGCCGATCCGGTCGAAGCTCTCGGCGAGCCAGTCATCCGCCCAGCCGCGGCCGCGCTCGAACAGGAATTGGAGATACTCCCATTCCGCGTTCATCTTGCTGGAGGCCGACAGGTCCTGCACCTCGGCATCGGCATGGATGAGATGCAGGAACGTGTGCCCGTAGCGACCCAGATCGAGGTTCCGCGCGATGGCGACGCGCTGGAGCAGGGCGATGGCGCGCAATTCCTTGACGAGGCTGGAGTTGAAGCTGATCTCGTTGACCCGGTTGATGATCTCGCGGGCACTGCGCGGCGGTTCCTCGCGCCGGATCGGGTTGATCTGGACGACGACGATGTCGGGTGTCGCCGCCTCGGCGAGCAGGGGATAGAGCGCGGGGTTGCCGGTGAAGCCGCCGTCCCAGTATTCCTCGCCGTCGATCACGACCGCGGCGTGCATCTGCGGCAGGCAGGCCGAGGCGAGCACCGCGTCGATTGTGAGTTCTCCGGGACCGAACACCTTGGGCTGGCCGGTGCGCACGTTCGTCGCGGTGACGTGGACCTTGAGGGCCTCGCATGCGTTCACGTTGGCGAAATCGACCTGCTTCTCTAGGAGATCGCGCAGGGGGTTCGCGCCGGTCGGATTGAGCTGGTAGGGCGAGAAGGCGCGGCTCAGGCCCTCGAAGAACAGATAGCCCGGCGAGCGGTCTAGACTGAACCGGCCCATCAGGCGGTCGACGGGGCTGCGCTGGATCGGAGAGAAACGCGCGGCGTCGCTGACGGCCTTCCAGAAATCGTGAAGGGACTGGCGCGCGCCGTCGCGTCCGCCCGATGTCATCCCGTCGGCGAGCGCGACCGAGTTCATCGCCCCGGCGCTGGTGCCGCTGATCGCCTTGATGGCGAGGCGGTCGTCCTCGAGCAGCCGGTCGAGCGCGCCCCAGGTCAGCGCGCCGTGGGATCCGCCGCCCTGAAGCGCCAGCGAGATCGGTTTCGGCGCGACGCGTTTCGCGCGGGTCCGCCGGATTCCGTCCGTCTTTTCCATCAGTTTCCCCCTTAATCGCCGTGTTACGGCCCGTTTCGCAGGTCGCCGTGTCGGCCGCAAGCGGTCGCGGCGGCCTTGCCAGGGGGGGCGCGGCTTGTTATCTGGAACAAACCTGATGGTTTTGATCGGATAAGAGGCGCGTGAAGGATTACCGGACCGACCCGGCCGAGGTGAGGCTGAGCCTGCGCGACATCCGTCACGCGTTCGACGGGGCGTGCGTGCTGGACTGCGTGTCGCTGGATCTGCGGCCCGGCGAGGTGACGTGTCTTCTGGGGCCGTCGGGTTGCGGCAAGTCGACGCTTCTGCGCATCGCGGCGGGCGTCGAGCGGCAGGACGAGGGCAGCGTCGCGGTCGACGGGCGGGTCGTGTCGGAGGGGCGGACGCATCTGCCGCCGGAGAAACGCGCGGTCGGGCTGATGTTCCAGGATTTCGCGCTGTTTCCGCACCTGAGCGTGATCTGCAACGTGGCGTTCGGGTTGACCGGGCCGGGGGCGGCGCGCGAGGAGCGGGCGACGGCGTTGCTGGAACGGGTGGGGCTGGCGCGGCATGGCGCGAAATATCCGCACCAGCTTTCGGGCGGCGAGCAGCAACGGGTGGCGCTGGCGCGCGCGCTGGCGCCGGGGCCTCATATCCTTCTGATGGACGAGCCGTTCTCGGGGCTCGACAACCGTTTGCGCGACGGGATCCGGGATCAAACGCTGGAGATCTTGAAGGAAGAAGGCACGGCGGTTCTTCTGGTCACGCACGAGCCGGAGGAGGCCATGCGCATGGCCGACCGTATCGCGCTGATGCGCGACGGGCGGATCGTGCAGGAGGGCGCGCCCTACAACATCTACAACGCGCCGGTGGACAAGGAGGCGGCGATGTTCTTCTCGGACATCAACGTCATCCACGGCGAGGTGAAGAATTTCGCGACCGACACGCCGTTCGGACAGTTCATGACGCCGGGTCTGGCGGACCGGGCCGATGTGGAGATCATCATCCGGCCGCAGCATCTGAAGATGGATTTCGACCGGCACGGGACAGGTCCGCTTCCCACCGCGCAGGACGGGATGCCGGCGCGCGGGACGGTGACGCGGGCGCGGTTCATGGGCAACCAGAGCATCGTCGACCTCGCGATGGACCATGACGGCTCGGTGCTCAAGACGACCGTGCCGGGCGTGTTCCTGCCCAAACCCGGCACGCCGCTGTGGCTGTCGCTGCGGCGGGACCGGTGCTTCGTGTTTCCGTGCCGTGATCAGAGCGTGCTCGCGACGCCGTATTTCGCGGACCAGCCGGGCTGAGGCGGGGTCCGGGCGCTCGCAGCCCGCGTCGAACGGGGTCGCCGAGACCGTCACGCCGCCGTCTGAAAGCAGGCGGCGCGCCTCCATGAGGGGAAGGTCCTTCTGAAAGCGCGGCCGTGTCGTGACGCTGATCGACGTGAAATTTTTGAGAAGCGACGGGTGCCTTGTTCTGGCCGTCCACGCGAGGTCCGCGGGCATGCGCGACGATAACGGCCCGCGGTCGCCGTTTTTCCGATCCATGGCAGCCAGTCGATGACGGGCCGGCGGATCGAAGTGTCGGGCGGCATGAATCCCTGACCCGCACGCTCCCGCCGGGACGTTCCGGCGGGAGCGCGCGCGGCGAATGCGGCTTCGGCGCGGTTTGGGGTTTGAATGAGACGGTCGGACGCAATATGTGTGGTGTCGCAAGCGGGAGGCGCAGTCGCGTCTTCCGGTCCGCAACGGAGAAATGACATGCTGAACAATATCGGCCCGGCCGGCCTGATCCTGATCGCCATCGTGGTCCTGGTGCTCTTCGGTCGCGGCAAGGTCGCCGGGCTCATGGGCGAGGTGGGCAAGGGCATCACCAGCTTCAAGCGCGGGATCAAGGAAGGATCGGACGAGATCGAGAACGCCTCGAAATCCGACGAGGCCCGCGACATCACGCCGGAAAAAGACAAGGCCTGACGGCCTCCGGGTCTTCGGACCCGGCCGCAAAGAGGCGCCGCGATGTTCGACATCGGCTGGATGGAACTTCTCCTGATCGGGGTCGTCGCGTTGATCGTGGTCGGCCCCAAAGAGCTGCCGGTGCTGTTCCGGACGGTCGGGCGTTACATGGGCAAGGCGCGTGGCATGGCCCGCGAGTTCCAGCGTTCGATGGAACAGGCCGCCGATGAGAGCGGCCTCAAAGAAGCGTCGGACGGACTGAAGGCCGCGACGAACGTGACGCGGGATCTCAACCTGAAATCCGCGACGCAAACAGCCAAAAGCTATGCCAAATCGACGATCATGGGCGATGACGCGAAGGACGCGGCCAAGATCGACGCTCCCGCCGCCGGCAAGCCGGCTCCGACGGTCGCCAAGGCCGACGCGTCCACGAAGCCGCTTCCGGAGCCCGAGGTTCAGTCCGAGCCGGCCGACGCGACGGCGGGCGCGGGCAAATCATGAGCCCCAAGGACGACATCGACGACACCTCGGCGCCGCTGATCGAGCATCTGGCCGAACTGCGCACGCGGCTGATCTATTCGGTGCTGGCGTTCACGATCTGCATGCTGCTTTGTTTCACTGTGGCGCGGCCGATCTTCAACTTCCTGGCGGAGCCGCTGTCACGGCTGCTGATCGCCAACGGGCAGCAGCCCGAACTGATTTTCACCGGGTTGCAGCAGGGGTTCATGACCCAGGTGCGGATCGCGATCTTCGGCGGGTTCGTCATCTCGTTTCCGGTGATCGGGTACCAGCTCTGGCGGTTCGTGGCGCCGGGGCTCTATCGCAGCGAGAAGAACGCTTTTCTGCCGTTCCTGATCGCGTCGCCGGTGATGTTCCTGATCGGCGCGTCGTTCGCGTACTACGTCGTGCTGCCGCTGGCGTTCGACTTCTTCCTAGGCTTCCAGCAGTTCGGACCGGAGGGCGCGGAGTTGGGCGAGGTCGGCGCGGGGTCGGATCTGAACGTGCAGTTCCTCGGCACGATCAACGAGTATCTCGGGCTGACGATGAAGTTCGTCATCGCGTTCGGGCTCTGTTTCCAGCTTCCGGTTCTGTTGACGCTGATGGGCAAGGCGGGGCTGGTTTCGTCCAGCGGACTCTCGGACATGCGAAAATACGCGGTGGTCGGCATCCTGACGCTGGCCGCGATCGTGACGCCGCCGGACGTGGTGACTCAGGTTATCCTGTTCGTCGTCGTCTACGGGCTTTACGAGATGTCGATCTGGCTGGTGCGGATGGTCGAGAAGCGCCGTGAGCGGGATCTCAAAGCGCAGGGTCTCTGGGACGAGGAGATCCACGGGACACCGGCCAAGGACGAGACGTGAGCGAGGCGACGTTTGCGCGCATCGCCGACGCGCTCGACCGGATGAGCCCTCCGCCGGCGCCGGCGCCCGACTTGGGGGTCGCGGACGCGTTCGTCTGGCATGTGGGGCCGGACCGGCTGGAGCCGGTGGCGCGGGTCTCGCGGGTGCCGATAGGACTGTTGGTCGGGATCGACCGGTCGCGCGACACGTTGTTGGCCAATACGATGCAGTTCGCGCGGGGGGATGCGGCGAACAACGTGCTGCTCTGGGGCGCGCGGGGGATGGGCAAGTCGAGCCTGGTGAAGTCGGCGCATGCGGAGGCCGCCCACGCGCATCCGGGGCGGGTCAAGCTGATCGAGTTGCACCGCGAGGATCTGCCGAGCATCGGGAGGTTGCTCGGAGTGCTGCGCGGGTCGGAGTGCCGGTTCATCCTGTTCTGCGACGATCTGAGTTTCGACAGGGATGACAGCCATTACAAATCGCTCAAGGCGGTGCTGGATGGCGGGATCGAGGGGCGGCCGGACAACGTCGTGCTCTACGCGACCTCGAATCGGCGGCATCTGATGCCGCGCGACATGATCGAGAACGAGCGGCAGAGCGGCGTGAACCCGGCCGAGGCGGTCGAGGAGAAGGTGTCGCTCAGCGACCGGTTCGGGCTGTGGCTGGGGTTCCATCCCTGCGATCAGGACGCGTTCCTGGCGATGATCCGGGGCTATTGCGACGCGTTCGGGATCGGCATTCCGGACGACGAGTTGCTGGCCGAGGCGATCGAATGGAGCCAGACGCGGGGCTCGCGGTCGGGGCGGGTGGCGTGGCAGTACGTGACCGATCTGGCGGGGCGTCGCGGCGTGAAGCTGGGGTGATTTGGCAGGCGTCCAAGCACACTACACGACTCCGGAGCTTTTGGCGGTGGATGGGGCGAAGGTAAGCCACGGGGCTATTGCGGCTGGCGGGTCGTGGCGCAGGAGCCTTCGGACCTGATCGAAGCCGATGCGGAACCAGGACTTGGCGAGGTGTCCATGCGCCTTTCGGGCCGGGGTCTTGCGTCCGACCAGCGGCGCGGCGGTCCTGGCCGCCCAGGCCATGGCGAGGGCGACGATGCCAAGGAGCAGGGCGAGCTTGCGCGGGGTGACGAGCCTGGCGTCCTCGAGGTTGAGGCCTCGGGTCTTGGTGTGGCCGAAGAGACATTCGATGATGAGCCGTTGTCGCGCCATTGGTCCGAGCGACAATGGCGAATGCGTTCGCGGCAGGCGGCGAGGGCGGCGCGGGCCGGAGTGTTGGAGACGACGATGAGGAGTTCGCCGCCCTGAAGACGCCTGGCGGCGAAGTTCAGCCAGAGCGGGCCGGGGGCATCGTCGCCGACCAGCGCGGCCCGGAAGGTGCGGACGCCGCGACATTTCCGCGGCAGCGGGCCCAAGGCGAGGCGACGGCCGTCCTCTGTGGTCACGACGAGCTTCTCCTTCATGCGGATGGCGAAAGAGATATTGTTTTCGTTGAGGAAGTTCATCCATTCGACCCCGACGAACTCCCGATCCGCGAGCAGGAGCCGGATGCTCGCGGCACCGAAGATCGCCAGGCAACGCTGCATCAACCGGACGCGCGCGGCGGTGTCGCTGCCGCCGCCGTCGTTGTCGGGCACGCTCCACATCAGCGGCGCCCGCGCCCGCCGCGTGACCGCCGCCAGCACCAGGATGTTGACGTCGCGCGTGCCGAGCTTCCACCGGGTACGGTCAAGCGCCAGATGCCACGGCCCGACAAGTCCCGGGAGCCCGGTCACCAGCGGCGCCGGCCAATCCGGTCCGAGACGGACATGCTGGAAGAACCGCTGCAACCGGCGGCAGGTCGAGGCGACCTGCGCCGTCGTCGGCCGCTCGCAGGCAAGATGACCGAGGTTGACCGTGCGGGCGCTGATCATACCGACGACGAGCAAGCACAGCGTCTCCAGCCGGCTCTTGCCCAGTCCGACATGCTGCCGCAGGATCCCTTGGAGGGTGGCAATGGCACGGTGATGCATCGGGCGATCCTTTGGTCAGAATCGTCCAGACAATCACCTCCAGCCGCCCTCGGCTACCCCTGTGTCGTGCAGCGTGGCGTCAAAGGTTGGACAGGCTTTAAAGAACCGATTGCATTAGATTAAAGTGTTCGCGCAGCTTATTTGGTCTGGATGACCCTTCTGCTCACCTCCTCTCAGCGTCGAAACGCATCGTTGCCAGGCGAATAGGGCGACTTTCTGACAACGGGTCGCGGAAGGCTGGGTTGTGTTAATTGCCCACCCCCTTGCGCGGCTATGAAATGTCTGAATCCATGAGGGTATGGACAGAGATGATTTGCGGCAGCTGAGCAAAGAGCAATTGATTGAATTTGTTCTGCAATTGCAGCAGCCAGAGAAGACCTCGCGGACTTCGTCGAGGCCTCCTTCGACGGACAGGAAGGCAAAACGGGAGAGCGCCCGCCCTGGCGGAGCGAAGCCGGGGCATGAGCCACACAATCGGCGGCTGGCCGAGGATCCCGACGAAGTCCGGGACCACAAGCCCGACGTCTGCGAGGAGTGCGGTGGAACCTTCGCATCAGACGCCGCGATGGAATTGGTCGGCGAATACGACGAGATCGAGATCCCGCCGGTCAAACCCCATGTCATCCGCCACCGTCGCTTTGCCTGCCGGTGCGCGCAATGCGGCGCATCGGCGAAAGCCGCGGCGCCGGCGGTCGCGACTTCTTCGCCGTTCGGTCCACGCATCCACGCGCCGGCGATTTATCTCGAGGGCTTCCAGGCGCTGTCCTGCGAGCGACTGAGCGGCCTGTTCGGCGATATCTTCGGGCTTGGCGTGAGTGAGGGCGC
>CAVORV010000040.1:0-32698 GCA_963698685.1 uncultured Alphaproteobacteria bacterium
CCTTCCTCGACAACGCCGTCGACTGATCAGGGTCGGCGCGTCCGGTCAGCGCCTCCGCCATAAGAGCCACGCCTTGCGACCTTCCGAAAGCGGGCAAAACGGAGCAGAGCCCGTATGGGCCCGCAACGGCAAGCCGTCCTCCGCTGCGCTTCGGCCGCCGCCGGAGCGGCGGTGCAGACCCGTCCGGCCCCCGCTTTTCCGTTGCCCGGGAAGGCCGCGAGAGGCGCGGTCTTCGACAACCGGAGACGACATCATGACCGACACACATCTTCAAAACCGATCCTCCACCGCCGTCGTGCTCGAGGAACTGCAGCTCTACGGCTGGCGCCCCTTCACGGATGAGCCCGATCCCCGCCCCTTGCCGGAACCCGACGCCGTTCGCAGCGCCGTCGCCGACATTTTCGACGCGCTCGTCTCGACCCTGTCCGACACGCGGCTCGAACCCGACCTCGAAGACCTGCTCTGGTCCACTGCGAACCTCTTTCACCGCATGGCGACAAGGACAGGCCGCGATCTGGACAGCAACGAACAGGCGCAGAAGCGGGCGCAGCGCGAACAGGACGGATCCGAGGTCCGGTCCGTCGAATTGGAGACCCTGATCGCCGAAGGCATCACGCTGATCGAGCGGCGCAACGCCTGGGAGGCCATGCGCGATCTGGCCGCCGAGGGCTTTGAGGCCCATCTCGGCCAAACCTGGCACCCCCGCGCGGGCAGCCACGTGAACCGGCGCACCCTGACCGCGTCCCTGATCGACAGCCGCGATCATCTCACTGCGAAGCGCCGCGCAGATCTGGAACCGCTGCTGCCACAAGGCACCAAGATCGCCTTCACCGGCGGGCTCGACTGCGACGATCACGCGGCCATATGGGCGGCGCTCGACCGCGTCGAAGCAAAACACGCCGACATGGTCCTGTTGCACGGCGGCGCACCGCGCGGGGCCGAACGCATCGCGGCTGCCTGGGCCGACAACTGCGGCGTCACACAGATCGTCTTCAAGCCCGACTGGACACGACATGGCAAGTCGGCCCCCTTCAAGCGCAATGACCAGTTGCTCGACACCCTGCCCATCGGGCTCATCGTCTTCCCGGGCTCCGGCATCACCGACAACCTCGCCGACAAGGCCCGCACCATGGGCATCCCCCTCTTCGATTTTCGCCCGAAAGCCGCCTCATCGGCATGACCGGATTTCCGCCGATGCCCGCCCCAGGTCCTCCCGGGACGGGCCGTCTTCTGCTATGATCTGCACGTGCCAATGGAGGAGGTGGCGGCGCGATCCTTGTTCTCGAAAGGACTGCCTCATGTTTGTATCCATCATTTTCGCCCTGTTCGGCCTCGGTGCCCTTTGCTGGATCATGTTCAATCTGGCTGTCTACGCCCTGCCTTTCGCGATCGGGCTGACATCGGGCATGTATCTGTATGACGCCGGCCAAGGCGTATTCCTGTCCATCACAGCAGGCCTGTTAATCGGCGGCTTCGTCGCCGCTCTCGGTGAATTCGCCTTCGATCGCGTCCGTTCCATCCCCGTCAAATTCGCCATCGGTCTGATCTACGCGGTGCCCGCCGGGATCGCCGGGTTTCATGCGGCAAAGGGTTTTGCCGAATTCGGCAGCGCGGGCGCTGCGGCCATCACCATCCTGTCTTGGCTGGGCGCACTGGTCGTGGGCGGGACCGCCTGGGCGCGCGTGTCGGGCTGGTCCGAGGCCAATGCCATGTCCAACCCGCATACGCAGAGCTCCTTCGACGAGCGCTGAGACGCCCTGTGAAGTTCGCGCCGTGCATGCCGTTCGCGACGTCGCCAGCGTGCATCGCAACCGATTGAGGCAAAAGGTCCCTATCCTCGCCGCCATCACAGCGTTGCGGTTGGGCAGGACCGGCTGGGTAAAGCAAGATCGCCCAAACCCACGTCATGGGGCATGGTCCCGGTCGCGAACGCACTTGGAAAGTCGGCATACCGATCATCACGGCAGACCAGCACAGACACGGTTTGAGGCGGCAATCCCGGAATCATGGGGCACGTTCCGGACATGCACCGTTTCCGCCTGCACGCCCTAGCCTGTCTTTGCACGATGCACGCTGCCGGGGTCTTGCGCGCTCCAAAGGTAGCCTGTCATCCCTTCTCCCATGGCTTGGCACCACGCGTCCCTTGCGGGCCTCTCAGCGGCTGATCTGACCGGGATCGGCTGACGCCTCGACCGCCTTGAACGCAACGGTGCGTCCGGACTTTCTTCCCCTGGCGGATGCCCGCCATCCTCGCGCGGCAAGAAAGACCGGCCTTGCCGTCCTCCGCTGGCGCTGCGGGCCACTAGGGCTGCGTCGGCGGGTCGCCCCGGTCCTGACGATCGCCATCGAGGCCGCGATGGGCGCGGGCTCGGACAAGCCAAAAGGAAACATGACATGGCCACCATCGGAACCTTCAAGAAGACCGGCAGCGAATACGTCGGAGAAATCGTCACCCTGAGCGTGCAGGCGAAAGCCGTCCGCATCGTCCCCGAGGACAGCACCCCCAACGACAACGCCCCCTCCCACCGCGTCTTCGTCGGCCGTGCCGAGATCGGTGCCGCCTGGTCCAAGCGCTCGACCGAGGGCCGCGACTACCTGAGCCTCAAGCTCGACGATCCGAGCTTTACCCAGCCGATCTACGCCAACCTCTTCGACGACACGGTGATCGAAGGCGGCGAAGAGACATTCAGCCTCATCTGGTCGCGCCCCAACACTCGCCGCAACGGCGACTGACAGCAGACCGCCCCGCCCGGAATCACCGGGCGGGGCGGAACTCGCGTTGACGTGGGGCAACGAATATCCCTTGGACATCTGTTTTCCAACGCATCCGGGGTACTGTAACCTGAGGTCTGGAAATTCGTTTGCGCTGGTGCCGCGAGCCCCTGCCGGGGCGCGCCCCGGCAGGGGTGTTCCGCTCTGGTATTCCATGGAGTTGCAAAACCACCCATGGAGAGACGCGAATGGACAGACAAAAGGATACGGCGGTCGAGGCGGTCTTGGAACATCTGATCGAGCATGGCCCCAGCGATATCGCCACGGTTTTTGGCCGGGCGTTCGAGCTGGCCATGCAGATCGAGCGGGAGCAGTTTCTGCGCGCCGGCCCCTATGAGCGCACCGCCGAGCGCCAGGGCTACGCCAACGGCTACAAGTCCAAGCGCATCGACACGCCGGCAGGCACGGTCACCGTCGACGTTCCCAAGACCGCCGGCCATGATGGCGCGCCGTTCTACCCCCAGTCGCTGGAGCGCGGGCGCCGATCGGTGCGCGCCGTGATGCTGGCGGTGGCCGAGATGTACATCAAGGGCGTCTCGACCCGCGAGGTCGAGGCGGTGATGCGCGAGTTCGGCATCGAGAGCCTTTCTTCTTCGCAGGTCAGCCGCGCGGCGAAGTTGCTCGACGACGAATTGGAGGCCTGGCGCAGCCGGCCGCTCGGCGAGATCAGATACCTGATCCTCGACGCCCGTTACGAAAAGATGCGCCACGGCGGCATCGTAAGGGACGCCGCCGTGCTCTCGGCCGTGGGCATCGGCCCGGACGAGCGTCGCCGGGTGCTGGGCGTCTCCGTCGCCCTTTCGGAAGCAGAGGTGCATTGGCGGGCCTTTCTGGAGGGTCTCCAGGCCCGCGGTCTGCGCGGGCTCGAATACGGTGTCTCCGACGATCATGCCGGGCTGCGGGCCGCGCGCCGGGCCGTGCTCGGCGGCGCGAAATGGCAACGCTGCCAGTTCCACCTCGCCCGGAACGCCATCCACCACGCGCCGAGCCTCGCGATCCGCAAGCGCATCGGCGCCGAGCTGCGCGCCGTCTGGAACGCAGCCTCCCTGGTAAAGGCCGAAACCGCCTTGGCCGAGCTGGTCGCGACCTACCGCGACACCGCCCCGAAACTCGCCGCATGGCTGGAGGAGAACGTGCCCGAAGGTTTCGCCGTCTTCGCGCTGCCCGAGCACCACCGCCGCCGCATGCGCACCTCCAACCCGATGGAGCGCGCCGTCCAGCAGGAGCTCAAGCGCCGCACCGTCAAGGTCAGGGTCTTTCCCAACGAGGAATCCCTCGAGCGACTTGTCAGCGCCGTGCTGGTCGAGATCGACGAAAAATGGGCCGTCGACGCCAAGGCCTACATCAAATGGGAATGCCAGGATGCGTGATCACGGCGTTACAGAATTTCCAGACCGCAGGTTGCTCAATCGCATCCGGCCCGGACCGGCCTTTCGCGACGCGTCACGACGCTGCGCCGCAATTCTCCGAAGCTGCCGTTCATGCACAGCGCAGCAATCCGACCCTCGAGAGATCGGCTCTGCGGACAAAGCTGGCGTTGATTTGTACCATGATGCTCGTCAATAGCGGAGTAGCGCCATGCGTATTGGGGTAATTGGGTGTGGGACGATCGCGAGCGCCGTGATCCGGGGCATCGCGCAGGACGATCATCAGATCACGGTTTCCGAACGCAGTGCCAGTCACTCGAATGCACTCGCCGAGACCTACGAGAATGTCACCTGTGCTGACAATCAGGGCGTTTTAGATGCAAGTGACGTGATTTTCCTGGGGCTCATGGCCGAGGTTGCACCCGAGGTATTGGGAGCGCTGAACTTTCGTGAAGGTCAAAGGATCATCACTTTCATGGCAGGTGCCACGCTGGAGCAGGCGGATGCCTTGGTTCGTCCTGCGTGTGCGGTCGCGATCATGATGCCGTTCCCGGGAATTTCCAGCGGAGGGACGCCTGTCATGATGCAGGGCGACGCTGTATTGGCAGGTCAGCTTTTCGGGGCGCGAAATAGCATATTTCACCTGCCGGTCCAGAGCCTACCGGCCGTCGTCGCGGCCATCCTCAGGCGGTCGAGATTGCATCGAAGTCGCCAGCGACACCAGGAGGATCAGGATCCCCTCAACGAGAAGCGAAACGCCGATACCGAACACCGTGGACAGATTGATCAGCGACTGTTGCAATTCGAGATCGGAAGTCGGGCGCCGACGCACCACGTCCGCGCTCGACGCGAATTGGCCGCCCATCATCTCAAGATGGATGTCCACGAATCCGCGTCGAACGTTGGGCGGTCGCACGAAGGCGAAGTTCTCGTTGAGAAACAGATAGCCGGACTCCTCGTAGAGGAAAATGTTCACGCCCTGGGCGCTCCCGTTGAGGAACTGGACGCGCTTGTGGCCGAATTGCCAGACATCCGGCACGTCGCGCAGAACGAAGCGGGCGACGGCGGCGTCCTCCTGCGCCGCGGCGGGAAGACGATACTCGACAGTGACCACGCCCGGCTTTTCCTGCGTGACCTTGGTCGCGCCCTCGTCGGCGATGTCCTCCACGCCGGTGAAATCCCCGTCGATGCGCAGACGCACGACATCGCACCGTTCCGGCAATCCGCGCCCGAGCCCCACCCCGGGGCGGCGGGACTCCGGAAGCGACAGAACACTAACGGCGGTCTCGCCCGAGAGGTCCGGAAACCGGTTCGGCCCGCCAATCATGTCGATCAGAATGCGGTAGTCACTCCGGTCGGGACCGCTGGCCTCTGGCTGGACGTAGAGCGCCGGCGTGCCACAGAACCCCTCATGCTCCTCGAGCGTCACCGCGAGCACCGCCGAGGGTTGGATCTCCAGAAGGCGGTTCAGCTGCAGACGCGCCCAAAGCGCGAGCGACCCGCCGAAGACGATGGCGATCAGCATGATCACCACCGGAAGCCGCGCCCGGCGCGAGCCGAGCCGTCGAAGGGCCTGCCCGGCCATGCTGAACAACGCGATGCCCATCCATCAAGCGTCCGCGCTCCAGGCGGCAATAGCAAGGGCCCCTTCGCCATAAACGGAGGCGCTTCACGCTTGTCCGGGGCGCATTCTCTGACGTTGCGTGAGCGCCAGGCGAGCCTCAGCCGCATCCGCAGATTTAGCGTCGGCGCTCGCGGGCCCGATCGCTCATCGACGGGGCGCGGCCAAGAGCCGACCAAAGACACGCCGCCCTCGAATGGATGGACCGGTTCAACAACCGCCGGTCTCCCCGAACCCATCGACGACATTCCGCCCGCCGAGGACGAAGCATGTCAGTATGCCAAACTGGCGTAGGCTCTAGCGCAGCCGCATTTCCGTCTCGGAATCGAACAGGTAAGCGCGGGCGGGGTCGAAGCGCAGACCCACCCTCGCGCCCGTCGTCGACCGCACGTCGCCTCGCTCCTCCACGATCAGTTTCTCACCGGTGTCGCTTACAAGATGGGCGAAGGAGACGCCGCCGAGAGCCTCGGTCAGATCGACGGAATGGGTGTCGCCGCCGGGATCGATCTCGACATGTTCCGGCCTGAGCCCGAAGCTGACGGCATCGCCTTCGGACGGCAGATTCACAGGCACCGTAACCGTCGTCTTCAGCCCGGGCACATCCACGCCCCCGACGCCGACCTTGCCCTCGAGGAAATTCATGGCCGGAGAGCCGATGAAGCCGGCCACGAAGCGGTTGTCGGGATCACGGTAGAGATCCAGCGGCGCGCCGACCTGCTCGATGCGCCCCGCGCGCAGCACCACGATCTTGTCGGCGAGCGTCATCGCCTCGACCTGGTCGTGGGTCACGTAGACCATCGTGGCGCCGATCTCCTTGTGGAGCCGGGCGATCTCGACCCGCATCTCTACGCGGAGCTCCGCGTCGAGGTTCGACAATGGTTCGTCGAAGAGGAAAACCTCAGGCCCGCGCACGATCGCGCGGCCGATGGCCACCCGCTGGCGCTGGCCGCCAGACAGGGCTTTCGGCTTGCGGTCCAGATACTCGTCGAGCTTCAGGATCGCGGTGGCCTTGCCGACCTTTTCGGCGATCTCGGCTTTGGAATGCCCGTTCATCTTGAGGCCGAAGCCCATGTTCTCCTCGACCGTCATGTGCGGGTAGAGCGCGTAGGTCTGAAACACCATCGACACCCCGCGTTCGGCGGGATCGGCGCGCGTGACGTCCCGGGCTCCGATCCGGATCTCGCCCTGCGATGTCTCCTCCAGTCCGGCGATCATCCGCAGCAACGTGGATTTGCCGCAGCCGGAGGGCCCGACGAAGACGCAGAATTCGCCATCCTCGATGCCGAGATCGATGCCGTGGATGACCTCGACGTCGCCATAGCGCTTGATGACCTTGGTGAGCGTTACTCCGGACATGTCATGCGGTTCCTGTTGATGTCTGCGTGGGGGAGGCGATCGATACCTGCGATGCGATCAGGTCGGTTTCGGCTCTGTCGTAGGGCTCGCCGTCGGCGGTCAGAATGTCATGGAACCAGACCGATCGGTCGGCATGGCCGCCATGCGCACGCACCAGCGCCGCGGGCCAGGGCAGCGTCGTCTGGCTGCGGCCCTGGACGAGGCCCCACTGGAAACAACCGACGTCGCGCCGCCTGTAGAGCGGCAACTGGTCCTCGATGCGGCTTCCGATCGGCCGGGCCATCCATTCGGTGCAGAGCATGGGTCGGTTCAGCCCGGAGAGGTGGTCGATGAAGGCTCGCACATGGTCCGCGTCCCAGTACGCGTGAAAGGTCACGATGTCGGACAGTTCCAGAGCAGCCTGGTCGATGGCCGTCTGGTACGGCGCGGCTTTCGTGCCCGGGAGCGGCGTCGTCCACGCCGCGACCGACAGCGGCTGCGCGGGCTTCTCGTCCCGGCTCCAGTCGAAGCAGTCCCGCATCAGCGACAGGCTCGCCTCGGCGGTGTCCGGCTCGAAGACGCTGAAGCCCTCCGAGTCGAACAGCATCCGGTTGCCCGGCTCGTTGTAGAGGTCCCAGAACAGGATGCGCGGATCCTCCCGGAACGCGCGGGCCAGACCGCGGACATAGGCCTCGAAGCCGGTCCGCTCCGACGCGTCGAAGAGCATCGCGCGGCCGGGGCTGGCGACCGCGCGGCTGTTGTGGACGCCGGGAACCGGCTCGGGCTGGTCGCCGTAGAGGGGCTCGATTCCGCCGAAGCCGCAATCATCGAAAAGGCAGGGGACCGTCGACATGCCGTGCCGGTCGGCGACGCCCATCAAGCTGTCGAGCCGCTCGAGCAGTCCGTCCGGGTCGTGCTTCCAGACGAGATAGTGCAGATTGACCCGCACGGAGTTGAAGCCTATCTCTCCGGCCCAGCCTAGCTCGCGCTCGATGGTCTCGAGGTCGAAGGTCTCGCGCCGCCACATCTCGAGGATGTTGACCGCGCTGGAGGGCAGGAAGTTGAAGCCGCAGACCCACGGGCGCTCGGACCACCATGCGTTCGCCGCGCTTTCCGTCCAGCGTTCCATCGGATCCTCCGAATTGGCGTTCCGTCGCACGCCCGGCCGGTTGCCCCGGCCGGACGCGGTGGAGGTCATCTGTCCAGAAGGTCCTGAACTTCGATCTCGGCGTCGGCGAGCGCGTCGTCCACGGACTTGCCGGTGAGCCAGACCGCCTGGAGCTCACGGTTCAGCACGTCCTGGATGCCACCGTACCGCTCGGACGGGGGCGTGTCCCGGGCGATGGCCGCCGTGCCGGCGTATTCCGAGCGATGCGGTAGGTTCATGTATTCTTCGCTTTCCAGCACCGAGTTCCGGACCGCCATGTGCCCCGTGCGCGCCCAATCCACGTTGTGGTCGTTGATGAACGCGAGGACTTCGAGCGCCGACGCGTAGGCTTCGGGATCATCGGCCTTCAGCGAGGACGGGATCGCCCACATGTGGCTGTCGGCCCAGGTCGCTCCGGTTTCGAACAGCGTCGGGAAATCCGCCACATAGTAGGAATCGAGTCCGGTCTCCTCCTTCGCCGCCTCTTCCGTGTAGAAGTCCACGACCCACGTGCCGTTCACGAGAATGGCGGCTTCTCCGTTGAGAAAGGCCTGCTGGCTGTCGGCGTAGTTCAGCTGCGGATCGGCCAGTCCGGCGTCGAAGAGCTGCGTGATCGCGGTGACCGCGTTTCTCGCCGCGTCGTTGTCGATCGTGGCGGTGTCGCCCTCGAAGATGTTGGCGTTCTGCTGCCACATCAGCGCGAGCACCAGACGGACGCCGATCGGGAACTGGGCGAAATCCGCGGCGAGATAGTTCTGGCCTGTCGCGTCCTTGACCATCTGAGCGTGTTCCAGAAGCTCTTCCGGCGAGGACGGCAGAACGGGTTCTCCGTTCTCCACGAGACCGGCCGCTTCCATCAGATCCATGTTGACGTGCCAGAGGTTGGCATGGAAATCCATCGGCACGCCGTAGATCCCGCCGTCGAAGCTGACAGCGTCAAGCGCGGCCTCGGACCAGTCGGAGGGATCGATGCCCGCCGTCTCCAGATCGCCCGAGATGTCGGCGATCGCGCCAAGACCCGCGAATTCCGGGATGCGGTGGCGGTGCATGACATGGACGTCCGGCGGCGTGCCGCCGGCATAGGCCGCCTTGATCTGGTCGTAGTAGTTGCCCCAATCTGTGGGCAGGGTGTTTATCGTGACCCCGTCGATCTCGGCGTCCGCCGCGTTGATGATCGACTGGATGATGCAGGCCTCGCCGACGCTCGCCTTGGTGTCGACGCCGGCATCCTCGCAGGCTCCGAAGAACCGGCCCAGCGTGATTTCCTGCGCGGTCGCCCCGGTGACCATTGTCGCCGCGAGCGCCACGCCTGTCAGAAAGTGTCTCATGTCTTCCTCCCGTTTGTTGAATCGATCGGTCTTGTCATCCCTTGCTGCCGCCGACGGTCATGGCCTGGACCACGTACCGCTGGAACACGAGGAAACAGGATCACGACCGGAAGCGAGGCGATCACGCCCGAGGCCATGACGCGGCCCAGCCCTTCCGATTGCGCGAAGTTCGACTGGATGCTGGCCAGGCCGAGCGTGATGGTGAAGTATTCCCGCTGCTGGGCCGAGACGAGCGGCCAGAGGTAGTCGTTCCAGGCGTAGAGGAACGTCAGGATCGCCAGCGTCATCATCGCCGGGCGCGCCAGCGGCAGCATCACGTGCCAGAAGACCTGGATCCAGCCGACGCCGTCGAGGCGCGCCGCCTCCTCGATGTCCTTCGGGATCGCCCGGAAGAACTGCATCATCAGGAAGACGCCGATCGGTACCGCCATGCGCGGAAGGATCAGGGCGTGATAGGTGTTGTGCCAGCCGAAGTCGGCGAACATCGTGTAGAGCGGGATGAACACCGCCTGTTCGGGCACCATGAGCCCGATGAGGCAGAGGATCATCACCGGCGTCTTGAACCGGAAGTCCAGTCGGGCCAGCGCGTATCCCGCCGTCGTCGAGACCGCGAGCACGCCGAGGGTCATTCCGACCGCGACGATCACCGAGTTGAAAAACCAGCCGGGCGTCTGCCCGAAGGCGAAGAGCGCGGCATAGTTGTCGACGGTGAAGGGCACCGGGACCAGCCCCAGCGCCGTGGACGAGGTCGTGCGCGCCAGAACGTCGTTCGGCTGGAACGACAGGGAGACCATCCAGAGCGTCGGAACCAGCCAGATGAACGCCGGAATGGCCAGGGCCAGGATCAGCCAGAAATAGCCGCGGTTGAGCATCACTCGTCCTCCCTGCCGATGACGAACTGGAGCACCGAGAAGGCGCCCATGATCAGAAACAGGAAGACCGCCATGGCCGAGGCGCGGCCGAGCTCGCTGTCGCGGAACCCGGTCTGGTAGATGTAGCGCACGAGCACCTGCGTGGTGTCGTTCGGACCGCCGTTGGTCATCAGATGCGGCTGGCCGAAGACCTGGAAATGCAGGATGATCTGCAGGATGATCACCAATGTGATCGTGCGCTTCAGGTTCGGCAGCGTGATGTGCCAGAACGCCCTGACCCCGGTCGCGTTGTCGAGGGCGCCGGCCTCGTAGAGATCGCCGCTGATGTCCTGAAGTCCGGCGAGAAACAGGATCATCGCGATGCCGAGCGACCACCAGATCGTGGCGATCACGATGGCGGCCATGGCGAACCGCTCGTCGGTCAACCAGACGATCGGCGTGCCGCCGAACAGTTCCGTGACGTTCGCGATCAGACCCTGACGGGGCGAGAACATGATCTGCCAGATCAGCGTGACGACTGTCACCGACAGGACCTGGCTGAGAAAGAACAGCGTCCGGAACGCCGACATCGCCTTCGTCTCGCGGTTCATGGCGGCGGCGAGCAGCATCGCCGATATCGTCACGCCCGGAACCGTCCAGGCGACGAAGACCAGGGTGTTGCCGACCGTCGGCCAGAACCGTCGGTCGAACCATCTCCCTTCTTCACCAGGATGGAACCCGGGCACGATGAACAGGAGCGCGCAGGCGAGGCCGAGAGCGATGGCCGTCGCTCCGCTTGCGCTGTTTCTCCGGTGAAGCAGGATGCTCAGGACGACCCCGAGCATGCCGAGGATCTGAAATCCCGGACTGACGAACGCGCTCCATGTGATGCCTCGGCCCCACATGACCCGCTCATAGTTGCGCAACCCGACGAACTCCTTGGCGTCAGGATTGAAGGCGACGGCGAGAAGGTTCCAGTCGTGGAGGCTGATCCAGACTCCCTTGAAAAACGGGTAGACGAGGAACAGGCCGTAGACGGCGAGGAAGGGCAGGAGCAGCAGCCACGCGGCCTCGGTCTGGCTGAGGCGTCGGCGGCGGGCGCGGATCGGCTCATCGGACACCGGCATATTTCTCCCCAGATTCGTTTTGTTCTTGTGCTAAAATTATTAGCAATGTTTTTTAGCAAAAATCAAGTGCGACTTTGGAAACACATGTCAGATACCGAAAACGAACGACCCGCGAGAATCACGATGAAGGACATCGCCGCGCGCGCGGGGGTCTCGCAATCCACGGTCTCGTTCGTCCTGAACGGAATGGACGGCATGCGGATCGGCTCGGAGACCCGCAAGCGGGTGCTCGACGCCGTTTCCGAACTGGGTTACCGCCCGCGCTCGGCCGGGCGGCCGTCGAAGGCCGCCAACCATCGGGTGATCGGCCTCATGATCGACGAGGTGGCGACCAGCCCGTTCGCGTCGATCTCGATCGAAGGCGCACAGGAATACGCCTGGCGGAGCAACGTTCTCGTCGAGGTGGTGATGACCGGCGGCGACAAGGCCTATGAGTCGGCGGTTCTTCGGAAATGGGCGGCGGACCGCGTCGAGGGCGTGATCTATGGTTCGATCCTGACGCGACAGGTGACGCCTCCGGACGCGCTGTCGAAGCACAAGGCGGTCCTGCTGAACTGCTATGATTCCGACGAACGCTTTCCGTCCGTCGTTCCCGCCGAACGCCGCGGCGGCGAAGCCGCGACGAACGCCCTGATCGATGCCGGGCATCGCCGCATCGCGTTCATTTCGGGCGAACCGTGGATGGAAGCCTCGGGTCAGCGGATGGAGGGGTACGAACGGGCGTTGCAGGAGGCCGGCATCCCTCTCGATCCCGCACTCGTCATCGAGGGCAACTTCCTGCCGAGCGGAGGCCGCAACGCCACACTTCGGTTGATGGCCGCGGAGCGTCGACCTGACGCGATCTTCTGCGCGAACGACCTGATGGCGGTCGGCTGCTATGAGGCCCTGAAAGAACTCGGCGAAGATATCGGCCGGACGATCGCCGTGATGGGTTATGACGATCAGGAGATCGCGCAACATCTGTCCCCGGCGCTTTCGACGGTTCTCCTGCCGCACAGGGAGATGGGTCAGTGGTGCTCGGCGCAAATCCTTGAGAAAGAGGCTCCAGTCGTGGAGCGGATGCGCATGCCATGCCCGCTGGTACCCCGGGATTCGCATTGACCCGGTGGACCGGCCATGCGGCTACCAACTCATCGCCGAGGCCAACCTTGGGAAGTCGACTGAAAGAATTGGAGGATCGAACCGCGGTACAGAGCAGGAAATAGCATCCGTTCTCGGAGATCTGGTCGACCATCCAGCGCCTGCAGCGAATGCCCGCGCGCAACGGTCTGCCGCCATCGCGAACGGCCCGAACCCGCCCTTCGCGGCGCGTCACGACGCTGCGCCGCGGTCCCCCGAATCTGCCGTTCATGCGCGGCGCAGCAAACCAACCCTCGAGAGGTCGGCTCTGCGGACAAACCGGACCCGAGCAGGTGCGGCAAGTTAAGTGCCACTCGCGAACCCTCAGCTTCGCAACTCCGGCCAAAGACGCGCCGCAGTGCAGCGCGACTTACCAAAAGCGGACACTCGCGGCGGCTCGGATTGTCTCCAACCAATCCGATCATTCGGCGTGCTCGCTCGGGAGGTCCGCCGAGCGAGATAAGGCTGTCGCCTGCATCTTCGAAGCAATCCACGTCGAATCCCCTCGGTCGCGTCGAAGCGCTACTGCCCCAAGACCTGCAGCAGGACCTTTCCCGAGGCCCCGGAACGCGGCGGGGTCCGCACCACGTTGGAAAGGGTCAGAGCCACATCCACCGCGTGAACCCTCCGGGACACGCGCTGCGGCGTGACCCTGTGGCCGGCGAACAGGATCGGCACGAAGGAATCGTGGCACCACGGCGATCCGTGGGTGACGGTGACGCCCACTCCTTCCAAGACAGGTCTGGACCATTCGCGCACCGCTCGAAACTTCCGAACGACGTCACAACAGAATTAGGCTGATCTGCGGCACGAAAGCCAGGACAAGAAGGGCAAGGATCATCGCGGCAAGGAACGGAAGAACGGCTATTGACAGGCGCTCGATTGAGATTTTTCCGATCGAACAGCCCACGAAGAGGTTCACTCCGACAGGGGGCGTGAGGAACCCGATCGCGATCGCGACGATCATCACGATGCCGAAGTGAATCGGGTCGATGCCGACCTCGCGCACGACCGGCAGAAGCAGGGGTGTCAGGATCAGGATGCTGGCCAGCGCGTCCATGAACGTTCCCACGACGAGCAGGAGCACGATGATCAGAACGAGCAGAACGTAGCGATTGTCGGAAATGGCGGTCATGACGTCGACCATCTGGTCGGGCACGTTGTTGAACAACAGGATCTGACCGAGCGCCGTGGCCGTCGCCACGAGAAAGAAGATCGAGGCCGTCGTCAGAACGGTGCTCTTCAGGATTTCCCAGATGTCACGAAGACCGATCTGGCGGAGAATGGCCGTCTCGACGACCAACGCGTAGGCGACCGCGCTCACGCCGGCCTCGGTCGGCGTCATTATCCCGCCATAGATGCCACCCAGCACGATGATCGGCACCATGAGAGCGTGCAGCGAGCCGAGAAACGCCTGACCGATCTCGCCAAGAGAGCTGCGCGTCGCCGTCGGCTTGTAGCCGCGACGTTTGGCGATGAGATAGGCGCAGAGCATCAGAGACAGCCCGACGAAAATCCCCGGCAGAATACCCGCGATGAAGAGATCCCCGACCGAGACGCCGGCGGTCGTGCCGTAGATGATCAGCGGCACGCTGGGCGGGATCATCACCCCGAGACATCCGGCAGAGGTATTCACCGCCGTCGCATAGCCGGTATCGTAGCCCTCTTCTTTCATTTTCGGCACCATGATGCCGCCGACGGCGGCGACGGTCGCAGGTGAAGAGCCCGACAAAGCGCCGAAAAAGAGCGACGTCAGAACCGAGATGTGCGCCGTGCCTCCGGTGATGTGGCCCACGAGACTGCGCGACAGCGACAGCAGGCGTTCCGCCATGGTGCCGCGCTGCATGATCTCGCCGGCCATCACGAAAAACGGCACGGCGAGCAGAGGGAAGCTGTCGAGCGAAGTTACGAGTTTCTGAACCAGAAAGATCGAAGGGAGACCGTCGAGCAGCATCCCGACGATCACGCTCAGGCCGATCGCGGCGCCGATCGGGGTGCCCAGAATGAGCAATGTGAAAAGCGTGACGAAGACGAGCGCGATGGTCATGGGGCGATCCCTTCATGAGCCGGAAGAGTCATTGCGCGTCGCCCAGAGGCTCGCCCTTGAAGAGGCGGTAGATGTTCTGAAGGCAGCGGATGGCCATGAGGGACATGCCAAGCGGCAGCGCGAGATAGACCCAATAGATCGGGATCTCGAGCGCCGGCGCCGCCTGGCCCGTACCCATCAGGAAAAAGATCATGCTGGTTCCCCAGACGACCGCGAAGCCGCAGAAAACCAGCGTCGAGATCTGAGCGAAGGCGTCGAGGGCGAATTTGGCCCGCCTTCCGGCAAAATGGGAAAGCGCCGTGACGCGCAAGTGCCGGTCTTCCCGCATGGCATAACTGCAACCGACCCAGACCGACCAGATGAACAGAAAGCGTCCCAGTTCTTCAGACCAAACAAGTGAAGAACCGAGCACGTAACGATTGAAGACCTGCATGCCGATGACGACGACCATGACGGCCATGCAGAGGCAGGAAATCGCTTCTTCGACTTTCGCAATCATCGTGGGCGCCTCTGGACAGGGAAAGCCTTTGATGCAGGCCCGCCGGCGGTACCGACAGGCCTGACCGAGATCCGATCGGACTTACGTTCCGCTGCCGGCGATCGTGGCGCGCGCCTTTTCGATCAGTTCGGCGCCGATCTCATCGGTGAACTCATCGATCACGGGTTGCGTCGCTTCCCGCCACTTCGCGCGCTCCTCATCGCTGAGTTCGACGATGGTCATGCCCTTGTCCGCGAGTTGGACGAGGATATCGGCTTCATTTTCACGGATCTTGGCTCGCTGAAACTGCTGCATCTCTTCGAAGGCGGTCTGGATCAGCTCCTGGCGTTCCGGTGAAAGACCATCGTAGAAGACTTTCGAGATCATCACGAGGTGCGGGCTGTACAGACTGCCCACGAGCGTCAGATTGTCGGTCACTTCGTGGAAGTTGTTCGACCAGGCGAGGTTGAGATCGATATCGATCCCGTCCACCGTCTGCTGTTGGAGGGCGGTGTAGACCTCGCTCCAAGCGATCGGGGTGGGATTGGCTCCCAGCGCCTGCAGCGTGGCGATATGGGCTTTGGACGGAGTGGAGCGGATTTTCATGCCGTTCATGTCCGCAAGCTCGACCACCGAGCGCGTATTGTTGAAATTGTGGCGGAAGCCGATGTCTATATAGCCCATGCCGAGGATGCCCGTCGAGTTGAGCGCCTGCGCCGCGTTCTGCCCGATCTCCCCGTCCGTGATGAGATCGGCCGCCGCATAGTCGGGAATCAGGAACGGCATGTCGAAGATCAGGAAATCCTTCGAGAATGGCGCGAGGTTGGGCGTCGAGGCCGAACCCATCTGAAGCAGGCCGCTCTGCAGTCCCTGCACGACGCTGTCGAAATTTCCGAATTTGCTGCTGTCGAAGATATCGACGCCGATCTCGCCATTGGACCTCTCTTCAACGAGTTCCTTGAAGAACTCGAATCCCTCGCCCATCGGATGCTCGGGCACGTTGGGATGCGCCAGTTTGATGGTGATATCCTGCGCGGTGGCCACATTTGGTGCGGTGGCTGCCAGAAGCGCGGCGGTAACGCCGGCCAGAACCGGTCTGAGCAGTCGAGTATCGATCTTCATGTCTGTGTCCTTTCGAGGTGGAGCGGGAATTGCGTGAGGATCTCCGTCAGAAGCGCGCTAGTCGATCTCAGGGCCAAGCTCGAAGATCTCGGGGTATCCGAAGAGCGCTGAGCTTCCGCCCGTGTGCAGAAAGACGACGTTTCGCATCCCTTTGAAAAAGCCCTTGCGGGTAAGATCGAGGAGACCGGCCAGCGCCTTGCCGGAATAGACGGGATCGAACAGCAGTCCCTCGAGCCGTGACAACAACAGCACGGCGTCGCACATCGCGTCGGTCGGAATGCCATAACCTTCCCCGACATAGTCGCAATTGGCGACGACCCGGGAGGCCGGAAGCGGCTCGGACATGCCAAGGCGCTTGACGGTCTTCACCCCGAGGTCATGGACCATCTTCTCCTGCTTTTCCTTGGGCGCGCGCGTTCCAAGGCCCAAGAGAGCGATCCCGCTATCGACGAAATGCAGGCCGGCGGCCATGCCGGCATGGGTGCCCGAGCTTCCCGTCGGCTGTACGATCATGTCGATTTCGAGGTTCATCCGCTCGGCCTGGACAAGGAGTTCGCGCGCGCATTCGACATAGCCGAGCGCGCCGATCTCATTGGAACCACCGCCCGGAATGACATAGACGGTCTCGCCCTGCGCCCGCAGTTCATCGGCCAAGCGATCCATTTCACCGGGCATGTCCGTTCCGCCGGGCCGCCTCGACAGATGTGCGCCCGCCAATCGGCTCAGGAGGACGTTGCCGTTGTTCTTGTACTGCGGATCCGTGGAACCCGTCCTGTCCTCGAGCAGGATATGGCAGCTCATCCCGAGCTTGGCGGCGGCGGCGGCCGTCTGACGGGTGTGGTTCGACTGGGTCGCTCCTTGCGTTACGACGGCCGTCGCTCCGACGCGTTGCGCATCGGCCATCAGAAACTCGAGCTTGCGCGCCTTGTTTCCTCCGGTGGCGAGCCCCGTGCAATCGTCGCGTTTGACCCAGAAACGCGGCCCTCCAAGCGTCGCGCTGAGGCGATCCATCGGCTCGAGCGGCGTGGGCAGATGGGCGAGTCGAACCCGGGGGAAAGACTTCAGCACCGTATCCAGACGCTCGAGGTTCCGTGCCGAACCGGTCTTCCCGCCCGGCGAAGCTGTCTCGGACATCGACATGTTCTTCGGCCCCTCCCTCATGCGTCATAATAGAGATCGAGCCTCGCCATGGGGAGCCGGACTTACAAATGCCAATCTGGCACCCTGCCATGCCGTATGGTATGAGTGACGATGGATCTGAAGCTCGTGAAAGACGCCATCGCCCTGATCGAGTGCGGCAATCTCAGCAAGGCGGCCGAAAGGCGCAACGTGACGCAGCCGGCTTTTTCCCGCCGCATCCGGGACTTGGAGCATTGGGTCGGAGCACCTCTTCTGAAGCGCGGGCGCAATCGGGTCGAGCTGTCGCGCGAACTTCTGGAGGCCGAACCCGAGCTGCGCGCCTTCGTCACCAGAACCGAAACTCTGCGGCAACGGCTGGCGTCCCGAGAGGATCGCGCTCTGAAAGTCGTTCTGGCGACCCAGCACGCTCTCGGCGCGGATGTCTTCCCGCGCACCTTCGCAAGTCTCGCCGACCGCCGACCGGAGATCTCCTGGCGGCTCAGGACCATGAATCGCGAGGATTGCGTGTCGCTCTTCGTCAGGGGCGATTCTGATCTTCTGCTTTGCTACGAGGCGCGTGGTTTTCCGCCGCTTCCCTTCGATACGAGCGTCGTGAGAAAGATCATGGGCGGTGATACGCTCATTCCCGTCGTGGGCGGGTCCATCCGCTATCTGGTCGGCCCGGAACGGATGTTGAGCGACGAGGTCCCCATACTCTCCTATCCGATCGACAGCCATTTCGGACGCCTGTTGGCGCAGGCCGGACTGTCGGATGCGTTTCCAGGCCGACCAAAAAGAGGGCGGGACGTCGAGTCCGCATTTTCCGTGGTTCTGCTCGAGCTCGTCGGCCGCGGCGCCGGCGTGAGTTGGCTGCCTCATTCGATATGCCGAAAAGGGCTCGCATCGGGCGACCTCATCTCTCTCGCTGAGACCTACGGGTCGATCTCGCTCGACATCTCGCTCTTCGCATTCGACTCGAACCGCATCGCAATGGGTATTGTCGACGACGTGTAATTTCGAACCTCGGAGGTTAGCTCAAGGGACGGCAGCTGCACGAGTGATGGTAAATTCTATGGGGCGATGGCGGCTGATAATGGGCAGCTCCGGCGACAGTGGCATCGCGATGTGGGTCAGATCTGTACCGCAAACAGAAGCGAGAGTTCTGAATCAACAAACTTCAACCCTTCCGTGAAATGCTGCAAGCGCGAACTAAGGCCTGACCTGCTCCCCTTGGAGTCAAGCATGCCATACCGCAGCGGTCCGCTTCGAGCCCAAAATACCCATCTCAAAACCAAGATGTTCAGCGGCTTTGCCGACCTGGTGGACATCTGAAAAGAGTTTTTGATGACCTCTTCTGTCATTAAAGCAGACTTGCAAGTCTGCTCGGTTCGTCTGACGAGGGCCCAGCTGGTCCGCGACCCTTTCCAAGAGCTTGATCCGGTCGGGTTCGATCGGCAACACTGTCCGCAATGCGTACCGACCAATTTCAGGAGGGATAGTATGGCTTCGACATCCAAGGTGCGCGGGGTAGGACCCGCCATGGAAAAGGCGCTGGCCGAACATGGCTTCAATAGCGCGGAGGACATGGCCGCCGCTACGCCGGAACGGCTGAACGGGGTGCCCGGGATTGGAGCGGCCACAGCCCCACGACTGATTGCTGCCGCCAAGGCTGTCGTGCCATCTGAAAGCCCTTCGTTGGAGAAAAAGCCAGGTCAGAGCGGAAAGTCGAAACCTGCAACCAGACCCGCTGAACTTAGCACGAAGAAGGCCGCGAAGACTAAAAAGGCAGATAATAAGTCCGGAAAGAAATCGAAGGAAAAGGTCAAAAAAAAGAGCAAGGGAAATTCTGCAGAAAAAGGGGCAAAAAGAAATCCAAGAAGGGCAAGACCCGCAAGAAGACCTGACAGGACATAATGAAACCATTCAGCGCCGTTCGGCGAAATTGGGCCTTTGCAGGTTCACGCCAACCGGACAATCAGTCAGCGAAGCCCGCCAGATGTCGGTTCTGCGCAGGAAGCGGGCTCTAAGGACGGGTTCGGGGAGCGTCGGAAGGGTCCGCAACTCGATCATCGGCTCCCTGAAGCTCGCCTCCCTCACAACGAATGGCCGCTTTCGTGGCTGCGCTGCCGCGTGGCTCTTGGTTTGGGCAGGGCGATCGGTTTGCTGCATGAGCGAAGACCGCGACTTTCATCCGGCCGCTTTGGGCTCGGAGCGGTCCATTGCATTGCCGAACAGGTGTTCGATTTCGCCGCCCGCTGAATGTCCGCTTCCTGAGCAGGCCGCCGTCAGGTTCGCGCCCGCAGCGAACGGCCGCTCCCCGCCCTTTGCGTCGGATTCTGCATGCTGGGGCCGAAGGTCTCAATAGGGCTCGGAGCGGCCCAATGCGCCGCAGAATGGTCGAGCAGGCGCGGCCGGCATCGGGTAAGGGGAAGCCGCTTCACCCGGCGTTCCCTCCGGTAAGCAAATAGCCCCCATCGCGCTTGATCACCGGCCCGCCCGGCATCTCCGAGAGCCTGTCGAGCACCCTGCCGACAGCCTTGAGGAAATTGTCGGGAGTGTCGCGGACTTTGTCGAATGGACCGGGGTCGCAATTGTCCCGGATCTGCCCCGCCCGGAACGCGGCGCCCGCGCCATCCTTCGCCTGGGCGACAAGTCCGCGTAGGGCGGCGATCACGGCTCCCTGCCGCTCGTCGACGCCGAGCGGTTTGGATGCCCGCTCGGCGCCTTTCTTCCCAGCCAGCGGCGTGTCCGGAGGCAGAACCTCGATCGTGGTGGTGGTGCGCTCGTCGCCATCGTCGTCCAGGCCGAGCACGAACGGCTGAACGGCGAAGAGGATGGGCGCGCCCTTTGGAACGGACTTCTGCTTGACCTGCGCGACCCGGACCAGGGCGCGTCCGTCCGCCGCCTCCACCGGCGCCATCTCGAGAACGGTATCGGGATTGCAGAAGATCGCCGAGGAGCCGCGGAAGCTCCCGTCCTTGCCGGCGTGATGGACCAGCATGACATGCGCGTGCGTCGTCTTCGCGAGATGTCCGGCGCCGGCGATGAGCTGCGTCATGTCGCGGCTCGAGTTCTCGTCGCCGTCGCCCATCGACAGCACCATCGTGTCGAAGATCACCAGACCGATCTCGCAATCGTGCAGCTGTTCCAGGGTCTCGACATGCCTCCGCACGTTTTCGACATGATCGCCGTTCCGAAGATCGACCCGGGCATCGACGACGAAGAACTCCCGGGCTCCGGCGCCGCGCGTTCCGCCGATGTGCGGCCACGTGTTGTCCCGGATCGATCGGACGCCCTCGGAGGCGAAGCACAGGACCGCCGAGGCCCTGGTCCGCCGTCCGGCGAAGGGCCGGCCGAAGAGGACCGAGGCCGCGAGATCGACGTGGAAAGTGGATTTCCCGCAATTGCTCGGTCCGAACAGGATCGAGACCTCGCCATGGATCAGCAGATCTTTGACGAGATAGTCGGAGTTGACCACCGCCTCCTGGCCGTTGGCGAGGCCGGTCGCCGCCATCAGATCGGGAGCCGGTTCCGGCGCGGGTTGGACGTAGCCTGGTTTGAGGGGGTGCACGCTCATGGTCATCTCCTTGTTTGACCGTCTGTCGGCCATTCGGCCTTTCACGACGGAAAGAGGTCCCCGGAGAGCGCGCTCAAAACGGGAATCGGGGTCTTTTCGTCGGGTTCGTGGTTGGCGAGGGCGCAAGCCTCTCGTCCGAAAGAAGAAGTTTTTTTTCATGGAGGCGGCGGCGCGGTCGGATCGCCCGCCTTCCGATCTCTTGCCGGATCGGCGGACGGACGGACGGACGCGCCCCCCTTGAGGGGGGACGTGTCCGTCCGTCCGTCCGCAGGTCGCACTGCCGGAAAAAACGCCGTTCCGGTTTTGGATGGCGATTCCCGGATTCTATGTCCCTTCCAGGAAACGACAACGGGACTGGAAAAATGCGGAAAAAGGGAACGGGACTGCTCTCGGAAAGCGAGCTCGCCGCCTGGCTGAGGGTCAGCCAGCGATCGGTGCGCCGCTTCGTCGACGCGGGCGAACTCACGCGGGTGCGCGTGGGCCATGCGCCCGCCTACATCTGGGACGACGTGCTGAAATTCGCCGGCGTCCGCGCGCGGGAAGCGACCAAGGCGCAGGCCGCGCCGCTTCTGACGACGGACGAGGTCTCGGTCATCTGCCGGGGGTTCTCTCCGGGATCGATCAAACGACTCGCGAAGAGCGGCGACATCCCCTGCGTCAAGATCGGCCGGTCGCTCAGGTTCCTGACGGCCGAGATCGAAGACTGGATCGACTCGAAGAGGGGCGTCCCAACGACGAATGTCCCGGAAATCAGTGATCTGGCCAATGCCGAACAAAACGCCCCGTGAGCTATATGGGCCAAATCTCCACGGGTGTTCCGTTGGGAAACGCGTTTCTGTCCCGTCTCCCGCCCGAATGTCCCGCCGCTCTTCCCAATGGCCGAGTGGAGCCCGGGCCCGGCGGCGGTTCCCGCCCGGTGAGGCCGACGTCACGACCTGCGCCGAGCGAACGCGCGCCGGGATCGGAGTGGAAATCCGGAAGAAAGACAAGCGCCGATCGGCGCCGATGGCGACCGGTCCGGAACGCGTGACCGGCCGCCCGCCGTCGCCGATCAGAGGAGAAAGAGAATGACGCAGACACAAGCCATCCTGACGCTCGCCGACGTCCGCGCGGCGCTTCCGGCGATCTACAGCCGGTCCTCCGCCGAGGCCTACGCCTCGGCGCTGGACCGCGCGGTCGCGCTGACCCGGTGCGCGGGCCTGAGCCAGATCCCCGCCGATGTCGTGGCATGGGAGGACATGGCGTCGAAGATCGTCTGGGCCGGCGCGTTCCCGGCGGAGACGCCGGCCAGGTCGGAAAAGAATTTCCGCGTCTGGGTCAAACGGGTCGGCTCGGCGATCAAACGCGCGCACGCCGCCGGGACCCCAGCCGCGCCGCGGCCCGTCGGAATCGTCGCGGACTGGGACGCTCTGATCTCCTACGCGAAGTCCACCCAGAACGTCCTGGACGGGAACGGCGTCCGCCGGCTGCCGGGGATGTCGGACGTCTCGTTGGCAACCCTGCGCGCGCGTCTGGGTGACGTCTCGCCGAAGGACATCACCGACGCCCGCGCCGGCGCGGCGATGATCGCGGCGCCGGCCGGGAAGCGGGACAGCCTCCGGCGCTCGATCCGTTTCCTCAACAAACTGATCGAGAAGCGTTCCGCGCACCCCGAGATCGACCATCTGCTTCCGACCGACCGGATCGGCGCGCTGCCCGTTCTGCGCGATCCCGCTCTGGACTGGGGTCCGTTCAGTCCGGAATTTCTCGCCTCACGCGACGCGGCGATCAAGGCGGCCATGGCGCCGGAACCCCGGACGAGGACCAGCGACCGCTTCGGCGGCAGGCTCGGCCCCGCGGCGCTGCGCGGCGGCCCGGGAGGCCGGCGTGGAAGGAAGCGTGGCGTGAAAAACAAGACGGTCGCAACCAAAGGACATCTCGCGGCGCTGTCGTGGCTGGTCCGGCACGCCTGCGGCGACGTCGCCGACGCGGCGGGTCATGAGGATCTGCGCGACCTTCTGACCGTCGAGACGGTGGAGCGCGCCGCCGAAATCTACGTCAAGCGAGCGAAGACCTCGCGGGTCCTGAAGACGGCGGACACGACCTCCTCGGCGACGACATGGCTCGGCAATCTCGCCACACTGGCGCGGCGCGGGCTCGGCGACGAGGACCTGGCGTGGCAGATCGAAGGCCTCAAGTTCTCGGAGGATCTCGAGACGTCCGCGGACAGGGAGATGAGCGCGTCCCGCGAGGACTTCATCCGCATGGTCGACTACGATCCCGTCGTGGCCCGCACCATCGTCCTGGCGGCGCAGACCCTTCACGAGGCGGCGCTGCGCGGGCTGGCGGACTGGGACAGGCTCGGGAAGAACGCCCGGATCGAGGTTCTTCACACCCTGGCGGCCGCGGCGATGTTCGCGCTCCAGATCGGACGTCCCCTGCGCAGCCGCAACCTCAACGATCTGACCACCGGAGGCTCCGGCCCGCAGATCAACCCGCCGCGCTCCGGCGAGGCCGATCCCTTCCTCGTCATCTCGAAGGAGCACGTGAAGAACCGGCGCCACATCGAGAACCGGATCCATCCGGCCTACTGGAAGATCATCGACGACTGGATCAGGCTCGGACGGGGCAGGTACATCGAGATCCACAAGAACATCGGCTTTCACGACAGCGAGTATCTGTTCCCGGGAAAAAACGGCAAGCTCTGCCGCCAGACCTTCAACAAGATCTGGAACCGCGCCGTCCGCAAACTCGGCGTCCAAGGCCTCGTGCCGCACATGATGCGCCACGTGGTCGCGACCCTCCATCTGGCGGTCCATCCCGGCGACTACGCGGTCGTCGCGGCGCTTCTCTGCGACACGGTCCGCACGGTGGAAAAATTCTACGCGCGCGGCGAAGGTCGTGCTGCGGCCGATCTCTTCCTCGAAACCCTCATGCAGGTCCACCCCGAGGTGGCCGCTCTGCTCAGAAAGGTCGCGTGATGCCCCGAAGAACCCTGTCCCGGAGCGAACGCGCCGAGGCGATGCGCGCGCGGATGCCGCACGTCCCGCGCGGCATGGCCGCGGCGATGGTCGCGCATCTCGTCGTGTCGGACTTCAAATGCCGCGGCGTCCCGGCCGCGGTCGAGGCGTTCTTCGCGCGTCTCCACCATGCAGGCAGGGCTCCCGTCCAGGCATTGGAGGAGGACTTCGAGGCGGTCGCGACCAGCCGCACCCGGCTCTACGCGCTGCTCTACGCGCTCGAGACCTTCGCCCCCCACCTGCCGCTGTCGGCGGCGCGCGGCCCGCGCCGGCGTTTCGACAAGGCGCTGAACGCGAAATACAACGCCAAGCCGAAGAAGTCTCGGACATCCACGCGCGTCGCCAGCCTGCCCGAAGACTGGCCGGGCTCCTGGCAATCGGCGCTTCCGGGCTTCGCCGGCCGGATGAGGCTCGCCGGCGGAAATACTCTGGGCAAGCTCGCGCCGAAGACCCGCGACTCGGTGATCCAGGCGGTCGGCATGTGCGACGCCGCCCGCGTCTGGGCCGCGCGGAACGATGTCGATCTCGGAGACGGCTTCTCGCCCGACCTCGTCGACGCGACGGCGCGGTTCTTCCTCCTGGAACGGAAGATCTCGCTCCGGAGCGCCGCCGACTATCTCGAGCGCGTCCGGATGTTCGCGCTGCGCGGCGGCCTGCTCGACGAGACCGGTTGGGAGGCGTTCTCGGACGCGATCTCGGAACTCCGTCTCGACGATGCGGACACCACGCCGGCGAAGGTCGAGAAGGTGCGCCGCTTCGAGCGCGCGTTCAATCTGGGCTCCATTCTGATCAGGGCGCATGAGCGCTCGATGGAGGCGCGACGTCTGCCGGGCCACAGGGCGCGGGCCGCCGATCTGCATCGGGCCGCGGTGGTTCTCGCCGCGCTGGTGAACGGCTGCGATCGTCAGGGCGACCTCAGCCGGTGGCGGATCGGGCGCGAGATCGTCCGCACGGAAGCCGGATGGCGGCCGGCCTTCCGCCAGGGCAAGACCGGAAACGGCAAGGACAACGGCTGCCTCTGGCCGCCGGTGAGCGCGATCATCGACGCGCATGTTCTGGGCGACCGTCCGGTCTGGCGGATGGAGGAGCGGCTCGCGGAACTCGACGGCATGAACCTGCTCTCGCTGGCCGCGGAACCGCTCGACACGTATCTGGCCTCGAAGATCCTGCGCGTGGAGTTCGGTATCGGCGCGCATCTCGTGCGCACCCTCGCGACGGACTTTCTGCGCCGCCATCGGCCGGACGCCGCATGGGCGGTGAAAATGCTTCTCGGGCATACCAGCCTCACGATGCAGCGGGCGTACCAGACCGATTTCCGCGAAGCCGCCGCCGTCGAGAAGGCGCAGGCGACGACCGCGGCTCTCGTGGCGGCGGCCGCCAGCTCCAAGGCCAAAGCCAAAAGGGGTAAACGAAAGGCGCCGGGACCGGCGGGGAGCTTCCGCGTCCAGGCGATGTCCGGCGCGCGGTAAGCCGCCCGTCGAAAGCCGAGGCCCGCCCGCCGGCGAAGATCGCGTCGCATTTTACGCATTCGGACCTGTCGCGGGCCCTCCGAAACTCTTTGCGGCTCGGCCCGCGGACCAATCTCCGGATCAGGAAGATATGGGAGGATGGAATGACCGGACCGGAAGAGAGAACGGGAGAAGACGGCGGCGCTGCGCGCGGAGACGCCTGGATGTCCCTCCAAGTACTTACGGAACTCAGCGCGGTTTCCGACGGGCTCCTAGACGCTTTGGGCGACGTGATCGCCAAGGCGGGGTCGGAAGCGCGGCGCGACGCGGAGACGCGGCTCGCCACCGCTCTCGAGGAGTTGGACGCCGCGAGGCTGGAGGCGGAGGGTTGCCGTCTCCGGATCGAAGAGATGGCGGCTGAACGCGCCATCCTGGAAGCGGAGATCGGAAGCGGGATGGCCACGATGGAAGCCTCGATGAAGCGCATCCGGAGCGCGCTCGTGAAAGCCGCCGTGACCCCTGACCGCGACGCGGCGGAAACGACCGCTCAGGATACGACCGCGACTCCCCGGGACGCTCGCGGGGGATCGCGCTCGGACATCGGCGCCGCGTCGCCGGCACAGCCGGATGCGGACGCGCCTGCCGCCAATGACGGAGCCGAGGATCCGGCTCCGAACCCGGGACATGCGCCGGAAACCGCCAGACCGCTCGAAAAGACGCGCCGGACGGGCCGCGGTTCGAAGGAAGAGCCTCGGCTCGGCGCCGTCTCGGTTCCGCCCGAGGTCGACGCCGGCATCGAAGCCATCGTCCAGACCGGTGAGTTCGTGGATCGGAGCGGCGCCGTCGTCGCCCTTCTCGGCGAGGCTCTGGCGGCCCGAGCTTCCAGGAAGGGCACGGCGACCGGCGATGTCCCGGGATCCGGGCCGAACCTCGAAACACGCCCGACCGCCGACGCGCGACCGGACGCTCCGCGCACGTCCCTGAACGGAGCGTCGCATCCGACCGGAGGAGCCGCCGGAAGATCCGGCATCCCGTGACCGCGTCCGCGCCTTCTTGAAGGTCCGCCAGTCCGGCGGCCCGGAAGAAGGAGCGAAGGATGCGCGGAACGGAATCGGGCCCCGTACGCAGGCTCGCGGATCATGAGCACGCGCTGCGGGAAGAGGCGTATCGTCTGCTCACGTCATTCGAGAGCCTCGAGGCGTTCAACAGGCGACCGATGAACGGACACGACGCCGATCCGGTCGAAGCCTGGACCGACATGGTGGTCGCGCGCGACCGGTCGCCCGAAGACTGGCCGGTCGCGGAGATCCTCGACGTTCTCGAAGCGGAGCTCGCGGACGGCGATCTCGCCGCCGCGCGTCTTATCCGGCACCTGCGCCGCCTTCACAAGGGCGTGCGCCGCTTCGGCGTGCTCGCGTGGCTCGCCCAGGATCCGGACACGCGGAACGAGGCGGAGGCCGCGTGATCCGCTTCGCCGTCGCCGCGGGCGGCCAATCTTCTGATCGGCGGGCCCCGGCAACGGTCGGGGCCGGCCTCCGCCACCGGTCTCCGGAGGACATTGACGCACCGCTTCCGGGCGTCGTTCTTCGAAGGCGACCACATCATGCAGACCACCGCACACGGAACCTCTGCCCGTCGGCCCGTCCCCGCGGGCGCGGGCGCGCATCCCCGCTGGCTCAGCCCGGCCATCGCCGCGGCGGCGTTCGAGATCCGGGACCTCGCGCCCCGGCTCTCGAGCCTGCTCTACATCCGGACCCTCCCGGACAAGACCGTCCAGGCGATCCTGGACTGGTCCGAGGACGCGGTCTCCCTGGACGCGGGCCAGGCCTTCGCGCTCGACCGCCTCCGGAGGGTGCTCCCCGCCCTCGTCATCGCCTTCGTCGGTGCGCACACCTATTCGCGGGCAGATCCCGGAGAGGAATGCGGCAGATGTGTCGATCTTCACGACAAGGGATGCGGAGCGCTCGTCTGGCGAGTGATGTCGCGTCTCGAACTCATCGCGGCGGCGCTGCACGCCGATGAAGGGCGACGGCTGGTAGCGGAGGCGCGGTCGAGTCTGGCGGACCATCTCGATCGGATCGCCGCTCTTGTGATGGAGAGGTGAATGCCGGGCGGCGCCGGATTTCCGGCGTCGCCCGTGAGAGACCACGCGAACCGGCGGTGGCTCGAAAAGTCGTGCGGGGAGACATGCCTGCGAAACCGGTCCTGCGCCGCTCGCACGCGCCGCCACCTCGGTCTGACCGCATGCCCGGGCCCGAAACGGGAACTTAACTTGTTGAAGATGATCTATCCACGTGGTCCGGCAAAGAGAGGGTCCGTCAGGATGCGCATCAGGAAACCTGCGGGCACTCGAGGGCCCAGCTTTCCTGCCCGGGATGCCGTGCGACGGTCCGCCCGCCCACCGCCATCCGGAAGGTCTCCGGTCTCGCGGGTCGACCGGGCGCCCAATGGCGACGAAGCGGCGCATGAAGGAATCGACCCGTTGCGAACAGAGCCGCGGGACGCCGCACGTCGCACGGCAGGTCGATGAAAGCAGGTGTTGCGGAAGCCTGATGCGGGCGCGATTTTCCGGAATCAGAGTGTCCAGCGCAATAGTCAAAAAAAGGAATGATCAGATGTCCCACGATCAGTACTCACCGGAAGTTCAAGATTTTCTAAATAGCTGTTCAAACGGACCCGTCTTCATTAAACGGCCGGAGCATTTCGATATTGTCATGGTCCCTGTCGAATTCTATGCCGCCATGCTTTATCAAATTCAGGTTATTGAAGATGTATCCCCGGAACAAATGCGGGCTGATCCGTTATTGAAACCTGTTTTCGATCGCATCGCGAAAAACAAGGCTGTCCAACCTGATCCTGAGTAGTCCGGGCGGTCGCGCTCCGTGCGATACGCATTCATTTCGCGAGGATGTTCAGGCTCGGGATCTCCAGCTCGATCGCGGCTGCCCGGCACCGCAGCCTCCTGCGGCGGCTCGCGGGCGTGGTCCATGTCGCGACGATCCTCGACCGGCCCGGAGAGGTCACGACTCTCCTGCGGGATGCGGATCCGCGGGCCGATCCGGTCGAGGATGCGGCGAGCGCGCCGGGTCTCACGACGATGGATCCGGCGCGCCGGTCGGGCGGGTGACATCGGGTTTCGAGCTCGTCACCCCGGCGCCTGACGCCAGAGACCGGTGACGGCCGGTCCCGGAGGCGCGGTGCAGCCTGGTGGACGATCTCGACGCAATCGCGGCGCGGAGATGCAGAGGTCAGGTTAGCGCGGCGCCGGAGTTCCGACGCCGCCTTTTCCTTTGAGCCCTGACCCGTTACCGACCTCCGTCAGCGGACCGGTCTGATATGCGTGGTGTCAGCCGGGATCGCATGCACGAAGTCCCGCATCTCCGACATCAGCCATTCGCGGTGGCCGTAATGTGTCTCCGACACGTCGTTCAGGGCGTGGCCAAGGAGGACGGTGCGGGCCGCGTAATCGACCCGCGCGCGTTTCAGATCCTGGTAGAAATCCTTGCGCAGGGAATGGAAATCCTTGCCAGGCTCGTAGATGCCCTCGGCGCGGCGCCAGTTGTGGTAGGCCTTCGAATACCGCGACGAGAACGTCCCGTCCCTGTGACGCTCCACGTCAAGCAGCCACTTCGCGCCCGCACGCCGCTTCTCCACGGCGAGCCGCAGGATCCCGAGACGGACGAGTTCGGGGTGGATCGGAAGGTCACGCGCCGAGGTGATGGATTTGAGCTGCTGATCGTCCGAGGCCCGGATGTGGAGAACCGCGATCCCCTCGACCTCTCCGACGTCCGCCAGCTTCAGCTGGCAGGCCTCCTCCATCCGCAGGCCCTGGTAGCGCGCGATCAGCGGCGCCCAGAACATCGGATCGTCGGCGATCTCCGGCCCCTGGACGAACAGCGGCCTCGAGAAGAGCGCGGCGCGGCCTTCGACGCCGAGCGCGACGCGGGTGACGCCGCCCTCCGCGATGCGTTTTATCTTCTCCTTCCGGGTCCAGATGGCCAGCCGCATCGGGTTCGACCCCGAACCGGCGGCTTCGATCACCGTTTTGAACACGGCGGAGAAATAGCTCTGGTGCTTGTACTGGGTGGCGGGAGCCAGTCGAGGCTCGCGGGCCTCCATGGCGGCGCCCTGAAACCGCTCCTGGGACCAGTTTTCCGCTTCCGCGCGCTCTTCGACGGCCGACAGCGCCGCGTCCTCCCGGACATTGGCCGAGTCGATCAGCGCTTCCAGCGACACGCGCGCGTCCCGGGTTTCCTCAAGGCGGTGCTTTCCGCCGCTGTTCCATTTGTTCGGCACGAGGCCGAGATGGTCCACGTAGGTCTGGCACTCGCCGGGCGTGATGTCCCGGAGCCTGACGCCGGGTCCGAAATAGGCCATCGCGAGGCGGCCGGACGCGTCGAAACCGCGCTCGGATCCCCGAATCCAGGCCTCGTTGGTGCCCGAGTTGGACGCCTTCGCCTTCGTCAGCGCGAAGCCCTCTTCGAGGGTCATGTTCCAGAGCTCTTCGGGCGAGCGCCGGCGTATCGCGGTCACGGCCGGGTCCGGCGCCGACCGGCGTCTGGCGGTGTAGGTTCCGGACACGATCTTGCCTGAAGGCGTCTTCGCGACGCGACGAGACGCGCTGGCCACCGGTTTACGGACCGCCGACGCCTTGTCCGACCGTCCGCTCCGCGCCACCGCCGGCGGGAGCGCCGCGACCGCCCGGCCGTCGCAGGACGGTCCGCCGATCGGTTCCGGCGCGCGACGGCCGGACCTCCCGGAAGCATCGAATGCCGGCAAGCGTTCGGCCCGCGCGGCGTCCGAGGCGCGCGGCCTGTCGATGGCGGAATCCTCGACCGACCCGTCGGCATCGGACGCCGCTTCCAGGACCCGGCCGGCGCCTTCGATCCCGGCGGGACGGGAAGACGCCGGCAGGTCGCGTCCGGTGGCTGGAGCCGGCGACCTTGCCTCGGGTTCGGAGGCGTTCCAGACCAGAACCGGCCCGACCGGTTCCACCGCGACGTCAGGACGAGGGGCGCAGGCGGTCGCCCCGCGGACCGGCGAAGACCCTCGGGCGGACCGCGCGCCGGCGTTCGGTTCCGTCCGGGTCGCCACCGCAAGCGTCGGCGCCGCTCGACCGGCTCCGGCGCGCCCGGCGTCCGACGTCGTCCCGGCGGAGGCGAGGCGCGCGAGAAGCCTCGCGTGGTCGCCGGCGAAGAGCCCGTCCTCGCGCGCCACGTTCTCCTCGCAGACCGCCACGAGCGTCCGGGCGGCGTCGCGCAGCAGATCCGGCCCCAGCGCCTCCTCGGACGCCGTCAGGCCCGCCAGGGACGCGGCCTCCACGACGCCCGGCGCCACGGCGGCGAGATCGTTGCGTCGCAGGATGTCGATCCAGACCTCGCGCGCGGCCAGATGCGCCCGCTTGGCCGCGAGAACCGCCTCCTCCGACCGGGGTCCGGACAGGGCGCGGAGCGACTCGGCCCGGGCGAGCGCGACGCGCGCGAGCGCGGCGATCACCGCCTCGGCCTCCCCTTCCGAAAACACGCCCGCCCGCATACCGGCCCCCGCCAAAGCGAAGCCCGCGTCGAGCGCCGCCCGGACTGTCCGGGCGGCGCATCGGGCCTCGCTTGGGGAATTGGTCCGCAGCGACAGACGCCGGAAAACTCCGAGACGAAGGTCCTTCAACGCCGCCGGCGTCCGGACCTTCAGCCAGAACACGTCTCCCCGCCGGTAGAGTCCGGCTCCGTATCGCGCGCGTTTTCCACCCATTGAGGCACACCCCGTGGCACGGCGCGGTGGCACGTCCGGACGGATTCCGCCGTGAAACGGATTCACGGAGAAAATCCAGTGGTTTGGCTGGGCTGGCTGGGGAACCTGGATTCGAACCAGGACTAACAGAGTCAGAGTTTGCGGGTCTACCGTTAACCTATTCCCCAGCAACGCCGACGCGTCGTAGTCGATTTCAACGACGTCTTCAACCCTCGGCTTACATGCGCCGCGAAGCGTCACGCCTCACGCCGTCTCGATCGCCCCGGTGATGAGACCCGTCGCCTCCTCGGGCGAGCTGTCGCCGATCGGCTTGTCCGCGACCTTCCGGCCCCTGCGCAGCACGACGAGCCTGTCCGCCACCGTGAAGACGTCCGGCATCCGATGGCTGATCAGCACGACCGTCACGCCGCTGTCACGCAGCCGCCGGATCAGATCGAGCACCTGCGCCACCTGCCGCACGGAGATCGCCGCCGTCGGCTCGTCCATCAGGACGATCTCCGATTCCGCCAGCCGCGTCCGCGCGATGGCGACGGCCTGGCGCTGGCCGCCCGACATCATGCGCACGACATCCCCCGGACGGGTCTCGGATTGCAGCTCGGCGAACAGCTCCGTCGCGCGCCGCGACATCGCCCTGTAGTCGAGCACGCGCAAAGGCCCGATCCGTCGCCTGATCTCGCGCCCGAGAAAGACGTTGTCGGCGGCGGTGAGATTGTCGCACAGCGCGAGATCCTGGTAGACCACCTCGATGCCGTGATCGCGCGCGTCCTTGCTGTCGGCGAACCGGATCTCCCGACCGTTCAGCCTGATCCGGCCATGACTGGGCTGGAAGTTGCCGGCGATGATCTTGACCAGCGTGGACTTGCCCGCGCCGTTGTCTCCCATCAGGCCGATCGACCTCGCCGCGCCTCAAGGTCAGGTCGATGTCGTCGAGCGCGTGGATGGCGCCGAAATGCTTGGAGATGCCGCTGAACTCCAGCACAGGATCCGTCATCGCGCCGCCCTCCGCCCGGCTGCGTACTGGTCGAGCGCCACCGCCGCGACGAGAATCACCCCGATGACGATCTGCTGGATGAACGACGAGACGTTCAGAAGCACCAGCCCGTTGGTCAGCACCCCGATCAGCAGCGCCCCGATCACCGTGCCGAGGATCGTGCCGACACCGCCGAAAAGCGAGGTGCCCCCGATCACCACCGCCGCGATGACCGTCAGCTCCAGCCCCGATCCCGCGACCGCCTCCGCCGAGTTGAGCCGCGCGGCGAGCAGGAACCCGGCGAGCCCGCAGAAAAACCGCTGATGATGTAGACGCCCAGGATGATCCCGCGCGTCGGCACGCCGTTGAGCGCGGCCGCCCGCTCGTTTCCGCCAGTCGCGTACACGTGCTTGCCGAACGCGGTGTATCGCAGCACCAGATGCGCGATGATGGCGGCAGCGAAAAAGATGATCACCGGAACCGGCACCGTTCCGATACGCCCCTGCCCCCACCACGAGAAATC
>CAVORV010000041.1:0-63220 GCA_963698685.1 uncultured Alphaproteobacteria bacterium
ACACGTTCCAGACAAGGGCGTCGCTTTCGTCGGCGTGTCCCGGTTCGAGGGCGGTGATGACGGCGCCACGAAGGCGCGCTTGCAGGGTGTCGGTTCTCATGTTCATGCTCCTACGGGCGGGCACAACGGCGGGATCGGCGCCCAACGGGGCCGGTCATCGACGCCGTACTCGCCGGGTTTTTCTGTCCAGTTTCGGGTGGTTTCGCTGCCTCAGGAACCGCAGCGACCGCCTTCGCCGCGGCTTATAGGGCTGCCGCGTGCGAGAGGCTTGCTAAGTCTCGCGTCACGAATGCCTAAAAGGATAGTCACGGAATACTCACGCGCCGCGCTCACGCGACGTCGGCGGCCTCGCCGACGGTTTCGAGCGCAATGCTGCCGTCACAGATCAGCCGAAACACCTTTTCCAGCCCGTGATGCGAGGCGATTCCGGCCAGCTTCGCCTTCATCGTCTCGAAGAGCGGCCCCGAGGTGCGTGTCTCGACGTAATCGAGATCGAGACGGTAGAAGCCGAGCGTCACGGTGTCGACAATGAGAACGCTGGCCATCCGCGTCGCCAGCAGGTTCGTCCGCGTCTTGTTGAAGAACTGGTAGGACAGCGCGACGTGATCGTCGTCGACCCAATGCACCTGGCTGATCATCGAGGCATTCGGCATCCCGTCCGCATCGCATGTGCAGAGCATCGAGGCCGATATTCCTTCGAGGGCCCCGCGCAGCGACCTGAGCGTGATATCCGTCATCTTCGCAGCTCCGCCCCCGCGCCGGGCCCCGGCGTCTGGGTGAAGACACGCTCGGGCCGGAAGGCGAGCGCCACGAGATCGGCGGCACCACGGAAGGCATAGGCCTCGGCCTGCAACCGGGAGTAGCCCAGTTCCATGAGGTCGTCGGCGAGCAGCGCGCTTTGGCGGGCAGCCTCACTCGGATCGCCGGATTCGATGTCCTGGATCGAGGCGAAGGACGTCTTGATCTGTATCGATCGATGGTCCCGTGCGCGGGAAAACGTCGCCGCCAGGGCGCTACCAGCGGCAACCGCCTCGAGGAGCGGGCGGTTGGCTTCCCGCGAAACGAGGACGCTGAGTTCATCGCTGCCAGTGACGCGGCAAGCCACGCCGACGCCGATGACCGGACGCCCGCCCGCGGTTCGGGCTCCGAGGGAGACAGTTACGCCTCCCTGCAGGAAGGCAACCAAATGAGGTGGCAGCAGTGATGAATGATCAGCCTCACGCCAGGAAATCTGGTCGTCCGTGGGCGTAGCGTAGGCAGGCGTGGACATCGGGCTCTGGACAGGATGGCGAGGCGGTACTGCCGCCCTCTGATCTTACTGCCGTTTGCAGGCAGTTGAAGCGGGATTCTGCGCGTTGCGGACCCATCTACGTCCTGTTGAACAGCCTCGGATACGGGCCGCGAGGCTCGCGGCACTTCGACCCTAAAGGTTTGCGCGTTGCCTTCCCCGACGATCTCAAACTTTTTCTGAAGCGCACCTTTACCGATCGGCAGTTTTGTCCGCACTGCCGCCATCCTACACGACGAATCGCACTTGCGTGGATCTGAGCGTGCGCAGCCTGTCTGCTGTCCTTTGTCCAAGTCCTTCACGGAGATCCGTGATTGGCGGAGGGAACAGTCCGTCAGGCGGGCAAGGTCTGCGGATGCGCCATCGCCTGACGGGCATGGCGTCCGGCGGGGCGACCTGTCATGATCCTCATGACCGGGTATCGGTCGGGGGAGGCGGACATGCGGATCAAGGTCGGATGCGAACTCACTTATGACCTTCCGGGTCCGACGCCGATGATCGTGATCCTGAACGTGCACTATTCGCGTTTCGCCGATCTGGAGCGGCCAGATCATCTGATCACGGACCCGGCGGTGCCGATCGAGAGCTACCGCGACGCGTTCGGGAACTGGTGCTGCCGGCTCGTGGCGCCTGCGGGGCGGTTCACGATGGGGACGGACGGCGTGGTGCGCGATGCGGGGCTGCCCGACCCGGTGGTTCCGGATGCCGAGCAGCACGCGGTCGAGGACCTGCCCGCGAGCACGTTGGAGTATCTGCTCGGGAGCCGGTATTGCGAGACCGACGTCCTGTCGGACGAGGCGTGGCGGCTGTTCGGAAATACGCCGACCGGTTGGGCGCGGGTGCAGGCGATCTGTGATTTCGTCCACGGGCACATCCGGTTCGGATACGAGAATTCGCGGTCGACGCGGACGGCGGCGGAGGCGTACCGCGAGGGCGTGGGCGTGTGCCGCGATTTCACGCATCTTGCGGTGGCGTTCTGTCGCTGCATGAACATTCCGACGCGCTACTGCACCGGCTACATCAGCGACATCGGTCAGCCGAAGCCATGGTCCGAGATGGATTTCGCTGCCTGGATGGAGGTGTATCTGGGCGGGCGCTGGCACACGTTCGATCCGCGGAACAACGAGCCGCGGATCGGACGGATCCTGATCGCGCAGGGGCGCGACGCGGCCGACGTGCCGTTGACCCACACCTTCGGGCCGAACTTCCTGTCCGGGTTCAAGGTGTGGACCGACGAGATCGTGGACGGCTGATTCCGTCTATTGCGCCGGTTCTTCCCTGATCGGCGCGGGCGGTATCAGCGCGTCCTGCGGTACGACCGCATTGGGGTCCGCGTCCTCGACCGGAAGCGGGGCCGCTTCGGTGACGGCGTCGACGTCGATGCCGTCGTTGCCGTCGACGCCCACGGCGTCGGGATCGGGATCGGCGATGACCGCCTCCGCCGGCATCGAGGTCGAGGGCGTCACGTCCGTCCGCTCTGCGACGTCCGGCAGAGCGGTCAGCCAGAACACGAGGATGAGCGCGAGTACGACGAGCCCGCCGATCAGGAGCCAGCGGCTCGCGCCGCCCCGCCTGGGTTCGTGACGACGGTTTCGGAGGTCGGCTTTGACAGTGTCCGGCATGAGGATGCTCCTTCGAAAAAGAGAGGACGGCCCGCGGCGCGGGCCGGAGCGTTCATTCAGGCGGCGTCGCGGGGATCATGTCCGCTTCCGGCATGACGGGTTCCACCGGCGCGACCTCGGCCTCATCGGTCGCGGGCTGGATCGGCACTTCCTCGACCGCCGGGCTGTCGGTGACCGCTTCCGCGGGCAGCGTGGCGGTAGGGGTGACGTCCATCTCTTCGGCGTCGTCCACGCCGCCCCCGGTGAACCACATCACGAGGACGAGCGCGAGCAGGACGAGCCCGCCCGTCCAGAGCCAGCGGCCCATGCCTTTCCTTTGGGTTCGGTCGTCCCGCATCGGGTCGCGGAGTGTGTCGGGCGGCGTGGTTGTCACAGGATCTCTCATCTGACATCTCCTCTTCGGGCGGCGCATGCGCGCGGTCGGAATCTCTCCCCCCGGTCGCCACCGCATGGTCGACCAATCCGCGGACGCGCCGGAAGTTCCGATTGCGCGCGCGCACCGATCAAAGGCGGGACGCCGGCCGCGCGGGTAGCGGCCGGCAAAGCGTTGAAATCAAGGAAGGACGTGCGTGGGCGGATCTATGCCGCCGCCTGGCCCCGCTCGTCGACCAGATCGACGATCTCGAGCATGATGCGGTTCAGTTCGAAATCCTTGGGGGTGTAGACGCGGGCCACGCCCTCGGAGCGGAGCGCCTCGGCGTCGACCTCGGGGATGATGCCGCCGACGACGAGCGGGACGTCGTCGAGACCCGCCGCGCGCATGCGTTCCAGCACCTCGCGGACAAGCGGCAGGTGGCTTCCCGAGAGGATGGAGAGGCCGACGACGTTCGCGGATTCCTGCAGCGCGGTGTTGACGATCTGGGCCGGGGTGCAGCGGATGCCCTCGTAGATCACTTCCATGCCGCTGTCGCGCGCGCGGACGGCGATCTGTTCGGCGCCGTTGGAATGGCCGTCGAGGCCGGGCTTGCCGACGAGGAAGCGGATCCGGCGGCCGAGCCTTGCGGTTACGGCGTCGACCGCGGCGCGGACCGCGTCAAGATCGCCGCGGTCCGTCGCGGCGGCGCGGCCCACCCCGGTGGGGGCGCGGTACTCGCCGAACACCTCGCGCATGATCGCGCCCCATTCTCCGGTCGTCACGCCCGCCTTGGCCGCCGCGATGGAGGGGGGCATGATGTTGGTCCCGTCGCGGGCGGCGGCGCGCAGGGCGTCGAGCGCCGCGGTGACCGCGGCGGGGTCGCGGGCGGCGCGCCAGGATTGGAGGCTGGCGATCTGGGCGGCTTCGAGGGCGGGATCGACGGTCATGATGCCGCCGTCGCCGGTGGTGAGCGGGCTGGGTTCGGCCTCGACATAGCGGTTCACGCCGACGACGACGGTCTCGCCGGACTCGATGCGGCCGAGGCGGGCGGCGTTGGCGGCGACGAGTTGGCTCTTCATGTAGCCGATCGCCTCGACGGCGCCGCCCATGCCGTCGATGCGGGCGAGTTCGTCGCGGGCGCCGGATTTGAGCGCTTCGACCTTGGCTTCGACCGCCGGGTTGCCGTCGAATAGGTCGTCGTATTCGAGAAGATCGGTCTCCAGCGCCACGATCTGCTGCATCCGGAGGGACCATTGCTGGTCGAAGGGGCGGGGCAGGCCGAGCGCCTCGTTCCAGGCGGGGAGCTGGACGGCGCGGGCGCGGGCCTTTTTCGACAGGACCACGGCGAGCATCTCGATGAGGATGCGGTAGACGTTGTTCTCCGGCTGCTGCTCGGTCAGGCCGAGCGAGTTGACCTGGACGCCGTAGCGGAAGCGGCGGAGTTTCGGATCGTCGACGCCGTAGCGATCGCGCAGGATCTCGTCCCAGAGATCGACGAAGGCGCGCATCTTGCACATCTCGGTCACGAAGCGGATGCCGGCGTTGACGAAGAACGAGATGCGGGCGGCGACGTGCGGGAAGTCCTCGGCCGAGACGCGCTCGCGGGCCTGGTCGAGCACGGCGGTGGCGGTCGCGAGCGCGAAGGCGAGTTCCTGCTCGGGCGTCGCGCCGGCCTCCTGGAGATGGTAGGAGCAGACGTTCATCGGGTTCCATTTCGGGACGTGCCGGAAGCAGTATTCGGTGACGTCACCGATGAGGCGCAGGCTCGGCGCGGGCGGGAAGACGTAGGTGCCGCGGCTGAGGTATTCCTTGATGATGTCGTTCTGGACGGTGCCCTGGAGTTTGGCGATGTCCGCGCCCTGCTCCTCGGCGACGGCGATGTAGAGGGCGAGCAGCCAGGGCGCGGTCGCGTTGATCGTCATCGAGGTGTTCATGCGGTCGAGCGGGATGTCGGCGAAGAGCGCGCGCATGTCGCCCAGATGCGCCACGGGGACGCCGACCTTGCCGACCTCGCCCCGCGCGAGCACGTGGTCGCCGTCATAGCCGGTCTGGGTGGGAAGATCGAACGCGACGGAGAGGCCGGTCTGGCCGCGCGCGAGGTTGGAGCGGTAGAGCGCGTTCGAGGCGGAGGCTGTGGAATGGCCGGCATAGGTCCGGAAGAGCCATGGCTTGTCGGGGGTCGCGTCGCTCATTCGGTGTCTCGCTTGCTGGAATCGGAAATCCGTTCGCGGACACGGTAGAATCTTTTGCGGCGCGGCGCAAACCGAAGTAATATTATTGCGTGAAAAACTTCGCCTCGGGGCGAAAATTTCGCGCCAGAGGGCTTGTCGCGACCGATTGAATCTGGTTGCATTGCAGCAACGGTAACGGAATGAACGATCCGAAGGGATCATGGCAAGATTGTTGCGCGTCAAGGTCAAGGCCGGCGCCCATACGGAAAAGGATGATCACATGGCTCCACTGGACGCACCTTCGGCTCAGCCGGCCTATGACGCGCCGCAAAAAGACCTTTATGAGGTCGGAGAGATCCCGCCCCTGGGGCATGTGCCGGAGCGGATGTACGCGTGGACGATCCGCAGGGAGCGTCACGGTGAGCCGGATACGGCGTTCGCGGTCGAGGTCGTTCCCACGCCCGTTCTCGACAGCCACGAAGTGCTCGTCTTCGTCATGGCGGCGGGCGTCAACTACAACGGGGTCTGGGCGGCGCTGGGGCAGCCGATCTCTCCGTTCGACGGGCACAAACAAGCCTATCACATCGCCGGCTCGGACGCGGCCGGGATCGTCTGGGCGGTGGGCGACAAGGTCAAACGCTGGAAGGTCGGCGACGAGGTCGTGGTCCATTGCAACCAGGACGACGGCGACGACGAGCATTGCAACGGCGGCGATCCGATGTATTCGCCGAGCCAGCGCATCTGGGGCTATGAGACGCCGGACGGCAGCTTCGCGCAATTCACCAACGTCCAGTCGCAGCAGCTGATGGCGCGGCCCCGGCATCTCACCTGGGAAGAGAGCGCCTGTTACACGCTGACGCTCGCCACCGCCTACCGGATGCTGTTCGGGCACGCGCCACACGAGTTGCGGCCGGGGCAGAACGTGCTGGTCTGGGGCGCTTCGGGCGGGCTCGGGTCCTATGCGATCCAGCTGATCAACACGGCCGGCGCAAACGCGATCGGCGTGATCTCGGACGAGAGCAAGCGCGACTTCGTGCTGTCGCTCGGCGCCAAGGGCGTGCTGAACCGCAAGGATTTCGACTGCTGGGGGCAGATGCCGAAGGTCAACACGGCCGAATACAAGGCCTGGTTCGCCGAGGCGCGCAAGTTCGGCAAGGCGATCTGGGACATCACCGGCAAGGGCGTGAACGTCGACATGGTGTTCGAGCATCCCGGCGAGTCGACGTTCCCGGTCTCGGTCTTCGTGGTCAAGAAGGGCGGCATGATCGTCATCTGCGCCGGCACGACCGGGTTCAACCTGACGATGGACGCGCGGTATCTCTGGATGCACCAGAAGCGGGTTCAGGGCAGCCATTTCGCCAACCTTCAGCAGGCGAGCGCGGCGAACCAGCTGATGCTGGAACGACGGCTCGACCCCTGCATGTCCGAGGTGCTGCCGTGGGGCGAGCTGCCGGCCGCGCACATGATGATGCTGCGCAACGAGCACAAGCCGGGCAACATGGCCGTTCTGGTGAGCGCGCCGGTCACGGGATTGCGCACGTTCGAGGACACGATAGAGGCGAGCAGATCGAGTTCAATTTAAACGAAATGAGAGTGACCGAATCACCCTGTTTTAATCGCGACGCGATTATCCGAATCTGGACTGAGAAAAATCAAAGGGTTAGGTCGGAGGCACCCCACACTTTTGGAGGGCTCAGGATTGGTGAATTTTCGGTTACGCCGCGTCGTGGTACCTACATTGGCACTAAGTCCTGTCATTTGTCGGAGAAGAGCCATGAAGGCGAACTGGGTCATTGATATTCTGAAGGATATCCGTCAGTTTTCCGAAAAGAACGGGATGGTCGAGCTTGCCGAACAGCTTGACGACGCCATCTTCGTTGCTGCCAGTGAGATCGAGACGCAGCTCGCAGGCGCGGAAACAGGCGGTGTGCGTGCGGGAAGACCTCGAGGCGGTTCTGGAGCGGTTGCAGACCACGAAGTCCATTGAGGAGCTTCAGGTCTGGGCGCATGAACTGCGGGACGCCCTCAGGGTAACCCACGTCGTCTACCACACCGTCACGCTGCAGGGTGAACAGGTCGGGGCGTTCACGTACAGTCTCGAGTGGGCCCGGCGCTACGTGGAGCAGGATTACCGCAGCATCGATCCCGTCGTCACGGCGCACTGCGCAAGTTTCATCCGATGGATTGGAAGACCCTCGACTGGTCCAGTCCGCAGGCGCGCGTGTTCATGCGGGAGGCTCTCGAGGCGGGACTGGGAAATCAGGGCTGGTCGATGCCGATCTGGGGGCCCAGGGAGAATTCGCCATCTTCTCGGTCAATCACAACGCAAGCGATGAAGAGTGGGAGAAGTTCACCCGCGCCAATGCTAAGAATATTCTGCTTGTTGCCCATCTGATCCATCAGCAGGCCATGCGAATCAATAACAAGGAGATGACGCCGCCCGACATGGATCTGTCTCCAGCGCGAACGCGAGGCCCTGACGCAACTCGGCTTGGGGCACGGCCGTGCGGCAGTCGCCGACAATCTGAGGATTTCCGAGAACACGTTGCGGGCTTATATCAACTCCGCACGACACAAGCTCGGCGCGATGAACGTGACCCATGCCGTGGCGCTCGCCTTCGCTCGCGGGATCATCTCGCGCGAAGGGGGAGTTGCCGAAATACTGAACCAGCGTACGGTCGGCCTTTATTAATCAACGATCATCATATAATGCCTCCAGATGCAGTTCAAGGAGATCAGAATGATCCCTTACATCTACGCCGAGGATCTTCCACAAGTATCCTGCCCTTACAGAAACAATGTTCACGGATCGGGCGGAACAGTTCAAGCAGTCGCCTCAACTGGGAAGTGTCGGTTGACAGCGTACGGTTGGGAAGCGGACGAGTACGACGAGCTTGAACCCTCTCTACATCATCTGGGAGGATCAGAACGGTCGGCACGGCGGTTCGATCCGCATCATGCCCACAATCGGTCGGATCATGACCAACGAGCACTTTCTCGACCTCACCGACGGCGTGAGCATAACGAGCCCCTTCATCTGGGAGTGCACCCGCTTCTGTCTGGCTCCCGGCGGCGGGACCGGTGTCGCCGCGGCGCTGCTCGCCGCAGGCGTGCGAGATTCGGTCTTCGGATCGGTCTGGAGCAGGCCTCGGCGTGATATGACGCGCAGACGCCGCCGATCTATCGCCGGATCGGCTGGGTGCCGGAGATCATCGGTACCGGGGGCAGAAGGCCGTGAACGCATCAGCGTCGGCGTCTGGGAACACCGAGGAGGCCAGTCCGAGATCTGCCGCCGGTCGCGGAATCGCGCTCGAGACAGGTCGCCAGGCGTGGTTCGAGCATTCGTTCTCGGCGACGGCGCCGCCTCAGCGTCGCGGCCTGACGCCGACCGCCATTCGATCCCGATCCCGACTGAAACGCTTCGACCGGACGCGCGGCGTCCGGGCCGAAGACTGGAACAGGTATGCGCGAGATGACGGCGAAGACAGTTCTCATAACCGGCGCCGGCGCCGGCATCGGCCGCGCGGCGGCCGAGAAGTTCGCGGCTGAAGGCTGGATCGTCGGCGCGACCGACGTGAGCGTCGAGTCGCTGAACGCGCTCGCGACGGCGATCGGAGCCGCGCATTTCTTCCGGACGCTCGACGTGCGGGACGCCGACGATGTCGCCCACGTGATCGCCGAATTCGCGGCGCGCAATGCGCGTGCGAGATCTCGGCTCGCACGGTCCGCTAAGCGTCATGGCATTGGTTCGACAAGTCCTTCGACGCTCGCTCCCTCCGAGAAGACGCGGCCGCGTGAGACTGGTCCCCGGCCGCGCCAACCGCTAGAGACGACGGCGGCGCGGACGGGACGGAGCTTCATGGAATTCTCGGAGGACCAGGCGCGGGCGCGGGATCGGATCGTGGGGCTTCTGCACGCGGCCGGGGTCGATCTGGCCGGGGCGGAGATCCTGCCGCAGGGGGGCGGGAAGCAGCCGGTCGTCGCGGTTCTGGGGAAGGCCGGGTCGGGGAAGACAATGCTGCTGGCCGCGATGGTCAAAGGGCTGATCGAGGCGGGGGTCGAGCCGGTCTCGGGCGAATACGAGAGCCGCAAGGCGCTGACCAAGCGAACGATGGCGGTTCTGGCGCCGACCAACAAGGCGGCGAGCGTTCTGCGCGCGCAAGGCGTGCCGGCGACGACGATCCATCGGATCCTCTACACGCCGCTCTATCATCCCGAATACGAGGCGATCGCCGAATGGCTGACCGGCAAGGCCGAGCGGCCGGAGGTCGAAACGCTGACGCAGGAGGCGCTCGATCGGGCGATGGCGTTTTACCGGACGCATCCGTCGGTGCCGGGCGCGCTGGCGACGGCGGGGCTGCGGGGGTCGGATTTCATCCAAGGCTGGAAGCGGCGGGACGATCCGCTCGACATCGCGCTCGTCGACGAGGCTTCGATGATCGACGCGCGGCAGTTCGACGACCTGCGCGAGCTGTTCGGGACGCTGGTGCTGTTCGGCGATCCGGCGCAGTTGGCCCCGGTCGGCGGCACGGGCGGCATGGTGTTCGACGGGCTGGAGGACGGGGCGAAGCTGACGCTGAGCCGGGTGCACAGGCAGGAGGCGGACAGCCCGATCCTTGATCTGGCGCATGCGCTGGGCGATCCGGAGATCGACTATCAGGCGTTCGAGCGGATGGTGCATGAGGCGGCGGCGAAGGACGACCGCGTGGTGATCGCGCAGCGTGTGGACGCCGACGCGATGGCGCGGTCGCCCGTGCTGGTGTGGCGCAACGCGACGCGGGTGCGGCTGATCCAGGCGTTCCGCGCGGCGCACGGGGCGCCGGAGGGCGCGCTTCTGCCCGGCGAGCCGCTGATCTGCGACGGGATCGAATTGCCGCTCAAGCACCGCAAGAAACGTATGGATCTGGAGGCGCGCGGGTTCATCAAGGGCACCCAGGCGATCTATCTGGGCGAGGGGCGCAAGGCGGGCTTCAGCCGGCTGCACGTGACCGGCGCGGAGGAGCCGACGGTCAGCGTGGCGAGCATCATCCAGATCGAGGCGCCGGACCGGGAGGAGCCGTTCATCCCGACGGCGGCGAGCATGGGCGTGGTGTTCCTGCACGGGGCGGCGGTGACGATCCACAAGGCGCAGGGGTCGCAATGGCCCGATGTGCAGGTCTTCGCGCCCGACATCTCGGCGGCGGCGTGGTCGGGGCGGGTCGAGGCGGGCATTCCGCTCTGGAAGCGGCTGGCGTACGTCGCGATCACGCGGGCCGAGAGCCGCCTGCTCTGGGTGACGCGCTATGCGCTGGCGCGGCCCGAGGCGGCGTTGGGCGTCGAGGATCTGAAGGCGATCACACCCGTGTTGGCGATGACGGCGCCGGAATGAGGCGCTTGCAATCGCGCGCGGTCCCGCACACATCCCAGCCTTCACCCGACGACGGAGAGACGATCCCATGTTGAGCCGCGACGATCTCGCCCGGTTTCTCGAACGCCCGGCGGTGACGAATTTCATTCTCGGCGTCATCATGGTCAACGCGGTCTCGCTGGGGCTCGAGACCTCGGCTGCGGCGCGCGCCTCGTTCGGCGATACGCTGCTGCTGATCGACATGGTCTGCCTCGCGATCTACTGCATCGAGATCGCGCTCAAACTGATCGCCTATCGCGGATCGTTTTTCCGCAACGGCTGGAACCTGTTCGATTTCGGCATCGTGGCGGTGAGCATCCTGTCGATGGGCGGCGCCTTCGCGGTCATGCGGGCGCTGCGGATCCTGCGGGTGCTGCGCGCGGTCTCGATCGTGCCGAGCCTGCGCCGCGTGGTCGAGGGGCTGATAAACGCGCTGCCGGGCATGGCGTCGGTCTTCGCGCTGATGTCGCTGATCTTCTATGTGGCCTCGGTGATGGCGACCAAGCTGTTTGGTGCCGATTTCCCGCAATGGTTCGGCACCATCGGCCTCTCGGCCTATTCGCTGTTCCAGATCATGACGCTGGAGAGCTGGTCGATGGGGATCGTGCGGCCGGTGATGGAGATCCACCCGTGGGCCTGGGCGTTCTTCGTGCCGTTCATCCTCGTCACGACCTTCGCGGTGGTGAACCTCGTGGTCGGTCTCGTGGTCAACTCGATGCAGGAGGCGCATTCCGAGGAGAGCGTGGCCGCGACCGACGAGTACCGCGAGGATGTCGTGGCGCGGCTGGTCGCGATCGAGGCGCGTCTGGAGGCGCTAACGCTTGATCAGACGGAACGCCGCGGCGGCCAGCCAGCCGGCGAGCAGCGCGACCAGAACTGACATGATGCCGTAGAACAACGGCTGCTGTCGCGAGAGATTGTATATCCAGCGCTCGATCCCGGCTTTCTGGACGGTGATGTCGGTCGTGGTGCTGCTGATGACCTCGCGATCGCGCACGAGAAAGAACTCGGCCTTGTAGATTCCTTCGACGATGTTCGCGGGCATGGCGATGCTGGTCTGGAAAAGCGTCTCTTCGGCCAGCGACACGCCTCCGTCGAGCACCTCGTAAAGCGCCTGTTTCTCACGAAGCCGCACGACGGCCTCGGTGAAACTCGAGGTGTCCTCGATCGTCGGATGGCCTTCGACCTTGCGCACGGCCTGGTCCATGCCGATCTGGAAGCGCAACCGTTCGGTCTCGGTCAGCAGGTCCCGCAGCGGGCCGGTCGTCGCGATGGCGTAGAAGCTCGGCGCGTCGCGGACGTCGACGGACTCGGTGTTGATCCAGATGCCGAACCGGCGTTCCTTGCGTCGGACGGTCAGCGCGTTGGGAGGGCCCTTGATGGTGATGACGATGTCGAGCGGATCCGCGGCCGGGTCGATCGGCGCGTCGCGGCGGATCGCCCCGAAGACGAAAAGCTCGGAGCCGGAGAAATTCGCGGTGAGCGCGATCTCCTCGGTGCTGAGGCCGGTCACGAAGGTTTCTTCCGCCCAGGCGGGCGATGCGAGGGCGAGAGCGAGGACGAGCGCGCGCAGCACCGCTCAGTTCCTCCCGAAGGAATAGAGTTCCGAGGGAGTGAGCACGAGGTCGAGCGCGAGTTTGAGGCAGACGCCAAGAACGAGGAGCGCCAGAAGGATGCGCAGCTGTTCGGCGCGCAGCTTGGCCGCGAGGCCGACGCCGATCTGCGCGCCGATCACGCCGCCGACGAGCAGGATCACGGCGAGCATCACGTCGACGGTCTGGCTGTTGACGGCGTGCATGAGGGTGGTGAACGCGGTGACGAACAGGAACTGGAAGACCGAGGTGCCCACCACGACCTTGGTGGGCATGCCGATCACGTAGATCATGGCGGGCACCATGATGAAGCCGCCGCCCACGCCCATGATCGCCGCGAGCACGCCGACGAGCGCGCCGATGACGAAAGGCGGGATCGCGCTGACATAGAGCTGCGAGGTGCGGAACCGCATCTTGAGCGGCAGGCGGTGGACCCAGCTGTGACGTTTGCGCGGCGCCAGAAGCGCGTTGGAATCCTTGGCCCGGCGAATCGCCCGGAGGCTCTCGACGAACATGAGCCCGCCGATCGTACCCAGCATCACCACGTAGAGCAGGCTGATGACGAGCTCGAACTGTCCCGCCGCGCGCAGCATCTCGAAAAGCTGCACGCCGACGAGCGAGCCGAGCAGGCCCCCCGCCATCAGGATCAGCCCCATTTTGAAATCGACGGTCTTGCGCCTGAGATGCGCGAGCAGGGCCGAAAACGACGATCCCGCGATCTGGTTCGCTGCGGAGGCGACCGCGACCGCCGGCGGAATGCCGATGAAGAACAGCAGCGGCGTCAGGATGAACCCGCCGCCCACGCCGAACATGCCCGACAGGATGCCGACCATCGCTCCGATCCCGAGGAGCAGGATCGCGTCCACGGAGACCTCGGCGATGGGAAGATAGATCTGCATTGGGCGGCCGGATCAGGAAATGCGCCTTCGACCCTATCCGAAGGCACCGCGTGAGACCAGCGTGTCTTGCCCGCCGAGGCCCGAAGCCCCGGTCAGAGGCCCCGAAGATACCGCCGCAGCACCTTTTCGAGCTTGGCGGCGCCCTTCGGGGCCATCGCCTTGGTGTGCTCGTGGCTGATCGCCTCGTCGCTCATGCCGGCGGCCATGTTGGTGATGACCGAGATCGCGGCGACCCGCATGCCGAAGAACCGCGCGAGGATGACCTCGGGGACCGTGGACATGCCGACCGCGTCCGCGCCGAGGAGTTTGAGCGCACGGATCTCGGCGGGGGTCTCGAAGCTGGGGCCGGAATACCAGGCGTAGACGCCTTTGCGCAGCGACACCCCCGCGTCGTCTGCGGCGGCCCGAAGCGCCTTGCGCATGTCGGGATCGTAGGCGTCGGTCATGTTCACGAAGCGCGCGTCGGTCGGCTCGCCGATCAGCGGATTGCGGCCGGAGAAGTTGATGTGGTCGGTGATGAGCATCAGGTCGCCCGGAGGCGTCTTTTGCCGGAACGATCCGGCCGCGTTGGTCAGGATGAGCCGGTCGGCGCCGAGCGCCTGGAGCGCGCGGATCGGCTCGCGCATGACGCCCGCGTCGCCGTGCTCGTAGTAGTGCGACCGTCCGCCGAGCACTGCGACGCGGACGCCCTCCAACTCGCCCACGACGAGCTTGGGGTTGTGGCCCGACACGCCGCCAGCGGGAAATCCGGGCAGGTCGGAATAGGGGATGGCGACGCCGTCGATCTCCTCGGCGATATGGCCCAGGCCCGATCCCAGGATCAGGCCGGCCCGCACCGGATCGCCGCCCACGCGGTCGATGATTTTCTTGATCATTTTGTCCATGTCAGCGCTCCTTGACGTAGGGCTGTCCGCCGGCCTTCGGCGGGATGGCTTTACCGACGAAACCCGCCAGAATTATGACGGTCAGGATGTAGGGGAGCGCCTGCATGAACTGGACCGGAACGGTGATCGGGCCGAGCGTGATGGACTGGTAACGTATGCCGACCGCTTCGAGAAACCCGAACAGCAGACAGGCGTAGAGCGCGGGGACCGGGCGCCATTTCGCGAAGATGAGCGCGGCGAGCGCGATGAAGCCTTTGCCGGCCGTCATGTCGCGGACGAACCCCGCTGACATGCCCGTGGAGAGATACGCCCCCGCGATGCCGCAGAGCACGCCTGCGATCATCACGGCGGCGTAGCGTTGACGCACGACGGAGATGCCGGCCGTGTCGACCGCGCCGGGATTTTCACCGACGGCGCGCAGACGCAGGCCGAAGCGGGTGCGGAACAGGATCCACCAGGTCAGCGGCACGGTCAGAAGGGCGATGTAGACGAGGATGTTGTGGCCGGAGATCAGCTCCGAATAGATCGGCCCGAGCACTGGGATGCCGGACAGCGCGTCGACGCCGGGCAGGCTGATCGAAAGGAACCGGGAGTCGCCGGTCAGCTGCGGGGTCTGGCCGCCCATCGAGAACCAGTTCTGGCCGATCAGCGCGGTCATGCCCGATGCGAGGAAGTTGATCGCCACGCCGGAGATCAACTGGTTGCCCTTGAGCGTGATCGAGGCGAGCCCGTGGATCGCGGCCAGAACCATGGAGGCGCCGATCCCGGCCGCAAGGCCGATCCAGGCCGACCCGCTGACCGCGGCCACCGCGCCGGCCGCGAAGGCCGATGCGAGCATCTTGCCCTCGAGCCCGATGTCGAAGATGCCGGCGCGCTCCGAGAACAGTCCGGCGAGACAGGCGAGCAGAAGCGGCGTGGCCAGACGCAGGCTGGAATCGAGCAGCTGGAGGATCGACATGAAGTCCATCAGCGCGCGCTCCGCATCATGAGGAACAGCCGCTCGACCGGGATGCGCACGAGGTTTTCGAGTGCGCCGGTGAACAGGATCACCAGCGCCTGGATCACCACGATCATCTCACGGGTGATCCCGGGCATTTCGAAGGCGAGCTCCGCCCCGCCTTGGTAGAGGATGCCGAAGAGGATCGCGGCGAGCACGACGCCCACCGGATGCGAGCGGCCCATGAGAGCGACGGCGATGCCCACGAAGCCGGCGCCGCCGACGAAATCCAGCACCATGCGGTGCTGGAAGCCCATGATGACGTTGAGGCCCATCATGCCCGCCATCGCGCCCGACAGCACCATGACGATTATGGTGATCTTGACCGGATTGATGCCGGCATAGACCGCCGCCGGCTCGGAGAAGCCGAACGCGCGGATCTCGTAGCCGAGCCGCGTGCGCCAGATCAGCACCCAGGTCAGGAACGCGGCGAGGAGCGCCAGGATCGACGACAGGTTCATCGGCGTGCGCGACATGGTGATGCCGACCGCGCCCAGCATCTCGTGCATGAAGGGCAGAAATGTACCTTCGGAGAAGTTGCGGGTCTCTGGAGCCATCGAGCCGGGCACCTTGAGCACGTTGACCAGCAGATAGACGACCAGCGCGGAAGCGATGAAGTTGAACATGATGGTGGTGATGACCACGTGGCTGCCGCGCCTGGCCTGAAGGTAGCCCGGGATGAACGCCCAGGCCCCGCCGAAAAGCGCGCCGCCGAGGATCGCGACGGGCAGCGCCAGCGTCCAGTGCGGCCAGTCGAACATCAGGCAGACGAGGGCCACCCCGAGGCCGCCCACGGCCGCCTGACCTTCGCCGCCGATGTTGAAAAGGCTGGCGTGGAAGGCGATGGCGACGGCCAGCCCGGTGAAGACGAAGGTGGTCGCGTAGTAGAGCGTGAAGCCGATGCCGTAGCTTGATCCGAGCGAGCCTTGGATCAGCACCCGAACGGCCTGTACCGGGTCCTCGCCGATGGAGATCACGACGAGCCCGGCGATCAGGAACGCGAGGATCAGGTTCAGCGCAGGGATCAGCGCGAGGTCGGCCCAGCGGGGCAGGGCGGGTTTCACGCGGCCCCCTTGGCGACGGGATCGATGCCGGCCATCAGCAGGCCCAGTTCGCGTTCGTCGGTCTCGCCGGCGACGCGTTCGCCGGAAATGGCGCCGTCGAACATGACGATGATCCGGTCGCTGAGCGCCTGGATCTCGTCGAGTTCGACCGAGACGAGAAGCACCGCCTTGCCCGCGTCGCGAAGCGCCACGATCTGCTGGTGGATGAATTCGATGGCGCCGATATCGACGCCGCGTGTCGGCTGTCCGACGAGAAGCACGTCCGGGTCGCTCTCGATCTCACGCGCCAGCACGATCTTCTGCTGGTTGCCGCCGGAGAAGTTCGCGGCCTTCAGGTCGGGATCCGGCGGGCGGATGTCGAATTTTTCGATCTTCACCCGCGCGTCCTCACGCATGGCGGCGTGGTCCATCAGGCCCATCGGTCCCGCGAATTCAGGCCGGTGCTGATATCCGAAGCAGGCGTTCTCCCAGGTCTGGAATTTCATCACGAGCCCGCGCCGGTGGCGGTCCTCGGGAACATGCGCGACGCCGGCGTCGCGCCGGTCGTCGGCGTTCGTGATGCTGCCCAGATCGAGCGGCTTGTCCTTGAAGCGGACCGTGCCGCCCGACGCCGCGCGGATGCCCGCCAGCACCTCGAGAAGCTCGGACTGGCCGTTGCCGGCGACGCCCGCGATTCCGAGGATCTCGCCCGCGCGCAGGTCGAAGCTCACGGATTTGAGACGCTCGACGCCGTGCCCGTCCGTCAGGCGCAGATCGCGGACTTCGAGCACGATCTCGCCCGGCGCAGCGGGCTTTTTGTCCACGCGCAGGAGCACGCGGCGTCCGACCATCAGTTCGGCGAGTTCGGCCGGGCTGGTCTCGGCGGTGGTCAGCGTGCGGACCATCTCGCCGCGCCGCATGACGCTGACCTCGTCGGTGATCGCCATGATCTCGCGCAGTTTATGGGTGATCAGGACGATCGTCTTGCCCTCGTCGCGCAGACTTCTCAGGATGCGGAACAGGTGGTCCGCCTCGGCCGGAGTCAGCACGCCCGTCGGTTCGTCGAGGATCAGGATGTCGGCGTGGCGGTAGAGCGCCTTGAGGATCTCGACGCGCTGCTGGAAGCCGACCGAAAGCTCGCCGACGATGGCGTCCGGGTCGACCTGGAGCTCGTATTCCTTGGCCAGACGGGTCAGTGCGGCCCGCGCCTTGGCGAGCGAGGGCCGCAGGAGCGCGCCGTCCTCGGCGCCGAGAATGACGTTCTCGAGCACGGTGAAGGGTTCGACCAGCATGAAATGCTGATGCACCATGCCGATCCCGGCGGCGATGGCGGCCTGGCTGTCGGGGATCTCGGTCGGCTTGCCGTTGATGCGGATCTCGCCCGCGTCGGCGTGGTAGAAGCCGTAGAGGATCGACATCAGCGTCGATTTTCCCGCGCCGTTCTCGCCCACGATGCCATGGATCGTGCCGCGCCGGACGGGCAGATGGATGTCCCTGTTGGCCTGGACAGGGCCGAAGCTCTTGGAAATTCCGACAAGTTCGATCGCGAGGGCCGCGTCCGGCGGCCCCCGCCCGTCCCGCGCGCTGGCGGGATCGGTCATTCTCACATCACCGGGCAGCTGTCGTCGGTCATGTAGTTGTGGACCTCGATGTCGCCGGCGATGATCCCGGCTTTCGCCGCCTCGACGGCCGCGATCATGTCCGCGGTCACGAGCGCCTCGTTGTTCTCGTCCATCGCGTAGCCCACGCCGTCTTCCGCGAGGCCGAGGACCTGGATGCCGGGCGTCCAGGTGCCGTTTTCGCCGTCCATCATGGCGGTGTAGGTCGCGACGTCCACGCGCTTGAGCATCGAGGTCAGGACGCTGCCCGGATGCATCCAGTTCTGGTTCGAATCGACGCCGATGCCGAGCACGCCTTCGTCGGCGGCGGCCTGGAGCACGAAGACGCCCGTGCCGCCGGCCGCGTGATAGACCACGTCCGCGCCTTGGCCGATCTGCGACTTGGCGATCTCGCCGCCGACCGGGCTGTTCCAGGCTTCGGGCGTGTTGCCGGTCATGCTCTGTATGACGACGATGTCGGGGTTGGCCGCCTTGGCCCCCTGGACGTAGCCGCAGGCGAATTTGCGGATGAGCGGGATGTCCATGCCACCGACGAAGCCGACGGTGCCGGAGTCGGAGGCCATCGCGGCGAGCATGCCGACGAGGTACGAGCCCTCATGCTCGTTGAAGACGACCGAGCGCACGTTGGGCTGGTCGACGACCGCGTCGATCAGCACGAACTGCGTGTCGGGGAATTCCGGCGCGACGACCTCCATGGCGGAGGCGTTCGAAAAGCCCGCGACGACGATCGGGTTGTGCCCGCGCTCCGCGAAGCGGCGCAGCGCCTGCTCGCGCTGGGCGTCCTGCTGGAGTTCGAACTCGGCGTATTCGATGCCCGTCTCCTCCTTGAACCGCTCGGCGCCCTCGTAGGAGGCCTGGTTGAAGGATTTGTCGAACTTGCCGCCCCGGTCGAAGATGACCGCCGGGTTGGAGTTCTGGGCATGGGCCGCGACCGCCGCGAGCGTGAGGGCGGCGGCCGAAGCCATGGTCTTGAGAAATGTCATCCGGGTTCCTCCGAAGGAAGGTGCAGGCATGACCCCGCGGCGGGCGTCCGGGCCGGCGGAGCGTTCAGGATGAGGCAGTAAAGGCGGAACGCCCGAACCCGGTCAATCGGTTTCTGGCCGCGACCGGATCATGGAGGACGGGAGGTGGCGGCGCAGGATCAGCCCGTCGATGGCCGGAGCCGATGCCGGACGGTAATAGCCCGGCCGCCGACCGGCGAGCCCGTAGCCCGCGCCGGCGTAGAGCATGCGGGCGGCGGTGTTGGTCTCGGCCACCTCCAGAAGGGTCTCGGTCGCGCCATCTCGCGCCGCGCGCGCCTCGAAACGGGCCAGCAGAATGCGCCCGACACCGAGCCTGCGCGCCTCCGGATGGACCGCGAGCGTCAGAAGCTCGGCCTCGGGACCGGCGACCCGACCGACCGCGAATCCGTCGTCATGCGTTTCGAGGAAGGTTTCGGGTTGCGCGAGAAGCCCTTCGAATTCCGCCGCCGACCACGGGCGGGGGGTGTCGTCGAAGCAGAGCGCGTGGAGCGCGGCGAGCGTTTCAGGCTTCATCCAGGATCACCGTCGGCGGATCCGACGAGGGCGCCGCGTCCGCCGCGCGCAGATAGAGCGGCGCCGGGCGCGGCTGCGGCGTCCCGAGGCGCGCGGCGGCGAGGCGGCCGAGAACGGCCAGGTCGGCGGTGACATTTTCCGGTCCCGCCACCAGCCCATGCCGCGCGGCGAAGGCGGCGGCGCCGTGCCCGAGCCAGACCGCGCCGGGCGGAACCGGTACGGCATTTTCCGGAGCGGCGAGGCGGGGGGCATCTTCCGGTGATCCGTCCCGAAACGGCTGGATCATGACGCCGCCCGCCCGGCTCTCCAGCGTCACGACGACGGGGCCCGGCCGCTCCGAGGCAAGCGCCTCGAACAGCGTGACGCCGATGGCGGGAACGCCGAGCCCCATCGCGAGGCCCCGGGCCAGTCCCGTCGCGATCCGCAGTCCGGTGAAGTTGCCCGGACCCGTGCAGACGGCCAGCGCCGCCAGATCGGACCACTTCGCGCCCGCTTCGGCCAGCACCTCTTCCAGCATCGGGGCGAGCCGTTCGGCTTGTCCGCGCGCCATCGGTTCCGAGCGCGCCGAGAGGGTGGCGTCGCCCCGAACGACAGCGGCCGCGCAATGCGCGGCCGAAGTGTCGAAGGCGAGGATCAGAGGCGCGTCAGACGGCAACGGGCCGCACTTCGGTCACTTCCGGAATATAGTGCCGCAGCAGGTTCTCGATGCCCATCTTGAGCGTCATGGTCGAGGAAGGGCAGCCCGCGCAGGCGCCCTGCATGTGCAGATAGACCACGCCACGCTCGAAGCCGTGGAATGTGATGTCGCCGCCGTCCTGGGCCACGGCCGGGCGGACCCGCGTGTCGAGAAGCTCCTTGATCTGGCCGACGATCGCCTCGTCCGGTCCGGAATGCTCGGCATGTCCGACCGCGCCGGTCTCGCCGTCCATCACGCTCTCGCCGGACTGGTAATGCTCCATGATCGCGCCAAGGATGCCCGGTTTGATGTGCGACCAATCGGAGTCCTCGGTCTTGGTGACGGTCACGAAATCGGAGCCGAAAAACACGCCGGCCACGCCGCCCGCGCCGAATACCCGGCGCGCGAGCGGAGAGGACTGGGCGGCGGCTTCGGACGGGAAGTCGGCGGTCCCGGCGGGCAGGACGGCCTGTCCGGGAAGGAATTTCAGGGTGGCCGGATTCGGCGTTGATTCGGTCTGGATGAACATGGGCGCGTCTCCGTTGCTGATCGAGAGATGCTCTTCCCGAGTGATCAAGTCAAGATTAGGTCCAAAATGATTCCAGATCGCCGCCTTCGACGCCCGCTGGCGGCGGTCCGGCGTGGCACACCTTTCCATGCGGTTAACGCGTTTCGGAAAATCATTCGGGAACAGACACTTGCCAAAAGTGCCACGCGTGGCATTTCTTCAGCGTCGCGGGCCTTCAGGACACCGCGACGATCTCGTCCTTGGTCATCGTGCCCGGAACGATGGTGATCGGCACGTGGATGTCGCCCATGCGTCGCCCGGTCAGCGCGCTGACCAGCGTGCCGGGGCCACCCTTGTCCACGCCCGCCCCGAGGACGAGAATGCCGATCTCCGGATCCGTTCGGATATGCTCGAGCACGGCGTCGATGACCTCGCCCTCGCGGATCGCCAAGGTCGGCGTGATGCCCTCGCGTTTTTCCATGCGGGATTTGAAGACCTGGAAATGCGCCTCGATCTTCTCGTGGGCCTCGGCGCGCATGACGTCGGCGACGCCCATGAAATGCTGGAACTCGTCCGGCGAGATCACCGCCAGCATCTCGACACCGCCGCCGGTCTTCGATGCCCGGATGGCCGCGTAGCGCATCGCGTTCAGCATCTCGGGCGAGTCGTCGAGGATGATCAGGAACTTGCGCATGTGCTTCCCCCAAAGCCTTTTGTCCGGATCATCGGGGAAAGGGATGGTCCGCGCAAGGAGGCCTTGGAATCAGGCGGCCGGAGGCGGTCCCTGTCGCGCGGTCCGGCGCAGCCACCTGAATGTGAGGGATTTTGCGACGCTCAGGATCAGACCAAAGACGGCGACGATCAACGTGACCGCACTGGCGATCAAGGCGTAAACTTCGTCGGACCAGCGGGCGACGGCGCGAAAGACGCGGGACTTGCCGACCAGTTCGACCGCTCCGGTTGTTCGTGGGCCCAGGCCTCTGGCCGCGAGGCTCATCCGACGAGCATCGTCCAGGCCGTCGATGCCGCGGACCAGCCTGAGCGTATCGACGACATTGGTCGCCGCTTTGACCTCACCGAGCGCGCCAAGATAGGCCACGGCGGGCGCCAACGCCTCAGGGTTGATTGCGTGGGCCATGTCGTCCGAGAAAGTCGCGGGCCGCGCCTCGGCGACGCGCCGCCAGTCGACGCCGGTTCCCGCCGCGCGCCGCGCCGCCGCGAGAACCGGCACGGAGAGCGCGCCGATCCGGTAGGCCGTCCTGGCCATGCCTGCGCCGGTTTTGAGCAGGAGAGATGAACCGCCGGTCAGCGGTACGATCGCGACGGCCCCAAGGCCGATCGCGGACAGAGCGAGGTCGATGTCATCGACTGGCGCGCCAGCGACGTAATGGCCGCTTTCGCGAATGACGGAGGCGAGATCTCCAAACGGCGTGAGGCTGACCGTGACGTTACAGAGTACGATGCCGCTGAGGTCGCAATTCGCCGGGTCCCAAGCGCACGAAATGCACTTGCCCAAGACGATGATCAATGTGTGGTCTTCCTCGTAGGCCTGCCCGAGAACCATGCCGACATCATCTGGCAGGATCACTTTCTGTTCCTTGGCCAGCGTTTCGAGCGCGTCGATCGCGGCCCAGTCGCGTGGGTTTTCCGCGAGGAGAACCTTCAGCCGCGCACCGATCCGTTCGGGGGTGGCTTCGCGCGCGAGAAGGCGCTCAAGCCGCGCAGCTGCCTCCTGCTCGGTCCTCGTGACGAGCCAAGCGCCGGCCGGACTGTGCCAGAGATTCCAGAGGTTGAACGCGCCAAATCCAAGGGAGACGATCAGAAGAAGCGTAAGCGCGACTCGTGCCAGCCCGCGCAATTACCTGCTCCGGATCAGACCCACGATGTCGAAGGTCTCGGCGATGATCGGCTCGGCGATCTCCGCCGCCCGGTCGGCGCCACGGCCGAGGATGCGGTCGATCTCGGCGGGGTCGTCCATCAGCCGGTTCATCCGCTCGGTGATCGGTGCGAGATGGGCGACGGCGAGATCGGCGAGCACCGGTTTGAACTCGGAGAACGGGCGACCGGCGAATTCGGTCACCACGTCGGCGGAGGATTTGCCGGCGAGCGCGCCGTAGATCGTGACGAGATTGCGCGCCTCCGGGCGCTCGGCCAGACCCTCGATGGTTTCGGGCAGCGGCTCTGAATCGGTCCGGGCCTTGCGGATCTTCGAGGCGATGGTGTCGGCGTCGTCGCTGAGGTTGATGCGGCTCTGGTCCGACGGGTCCGATTTCGACATCTTTTTCGAGCCGTCGCGAAGGCTCATGACGCGTGTGGCGTCGCCCTCGATCACCGGTTCGGGCATCGGAAAGAAGTCCACGCCGTAATCGTGATTGAACTTGGCCGCGATGTCGCGGGTCAGTTCCACGTGCTGCTTCTGGTCCTCGCCGACGGGCACGTGCGTCGCGTGATAGACGAGGATGTCGGCGGCCATCAGCGCGGGATAGGCGTAGAGGCCGATCGAGGCCGCCTCGCGGTCCTTGCCGGCCTTGTCCTTGAACTGCGTCATGCGGTTCAGCCAGCCGAGGCGGGCGACGCAGTTGAAGATCCATGCGAGCTGGGCGTGGGCCGGGACCTGGCTCTGGTTGAAGAGTATCGAGCGTTCCGGGTCGAGGCCGCAGGCGAGATAGGCCGCCGCGAGCTCGCGCGTGGCCTTCGCCAGCGCGGCCGGTTCCTGGCGGACGGTGATGGCGTGCAGATCGACGACGCAGTAGATCGTCTCCATGCCGTCGTCCTGCATCGCCACCCAGCGGCGGAGCGCGCCGAGATAGTTGCCGAGCGTGAGGTTGCCCGAGGGCTGGGCGCCCGAAAAGACGCGCGGGGCGTGTTTCGCGTCTGACATGGCGTGGAAACTCCGCATGGGCTAGGAACGGGGCCGCTTATCGTCGCCGCCGAGCGGCGCGTCAACAGGAGGTCGGATGCCCGATAGCCGGTCGCCATTCCAGCATCTGCCGCCGCTGGTCGTCGGTTTGGCGGTCGCGATCCTCTCGATCGAAGCGGTTTTCCAGCTGGGCGCGCGGGGGATGATCGGCGGGGCGGGCGCGGTGGGCTGGCGGATCGAGGCGATGACCTCGTACGGGCTGTCGTCGCCGCTTCTGCGGCAGGCGGCCGTCGTGCGGAGCCTCGATGCGGACGCGCTGCTGCGGCTTGCGACCCATCCGTTCATCCATCTGGGCGCGACGCATGCGATTTTCGGCGCGGTCCTGACCCTCGCGCTCGGCAAGGCGGTGTCGGAGCGGTTCTCGGCGATGGCGTTGGCGGGAATCCTCGTGGCCGGGGCCTTGGGCGGGGCCGTCGCCTATGTGCTGTTCTTCGAGGGCCGGACGCTTCTCGTCGGGGTCTATCCGGCGGTCTACGGAATGATCGGGGCCTACACCTGGGCGCTGTGGATGAAGCGCGAGGGACGGGGGCGGATCATGGCGTTCCGGCTGATCGGCATATTGCTGGTGCTCCAGTTGATCGTGCGGCTGACCATCGGCGGTGGACCGGACTGGATCGCCGACCTCGGCGGGTTCGCGGCGGGGTTCGCCGCATCCTTCGCGCTCGCGCCGGATGGAGGAGCGCGATTGCGGCGCCTCAGGGATCGGGCGCGCGGAATGTGAGTCCGACTTGCGGGCGGCCTTTGCCGCCAAGCGGAGCGCGCGGTGCGCGCGAGTCTTTGGTTTGGCCCGCGCCTGTTGGCGCGTGCCGCTGCTCTCCAGGCAAGCTTGTCAGTCTGAAAATCGGGCCGTTCCGGATCAGGCCGGCGTCACGGACGCTGACCCGTAGAGGAGACCGAGGCGTTCGCGGCGATAGACCCGCAGCGTCAGCAGGATCGCGGCGGCGGCGAGGCCTAAGGCGAGGCCCCACCAGATGCCCCGTCCGCCGAGGCCGGCGGGGAACGCGAGGAGATACGCGACGGGCAGGCCGATGACCCAGTAGCTGAAGACGGCGATCAGCATGGGCGTGCGCGTATCCTTGAAGCCGCGCAGGATGCCGCTCGCGACCGCTTGGAGGCAGTCGACCACCTGAAAGGCGGCCGCGACAAACAGGAGCGGCACGGCGTAGGCGAGAAGCGCTGCCGAGTTCTCGTTGCCGGCGTCGAGATAAAGGCCGACGAGGGCCTCGGGCCAGACGAGGAAGATCGCCGCGGCGGTCAGCGCGAACATCGTCGCGAGAGCGAGCGCCGTGTTTCCGGCGCGGCCGATGTCCGGGAGCGAGCCGCGCCCGTAGGCCATGCCGACGCGCACGGTGGCGGCGCTGGCGAGGCCGAGGGGGACCATGAATGCGACCGAGGTGATCTGAAGCGCGATGCCGTGCGCGGCCAGCGGAATGGTTCCGAGCCAGCCCATCATGATCGACGAGGCGGTGAACAGGCCGACCTCGGCGATGATCGTGGCGCCGATGGGCCAGCCGAGGCGGACGACCTCGAGGAACGCTTTCCAGTCGGGGCGCCAGAAGCGGACCCAGATCTCGTAGCGTCTGAGGGCGGGCGCCAGCGCGGTGTAGCCGATCAGGAGCAGCGCCATGAGGATGTTGCTTCCGGTCGTGGCGATCGCCGCGCCGACGATGCCGAGCGCGGGAGCGCCGAGATTTCCGAAGATGAACAGCCAGTTGAGGAAACCGTTGAGGAAGGCCGCCGCGACGGTCACGGCGAGGATCACCCAGGCGCGGTTGACGACGGAGAGGTAGGACCGCAGGCCCATGACGAGGGTAGCGGGGGTCAGGGACCAGAGGGCCACGCGCATGTAGTCGCCGGCGAGGGCGGCGAGATCAGGGTCTTGGCCGAGCGTCAGCAGAATGGGTTCGATTTGCCAGAGCGGGACCATGGCGGCGGCGCTGTAGAGGCCGAGCACCCAGAGGCCCATGCGGATCGAGCGGCGCACGCCGCGGGCGTCGCCGCGGCCTTCGGCGTTGGCGGCGAGGGGCATGGCGGCATGGGCGAAGCCGGCGCCGAAGATGAACAACAGGAAAAAAGCCTGCGTCGCCAATACGCTGGCGGCGAGTTCCACAGCGCCGAGCCAGCCGAGCATGACCGTGTCGGTCACGCCCATGGCCATCTGGGCGAGCTGCGCCCCGATCAGCGGAAGCGCGAGGGTGACCGTCGCCTTGAAGTGGCGCGGCCAGGATTGTGTGTCTTCGCTTGTCATGGGGTGCCGCCTTGACAACCCGGTGCGTATCGGGGGCGGGGATGGGAGTCCAGCGGGTTCGCGGGGGGGGCGAAAGCGCGCGGGAAATCCCTTCGGGGATTCAGGGGTTAACGGCGGAAACTTCGATCTGGAATGCGGATGGAAGGCATATCGAGGGGTTATTTCGAGGGTTTTTGTCGGGATCGGTGGTTAATTTGAAAGCAGTTAAGTCTGAAGTTTCAGTTCCTCAACAATCAACTTCGTCTGTCCGTCGATCAGATTTAGCGCCACAATGCGCCCTTTTTCCAGTAGGTGTATTCAAGAGCGATCCGAGCGAACCCAAAGGATTGATCGAGTGGCTAGGCGGTGTGGACGGGTTTGATCAAAATGAATGCCGCGGCGAGAGCAACGAACGATACCAGCTCGCGCTGACGCAGACTCACGTGGGGCATTCCCGAGGCGCTGAAAGTCTTCTGTGGTTGCCGCCCGTGGTGCAAGAAGCTTTTGTCCCGATTGGCGTGTGATCGAGTGCGGTCTTCTGTCAGGCCTTCATGTGCGGCGCAGTCAAAAGCCGCGGGCCGGCATGGTGATCAGCGGATCAGTAGTGCCCCACTCCTCGCAGACGTCGGGCTTGTGGTCCCGGACTTCGTCGGGATCCTCGGCCAGCCGCCGATTGTGTGGCTCATGCCCCGGCTTCGCTCCGCCAGGGCGGGCGCTCTCCCGTTTTGCCTTCCTGTCCGTCGAAGGAGGCCTCGACGAAGTCCGCGAGGTCTTCTCTGGCTGCTGCAATTGCAGAACAAATTCAATCAATTGCTCTTTGCTCAGCTGCCGCAAATCATCTCTGTCCATACTCTCATGGATTCAGACATTTCATAGCCGCGCAAGGGGGTGGGCAATTACTTTCAAAGGGACATCGATGTTCAGAACTTATGATGCGATGGATTTTAAAAGGTGGTCGTCTTGGCGATAAGTCTACATAAACGATACAAAAAATATTTTTATAATACCAATAATTTGTGCAGTATTTGCGCTACTCACCCCTTTACCCGCCGGAGCGCCGCTTTCACGTCCGACAGGCGCAGGGCGCCTGTGGCGAGGATGGCCGCGGCGTAGGTGGTCATGCCGACGAGGACGAGCAGGGCGAGGGCGGCGTAGCGCAGGCCGGGGGTGGTGAGGGCTTGGGCGAGCCATGACTGGCCGAGCCAGAGGGCGGCGGCCATGGCGAGGCAGGCGAGCGCTATGCGGGGCAAGGCGCGGCGCAGGCGGGCGTCGGCGGTGGCGGCGCCGTCCATGTTCCTCGCGCCGTGCCAGAGCTGCCAGAGCATGACCCAGCCTGCGATGGTGGTGGCCAGCGCGGCGGCGGAGAAGCCGATGATGGGGGCGAGGCCAAGCGCGATCACCGCGTTGACGATCATCGCGTGGACGGCGAAGCGGAACGGAGAGCGGGTGTCCTCGCGGGCGTAATAGACCGGCGACACGACCTTCTGCAGAACGAAGGCGGGCAGACCGGCGCCGTAGATCGCGACGGCGAGCGCGGTGGCGGCGGTGTCGGAGGCCTCGAACGCGCCGCGCTGGAACAGGACCGAGACGATGGCGGCGGGGATGACCATGAGCGCGGTCGCGGCGGGCAGGGTGAGTGCCAGGGTGAACTCGGCGGCGCGGTTGACGGCGTCGCGGCCGCCCTGGACGTCGCCGGTGCCGAGGCGCCGCGAGAGGTCGGGCAGGAGCACGACGCCGATGGCGACGCCGACGACGCCCGAGCGGAAGCTGGTAGAGACGGTCGGCGTAGCTGAGCCAGGCGACGGCGCCGTCGAAGAACGAGCCGACCTGGCGGCCGACGAGAAGGTTGATCTGAACGACGCCGCCGGCCAGCACGGCGGGGGCTGCGATGACCGCGAGGCGCCGCAGTTCCGGCGTCAGGCGCGGCATGCGCGGGCGGATGCGCATGCCGGCGCGGTCGGCGGCGCGCCAGACGAGCGCGAGCTGGGCCACGCCCGCGACGGGGACCGACCAGATCTGCCAGAGGCCGATGTCGCCGCCGGTCCAGTAGCCCGGCGAGCAGGAAGGCGATCATCACGACGTTCATCAGGATCGGCGCCGCGGCGGCCTCGGCGAAGCGGCCGGTGGCGTTCAGGACGCCGCTCAGCAGCGCGGTCAGCGAGATGAGGATGAGATAGGGGAAGGCGATGCGGCCGTAGAGCACGGCGAGATCGAAACGCTCGTCGCCGGCAAAGCCGCTGGCCATGGCGAGGACGAGCCAGGGCATCAGGAGCTGGCCGATCAGGGTGAAGGCGATGAGGATCGTGGCGAGCCCGGAGAAGGCGTCGCGGGCGAAACCCTGCGGGTCGTCGCCGGCCTCGACGCGCTTGGAGAACATCGGGACGAAGGCGAGGTTGAAGGCGCCCTCGGCGAAAAATCGCCGGAACATGTTGGGCAGGGTGAAGGCGATCAGGAACGCCTGCGCGACCGGGCCGGTGCCGAGAAGCGCGGCCATCAGGACGTCGCGGCCGAGGCCGAGGATGCGGCTGAGCATCGTCCAGCCGCCCACCGTCAGGAAGGCCGGCAACAGGCGGATCGGACGGTTCACTCGGGCGGTCCGTCCTCGCCGACTTCATCGGGGAGGATGCCGGCGCGCAGGCGGGCCTCCAACGTGCGGCGCTTGGACTCGGAATGGAGTTTCAGCCCGAACAGGTCCTTCACGTAGAACGTGTCGACCGCCTGCTCGCCGTAGGTCGCGATGATGGCCGACGCGATGGAGACGTTGTTCGCGGTCAGGGTGCGGGCGATGTCGTAGATCAGGCCGAGGCGGTCGCGGGTCTCGACCTCGATGATCGTGTAGATGTCCGAGCCGGTGTTGTCGAAAGTGATCCGGGTCGGCACGGTGAAATCGCGCTCGCGGCGCTTGATGGTGTGCTTGTCGCGCAGCGCGGCGCCGGCCTTGATCTCGCCGCTCAGCGTGCGCGTGACACTGCGGCGCAGGCGGGTGAGGCGGGATTTCTCGTACGGCGCGCCTTGGGCGTCCTGGACCCAGAACGCGGCGGTCGCGATGCCGTCGGTCGTGGTATAGGTCCGCGCGTCGACGATGTTGGCGCCGGCCAGCGCCAGCGCGCCGGCGAGACGCGCGAAGATGCCCGGATGGTCGGACATGACGAAACAGGCCTGGGTGGCGTCGCGCTCGAAATCGAGCTCGATGCTGGTCTGGATCGCGTCGCCGTTCTCGACCAGTTTCTGGACCAGGCCCGCGAAGATCACGTGGGTGCGTGTGTCGAAGCCGAGCCAGTAGGGCGGGTAGTGCCGCGCGCATTCCGCCTCGATGGCATCGGGGGCCCATTCGGACAGGGCGTGCGCCAGATCGTCCTTGGCGGCGGCCTCTCGCTCGGGCCGGCTCCGGCTCCGGGCGTCGCCGGTCAGGTATTCGAGCGTGTCGGCGTAGAGCGCCCGAAGCAGCATCGCCTTCCAGTTGTTCCACACGCCCGGTCCGACGCCGCGGATGTCGCAGACCGTGAGCACGGTCAGAAGCCGCAGCCGTGACGGGGTCTTCACCACCAGCGCGAAGTCCCGCACCGTGCGGGGCTCCGAGAGGTCGCGCTTCTGGGCTGTGTCCGACATCAGGAGGTGGTTCAGCACGAGCCACTCGACCAGTTCGGTCTCCTCCGCGTCGAGGCCGAGCCGGGGGCAGAGCGAGCGGGCGATCTCGGCGCCGACCTCGGAATGAGGCCGGCCGGAGCCTTTGCCGATGTCGTGGAGCAGCAGGGCGATATACAGAACGCGGCGGTTGAAGCCCTTCTCGGCGATCGTGGAGGCGACGGGAAGCTCGGCTTTGAGTTTGCCGCGTTCGATCTTGGAGAGGTTCGAGATCGTCTGGATCGTGTGCTCGTCCACGGTGTAGCGGTGATACATCGTGAACTGCATCATCGCCACGATGCGGCCGAATTCGGGGATGAAGGCGCCGAGCACGCCGGTCTCGTTCATCAGGCGGAGCGCCCGGACCGGGTTGGTCGGGCTCAGGATCAGCTCGAGGAAGATGCGGTTCGCCTCGGGATCCGCGCGCAGCCTGTCGTCGATCAGATGGAGGTTGGCGGTGATCAGGCGCAGCGAATCCGGATGGGTCAGGATGTCGGAGCGGTTTCGCTCGCGAAAGAGGCGCAGGATGTTGACCGGATCGCGCAGGAACGCGTCGTAATCGGCGATGTCGAGCCGGCCGTGTTTGATGACGTAGCCGTCCGGAGCCGGGTCACGGCCGAAGGTGAAGGCGCTCAGGATCTTGGTGCCGAAGGTCGGGCGGGATTTGACGTGCCGCGCCTCGAGTGCCGCGAGGAAGATGCGGGTGAGGTCGCCCACGTTCTTGGCGTGGGTGAAGTAGGTCTGCATGAAGCGTTCCACCGCGCGCTGGCCGGAGGTGGCCTCGAACCCCAGGCGCTCGGCGATCTCGACCTGGAGGTCGAAGGTCAGATGCTCGGTGGCGCGGCCGGTCAGAAGGTGCATGTGGACGCGCGTGGTCCAGAGGAAGTCGGCCGCCTCGGTGAAGATGCGGAACTCGTCCGCCGTGAAGACGCCGATATCCACGAGATCGTGGTGGCTGCGGGCGTGGTTGATGTATTTGGCGATCCAGTAGAGCGTCTGGAGGTCGCGCAGGCCGCCCTTGCCCTCCTTGACGTTGGGCTCGAGCAGGTAGCGCGTGCTGCCTTGGCGATGATGCCGTTCGGCCCGCTCCTCGAGCTTCAGCTCGATGTACTCCGGTCCGGTGTTGCGGAAGAGCTCCTTCCAGAGTCGCGCGTCGAGTTCCGCCGACAGAGCCGCGTCGCCCCAGAGAAACCGATGCTCCAGCAGGCTCGTGCGGATCGTGACGTCGTCGCGGCCCATGCGGATGCAGTCTTCGACCGTGCGCACGGAATGGCCGACCTTCATTTTGAGGTCCCACAGGCAGTAGAGCGTGCTCTCGATCAGGCATTCGCCCCACGGGGTCTGTTTCCACGGCGTGACGAACAGCAGGTCCACGTCCGAGAACGGCGCCATCTCGGCCCTGCCGCCGCCGCCGACCGCGACGGCGCAGATGCGTTCGGAGGCGGTGGGGTTGGCCAGCGGATGCAAACGGCGCGCGACGATGTCGAGCGTGAGGGTCACGATCCGGTCGGTCAGCCAGGAATAGTCGTGGATCGCCTTGTGCGCGTCGCGGGGCGACTCCGCGATCAAGGTCGCGATCCGCGCGCGGGCGTTCGTCCAGGCTTCGGTCAGGACCTCGACCGCCGCCGCGCGCCGGGCGCCGCCGTCGGTCTGCGCGGCGACGGCGGCCTCGAGTGCCGTCAGGGTGGCCGGCACGTCGAGGATGTCCTCCGCCGAGGCGGTCAGACCGCTCCAGTCGGGCTCGTCTGGAACGGCCTGGAGGACGCTAGTTGCCAACGCCGCCGAAGCCGCCCGCGGCGCGTTCGATCACGACGGCGCCGCCGTCGCGGACTTCTAGGATCGCCAGCGTGCGCTGGTTCGTTCCGTTCGTGTTGAAACGGAACGGGCCGCTGGCGCCGGCGAAGCCGGCCGGCTGGGCGATGCTCGCCTGCGAGAACGGGCTTCCGCCGGAGGCCCGGGCGTTCGCGATCATCGCGCCCACCGCCGCCACGCCGTCAAATCCGAGCGATGCCAATTCGTGTGGCGGCGAGCCGTAGGCGTTCTGATACCGCCCCTCGAAGCCCGCCACGAGACCGGGATCGGCCGCGGCGAACACGCCGCCCTGGAGCGCTGGCAGCGCCATCGCCTCAGCAGAGGAGTTCCAGCGCTGCATGCCCAGAAAGAGCGAACTGACCGGGTCGACTCCGCCGTCGCGCAGACCTTCGGCGATGAAGCCGAGGCCTCCAGTCGGGCCGTCCGTCAGGATGATCGCCTGCGCGCCGTTGCCCCGCATCGAAGCGGCGATGCTGGGGGCGGCCGATTGGATCCCCGCCTGCGAGAGGTTGTACCCCGCCGACGCGACGAGCGTCGCGCCGCGCGCGCCGACCGCCTGGGCCACGGCGTTCCGCGCCGTCTCGCCTTCGAGACCGTTGGGGTAGACCACGCCGTAGCGGTTCAGGCCGCGCGACTGGCCGTAGCGCACCAGACGGTCGGCGGTGTTCTCGAAGGTGTTGCCGAGGATGTAGACGTTGCCGCCCGCGACTGCGGTGTTGTTGCTCATGCTCAGGATCGTCAGACCCGCCGCGTCCGCGACCGGCTGCGCGCCGTTGGTGGCGGTGCTGAAGAGCGGCCCGATGATGATCTTCGCCCCCTCGGCCACCGCCTGCTGCGCCGCCGCGGCACCGCCGTCGGTCGTGCCGGCGGTCGGATAGACGACGAGGTCGATGGTCGCGTTGGTCAGGCTGGCCTTTGCCAGTTCCGCGCCGTTGACGATGCTGCGCGCGATGTTCTCGCGGCCCATGTCACCCGAGCCGAGCGGAACCAGAAGCGCGACCCGCACCGGCTGGTTCACGTCGACCGCGACGCCGGCGCCGGACAGAGCGCCCATCTGGGGCGCGCAGGCCGTGACGAGCGCGGCCGCGGCGACGATCGCCACCGCGCGGAGCGCCGAGAAAACCGGTTTGCGTGTTGACAGCATCATCCCTCACCGTGTCTTTTGTTCGTTGAAGCTCACCCTCGGGCGACGCGGGCGTGAACGCTAGTGCGCGGCCTGCGGAATGTAAACGCGAAATGGACAGCCCCCTCCTCGATCCGGCCACCGGAAAAGCGCTCGCTCGCCTCGCGCCGGGGCTATATCTGGTCTCAACTCCGATAGGAGCCGCGCGCGACATCACGTTGCGGGCGTTGGATATTCTGGCATCGGCGGACATCCTCGCGGCCGAGGACACCCGCACGGCCCGCAAGCTGATGGACATCCACGGCGTCAAGCGGGACCGGCGCGCGATCCTGCCGTATCACGATCACAACGGCGCCGCTCAACGACCGCGTCTGCTGGCGGCGCTGGCGGAGGGGAAGTCCGTTGCGCTGGTCTCGGACGCGGGCACGCCGCTGATCGCCGATCCGGGGTTCAAGATCGCCGCCGAGGCGATCGCGGCGGGGCATGCCGTGGTCGCGGCGCCCGGAGCCTCGGCGCTGCTCGCGGCCCTGTCGGTCGCGGGTCTGCCGACCGACCGGTTCCTGTTCGGGGGGTTCCTGCCGCCCAAGGACATGGCGCGGCGCAAGGCGCTGGCGGCGCTGGCGGCGGTGCCCGCGACGTTGGTCTTCTACGAATCCCCGCGCCGACTCGCCGCGACGCTGGCCGCGATGGCGGATGCGTTGGGCGCGGAGCGTCCGGCGGCGGTGTGCCGCGAGTTGACCAAACGCTTCGAGGAGACGCGGCGCGGGACGCTCGGGGCGCTGGCGGCGGAATACGGCGCCGAGGACGCGCCCAAGGGCGAGATCGTCGTGGTGGTCGGCCCGCCTCTCGAGACCGAGGTCGCGGAGGAGGATCTGGACGCCGCGCTGGCGGCCGCGCTCGACGGCGCATCCGTCAAGGACGCGGCGACCGAGGTCGCGGCCCGTCTCGGCCTACCGCGTCGTCAGGTCTACGCCCGCGCGCTGGAGCTGGCGCGGTGAGGGCCGGGCGCACGGCATATCAGAACGGGCTGGCGGCGGAGGAGATCGCGGCCGGGATCTACCTGCGCGAGGGCGGGCGCGTGCTGGCCGAGCGCTGGCGCTGTCCGGAAGGCGAGATCGACCTGATCGTGGATCTGGCGGGAATGGTGGTCTTCGTCGAGGTCAAGGCGCGCCGGACCCGCGACTCGGCGGCGGGCGCGGTGTCGCCGGCGCAGTGGCGGCGTCTGGGCGCGGCGGCGGAGCGCTGGCTGGCGGAGCAAGCGACGGGCGCGCCCGATTGTCGCTTCGACGTGGTTCTGGTGGACGGAGCCGGCGTGGCCGAACGGGTCGAGAACGCGCATTCCTTCGACGTTTGACGGCTTACCCTTCGGTGCGGCCGCGCCTATATCCCCTTCGAAGCATGAGGAGACCCCGATGAACGCGCTCGTCACCGACTGGACCGGACCCTTCGGCCTGCCGCCCTTCGCCGAGATCGGCACCGAGGATTTCCAGCCCGCCTTCGACCAGGCGCTGGCCGAGGCCCGCGCGGCGATCGACGCCATCGCGGAGGATCCGGCCGTGCCCGATTTCGCGAACACCATCGAGGCGATGGAACGCTCCGAGCGGCTGCTGGACCGGGTCGCGGCGGTGTTCTTCAACCTCGCCGGCGCCGACACCAACGACGAGATGGAGGCGCTCCAGCGCGATCTCAGCCCGCGTCTGTCGGCGCATCATTCCGAGACGATGATGAACGCGGCGCTCTTCGCGCGGGTCGACGCGCTGATGGAGCGGCGGGCGGAGCTTGGCCTGACCCCCGAACAGGACCGCGTTCTGGAGTTGTATCACCGCATGTTCGTGCGCTCCGGCGCGCGGCTCGAAGGGGCCGACCGCGACCGCCTGCGCGAGATCTCGCAGCGGCTGGCGACCCTTGGAACCGCCTTCGGCCAGAATGTGCTGGCCGACGAGAAGGCGTGGGAGATGCGGCTGAAGGCGGGCGACCTCGAAGGACTGTCGGAAGATCTGATCGCCTCCGCCGCCGAGGCCGCCGCCGAGCGCGGGCATGACGGTCACGTCATCACCCTGTCGCGCAGCCTGATCGTGCCGTTCCTTGAGACCAGCCCCCGGCGGGATCTGCGCGAGCGGGCCTTCGAGGCCTGGACCGCGCGGGGGCGGAACGACGGGGCGACGGACAATCGGGAGATCATCGCCGAGACGCTGAAGCTCCGCGAGGAGCGGGCGAAGCTGCTGGGCTATGAGAGTTTCTCGGCGTTCAAGCTCGAGAACGAGATGGCCAAGTCGCCCGAAGCGGTGCGCGACCTCCTGACCGCCGTCTGGGGGCCGGCCAAGGCGCAGGCCGAGGCCGACGCCGCCAAACTCGAGGAGCGGATGCGCGAGGACGGGGTGAACGGCCCGCTGGAACCTTGGGATTGGCGCTACTATTCCAAGGCCCGGCAACGCGCGGAGCACGATCTCGACGTGGGCGCGATCAAGCCGTACCTGAAGCTGGAAAACATGATCGAGGCGGCGTTCGACGTGTCGGGGCGGCTGTTCGGGCTGAGTTTCGTGCCGCTCGACGTGCCGCTCTACCACCGCGACGCGCGGGCCTGGGAGGTGCGCAAGGGCGACCGGCACATGGGCGTGTTCATCGGCGATTATTTCGCCCGACCGTCCAAGCGTTCCGGCGCCTGGTGTTCGAGCTTCCGGCAGCAGTCGAAGATGGACGGAGAGGTGCGGCCAATCGCGGTAAACGTCTGCAATTTCGCCAAGGCGCCGAAGGGCGAGCCGAGCCTGCTGACCTTCGACGACGCGGAGACGCTGTTCCACGAATTCGGCCACGCGCTGCACGTGTTGCTGTCGGACGTGACCTACGGGTTCGTGTCGGGCACGTCTGTGGCGCGGGATTTCGTGGAGCTGCCGAGCCAGCTTTACGAGCATTGGCTGTCGGTGCCGGAGATCCTTGAGCGACATGCTTTGCACGCGCGAACTGGCGAGCCGATGCCGCGCGATCTGCTCGACCGCCTGCTGGCGGCGAAGAACTACGATCAGGGCTTCGGGACGGTCGAATACGTCGCCTCGGCGATGGTCGATCTGGATTTCCATGCGGGGCCCGCTCCGACCGATCCGATTGCGGCGCAGGCCGAGACGCTGGCGCGGCTGGGCGTGCCGCGGGCCATCGTGATGCGCCATGCGGCGCCGCATTTCCAGCACGTCTTCTCGGGGGACGGATACTCGTCCGGCTATTATTCCTACATGTGGTCGGAAGTGATGGACGCGGATGCCTTCGCGGCGTTCACGGAGACGGGCGATCCGTTCGATTCCGCGACGGCGGAACGTCTTGAGCGCGACGTCTATGGGGCCGGCGGATCACGCGATGCGGTCGACCTCTACACCGCGTTCCGAGGCCGGATGCCGGGGGTCGAGGCGTTGCTGGAACAGCGTGGACTGGCTGACGCCGCCGCCTGACCAGGGGGTGCGACACGCCTTTCCGCGCGGTCGGCCTGCACGACTCTCTCCGCTTGAGAGGTTTCGACGGGGTGCTCCAAGTGTCGAGCGTTTGGATCCGGTCGGCCCGGAGAAGTGTCCTGATCCGTTCTACTCCTAGGTGGAAGATGGGGGCGCAGCCGCTTCGCGGGCAGTTTCCGGCGCAGCCCGACGTCGATGGATGCGCGGCGCGCGGCGTTTCATCTCAGTCGGGCGCGATATAGATGTTTACGAACCTCCACGGCTCGGCAATCCGCGTCCGCGAAGTTGTGATGCCTTCGTAGACCGGGATGGGCGATCAATGATCGCTGGCGGCCGTCTTGACTGACGCGATTCCTGGCGAGATGGCCCACGCGCGGTCAGTCACGTGATGTTCCCGAAGTCCGCGAGCGGCGTCGGCCCGTTCTGAGAATGGACGCCAAAAAAGGGGAGGCGAAAGACACATCACGCACCTTGCGATCGGCGGATTCACGCCGAACGACGCACGGAAAGAAAGAGTTTCTGCCAATAACCCATCTCGGATCATCTTGTATGCGCTATCGGAGCGGTTCTCATACTTGGACTTGAAGCGGTTTCGGGTCGATAGCGATAATTTTTCATATCAAACGATCTTCGGCTCTTGTCAAAAGAGATTTCGGAAAATAAATTGTTCTTGTGGCCGGGTGCCTTTCCTTAAAAATGACGCCCCTTGACAGTAATCCGTGTCGCCGCATGGCGACGACACCGCCAAATTCGGAAAGCGAATCTATGACTGACGATCAGACCATCACGCGGGCGGAAATCCTCGCCCTGACCTCGGACATCGTATCGTCCCATGTCGCCAACAACGCCGTGGGCGCCAATGACGTGCCGGATCTCATCCAGGCGGTCTATGCGAAGATCAACGAGATCGCGACCGGTGAGGATGCGAGCTCCATCGAGCTTACGCCGGCCGTTCCGATCAAGAAATCGATCACGGACGACTTCATCATCTGTCTCGAGGACGGCAAGAAGCTCAAGATGCTCAAGCGGCATCTGATGACCGCCTACGGGATGACGCCGGAGGATTACCGCGCGAAATGGGGCCTCCGGCCGGACTACCCGATGGTCGCCCCCAACTATGCGCTGAAGCGCCAGGAACTGGCAAAGAAGATCGGTCTGGGACGCAAACCAAAAGCGAAATAGGTCCGCTTGCGCCACGGCGCGGCGAAAGATAGACGGGCGCGGGGCTGATGGCTCCGCGCCTTTCGCGTTTCCGGGGGAGCCGATGTCAGCGCCGAAAAAGAAGCTCTTCGTAAAGACTTACGGCTGTCAGATGAACGTCTATGACAGCGAGCGGATGAGTGCGGCCTTGGGCGCGCATGGCTACGAGGCGACCGGCGAGGCGGCCGATGCCGACCTCATCCTGCTCAACACCTGTCACATCCGGGAGAAGGCCGCCGAGAAAGTCTATTCGGATCTCGGGCGGTATCGGCCGCTCAAAGCGGAGCGGCCGGGTCTGCGGATCGGGGTGACCGGCTGCGTCGCGCAGGCCGAGGGCGCGGAGATCCTGGCGCGGGCGCCGGCCGTCGATCTGGTGGTCGGGCCGCAGGCCTATCACCGGCTGCCGGCGATGCTGGCGGAGGTCGAGGCGGGCGGGCGGCCGGTCGAGACCGAGTTTCCGCCCGAGGACAAGTTCGACCACCTGCCGGAACCGTCCAAAGCGCGCCGCGCGCCGGCCGCGTTCCTGACGGTGCAGGAGGGCTGCGACAAGTTCTGCGCCTTCTGCGTTGTGCCCTATACCCGTGGAGCCGAGGTGTCGCGGCCGGCGGAGCGGATCGTCGGCGAGGCGCGCGCTCTGGTGGATCGGGGCGTCGCCGAGGTCACGCTGCTGGGGCAGAACGTCAACGCGTATCGAGATGCGGAGGGCGCGACGTTGGCTGCGCTGGTGCGAAAGCTGGCGGAGATCGATGGATTGGAGCGCATCCGTTACACCACGTCGCATCCCAACGACATGGGCGACGACCTGATCGCGGCGCATGGCGAGGTCGGCAAGCTGATGCCGTTCCTGCATCTGCCGGTGCAGTCGGGCAGTGACCGGATCCTCAAGGCGATGAACCGCAAGCACACGGCAAACGAGTATCTCGATCTGATCGGCCGCATCCGGAACGCGCGGCCCGACATCGCGCTGTCGGGCGATTTCATCGTGGGCTTTCCAGGCGAGACCGAGGTGGATTTCCAGGCGACGCTCGATCTGGTCGAGGCGGTGGGTCATGCGCAGGCTTTTTCGTTCGCGTATTCGCCCCGGCCCGGGACGCCGGCGGCGGGCCGCGAGGATCTGCCGGCGGAAGTGAAGTCCGAGCGTCTGCAGCGGCTCCAGGCGCTGCTGACCCGTCAGCAGCGCGCGTTTCAGGAGAGCATGATCGGCCGCACGCTGCTGGTGCTGGTTGAAAAGACCGGGCGCAATCCCGGCCAGGTCGCCGGCAAATCGCCTTATCTCAACGCGGTGCACTTCGATGCGGAGCCGGAGGCGATCGGCCGAGTGGTGCCGGTGCGCGTGATCGGCACGCAGACCAATTCGCTGGACGGCGTCGCCGTGGCGTGAGCCGCCGCAAAAGGCTTGCGCCGGCGCAACGGCCAGGGCAGGTTCAAGTCGACCAGCGTGTCGCAGAGCATCCGGAGGTCCATTGGCGACCAGCGTTCCTTCCCCCGCCCCGCCACCGGATCAGCTCTCCGAGAGCGACATCGAGTTTCCGGACAATCGCCTTCTGATTGATCTCTGCGGAGAATTGGACCGCAATCTGGTCCAGATCGAACAGCGTCTGGGTGTCCGGATCCAACGCCGGGGGAATCTTCTCTCGCTGCACGGGACCGGGGAGGAGCGCTCGACCGGCGAGGCGGTGCTTCGGGCGCTTTATTCGAGGCTGGAGCAGGGGCGCGAGGTGACGCCGGGCGACATCGAGGCGGTCTTGAGGATGGGCCCGGGCGAGGCTCCGAAGAAGAGCGGCGCGGCGGAGCCGCAGCTCGACATGTTCGGCTCGGCGCCGCTGGAAATCCGCACGCGGCGCAAGCTGGTCGAGCCGCGCACCGCCGCGCAAAAGGGCTACGTGGTCAGCCTGTTCCGCAACGAACTGGTGTTCGGGCTCGGGCCGGCGGGCACCGGCAAGACGTATCTCGCGGTGGCCGCCGCGGTCTCCATGTTCATCGAGGGCAAGGTCGACCGGATCATCCTGAGCCGTCCGGCGGTCGAGGCGGGCGAGCGGCTGGGGTTCCTGCCGGGCGACATGAAGGACAAGGTCGACCCCTACATGCAGCCGCTTTACGACGCGCTGAACGACTTCTTCCCGCCCAAGCAGGTTCAGAAGCTGATCGAAGAGAAGCAGATCGAGATCGCGCCCCTCGCGTTCATGCGCGGACGGACATTGTCGAACGCTTTCGTGGTGCTCGACGAGGCTCAGAACGCGACGACGATGCAGATGAAGATGTTCCTCACGCGGCTCGGCGAGGGCAGTCGGATGGCGATCACCGGCGACGTGACGCAGATCGACCTGCCGCGCGGGGTGATGTCGGGCCTTATCGAGGCCGAGCGCATTCTGCGCGACGTGTCCGGCGTGGGCTTCACGCGGTTCACCGCCGAGGACGTGGTGCGGCATCCGCTCGTCGCGCGCATCATCCGCGCCTATGAAAGTGCCGGCCCGGCGAATGGCTGAGACCACGCCCCTGGTCGAGGCGGTTGTCGAGGATCCGCGCTGGGAGGCTGCGGGATTGGAGGCGCTCGCTGAGCGGGCGGCGCGGGCGGCGCTGGAGGCGGAAGGTCTGGACCCGTCGGCGTACGCGATCGGCCTTCTGGGCTGCGGCGATTCGCGAATCGCCGCGCTCAACGCGGATTTCCGGGGGAAGGCCGCGGCCACCAACGTGCTGTCCTGGCCGGTGGGTCAGGCGGACCATCCGATGCCGGGGGAGCCCGAAAGCCTCGGTGATATGGCATTGTCGTACGACACTTGCGCGCGTGAGGCCGTCGAAGCCGGATTGTCGCTCGGCGATCATGCGACTCACCTCGTCGTTCACGGAGTGCTGCATCTTCTGGGGCGGGATCACGAGGATGAGACGCAAGCCGACGAGATGGAGCGGCTTGAGACGAAAATACTTGCAAGTCTGGGGGTCGCCGACCCATATGTCGAACAGGAGCGCCCCTGAGGCGCGGAGTCCGGACGGGAGACATGGCAGATACATCAGACGGACGGCCGGCGGAGCTTCCGGCAGAGTCCGAGGATGGGGATCCAGACAGTCCGGAGCGACAGGGTTTTTTCACGCGTCTGTTCAGGCGCGAGGCTTCCGAAACGGCGGATGACGACGACGGCGCGGGTCAGGCGGCCGCAGACGCGTCGCGTGGCGCGCGCGAGATGCTGGTCAACCTTCGCAACATGCGCAACATGCGCGTTGACGACGTGTCGGTCCCGCGCCCCGATATCGAGGCGGTGTCCCAGGACGCCAGTCTCGAAGAGGTTCTGGCGATCTTCCAGAGCAGCACGAATTCGCGGCTGCCCGTCTATGCCGAGACGCTCGATCAGCCCGTCGGGCTGGTGCATCTGAAAGATCTCGCGCTGAAATACGGGTTCGGCGCCTCGTCCGAAGGCTTCGATCTGCGCGGATTGCTGCGTCCGCTCCTCTATGCGCCACCGTCGATGCCGATCGGGGTGCTGCTCCAAAAGATGCAGGCCGCGCGCATCCACATGGCGCTGGTGATCGACGAATACGGCGGCGTTGACGGGCTGGTGACCATCGAGGATCTGCTGGAACAGATCGTCGGCGACATCGCGGACGAGCATGACGAGGACGAGGGCCTGCTTTGGACCTTGGAATCGCCGGGGGTCTATATCGCCCAGCCGAGGGTCGATCTCGACGAGTTCGAGGCCGAGACCGGGATCCGGCTTGCCGATGGCGAGCTTGCCGAGGAGACGGATACGTTGGGCGGCTTGGTCTATCGGCTGGCCGGGCGCGTGCCCGCGCGCGGCGAGGTGGTGATGCATCCCGACGGCCATGAATTCGAGGTCGTCGACGCCGACGCGCGGCGCATCAAGCGGATGCGCGTGCGGCTTCGCGCGCCGGGGCTCGCGGCCGAGGCCGCGGAATAAATCCGGGTTTCATGACGTCGCTGCCGGAGCGGGTCGCCGCGTCGCGGGGCTGGCGCCGTGGCGCGATGGCGTTACTCACCGGTGGTGCGATGGCTGTGGCGCAGCCGCCCGTCTCGTTTCCTCTGGTTCTCTTCCTGGCGATTCCCGTCCTTTTCCAGCTTCTGCGAGGCGCCGAGGGCGCGCGTGGCGGATTCTTCACCGGCTGGGCGGCCGGAGCGGGATATTTCGCGGGAGGTCTGTTCTGGATCGTCGAGCCGTTCATGGTCGATCCGGAGCGCCATGGATGGATGGCGCCCTTCGCGCTTTTCGGCATGGCGGCGGGCCTCGCGCTGTTCTGGGGCGCGGCGTTCGGTCTCGCCGCGCTGTCGCGGCGAAAGGGCGTGGCGCTGGCCGTGATCCTCGCGGCGCTTTGGACATTGGCGGAATACGCGCGGTCACATGTTCTGACCGGGTTTCCGTGGGCGCTGGCCGGCTACTCCTGGATCGAAACACCGCTGATGCAGATCGTATCGGTGATCGGGCCCCACGGATTGGGCTTCGTGACGGTCCTTGCCGCGCTGGTCATCGGCGCGCGTCCCGTCGCGGGGAGCGTGGTCGCCGTTGCGGTCGTCGCGGGGCTCTGGGGGTACGGGGCCATGCGTCTGGCGCGGCCCTTGCCGGAGCGCGCGGAGCCGCTGATCGTGCGGCTGGTGCAGCCGAACGCGTCGCAGGAGCTCAAATGGCGCCCCGACATGCAGCAGGTCTTTTTCGATCGACTTCTCGCTTCCACCGCCGCGGTTTCGGATCCTTTGCCGGACGTCACGATCTGGCCGGAGGCGGCCGTGGAGTTCGTTCTGGGGTACGCTGACGCGCTTCAGGCCGAGGCGGCGGCCGCCGCCGATCCGGACACGGCGCTGATCCTCGGCATTCGTCGGCTCGACGCGACGCCCGAGCGGGAGGAGTGGTTCAATTCGCTGGCGGTGCTGCGCCCGGACGGAAGCGCCGAGGCGGTCTATGACAAGCATCTTCTCGTGCCGTTTGGCGAGTACATTCCAGGCGCGGGCCTTATCGCGCGGCTGGGTCTGCCGGCGCTCACGACGATGACGCGCGGAGGGTTCACGGCGGGGCCGGGCCCGCATCTGATTTCGGCGCGGGGCCTGCCGCCATTTTTGCCGCTGATATGTTACGAGGCGATATTTCCGCATCTGATGACCGCGCCGGAGGGACGTCCGGAATGGATCGTCCACGTGACCAACGACGGCTGGTTCGGCGAGGCGTCCGGGCCGTGGCAGCATTTCGCCCAAGCCCGATCGCGGAGCATCGAGCAGGGTCTGCCGATGGCGCGCGCGGCCAACACCGGGATCTCGGCGATGATCGATCCGCGCGGAGAGGTGACGGCTAAGCTCGGCCTCGGGGTCGAGGGGCATCTGGATGCTAAACTTCCGGCAGCATTGCCACCAACAATATACTCGCAGTACGGCGATTTACCAATGTTGACCGTTATCCTTATCGTTTTGGCATTAACTTACCTAAAACTTTACAGTGGAGTATTGGGCCGCCCCGGATCATAAAACGTTGCGGGGAGCGGTGGGCGATCCTTGAACGCGACGGCCATTCCGGCCGACGTCGTTTCGTCCAGACTGTGTTCCGACCCCCGGGTGTGAAGAGTGACGGGGTGGTGTCGTGGGTATAGCTTCGAGTGATGTAGATGTTCATGTCGGATCGCGGATGCGTCAGCGCCGCGAGTTTTTGGGGATCAGCCAAGGCCGGCTCGGCAGGCATCTGGGGCTCACGTTCTCCCAGATCCAGAAATACGAGAAGGGGTCGAACCGGATCGGCGCCGGGCGGCTGTATCAGATCGCGGATTTTCTGGGCGTGCCGCCGAGCTGGTTTTTCGATGGAATGGATGCGCCGGACGCCCATGCGGCGGAGCTTCCCGCGGGCAAAGCGGGTCTGCCCGAGGAGGTCCGGTCGCTGACGGACGCGTTCGCGGCGATCGACGATCCGGACACGCGCGCCTCGGTTCTGGCGCTGGTGCGCTCGCTCGTGGTCACTGACGAGAGGCGGCGGGGCTCGGGATCCGGGTTCCAGGGCTGACCTCCGGCGCCGCGCGGTTCCGGCGTTGACGATCCGCGCCGCAGTGACGTACTGACGCTCCGGAACGGAACCGCCTCGGGACATTCTGAATGAGCAATCGCAGCGACTACCATTTCACGTCGGAGTCCGTCTCCGAAGGGCATCCCGACAAGGTTTGCGACCGGATTTCAGATGCGGTTCTCGACGCGTTTCTCGCCGAGGACCCGGAGGCGCGGGTCGCTTGCGAGACCTTCGCGACGACCGATCGCGTGGTCGTGGGGGGCGAGGTCCGCGGCCCGGCTTCGGTCGGCGGGCGGATCGACGAGATCGTGCGCGAGTGCGTGCGGGACATCGGGTACGAGCAGCCCGGTTTTCACTGGGAGACGCTCAGTATCGACAATTACCTTCATGCCCAGTCGAGCGAGATCGCCCAAGGGGTCGACGCGGCCGAGGGCAAGGAGGAGGGCGCGGGCGACCAGGGGATCATGTTCGGCTATGCGGTCGACGAGACGCCCGAGCTGATGCCGGCGCCGATTCATTACGCCCACGCGATCCTCCGCAGGCTGGCCGAGATCCGCAAGAGCGGTGCCGAGCCGCGGCTGGGGCCGGACGCCAAGAGCCAGGTCACGCTGCGCTACGCCGGGGGCAAGCCGGTCGAGGTGGCGAGCATCGTGCTCTCGACGCAGCATCTGGACCCGACGATGACTTCGGCGCAGGTCCGCGAGATGGTCGAGCCGCATATCCGGGCGATCCTGCCCGAAGGATGGCTGACCGACGCGACGGACTGGCATGTGAACCCGACCGGAAAATTCGTGATCGGCGGGCCGGACGGCGACGCGGGCCTGACCGGACGCAAGATCATCGTCGACACCTATGGTGGTGCCGCGCCCCATGGCGGCGGCGCGTTCTCGGGCAAGGATCCGACGAAGGTCGACCGGTCGGCGGCCTATGCGGCGCGCTATCTGGCCAAGAACGTGGTCGCGGCGGGCCTGGCGCGACGTTGCGTGATCCAGCTTTCCTATGCGATCGGGGTGGCGCGGCCGCTGTCGATCTACGCCGACACGTTCGGAACGGGCGAGGTGCCGGAAGCGCAGATCGAGACGGCCGTGGCCAAGGCGATGGATCTGACGCCGCGCGGCATCCGCACGCATCTGGGTCTGAACCGGCCGATTTTCCAGCGCACCTCGGCTTACGGGCATTTCGGCCGTCCGGCCGAGACCGACGGCGGGTTCTCGTGGGAGCGGATCGACCTGATCGAGGCGCTTCGCAAGGCGGTCTGATCGCGGTCCACGCGTGAACCTGTGTCAAGCCTCTGAAATCATGTCGATTTCTAAAGTCTACAATACGTTAACGCCAAGGGTCGCGCGAATCGCGGCCCGTGCGGCCGGGGTCGAGGGGATCGGGGAATGAGCGACGCGACGCCGCCACCGTCGCGGCGCAATTTCCACGGGCGGCGCCACGGCAAGACGCTGCGCCCGACGCAGCGGCGGCACGTGGACGAGCTTCTGCCGAGGCTCGCCGTTCCGGGCGTCGACCCGCTGGAGCATCCGGTTCGGAAGGAGCTCGATCTCGACGCGCTGTTCGGCGGGCCGCGCGAGGTCTGGCTGGAAGTCGGAACCGGGGGCGGCGAGCACATCGCGGACCGGGCGCTCGCGCATCCGGAGTTCGGCCTGATCGGCTGCGAGCCGTATATCAACGGCGTGGCGATGCTTCTCGGGCGGATCGAGCGGATGGGCATCGGCAACGTCCGCATCCACCCGGGAGACGCGCGGGATCTGATCGATCTTCTGCCGGACGGGGCGCTGGGCCGCGTCTACGTGCTTTATCCCGATCCGTGGCCCAAGTCGCGCCATCACAAGCGGCGCTTCATCTGCCCGGAGAATCTGACCGCGCTCGCCCGGGTCATGGCTCCGGGTTCGGAGCTGCGTCTGGCCACCGACATCGCGGAATATGTCGAGCATTCGCTTGAGGCCGTCGGGGCGGTGGATGACTTCTCGACTGCCGCTTCAGCTGCGGACTGGCATGAGCCGTGGGAGGGGTGGAAATCCACGCGGTACGAGGCCAAGGCGCTTCGCGAGGGCAGGCCGCCGCATTATCTGATCTTCAAGCGACGCTGACTTCGGAAGCGACCCGTCGCCGCAGAGCTGGTTTTCGACGAGGGGCAGGGCGGACACCAGACGCGGAATGAACCGCCGGCGGAGCGTGGCGCCGGGATCGCTGCGCCAGACCTCCCTGTCGTGTCCCGTGCCGGCTTCCCAGAACAGGCGGCGTTCGGCGTCGAGCCGCATGGCCTCGGTGTGGCGGGGCAGGTCCGCCGCGATGGCGTCGTCGAGGGACCGGCGAAGGTGGCCGAGTCGACGAAGATGCCCATTTCGGTGTTGAACTCGATGGAGCGCGGATCGAGATTGAGCGAGCCCGCGAGCGCGCGGCTCCGGTCGATCACGACGCATTTGGCGTGCAGCATCAGCCGCGCCGGCGCGCCGGTGATCCGCGACATGGCCGTGTCGGGGCGCGCCTCGTGGAGCCGCACGCCCGCCTCGAGCAGATCGCGCCGATACGGCGCGTAGCCGCCATGAACCACCGCGTGATTTGTCGAGGCGAGCGAATTGGTGATGAGTGTGACGTCGACGCCCAGCGTGCGGAGCGCGCGCAGACGTGCGACGCCATTCGGCCGCGGCACGAAATAGGGCGTGACGAAAACGACTTCGCGTTCGGCCGTCGCGAGGTCCGCGTTGAGCGCGTCGACGAGAATCCGTTCGCCCCGACCCCGGCGCGAGCCGGCCCGCAAGCAGATCGGCGATCGCCGGGCTTGCCACCGCGCCGTCGAAGATTTGCTGCCGCGACGATGCGCGCCGCGATCAGGCGCGAGGACAGGTCGGGCTTGATGATGCAGGACTGGAGATCGATACGGCGCTCGGCCCCGTCGATGAGCCGGAGCCGGGCGCCCAGCGCGTAGGTGCCGCGCGGCAGCGGCGCGAAACCGGATCGGCCGTCATGTCGCGCGAGCCAATGTCCGCACGGTGGCGTCATGGAGTGGCCGAACGGAGGGATCAGACATCGGCGTCACCTATGGGCCGGCTCTGGCGCTGTCCACTTGAACCCGGGTGGCGGCCTCGCCTATACAGCCGCGAAACCTCAGGCATCTCAAGGACGACAGCGCGCCATGGCCGGACATTCCAAATGGGCCAACATCCAGCATCGCAAGGGGCGCCAGGACGCCGTGCGGTCAAAGATGTTCTCCAAGTTCTCGAAGGAGATCACGGTGGCCGCCAAGATGGGCGACCCGGACCCCGAGAAGAACCCGCGCCTGCGCCTGGCCGTCAAGGAGGCCAAGGCCAACTCGATGCCCAAGGACAACATCGACCGGGCCATCAAGAAGGCCATCGGTGGCGACGCGGAGAACTATGACGAGATCCGCTACGAGGGATACGGGCCCAACGGCGTGGCGATCATCGTCGAGGCGATGACCGACAACCGCAACCGGACGGCGTCGAACGTGCGCTCGACCTTCACCAAACGCGGCGGCAATCTGGGCGAGACCGGAGCTGTCAGCTTCATGTTCGACCGCAAGGGGCAGATCGTATATGCCGCGTCGGCCGGCAGCCCCGACGACGTGATGATGGCCGCCATCGAAGCGGGGGCCGAGGATGTCGAGAGCGGCGAGGACGGGCATGTGATCTGGTGCGCGGACACCGATCTGAACGAAGTGTCGACCGCGTTGGAGGCGGCGCTGGGCGAAAGCGAGACCGCCAAGCTGGTCTGGCGTCCGCAGACGACGACAGAGCTTGATCTGGACGCCGCACGGAGCCTGATGGGTCTGATCGAGGCGCTCGAGGATGATGACGACGTCCAGTCGGTCACCGCGAATTTCGAGATCTCCGACGAGGTCATGGAGCAGCTCTGACGCGCGGGTCTTGCGCCTTTAGGCGCGCGCGGGCCGTACGGGGTCCGACATGCTGAACCTGTGGTTTGACGCCGATTTCCTGGTGACGCTTGCGCTGATCGTGGCGGGTTTTCTCGTCGCGTCATCGGTCGCGGTCTGGTTCTACGGGCGTTTCGCGAAGCGGGCGCGCGGGGCTTCGTCGCATTCGCGGCCGATCAGGGGGGCGGCCACCGGCGTCGACGATGTCGTCGCGCCGCTGACGGAGGGCCGCCCCGGAGAGACCGGGATCCGGCTTATCGACGCGAACATGGACGCCTACGCGGCGCGGGCGGGATCGGCGCGGGCGGCCGGGCGCAGCATCGACGTGCAGTATTACCTGTGGCGCAGCGACCTGACCGGGGATCTGCTGGCGCTTGAACTGCTGCGGGCGGCGGATCGGGGCGTGCGGGTGCGGTTTCTGATCGACGACATCAACACGCGCGGCCGCGATCCGCATTATCTGGCGCTCAACGCCCATCCGCGCATCGAGGTGCGGGTGTTCAATCCGGCGAAGAACCGGACGAACACGCTGCGCCGGGGGATCGAGATGATGCTGCGCGCGGTCAAGGTGACGCGTCGGATGCACAACAAGGCTTGGATCGTCGACGGGCGGATGGCGGTGATCGGCGGGCGCAACATCGGCGACACGTATTTCGACGCGGCACGGGATTTCAATTCGTTGGATATGGACGCCCTGGTGGTCGGAGCGGCGGTGCCGCAGGCCGGGGCCGTGTTCGACGCGTATTGGAACAGTCCTCAGGTGCTGCCGATCCGGGCGCTGTGGTCGCGCGGGCGAAAGGGAAACCTGCGCGGGCTGCGCGCCGATCTGAGGCGGGTTGCGGAGGGCGGGGAAGCCGCGCGGTATCTGGGGCGGGGCGATCCGGCGCGGTCGTTGGGCGAGCTGATCGGACGAGGCGAGGGAGTTCACTGGACCGATGAGGCGCGGATCGTCTCGGATCCGCCGGAGAAGACCGAGAAACGCGGCAAGGCGGACTGGTTGATCCGCAGCCTCGTGCCGATGCTGCTCGAGGCGGAGAAGGACGTGCGGATCACCACCGCGTATTTCGTACCGGACGGGCGGAGCGTCGAAGCGATGGTCCGGCTGGCGCGGAGCGGCGTGCGGGTCTCGATCCTGACGAATTCGCTGGCGTCCACCAATCAGGTGCTGGTCCACGGGGCCTATGCCCGCGCGCGGCACCGGCTTCTGTCGGGCGGGGTCGATCTGTTCGAGCTCAAGCCGACCGACCCCGGGCGCGAGGTCTACGCCAGTCTGGGGTCCGACCGCTCGTCGCTGCACGGCAAGTGCTTTTCCATAGACGGGACGCGCGGGTTCATCGGATCGTTCAATTTCGATCTCAGGTCGGCGTATCTCAACACGGAGATGGGGATCGTGTTCGATCAGCCCCAGATCGCCGCCGGGATGCGCCGGATATTCGGGCGCGACACCTCGGTCGAGCGCAGCTGGCGTCTGTCGCTTGACGATGGCGCGCTTCGTTGGGACGACGAGGGGCGCAGCTTCGGCCGCGAGCCCCATGCGGACGCGCTGCGATCGGCGCTGGCATGGATCGCGGGGCGGTTGCCGATCCGAAGCCAGCTCTGATCCCGGTTGTCCGGCGGCATCAGCAAGTTGCAATGCATCGTGATCAATTCGGGGATTGGCGCGGAACGGTTTTGGGTCCACATTGGCGCACGCAGAGGACCAAGGAGAACACATGATTTCGCGATGGATCGTGGCGGTGGTTGCCGCGGCGCTCGCGGGCAGTTGTAGCTTTGCGATGGCGGACGGTCTCGTGACCGGAACGGCGAGTTTCCGTGAGCGTATCGCGCCGCCGCCCGATGCCGCCTTCGAGGCGGTGATCGAGGACGTGAGCCGGGCCGACGCGCCGGCGATCGTCATCGGGCGGACGGTCGTCGCGAATGCCGGAACGCCTCCCTATGACTTCTCGATCGAATACGATTCGGCCGAAATAGACGAACGCAACACCTATTCCGTGCGCACGCGTCTGGTGGACGGCGAGCGGCTGCTCTTCACCTCCGACACCGCGCATCCTGTGATCACGCGCGGCGCGCCGCTGGTCGTGGACGTGCGGATGGTCAAGGCGGAGTTGGACGGATCGCCCGTTCCGTCGCGCACGATGTTGGATCTGCCCGCCACTTTCCGGGGCGATCTTCCCTGCGCCGATTGCGCGGCGATCCGGTACACGATCAATTTCTGGCCTGACGACGTGTTCCATCTGCGCAGGATCTGGAATGGAACGGACCTCACCGAGGACACGATAGGGCAATGGACCGATGATCCGGCGCGCGGGATCCTCACCCTGACATCCGGCGAGGACAGCATCGAATTCGAGGTTCTGGCGACGGACAGGATCCGGCTTCTGGCCCGGGACGGCACGGCGATCGTGTCGGATCTGAACTATGACCTGGTCTCGGACGGGACGCTCGATCCGATCGACATGGAGCTTCCGATCCGGGGGATGGTGACCATTCCGTCGGACAGCCCGCGCATCACCGAGTGCTTGACCGGTCAGACCTATGCGCTGTCGCGGGAGGGTGATTTCGCCACGCTCGAATCCGCGTATCTGGCGGCCGGAGTGGCCCAGGGCTCGCGACTGCTGGCCAGCTTCGACGGACGCATCCGGAGGGGCGGAGACGCGGGGGACGAGGACCGGGTCGAGGTGCGGAAGTTCACCGGCGTCTGGCCCGACGAGACCTGCGCGCCGCGCCAGAGCGACGCGAGCCTGACGAACACGTACTGGAAGATCCTGCGTCTCGGGTCGGCCGAGATAGTGCCGACCGAGGGTGCGACGGACCCGCATCTGACGCTCCAGGAATCCGAGATGGCATTCGCCGCGACGGTGGGCTGCAACAACATGTTCGGCCGGTTCACCGTATCGGGCGACCGGTTGGTGTTCACGGGTGCGGGATCGACGATGATGGCCTGTCCGCCGCCGCTCGACGAGTGGGAGCGCCAACTGTCGCTGGTGCTGGCCGAGACGGCCGGTTGGCGCGTGGACGGTCAGGCGCTGGAGTTGACCGACGCGGATGGCGGGACGCTCGCGCTGTTCCAGGCCGTTCATCTGCGCTGAGCCTGCAACCAACCACGGAGATCGCCATGACGCTTCAAACCCGCAGGATCGTGCTCGCCGCCCGGCCGCAGGGCGCGCCCAAGGCATCCGATTTCCGTCTTGAGACCGCGGAGGTCGGGGCGCCCGGAGACGGCGAGGTGCTGCTGAGCACGCTCTGGCTGTCGCTTGATCCCTACATGCGCGGGCGGATGAGTGACGGGCCGTCCTATGCGGAGCCGGTCGCGATCGGCGGCGTGATGGGCGCGCAGACCGTGGCGCGGGTCGAAGCGTCGCATCACCCGGGCTTCGACGTCGGAGACCTGGTGCTCGCCAACAGCGGATGGCAGAGCCGCCAGATCTCGGACGGGACGGGGCTGATGAAGCTGCCGGCCGACATGGCACATCCGTCATGGGCGCTGGGCGTGATGGGGATGACGGGTTTCACGGCCTATGTCGGGCTTCTTGATCTCGGGACGCCGAAGGTGGGCGAGACGATCGTCGTGGGGGCCGCGACGGGCGCAGTGGGGTCGATCGTCGGGCAGATCGGCAAGATCAAGGGCTGCCGGGTCGTGGGCGTGGCCGGCGGGCCGGAGAAATGCGGCCATGCGGTAGAGGTGCTGGGGTTCGACGCGTGCGTCGATCACCGGGCCGATGACTTCGCCGATCAGCTCAAGGCGGCCTGTCCTGACGGGGTGGACGTCTATTTCGAGAGCGTCGGCGGCGCGGTGTTCGCGGCGGTCCTGCCGCTTTTGAACACCCATGCGCGTGTTCCGGTCTGCGGGTTGATCGCGCAGTACAACGCGACGGGGCCGGCGGAGGGTCCGGACAGGCTCCCCGGCCTCATGCGCCAGGTTCTGACCAAGCGGATAAAGATGCAGGGCTTCATCATCTTCGACCATTATGCGGACCGCTATGCGGATTTCAGCCGCGACATGGCGGGCTGGCTCGCCGAGGGGCGCGTCCAGTACCGTGAGGACGTGACCGAGGGCCTTGAGAACGCGCCGGAGGCGTTCATCGGGCTGCTCGAAGGGCGGAACTTCGGCAAAGTGGTGGTCAAGGTCGCTGACTGAGGCGGCCTGCGCTTCGACACGATCATCCTCGGCGCGGGCGCGGCGGGGATGATGGGCGCGGTCCATGCGGCCGCCAGCGGCGGGCGCGTTCTGATCGTCGATCACGCCAAGGCGCCGGGCGAGAAGATCCGCATCTCGGGTGGCGGGCGCTGCAACTTCACCAACCTGCACTGCCGCCCCGAGGCCTTCATCTCCGGCAATCCGCATTTCTGCAAATCCGCGCTGGGCCGGTACGATCAGCATGATTTCATCGCCATGGTCGACCGGCATCGGATCCCGTGGCACGAGAAGACGTTGGGTCAGCTCTTCTGCGACGGGTCGGCGCGCGAGATCATCGCGATGCTGCTTGCCGAGATGAAAGGCGCGGGCGTGACGCTCCGGCTCGGGGCGGAAGTGGGCGAGGTCGCGGGCGGCGCGGAGGGGTTCCGGGTCGTGATCGACGGTCGCGATCATCTCTGCGACAGCCTCGTCGTGGCGACTGGCGGGCTTTCGATCCCGAAAATGGGCGCGACCGGGTTCGGATACCGGGTCGCGGAGCGTTTCGGGCTGAAGCTCCGGCCGACGCGGGCTGGGCTCGTGCCGCTGACCTTCGGGCCGGACGTTCTGCCCCGGATGAAGGCGCTGGCGGGCGTGGCGGTCGACGCGCGCGTCGCGGCGGGCGGGGTCGCGTTCGACGAGGCGGTGCTGTTCACGCATCGGGGGCTCTCCGGGCCGGCGATCCTTCAGGCCTCGTCGTACTGGCGCGAGCGCGAGGATGTGCGGGTGGACATGGCGCCGGGGCGCGACGTGGCGGGCCTGCTTCGCGCGGCGCGCGGCGAGAACGGCCGACGGTCGGTCGGAACGGCGCTGGCGGGGATCGTGCCGAAGCGGTTGGCGGCGGATGTCGCGGAGCGGGCGGGACTTGCCGGAAACCTGGCCGACATGAGCGACGCGCGGCTCGCCGAGGCCGGGGCGGCCATCAACGCCTGGGAGCTGCGTCCCTCGGGGACCGAGGGGTATCGGACGGCCGAGGTGACGTTGGGCGGGGTCGATACGGATGATCTCGACGCGCGCACGATGGCGGCGCGGCGGGTTCCGGGCCTGCATTTCATCGGCGAGGTGGTCGACGTGACCGGATGGCTCGGCGGCTACAATTTCCAGTGGGCATGGTCGTCCGGCTGGGCGGCCGGAACCGCGATCGCCGACGCGTCGCGGTAGCGCCGCTACTGGATGAATTGAGGCATGATCAGGCGCGGCAGCGCGAGGATCGCGTCGGGGACGAGGATCACGAAGAGCAGGACGAGCAGCATCGGCGCGAGCACGATGGCGACGTCGCGGAGCGCGTCCACGAGGCGGATTTTGCCGATGCTCGCCGCGATCAGCAGACAGAGCCCGTAGGGCGGCGTCACGAGCCCGAAGCCGAGGCTGATCACGCCGATGATCGCGAAGTGGATCGGGTGCATGTCGACGTGCTGGGTCACGGGATAGAGCACGGTGCCGAGGATGATGATCGCGGGGATCGCGTCGATGAACATGCCGATCAGAAGGAACGCGAGCGCCACCATGATCCCGGTGCCGATCAACCCGAGACCCATCATCTCGATCTGGTCCACCAGGGCGGCGGGGATCTTGAAGTACGCGAGGCACCAGCCGAAGGCCGACGCGGTGCCGATGCAGAAGAGCGAGATCGCCGCGAACCGCGCGCTGTCGTAGAAGAGCCCGGGCAGCTCGCGCGGCGCGACCGAGCGGTAGATGAGCAGGCCGAGGAAGAGCGAGTAGACCACGGCGACGACCGACGCCTCGGTCGGCGTGAAGAACCCGCCGACGATGCCGCCCACGATGATCAGCGGCGTCATGAGCGCGAGCGAGGCGCTGGCGGCGGCGACCATAAGTTCGATGAAGGTGGAGCGCTTATGGATCGGATAGCCGCGCCGCTTGGCGAAGATGTAGACGGTGATCATCTGCGACGCGGCGATCAGGATGCCGGGCAGGACGCCTGCGAGAAAGAGCCCGCCGATCGAGACCGACATGAGCCCGCCCCAGACGACCATGAGAATGGATGGCGGGATGATGACGCCCATCACGGAGGAGCAGGCGGTGATCGCCACGGCGAAGGAGCTGTCGTAGCCCTCCTTTTTCATCTGCGGGATCAGGAGCGAGCCGATGCCGGCGGCGTCGGCGGTCGACGAGCCGGAGATGCCGGCGAACAGCATCGAGACCATGACGTTGACATGGCCGAGACCGCCGGGGAGGTGCCCGACCATCGCGCTGGCGAACCGGATCAGGCGGTCGGTGATGCCCGCGCCGTTCATCAGGTTGGCCGCGAGCAGGAAGAACGGCACCGCGAGCAGGACGAAGGCGTTGTAGCTCTTGAACATCTCGCGGAGCAGCAGGACCGGGGTCAGGCGCTCCTCGATGAAAAAGACGGGGATGACCGCGAGCGCGAGCGCGAAGGCGACCGGAACGCGCAGGATGATCAGGACGGCGAAGGTGCCGAACAGGATCGCGGCGACCTCACCTGGTCCCATAATCGTGGCCTTCCCTGTAGGACGCGACGTCGTCGACGATCTTCTCGATCGTGAACAGCGCCCATGTCGCGCCGGCCAAGGGCCACGCGATGTAGATCGAGAGCATCGGGAGGCCGGAAATCTCGGATTGCTGGCGGGAGCCGAGAATGGCGAAGTCCCAGCCGTAGCGCAGGAATGTCATTGCGGCGAGCAGCACGGCCAGATGCACGAAGAGACGCAGGCCGAACTCGACTTTACGGTTCGCGCTGTGCGGCAGGACGTCCACGTCGAAATGGGTCCCGTCCCGGACCGCGATCATCGAGCCGATCAGGATGATCCAGACGAAACAGAACCGGGCGATCTCCTCGGTCCAGATGAACCGCGGGATGATGCCGGTGTAGCGGCTCAGGATCTGCATGCCGACGGGGATGATGAGCGCCATCATCAGCACGGTCAGGAGCAGTTTGAGAAGGCTGTAGAAGCCGTTCAGGAACGCGCGCAATTGTGTCTTTCGCCTCCGCTCCGCCGGAGCGGACGTGTGGCCGGCGGAAGCTGTTCCGCCGGCCGGCCGCATCAACCGGTCAGCGGATCACTGAACCGCGCGGATCGACTCGAGCACTTCCGTGGCGCCCAGCTCCTCGGCGTAGGCGTCCTGGATCGGACCCGCAAGCTCCAGAAGCTTGTCGCGCTCGGTGAACTCGTGCGTGGTCAGAAGGCCCGCCTCCTCCATCGCCTGGAGCTTCTCACTGTCCTGGCCGGATTCGACGTCGCGCCCAAGCTTGCCGCCGGCCTTGCCCGCCTGGAGCACGCATTCCTGCTCCTCCGGCGTCAGCCGTTCGAACGTCGCGTTCGAGAAGGCGAGAGGCCGGACGGTGATCGCGTGCTGGGTGAGCGAGATGTCGGGGCCGACCTCGTAGAACTTCATCTGCTCGATGCCGGCGGCCTCGTTCTCGGCCGCGTCGATGACGCCTGTCTGGATGGCGTTGTAGACCTCGTCATAGGCGATGACCGAGGGCGCCGCGTTGATCGCTTCGAAGATCCGCGTCTGGATCGGCGCGCCCATCACCCTCATCGGAAGGCCCTCGAGCTCGGCCATGTTGGTGATCGGCCGGTTGACGATGAGCTGGCGGGTTCCGCCGCCTGCATAGCCGATCAGACGCACGTTGGCCTGCTCGAGCACGTCCTGGGCGAGCGGCGCGAGCGCGTCGGCCTCCATCACGGCGTTCCAGTGGTCGAGATCGCGGAACAGGAACGGCATGTCCATCAGCGGCGCCTGCTGGCTGAACGTGGACATGTGCGACGGGGACACGATGGCGTAGTCCACCGCGATGCCCTGACTCATGTTCTCGAAATAGTCTTTCTCGAGACCGAGTTCGGAATTGAGGTGCAGATCGAACGTCAGCGATCCGCCGGAGCATTCCGAGGCGACCCGCTCGAATTCGCGCAGCGCCTTGGTGAAGGCGTGGTTCTCGTCGAACTGGACGGCGCCGACGAGTTCGGTCTGGGCTTGGGCCGAAACCGCGGCGATCGCCGCCATGGACGCGCCGAGCGCGAGTGTTCTGATGGTCTTCATGTATCCTCCCTGAGCCGCTTCGCGCGGCAGATGTTGATGGCCGATCCGCGGGACGTTGCCCGCCGTGGGCGGAGTTTGGCGCAATCCGCCGGGCCTGTCCAGCGGCGACGGGGTCCGGCCGCGGCTGCCGAGGTCGCGCGGGGTCCCGGGAAACCGGCCCAAACAAAAGGGTTTGCCGCCGTGACGGCGAAAGGAGGTCTGGTGTCAGGCCAGCCGGATTGCGCGATCCGCGCCTTCGTGCTTTATCGCCGCGATACGGTCGTGGAGCGCGCCATGAAGGTCGGAATTCTGGAGACGGGCGAGGTCCATCAGGACCTGCTCGAGAAGCACGGGGACTATCCCCGGATGTTCGCGGAGATGCTGGGCGCGGTCGATCCGACGCTGGAATTCCTCACGGTCCGAGTGGTGGCAGGGGAGGCGCTTCCGGATCCGCGGGACGCTGACGCCTGGCTGATCACCGGCTCGCGGCACGGGGTCTACGACGATCTGCCATGGATCGGTCCGCTCAAGGATTTCGTGCGGGCCAGTCGCGCCGCGCGGGTTCCGATGGTCGGCATCTGTTTCGGCCATCAGATCCTCGCCGAGGCGCTGGGCGGGCGCGCCGTGAAATCGGACAAGGGTTGGGGGCTCGGGGTTCAGAGCTACGAGATCGTGACGAAGCCCTCCTGGATGGCCGACATGCCGGACCGGTTCGCGGTGCGCGCGCTGCATCAGGACCAGATCGTCGCGTTGCCGGAAGACGCCACGGTGCTGGCCCGCTCGCCGCATTGCGAATACGCGGCGGTGGCCTACGGTGATCCCGAGGCCCCCGACGCGATCACGCTCCAGCCGCATCCGGAATACGGGCCGGAGTTTTTCGATGCGCTTCTCACGCTGCGCGCCGGCACGGTCATTCCGATGGACGTGGCGGACGCGGCGCGGGCGACGCTGGCGGTGCCGGTCCACAGCCCGGACTGGGCGCGTCTGATCGTCGACTATCTGCACCTCGTGGCGGCGGCGCGCGCCGAGGCGTGACGCGGGCGCGCGCCACGCTGATCGGGTTCGGAGCGGTCCTGCTCTGGGCGCTGCTGGCCCTTCTGACCGTCGCGACGGGCGACGTCCCGCCGTTCCAGTTGACGGCGATCTGTTTCGGGATCGGCGGAGCGCTCGGGCTGGTCTGGATCGTCGTCGGCGGCAAGGGTTGGGCGGTGTTCGCCGGCTTGCCGGCGGGCGTCTGGGCGATCGGGATCGGTGGGCTGTTCGGGTATCATTTCTTCTATTTCACCGCGCTGCGGCTGGCGCCGCCGGCGCAGGCGGGGCTGATCGCGTATCTCTGGCCGTTGTTGATCGTGCTGTTTTCGGGGTTTTTGCCGGGCGAGCGGTTGCGGGCGGGGCATGTTGCGGGAGCCGTGGTGGCGTTTGTCGGGGCGGCGCTTGTCGTGGCGGGGCCGGGGGCGGCGTTCTCGGCGGAGCATGTTCCGGGATATGCGGCGGCGGGGCTCTGCGCGTTGATCTGGTCGGGGTATTCGGTGCTCAGCCGGCGGATGGGGTCGGCGCCGACGGAGACGGTGGCGGTGTTCTGCCTGGTCACGGCGGCGCTGTCGGGAGCGGCGCATCTGGCGCTGGAGACGACGGTCTGGCCGGAGGGAGCGCTCGCGTGGGTCGCGATGCTGGCGCTCGGGGCGGGGCCGGTGGGGCTCGCGTTCTACATCTGGGACGTCGGGGTGAAACGCGGTGATATTCAACTGCTTGGGACGGCGGCCTACGCCGCGCCGCTGCTGTCGACGGTTGTTCTGATCGCGGCGGGATACGCGCCGGCGAGCGCGTCGCTGGTGCTCGCGGCGCTGCTGATCGCGGGTGGGGCCTTGATCGCGGCGCGGGTCAGAGCATGAGGCCGGCGACGAGCATGGCGAGGCCGAGGGCGGCGAGGCCGACGGAGGCGAGGTTGATGGCGAGCAGGCGGTTGAGGCGGGCGCGGATCTCGGCCGGGTCGGGTTTTTCGCGGCGGATGGCGTAGCCGGTGCGGATGCAGAAGCCGAGACCGAAGAGGCCGGCGGCGACGAGGATGGCGCCGGCGATGATCAGGATTGTCATGGATTCTCCGGGGGTTGCGCGGGGCGGGGCTTAGCGGCTGCGCGCGTCGGGCGCAAGGGCCTTGCCGGTTCTCAACCTCGGCGATAGGGTCCGCGCCGGCAGGTTTCAGGCAGGAATGGAGAGGCTCAGATGGACGACGTCATCGAGGATTCGGGGCAGACGCAATACAAGGTGACGGCGGGCGAGCTGCGCCAGTTCATCGAACGATATGAACGGCTTGACCAGGAGAAGAAGGACATCGCCGACGCCCAGAAAGAGGTGATGGCGGAGGCGCGGGGACGGGGGTACGACGTCAAGGTCCTGAGGAAACTGATCGCGTTGCGGAAGAAGGATCCGGCGGATGTTTCCGAGGAGGAGGCGGTGCTGGAGCTCTACAAGGAAGCGCTCGGGATGTGACGTTAACCAGGGCCGGCGGGGAGTCCAGGTGGCGTGGGAATCCCGTAGGTTATGCGTAGGTTATCCGTAGTTACACTTTCCCCATCGCTAAATCTTAAGATTAATGCGCTAGACCTGTCGGGGATTCACACCTCGGCAAGGAAATCAGGCATGGCTTACAAGAACGATCTGGCGCAGCGGCAGGCGATGGCGGCGCTCGAACGGCTCCAGGGGACGCTCGACGAATGGAACCGCACCGACCGGATCCGGGAGGGATGCCCCAAGGGCTGGGACCGCGTCGACGCGGAGAACCCGACCCGCCCGCGCAAGGTCAGCGTGACGCTCCGCCTCGACCAGGACATGGCGAAATGGTTCTGGCGGCAGGGCGAGGGCTACCAGGCCCGGATGAACGCGGTGCTGCGGGCGTACATGCTGGCGAAGGCGGCGAAGATGGCGTGAGGGTGGCTGCTGGGGCAACCATCTGAGGAAACCGAATGACCGGGAACGACAAGCCTACTGAGACCGTCTTGGAGGATGAAGCGCCGGACCTCGCGACGCCCTTCTGGGAGGAGCGTAACCGGCCGCTTGAGCTTGCAGTTACCCATAAGTTTCCGGCGGCGTTGCGATGCGCGCTCCTTCGACGAGGTCGGCGAGGCGGGAGAAGCCTCGCCATATGACGGTCGTCCCCGGTGGAGCGTCGGATGCACGATCAAGGTAGCCTCCGAGCCGCGCGACCGCCCTGACATAGAAGGCGAGATCTCGCGATGTCTGGCGTTTTCTTTCCGGCGTCGCCTGTTCGGGCAGGTGGCGCTCGGCGTCCGTGAAGACCGCAGCAGGTTCGGCTCCCGCAGTCTCGCGGCTGAGCATCGTCAGCCATGTCACCCGCCAGGCGACGACGCAGCAAAGCGCAATGCGGTTGGCCAGGCGATCGGCCGTGGCGAGACGCAGCTCCTCGATCCGGCTGCCGGTCTTCAGGGTTCTGAAAAAAGTCTCGATCTTCCAGCGCAGGGCGTACCATCCGAGCTTGTGCACGGCGTCCGCGTGCGTCGCCACCGGCAGGTTCGTGATCAGTTTCCAGATGACGGGAGCCCGGCCCTCCGGCGGGTCGAGTTCCTCGGCATGGATGATCTGGAGGTCCTGATGCCGGTATTTCCGCTGCTTTCCGATCGGCGGCCGGACAGTCATCGTGGCGTGCCGGACCGATAGCACGGCACGATGGTCTTTGCCCTGTACGTCGCGGAACCGGACCTCGTGGGTGCCGCTGGACTGCACCTCCGCCATCACCTTGGCAATGGTCGTGCCGCCATCCTCCGCAAGGCGGTCGACGCAGCTGCGGACCAGGAACCTCGTTCCGAGTTCCTCGGCCAGGCAGTAGAGTTCGCAGATGTCGCTTTCCCGGTCGCCGACATGCACGCAACGTTCCGGCACGCCTGCCAGCTCGGTGGACAGGCGCAGATTGTCGAGCCAGCGCATGCTTTCTTTCTGCTCGATCGGCACCCGGGTCGGATTGATCTTGCGCTTGAGCGCGGCGGTCCCTTTGAACTTGGCGCGCGACCGGAACTTGGCCGCCGTCAGGCCGAGCGGCAGCCCCTCCGGCGTGATCGCGAGGCTGGCATGCATCAGGAGCCCGCAGACCGCATGCTTCTGGTAACGACCGTCCTTCAACTTGCGCCCGGTCGACACCTTCGTGAACCCGATCTTCTCTGGAGCCGAGCGCTTGAAGGAGAATTCCGTAGTGTCCTGCAGGATCGGGATGGGACCGTCGGTTGCCCGGATGCGCAGGGCCGAGGCGGCGAAATGGCCCTCGAGGATCTTGTCTTCGCTGACATTTCCGTTTGAAAAGAAGCGGTAGGCGGCCTTGGTGTTCGACCAGTCCTGAAACGCCGTCGGCAGCGACCTCCCAGGCCGCTCCCCGAGGGCCTCGAGCATTGTCCCGAGGCGCCGGTTCAGCCGGCCGTCACCCAAATCACACCCGGCGGTTTCCGTTTCCACCCAACTCTGTCCCATGCCTGCACCTCAATCATTCGGTGCAACCTGACGAATTATGAATGCTTGTTTCCGGGCAAGGCCAAGTCTGGTGGGTGATTCAATTCGCCACACGACTTATGGGTAACTGCAAGTCGGTTGTTACCGCGGGTCTTTTTCCTTGACGCGTGCGATGATGCGGGGGTCCGAGACGAAGTCTTCGAGGAAGTTGTGCCAGCCCTTCGGTGAGCGCCGTGCATTGGCGAGCATGTCGCGCAGCTCGTCGATGCCGTCGCCAGTGAGGGCGGTGATCGCCTCATCCGTGCCTGTGTGGACGCTGACGATGGCACCGTAGCTGAGATTGTCGTCGTTGCTGATGATCGCCTCCAACATTTCCGGATCCTCGCCGATCATCGTGGCGACGTAGGCGACGGTGTAGACCTGCGTGACGGCGGCCATCAGGCGGCTTCGGCACGAGGGGCGGAGACCGGCGTCCAGTTCCACGGCAGCAGCTCGTCGAGCCGGTTGATCTTGTGATCGTGGATGCGGTCGAGGATGTCGGCGAGGTAGGCCTGCGGGTCATGCCGTCTCCACAAGCCGCACCAGCCGGCTCAGCGCCGCGCCGTCGATCCCGCACGAACAGCGTAGCTGACGGCCGTTGCGCAGCACCACCGTGATCTCCGCCGCCGCGTCGCCCGGCTCCGTCAGGGCCTCCGTCGAGGGCGCCGCGATCTCCACCGGCAGGAACGACGGGGCATCGTTCTCGGGCCATAGCTCCTTGCGCCGCATCTCCCGCCGCCACTGGTAGATGTGTTGCCGCGTCAGGTCATGACGTCGTGCAACATCCGCCACCGTCCAGCCGTTCACCCCGACCTCCCCGAGAATCGTCAGCTTGGCCTCATCCGTCCAGCGCCGCCGGCGTTCGACGCTCAGCACCATCCCATCCCGCATGACCACCTGCGCCACATACGACGTCGGTAACGACGTCAATAACGATGCAGTCTACGGCAGCAGCGTCAGCCCGAGCAGGCGGCCACAATCGGCTTGCAGTTACCCATAAGTCGTGTGGCGAATTGAATCACCCACCAGACTTGGCCTTGCCCGGAAACAAGCATTCATGATTCGTCAGGTTGCACCGAATGATTGAGGTGCAGGCATGGGACAGAGTTGGGTGGAAACGGAAACCGCCGGGTGTGATTTGGGTGACGGCCGGCTGAACCGGCGCCTCGGGACAATGCTCGAGGCCCTCGGGGAGCGGCCTGGGAGGTCGCTGCCGACGGCGTTTCAGGACTGGTCGAACACCAAGGCCGCCTACCGCTTCTTTTCAAACGGAAATGTCAGCGAAGACAAGATCCTCGAGGGCCATTTCGCCGCCTCGGCCCTGCGCATCCGGGCAACCGACGGTCCCATCCCGATCCTGCAGGACACTACGGAATTCTCCTTCAAGCGCTCGGCTCCAGAGAAGATCGGGTTCACGAAGGTGTCGACCGGGCGCAAGTTGAAGGACGGTCGTTACCAGAAGCATGCGGTCTGCGGGCTCCTGATGCATGCCAGCCTCGCGATCACGCCGGAGGGGCTGCCGCTCGGCCTGACGGCGGCCAAGTTCCGGTCGCGCGCCAAGTTCAAAGGGACCGCCGCGCTCAAGCGCAAGATCAATCCGACCCGGGTGCCGATCGAGCAGAAAGAAAGCATGCGCTGGCTCGACAATCTGCGCCTGTCCACCGAGCTGGCAGGCGTGCCGGAACGTTGCGTGCATGTCGGCGACCGGGAAAGCGACATCTGCGAACTCTACTGCCTGGCCGAGGAACTCGGAACGAGGTTCCTGGTCCGCAGCTGCGTCGACCGCCTTGCGGAGGATGGCGGCACGACCATTGCCAAGGTGATGGCGGAGGTGCAGTCCAGCGGCACCCACGAGGTCCGGTTCCGCGACGTACAGGGCAAAGACCATCGTGCCGTGCTATCGGTCCGGCACGCCACGATGACTGTCCGGCCGCCGATCGGAAAGCAGCGGAAATACCGGCATCAGGACCTCCAGATCATCCATGCCGAGGAACTCGACCCGCCGGAGGGCCGGGCTCCCGTCATCTGGAAACTGATCACGAACCTGCCGGTGGCGACGCACGCGGACGCCGTGCACAAGCTCGGATGGTACGCCCTGCGCTGGAAGATCGAGACTTTTTTCAGAACCCTGAAGACCGGCAGCCGGATCGAGGAGCTGCGTCTCGCCACGGCCGATCGCCTGGCCAACCGCATTGCGCTTTGCTGCGTCGTCGCCTGGCGGGTGACATGGCTGACGATGCTCAGCCGCGAGACTGCGGGAGCCGAACCTGCTGCGGTCTTCACGGACGCCGAGCGCCACCTGCTCGAACAGGCGACGCCGGAAAGAAAACGCCAGACATCGCGAGATCTCGCCTTCTATGTCAGGGCGGTCGCGCGGCTCGGAGGCTACCTTGATCGTGCATCCGACGCTCCACCGGGGACGACCGTCATATGGCGAGGCTTCTCCCGCCTCGCCGACCTCGTCGAAGGAGCGCGCATCGCAACGCCGCCGGAAACTTATGGGTAACTGCAAGCTCAAGCGGCCGGTTACATTCCTGCCGCAATCGTCACTGTCTGATGCGAAGGTTCCGCCGCACTCCTCGCAGACATCGGGCTTGTGGTCCCGGACTTCGTCGGGATCCTCGGCCAGCCGCCGATTGTGTGGCTCATGCCCCGGCTTCGCTCCGCCAGGGCGGGCGCTCTCCCGTTTTGCCTTCTTGTCCGTCGAAGGAGGCCTCGACGAAGTCCGCGAGGTCTTCTCTGGCTGCTGCAATTGCAGAACAAGTTCAATCAATTGCTCTTTGCTCAGCTGCCGCAAATCATCTCCGTCCATACCCTCATGGATTCAGACATTTCATAGCCGCGCAAGGGGGTGGGCAATTACGACGCCTCGTCGGGGCGCTTATGCTGGAGCAGAACGACGAATGGGCCGTCACACGTCGTTACATGACACTGGAAACCGTCGCTGCCATCTGCGAAGATATCACCATGGACCCGGCGAAAATCGCCGCCCTGTAAACCGGCTCAACACCCAGCCGGAGAACAATTTACACCACCTCCCGGGGCACTATCGAGCCTTTTGCGGATCTCGCCCAGTTCGGACGGCAGCCTTTCTTAAAAGCGTCGACCTGCTGTTGCAGATTGCAGAGAAGAGTGCCCGGATCGATGTGAAGAGCAAAAAAATGAAGTCACTCGCAGCTGAGACTGATACGGCGCGGCGCCTGCGGACGATGCCCGGTGCGGGGCCGTTGACGGCACTGGCTGTTGAGGCCTTCGCGCCCGATATGGCGCAGTTCAAGTGCGGCCGCGACTTCGCCGCTTGGCTGGGGCATGTGCCACGGCAGTATTCTTCCGGCGGCAAGGAGCGACTTGGACGCGTATCGAAAGCAGGTCAGCGCGACATCCGACGCCTGCTGACCATCGGCGCGATGTCCCGGCTGAACTGGCTTGGCCGCCGCACGATCCTGCAAGGCTCGTGGCTCGCAAAGATTCTGGCACGCGAACCAAACATGCTGGTCGCGATTGCGCTGGCAAACAAGATGGCCCGGCAGCTTTGGGCCATGGTGACAAAGAACGAGGATTACAGAGATCCGGCGCTGGCGGCTGCGGCATGATCTTCGTGTCGTGATCAACCAGCGTCGGTGCCAAGGGGAGTGTGAGAAGACGAAGACCTGAATGGGCGCAACGATCGAACAGATCCGGATCGGGAAAACCAGTGAAAGTCTGCGAGCACAAAGCTCGATATCCAGATCTGGACCCGAT
>CAVORV010000042.1:0-100008 GCA_963698685.1 uncultured Alphaproteobacteria bacterium
CACTCCTCCTTCGGCTTCGGCGCCGCCTTCCCCCAGATCCCGTCCCCGTGCCGGTCCCTGTCGCCCACGCTCAGCACCTCCTTCGAGACCAGCGCCAGCATGTAGGTGCGCAGCACCGCGTTGATCCGGCCGTGATACCCCGCGCCGAGGCGTCTGAACCAGGCCGCCACGTCCTCGTCGAGCGCCACCGTCACCTTCTTCTTGCGCGGCTTGCACCGGCGCCGCTGTCGTCCAGCCGGTCCCAGTCGCGCGGGATCAGCGCCCCGCGCAGCCGCGCGTCGGCGATGTCCCGCTCCATCCGGTCGAGCTCGATCATCATCTTCACATGCGCCCGTTCCTGGGCGTTCGTGCGCATCCGGTCCGTCACGGGCGCGTCTCCTGTCAGTGTGGGAAAGCCGGCATTCTCGTCGAAAACCGTTAAAATGGCTTGCCACTTGGCAAGCCTGTTTCCAGCCCCGTTCCAGCCTGTTTCCAGCCAAGGCAAACCCTTGACCCCGCTGGCCTTCTCCCGGCCGCTTGCGACGCCCGCCCGGCGACCCTATCTCCGCTCCATGAATTACGTTTTGGCCCTCTTCCTCCCCCCGCTCTCAATCCTTTTGGCCGGTCGGCCCATCGTCGCGATCGTCACCTTCCTGATCTGGATCCCCGCGATCCTCATTTCCGGCGGCCTGTCCCATCCGGTCTTCATCCTGTTGGCATGGTTGCTAATTTATCAGTCCGGCGAGGAGCGCCGCACCCGCCGTCTGCTCGACCGCGACCGCGACTGAGCCCTCGGCGTGACGCCCTTCGTCACCCGCTTCGCGCCGTCCCCGACCGGCCTCCTCCACCTCGGCCACGCCTTTTCGGCCCTCACCGCCTCCGACATGGCCGCCGAGGCGAACGGCGTTTTTCTGCTGCGAATCGAAGACCTTGACGCCGCCCGGTGCCGCCCGGAACACGAGGCGGCCATCCACGATGACCTCTCCTGGCTCGGCCTCACATGGCCCGAACCCGCCCTGCGCCAATCCACCGTCACGCCCCGCTACGACGCCGCCCTCGACCGCCTCGCCGAGGCCGGCCTCGTCTACCCCTGCCGCTGCACCCGCGCCGACATCCGCGCCGCGATGGCCGCCCCGCAGGAGGGCGCCGAGCCGCCCGGGATCTATCCCGGAACCTGCCGCGGCCGGCGCATGGCCGACCGAACCGACGCCGACGCCATCCGCCTCGACATGGCCGCCGCGCTCCAAAGCATTGACGCGGAACGGCTTTCTTTCACCGAGACCGGCCCCGCCCACTCGGGCGTCCATCCCTTGGACCCGTCCCGCCTCCTCTCGGAGACCGGCGACGTCATCCTCGCCCGCCGCGACATCGGCGCCGCCGCCTACCATCTCGCCGTCGTCATCGACGACGCGGCCCAAGGCGTCACCCACGTCGTCCGCGGCGAAGACCTATGGGAGGCGACGCCCCTCCACCGCATGCTTGAGGCGCTCCTCGGCCTGCCGGTCCCGGTCTGGCACCACCACCGCCTTATCCGCGACGAGACCGGCCGCCGCCTCGCCAAACGCGACGACGCCCGCGCGATCCGGGTCTACCGCGAAGCCGGCGCCACCCCTGCGGAAATCAGGCGGATGACGGGCCTGGCACCTCGGGCTCCGTCAGCGTGACCTCATCCCCGTCCCGAATAGCCGTGTAAAAACAACTGGGTCGATTGGTGTGGCAGGCGGGTCCGACCTGATCGACGATCAGCAAAAGGCAGTCCCGGTCGCAATCCACCCGCAGCTCCACCAACGTCTGCACATGCTCCGACGTCTCGCCTTTTCGCCACAGCGCGCCCCGCGACCGCGACCAATACGTGACGCGCCCCGTCGCCATCGTCTCCGCCAAGCTCTCGGCATTCATCCAGGCCATCATCAGAACCTCGCCCGACGCGGCCTGGGCGATCGCCGGAATCAGACCACGCGCGTCGAAACGCAGCGTTTCGATGTCGAAAACCGGCATGGCGGCGCGCTCCCTTTTCCGTCGGACGATTCGGGCCTATCTATGGAAGCCGAAGGCGGATGCAAAGGGACGGCCGATGAGCGGCGACGGCGACATGATCAAGCTCTACTCGCAGCGCATTCTCGCGCTCGCGGCGGACATTCCGTTAACCGAGCGCCTCGACAAGCCGCAGGTGACCGCGCGAAAACGCTCGCCGCTGTGCGGATCGACGGTGACGGTGGACTTGGGGCTCGAGAACGGCCGGGTATCGGCCTTCGGACAGGACGTGAAGGCCTGCGCGCTTGGCCAGGCTTCAGCGGCGATCCTCGGGCAAAACGTGATCGGCCGGACCCGCGAGGAGGTCGCCCGTGCCCGCGAACAACTCGCCGCGATGCTGAAATCCGGGGGGCCTGCGCCCGATGCGCCCTTCGACGCGTTTGAGGTTCTGATGCCGGCACGCGACTACAAGAACCGTCACGCCTCGATCATGCTGGCGCTCGACGCGACCCTCGCGGCCTTCGACGAGGCGGTGCAGGCGGCCTGACCGTACGGAACGGATTTCCGGCCGGTCGGTTTCTTCGGTAAGACGTCATTTCCGAGGAGAGTCCGATGCCCGAACCCGAAATCACAAACCGCGAAGCCGCTGATGTGGGCTGGTCATCGTTCACTCCTCCTTCGGCTTCGGCGCCGCCTTCCCCCAGATCCCGTCCCCGTGCCGGTCCCTGTCGCCCACGCTCAGCACCTCCTTCGAGACCAGCGCCAGCATGTAGGTGCGCAGCACCGCGTTGATCCGGCCGTGATACCCCGCGCCGAGGCGTCTGAACCAGGCCGCCAGATCCTCGTCGAGCGCCACCGTCACCTTCTTCCTGCGCGGCTTCACCGGCGCCGTCGGTCGTCCAGCCGGTCCCAGTCGCTCGGGATCAGCGCCCCGCGCAGCCGCGCGTCGGCGATGTCCCGCTCCATCCGGTCGAGCTCGATCATCATCTTCACATGCGCCCGTTCCTGGGCGTTCGTGCGCATCCGGTCCGTCACGGGCGCGTCTCCTGTCACTGTGGGAAAGCCGGCATTCTCGACGAAAACCGTTAAAATGGCTTGCCACTTGGCAAGCCTGTTTCCAGCCCCGTTCCAGCCGGTTTCCAGCCAAGGCAAACCCTTGACCCCGCTGGCCTTCTCCCCGCCGCTTGCGACGCCCGCCCGGCGACCCTATCTCCGCTCCATGAATTACGTTTTGGCCCTCTTCCTCCCCCCGCTCTCGATCCTTCTGGCCGGTCGGCCCATCGTCGCGATCGTCACCTTCCTGATCTGGATCCCCGCGATCCTCATTTCCGGCGGCCTGTCCCATCCGGTCTTCATCCTGTTGGCATGGTTGCTAATTTATCAGTCCGGCGAGGAGCGCCGCACCCGCCGTCTGCTCGACCGCGACCGCGACTGAGCCCTCCGCGTGACGCCCTTCGTCACCCGCTTCGCGCCGTCCCCGACCGGCCTCCTCCACCTCGGCCACGCCTTCTCGGCCCTCACCGCCTCCGACATGGCCGCCGAGGCGAACGGCGTTTTTCTGCTGCGAATCGAAGACCTTGACGCCGCCCGGTGCCGCCCGGAACACGAGGCGGCCATCCACGACGACCTCGCCTGGCTCGGCCTCACATGGCCCGAACCCGTCCTGCGCCAATCCACCGTCACGCCCCGCTACGACGCCGCCCTCGACCGCCTCGCCGAGGCCGGCCTCGTCTACCCCTGCCGCTGCACCCGCGCCGACATCCGCGCCGCGATGGCCGCCCCGCAGGAGGGCGCCGAGCCGCCCGGGATCTATCCCGGAACCTGCCGCGGCCGGCGCATGGCCGACCGAACCGACGCCGACGCCATCCGCCTCGACATGGCCGCCGCGCTCCAAAGCATTGACGCGGAACGGCTTTCTTTCACCGAGACCGGCCCCGCCCACTCGGGCGTCCATCCCTTGGACCCGTCCCGCCTCCTCTCGGAGACCGGCGACGTCGTCCTCGCCCGCCGCGACATCGGCGCCGCCGCCTATCACCTCGCCGTCGTCATCGACGACGCGGCCCAAGGCGTCACCCACGTCGTCCGCGGCGAAGACCTATGGGAGGCGACGCCCCTCCACCGCATGCTCCAGGCGCTGCTCGGCCTGCCCGTCCCGGTCTGGCACCACCACCGCCTTATCCGCGACGAGACCGGCCGCCGCCTCGCCAAACGCGACGACGCCCGCGCGATCCGGGTCTACCGCGAAGCCGGCGCCACCCCTGCGGAAATCAGGCGGATGACGGGCCTGGCACCTCGGGCTCCGTCAGCGTGACCTCATCCCCGTCCCGAATAGCCGTGTAAAAACAACTGGGTCGATTGGTGTGGCAGGCGGGTCCGACCTGATCGACGATCAGCAAAAGGCAGTCCCGGTCGCAATCCACCCGCAGCTCCACCAACGTCTGCACATGCTCCGACGTCTCGCCTTTTCGCCACAGCGCGCCCCGCGACCGCGACCAATACGTGACGCGCCCCGTCGCCATCGTCTCCGCCAGGCTCTCCGCATTCATCCAGGCCATCATCAGAACCTCGCCCGACGCGGCCTGGGCGATCGCCGGAATCAGACCACGCGCGTCGAAACGCAGCGTTTCGATGTCGAAAACCGGCATGGCGGCGCGCTCCCTTTTCCGTCGGACGATTCGGGCCTATCTATGGAAGCCGAAGGCGGATGCAAAGGGACGGCCGATGAGCGGCGACGGCGACATGATCAAGCTCTACTCGCAGCGCATTCTCGCGCTCGCGGCGGACATTCCGTTAACCGAGCGCCTCGACAAGCCGCAGGTGACCGCGCGAAAACGCTCGCCGCTGTGCGGATCGACGGTGACGGTGGACTTGGGGCTCGAGAACGGCCGGGTATCGGCCTTCGGACAGGACGTGAAGGCCTGCGCGCTTGGCCAGGCTTCAGCGGCGATCCTCGGGCAAAACGTGATCGGCCGGACCCGCGAGGAGGTCGCCCGTGCCCGCGAACAACTCGCCGCGATGCTGAAATCCGGGGGGCCTGCGCCCGATGCGCCCTTCGACGCGTTTGAGGTTCTGATGCCGGCACGCGACTACAAGAACCGTCACGCCTCGATCATGCTGGCGCTCGACGCGACCCTCGCGGCCTTCGACGAGGCGGTGCAGGCGGCCTGACCGTACGGAACGGATTTCCGGCCGGTCGGTTTCTTCGGTAAGACGTCATTTCCGAGGAGAGTCCGATGCCCGAACCCGAAATCACAAACCGCGAAGCCGCTGATGTGGGCTGGTCATCGTGAGCGGTGGCAAGCGGTACCCCGGCATCGATTTCAAGCCGCCGGAGGACGTCGCCGAGCGGGCCCGGAAGGGGCTCGCGCTCCGGCGGGAATTCAATCGCGGCGGCACCGCCGTCGGTCTCGCGCGGGCGCGTGACCTGAAGAATCGTCGTAATCTGAGTCTGGACACGATCACCCGCATGACGCGCTATTTCGCCCGTCGCGCCGTCGACAAGGAGGCGGCCGGGTTCGGTGATGACGATGATCCGTCGGCGGGGTACGTCGCCTGGCTGCTCTGGGGCGGCGATCCCGGCCGGGACTGGGCGGAGGGCGTTCGGTCGGAGATGACGGCCGTTGACGGGACATAAATCCGCTTCCGGTAGAAGCTTTAGCACGACGGGTCGGAAGCCTCTGGTCGCCGCATTCGCCTACTGGGCGGTGGTCTTCGCCACAGGCTCCATCCTCGGAACGCTTCGCGTGTTCGCGATCGCGCCCCTGTTCGGCGAAGTCACTTCGGTCGCTCTCGAGATTCCGGTGATGCTGGCCGTCTCGTGGATCGCGTCACGAGGAATCTGTCGGCGGCTTAACTTGCCAGCACGCCTCGCGCCGCGCATTTTCATGGGTGGCGTCGCATTCGCGCTCCTGATCACCGCGGAACTGACATTGAGCGTCTACGCATTCGGACAGAACGTCGGGGCATGGGCCGAATCTCTGGGTACGCCTGCGGGTCTTCTCGGTCTGGCGGGACAGGTCGGTTTCGGATTGATCCCGGCCGTCCAAGCGGCGCTTCGGCCCGAGATCTGAAGGCCATTTGCCGAAAAAAACGCCGCGTCTCCGCGGGGGGAGCGCGGCGTTAGGTGTGCGGCGGGCCGGAGGCGCCCGGCTCATGCGGGACGGACAGGTAAGGTCCGGACGCGGTCGCCGCGGGCAACGGTTCGGCGGATCAGAGGAACGCGGGCAGGAAGAGACCCGACAGGATGACGACGCAGAGGCCCGCAAGGCCCAAAGCCTCGCGCGGGAGGGTCTCGGAATTCGCGTTGAGGATGCGCGTGACGTCGTCCAGCATGTTCATGTTCCCTGATTGATCGTTTATGTTTCACTAATGTTCTCACATCCGTTAACCGAACGTCAAGCGATTCGTGAACAGAAGTGGAACATGCAGGGAACGAACCGCGGTTCAGCCGACGGTCAACATTCCGATCGCCCGCTCGCGTTCGAGCAGATAAAGCAGGATCCGCATCGCCTTGCCGCGCGGGCCGGTGAGGTCGGGATCGGTGGCGAGGAGAAGGCGCGCGTCGTCCTGGGCGATGCGATGCAGGTCGGCCTGGGTTTCGAGATCGGCGACGCGGAATTCAGGCATGCCCGACTGCTGGACGCCGAGCAGGTCGCCGGCTCCGCGCAGGCGGAGGTCCTCCTCGGCGATCTCGAAGCCGTCCTCGGTGCGGCGCATGGTCTCGAGGCGCGCGAGGGCGGTCTTGCCCAAAGGCGGGTCGTAGACGAGCAGGCAGGTGGACGCGGCGGCGCCCCGTCCGACGCGGCCGCGGAGCTGGTGGAGCTGGGCGAGGCCGAAATGCTGGGCGCCTTCGATGACCATGATCGAGGCGGCAGGGACGTTGACGCCGACCTCGATGACGGTCGTGGCGACGAGGATTCTGGTGCGGCCGGCGATGAAATCGGCCATCGCGGCGTCCTTGGCGGCGGGGGCGAGCTGGCCGTGGACGAGGCCGACGCCGTCTTCGCCGACGGCGAGGCGGAGGGCGGCGAAGCGGTCCTCGGCGGCGGTGAGCTCGGCGGTCTCGCTCTCGCCGACGAGGGGGCAGACCCAGTAGGCTTGGCGGCCCTCGGCCAGCGCGCGGCGGAGGTGTTCGACCACCTCGGGGATGCGGCCGGAAGAGACCAGCGCGGTTTCGACCGGGGTGCGGCCGGGCGGTTTCTCGTCGAGGATCGAGATGTCCATGTCGCCGTATTGGGCCAGCGCGAGGCTCCGCGGGATGGGAGTGGCGGTCATCACGAGGATGTCCGGGGCGCGGCCCTTGGCGCCCAGTTCCATGCGCTGGCGGACGCCGAAGCGGTGCTGTTCGTCGACGACGGCGAGGCGCAGGTCGTGGAATGCGACGTCGGCCTGGAAGAGGGCGTGGGTGCCGACGAGGACGTGCGTCCCGCCCGAGGCGAGGGCTTCGAGTTTGGCGGCCCGCTCGCGGCCCTTGTCGCGGCCGGTGAGGAGGTCGAGCCGGATGCCGGCGGCCTCGGCCATCGGGCGGAGGGTCGCGAGATGCTGTCGGGCGAGGATCTCGGTCGGGGCCATCATCGCGGCCTGGCCACCCGCCTCGACGGCGTCGAGCATGGCGAGGAAGGCGACCAGGGTCTTGCCGGAGCCGACGTCCCCTTGCAGGAGGCGGCTCATCCGCTCGGGGGCGGCCATGTCGGCGACGATCTCGGAGACCGCGCGGGTCTGGGCGCCTGTGGGGGCGAAGGGGAGCGCGGCGAGCACCTTGGCCCGGAGCGCGCCGTCGCCGCGCGTGGAGTACCCCTTGGCGCGTTTGACCTTGAGGCGGGCGAGGCCGAGCGTGACCTGGTGGGCCAGAAGCTCGTCATAGGCGAGGCGCTCGCGGGCGGGGGCGCCGGGGGAGAGATCGGTTGCGCCGGTCGGGGCGTGGGCGGCCCGGAGCGCGTCGCGCCAGCCGGGCCAGCCGCGTTTGGCCTTGAGGCCCGGCTCGATCCATTCGGGCAGGTCGGGCGCGCGGGAGACGGCGTCGCGGACGGCCCGGGTCATGGCCTTGAGGCTGAGGCCCTGGGTCAGCGGATAGACCGGCTCGTATTCCGGCAGGTCGGAGGTCCCGCCGGGACGCAGGACGTGGTCGGGATGGACCATCTGGGCGATGCCGTCGAAGAGTCTCGACCTTGCCGGAGACGATGCGGCGCTGGCCGGCCGGATAGGTCCGTCGCAGGGAGTCCTCGTGGGCGTGGAAATGGACGATCAGGAACTCGGTCGCGGCGTCGCGGACGTGGATCCGGTAGGGGCGGCCGCGCGTGGCGGGCGGCTGGTGCAGGCCGATCTCGACCTCGACGGTGACGACGCCGGGCAGGACCGCGCCCTGGATCGACGGGCGCAGGCGGCGGTCGGTGCCGGAGACGGGCAGGGTCATCAGCAGATGGGCGGGGCGTTCGACGTCGAGCTTCTCGAACAGCTTGGCGGTTTTCGGCCCGATGCCGTCGAGCGCGGTCAGGTCCGCGAAGAGCGGAAACAGGATCTCGGGCCGGCTCACGGGCTCGGCGGGGTGTGACCCGCGATTTGCGTCACGCGTGTCGCTTTAGTCATGTATCTGTATTCATTAGATAATCCAGATCGCGTTAGGAGATTGGAAACCTTCGTTAATCTTGAAACATAACCTCACAGATCAGTCGCTCAACTCCCCTCGCGACTATCCAGAAAGGCTTCGGAAATCAACTTTCCTTCGAGAACCGCGCCGGCGTCTCCGACAAGGCGACATGTCAGGTTGAGCCGCTCCGACTGAGAGTCTAGGATCTCAGTCCGTCAAAAAAATTGCTTCTTCGCCAGTTGGGCGCATCCTGTCGATGTGCTCGCGAACTATGGATCCTCGAATGTGCCTGTCATGCATCCAACTCGACCCGGAAACCGGCGCCCTGATCGACATGTGCCTGTGCGGAGCGCCGCGGACGCAGGCGGCGTTCGCGCGCTTGACGGCGGATCTCGACCGGCGGCGGATGCTTGGCGGCACGGCGGCCATGCTGGGGCTCTTCGCGGGCTTCGGCCTCCGGCCGCGTGAGGCCCGCGGTCAGCAGTCCGGACGGCCGATCCTGCTGACCGACCTGCGTTACTTCGACGGCGCGACGCCCCGGATGCAATCCGGTCGTGACATCCTGATCGAAGGAGGGCGGATCGCGGCCCTCGTGCCGGCGGGTCAGGGGCCGGAGGATGCCGAGCGGATCGATTGCGGCGGACGGGCGGTGATCCCGGGCCTGATCGACGCGCATTGGCATTCCACTCTGGTCGGCGTCACGCAGACCCAGGCGATGGCCGCCGATATCGGCTTCATCCACCTGATGGCCGGCCGCGAGGCGGGCGCCACCCTCATGCGCGGCTTCACCACGGTGCGGGACACCGGCGGCCCGGCCTTCGGCCTGCAGCTCGCCATCGATCGGGGCGTGCTGCCGGGGCCGCGCATCTTCCCCTCCGGCGCGATGATCTCGCAGACCTCCGGCCATGGCGATTTTCGCCTGCTGAACGAGCTTCCGCGCGTCGCGGGGGATCTGAGCCATTCCGAACTGGCGGGCGTCGCGGCCATCGCCGACGGACGCGACGAGGTGCTGCGCCGCACGCGCGAGCAGCTGATGAAGGGCGCGAGCCAGATCAAGATCATGGCGGGCGGCGGCGTCTCGTCGCTCTACGATCCGCTCGACACCATACAGTATCTGGAGGAGGAGATGCGCGCGGCGGTCGAGGCGGCCGCGGACTGGGGCACCTATGTCTGCGCCCATGTCTACACGCCGGGCGGCATTCAGAGGGCCTTGCGGGCGGGCGTGAAGTCCATCGAACATGGCCAGCTCGCGGACAGCGAGACCATCGCGATGATGCGTGACGCGGGGGCGTGGTGGTCGATCCAGCCGTTTCTGGCCGACGAGGACGCCAACCCCAAGAGCGATCCGCGCCAGCAGGCCAAGCAGCTGGAGGTGGCGGAGGGCACCGTGCGCGCCTTTGAGGAGGGGCGCGACGCGGGCGTGCGGATGGCCTTCGGAACCGACATCCTGATGAACCCGCGCGGCGCCGCGAGCCAGGGGCGGCAACTCGCCAAGCTGACCCGGTTCATGGCCCCGCTCGAAGCGCTCCACATGGCGACTGGCGCCGCGGGCGAACTGCTCGCCCTGTCGGGCGATCGCGCGCCCTATGACGGACGCTTGGGCGTCATCGCGGAAGGGGCCTTGGCCGATCTTCTGGTCGTCGAGGGCGATCCCGAGGCCGGGCTCGACTGGCTCGACGATCCCGACGTGAACCTGCCGCTGATCGTGAAGGATGGCGCCGTCATGAAGGATCGTCTCCGATGACGCGTGCGTCCCGCCTGGTGGCGGTCGCGGTGTCGCTGCTCGCCCTTCCGGCGGTGGCTCAGGACAGGAACTGGTCGGCGCAGGTCACGCCGTATCTCTGGGGCGCTGGACTGAGCGGATCGGTCGCGCCGCTCGCGAACGGCCCAACGCTGGAGTTCGACAACGATCTCTCGGAGGTGCTGGAAGATCTCGACGCCGCGTTCTTCATCACCGGATTCGCTCGGCGGGGGCGCCTGGTTTTTCCGGGCGATTTCAGCGCGACGACCTCGTCGCGCGACGGGACGGTTCCAGGGGTCGGTCTGCCCGTCGAGGGTTCGGTGTCGCAACGCTCGCTCACCCTGGCGGCGGGATATCGCGCGTTGGAGAAGCCGGACTGGAACCTCGACGTTCTCGCCGGCCTTCGCCTGTGGTGGCTGGAGGCGGAGGCCAGGACGCCCTTCCCCGGGCTCGGCGCTGACGTCGATCTGAATTTCGCGGACCCGATCATCGCCGCGCGTACGAACATCCGCCTCGCGGACGACTGGTCGCTGATCGTCTATGGTGACTTCGGCGGCTTCGGCGTCGGGTCCGAACGCACCGGACAGATCGCCGGCAATTTCAATTTGCAGGCGATCGATACGCTGTTCCTGTCAGCCGGATACCGTCAAATCGCGGTCCGCCATGAAGCCGGCGCCGACAGGTCCATCGACGCCGCTTTCAGCGCCCCCTCCCGGGTTTGACGGTCCGTTTCTGACCGCCATTTTCCGGCAACCGGCATGTTTTCGTCGGGTCGGAACGTCGTGGCATCCGCTTGGATGCTCCGCTTCTGTTCCGTCCGTCATGGCAAGAGGCGCACTTCCAGCCTCAGCACGCCAGCTCGATCAGATACGGCCCCTCCGCCGCGAGCCCGTGGCGCAGGGCGGCGGTGAATTCGTCGATGTCGGTGGCGCGGCGGGCTTCGACGCCGTGGCCGCGCGCCAAGCGCCACCCAGTCGAGCGTCGGGTTCTCGACGTCGAACATGCGGGCGGCGTTGCGGCCGTAGTCGGCGACGCCGACATTGGCGAGTTCGGCGCGGAGGATCTGGTAGCCGCGGTTGGCGAAGACGATGGTCAGCACGTTCAGGTTCTCGCGGGCCATCGTCCAGAGGGATTGCAGCGTGTACATCGCCGAGCCGTCGCCCATGAGCGCGACGGTCTTGCGGTCGGGACAGGCGAGGGCGGCGCCGGTCGCGCAGGGCAGGCCGAAGCCGATGGCGCCGCCGCTGACGTGGAGCCAGTCGGCGGGGCGGGCGGTCTCGGTGGGGGCGAGGAGCGGGCGGCCGGAGGTGATGGACTCGTCCACCACGATGGCGTGGTCCGGGAGGAGGGCGGCGAGGGCGGCGCCGACCTTGTCGATGGTGGTGGGGCCGGTGGGGAGGGCGGGCAGGTCGAGGAGCATTCGGGCGGGTTCGGTCGCGGTGGCGCCGGTCTCGGCGGCGAGGGCGTCCAGCGTCCAGGCGATGTCCATCTCCGGGGTGCAAAGGTCGAGGATGGGGCAGCCGGGCGGTTCGGGCAGGCTCGGTTTGCCGGGGTAGGAGAAGAAGCTGACGGGGCGCAGTGCGCCGCAGAGGATCAGGTGCGTGGTGTCGGCGAGGAAGGCGACGTTGTCCTCGACGACGTATTTCAGGCGCTCGATACGCGGGGCGCCGGCGCCGCGGGCGATGCGGGAGACGAGGTACGGGGCGATGAGCTTGCAGCCGGTCTTCGCGGCGATTCGGCCGGCGGTCTCGGCGAGCGGGCCGTGGAGGGCGGGGCCGTCGATGAGGAGGGCGGCCCCGGGTTTCGCGAGGGCCCGGGCGGCGGCGGTGACGAGGACGGGGTCGGGGCGGCGGAGTGGCGGCGGGGGAGCGACGGGGGCGGGGCCGGGCGCGTCCTCCCAGGCGGCGTGGGCGCGGAGGATGAGGGTGGCGATCCGGCCGTTATGCGACCGGGCGGCGCGGATGGCTTCGGCGCCGTCGGGGGCGACGGAGGGGGCGTCGGGGGCGGTGCGGGTCCAGTGCGAGACGGTGCGGGCGATGCCCTCGAGATCGCCGCGCAGGGGGCTGTCATGGGCGAGGTGCCATTCGGTGTGGTCGCCGACGATGTTGAGGATTCCGCTGCCGGCCTTGCGGGCGTTGTGCAGGTTCGCGAGGCCGTTGGCGAGGCCGGGGCCGAGGTGGAGCAAGGTGGCGGCGACGTCGCGGCGCATGCGGTGCCACCCGTCGGCGGCTCCGGTGGCGCCGCCCTCGAAGAGACAGAGGACGCAGCGCATCTCGGGGTGGCGGTCGAGCGCGGCGACGAAGTGCATCTCCGACGTGCCGGGATTGGCGAAGCAGGTGTCGACGCCGCCTGCGAGGAGGGTGCGGACAAGGGATTCGGCGCCGTTCATTTTACGAACTCCTTGCGTACGGGTCTTCCGTGGCTTCAGCCACGGATCGCGCCTGCCTGCCCCTCGGCAGGCGCGAGCCTTCGTGGTCGACGGCGACGTTTCAGAATGCTCATCCGATCAGGTCCAGCCAGGCGTCCTCGTCGAGGACGGTCAGGCCGAGCTCTCGGGCCTTCTTCTCCTTGGAGCCGGCGCCGGGGCCGGCGACGACGTAGTCGGTCTTGGCGGAGACGGAACCCGCGACCTTGGCGCCGAGGGCTTCGGCGCGGGCCTTGGCTTCGGCGCGGGACATGCGTTCGAGGGTGCCGGTGAAGACGACGGTTTTGCCGGCGACGGGACTGCCGGTGGTGTCGGGGGCCGCGACGTCGCCGATGTCGAGATGGGCCACCAGCCGGTCGATGGCGGCGCGGTTGCGGGCCTCGTGGAAGTAGTCGACGAGGGCGGCGGCCATCACCGGCCCGACGCCGTCGATGTCGTTGAGGTGCTCCCATTCCGGGCCCTCATGTTCGCGGGCGGCCTCCATCGCGTCGCGGAAGCGGGTCCACGAGCCGTAATGGCGGGCGAGCAGACGCGCGGAGGTCTCGCCGACATGACGGATGCCGAGGCCGAAGATCAGGCGGTCGAGCGGGATCGAGCGGCGTTCCGCGATCGCTTTGAAGAGGTTCGTAGCGGATTTCTCGCCCCAGCCTTCGCGGGTTCGCAGCGCCGCGCCGTGGCGGGCTTCGAGCTCGAAGATGTCGGCGGGTTCAGCGATCCAGCCCTCGGCGAAAAACGCCTCGACCTGTTTCGCGCCGAGGCCTTCGATGTCGAAGGCGTCGCGGCTGACGAAATGGCGCAGTTTCTCGACGGCCTGGGCGGGGCAGATCAGCCCGCCTGTACAGCGGTGGACGGCCTCGCCCTCTTCGCGGATGACGTCGGAGCCGCATTCGGGGCATTTGTCCGGAAAGACGTAGGGGACCGCGTCGGCGGGGCGGCGGGTGATGTCCACGTCGGCGATCTTGGGAATGACGTCGCCTGCGCGGTAGACTTCGACGGTGTCGCCGACGCGGATGTCGCGGCCGTCGCGGATGGGTTCGCCCTTGCTGTCGCGGCCCGCGATGTAGTCGGCGTTGTGGAGCGTGGCGTTCGAGACCACGACGCCCCCGACGGTGACGGGGGTCAGGCGCGCGACGGGGGCGAGCGCGCCGGTGCGGCCGACCTGGATCTCGATGGCCTCCAGCCGGGTCGTGGCGCGCTCGGCGGGGAACTTGTGCGCGATGGCCCAGCGCGGCGTGGTCGAGCGGAAACCGAGCCGGGCCTGGAGGTCGAGGCGGTCGACCTTGTAGACGACGCCGTCGATGTCGTAGCCGAGCGCGGCACGGCGGGCCTCGATGTCGCGGTAATGCGCCAGCATATCGGCGGTGCCGTCGCAGGTCGCCATCAGCGGATTGGTGGCGAAGCCGATGGCGGCGAGCCGCGCGATGGCGCCGGTCTGGGTGTCGGCGAGCGGTTCGGAGACCTGGCCCCAGGCGTATGCGAAGAAGCGGAGCGGGCGGGCGGCGGTGATGCGGGCGTCGAGCTGGCGCAGCGAGCCTGCGGCGGCGTTGCGCGGGTTGGCGAAGGGTTTGGCTCCGGCCTCCGTCTGGCGGACGTTCAGGGCCGCGAAATCGGCGTGGCTCATGTAGACCTCGCCGCGGACTTCGAGGATCGCGGGAGCGCCGGTCAGGGTCTCGGGGATGTCGTCGATGGTGCGGGCGTTTGCGGTGACGTTCTCGCCGGTCTCGCCGTCGCCTCGGGTTGCGGCTTGGATGAGAACGCCGTCCTCGTAGCGCAGCGAGAGCGAGAGACCGTCGATTTTCGGCTCGGCGGCGTAGGCGAGAGGGGCGTCGGCGGGGATGCTGAGGAAGCGGCGCACGCTCCGGTCGAACTCGGCGACGTCGGCATCGTCGAAGGCGTTGCCAAGGCTGAGCATCGGGACGGCGTGGCGGACCTTGGCGAAGGCCTCGGACGGGGCGGCGCCGACCTGTTCGGAGGGGCTGTCGGGGCGTTTGAGGTCGGGGAAGCGGGCTTCGATCGCGGCGTTGCGGCGTTTGAGCGCGTCGAAATCCGCGTCCGTCATCATAGGCGCGTCGGCCTGGTGATAGGCGAGGTTCGCGGCGTCGATCTCGCGCGCGAGCATCGAGAGTTCGGCCTTGGCCTGGGCGGCGGTCAGGTCTTCGACGGATCGACGGGTCGGCATCGCGGGTCTCCGGGCTGGTCGGAAACGAGTAGCGCGCGCGGGCGGTCCGGTCCAGCGACGCATGATGGACGGCGGTCATCACCGTGACTTCCATCACGATTCGACCTAGTCTGACGCGATATGTCGGCCTGAGCCAAATGAAGGGAGGCACGGATGACCGAGGAGGCGTACTGGTGCGAAGCGGGTCCGGACTGGACGCCGGAGGCGATCGAAAACGCGGTCGCGATCAACCCGGCGAACGCGCCGGCGGGCGCGACCGGTGTGCGGCGCAACGACGACGGCACGGTGACCGTGACGCAATCGCTGACCGGCATCGCGGGCAAATTCTGGCCGATCGGTTCCGTTCTGAGGGTGGCTTTCACCAACGGCAATGACGCGCAGCGCGCGCGGGTGATGGAGATCGCGTCGGGTTGGTCGGACCATGCGAACGTGCAATTCGAGCGGGTCGATGACGGGAACGATCCGACACCGGACATCCGCGTCAGCTTCGATCAGAACCGTCACTGGTCAAGGGTCGGAACCGACAGCCGGCTCTCGACGGAGGCGGGCAACGCCTCGATGGAGTTCATCGGGTTCAATCCGGGCCGCGGAACGGTGCTGCACGAGTTCGGTCACGCGCTCGGCCTCAAGCACGAGCACCAGAATCCGAGCGCCGGCATCAAGTGGGACAAGGAGGCGGTTTACAACGATCTCGGCGGGCCGCCCAACAACTGGAGCAGGTCGCGGGTCGACGGCAACGTATTCAGCGAGATCAAGGACGATTCGCTCAATTACTCGCGGTTCGATCCGCAATCCGTGATGGGCTATACGATACGGGCGAGCTGGACCACGGACGGGTTCAGCATGTCGCCGGGATCGGACCTGTCGCCGTTCGACATATCAGGGATCGGCGACTGGTATCCGTTCGGCGGCGCGCAGCGTCCGTCCTACAGGCCGGGCTCCGACGACGTCCGGGTTCTGACTCGCGGCGTCTCAGGCCGGATGTTCGAGCGGCGCTGGGACGGACGGCGGTGGGAACCGCATGACGACTGGGATCTGGCGCTTGAGGGCGACGTGACCGGCCACCCGGGCGCGCCGGGATGGAATTCCGGGTCGCGCATGGCGGTCGTCTCCCGGTCGCCAGGAGGAATGCCGGTCGCCGCGGAGCTCTTCGGCGGAGGCTGGCGCGGCTGGACCGGATTGGGCGGCGAGATCACGGGATCTCCGACGGTGATCGCCACGAACGACGCGGAATGGTGCTTCGTGCGTGGCGCCAGCGGCCGGCCGTTCTTCAAGCGCCGCGAACTGCACGGCGCCTGGAGCCGGTCGTCCCGGGCCTGGCTGCAACTCGGCGGCGAGATCACGGGCGGCGTGGCGGGGGACGCGTGGCGGAATACTTTGGCGCTGGCGGTCCGGGGTTCGAGCGGGCAGGCGGCGATCAAATGGTGGGACGGGTCGGCATGGAGGCCCGGCACGCGGTCATGGATCGGATTGACCGATGCCATCACGGCAATTCCGGCCATCGGCTGGCAGGGCGACGCGTTGCATGTCGTCGCGCGGTTTCCCGACGGGGAGCCGCATCATCTGATCTACGACACGCGGACGCGGCGCGTCACGCGCGGCTGGACGTCGCTTGGCGGCGGCATCATCGGCTCGCCGACGCTGGTCTGCGAGGGGCGAGACGTCATGCACCTTCTGGTGCGTGGAACGAGCCGGCGGACGTTCCGCAAGACCTGGCGGGACGGAGCGTGGTCGGAAGGGTGGGAAAACCTCGGCGGTCAGGCGCTTGATTCGCCGACCGGCTTGAGCGTTCCGGGGATCGGGGCGAAGCCGACGGAACTGCATGTGTTCGTGACGGGCGTTTCGCGGGGCGGATTCAGGAAGGTCTGGAACGGAACGACGTGGACGCCCGGGGGGACCGGATGGGAGGCGTTGGGCGGGCGGCTCGACTGGGGCGTCTAGACGGCGCGTCTCTTCGGAGATCGCGCCGCCGGGCAGCGCACAAAAAAGCGCGGCGACCGGGGAGGACGGTCACCGCGCGAATGGTGGTTGTGTCGGCGCGCTCCGGGTCGCAGGCCCGGCGCGCGCCTATGCGGTCAGGCCCGCCTCAGGCTCCGACCGCCAGCTTGCGTTTCGCTTCGCTGCTCGCGGGGTCGCGGAGGACATAACCTCGACCCCACACCGTCTCGATATAGTTCTCGCCCCCGGTGGCTTCGGACAGTTTTTTCCGCAGCTTGCAGATGAAGACGTCGATGATCTTCAGCTCCGGCTCGTCCATTCCGCCATAGAGGTGATTGAGGAACATCTCCTTGGTGAGCGTGGTGCCCTTGCGCAGAGAAAGCAGTTCCAACATCTGGTACTCTTTGCCGGTCAAGTGGACCGGCGATCCGCCGACTTCGACGGTCTTGGCGTCGAGGTTGACGGCGAACTTGCCCGTTTCGATGATCGACTGGGCGTGACCCTTGGATCGGCGCACGATCGCGTGGATGCGCGCGATCAGCTCCTGCCGATGGAACGGTTTGGTCATGTAATCGTCGGCGCCGAACCCGAAGCCCTTGAGCTTGTTCTCGGTGTCGTCCTGTCCGGTGAGGATCAGGATCGGGGTCTCGACCTTGGCGACCCGCAACTGGCGGAGAACCTCATGCCCGTTCATGTCGGGGAGGTTCAGGTCGAGAAGAATGAGATCGTAGTCGTAGAGCTTGGCGAGATCGATGCCCTCTTCGCCCAGATCCGTCGCGTAGACGTTCAGATTCGCGTTCTGAAGCATCATTTCGATACTTTTGGACGTGGTCGGGTCGTCCTCTACAAGCAGGATGCGCACTGGCCGCTCTCCGTTCTACCTGAGGGGTTCTCCCTCTCATACCAGCCCACTTAACCCCGGAATGGTTAACGACTGATTACGATAGCGTCGGATTACCAGATCGCCTTAAAGTTGTCTATACTTTTGGATCGCGGTGACGCGCAGCGCGGCGGCGCCGAAGTTGCGCACGGCCGCGCGCCAGATCTCCAGCTCCTCGTCGGAGAGGCGGTACATCTCGCAGGCCTCGGACGGTTCGATCAGGCCGTGATCGACCGCGGCGACGACGACGGCCTTGCGGCGGGCCACCCAGCGCTTGGTGTTCGCGGGCGGCAGATCGGAGCGGGTCAGCTTCGACCCGTCCGGAAGGACGACATATATCGGTCCTTTCTCTCTTCGGATATACATTGCTACTCTTCCTCACTCGTCAAAACCCGTGCGATCAATTAGACGTGCACCCCTTAAACCCGGATGAAGCAAGTTATTGTCTTTGCGTAAGGTTTTACTATATTTCCCATCAAGGAAGGGTCTTTAACCATGCTTGATACGCCGCCTGTCGCGCCTTTGAATTCGCTCGGTCTGCCCAAGGCGCCGGGCGATACGCGCGTGGTCGTGGCCATGTCGGGCGGCGTGGACAGTTCCGTCGTGGCCGCGATGCTGGCCGACGAGGGCTACGACGTGGTGGGCGTGACGCTGCAGCTTTACGACCACGGGGCTGCGCTCGCGAAGAAGGGCGCGTGCTGCGCCGGGCGCGACATCCACGACGCGCGGCGGGTGGCCGAGACGATGGGGTTTCCGCATTACGTGCTCGATTATGAGAACCGGTTCCGCGAAAGCGTCATCGACGAGTTCGCGGACGCGTATCTGGCGGGTGCCACACCGGTGCCGTGCATCCGCTGCAACGAGCGGGTGAAGTTCCGCGATCTGCTGGAGACGGCGAAGGACCTCGACGCGGACTGCATGGCGACGGGGCATTACATCCGGCGGTTCGCGGGACCCGCCGGGGCCGAGTTGCACCGCGCGGCGGATGCGGCGCGGGATCAGAGCTATTTCCTGTTCTCGACCAGGCCGGAGCAGCTGGAATATCTGCGGTTTCCGCTGGGGCATCTGGAGTCCAAGGCGGAGACGCGGGCTCTGGCCGCGCGCTACGGGCTGTCGGTGGCGGACAAGCCGGACAGCCAGGACATCTGCTTCGTACCGAACGGAAGCTACGCGGCGGTGATCGAGAAGCTGCGGCCGGGGGCCGCCGAGCCGGGCGAGATCGTGCATCTGGACGGCACGGTGATGGGCGCGCATCAGGGCGTGATCCACTACACGGTCGGCCAGCGGCGGGGCCTCGGGATCGGCGGAGGCGAGCCGTTCTACGTGCTGCGGCTGGACCCGGTGGCGCGGCGGGTGATCGTCGGGCCGCGCGAGGCGCTGGCGAGCCGCACGGTGTCGGTGGCGGAGGTGAACTGGCTCGGCGACGGGCCGTTCGAGATGGCGCCCGAGGGCGGCTGGGAGGTCGCGGTCAAGGTGCGCTCGACGCGGCCGCCGAAGCCCGCGCGGGTGCGCCCCGACGGGCCGGGGCGCGCGAGTATCGAGTTGCTCGACGCCGAGGAGGGCGTGGCGCCGGGGCAGGCCTGCGTGTTCTACGCGCCCGAGGGGAGCCGGGTTCTGGGCGGCGGCTGGATCACCGGCGCGGCCTAGCGGTCGGGCGGGGTCCAGTCGGCGGGCGGGACTTCGCGTCGGCGCAGGCGCAGGGCGAGGCCGATCGCGACGCCGACGCCGATCGCGATCGCGAGATCGGCCACGACCGTCAGGACCAGCGTCAGAAGCAGGAGCGCGCTGTCGGAGCGGCGGCCGGACATGTGCTCGCGCCATTTGTGCGGCTCGCTCATGTTCCAGGCGGTGAGAATCAGGAGCGCCGCGAGCGCCGGCATGGCGAGGCCGCCGGCGAGCGGTGCGGCGACCATCATCAGCACCAGGATCGTGAGCGCGTGGACGAGGCCCGCGACCGGCGTGCGGCCGCCCGCGCGGACGTTCGTGGCGGTGCGGGCGATTGCGCCGGTGGCGGGAAGGCCCGCGAAGAGCGCGGAGGCAATGTTGGCCCAACCCTGGGCGAGGACCTCGGCGTTGGGGCGGTGACGCTCGCCGGTCATCCGGTCGGCGACCATGGCGGAGAGGAGGGATTCGACGCCGGCGAGGAAGGCGATGAGCAGCGCCGAAGGGATCAGCGCGACGATGCGATCGAGCGAGATGTCGGGCAGGGCTGGGCATCGGGAGCCGGTCGGGCAGGGCGCCGAAGCGCGACGCGATCGTGTCCACCGGCGCGTCGGTCAGGGCGACGGCGGCGGAGGTCAGACCGACGGCGACGATCAGGCCCGGGAAGCGGGGGAAGGCGCGGCGCAGGGCGACGATGAGGACGAGTGTGGCGAGCGCGACAACGACGGACGGAACGCTCAGGGTGTCGCGGGCGGCCCAGAGGACCGGGATCTTTTCAAGGAAGTCGGCGGGAACCTTGCCGGTGTCGAGACCGAGAAAGTCGCCGAGCTGGCTCGTCGCGATGATGATCGCGATGCCGATGGTGAAGCCGTTGATCACCGCTTCGGGGATGTACTCGATCAGATTGCCGACACGCAGCCAACCCGCCGCGAGCAGGATGAGGCCGGCCATCAGCGTGGCGATCACGAGGCCGTCGTAGCCGTGGATGGCGATGACCGAGAAGACCACGACGATGAAGGCGCCCGTCGGCCCGCCGATCTGCACCTTGCTGCCGCCGAGCAGCGAGATCATGAACCCGCCGATGATCGCGGTGACGAGCCCTGTGGCGGGCGGCGCGCCGGAGGCGATGGCGATTGCCAGACTGAGGGGCAGGGCGACCATCGCGACCGTGACGCCCGCAACCACGTCCCGCGCGAGGTCCGCGCGGCCGTAGCCGTGAAGCGTGCTCAGGATGATCGGGCGCATGGAGGATGCCTAGGCCTCGGCGTAGGGGCTGACAAGTGGTCTCGCCGGGCGTGGCGTCCTACTGGCGGAAGGTGCTAGGAAGCTGCATGGAGCAACGACGCGGAGAGGACGCCATGGACAGTCGCATTTCGGAGGTGGACCCGGACGGCCTGCGCGAGTTCTCGGTGGTGTTCACCGACCGGTCTCTCAACCACATGTCCAAGACGTTCCAAGAGGTCATGTGCGACCTGTCGGGGCTGCTGCGCGAGGTCTACGGCGCCGAGGCGGCGGTGATCGTGCCGGGCGGCGGGACTTACGCGATGGAGGCGGTCGCGCGTCAGTTCGCGACGGACGCGCGGGTGATGGTGATCCGCGACGGCTGGTTCTCATACCGCTGGACGCAGATCTTCGAGGCGGGGCGCATCCCGGCGGAGGCGACCGTGCTCAAGGCCCGCCGGATCGAGGAGGCGCATGAGGCGCCCTTCGCGCCCGCGCCGGTCGAGGAGGTCGTCGGGGCCATCGCCACCGAGCTGCCGGCGGTGGTCTTCGCGCCGCATGTGGAGACCTCGGCGGGCATCATGCTGCCGGACGGCTACATCCGTGCGGTCGCCGACGCCGTCCACGCGGTGGGCGGGCTGTTCGTGCTCGACTGCATCGCGTCCGGGGCGATGTGGGTCGACATGGCGGCGCTGGGCGTCGACGTGCTGATCTCCGCGCCGCAGAAGGGCTGGAGCAGTTCGCCGTCGAGCGGGCTGGTGATGCTGAGCCCGGCCGCGCTGGAGCGTCTGGGCGAGACGACGAGCACGAGTTTCGCCTGCGATCTGGGAAAATGGCATGCGATCATGCAGGCGTATCTGGACGGCGGTCACGCCTATCACGCGACGATGCCGACGGACGCGCTGCGCGTGTTCCGCGACCGCGTGCTGGAGACCAAGGCGTTCGGGTACGCGGCCGCGCGGGCCGCGCAGGCCGACATGGGCGCGCGGGTGCGCGCGATGCTGGCGGAGCGCGGGGTGCGGAGCGTGGCGGCGCCGGGTTTCGAGGCGCCGAGCGTGGTGGTGAGCTACACGGACGAGCCCGACATCCAGAACGGCGCGCGGTTCGCGGCGCAGGGGATGCAGATCGCTGCGGGCGTGCCGCTCAAATGCGACGAGCCGGAGGATTTCCGGACGTTCCGCATCGGGCTGTTCGGGCTGGACAAGCTTCGGGACGTGGACGGGACGGTCGCGGATCTGGAAAAGACGCTGGACGTCGTGCTGCGGCGTGGCTGGAACGCCGGCGCGGCACAGGGCTGACGGGGAGACGGGCATGACATTGAACGCGGTACTCGACCGGATCGACGCGGATCAGCCGGAGGCGCTGGACCGGCTTTTCGCCCTGCTGCGGCTCGAGAGCGTCTCGACTGATCCGGCCTATGACGAACAGGTGCGGGCGGCGGCCGATTGGCTGGTGGCCGATCTGAAGGAAATCGGTTTCGAGGCCGAGCGCCGCGACACGCCCGGACATCCGATGGTGGTGGCGCATGGCGGGACGGGCGGGCCGCACCTGCTGTTCTACGGTCATTATGACGTGCAGCCGGTGGACCCGATCGGGCTCTGGGACCGGCCGCCGTTCGAGCCGGCGCTCGAAGACCGGCCGAACGGTCGCGCGATCGTCGGACGCGGGAGCGCCGACGACAAGGGTCAGCTGATGACCTTCGTCGAGGCGCTCCGGGCCTGGAAGGCGGTGAATGGCGCGCTGCCCTGCCGGATCACGATGCTGTTCGAGGGCGAGGAGGAGAGCGGATCGCCGTCGCTCGTGCCGTTCCTCAAGGAGAACGCCGACGAGCTGCGGGCGGATTTCGCGCTGGTCTGCGACACCGGAATGTGGGACCGCGAGACGCCGTCGATCACGACGTCGCTGCGGGGCATGGCCGGGGCGCAGGTGACGATCCGTGCGGCCAGCCGGGACCTGCATTCGGGGTTCTACGGCGGTGCGGCGCGGAACCCGATCCACGTGCTCGCGCGCGTTCTGGACGGGCTGCACGACGCGGACGGACGGGTGACGCTGCCGGGGTTCTATGACGGCGTGCCGGAGGTTCCGGCGGAGATCATGGCGCAGTGGGAGACGCTCGGTTTCGACGAGCGCGCGTTTCTCGCGGATGTGGGTCTGAGCGAGCCCGCGGGCGAGCCGGGCTTCACGGTTCTGGAACAGACGTGGGCGCGCCCGACCGCCGAGGTGAACGGCATTTGGGGCGGATACACCGGCGCGGGCTTCAAGACGGTGCTGCCGGCCGAGGCGCATGCCAAGGTGAGCTTCCGGCTGGTTGGCGACCAGGATCCGGAGGCGGTGACCCGGAGCTTCGAGGCGCATGTCCGCGCCTGCCTGCCGCCCGATTGCGAGGCTTCGTTCATCCGAAAGGGCGGCTCGCCCGCCATGACGATGCCGGTCGACGCGCCCGAATTCGGCAGGGCGCGCGAGGCGCTTTCGGAAGAATGGCCGAAGCCCGCGATCTTCGTCGGCGCGGGCGGGTCGATCCCCGTGGTCGGGCATTTCCAGAGGGTGCTGGGAATGAACTCCGTTCTGATCGGCTTCGGTCAGCGCGACGACGCGATCCATTCGCCGAACGAGAAGTACGACCTCGCGAGTTTCCGCAAGGGCGCGCGCAGCTGGGCGCGGGTTTTGGCCGCGCTGTCGGGCGCGGCGTGAACGTCAGAAGTTGAACGCCACCCCGAGCATCGGGCCTTGGAGGGCGAGGTCGAGTTTGGCGTCGTCGGATTCGTAGTCGATGGACAGGTAGCGGTAGCCGAGCAACGCCGAGACGGTGTCGTTGAAGTCGTAGTTCAACGTGCCGATCGCCTCCCAGGTCGTGTCGTCGGACTGGAACCCGCCGGCGTCGAGGATGCCGGTGACGCCCCAGTTGTCGGCGAACTGGTAATGCCCGCGGACGCCGATCAGCGGATCGACCCATTCAACCGTCGTGCTCCTGTCGATCTTGCCGACGATCGGGAGGGTCAGCGAGCCGCTGGCCTCGACGCTGAACGGGCGGGCTCCGCCGAAGACGTCGACGAAGGCGTTTTCCTGCTCGTGGACCCGGTAGGCCAGCGCGAAGGTGCCCATCGAGACCGTGGTCCCGACATCGACGGGCAGGTCCAGGCGTCTGGTGTTCCCGTCCGAGCTGAGATCGGCATAGACGTAGTCGACCAGAAAGCCGATCCGGCCCTTGCGCACCTCGGCGGTTCCGAAGAACGCGCCCTGAAGCGCGTCGAATACGCCGGTCGCGTCGAGTTCGACGAAGGGAACCTCGTCGGGTCCGGATTGGGTGCCGTCGATCGAGGGAAGCCAGCCGTAGAGCGTCAGGCGGGTGCTCCACGCGTCGTTGGTCCCGAACTGCTGGGCGGAGGCGGCCAGCGGAATGGAGGCGAGGGACGCGAGGGCGAGGGAGGCTGCGATCCGTCGAAACATGTCTGATCTCCGATCCGGGACTGCGGTCCGTCCGGCGATATTCGCGGAGCGTCGATCGGTCAAGTGGTCTCGCCGCGCCGTCCGCGCGCGCCGCCGCCGCGTCGGGGCGGAGTGTCCAGGGTCTTGAGGCCTTCGCGCAGGACGTCGGTCATCGGGTGGTCGGGCTGCGCCGCGCCGTAGCGGTCGAGGAGCGTGCGTAGGTCGTCCTCGGTCGCGCCCTCTGGCCGGCCGAGCGCCCAGTCGAGAAAGATCGTGCGACAATCCTGCGGGCCGACTTCCATGCGGTAAGCCTCGAAGATCAGACCGCGCGGGTCGATGTCGAGATCACCTTTGTTCATCGGGTCGGGTCCTCTCTGGCTCGTCTGTCGCGTAGGCGGGGCCGGGCGCGCCGTCAAGCGTGGCGCGCGGCCTCCTCGAAAAGGATGGCGTGTTTGCCCGCCAAGCGGTCGGGGTCGGAATCGTAGCCGCCGCCGAGAACGCCCGTGACCGGGACGCCGCGACCGCGCGCCCAGCCGATGACCATGGCGTCGCGGGCGCGCAGGCCCGCATCGGTGAGCGCGAGGCGGCCCAGCCGGTCGTCCGCATGGGGGTCGACGCCGGCGTTGTAGAAGACGATGTCGGGGGCGAACTCCGCCGCCCGGTCGAGGGCGTGGGCGAGCACTTCGAGATAGGGCGTGTCCGCGAGGTTGTCGGGGAGCGGAAAGTCGAGATCGGAGAGCGCCTTGCGGACGGGATAGTTGCGCTCGGCGTGGAGGGACAGGGTCAGGACGGCGGGGTCGCGCGCGAAGATGCGTGCGGTGCCGTCGCCCTGGTGGACGTCGCAATCGACGATCAGCGCGCGCGCGACGCGGCCCTCGTCGAGAAGCGCGCGGACGGCGACGGCCACGTCGTTGAAGACGCAGAACCCCGCGCCGCCGTCCGGGCCCGCGTGGTGCGAGCCGCCGGCCATGTTGCACGCGATGCCGCGATCGAGCGCGAGGCGGCCCGCGAGCAGGGTCCCCGCCGCCGACAGGAACGCGCGGCGGGCGACGGCGGCGGTGCCGGGCAGGCCGATCAGGCGTTCCTCGTCGCGGCTTAGGGTCTGGGTGGCGACGCGGGTCACGTAGTCGAAATCGTGGACGGCCGCGACGACGGGGATCGGGGCTTCGGCGGGCGACAGGTAGCCGCCGGTTTCTGGCAGGAGGCCGCGCGCCTGGAGAGCGGCGCGCAGATAGCCGTATTTCGACATCGGAAACCGGTGTCCCGCGCGAAGCGGGGCCATGTAGTCCGGGTGCCAGACGATCGCGAGCGTCACGGGGCGGCGAGACGCGCCGAGATGATGTCCGATGCGGTTTCGGCGTCGGCGGCGAGGGTTTGGCGCAGGGTGTCGAGGTCCGGCGCGCCCGTGGCGGACAGCACGAGCTTGACGAGGCCCTGACCGCCCTCGGACGGGTCGATGGTGTGATCGCTGGCGAGACGGCCGATCTGCTGGAGCGTCGCAAGCCGATCGAGCGCGTTTTCGAGAAACGCGGCGTCGGCGGGCGCGATCCATCCGGACTTTCCGAGTTTGGCCAGCATCCGGCGCGGCCGGCGCAGGCCGATCAGGCCGTGGATGAGCGTGCCGGTCTGCGCGAGCAAGTTCGATGTCCATCATCCGTCCGGGGCCGAGCTTGACCTCCCAGGGATGGGTGGCGGCGCTTTCATGCGCCTCGGCCAGCCGGCGGCGCATGTCGCGGGCGTCCTCCAGCACCTTGGCGGCGTCGTGCGCGCCCGTCAGGACCGCGTCGATGGCGTCCGACACGCGCCCGCGCAGGTCGGGCGGGCCGGCGACGGTGCGCGAACGGGTCAACGCCAGGTGCTCCCAGGTCCAGGCCTCCTCGGCCTGGTAGCGCTCGAAACCCGCCAAGGCGGTCGCGACCGGTCCCTGGCGGCCGGAGGGGCGCAGGCGCATGTCGACCTTGTAGAGGTCGCCTTCGGGCATCGGCGCGGTGAGCGCGAGGATCAGCGCCTGTGTCAGGCGGGCGTAATAGGCGCTGACGGCGAGGGGACGCTTTCCGGTCGAGGCCTCGGCGCCCTCCGCATCGTAGAGGATGATCAGATCGAGATCGGAGCTGACCGTCATCTCGCGGCTGCCGAGCTTGCCCATCGCGATGGCCGCGGCGCCGGCGCCCGGGGGCGGTCCGTGGCGCGTGGCGAAATCCGCCGCGACCACCGGCAAAAGTTCGGTCAGAACCGCCTCGGCCACCGCCGAATAGGCCGCCGCGGCCTCCTCGGCGCCGGCGATGCCGCGCAGAAGGTGCACGCCGATGCGGAAATGACGCTCCTTTTTCCAGAGCCGGGCCGCGTTGAGCGCCGCTTCGTAATCTCCTGCGGCCACCAGACGCCCGGCGAGCTCCGCGCGCAATTCGGCGAGGCCGCGCAGCGGACGGTAGAAGTCGGGCGAGATCACGGCGTCGAACACCCCCGCGTTTCGGCCAAGATAGCGCGCGAGTTCGGGCGCCGTGCCGCAGATGTCGATGAGCAGGTCGAGAAGCTGCGGATTGGCCTCCATGAGCGAGAAAAGCTGCACGCCCGCAGGCAGCCCCGACAGGAAGGCGTCGAGCGATATCAGCGCCTGGTCGGGGTCGGCGGCGGCGGCGAGCCTGCGGATGAGCTCGGGCGCGAGGCGCTTGAAGATGCCGCGCGCGCGTTCGCTGCGGATCGCCGGCAGCCGGTTCCACGCCGCCATCCGCGCCTCCGCGCCCTCGGCGTCGGCGAAGACCTCCTCGAGCGGCGGCGCCTCGGCGACCTCGTCATGGGCGAAGAACGGCTCTGTGAGCGCGTGGACCGTCTCGAGCCGCGCGAGCAGGGTCTCGTCGAATTCCGGCTGGGACCCGGCGCAGAAATCGACCAGGCGCGCGAGGCCCTCGGCGGTCTCGGGCATTTTATGGGTCTGGGCGTCGTCGAGCATCTGGAGGCGATGCTCGAGCGTGCGATGCTCGACATAGGCGCGAGCCAGCGTCTCGGCGGTTCCGGCCTCGACCCAGCCCTTCTCGGCGAGCTTCGCGAGCGCGGGCAGGGTGCGGCGGTCGCGCAGCTCCGGATCGCGGCCGCCCATGATGAGCTGGCGTGTCTGGGTGAAGAACTCGATCTCGCGGATGCCACCCTGGCCGAGTTTGAGATCGTGGCCGAGGACCTGGAGCGGGCCGGTCAGGCCCTTGTGCGCGCGGATGCGCAGCCGCATGTCGTGGGCGTCCTGGATCGCCGCGAAATCCAGATGCCGCCGCCAGATGAAAGGGCGCAGGCGTTCGAGAAACTCCCATCCCGCATCGATGGCGCCCGCGCACGGGCGGGCCTTGATGTAGGCGGCGCGCTCCCAAGTGCGGCCGAGACTCTCGTAGTAGTTTTCGGCAGGCTCCGTCGCGATGCAGACCGGCGTGACCGACGGGTCGGGGCGCAGACGCAGATCGGTGCGAAAGACATAGCCGTCGCCGGTGACCTCGGACAGCATCTTGACCATCTTCTGCGTCACGCGGATGAAGCCGGTCCGGAGCGCGCCGTAATCGTCGGGGTCGTGGCGGCTCTCGTCGAAGAGCACGATCAGGTCGATGTCGGAGGAATAGTTCAGCTCGCCCGCGCCCATTTTGCCCATGGCGAGCGCGAACATGCCGGCCGCGTCCGCGGTGTCGTCCTCTCCACAGCCGGGCAGTTTGCCCCGCGCGATCTCCTCGGCCACCAGCGCGGTCATCGACAGATGCACGGCGCGGTCGGCGAGATCGGTGAGCGTTCCGGTCACTCGGGCCAGTTCCCAGACGCCCCCGAGATCGGCGAGCGCGGTCAGAAGCGCGAGGCGGCGTTTGGCGAGGCGCAGACGGACGGGAAGCGGGCCGCCGGCCTCTTCCGACATCGCCGCCAGAACGGTCGCCGCCGTATCCTCGGGCGGCGCCGCGAGCGCCTCGCGCAACCAGTCCGCCTCGCGGGTCATCAGCCCCGCGAGATAGCCCGAACATCCGGCGGTGCCGGCCAGCAGATCCGCCGCCGGTCCGGTGACGTCGGTGAAGAGGCGCGCGACGTCCGCCGCCCTTTCCGGCAGATGAGGACGTGGCGCGCGGGTGATGCGGTCTGAAAGCGGCGCTGACATCGGCGCCTCAGCGGCCCTCATAGCGCGCGGGGCGCTTTTCGAGGAAGGCCGACACGCCCTCCTGGAAGTCGCGGGTGTGGCCGGCCTCGCCCTGGAGGGTGGCCTCGATCTCGAGCTGCTTCTCCAGCGTGTTGTCGAAGCTTTGGCGCATCGCCTGTTTGATCAGGCGGAACGCGGCGGTGGGACCTTGCGCCAGTTGCGTTGCGCGGGCCTCGACGGCCTCCGCGAAGGCGTCGTCGGGCACGGCTTCCCAGATCATTCCCCAGGCGTCGGCCTGGGTGGCGGTGACGCGCTCGGCCAGAAGCGCCGCGCCCATCGCCTTGGCGAATCCCATCTGGCGCGGCAGCCAATAGGTGCCGCCGGCGTCGGGGATCAGGCCGATGCGGGCGAAGGCCTGGATGAACACGGCCGATTCCGTGGCGATGACGATGTCGGCGGCCAGCGCCAAATTCGCGCCGGCCCCGGCGGCGGCGCCGTTGACGGCGGCGATGGTCGGGATCGGGCAATCATATATCGCCCGAAGCATCGGCTCGTATTCCTCGCGCAGCGTGCGTTCGAGATCGATGTCCGCCGCCGTGATCCGGTCGCCGAGATCCTGGCCCGAACAGAACGCGCGGCCCTCGCCGGTCAGGACCAGCGCGCGGGCGGTCTCGGGCGCGTGGGTCACAGCATGGGTGATCTCGATCCGCATCTGGGCGTTGAGGCCGTTCATCACGTCGGGGCGCGCGAGCGTGATGGTGCCGATTCCGTCGCGCGCGGCGTAGCGGATCGTCTCGTAGCTCATGGCGCGCTCCTCGAGGGCGATGTCGCCCGCCCGGACGATAGCGGCGGGGACGCGGGCGTCAAAGCCCGAATGGCCGGATCACTCGCCGATGATGGCTTTCAGACGCGCCTGCTCAGCCGCGCTGAGCGGCGGGCGCACGGGCGCGTCGGCCTTGGAGCGGCGGCGAATGAAGAAGAACGCCAGACCGCCGCCCAGCAGCAGAAGGACCGGACCGGCGAACCACAGCGGCGCGTTGGCGGCGTTGAAAAGCGGTCGGAACAGCACGTATTCGCCGTAGCGGTCGACGATGAACGCGATCGCCTCGTCGTTGTCATCGCCCTCGACCAGCCGCTCGCGGACCAGAAGCCTCAGATCGCGGGCGATCTCGGCGTTCGATTCGTCAATGGATTCGCTCTGGCAGACGACGCAGCGCAGCTCGCGCGTGATCTCGCGGGCGCGTTCTTCCAGCACCGGATCGTCCAGCACCTCGTCGGGCTGGATCGCCCCGGCCGTCAGCGGCGCGAGGCAGAGCGCGAGGATCGCGAGGGCGCGGCGGGCTCCGGTCATTCGGCGGGGACCGCGGCCGCGTCGGGTTTGCGCGCGGCGGGGGCGCCGACGCGGTAGCGCCGGTCGGTCAGGCTGACCACACCGCCGATCGCCATGATCAGGGTGCCGAGCCAGATCCAGTTGGCGAAGGGTTTGACATAGGTCCGGATCGCCCAGCCGCCGTTGTCCTGCGGATCGCCGACGGCGACGTAGAGATCGCGCGTCCAGCCACGGTCGATGGCCGCCTCGGTCGTGGGCATGCTCTGGACCGGATAGAACCGCTTCTCGGGGGTCAGGGTGTCTATTTTCACGCCGTCCTTGATGACGCTCAGAACAGCCATGTCCGAGACGTAGTTCGGTCCCTGAATGCGATCGACCGCATCGAGCCGAAGCTCGTAGCGAGCGGCCGGGAAGCTCTCGCCGACCTGGACGACGCGGATGTCCTCGGTCTGCCAGGCGGTGATGCAGGCGATGCCGAACATCGAGACGCCGAGACCCGCATGGCCCAGCGTCTTGCCCCAGTCGCCGCGCGGCAGGTTGCCGGTGCGGCGCAGGGTTTCCGCGAGCGGCGCCTTGCCGAGCTTCACGCGATTGGCGATGTCGGCGAACGAGCCGAGGATGACCCAGACCGCCACGGCGATCCCGATGGGCGCCAGCATGGACCGGCCGGTCTGAAGCGACCAGACCAGCGCGCCCAGAGCCACGGAGACGGCGAGCACGCCCCAGAGCGGCTGCATCGCCTTGCGCAGATCGCCGCGTTTCCAAGGCAGCATCGCCGCTGGCGGGAGGATCACCGCGAGCGCGACCATGAATGGCGTGAACGCCATGTCGAAGAACGGCGCGCCGACGGAGACTTTGCGGCCTGTCGTGACCTCGGCCAGCAGCGGCCACATCGTGCCGACGAAGACCACCATCGTCGCCACGACCAGCAATACGTTGTTGGCCACCAGTCCGCTCTCGCGGCTGACGCTGGAGAAGACCGCGCTCGTGCGCAGCATCGGCGCGCGCCAGGCGAAGAGCGTCAGCGAGCCGCCGGTGATCAGCCCGAGGATCCAGAGCAGGAACATGCCCCGGTCGGGATCGACCGCGAAGGCGTGGACCGAGGTGATGACGCCCGAGCGCACCACGAACGCGCCGACCAGCGAGAACGAGAAGGCGAGGATCGCCAGCAGGATCGTCCAGCTTTTGAGCGCGTCTCGCTTTTCCACGACGATCGCGGAATGGAGCAGGGCCGTGGCGAAGAGCCAGGGCATGAAGCTCACGTTCTCGACCGGATCCCAGAACCACCAGCCGCCCCAGCCGAGCTCGTAATAGGCCCAGACCGAGCCGAGCGAGATGCCGATGGTCAGGAATACCCACGCGAGCAGCGTCCAGGGTCGCACCCAGCGGGCCCAGGCGGCGTCGACGCGCCCCTCGATCAGCGCCGCGATCGCGAAGGAGAAGGCCATCGAAAGGCCGACATAGCCCAGATAAAGGAAGGGCGGATGGAACGCGAGGCCGGGGTCCTGGAGCAGCGGATTGAGGTCGTTGCCGTTGAGGGGCGGATCGCCCAGACGCCAGAACGGGTTCGACGTGAACAGGATGAAGGCGAAGAAACAGACCCCGATGCCCGACTGTACCGACAGGACCCGGGCGCGCAGGGCGGCGGGCAGATTGCCTCCCCACCATGCCACCATCGCGCCGAACAGCGTCAGGATCAGCATCCAGAGCAGCATCGAGCCCTCGTGGTTCCCCCAGACGCCGGAGACCTTGTAGAGCATCGGCTTGTCGGAATGGGAGTTGAGCGCCACGAGCCGGACCGAGAAGTCCGAGACGACGAAGGCGTAGGTGAGTGCCAGAAACGCGCCGAGGGTCAGCGCGAACTGGAGCGTGGCAGCGGGATTGCCGAGCCGCATCCAGTCGACCCATCCGCGATGGGCGCCGATCATCGGAACCACCATCTGAACGATGCCCACCACGAAAGCGAGGATCAGGGCGAGGTGTCCCAGTTCGACGATCATTGCGCGCTCCATTCCGAGGTTCAACGCGCATTATGGTCCGTTTCCCGGGCGGGTTCAATTTGCAATCCCGTGAACCCGCCCGGTCGGGCGGACGTGTCGCGGTGGCCGCCTCCCCGCGCGTCAGATCAGGTGCGCGCCGCCCGCCATTCCTCGATCGCGGCGTTGAAGCCCGGATCAGAGGCGCGGACCTTGGTCGCGGTTGCGACCTTGCGCGCGGTCGCGACGGGCGAGGGGCGCGCCGGCTCCGGCGCGGGCTCCGGTCTCTGGGCGACGGCGGGCGCGGGCGTCGGATCGCCCGGCGCTTCGGCCGCCTCGGCCGCGTCTTCGGCCCCTCTGATCGCCGCGAGGACCGCCCTCGGAGCCGCCAGCGTCGTGCGGACCCGCTGGTAGTGCAGTTCGCGCGCGCCGAAATAGAACGAGACGATCGCGCCGAGCAGCCACCAGAGAGGCTCCGGCACGAGTTGCAGCCCCTCCATTCGCTTCGAGAATCCGACCGGCGCCACCATCGCGTAGACGAAGAGGGCGAGCGTGCCCATCGTCAGAAGCGGCCGGGGCAGGCGGTTGATCCCGTTCATGAAGCTGTCGAACCGCGCCGCGGCAGGCTGGAACTCCGCGCCGAACTGGTTGATCGCCTCGACGTATTTCGCCTGTGTCGCCAGATCGCGCTGCGCCTGGTTGCCGACGAAGACCTCGGCCACGCCGCTCACCGCCTCGCCCACGTCCTTGACCGCCGCACCCGCGCCGAAAACCCTTCCGATCAGCCCCATGCTTTCGTCCTCTCATCATGCTGCGCCCGGGTGAAATGGAACCGCTCCGAGATGAACTCCTCGGCGCGCGTGATCCAGCCGCCCTTGCCGCCGTCCCGACGGCGCGCGTATTTCCGGCTCGCGGCCCGCTTGTCGGCGATACGATAATAGTAGTTCCGCCGCTCGATCCCGTAGGCGTCGACCAGATGCTCGGGCGCCATCGACATCGCGAGCGTCACCGCCCTGACAGTAGCGGGCCCGATGACGCCGTCGTCGCGGATCCGGCTTCCGAAGGTCGTCATCAGCCGCTGCAGGATCTTCACCGCGTTGGATCCCGCGTTGACCTGCATGTCGAACACCGTCGGCTGCAGCGGAGCAGGAAGCTGATGCAGCTTGGGGCGGCGGAAATAATGCTCGACATAGATCTCGACCGCCTTCTCGCGCGGCAGAGCCCTCACGTCGACGGGATCGATGTCGCCGTCGCCGTCCAGATCCATCCCGAGCGCGCGCATCGTGTGAATGGTCACGCCGTGATTGGTCGCACCACCCGGATCGTCGGGGTCGTTCACGTAGCCGCCTTCGCGGCGCACGATGGCCTCGGCGATGCTCTCGACAGAGTGCATGTCGCCACCTCCTGTGATTTCATGGAATCACGGGAGACTCGCAGCAATTGGCTAAAATTCGATTGAAGCGGCCGCCTCAGCTGTCAGGGATCGGCGCGATGCCCTCGCCGAAATGGAGCATTCCCTGCTCCCGGAGCGCGTCCGCGACCTCTTTGGGCATGTAGCTCTCGTCATGGCGCGCCAGCACCTCGGAGGCGACGAACACGCCGTCCTCGAGCTGGCCGGTCGTGATCACGCCCTGCCCCTCGCGGAACAGGTCGGGAAGGATGCCGGCGAAAACCACCGGAAGCTCGGCGCCGCCATCGGTCACGACGAATCGGATCGATTCCCCGTCGCCGCGGACCACCGATCCCTCCTCGACGAGGCCGCCCAGACGGAAGCGCTCGCCGTCGCGCGCCGGGTGCTCGGCGAGCTGGCTCGGGGAGCGGAAGAACTCGATCCCGTCGCGCATGGCGTATCCGACGATCCCGGTCGCGAGTGCCAGCATCACCGCGCCGATCGCGACCAGCTGAATCCTGCGCTTTTTCTTCAGACCGACGGCCATTGAACCTTCCTCACGTCTCCGACCGGTCAAGGGACCGGCGTTGCCGCGCGTTCATCGCGGCGTTGATCTCCGCGCCGAATATAATGGTGCCCCCGGTGATGTAAAAGAACATCAGCGTTATGATCACTCCGGAAAGCGTGCCGTAGGTGATGCTGTAGGTCGGCGTATAGCTCAGGTAGATGGAAAAGCCGCCCGCCGCCATGACCCAGATCAACGTCGTGATCGCGACGCCCGGCCAGTTCCACGCCCCGGGCACGTCCCGGCCGGGCAGCGTGCGGTGCATGACCAGAACGAAGGCGGCGAAGACGGCGATGCCGAACGCGTAGATGATCTCGCCCGCGAACGCCGGGATCGTGAGATGGCTGTACTTCTCCGCGAGCGAGATGAGCAGCGGGCTCAGGATGATCGACACCCCGAGAAGCGCCGCGACGATCGCGCCCAGAAAGACCAGCCCGACCGCGATCGCGCGGTTCTTGAAAAACCCCCGCGGATCGTCGACCTGATACGCCCGGTCGAAGGCGAGACGGAAGGCGTTGATCCCGTTGGACGCGGTCCAGATCGCGAAGAGCCCGGCGACCGTCAGGACGCGACCGCTCTGGTTGTCGAGCACGTCGTTCACGACCGGCTCGAGCGTCATCGCCACGTGCTCGGGCGCCAGTTTGAACAGCGCCTCGATGATCTGGTAAGACCTATCGTCGCCGACGAGGATCCCGATGAGCGTGGCGGCAAAGATGAGAAACGGAAAGATCGACAGGAGGCCGTGGAAGGCGATGTAGCCGGCCATCGCGGCGCCGTCATTGCGGTTGAAGCGCCCGATCGCGTCGACCAGGACGCGCCATGCCGCCACCAGCGCGCTCACGGAAACAGAGGCGCCGCCATGAGTCCCGTCGTCTCGTCGAGCCCGAGCATCAGGTTGGCGTTCTGGAGCGCCTGGCCCGACGAGCCCTTGCAGAGGTTGTCGAGCGTCGAGAACACCATCACCCGCCCCGGCCTGCGGTCCGGGATCACGCCCAGATGCACGAAGTTGGATCCCCGCACGTGCCGCGTCGCCGGCGCCTCGCCGAGTGGCAGAACCACCATGAACGGCTCGCCGGCATAGGCCTCCGACAGCGCCGCGTGGATCGCCTCCGCCTCGCCCCGCACGTAGACCGTCGCGAGGATGCCCCGGTTCTGCGGCAACAGATGCGGCACGAACGTCACCTCCACCTTGCGGCCGGCGGCTTTGGTGAATTCCTGATCGAATTCGGCGGTGTGGCGGTGCTTGGCGACGTTGTAGGCGTGATAGCCCTCGGAGACTTCCGAATGCAGCATGCCTTCCTTGGGCGACCGCCCGGCTCCCGACACGCCGGTCGCGAGGTCGATGACGATCTCGTCGGGATCGATCACCCCCGCGCGCAGCAGCGGCAGGATCGCGTACATCCCCGTCGCCGCGTTGCAACCCGTCCCGGCCACCAGCCGCGCCTCGCGGATCTCGTCGCGGTAGAATTCTGTCAGCCCGTAGACCGCCTCGTCCTGGAGATCGAGCGCCATGTGCTCATGCCCGTACCAGGCCGCGTAGACCGCCGGATCGCGCAGCCGGAAATCCGCCGACAGGTCCACGATCTTCAGGTCACGCGGCAGCCGCGCGATCACCTCCTGGCTCGTCGCATGGGGCAGGGCGCAGAACGCGAGATCGATCCCGGCGAAATCCACCGCGTCGATGGTCGTGAGAATCGGCAGGTCCAGATGCCGCAGATGCGGAAACACCTCTCCCATGCTCTGTCCCGCCTTGCGGTCGGCGGTCAGCGCCGCGATCCGCAGATCGGGATGTGTGGCGATGAGCCGGACCAGCTCCGCGCCGGTGTAGCCGCTGGCGCCGAGGATCGCGATGGAATGCATGGGTCTGGTGTCTCCGTCTGGTTGCGCGCGGTCTAGAAGAAACGCCGCGCCACTTCAATCGGGCGTCGCACGTCCCCCGTCCGACGCCGCGCGCCGCCAGACTGCGGGCGAGCAGCTACACACCCTCCCGAACTCGCGGTAGAAATTCGACCGGGTTAGGAAACCGGACGCCGCCATCGCCTCCGACACGCTGCCGTCTCCGGTCCGCAGCAGGTCGGCGGCATGCGCGAGGCGGAACCCGTTCACGTACTGCGACACGTTCATCCCCCGGCTCCGGTTTGTCGCCGCGGACAGGTCCCGCTCCGCCACGTGCAGCCTTCGCGCCAGCCGCTGCACGGAAAGGTCCGGGTCGAGAAACGGCCGCGTTCCGGTCAGCATCTCGCGCGCGGCAGCCTCGAGCCGCGCGTCGTCGTCACCCGGCGCGACTGCCGCGGTCGCGCGCAGCCTCGCGGGAAGCCGGGGCAGGGCGACCGGCACCGCGATCAGAAACAGGATGATCAGGCCCGAGCCGACCGAGATTGTCGACGCCGCCCGGTCGCTCCGATCCGCCAGAAATCTGACGGCGATGGCCGTGTCGAGAACGAGCAGCGCGACCAGCAACCGGCTCCCCAAGGCATCCACCGCGTCAGACCGTCCGCGAGACCCGGCCGCGCGTGCACGAGCGCGTCCGGACCTTGACGCCAAAGCCGCAGCAGCGCGATCGCATAGACCGCGTAGCTCGCTTCGATGGTCCAATCCAGCGTCGCAAGGCCCGGCGGGATCGTTTGGAATCCGACCACCACGCCGACGACGGCCCCGAGATGCGGAAACGCCATTCGCCTCAGCGTCCCCGACGGAACCGCCAGCGCGGCGAAGCCGAGATACATCAACGGCCCGAAAAAAGCGGCAGGATCCGCTGCGCCGGTACGAACGCCTCGACGCCGTACCCGAACCGCGATCCGACCAGCGCCGACGCGAAAGCGAAGACCGCGAACAGCGCCGCGAAGAACCACGCCGATTCGCGCCGTCCCGGATCGAGCCGCAGCATCATCCCGGCAAGCACGGCGCAAAAACTGCGCCAACAGCGCGGGCAGCGGCAGAAACACGAGCGGGGCGTCGTTCAACATTCCTCTTTCACGCCCGTCCCGTCCTCGAACGGGATCGAGGACACCCGCGCCCCTCCCGTCCGATTTCGACAGCGTCCGGGCCGCGGGATCTTGGGACGACCCGCACAGCGCCAAGGAGCACGACATGAGACGCCTGCTGATATCCGCCGCCATCGTGATCGCCACCGCGGCTTCTATACCCTCCGCGCAAGCCCATCAAACCGGCCTCGCGGATCTGCGGATCGAAGACGCGACCGGCGCTCGCGCCCTCGAAGGCTTCGTCCGGTACCCGACCGACGCCACCGAAGGCTCCGTCGAGGCGCATGGCAACCCAGTCTGGCTCGGGATCGACGCGATCCCCGACGCCGAGCCCGCGACGGGACGCTTCCCGCTCGTCGTCCTGTCGCACGGCATGTACGGCAACGCGATGAACCAGTCGTGGCTGGCCGCCGATCTCGCCGCGCGCGGTTTCGTCGTCGCCGCCGTGAACCACCCCGGCACCTCCACCTGGTCGCGCGACCCCGACGACTCCCGCCGGATGTGGGAACGCCCGAAAGACGTCTCGCGCGTCATCGACCACCTGCTCTCCGCGGCGGAGATCACCGCGCATGTCGAACCCGACCGCATCTACATGGTCGGCCATTCGCTCGGCGGCTTCACGGCGGTCGCACTCGCGGGCGGCCACCACGACACGCCGGGCTTTGAAGCCTTCTGCGTCGACGATCCCGACGAACTCGTCTGCGGCATCTTCGCGCGCTGGCACGTGGCCGCGACCCCCGAGGACCGCGCCCAGATGGAGGCGGATCTCTCCGACGCGCGCATCGACGGTTTCGCGATCTTCGATCTCGGCGGGACCCGGACTTTCTCGGGCGCGAGCCTCGCGGCCATCAAGGCACCGCTCCTGATCTTCGGCGCGCCGCACGACATCGACGGGTCCAGCCTCGACCTCGACGTCGAGTCGCGCGCCCTGGTCGCGGCCCTGCCGGCCGACCGCATGCGGTATCTGGAACCGGAGACCCGTGCGCATTTCGACTTCCTGGGCGAATGCCGCCCCGGCGCCCTCGAGATCCTGAAGGAGGAGGAACCCGACGACGTGTTCGTCTGCGTCGAGGCTGAAGGCGAACGGCGCGCCGAGCACGTCATGATCGCCCGCGAGGTCGCCCGGTTCTTCGAAGGGATCAGGCCGACCGAAAAGGCAGCGGACGTCCAGTGAACACGTCGGCGTGGCGGCCGACCGAGACCGGGTTTCCGGTCGTGATGTACTCGGTCACCCCCGTCCCGCCCCGGAACCGCGGATGCCGCCTGAGATAATCCGCGAGACTGTCGGCCAGCAACGTCGGCTGCGACACCAGTTCCGTCGCCGCCGGCAGCGCCTCGCGGAACGCGGCCTCCACCAGCGGATAATGCGTGCAGCCGAGCACCGCCGATTGCGGCGCCGGCAGCCGCGTGAGCAGCTCCGCCACATGCCGCCGCGCGACGTCTCCGGCCCGCGCCAGATCGCCGGCCTCGATCGCTTCGACCAGCCCGGCGCACGCCTGCGGTTCCACCGTCACATCGCGGGCGCGGAACCTCAGCTCGCGCGGGAACGCCCCGCTCGCCACAGTCGCGGGCGTCGCGAACAGCGCCACGTCATGCAGGCCGGTATGCGTCGGCGGCCCGTCATCGCCCCAGTCGCGCCGTGTCAGATGCTCGATCACCGGAACGAACACGCCCAGAACCCGACGGCGCTCCGGATCAAGCCAATTCACCTGAAGATCGTGGAGCGCCACGGCGGACGCGGTGTTGCAGGCCAGGATCACAAGGTCGCAGCCCTCGCGGAAAAGCCGCTTCACGCCCTGGATGGTGAGGTCGTGCACCTCGCCCGGCGGTCGTGATCCGTAAGGCGCGTTGGCGTTGTCGCCGAGATAGACGAAATCCTGCTCGGGCAGACGCGCGGACAGCGCCCCCAGGATGGTCAGCCCGCCGAGACCGCTGTCAAAAACCCCGATCGGCATGTCAGTCCCCGAATTCGCGCCAATATGCTTGGTACGCCCTACGGGAGTCGAACCCGTCTTTTCAGAATGAGAATCTGATGTCCTAACCGATAGACGAAGGGCGCGGCCAGGCCGGCCGGAGCCGGGGTCTTGAATGGTACACCCTACGGGAGTCGAACCCGTCTTTTCAGGTTGAAAACCTGACGTCCTAACCGATAGACGAAGGGTGCACGCTGCCGGGAGACTTAGCGTCGCGGTCCGGGCGGATCAAGGGCCTTTTTGGCCGCGCCGTCCGGTTTTCACGACGGGATCGCGGCGTCGTCCACACTCAGTTTCGCCTTCACGCGCCCGCCCCAATCGTCCCGTTCCAACCGCCCGGCCACGTGGACCGGCACGCCCTGGCGGTCGGCCAGAAGCGGTCCGAGCGGTCCCTCGAACGCCCGGAAGGCCATCGCGTCGAGCCGCCCTCCCTGCGCGTCGGTCAGCGTCAGCGACAGATGCCCGTCGCCCACCCGCCGGCTCCGCGCCACCCGCACGCCCGCGAGCGCCACGCGCGGCGCCGCGTTGCCGGCGCCGTAAGGCCCGGCCGACGCGATCAGATCGGCGAGGTCCGGCGTCGCCGCCGAGGGCGTCACCAGCCCGTCGATCTCCAGCGCGCTCGCCTCGAGACGCCCCGAGCCCTGCGCCGCCAGAAGTGCGCCCAGCCGCTCCATCGCGGGCTCGAGTTGGGCGCGACCGAGGCTCAGCCCCGCCGCCATCAGATGCCCGCCGCCCTTGTCGATCAGACCTTCGCGCACGAGGCGCGCGATCCCTGAGCCCAGATCGACGCCCCGCACCGACCGCGCCGAACCCTTGCCCGCGTCGCCGTCGAACCCGATCACCACCGCCGGCCGGCCGAACGCCTCCTTCAGCCGCGCCGCCACGATGCCCACCACGCCCGGATGCCAACCTTCGCCGGCCGCCCAGACCAGCGGCCCGTCGATGCCCCGCGCCTCGGCCTGCGCCCGCGCGGACGCGAGCACGCCCGCCTCGATCTCGCGCCGCTCGGCGTTCAGCCCGTGCAGGCGTTCAGCCAGCGCCGCCGCCTCGGACGAATCCTCCGTCGCCAGCAAACGCGCGCCGAGATCCGCGGCGCCGATCCGCCCGCCCGCGTTCACGCGCGGCCCGAGAATGAAGCCGAGCCCGTAGGTCCCGATGACGCCCTTCGCCCCGCCCACATCCGCCAGCGCCGCGATCCCGGGCCGCTTGCGGCCAGCCATCACCGCGAGCCCCTGGCGCACGAAGGCCCGGTTGAGCCCGATCAGCGGCGCCACGTCCGCCACCGTCGCCAGCGCCACCAGATCGAGCATCCCCATCAGGTCCGGCGCCGCCCGCCCGCGCGCCCGCAGCAACCGGTTCGCCGCGACCATCAGCAGGAACACCACCGCCGCCGCGCAGAGATGCGCGAGCTCGCCGGTCTCGTCCTGGCGGTTGGGGTTCACGACGGCCAATGCCGGCGGCAGCGTTTCGCCGCCCTGGTGGTGGTCCACCACCACCACGTCACACCCGGCGGCGGCCACCGGTTCGTGGCTCAAAGTGCCGCAATCGACGCAGAGGATCAGATCGTGCGCCGCACCCAGATCGCGCATCGCCGGCACGTTCGGCCCGTACCCCTCGTCGATCCGGTCGGGCACGTAGAGCGTCGCGCCAAGGCCACATTGTCTCAACCAACAGATGAGAAGCGCCGCGGAACTCCCTCCATCCACATCATAATCCGCGAAAACGGCGATCCGCTCGCCGCGCTCCACGGCCGTGACCAGCCGTTCCGCCGCCATGTCCATGTCGCGCAGCCGCGACGGGTCCGGCATCAGGTCGCGCAGCGTCGGCGCGAGATACGCGGCTGCTTCCTCCGGCGCGACATCCCGCCGCGCGAGAATGCGCCCGACGATGTCCGGCACCCCCGCGGTCTGGGAGATCGCCTGGGCCAGCCGCTCCTGGTCGGGCGACGGCCCGGCCCAGCGGCGACCGCCGGCGGAACACGCGACGTTGAGGAATGCGGGCGACGATATCATAGCGCCCTCATGCCCCGAAACCGATGCCGGATGCCAGACGCCACGCGCACCAAGGTTCGACGGCAAAGGCATTCAATAATTGATCTGTGTCAATTCCATTCTGTTTCTGTCATGGCAAACTAGACGCCCTTCATGACGAAGGGTCATAAAAAACGAAGTGGAGGTCCAAAATGCGCGCTCTCTTGATCATTCCATTCGCCATAGCCTTGGCTGGCTCTGCCGCGGCGCAGAATTACCCGCAGGAGTTCGAGGCCGGACGCGCGGAATATCTCTCCGCCTGCGCCGCCTGCCATGGCGAGAACGCCGACGGAAACGGCCCGATCGCGCAGATGCTGAAAACGCGGGTTCCCGGACTGCGGACGATGGCGGCGGACAATGAGGGCCAGTTTCCGCTTCTCGAGACCTTCATGATCGTGGACGGGCGCACGGGCATACGGGGTCATGGCAATCCGATGCCGGTGTTCGGAGACCGCTACAAGGCGGATGTCGGCGCCGCCCGGGGCGACTATGGTTCGGAGCAGGCCGTTCGGGCGCGGGTTCTGGAATTGGTCTACTACCTCCAGGCGATCCAGGATTGATGAGCGTCCTCAGACCGGCGGCGGGGGCGGGGGTCCGTCCCGGTCGCGGTCGGGCGACAGCCCGTCGTTCCAGTCGTAACCGCGCACCCTGCGCGGAAGACCGCCGGGCGTCATGAGAAGCCCCCGGAGCTTGCGCGCGCCCATCAGCAGCCCGAACCCGGCCCCGCCGAGCCAGACGGTCATGAACAGCATCGCCATCGGCTCGCCGCTCGCCACCGCGCGCGACAGGCCGTAGAGCACGATCATCATCCCGCCGGCCCAGATCACCAGCCAGACGATCATGAAACCGATCGCGATCTTCTCCCCGCGCGTCCGCGCCACGCCGGGTCAGCTCTGCTGGTTGCGCTGGCGGTAGAACAGCCGGCGCACCGACCCGGTCTTCGAGCGCATCAGGATCGTCTCGGTCTCGAGATACTCGCCGTCGCGCCGCGCGCCCGAGACGATCGAGCCGTCCGTCACCCCGGTCGCGGCGAAGATCACGTCCGCCGTCACCATGTCATCGCGCGCGTAGATCCGGTCGAGATCGCCGATCCCCGCCTTCTCCGCCCGCGCCCGCTCGTCGTCGTTGCGGAAGAGGAGCTTGCCCCACATCTGTCCGCCCATGCATTTGAGCGCGGCCGCGGCCAGGACGCCCTCCGGCGCGCCGCCCGAGCCCATATACATGTCGATGCCGGTCTTGGCGTATTCCGCGCAATGGATCACGCCCGCCACGTCACCGTCGGTGATCAGCCTGATGCGCGCGCCCGTCGCGCGGATCTCGGCGATCAGCGCCTCGTGGCGCGGCCGTTCCAGCACGCAAACCATGATGTCATGGGGCCGGCAGTTCTTGACGCGGGCCAGCGCCGCGATCCGCTCGGTCGGCGTCATCTCGAGCGTCACCACGTCCTTCGCGTAACCCGGACCGATCGCGAGCTTGTCCATGTAGACGTCCGGCGCGTGCAGCATCGAGCCACGCGGCCCCATCGCGATCACCGCGAGCGCATTGGGCATGTCTTTCGCGGTCAGCGTCGTGCCCTCGAGCGGATCGAGCGCGATGTCGACCGCCGGCCCGTGCCCGGACCCGACCTCCTCGCCGATATAGAGCATTGGCGCCTCGTCGCGCTCGCCCTCGCCGATGACGACCACGCCCTTGATGTCGAGCATGTTGAGCTGGGTGCGCATCGCGTCGACGGCGGCCTGGTCGGCGGCCTTCTCGTCGCCGCTCCCGATCAGTTTCGCCGAGGCGATCGCCGCCGCCTCCGAGACGCGGGCGAGGCCCAGCGACAGCATGCGGTCGGCGAAGATGGGATCGTCGGACATCGGCGGACGCCTTTCAAATGCGTTTTACGCCGCTTGTCTAGGCGCGCCCGCCGCGTCAGGCAACCCGCGAGAACGCCCGAACGTTCGCCGCATCCGGCGTCAGCCGCGGCGGATCCGGGTCGGTGGCGCGTTCGTCCAGCGCCGCATGGCGCGGGTCAGGCACGACTGGTCGCTGTAGCCGAGTTCCGCGCTGATCGAGGCGACGGGCTCGCGCCCGTTGCTCAGCCGGGCGACGGCCTGGTCCCGGCGGATGTCGTCGATCAGGCCCGAAAGCGTCGCGCCCTCGTCGGCGAGGCGCCGCTGGAACGTGCGCCGGCTTGTCCCGGCAAGATCGGCGATTTCTTCGAGGTCGGGGCGCTTCTCCTCGAGCATCGCCGGCAGGATCGCGCGCAGCGAGGTCGTCAGCGAGCCGTCGTCCCGGATGGGCTTGAGATCGAGGGGCAGGTCACGATCCCGACCGGGGCGCAGATAGGGCTGGTCCAAAGCGGTGGCGGACAGCGACACCGAGAGCGTGCGACCCTCGGCCGGAGTCACCTTCGGCGCCAGAACCCCGTCGAGATGCCGCACGCCGGCGGTGGGGTGTGGAACGATCGACACGGCGGTCAACGGGTGCGGGCCGCCCGCCGTTCCGGCGAACGCCGAGCGTATCATCGCGGCGACGTACTGCTGGCAGGCGTGCAGGCTCTCGTCGTCGAACGCCGCATCGAACGTGTGGCGCACGACGGCGCCGCTCGCCGACGGGGTGACGACGAACCTCTCATGTGACGAATGGCAGGCGAAGGCGCGTGTCAGCCGCTCGAAAGCCCCGCGCGGCGTCCGGGCGCCCAGAGCGTAGCGCCCGAAGCTCGCGAGCTGCAGGATGCTCGCGGCCGACACCACCCGGGAACTCAGGTCCGGGCCCTCGGCGCGGGCGGCGTCGCGTATGAACCGCACCCCCGCGACCAGAGCGATCGGCCGGTCGGGCTCCAGCGCCGCGATCGCCGGCACTCCGGCGGCCCGAAGCCGGTATTCCCAGCCGAGACCGTGCGCGCGCATCCAGAGAATGAACGGCGCCAGGGCCGCGGCGCGTACGAGGGGAACCGGTCGGGACATCGCCTGTCATTGGTTGCGGCGCTCGGCGCGCCCTCCAAACGTTCACGACAATATGGCGCGCAGGGTCAAGTGAAACCGGCCCGAAGCGTTAGGCTGCGACAAATTTTTCCGGTCGCGAAGGACGCAAGATGACAAGACGAACCATACTGTACGCAGCCGTACTCGCGCTGACGGCGTTCGCCGCCGGCGTTGCGGATGCCCAGACCGTCACCGGCACGCTCGGCTCACCCGACGCGACGACCACCCTGCCGGGCAACCAGCTGCCCGCGCCCGCGCCGGAATTCGGCGGCGTCATCAAGGACGATGCGCTGCAATCCACCCAATGGTGGCCGCCGCGCATCGTGCCGCCGAAGGACGCGCCCAACGTCCTGCTCATCATGACCGACGACGCCGGATTCGCCGTGCCCAGCACCTTCGGCGGAGTCATCCCGACGCCCGCGATGGACGCGCTGGCCGCCGACGGGCTGCGCTTCAACCGCATCTTCTCGACCGCGCTCTGCTCGCCGACCCGTGCCGCCCTGATCACCGGCCGCAACCACCACTCTGTCGGTTTCGGCGTGATCGCCGAACAGGCGACCGGCTTTCCCGGCTACGACAGCGTGATCGGCGTGGACAACGCCACGATCGGCCGCATTCTGCGCGACAACGGCTACGCGACCTCCTGGTTCGGCAAGAACCACAACACGCCGACCTACGAGGCGAGCCAGGCCGGGCCTTTCACCCAGTGGCCGACGGGCATGGGCTTCGACTATTTCTACGGGTTCGTCGGCGGCGACGCCAACCAGTGGGGGCCGAATCTCTTCCGCAACACCACGCAGATCTACCCGTGGATCGGCCACGAGGGCACGCTGACGATGGACCGCTCCGATCCGAACGCGGAGATCTGGCCCGTCACCGGCGAGGAAAGCTCCTGGAACATGATCACGGCGATGGCCGACGACGCCATCTCGTGGATGGACCGCATCCATCAGACCAACCCGGAACAGCCGATCTTCTTGCACTACGTGCCCGGCTCATCGCACGCGCCGCACCATCCGACCAAGGAATGGGTGGACCGGATCAGCGCCCTGAACCTCTTCGACGACGGCTACGAGAAGCTGCGCGAGCGCATCTTCGAGAACCAGCAGAAGATGGGCGTGATCCCGCCGGATCAGAAGTTGACGCCTTGGCCCGCAGACATCCTGCCGCCCTGGGACACGCTGAGCGACGACGCCAAGAAACTCTTCATCCGCCAGGTCGAGGTCTTCGCGGCCTATGTCGCCTACAACGACCACGAGATCGGCCGCGTCATCCAGCACTTCAAGGATCTCGGCCGCTACGACAACACGCTGATCATCTACCAGAACGGCGACAACGGCACGAGCGCCGAGGGCGGCCCGGACGGCACCTTCAGCGAGGTCGCGTTCTTCAACGGAGTCTCGCCTTCGATCGCCGATCAGATGAAATTCTATGACGCCTGGGGCACCGAGTTCGCCTACAACCACATGTCCGCCGGCTGGTCCTGGGCCTTCGACACGCCCTTCGACTGGTTCAAGCAAAACGCCTCGCGGCTCGGTGGCATCAACCAGAACATGGTCGTGACCTGGCCAAACGGCATCAAGGACAAGGGCGGCCTGCGCGAGCAGTTCACGCACGTCATCGACCACGTGCCGACCATCCTGGAAGTCACCGGCATTCCGGCGCCGGAGACCGTGGACGGCATCCCGCAGAAGCCGATCGAGGGCACCAGCTACGCCTACACCTTCGACGTGGCCAACGCCGACGCGCCGACCCGGCACACGACGCAGTACTTCGAGATGATGGGCCAGTGGGCGCTCTATCACGACGGCTGGCTCCTGAGCACCAAGGTCGACCGCGCGCCCTGGGACGCCTTCTCGGCGGCCAACCCGGACCCGCTCAACAACCAGGTGTTCCAGCTCTACGACCTCTCGACCAGCTGGAACCAGTCCGAAGACATCGCCGCGCAGCATCCCGAGAAGGTCACGGAGATGCGCGCGATGTTCCTCGAGGAGGCCAAGAAGCATCAGGTGCTTCCGCTGGACGCCTCGGTGGGCGCCCGGGTCGCCGCCGCGCGTCCCAGCCTGATCGCCGGGCGCGACGAACTGGTCTACACCCGGCCGATGACCGGCACGCCCCAGGGCGACGCGCCGTATCTGCTGAACACCTCCTTCACCATCACCGCCGAGATCACCGTTCCCGAGGGTGGCGCCGAGGGCATGATCGTGACCTCCGGCGGGCGCTTCGCCGGTTATGGCATGTACCTTCTCGAAGGCAGACCGGTGTTCCTGTGGAACATGCTCGACCTCGAACGCATCAAGTGGGAGGGAAAGGAGGCGCTGCCTCCCGGCAAGCACGTCATCGAGTTCGAATCGAAGTATGACGGGCTCGGCGGCGGCACGATGGCGTTCAACAACTTCTCGGGCATCGGCCAGCCGGCGGATACCACCTTCAGCGTGAACGGCGAGGTGGTCGACACCAAGCGCATGGAGAAGACCATTCCCATCATCCTGCAATGGGACGAGAGCTTCGACATCGGCTCGGACACGATCACCGGGGTCAACGACGCGGACTACAAGCCGCCGTTCCCGCTGACGGCGACGCTCGACAAGCTGACGATCAAGATCGACCGGCCGCAATTGTCGCCCGAGGACATCAAGAAGTTCGAGGCGGCGATGAAGACCAAGGCCGTCTCCGACTGAAGATCGCTCAGACCGGTCCGGCGAAAGCCGGGCCGGAACGCGTTCCCGAAACTCGACTGACCTCGAGTCTGGCGGAGACCCCGAAAGAGACGTCTTCCGTCAAACCAAGGTTGGTTGACAGGCGGTTAATCGACTGCAGCCGATTTTCGGAAAACACTTCAATATCGGTTGTTTGGGCGAAGCTCTTCACGGTCTGCCACGCGTGTCGCTTCGCGCGATTCACACGTCCTCGATGCGGATCGCCACCGGTTCCGCCCGGCAGGCGTCGAGCCCCCCGATCTCCGCCAGCGCCGCGTCGAGCGCCGCGCGGCCGGTCCGGTGCGTCACGATCAGCACCGGCGCCTCGGCCTCCGAATGCTCGTATTGCCGCATCCGGTTGATCGAGATGCCGCTGCTCCCCAGCGCCGCCGCCACCTTGGCCAGCACCCCCGGCGAATCCGCCAGACCGAAGCGCAGATAATACGCGGCCTCGCTTCCCTCGGCCGAGACCGTCGCCGCGACAAGGTCCGTGGCCAGCCGCCCGAAGACCGGCATCGCCAATCCCCGCGCGATGTCCACCACGTCGGCCATGATCGCCGAGGCCGTCGGTCCCGCGCCCGCGCCCGGTCCCTGCATCACGATCCGGCCGACGAAGTCGCCCTCGACTACCACCATGTTGGTGACGCCCTCAAGCTGCCCGAGCGCGGAATCCGCCGGCACCAGGCATGGCTGCATCCGCATCTCGAGGCCGCCCTCGTTCATCCGCGCGACGCCGAGCAGCTTGATCCGATATCCCATATCGGCCGCGTGGGTGATGTCGGTCAGGCTTACCCGCTCGATTCCTTCGACCACCACGCCGTCGATGTCGACCCGCGTCCCGAACGCCGCCGACGCGAGCAAGGCCAGCTTTTGCGCCGCGTCCATTCCGCCGACATCGAACGCGGGGTCCGCCTCGGCATAGCCCAGCCTCTGCGCATCGGCCAGCACGTCGGCATAGGCGGCGCCCGTCTCCTCCATCACCGTCAGGATGTAATTGCAGGTGCCGTTCATCACCCCGAGCACCCGGTCGATCCGGTTCCCCGCGAGCCCCTCGGCCAGCGCCTTGACGATCGGGATGCCCCCCGCCACCGCCGCCTCGTGCCTCAGAGCGACGCCGGCCGCCTCGGCCCGTTCCGCCATCTCCTGGCCGTGCCGCGCCATCAGCGCCTTGTTCGCCGTCACCACGTGCTTGCCGGAGGCGAGCGCCGCCAGCGTCGCGGCCCGCGCCGGCCCGTCCTCGCCGCCCATCACTTCGATCAGAACATCGACATCCTCACGTCGCGCCATCGCGACCGGATCGTCCTCCCAGGCGAAGCCCGAGATGTCCACGCCCCGGCCCCGTCCCCGCGAACGCGCCGAGACCGCGACGATCTCCACCGGCCGGCCGGCCCGCGCCGCGATCAGGTCGCCGTTCTCCGCGAGCATCCGAACGACGCCCCCGCCCACGGTTCCAAGCCCGGCGATCGCGAGGCGAAGGGGTCTGCTCATGTCGGTCTCCGGGTCGCTCAAATGACCGCCACGTCCTAGCGGGCCGGCGCGCGCCCCGCAATCGCCAAGCTCAGGGCTCCTGAAAGCCCCAGCCGTCCGGCTCGAAGCCGCGCGCCAAGACGATCCGCGTCGTGCGCTCCTCGTGTCGCCAGATCTCGGCGGCGTCGAACGCGACGTCCGGAACCGTCACCTGGATGCGGCCGTCCTCGACGTCGGCGGCATAGCCGAACATGCCGAGCGCCTTGAGCGCCGCCGGCGCGTCCGCGTCATCGCCGACCGCCGCGAATTCCAGATCGAGATCGACGCGCGCGTCCTTGCCCAGCCCGGACTCGGCGCGGATCTCGGCGACGCTCGCCTCGGTCCCCAGCCGCTGATGCTCGAAATCCCAATCCTCGAGGTTCACGCCGCCTCCTCGTCCGCATGGTGGCGCGCGAGGATCGCGTCGGCGTTCTGCATGACCTTGCGCACTCCGCGCGCCGCCTGGCGGATGCGGTGCTCGTTCTCCACGAGGCCCAGACGCACGTATCCCTCGCCGTACTCGCCGAAACCGATGCCCGGCGCCACCGCGACCTCCGCCTCCTTGAGCAGCACCTTGGAGAAGCCCATCGAGCCGATCGCGGCATAAGGCTCCGGCACCGGCGCCCAGGCGAACATCGTCGCGGGCGGGGCGGGGATGTCCCAGCCGGCGCGACCCATCGTCTCGACCAGCACGTCGCGGCGGGAGCGGTAGATCGCGCGGATCTCGGCGATGCAGTCGTCGGGGCCGTTGAGCGCCGCCGCGGCGGCGACCTGGACCGGGGTGAACGCGCCATAATCGAGATAGGATTTGATCCTCGTCAGGGCCTCGATCAGGCGACGATTGCCCACCGCGAAGCCCATGCGCCAGCCCGGCATGGCGTAGGTCTTCGAGAGCGACGTGAACTCGACCGCCACGTCCCGCGCCCCCTCGACCTGGAGGATCGACGGCGGCGGGTTGTCGTCGAAATAGATTTCCGCATAGGCGAGATCGCTCAGCACCCAGAGATGATGCTTCTTCGCGAAGGCGATCAGATCACGGTAGAAATCGAGATCGCAGGTCTGCGCCGTCGGATTGGACGGGAACGAGACGACCACCGCCACCGGCTTGGGCACGGAATGCATCACGGCCCGCTCCAGCGCCCGGATGTACTCCTCCGGATCGAACCGCCCGTCATGCAGCGCCGGCACATGGCGCAGAGTGCCGCCGGCGATCATGAAGCCGTAGGGATGGATCGGATAGCTCGGGTTCGGGACCAGCATGACGTCGCCCGGCGCGGTGATCGCCATGGCGAGGTTGGCGAGGCCCTCCTTGGAGCCCAAGGTGGCGATCACTTCGGTCTCAGGATCAAGTGTCACGCCGAAACGGCGGGCGTAATAGCCGGCCTGGGCGCGGCGCAGGCCCGGGATTCCCTTGGACGCGGAATAGCGGTGCGTGCGGGGTTTCCGGACCGTCTCGACCAGCTTTTCGACGATGTGGGAGGGCGTGTCCATGTCCGGATTGCCCATTCCGAAGTCGATGATATCCATGCCTTCCGCACGGAACTTCGCCTTGAGACGGTTCACCTCGGCGAACACGTAGGGCGGCAGACGCTTGATGCGGTAGAATTCTTCGGTCATGGCGGTTTCCCTCGGCACGGGGACGTGACCGCCGCCTTCTATTCGCCGCCAGATGCGGTGGCAAGAATGCGCATACGGCAACCATTCGCCGGGCGCTTGGTCGCCTTGGGACGCGGCTGGCCACCGCCTCGCTGTGCGCGAGCGATGCCGGCTGTTCATTGGCGGAGAGTGCCACTCGGCACCAAGCTTGAAGCCGGGCGCGCAAGTCCGAAATGCGACTGCCGAACCTTCCGAAAAGCGAACCTGCTCACCCGCCAGCGGCGAGCCTCTCGCGTTCGTCATCGGTCAGGACTGGCGCGGTGAGCGCCTCGGCTTCGGACCGCAGCCGTTCGGCACGGAGAGCGAGATCTGTGGCGCCATCGGCGAGCGCGGCTTCACTCGTAGTCACTTGGGCGCGAGGGGCGTCGAAAGAGGCGGTTGGCGCGAGGTCGGGGGCCGGGCCGCCGCTCAGGGGCGGGAGGTCCCGCCGGGCCTCCGGCGGGACGTCGCAACCGGCAACGAGAACGAACAGGATCAGAACCGTCAGCGAATGCGTCCGTCGCGTCGCGAGATGGTCCAAGTCCCGTGCTCCGTGCCTGCGGCGTCCGGACCTTTGCTAGCCCGGCAGCCGGAGCGCGGCAAGCGTCAGGCGAGACCGACGAACGACAGGATTGCGAGGACCACGACGACGAGGCCGACGAGATAGATGATGCTGTTCATGTGCGTCTCCTGCGGTTCGGCGACGGCGGCGCCGGAATTCGGCAACCTCGTTCCGTCGGTTTGCAGCACCCCAACGCGTCGCGGCGTCGCGGGTTCCGGCGCGGGCGTCATCGCCATGGCGTCATGCGCCATGAGGCGGTACGATCCGCGCGAGAAGGAAAAACGTCAGGGGGGACGGAATGAGCGACGAACCGGAAAGCGAGACGCTCGCGGAACAGGGCCAGCACGTGGCCCAGAACATGGCGGAAGTGTTCGACATCTCCGGCCGGATCTGGCAGCGGTTCATGGCGGCGAAGCTTGAGGAGGGCGGCGGCTCGAAGCATCCCGATCCGCTCAACACCTGGCCGACCTTCGCCGAATTGTACCGCACGATGTGGGACAACCCGCAGCAGGTCGCGGACATGACGCTGGATTACTGGGCGGCGCAGAACGCGCTCTGGCAGAACGCCATGCTTAAATTCATGGGCGCGCCGGAAGCGAAGGTCGAACTGAACCTTCCGCACATGATGAAGGCCGACAAGCGTTTCGCCCACAAGGAATGGTCGGAGAACGCGCTCTTCGACTATCTCAAGCAGAGCTATTTGCTCACTTCGGGCTTCATTCAGGATTCGGTCGGCGAGGTCGGGGACATGGACCCCAGGGACCGGCGCAAGGCCGCATTCTACACCCGGCAATTCGTCGAGGCGATGAACCCGGCGAATTTCTTCGCGCTCAACCCGGAGGTCCTCGAGGCGACGGTCTCGGAAAAGGGTGACAACCTGGTGCGCGGGCTCAAGATGATGCTGTCGGATCTCGAGCGCGGCAAGGGCAAGCTGCTGATCCGCCAGACGGACATGGACGCCTTCGAGGTCGGCCGCAACACGGCCGTCTCGCCGGGCGCGGTGATCTGGCAGAACGACATCTGCCAGCTGATCCAATACGCGCCGAGCACCGAGAAGGTGCGTGCCAAGCCGATCCTCTTCATCCCGCCGTGGATCAACAAGTACTACGTGCTCGACCTGAACGAGAAGAAGAGCATGGTACGCTGGCTGGTGGGCCAAGGGCACACGGTCTTCATGATCTCCTGGGTCAATCCGGACGCGCGGCAGAAGGACAAGACCTGGGAGAGCTACATGTTCGACGGCGCGTCGGCGGCCATCGACAAGGTGCTCGAAGAGACCGGCCAGACGAGCCTGCACGTCGCGTCCTACTGCATCGGCGGGACGATGACCGGCAACCTGATGGCCTGGATGGGGCGCGAGAAGGACAAGCGCGTGGCTTCGGCGACGTTCTTCACGGCGCAGCTCGATTTCGAGGATGCGGGCGAATTGCAGATCTTCGTCGACGATCACACGATAGAGGTGATCGACGAGGAGATGGACCAAGGCTACATGCCCGCCAACAAGATGGCGGACGCGTTCAACATGCTGCGCGCCAACGATCTTATCTGGGGATATGTCGTCAGCAATTACATGCTGGGCAAGGATCCTTTTCCGTTCGATCTGCTCTATTGGAACGCGGATTCGACGGCGATGCCGGCGAAGGTGCACAATTACTATCTCGACAGCTTTTACGTCCGGAACGCCTTCGTGAAGGGCGAGTTGACCGTGAAGGGCCAACCGATCGCGCTCTCGGACATCCGCGGACCGGTCTATCACGTGGCGACCAAGGAGGATCACATCGCGCCGTCGGCGTCGGTCTATCGCGGGGCCAAGGAGATGACCAAGGCGGACGTGCGGTTCGTGCTGTCGGGATCGGGACACATCGCGGGCGTGGTCAATCCGCCGGCCGCCGGGAAATATCAGTTCTGGACCAATCCCGACATGTCGAAGCCGACCTTGGCCGAATGGATGGAGGGCGCGGAGGAGACGGCGGGAAGCTGGTGGCCGGATTGGGACGCGTGGCTGAAAAAGCGGTCGGGACGCCTGATCAATGCCCGCGATCCCGGCGCGAAACTCGGCGTGATCGAGCCCGCGCCCGGGTCCTATGTCAAAGTACGCTTCGACAGGCCCGATACCGGCATCGCCGCGCCGACGCTGAGCGCGGGCTGAGCGCCGGCGGGGTTGCTCAGAGGCGGCCCCGCTTTGCGCGGATCGCAGCCGCCGCCGGATGTCAGGCGCGCGCCGCCCGGCGGCGAATGCCGATGAGCGCGGCGGCACCGAAAAGGATCAGTGGGAGGCGGGAAGTGGAACCGGCGCGGGCGTCGGGCCGGGGTCCGGAGCCGGCCCGGGAGGCGTCGGGTTGACGGGGGTCTCGCCCCCGCCGTCGTCCTCGCCCAGATCGCCGGCCTCGTCGGATGCGGTGATCAGGAAGTTGTCCTTGGCCGCGTAGCCGCCGGACAGAAGATCGATTTCCAGGTCCTCGCCGCCTCCGGTCTTTCCGGCCGTATCGAACGCGAAAATGGCGGAGGTCCAGTCGAACGTCGCCCGCTCCGAGGCGGTGCCGGTCAGGGTGTAGCGATCGAGAACCGCCCGCGTGGTCTGGTCCTAAAGCGTGAACTGGAACTCCGGCTCGATACCGGTCAACGGGGTGAACGGCCCGCTCCAGCTGCTCAGATCGATGCTGGAGCGTCGATGCCGAGGTTGAAGAACGGGAGATCCCCGATGTCGAAGCGGAGATTGAGCCGATCGTTCTGGAGGTCGGACAGCATGCCCAGCGCGAAGTTTCCGCCCCGGCCGTCCGGATCGGAATAGCCGGTGCCGGACGCCGCCGATCCCGAGCCGCGCGCGGATCCGGTGATGTTGAGGGTCTCGACGGTGAAGGCCTGGGTGAAGGAGAAGCCGGGCGGCTGGTCGCCGAAATCGTCGTTGACGGTTCTGAAGATGTTAACGTCGGCGCCGTCGTCGTCGTTGAACGCCGCGGGCGCTTCGAAATCCTGGTCGTAAAGCGTGATCGTCGTCGCGCCGAGAGCGGTCGCGGCGGCGACGAAGGAGGTTGTCAGCAGGCCGGTCGCGAATTTCATGAAGGCGGGTTCCCGTTCTGAAAACAATGGCGACCTTGAATCCATTCATAGTGGAGCAAGCGTTCCAGCGGCGGTTCGCGTCAGTCAGCCCGAAAGGCCCGTTCGACTTTCCCGCTCCGGTTTTTCTTTTTGTTGAATGACGGTCGGCATTGCGGATCCGCACGCTTTCGTGCCGGTCCGCGCGGCGGAATCGCCGCCATGCGCCGGTCCGCAAAATGTGTCAGCCGCGAGAATTGCTTGCGCGTCGGTGTGGCGAAGGATTTCATGACCCGCGATCGGGGTCTCTCGGATGGCGGGATCGGTCGTCTGCGCAACCTTTTGGCGGTGCGGGATTTTCGGTATGCCACGGCATATTTTTGCGGTGCGGCAGACATAATATTTTACAATTTCGCGTGGAGACATTAGAAAGCTGCGCGACAAGAGCCGATCCCGGCGTGCGCCGGGCAGGGGTGACGAGACCCGACAGGCCGCAAAAACCAGACCGCATGGAGTGGAGACGCCAATGACCGACCAGACCTGGAAGCCCTCGGACGACACAGTCGCGAACGCCAACGTCAACGCCGAGCAGTACGAGGCCATGTACGCGGCGTCGATCGCCGACCCGGACGCTTTCTGGGGCGAGCAGGGCAAACGGCTCGACTGGATCAAGCCCTACACCAAGGTCAAGAACACGTCGTTCGACTACCATGACGTGTCGATCAAATGGTTCGAGGACGGCAAGCTGAACGTGTCGGCGAACTGCGTCGACCGGCATCTGGAGAAGCGCGCGAAGCAGACGGCGATCATCTGGGAAAGCGACGACCCGGGCGTCGCCGAGCACATCAGCTACCAGGAACTGTACCACCAGGTCTCGAAATTCGGCAACGTGCTCCATGCGATGGGCGTGAAGAAGGGCGACCGCGTCATTCTCTACATGCCGATGATCCCGCAGGCGGCCTATGCGATGCTCGCCTGCTCGCGGATCGGCGCGATCCATTCGATCGTTTTCGCCGGCTTTTCGGCGGACGCGCTCCGGGCGCGGGTCGAAGGCTCGGGCGCCAAGCTGGTGATCACGGCGGACGAGGCCCCGCGGGGCGGCCGGCACACGCCGCTCAAGGCGAACGCCGACAAGGCGCTGGAAGGCATGACCGGCGTGAAACAGCTGGTCGTTCGGCGCACCGGCGGCGACATCGCCTGGGACGCGGATCGCGACCACTGGCTGCACGAGGAGATGGAGCGGGTGTCGGATCATTGCGAACCGGTCGCGATGAACGCCGAGGATCCGCTTTTCATCCTCTACACCTCCGGCTCTACCGGGGCGCCCAAGGGCGTCGTGCACACCACCGGCGGGTACCTCGCCTATGCCGCGCTGACGCACGAGGCGATCTTCGACTATCACGAGGGCGACGTTTATTGGTGCACGGCCGATGTCGGCTGGGTCACGGGCCACAGCTACATCGTCTATGGACCGCTCGCCAATGGCGCGACCACGGTGATGTTCGAGGGCGTGCCGACCTTCCCCGACGCAGGTCGGTTCTGGCAGGTCTGCGAGAAACACAAGGTCAACATCTTCTACACCGCGCCCACCGCGATCCGCGCGCTGATGGGCCAGGGCCGCGAGCATGTGGACAAATGGGACCTCTCGTCCCTGCGCATCCTGGGATCGGTCGGCGAGCCGATCAACCCGGAGGCCTGGAACTGGTACAACGACGTCGTGGGCAAGGGAACGTGCCCGATCGTCGACACCTGGTGGCAGACCGAGACCGGCGGCATCCTGATCTCGCCGCTGCCGGGCGCCACCCCGACCAAACCCGGTTCGGCGACCAAGCCGTTTTTCGGCGTGCAGCCGGTGGTGCTGGAGCCCGCTTCAGGCGCCGAGATCGCGGAGACGCAGTGCGAGGGCGTGCTTGCGCTCGCCGACAGCTGGCCCGGTCAGATGCGCACGATCTATGGCGACCATGAACGGTTCGTGGACACGTATTTCAGCCAATATAAAGGCTACTACTTCTCCGGCGACGGCTGTCGGCGGGATGCCGACGGCTATTACTGGATCACCGGTAGGGTTGATGACGTCATCAACGTCTCCGGGCACCGGATGGGCACTGCCGAGGTCGAGAGCGCGCTGGTCGCGCACCCGAAAGTCTCGGAGGCCGCCGTCGTCGGATATCCGCACGACATCAAGGGGCAGGGCATCTACGCCTATGTCACGCTCAACGCCGGCGAGGAATACACCGAGGAGCTGCGCAAGGAGCTGCGCGCCTGGGTGCGCAAGGAGATCGGGCCGATCGCCTCTCCCGACCTCATCCAATGGGCGCCGGGACTGCCCAAGACGCGGTCCGGCAAGATCATGCGCCGGATCCTCCGCAAGATCGCCGAGAACGACTACGGCGCGCTGGGCGACACCTCGACGCTGGCCGATCCCGGCGTGGTCGACGATCTCATCGAGCAGCGGATGAACAAGGGGTGATCCCCGTCCCGAGCTGAACCATCCAAGGGCGGAGCGATGGCTCCGCCCTTGGATGTCCGAGGCTACTGCGCGGCGACCGCCGCGCCGACGGGCGCGATGTTGTGGTTCAGGCGGAACAGGTTGCCCGGATCGTACTTGCCCTTGATCTCGGCGAGCCGGCGCATGTTGCCGCCGTAGACCCCGCCGATCCTGTCGATCTCGTCGTCCGGCATGAAGTTGACATAGGCGCTGCCGGTCGAATGGGGTGCCGCCGCATCGAAGAGCGCGCGCGCCCAGGCCTTGCAGGCATCGTCCTTGGCGGCGTCCGCCAGCGCGTGTGGACGTTCATGATGAAGTGCGCGTTCCGCTGAGGATAGGCGGTGTCACCGGCGGGCACCCGCGCCATCGCGCCGCCGACATGCGCGATGAACACCTCGCATTCGTCATCCGGCGAATTTCCGATTCCGTCGAGGATGACCGCGATCGCCGCGTCGCTGAGCGCGGTGAAATCGTGGCTCTTCCAGTAGTTCCGCGCGCCCGGCGTCAGAAGCGGATCGAAGGCCATCTGCCAGCCTCCGAAAGGATGCGGCCCGATCACGTCGGCGATCGGTCTTCCCAGCCCGCGCAGTTCCGCCATGGCGGCCTCGCCCTCCGCCATGTCTCCGGAATAGCAGGCGGCGAAGACCAGCACCTCCCGCCCGTGCCATTCCTCTGGCAGGAACGGCAGCGGCGGCGCCTTGCGCATGACCGACCAGACCGTCAACTCGTCCGGAGCCGTGTCGGCGATCCTGCGGTACTCTTTCAGAAGGTCCGCGGCATCGGCGATCGGATGCACGATCAGGCCGGACAGCACCTCCGGGCCGACCGGGTGAAGCCGGAACTCGAACGAGGCCACCACTCCGAAATTGCCGCCGCCGCCGCGGATCGCCCAGAAGAGATCGGGATTCTCGGACGCGCTCGCCTGTCGCAGCTTGCCGTCCGCGGTGACGATCTCCGCGGAGATCAGATTGTCGATGGTCATTCCGAACTTGCGGGTGATCCAGCCGAAACCGCCCCCCAGCGTGAGCCCGGCGATGCCGGTCGTCGAATTGATGCCGGTCGGCACCGCCAATCCATGCGCCTGGGTCGCGGCGTCCACGTCCGCGAGCGTGGCCCCCGGCGCTACCCGCGCCGTTCTGGCGGACGCATTTACCTCCACGTCTTTCATCTGCGAAAGATCCAGCAGGATCGCGCCTTCCGCCACCGCATGGCCGGCGATCTGGTGACCGCCGGAGCGGATCGCCATCAGGAATCCGTTGTCACGGGCGAAATTCACCGCGGCCTGGATGTCCGCGGAATTGGCGGCGCGGATCACCAGGCCCGGCTTGCGGTCGACCATGGCGTTCCAGAGCGTTCGAGCCTCGTCGTAGCCCTGCCCGCCCTCCATGACGACGGCGCCAGACACATTGTCCCGAAGATGTTCAACGGCCGCGTCGTCCGCGTCGTGCCTGCTTCCGTCCAGTCCGGTCAGTGATACGGTCATCTCTCGTCACCCCTCCGATTGCGGGTTCCCGGAAGGCCGAGGTGCTCGGGCTTCGGGAACGGTTTCCGATCGGAAAATCGTGGGCCTTGGTGCCGGTCACGGCCAGTGACGGAACTGGACCGGCCGGTTCAGTTTCTGGACTGGCGGAAACGTGCTATCGTGCGCAGGCTTGCCGCGTTGGAAACAGGGGGGCGTCCGATGGCCGAAGCCAGCTACAAGCAGTTCTGTCCCGTCGCCATGGCGGCGGAAATACTCTGCACGCGATGGACCATGGTGCTTTTGCGTGAACTGATCGCCGGATCGACACGTTTCAACGACATCCAGCGCGGGGTTCCGAAGATGTCGCGGAGCCTGCTTTCGCGCCGCCTGAAAGAACTCGAAGCGGCAGGGATAGTCGATCGGACGGCGCTCAACGCCGAGCAGGGGATCCACGAATACACCCTGACGCCGGCGGGCAAGGATCTTTTTCCGGTCATCGAATCGATGGGGATCTGGGGCCAGAAATGGGTCGAATCACAGCTTTCCCTCAAGAATCTCGACCCGTCGCTGCTGATGTGGGACATGCGGCGCAACCTCGACGCCTCGCCGCTTCCGGCGAAACGCACGGTGGTACAGTTCTGCTACCCGGAGCTTCCATCGACCAAACGGGACTGGTGGATGATCGTCGGAGCCTCGGGTGAGGTCGATCTCTGCTGGTCGGATCCGGGTTTCGACGTCGATCTTTTCGTGACGACCGATCTCCGCACCATGACCGCGATCTGGATGGGTCTGACAACGGTGCAGAGGTCCGCCGGCCTGATCGCCTTCGACGGCGACCGCGGGATCGCCGAGACGATGCAGCAATGGCTCGGGCTCAGCCCGTTCGCCTCGGTGCCGCGGATGGCATCCTGAGCGCGCCTGTGGCATGAGGTCATGACGCGTTCCGGAACCATGGGAGAGATGCGATGAGATTCAGCGCGATACTGGGAGCTGGCCTCCTGGCCGCGGGCGCCGCCTCGGCGGCGATGGTCGAGAAGCCGAGCCCGCATTCCGTCGCCGAGACGATCGACCGCCTCGAAGCGGCCGTCGGGAATGCCGGCGCGAGCGTCGTCGCGCGGGTGGACCATGCCGGCGCCGCGGAGAAGGCCGGGCTCGAGATGCGCCCGGCCGAACTGCTCATCTTCGGCAATCCGAAGGTCGGAACGCCGTTGATGCAGGCGGAAATGGCCATGACCGTCGTGCTGCCGCTGCGGGTCGCGGCCTACGAGGATGCCGACGGCCAGGTCATCGTGGTCTACGAGAACATCGCGGATGTCGCGGAGGTGTACGGCGTCGATCCTCAAAGCGAAGCGGTCACGGCCATCGCGGGCGCACTCGACAAGCTGACCGGCGCGGCGGTCGCGGTCGACTGACCGAGGCCTGCCCTAGTCCGGACGGAACGGTCGCGACGGAGATGAAAAAGGCGGAGCCGGGAGGCTCCGCCTTCTGTCTGATTCGCGTGGTGACGGTGACTATTCAGCCGTCAGAAGCGGCGGCTTCTTGCTCTGGATTCGCGGCGCGGCGGCGGGCTCGATCCGCAGATCGAGCTTGCCGTCGCGGACCAGCACATGGACGATGCCGCCCTTGGTGAGCTTGCCGAACAGAAGCTCCTCCGCGAGGGGCTTCTTGATGTTCTCCTGGATTACGCGGCCCAACGGGCGCGCGCCCATGCGCTCGTCGTAACCCTTGTCGGCGAGCCACGCGGCGGCCTCCGGCGAGAGGTCGATCTGGACGTTGCGGTCCATGAGCTGGGCTTCGAGCTGCAGAACGAACTTCTCGACGACCTGCATGATGACGGGCTTGGGCAGCGACGAAAAGCTGATCACCGCGTCCAGACGGTTGCGGAACTCGGGCGTGAACATCTTCTCGACCGCGATCGTGTCCTCGCCCTCGCGCCGGTCGCGTCCGAAGCCGAGCGCGTTCTTCGCCTGTTCGGCGGCACCCGCGTTCGAGGTCATGATCAGCACGACGTTGCGGAAATCCACCGTCCGGCCGTTGTGGTCGGTCAGTTTGCCGTTGTCCATCACCTGTAGCAGGATGTTGTAGACGTCGGGATGCGCCTTCTCCATCTCGTCGAGCAGCAGCACGCAATGCGGATGCTGGTCGACGCCGTCGGTCAGAAGCCCGCCCTGGTCGAAGCCGACATAGCCCGGAGGCGCGCCGATCAGACGGCTGACGGTGTGCTTCTCCATGTATTCCGACATGTCGAACCGCAGGAGTTCCACGCCCAGCGTCTCCGAAAGGCGCTTGGCCACCTCGGTCTTGCCGACGCCCGTGGGGCCGGTGAAGAGATAGTTGCCGATCGGTTTCTCCGGCTCGCGCAGACCCGCGCGGCTGAGCTTGATCGCCGAGACTGAGCGCCTCGATGGCCTTGTCCTGACCGAAGACCAGCCGTTTGAGCGAAGCTTCGAGATCCTTGAGCACCTCGGCGTCGTCCTTCGAGACGTTTTTCGGCGGGATCCGGGCGATCTTGGCGACGACGGCCTCGATCTCCTTGGTGGTGATCGTCTTGCGACGCCGGCTTTCGGGAAGCAGATGCTGGGCCGCGCCCGCCTCGTCGATCACGTCGATCGCCTTGTCGGGCAGCTTGCGGTCGTGGATGTAGCGGGCCGACAGGTCAACCGCCGTGCGGATCGCGTCCGCCGTGTAGCGGATGTCGTGATGCTCCTCGAAATAGGGCTTGAGGCCCTTGAGGATCTTGAACGCGTCCTCGATCGACGGCTCGTTCACGTCGATCTTCTGGAACCGGCGGCTGAGCGCGCGGTCCTTCTCGAAATGCTGGCGGTATTCCTTGTAAGTGGTCGAGCCCATGCAGCGCAGACTGCCGGACTGGAGCGCGGGCTTGAGCAGGTTGGAGGCGTCCATCGCCCCGCCGCTGGTCGCGCCGGCACCGATCACCGTGTGGATCTCGTCGATGAACAGGATCGCGTCCGGATGCGCCTCGAGTTCCTTCATCACCGCCTTGAGCCGCTCCTCGAAATCGCCGCGATAGCGGGTTCCGGCCAGAAGCGCGCCCATGTCGAGCGAGAAGATCGTGGTGTCGGCCAGAACGTTCGGCGTGTCGCCGTCGACGATCTTGCGCGCCAGGCCTTCCGCGATCGCGGTCTTGCCCACGCCCGGATCGCCCACCAGAAGCGGGTTGTTCTTGCGCCGGCGGCACAGGACCTGGATGCAGCGCTCGACCTCGTGCTCGCGGCCGATCAGCGGATCGACCCCGCCCTCGCGGGACTTCTCGTTGAGGTCGACGCAGTATTTCTGCAGCGCGGTCTCCTCGGCATCCTTGCCGCCTTGGCCGGACTGGGACTTGGATTCCGACGCCGTTTCGACGCCTTTGACCGGCCGGGCCTCGCCGTAGGACGGATCCTTGGCGACGCCGTGGCTGATGTAATTGACCGCGTCGTAGCGCGTCATGTCCTGCTCCTGCAGGAAATAGGCGGCGTGGCTTTCACGCTCGGCGAAGATCGCGACGAGCACGTTGGCGCCCGTCACCTCGGACCGGCCCGAGCTCTGGACGTGGATCGCGGCGCGCTGGATCACCCGCTGGAAGCCGGTGGTGGGCGCGGCCTCGGAACCCTCGATGTCCGAGATCAGCGCGTCGAGTTCCTCGTCGAGGAATGCGACGATGGTCTTGCGCAGCTTCTCGACGTCGACCCCGCAGGCCTTCATCACCCGCATCGCGTCGGGCTCGTCCGTCAGCGCCAGCAGCAGATGCTCGAGCGTCGCCAGCTCGTGCTTCCGCTCGTTGGCGTGTCCGAGAGCGTTGTGGATTGCGGTTTCGAGTGTGCTCGAAAATGAGGGCATGTCTTCCGCGTCCTTCCGGTATGAACCCGCCGACCTGGGGAGCCGGCGTGGGCAAGAACTTCACTCTTACCCGGCACCTGTTAAACTTCGGTTTTATTCCGCGCGCTTCAAGGGTGATTATGCGCGCGCCCCGGCCGGAGAGCAAAAAAATAAAGCGGCCGGGGCGATTTTCGCGTGAAAAGTGATCACGGGATTTCAGAATGAGTCCTTGCGTCGCCGGATTTCCGCGAATGCCTCCTCGTCCGAGGCACTTGGCATGTCGATGCGGCGTTTCAAGGCCGCGTCGCCGGCCCGCAGGAACGGGTTCGTCGCGCGCTCGAGGTCAAGCCGTGCCGGTACCGTCGCCTCGCCGCGCGCCCGCAATCGTCCAATGTCGGTGGCGCGCGCCACCAGATCGGCGTTGTCGGGATCGACGCTCAGCGCGAAGCGGGCGTTGGATTCGGTGTATTCATGCCCCGAATAGACCCGGGTCTGATCGGGCAGGGCGGCCAATTTCGACAGGCTCGCCCACATCTGCGACGGCGTCCCCTCGAACAATCTGCCACAGCCGAGCGCCATCAGGCTGTCGGCGGTGAAAAGCGCCGCGTCGTCGGCGAAATGAAACGCGATATGCCCGATCGTATGGCCCGGCACCTCGAACACGCGCGCCTTGCTGGCGCCGAGGGTCAGCGTGTCGCCTTCTGCCAGTTCGATGTCGAGTGGCGGCAGCCTGTGCCGATCCGCCGCGGCGCCGGCGACCTTCGCGCCGTATTCGCGGCGGAGGTCCGCGACCGCCGCCACGTGGTCATCGTGATGATGCGTGATCAGGATCAGATCGAGACCCCAGCCACGCTCAGCGAGCGCGGCAGCGATGGGCGCGTTCTCCGGCGCGTCGACGAGGCCGACCTTTCCGGTTTCGGCGTCGCGCAGCAGATAGGCGTAATTGTCGGTGCGGCAGGGCACGGTGACGATCTCGAGCGGCATGGGCGATCCTCGGTTGAGCTTGACGTTACTGTGTCGGATCGGGTGGAGTCGTTCAATGCACATGGACGTCCTCGACCTGCGCGCGTTCTACTATCGGACCCGCCTCGGCCGGTCGGCGCAACGCGTGCTGCAATCGGCGCTGACGGATCTCTGGCCGGACACGCATGGCCAGACGGTCGCGGGCTTCGGGTTCGCCGTGCCGTTTCTGCGTCCTTTCCTCGAGCGTTCGGGTCGCGTGATCGCGTTGATGCCCGGAGAGCAGGGCGTCATGCACTGGCCCGCCGGCGCCCCGAACGTGTGTTCGCTCGTCGAGGAGACGCGCTGGCCGGTCGAGGCGGGCGGCATCGACCGTCTGATCGTGGCCCACGGGCTGGAGACCTGCGACCGGCCAGACGCGCTGCTGGCCGAGATCTGGCGGGTGCTCGCCCCCGAGGGCCGCGTCATCTTCATCGTGCCGAATCGCTCGGGCATCTGGGCGCGGCGCGACGGTACGCCGTTCGGCATCGGTCGCCCGTACAGCTTCGGGCAGCTGGAGGCGCTGCTGCGCAAACGGCGGTTCGAGTCCGATCGTCACGCGGCCGCGCTCTACGCGCCGCCGTCGCATGGCGAATTCTGGCTGCGGACCGCGCATTTCTGGGAACGCATGGGCCGCCGGTTCGATCCGCAGTTCGTGGCGGGCGCGATCCTCATCGAGGCGCGCAAGCACGTCTACGCCCGTCCTTCCGGCACCGCCTCCAAAGTGAACGTTCCAGGGCCGCTCGAAGTGCTTGAAGGTCTCGCGGGGCCGGCTCCGGAGCCCGCGCGGCAACGCAGCGGAACCGCGTCGGGGACCCGCTTCGATCCCTGAGGGAATCGGCAGGAAAGGCTGCCGAACAGCCCCCGAAAAGGCCTCGCCCGCGCGTATTGCCATGCAGCGAACCCTCTGCTATCACCGCGCCGGTTCAGGGGGCAGCGGGCTTTGCGCCGCGCCGAAATTACCCGGAAAAGGCCTGTTTTTCAGGCTCGAAGCGCGCAAGTGGAAGGATGTCCGTGTCCAGTTCAGCATCTTTGACCTCGGGCGTGGCCGGACGATACGCCACCGCCCTTTTCGAGATCGCCAGAGAAGCCAAGAGTCTTGACAAGGTTGAGGCCGACCTGACGACGCTTGAATCCGCTCTGGGCGAAAGCGCCGATTTCCGCGAGATGCTGTCCTCCCCGATCCACACCCGTGAGGAGCAGGGCAACGCCATCGCGGCCCTGTGTGACAAGATGGGTCTCGGGTCCGAGGTATCCCGCACGCTCGGTCTGATGGCCCGGAACCGGCGTCTCTTTGTCGTGCCCGGCATGATCGCGGCCGTCAAAGGCCTGATCGCGGACGAGCGCGGCGAGATGACCGCCGAGGTCCGCTCGGCCAAGCCGCTCAGCGACGCGCAGCGGGCCAGCCTCGCCGAGACGCTTAAAAAGAGCGTCGGCAAAGACGTGAAAATCAGTTCAACAGTCGATGAGAGCCTGATCGGCGGCCTCGTGGTCAAGGTGGGGTCGCGCATGATCGACACCTCGATCCGCTCCAAGCTTTCAAATCTCCAGAATGTCATGAAAGAGGTCGGATAATGTCGATCCAAGCCGCTGAAATCTCCGCGATCCTCAAGGAGCAGATCAAGAACTTCGGCCAGGAGGCCGAGGTGGCCGAGGTCGGCCGGGTCCTCTCCGTCGGAGACGGCATCGCGCGCGTTCACGGGCTCGACAACGTCCAAGCCGGCGAGATGGTCGAGTTCCCGGGCGGCGTGCGCGGCATGACGCTGAACCTCGAAGTCGACAACGTCGGCGTCGTGATCTTCGGCTCGGACCGCGACATCAAGGAAGGCGACGTCGTCAAGCGCACCAAGTCCATCGTGGACGTGCCGGTCGGCAAGGCGCTTCTCGGCCGCGTCGTGGACGCGCTGGGCAACCCGATCGACGGCAAAGGCCCGATCGAAACGACGGAGCGCCGCGTGGCGGACGTCAAGGCCCCCGGCATCATCCCGCGCCAGTCGGTGCACGAGCCGATGGCCACGGGCCTCAAGGCCATCGACGCGCTGATCCCGATCGGGCGTGGCCAGCGCGAGCTGATCATCGGAGACCGCCAGACCGGCAAGACCGCCGTGGCGCTCGACGCGATCCTCAACCAGAAAGTCTATAACGACGCCGCGGGCGATGACGAGTTGAAGAAGCTCTACTGCATCTATGTCGCGATCGGGCAGAAGCGCTCGACCGTCGCGCAGCTTGTCAAGAAACTCGAAGAAACCGGCGCGATCGAATACACCACCATCGTCGCCGCGACCGCCTCCGAGCCCGCGCCGATGCAGTATCTGGCACCCTACGCCGCCTGCGCGATGGCGGAATATTACCGCGACAACGGGATGCACGGCCTGATCATTTATGACGATCTGTCCAAGCAGGCCGTCGCCTATCGCCAGATGTCGCTGCTCCTGCGGCGTCCGCCGGGCCGCGAGGCCTATCCGGGCGACGTGTTCTACCTGCATTCCCGCCTGCTCGAGCGCGCGGCAAAGCTCAACGCCGACAACGGCTCCGGCTCGCTCACCGCGCTGCCGGTCATCGAGACCCAGGCCGGCGATGTGTCGGCCTACATCCCGACCAACGTCATCTCGATCACCGACGGTCAGATCTTCCTCGAAAGCGAGCTGTTCTACCAGGGCATCCGTCCGGCCGTGAACGTCGGCCTGTCGGTCAGCCGCGTCGGCTCATCCGCACAGACCAAGGCGATGAAATCGGTCGCCGGTTCGATCAAGCTGGAGTTGGCGCAGTACCGCGAGATGGCGGCCTTCGCCCAGTTCGGCTCGGATCTCGACGCCTCGACCCAGCGCCTGCTTGCGCGCGGCGCGCGCCTGACCGAGCTGCTGAAACAGCCGCAATATTCGCCCCTGACCAACGCTGAGCAGGTCATCGTGATCTACGCGGGCACCAAGGGATATCTCGACAAGATCCCGGTGAGCCAAGTCAACAAGTACGAGCGTAATCTGCTTGCGCACCTGCGCAATTCGGAATCGGCCCTTCTCGACAAGATCCGGACTGAGGATCAGAAGATCGCAGGCGACATTGAAAAAGAGATCCGCGGCGTTCTGGACAGATTCACCGCGACCTTCGCCTGACCCGAGCCGAATAAGGAGCGCGGTCGATGCCGAGCCTCAAGGACCTCAAAATCCGGATCGAAAGCGTCAAATCGACGCGCAAGATCACCAAGGCCATGCAGATGGTGGCGGCGGCCAAACTGCGCCGCGCCCAGGAATTGGCCGAGAACGCCCGGCCCTACGCCGAGCGCATGGAGGCGGTCCTCGGAAACCTCGCCTCCGGCGTGGCCGACAGCCCGACGGCGCCGCGTCTGCTCGGCGGCACCGGCAAATCCGACGTGCAGCTTCTGGTCGTCGCGACGTCCGAGCGGGGTCTTTGCGGCGGCTTCAACTCGTCGATCGTGAAACTCGCCCGCGCCCGGATCGCAAAGCTTCAGGCCGCGGGCAAGACCGTCAAGATCCTGACCGTCGGAAAAAAGGGCCGGGATCAGCTCCGCCGCGACCACGGCGACAAGCTGATCGGCCATGTCGACATGTCTGACGTCAAGCGGGTCGGCTACACCGACGCGTCCGGCGTGGCGCAGGATCTCATCCACCGCTTCAATGCGGGCGAATTCGACGTCTGCACCGTGTTCTACAGCCGCTTCCAGTCGGTGATCTCGCAGATCCCCACGGAAAAGCAGCTCATCCCGGCGGTTTTCGAAGCGAAAGAGGATGCCGGCTCGCTCTACGAATACGAGCCGGAGGAGGAGGTCATCCTGACCGAGCTCCTGCCGCGCGGCATCGCGACCCAGGTCTTCACCGCGCTGCTCGAGAACGGCGCGTCGGAGCAGGGCGCGCGCATGTCCGCGATGGACAACGCGACGCGCAACGCCGGCGAGATGATCGACAAGCTGACCATCCAGTACAACCGGTCGCGCCAGCAGGCGATCACCAGCGAACTCATCGAGATCATATCGGGCGCCGAGGCGCTCTAGAAGGACGGAGAACAAGGGCATGGCAGCAGCTGTCGGCAAGATCACCCAGGTCATCGGCGCGGTCGTCGACGTGCAGTTCGAGGATCACCTTCCGGAGATCCTCAACGCGCTCGAGACCGAGAACAACGGCGCGCGGCTCGTGCTCGAGGTCGCCCAGCACCTTGGCGAATCCACGGTGCGGACCATCGCGATGGACTCGACCGAGGGCCTCGTGCGCGGCGAGAAAGTCACCGATACCGGCAAGCCCATTCAGATGCCGGTCGGAGACGCAACGCTCGGTCGCATCCTGAACGTCATCGGAGAGCCGGTCGACGAGAAGGGTCCGGTCGAAGTGACCGAATACCGCCCGATCCACAGCGCGGCCCCGGACTTCGCCGCGCAGTCGACCGAGAGCGAGATCCTCGTCACCGGCATCAAGGTCGTCGACCTGCTCGCGCCCTATTCCAAGGGCGGCAAGATCGGCCTCTTCGGCGGTGCGGGCGTGGGCAAGACGGTTCTGATCCAGGAACTGATCAACAACATCGCCAAGGTGCATTCGGGCTATTCCGTGTTCGCCGGCGTCGGCGAGAGGACCCGCGAGGGCAACGACCTTTACTACGAGTTCATCGAATCCGGCGTCATCAACGCCGAGGACCTGACGAAATCCAAGGTCGCGCTGGTCTATGGCCAGATGAACGAGCCGCCGGGCGCCCGCATGCGCGTCGCCCTGTCGGGCCTGACGCTCGCGGAACAGTTCCGCGACCAGTCGGGCACGGACGTGCTGTTCTTCGTCGACAACATCTTCCGCTTCACCCAGGCCGGCTCCGAGGTCTCGGCGCTTCTCGGACGCATTCCGTCCGCCGTGGGCTATCAGCCGACTTTGGCCACCGACATGGGCGCCATGCAGGAGCGCATCACCTCGACGCGCAACGGCTCGATCACGTCGGTCCAGGCCATTTACGTTCCGGCGGACGACTTGACCGACCCCGCGCCGGCGACGTCCTTCGCGCATCTCGACGCCACGACGGTTCTGAGCCGCGCTATCTCCGAGCTCGGCATCTATCCGGCCGTCGATCCGCTCGATTCGACCTCGCGCCTGCTCGATCCGATGGTAATCGGCGAGGAGCATTACCAGGTCGCGCGTGACGTCCAAGGCATCCTTCAGCGCTACAAGTCTCTCCAGGACATCATCGCCATTCTCGGCATGGACGAGCTTTCGGAAGAGGACAAGACGACCGTGGCGCGCGCCCGCAAGATCCAGCGCTTCCTGTCGCAACCCTTCGACGTGGCCCAGGTCTTCACCGGCTCGCCCGGCGTCCAGGTTCCGCTCGATGTGACCGTCGACAGTTTCAAGCGCGTGGTCGCCGGCGAGTTCGACCACCTGCCGGAGGCCGCATTCTACATGGTCGGCGGCATCGACGAAGTCATCGCCAAAGCCGAGAAGATGGCCGCGGAAGCCGCCTGATCAGGGAGGCCGAAATGGCCGATACGCTGCAATTCGATCTGGTCAGCCCCGAGCGCAAGCTCGCCTCGATCGAGGCCACCCAGGTGCAGATCCCCGGCATGACCGGGGATTTCACCGCCATGCCGAACCACGCGCCGTTCCTGACGACGCTGCGGCCGGGCGTGGTGCGGGTGATCGCGGGCTCGGAGACGACCGAATACGTCGTGACGGGCGGTTTCGCGGAGATCTCTCCGACGAACGCGACGATCCTCGCGGAACAGGCCGTCCCGCGCGGCGAGGCGAATTCGGAGATGATCGCGAGCCTCCTTGCAGATGCCGAGAAGGCCCGCGCCGATGCGCTTGAGGATACGCGGCAGCTCGCTGATCAGCGTCTGCGCGACGTCACGTCGCTGAAATCGGCCCTGTCTCTCTGATCTGACGGATCACTCCGGCAAGGCGTGATCGAGGCGGCATGCGTCGATGAAGACGTCTGCGCCTATCCTGCTTGATGGCGCCTTCAGCACCCGAGACGGTCGCAGATCCTCTGACGGAAAAGCGCGTTCGGTCCACTCGGCGCAGGGTCGACGTCTTCCGACGGTCCGGAACTCCCGTCAGGCGCGCGGCACAGGAACGCGAAGCCTGGCGTGATGCCCCGGAGGGCGCAATCCGACACCAGCCACCCGTCCGGGATCGCGGTCAGGTCCGTTTCGCTCCATTTCGGGTGGCCCTGCGCGCGCAGTCGGTCGAGTCTGCTGACGAGCAGATGGGTCAGGTTCGAAATCATGTCGCAGCTTTCGCGATGATACGCGTTCGTCGCGGGATTGAAATCGTAGGCTGCGAGGAGTGTGCGAACCCCGACCGTCCGGACGCCGGCGTCGAGAAACGGATAATCCTCCGCTTCGAGCATCGCCGGCTCGTAGACCGCGCCCAGAACCGGACCCTCGACCGGAACCAGATGAAATCGTGCCGCATCCACGGATTCCGGCGTGATGCGCGGCGATGGCGCGCCCTCGACCAGAAAAACCGCGTCCACGCGTCCCTCGTCGAGCGCGGCGAGCGCGGCGTCGGGCGCGAGTTCCAGCCGTTCGCCCGGAACGACGCCCGCCAGATCGAGAACCAGCGACGCCGTCACCGCCGTCCCGCTTCCCTCCGGGCCGACCGCCACCCGCGTCCCGCTCAGATCGGCGAGGGACCCCATGTCCTTGCGCGCCAGGACATGCACCTCCGAAAGGTGGAGCGGCATGGCGATCCGGATGCCCTGGATCGCACGGCGGATCTCGGGATCGTCGGTCTGGAATGTCTGGAAATACTCGAGCACGTCGCCTTGGACGAAGCCCATCTGCGTCGCCGGGCGGTCTCGGACGGCAAGGAAGTTCTCGACGTCGCCGGCGGTTTCCGGCGCTGCGACCGCGAGCCCGCATTGCGCCGCCAACGCCACGAGGTCGCCGCCCATCGCGGCGTCCGTTCCGCCTGCGGGGCCGGACACGATGTTCGTCTCGACGTTCTGGGCGTGACCGGCCGACGCCACGACCAGTGCCGCCGCGAAGATCGCCCGCCTCAGCATCCGCCGAGCCCCCGGATCAGCGATGCCGCCGTCTGTCGATTGATCGCGCCGAGGGCGTCGCTCAGCGCATCGACCACGCAGGCGCCGCGCTCCAGATCGAGCGCGAGCGCCGCACGCTCCGCCGCGCTGACGCCGTCCAAGCCGGGCGCCGCAGCGACGGCCGCCGCGACCGCCGCCGGGTTGCGGCCGGTTCCCGCATCGACCGGCACGGCCTCGACAGGCGCGGTCGAAACGGCCGTGCCGGGAGTCTCCCGGGCCAGACGCGTGGTCTCGATCGTGCGTTGCAGCCCGACAAGCCGCGCGACCAGTTCGTCCGACTCGATCTGTGCCGCCGCGATTTCCGACCGGACCGCTTCGAGGCGACCTTCGGCGTCCGCGATCTCGGCCTCGAGCGCGATCCTGCGGGCCTCGGCCGCCTCGATCAGTCCACGCATGCCGGACACGGCCGTCTCGCCGTCCGCGGCCGCCGTTTCGGTCGCGGCCAGCCTTGTGGCCGCCGCGGCTTCCTCGGCCGTCAGTCTTGCGAGGCGATCCTCCGCCTCGCGCAGCAGATCGCCGGTCTGTGCGAGCCGGGCATCCAACTCGCCGGCCGCGAGCAGGGCGGCGTCCAGTCCCGCGGTCTCTTCGCGAAGCGTCGCGAGCCGCGCCTGTTCGTCGGCGACGTCCGTCGCGATGGCCTGACGCGTCGCCTCGAGGCTGGCCACCTCGGCTTCGCGCGTCTCCCGGTCCGACTCCACCGCCCGCAGCCGTTCCGCCGCGTCTCGCAGTGCCGCCTCCGCGTTCTCCGCCTGAGCCGTCACGCGTTCGAGTTCCGTCCGCGTCTCGCCCAAGGGCCGCTTCGGCCTCGCCGGTCCGGCCCGACAAGTCCTCCAACCGCGCGACGCCTTCGGCTATCAGCTCCTCTATCTCCACCCGCCGCGCGTCTGCGGATGCGATGTCCGAAATGGCGACCGCCAGACGCGCCTCAGCCGCGTCGGCGCGCTCGGCCGCCCCGTCCGCTTCGGCCTGAAGGCGCTGCGCTTCCGAGGCGATGGCGTCGCGCCGTCCCGTCGCGTCTTCGATTTCCGTCCGGAGCGCGGCGAGAGCCGCATTCATTTCCGCGATCCGATTGACGGGATCGAGCGCTTCCTGCGCCGCGGCCGCGGCCGCCGCCTGCGCCGCCTCGGCGCGGCTTTCCGCCTCCGCGAGTTCGGCGGCGGCCGCCGCGCGCAGGGCTTCGAGTTCCGCGATTTCGGCTCTGAGGATCGCCAAGGTCTCGGCGGACGGCGGCGGCTCCTGCGCGTTGCCATGCGAGACGGAGAGGCAGAGCGCCAGAAGCGCGATGCGCACCGCGCCGTACATCCTCACTCGCCGAGCCACAGGTCCAGCCGGCCCGGCTCCGTGTCGGCCAGAAGGTCGCCGTAATTGCGCAGGCCGACCTCGCCGGGACCGATCAGCGGGCCGGCCAACTCCGCCAGCGCGTTCGCGGCGGCCTCGTCCTCCGGCCGGTAATATCCGACGCGCGACTGCGTTATCGCGAAGGGCAGGGTCTCGACCCGGATCGGGCCGACGCCCGCGCCTTCGAGAGCCTCGGTGATCCGCGTGATCTCGGCCGGTTCTGCGTCCGGTCCGACGCGGAGCCGGACGATGCCGGTCTCGACCTCGACCTCGGCCTCGGGAACGGGAGAGACGGGAGTTGTCTCGATCACGACGTCCGCCTCCGCTTGCGGGACTGCCGCCGCATCCGCGGCCGGCTCCGCGACCGGCACGACCGGATCGGGCCGGAGGAACACCGCGGCGGCGACCAGCGCGGCCGCGACGCCGAGCCCGAAAACGATCCATCCCGCCAGACCGCGCGTGCCGCGCAGAGGAACGGCGTCGCGGTGGTCGGCGCCGGGAAGCGGCGCGCGCGGTTCCGGCTCGGGTCGATGGGCGGGAGTCGCCTCCGTCGAGGCTTCGGCCTCGGGTTCCGGCTGTCCGGTCGCGTTGCCGCGTCCGGTCCATTCCAGCGGTGGCCGGGCCGGCGAAGCCGGAGGCCGCTGCGGCTCTGGCGACGCTCCGGCCGCGTCCTCCGCCTTGGGCATGCTCCGCCAGGGGCCGGAAACCGAGCCCGCGCGAATTCCGTCACGGCGGCTCAGGTTTCGCGCTTCACGGCCGGGCGGGGTCTTTCGGGTGCCGTCCAATATCCTGCCTCAGGCGTCCGGATCAGGGGTCGCGGCCCGCGTCGGAGCCTTCGGGGCGCGCGCGCAGTGTAGAACATGGCCCCCCTGAGCGGAAAGCCCCATTCGGGACGTCGGTTAAGGACGGTTGCGTCACCCGGAGGTCGCGGACCTGTACCAGTCGATGATCTGCTTGCGCTCCGCCGGTTCGATCCCGGTCACGTTGCCCGGCGGCATCGCGTGCGACCGGCCCGCCTGGAGATAGATCTCGCGCGCATGGGCGGCGATCTGCGCCTCCGTCTCCAGAACCACGCCCTTCGGTGCGCGCGCCAGTCCCGGCCAGAACACCTCCGACGCGTGGCACATCGAGCAGCGGCCCGTCACGGTGTCGGCCACCTGTTCGAAGCCCTCGGCGGAGGCGAAGCGGGTCTGCAGTGATGAGAGTTCCGCCAGTTCCTCGCGCTGGCTGCCCGGCGCGGTCGAGAGCCACATGATCAGGATGAAAATGATCGCCGTGGCGGCCCAGGTCCAGGTCGGCCGACCCTTGCGGGCATGGACCGTGTTGAACCAGTGCCGGATCGTGACCCCCATGAGAAAGACGAGGCTGGCGATGATCCAGTTGTATTCGGTCGCGAAGGCGAGCGGATAATGGTTCGACAGCATCAGGAACAGCACCGGAAGGGTCAGGTAATTGTTATGTGTCGACCGCAGCTTGGCGATCTTGCCGTATTTCGGATCGGGCGTGCGGCCGTTTTTGAGGTCGTCCACGACGATGCGCTGGTTCGGCATGATGACGAAAAACACGTTCGCCGACATGATCGTCGCGGTGAACGCCCCCAGATGCAGCAGCGCCGCCCGGCCGGAGAAGACCTGCGTGTAGCCCCAGGCCATCACGACGAGCAGAATGAAGAGCAGCACCATCAGCATGGTCGGGCTTTCGCCGAGCTTCGATTTGCAGAGCGCGTCGTAGAAGATCCAGCCGATGCTGAGCGAGGCGAGCGAGATCAGGATCGCGACGGGTGCCGACAGGTCCATCACGGTCCGGTCGATCAGGAACAGTTCCGCCCCCGCGTAATAGACGATGGCGAGCATCGCGAAGCCGCTGAGCCACGTCGCGTAGCTTTCCCATTTGAACCAGGTCAGATGCTCGGGCATCTTCTCGGGTGCCACCAGATACTTCTGGATGTGGTAGAATCCGCCGCCATGAACCTGCCATTCCTCGCCGGTGGCGCCCGGCGGCAGATGCGGGACCTTCTGGAGGCCGAGGTCGAGCGCGATGAAATAGAACGACGAGCCGATCCAGGCGATCCCGACGATCACGTGCAACCAGCGCACCGCGAAGGCCATCCAGTCCCAGAATATGGCGAATTCGTACATCTCTCGTCCTCCCTGTCCTCGGGGCAACGTCGCAGAAATCGAGCTTCGCGGGAACGCGCCAAATCCCCGGGGCACTCTCAGGATATGATTGATAATCGGCGGCCCGCTGCTAGGGTCGTGCGATGTCGTACGTGAACAATCTGCGCACCTTCATCCGGGTTCACGAGCTGGGCAGCATGTCCGCGGCCGCCCGGGACCAGCGCATCTCCGCCGCCGTCGCCAGCTCCCGCATTGCCGAGCTCGAAAAACACCTGGGCGTGCGGCTGTTCAACCGGACGACCCGCAGCCTTCAGGCGACCGAGCAGGGCGAGATTTTCTATTCCGGCGCGCAGAAGGTCCTCGACGCCATCCAGGAGGCCGAGACCGCCGTGACCGCGACCTCGCGCTCTCCGCGCGGCTCGATCCATGTCGCCGCGCCCCTCGGGATCGGCAAGCGGCTGATCGCGCCCCTCGTGCCGGGATTTCACGACCTCTACCCGGAAGTGTCGGTCCGGCTGCGGCTTTCGGATCGACGGCTCGACGTCACGGCCGAGGGCCTCGATCTGGTCTTCGCGCTCGGCGTGCTCGAGGATTCCAACCTGCGCGTCCGCCCGATCGCCGAATGCCGCCGGGTGCTCTGCGCCGCGCCGGCCTACGTGGCGCGGCGCGGAATGCCGCGTGACGGCGACGACCTTGTAGAAGGCCGTCACGCCTGTCTGCTTTTGCGATTTCCGGGCGCGACGGAATTCGTCTGGACGTTGCGGACCGAGACCGGCGCGCGCCGGTTCGAGGTGACGGGACCTTTCGATTCCGACGATGGCGACGTGCTGACCGCTTGGGCGCTCGAAGGGCGCGGCATCGTGCTCAAACCGGTTTTCGAGGTCGCGGATCATCTGGCGAGCGGCGCGCTTGTTCCGGTCGCCGAGGCCCATCCGCCTCTCGACGCGCAACTCGCCTGCCTTTACCAGCACAAACGGCTTCAGGATCCGAAGAGCCGCCTGTTCATCGAATTCATGGTGACGGCGTGCCGGAAATCGCTGGCGGAGACGCTCTCGGATCTCGGCGCGTCACCGGCGGCGTAGGCACCGGATCAGCTGCCCCGGTAGGTCGAATAGCTGTACGGCGCCAGAAGCAGCGGTACGTGATAATGCGCCTCAACGTCCGCGATACCGAAGCGGATCGGGATCAGGTCGAGAAACCGCGGGTTTTCGCCCGCCAGACCGGCCCCGGCGAGATAATCGCCCGCATGGAACACCAGTTCGAACGTGCCGGCCCGCAACTCCCCCTTCGGGATCACCGGCGTGTCCGTCCGGCCGTCGTGGTTCGTGGTGACGCTGCGAACGAGGCGTCGGGTCTCGCCGTCGATAGCGAAAAGGTCGATCACCATTCCCGTGGCCGGACATCCCCGCGCCGCGTCCAGAACATGCGTCGTCACGTAGCCAGCTTCCGCGTCCATCATCCGTCTCCCGGTCCATCCGGGCGCGAGTATCGTCCCGCGCGGCCCGCGGCGCCAGCCGCTCGTCCCCGAAGAACCTTCTCGGAGAATTTGAAAGCCCTCGCCGCCGCGCCGTTCTATGCTGCGCCGGAACACGCATCCGGAGGACATCATGACCCGCTATCCGCGCGACATGCAGGGATACGGCGGCCGCCCGCCGGCTGCCGACTGGCCGGGCGGCGCCCGAATCGCCGTCCAGTTCGTGATGAACTACGAGGAGGGCGGCGAGAACAGCATCCTGCACGGCGACGCCGCCTCCGAGGCGTTCCTCTCCGAGATCGTCGGCGCCGCGGCCTGGCCGGGCCAGCGTCATTGGAACATGGAATCGATCTACGAATATGGCGCCCGCGCCGGGTTCTGGCGTCTGCACGGCATCTTCACGTCCCGCGACGTGCCCGTCACCGTCTACGGCGTCGCCACCGCGCTCGCCCGCTCGCCCGAGCAGGTCGCGGCAATGAAGGATGCCGGCTGGGAGATCGCCAGCCACGGCCTGAAGTGGATCGAATACAAGGACGCCACGCCCGAGGCCGAACGCGCCGACATGCTCGCCGCGATCGAACTGCACCGCGAGGTCACCGGCGAGCGCCCGCGCGGCTGGTACACCGGCCGCTGCTCGGTCAACACGGTCGACCTGGCGAGCGAGGAGGGCGGCTTCGACTGGGTCTCCGACGCCTATGACGACGATCTGCCGTATTGGCGCGAACATGCCGGCCGCCAGCAGCTGATCATCCCCTACACGCTCGACGCCAACGACATGCGATTCGCCACACCGCAGGGGTTCAATTCGGGCGACCAGTTCTTCGCCTATCTCAAGGACAGCTTCGACACGCTCTACGCCGAGGGCGTCGCGGGGTCGCCCAAGATGATGTCCGTCGGCCTGCATTGCCGCCTCATCGGCCGCCCCGGCCGCGCCGCGGCGCTGGCCCGCTTCATCGACTACGTCAAATCCCACGATGCCGTCTGGACCCCGCGCCGCATCGACATCGCCCGCCACTGGCAGGAACGCCACCCGGCCCCGGAACCCCGCGAACGCCCGTCCCGCATGGAGAGAGCGGATTTCGTCGCCCGGTTCGGCGGCGTTTTCGAGCATTCGCCCTGGATCGCCGAACGCGCCTTCGACCTCGAACTCGGCCCCGCCCACGACACCGCGATCGGCGTCCACAGCGCGCTGGCCCGCTGCTTCCGGGCGGCCTCCGACGACGCGCGCCTCGGCGTGCTGACCGCGCATCCGGACCTCGCGGGCAAACTCGCGGCGGCCAAACGCCTCACGCCCGAATCGACCGCCGAACAGGCGGGCGCCGGCCTCGACGCTCTGACCGATGCCGAGCGCGCCCGCTTCACCGAGCTCAACGACGCCTATGTCGCGAAATTCGGCTTCCCCTTCATCATCGCCGTGCGCGATCACGACAAGGCGGGCATCCTCGCCGCGTTCGAGGAGCGTCTGCGCAACGACCGCGACACCGAATTCGCCACCGCCTGCGCCCAGGTGGAGCGCATCGCGCTTCTGCGACTCAAGACCATGCTGGAAGGAAGCTGACCATGCTGACGCTCTGGATCGGCAACAAGAACTACTCCTCCTGGTCGCTTCGCCCCTGGGTGGCGATGCGTGAGGCCGGCATCCCGTTCGAGGAACGCGTCGTGCCGTTCCACGACGCCGCCGCGTGGGCCGCGTTCCGGCCGACCTCTCCGAACGGCCAGGTTCCGATGCTGGAGGATGACGGTATCCGCATCTCCGACTCGCTCGCGATCATCGAGCATCTCGCCGAGACGCATCCCGCCCTCTGGCCCGAAGACCGCGCCGCGCGCGCCTTCGCCCGCATGGCCGCCGCGACCATGCATTCCGGCTTTCAGGCGCTGCGGAACGTCTGCGGGATGAATGTCGGCGTCCGCGCCCGCGTGCGCGACCTGCCAGAAGCCGTCACCGGCGACCTCAGGCGTCTCTCGGATCTCTGGTCCACGGGTCTCGCCTCCTTCGGCGGCCGCTTCCTCGCCGGGGACCGCTTCACGGCGGCCGACGCGTTCTTCTGCCCCGTCGCGTTCCGCATCCGGACCTACGGCCTGACCGTGCCCGACGACGTGGCCGCCGCCTATGCCGCGCGCCTGCTCGACGTGCCGGCGATGCGCGACTGGAACGCGCAGGCCCTCGCCGAACCGTTCCGCGACCCGCCGCATGACGCCGAACTGTCCGACGTCTGCGACGTCCTCGAAGACCTTCGCGCCCCGGAGACGACGCCATGACCGACCAGCCTGAAACCACCCGCCGGGGCCCCGCGCCCCTGCTGCGCAAGAATGCCTTCGGCACCTACGCCGATGACGAGCCGCGCCCGGATTTCACCCGAAGCTACTACGCCCCCAAGGGCGGCCTCCCCGGCCAGAACGAGCTCCTGTCCGGACGCGCCGTCTTCACCGAGGCCTACGCCTTCATCCCGCGGGGCGTGATGACCGACATCGTCACCTCCGGGCTGCCGTTCTGGGACCGGACCCGCGCCTGGATCATCGCGCGGCCCATGTCGGGCTTCGCCGAGACCTTCTCGCAGTACATCATGGAGGTCGAGCCCGGTGGCGGCAGCATCCGGCCCGACACCGAGACGGGCGTCAGTTCGGTCCTTTTCACCGTCGAGGGCGAGCATCTGGTGACGATCGGCCCCGAGACGTTCCTGCTCGGGCCGGGCGGCTTCGCCTTTATTCCGCCGGACATGCCGTGGTCGCAGCGCAACCATACCGGCCAACGCGTCGTCTTCCACTGGATTCGCAAGGCCTACGAGGCGGTCGAGGACGTCGGCCTGCCGCAGCCGCTCGTGGTCAACGAGGCCGACGTCCGGAACATGGCGATGCCCGACACCCTCGGCCGCTGGACCACCACGCGCTTCTTCGACCATTCCGACATGCGCCTCGACATGCACGTGACCATCGTCAACCTGGAACCCGGCGCCGAGATCCCGTTCATGGAGACCCACGTCATGGAGCACGGCCTCTACGTGCTCGAGGGCAGGGGGGTCTACAAGCTCAACCGCGACTGGGTCGAGGTCGAGGCCGGTGATTTCATGTGGCTGCGTGCCTTCTGTCCGCAGGGATGCTACGCCGGCGGCCACGGCCGGTTCCGCTACCTGCTCTACAAGGACGTGAACCGCCACCCGAGACTGCGCCTGTGACCGCCCGCACGATCGTCGCGCGGCCTCTGACGGCGGAGGCCTTCGCCCCCTTCGGCGACGTGATCGCGGCGGCGGGCGCGCCCGATTTCCAGATCAACGGCGGCATGTGCGACCGTTTCCACGACCGCGCGCGGATGGACTTCACCGGCGACGGCCGCGCCGGCATCAGCGTCGGCTTCGGTCGCCCCTACGCCCTGCCTCTCTCCGTCACGATGGTCGAACGCCACCCGCTGGGCAGCCAGGCCTTCGTGCCGATGACCTCCGATCCGTTCCTCGTGGTCGTCGCGCCCGACGAAGGCGGAAAGCCCGGAACGCCGCTCGCGTTTCTGACCGACGGCGCCCAAGGCGTGAACTATCTTCGCAACGTCTGGCACGGCGTCCTGACCCCGCTCGGTCAGGCCGCGCCCTTCCTGATCGTCGACCGCATCGGGACCGGGGACAATCTGGAGGAGTTCCATTACGATGCGCCTTGGAGCGTCACGACGGAGCGATGACATGCGGGGCCGAGACATGGAGCGAACGGGTTCGTGGGATCAGGTCACCGGCATGAGCAGGCGGGACTTCCTCGCCGCGTCCTTCCTCGCTGGCGCGACGGCCGGCCTCTTCGCCGGTCCGACCGGCGCCGGGGAAACGCCCATGCCGCGCCCGAAGCTTCAATTCGTGTTTGAAAAGGACGTCTTCACCGAAGATGTCTTCGCCTGAAGCGCAACGGGCGGTTCACGACTTTGCAACCTCATCCCATAAGCCGCATCGCATCACAGACACACTTGCAGAATGGTTCCGTATCGGCGCAGAGTCGGAATGCGGGTTCAGCCCCTGTTTTTTTCACACGTCCTGCCTGGCGATGTCCGTGATGAGCACGTCGAAGACGGCATCGCGTCCCATCACCTGACGGGCCGAAGCCAGAAGGGACGCCTTGAGATCCTCGATCTTGCGCCCGGTGGTGAACGTGCCGTTGAACCCGTCCGAATTGGCGTGCAGGAACATCGCCTTCAGCAGACCGTCGCGGAGCCTCGGCTCGATCGCCTCGACCATCGCCTCCGGTTCGTGGTCTGCCGGAACCTCGACCGAGAGCGACAGGACCACCATCGCCACGACCTTTTCGCCGTCGAAGACCGGCACGACGAACGGCTTCTGAAGCGGCACGTAGGCCAGTTCGACATCCTCGCCCGGACGGTCATGCCCGCCCGCCGCGAAGGGATCGGGCGCCGCATCCTCGCAGGGCGGATGCTCGCAGGCGGCCTCCGCCCCGGCATGTTCTTCCGGCGCGGGTTTGAGCGCGATGCCCGCGCCCACGCCGGCCCCGAGGCCGACGAGCGCGATCACCAGCGGGACGAGAAGTTTCATCATGGTCCGGCCTCCTCAGTAGGGCATGACTTTGTCGATCGCCTGCTGGCCGTAGCGCGGCTGTTGTGCCGACGTGATCTGTCCGCGGCCGCCATACGAGATCCGCGCGCCCGCGATGCGGTCGTATTCGATCTCGTTGTGGCGGCTGATGTCCTCCGGCCGGACGATCCCGGTCACCTGAAGCTCGCGCAGCTCGAAATTGACCCGCACCTCCTGGTCGCCCTGGATCACCAGATGACCGTTGGGCAGGACGTCCACGACCGTCGCCGCGACCCGCAGCGTCAGCTTCTCGTTGCGTGTGGTGCTTCCGCTGCCCCGGAAGGCGGAATCCGATTCGAGTTCCAGGTTCGGATTGAGCATGTCGATCTCGCTCGGCACGTAGTTGCCGATGCCGAAGAACGCACCGACCGAGGCGCTCTGGCTGCCGCCGCGGTTGCGCGAGGAGTTGTTCTTCATCTCGGCCTCCTCGTCGATCTCGATCGAGATCGTAAGAATGTCGCCCAGATTGCGCGCGCGCTGGTCGCCGAGCAGCCCCGATTTCGACGTGTTCCAGAGCGAGCCCTGCTGATACGCGAATCTCGCGGCCTGCGGCGGCGGTACTGCGATGGCCGCGCGCTCCGGCGTCAGGATCGGCTGCGCGCCGTCCTCGGTCTGCCCGATCGGCGTCATGCTCGGGGGCTGCCCGATGCCACATGCGCCGAGCGTCAGCGCGACAGCGAACAGGGTTGCGGTTTGGAGCGGATTTCTCATGGTCCAACCTCAATCGTTCCGTCCGGCGACACGACGCCCGACACGGTCTGGCGTGACGTCAGGTTCATCACGCGCACGGCTTCGCCCACGCCGGCCCGGTCCAGAACTCGGCCTTCCGTGGCGATCGACAGCGGCCCGCTGGAATAGATCATCCGGACCAGCTGGTTCCGGTCGACCAGAGCGGGCGGACCGATCTGGTTCAGCTGGATCGGCCGGCCGGGATAAAGCGTCACCTTGGCCTCCTTGCCGACAGCCTCGGCGATCCCCGCGACCGTTCCGGGGATCGTGTCGTCGAGCATCTCCAGATCGGCTTCCGCGATGACGTTTCCGGCACGGACCGGGCGCACGGTCGCGACGCTCTCGGCCAGCGCCGCGTCCGCGACCATGCCGGCCGCAAGAAGAAACAGGATTTCGCGCGCGAAAATCATCGGATCTGCGTCGTCGCGCCCAGCATCTGATCGGCGGCGGTGATGACTTTGGCGTTCAGCTCGTATCCCCGCTGCGCCTCGATCAGGTCGGTGATCTCGCGCACCGCGTCGACGGAGGAATTCTCGAGATAACCTTGGCGGAAGATGCCGCGGCCGTCCTCGCCGGCGTCGCCGACGTTGGGCTGGCCCGACGCCTCGGTCTCGCGGTAGAGATTCGAGCCAAGCGCCTCGAGACCCTTCTCGTTGGTGAAAGTGGTCAGCTGGAACTGCCCCAGAAGCTGCCCCGCCACCTGTCCGTTGAAATAGGCGTAGACCTCGCCGTCCGCGTTGATCGAGATCTCGCGCGCGTCGTCCGGAATGGTGATGTCCGGCGAGACCGTGAACCCGTCCGAGGTCACGATCAGCCCCTCGCCGTCACGCTTGAGCGCGCCGTCGCGGGTGTAGACCGTCTCGCCGCTGGGCAGGGTGATCTCGAAGTATCCGTTGCCTTCGATGGCGAGATCGAGCGACCCGCCGGTCTGGTCGAGCGATCCCTGCTGCACTTCCATCGACACCGCCGCGGCGCGAACGCCCAGGCCAAGCTGCACGCCTGCCGGCAGGACCGTGCCGTCCGCCGCGTTCACGGTTCCGGGCCGCTGGATCTGCTGGTAATGCAGGTCGGAAAACTCCGCCCGGCGCGCGTTGTAGGCGGTCGTGTTCATGTTCGCGAGGTTGTGCGAGATCACCTCGACCCGCATGTTCTGCGCCGCCATGCCGGTCGCCGCGATGTTCAGTGCGCGCATGTCACTCTCCTGTCACTCGTAAAAACTCAGGCCTGCTGGCCGAGGGTCTTGACCACGTTGCGGATGCGGGCATCCTCCTGATCGAGCAGCTTCTGCCCGTACTCATAGGCCCGCTGCACCTGGATCATCCGCGCCATCTCCGAGACGGCGCTGACGTTGGAATTCTCGAGGAAGCCCTGCATGATCTTCGGGAACTCGACCGGCAAAGTCTGGCCGTCCGCCCGGAACAGCACGCCCGCCTCGCGGAAAAGCTCCGTCTGGTCCTCGACGGTCACGAGCCCCACGACCGCGACCGGATCGCCGTCGACGGAAACGGTCCCGTCCGCCGAGACGCCGATGCTGCGCGCCTCGAACGGGATCACGATCGCGCCGCCGCCCTCGTCGAGCAGCCGGTGCCCGTCCATGTTGACCACCTCGCCGTCGGCGTTGCGGGTGAACGCGCCGGCGCGGGTCAGCCGCTCGCCCTGCGGCGTCATCACGGTGAAATAGCCCTCGCCCTCGACCGCCATGTCCAGCGTTCCGCCGGTCTGGACCAGCGCGCCCTGAAGCTCGTCGGAATAGCGCCCGCGCGCCTCGGTCATCGCGACGCTGCCGCCCTCGGCGGGCAGGATCTTCACATGCTCGGCGAAGACCACACCCTCGCGCCGGTATCCGGTGGTCGAGATGTTGGCGATGTTGTTGGCCACGGACTGGAGCTCTTTGGCGAGACCCACCTGGCGCGTCAGCGCGACATAGCCCGTCAGATCCATGATCTCTCTCCCGCGTCCTGCGAAGTCTCCGGCGTCTCCTGACGCCGTTCGGTCCGGGGACCATGCGCCGGTCCTGGTAAAGATTCGGTCAAGCCGGTTTCCTGGCGCTCACGCCGCGATCCGGCTCATCGCCCGACCACCATCGGAATGATCTGATCCTGATAGAACCGCACCAGCGTCTGTCCCGAAAAGCTCATCGAGATCCAGAACACCACCAGGATCGCCCCGAGCTTCGGCACGAAGGTCAGGGTCATCTCCTGAACGGATGTCAGCGCCTGAAGCAGGCCGATCCCGAGACCGACGGCCAACGCCACGGCCAGGATCGGCAGCGAGATGATCAGCGCCGTCCAGAGGCCCTGACGCAGGATGTCGAGAACCTCCGCTTCGGTCATGGCTCAGACGGGCATCCGCAGGATTTCCTGATAGGCCTCGACGACCTTGTCGCGCACCGCGATGGCGGTCTGGACGGCAAGCTCGGTCGCGGCGAGCGCCTCGACGACCGCCTGCGGATCGGCGCGGCCGACGAGACCCGCCTGGACCGTCTGCTCGCTGGCGCGCAGCGTCTCCATGAAATCGCCGGCGGCGGCGGTGAACGCCTCCGTCGCCGTCCGCTCGGGAACCTGCGGGATCGGCTTCGCGACGGCTTGGGTCTGGCTGTAGACTTGGGAGGCCAGCGTGGATTTGATGTCCATTTTCTATGCGCCTTTCTAGCGACTGGGAGTTTTCTAGCGACGGAGAAGTTGAAGAAGCGACGAGGCCATCTGACGGGCCTGGTCGAACATCTTGAGGTTCGCCTCGTAGGACCGGTTCGCCTCGCGCGCGTCGGCGATCTCGATCATCAGATCGACGTTCGACCCGAGGTAATACCCGTCCGGACCGGCCAACGGGTTCGACGGCTCGTAGATCCGCGGCAGCTCGCTCAGGTCGAGGTTCACCGCGCCGGTCTTCACCGCCCGCGCGTCGCGCGTGGAGTTGAACGTCTCTTCGAAGGTCACCGTCTTGCGGCGGTATCCCGGCGTGTCGACATTGGCGATGTTCTCCGACGACAGCCGCATCCGCGCGCCCTGGGCCCGCATTCCGCTGGCCGCCGCCTCCATCGTTTTCATCATCTCGTTCATGGCGGGGGCTCCTTATCTGCGGCCGAGCGACATGCGCAGGATGTCCATCGACTTCTGATAGACCCCGAGCGCCATGTCGTGGCTCTGCTTGACCTCGGCCGCGCGCATCACCTGATCCTCGAGCGCGACCGTGTTGCCGTTGGGCGTTTCCGTGCCGAGCGCCGAGGTCTCGCGCACGTCATGACCCGTGGCGCCCGGGCCGAACGGGATGTGTCCGGGGCGCGTCACCCGCGCGCTGAAGGCCATGCTGCCGCCATCGACCGCGCTCGCGAAATCCGTGACGTCGCGGGCGTGGTATCCCGGCGTGTCGGCGTTCGCGATGTTCTGCGAGATCACCGTCTGCCGGGCCGTCGCGTGTGCCGCGAGGCCGCTGGCGAGGCGAAGAACGTTCAGATTGAGATCCATGGCGCCGGGTTCTCCCGTCAATTAGTGTCGAAACGAGGCTTTAACCCTTGATGGTTGATAAAGTGTAATCGCCAGCCGACCGGGGTTACCGACCATGCACACCGACTTCTCCGCCCTGACCGCCGAGGTCTCCCGCATCGCCAACCACCGCCGTGTCGGTCGGGTCGCGGCCATCGGCACCGCCTCGCTCGAGATCACCGGCCTGACCCACCAGGCCCGGATCGGCGACCAGGTCGAGATCGCGACCGCCTCGGGCGGCGAGCTTGGCGGCGAGATCGTGGCGATCACCGAGAGGCATGCCCGCGCCATGACCTATCAGCCCAACGACGGCGCGGCCGTCGGCGACGCGGTCACGCTTCTCGGCCAGGCCGGCGCCCATCCCTCCGAGGCCTGGGCCGGCCGCATCGTCGACGCCTTCGGCGCGCCGATGGACGGCCGTCCGCTCGCCCCGGGCGCCGCCACCGCCAGCCTGCGCCGCGCCCCGCCGCCCCCCGCCGAGCGCAAGGCGCTCGGCCGGCGTCTCGCCACCGGCCTCAGCGTCTTCGACACCATCCTCCCGCTCGCGCGCGGCCAGCGCATCGGCGTCTTCGCGGGGTCTGGCGTCGGAAAATCATCGCTGCTCGGCGATCTCGCGCGCGGCATCGAGGCCGACATCGTCGTCTTCGCCCTGATCGGCGAGCGCGGCCGCGAGCTCCGCGATTTCGTCGACAACGTGCTCGGCCCCGAGGGCATGGCCCGCGCCGTCGTCGTCGCCGCCACCTCCGACCAGGCCCCGCTCATCAAACGCCGCGCCGCCTGGATGGCGATGGCAATCGCCGAGGTGTTCCGCGACGAGGGCAAACACGTCCTTCTGCTCGTCGATTCCATTACCCGCTTCGCCGAGGCGCACCGCGAGATCGCCCTGACCGCCGGCGAGGCGCCGAGCTTGCGCGGCTTCCCGCCCTCCACCGCCAACCTGATCGCCAGCCTCTGCGAGCGCGCCGGCCCCGGCCCCTACGCCAAAGGCGACATCACCGGCATTTTCAGCGTCCTGGTCGCGGGCTCGGACATGGACGAGCCCATCGCCGACATCACCCGCGGCGTGCTCGACGGCCATGTGGTGCTCGATCGCGGCATCGCCGAACGCGGGCGATTCCCTGCGGTGGACGTCCGCCGCTCCGTCTCGCGCAGCCTGCCCGCCATCGCGACCCAGGCCGAAAACGCCCAGCTCGCCCGCATCCGCCGTGTGCTCACCGCCTACGAGAACGCCGAACTGATGATCCAGACCGGCCTCTACGCGCCGGGCTCCGACGGGGCCATCGACGAGGCGATCAAGCTCTGGCCCAAACTCGACGCCTTCTTCACCGAACGCGCGCCCGACGGCGTCGAGGACAGCTTCGAGCGCCTGACCAAGATCGTCGGCGGTGGTCCGGTGAAAAAGACGGCATGCCCGCCATGCGCAAAGCCTGATCCCGAAGCTCGACCGTGGCGCGTTGACGAAGAATTAGTAAATGAAGCCAAAGGAATACAAGGCCTTAGCATAGGTTCAAGCGTGGACCACGCTTTCGCCACGGCAATACGAGCCTCCCGTCGCGCCGCTCCGGAGCCGTTGCGCGCGGCCGCCCGCACGCGGTAGATGAGCCATCCGCCGCCCGGAGGGGCGGCCCGCCACACGTCCGAACGGGAGGCCCGCCCCATGCCGCAGAATCCGACCGTCCGCCCCTGGTCCGAGGTCGCCGCGGATCTCGTCGCCGTCGCCGCCGGCCGCGCCCCCGCCGATCTGGTGATCCGCGACTGCGCCTGGGTCAACGTCCATACCCGCGAGGTCCTTCCCGGCAGCGACATCGCCATCAAATCCGGCCGCTTCGCCTGGTGCGGCCCGCGCCTCGACAGCCTCGTCGGACCGGACACGCAAGTCATCGACGCCAAGGGCCGCTACCTCATCCCCGGCCTTTGCGACGGGCACATGCATGTCGAAAGCGGCATGCTGACCGTCACCGAATTCGTCCGCGCCGTCGCCCCCCACGGCACGACCAGCATGTTCGTCGACCCCCACGAGATCGCCAATGTCATGGGGCTGGAAGGCGTCCGCCTGATGCACGACGAGGCCCTTGCACAGCCCGTCAACGTCTTCGTCCAGATGCCCTCCTGCGCCCCCTCCGCGCCGGGCCTCGAGACGACCGGCGCCGAACTCGGCCCCGAGGACGTCGCCGAGGCGATGACCTGGCCGAACATCGTAGGCCTGGGCGAGATGATGAACTTCCCCGGCGTGGTCGCGGGTGATCCCAAAATGCTCGGCGAGATCGCCGCGACCCAGGCCGCCGGCAAAACGGTCGGCGGCCACTACGCCAGCCCCGACCTCGCCGATTTCCGCGCCTATGCCGCCGGCGGCCCCGCCGACGATCACGAAGGCACCTCCGAGGCCGACGCCATCATGCGCGTCCGCCAAGGCATGCGCGCCATGCTCCGTCTCGGCAGCGCCTGGTACGACGTGAAGGCCCAGATCACCGCCGTGACCGAAAAGGGTCTCGATCCGCGCAACTTCATCCTCTGCACCGACGATTGCCATTCCGGCACGCTCGTCAACGACGGCCACATGGACCGCGTCGTGCGCCACGCCATCGAATGCGGCCTCGACCCGCTGATCGCGCTCCAGATGGCCACGATCAACACCGCCACCCATTTCGGCATGGAGCGCGACCTCGGCTCCATCGCCCCCGGCCGCCGCGCCGACTGCGTGCTGACCTCCGACCTGCGGACCCTCCCCATCGAAACCGTGATCGCGCGTGGCGAGGTCATCGCGCGGGACGGCGAGATGCTCGCTTCCAAACCGGATTTCGCGTGGCCGGACAAGGCGCGCCAAAGCGTCCACATGGGCCGAACCCTCGCCGCGGCCGACTTCGACATCACAGGCGCCGATGGAGCGAACACCGTCCGCGCCCGCGTGATCGGCGTTGTCGAGAACCAGGCGCCCACCAAGGCGCTCGAAGCCGATCTGACCGTCAAGGACGGCATCGTCGCGATGGACCGTGACGCCGACATCTGCCAGATCGCCCTCGTCGAACGCCATCGCGGCACCGGCGCGGTCGTGAACGGCTTCGTCTCCGGTTTCGGTTACGACGTTCCCTGCGCGGTGGCCTCCACCGTCGCCCATGACAGCCACCACATGATCGTCGTCGGCACCTCCAAATCCGACATGGCGCTCGCCGCGAACCGCCTCGGCGAGGTCGGCGGCGGCGTCACGGTCTGGCGCGAGGGCCGCGAGATCGCGCTCGTCGGCCTGCCGATCGCGGGCCTGATGTCCGACGCGCCCGCGACCGAGGTCGCGGCGGCCGCCGACGCGATGGTCGCCGCCATGCGCGACTGTGGCTGCGCCCTCAACAACGCCTATATGCAGCACTCCCTGCTCGCGCTGGTCGTCATTCCGGCGCTCCGCATCTCCGACATGGGCCTGATCGACGTGACCCGCTTCGAGAAGACCGGCCTCTTCGTGACCGCCTGAAAGGACTGACCCGTGCATCATCGCAGCCCGCTCGCCGAACTGCCGGTGATCTCTCCCGACCACGCGCCCGACGAGGTCTTCACCGACCCGGCCGAGGCGGTCGCCGAACTCGCGAAACGCTACGAGATCGCGACCGTTTTCCTGCGCGACCAATTCGCCCGGGTGATGGACGGCAGCCGCCCCGAGGGCCGCTACCGCGCCTATTACCCCGAGGTCAGCATCTCGACGGCGAGTTTCGCCAAGGTCGACAGCCGCCTGTCCTTCGGCCATGTCGCCGAACCCGGCACCTATTCCGCCACGATCACCCGCCCCGACCTCTATCGCAATTACCTGACCCAACAGCTGACCCTGCTGATCCAGAACCACGGCATGCCGCTGCGGGTCGGAACCTCCGACACCGCGATCCCGCTCCATTTCGCAATGGCGGAGGGCGCCCATGTCGAGCGGTCGATCGAGGACACGCTGCACCGGCCGCTGCGCGATCTCTTCGACGTCCCGGACCTCAACACGACCGACGATCACATCGTCAACGGCGCCGGACGCGTCACGCCCGACGGCGCGCGGCCCCTCGCGCCATTCACCGCCCAGCGGGTGGATTATTCACTCGCGCGTCTTGCCCATTACACCGCGACCAGCCCGTCGCATTTCCAGAACCATGTCCTCTTCACCAACTACCAGTTCTACATGGACGAGTTCGTGGAATTCGCCCGCTCGGCCCTCGCCGATCCGGACTCCGGATACGAGACGCTGATCGAACCGGGCGGCCGCGTCACCGGCCGTGACGGATCGACCGGCGAGGCGGCCTCGAAACAGCCGCAGATGCCCACCTATCATCTGACCCGCCCGAACCAGTCCGGCATAACCATGATCAACATCGGCGTCGGCCCGTCGAACGCCAAGACGATCACCGACCACGTCGCGGTCCTGCGACCGCATGTCTGGCTGATGCTCGGCCATTGCGCCGGCCTTCGGAACAGCCAGTCGCTCGGCGACTACGTTCTCGCCCACGCCTACATGCGCGAGGATCACGTGCTCGACGACGACCTGCCGATCTGGGTGCCGATCCCGCCGCTCGCGGAGGTGCAGGTCGCGCTCGAGAACGCCGTCGAGTCGGTCACCGGCCTGAGCGGCTTCGAACTCAAGAAGGTGATGCGCACCGGAACCGTCGCGACCATCGACAACCGCAACTGGGAGTTGCGCGACCAGTCCGGTCCGGTCGCACGCCTCAGCCAGGCCCGCGCCATCGCGCTCGACATGGAAAGCGCCACGATCGCGGCGAACGGCTTCCGGTTCCGGGTACCTTACGGCACGCTGCTGTGCGTGAGCGACAAACCGCTGCATGGCGAGCTCAAGCTGCCCGGCATGGCCACCGCCTTCTACAAGCGGCAGGTCGCGCAGCATCTCCAGATCGGAATCAAGGCGATGGAATCCCTGCGCGAGATGCCGCTTGAGCGTCTTCATTCACGCAAATTGCGAAGTTTCGAGGAGACGGCGTTTTTGTGATGACTGATCGCGTCTCGCGACTTTTTTGTCACGGATTCGCCTTTCGATTGAACCGACCCCCACAAAAAAAGGGTTCCGGACGGAATCGGTGATTGAGTTGGACGGAAAGAACAGGTTAATTGCGCGCCAACCGCCGCAAACGTTCGCGCCGGTTTCAGGACAACCGTACGACAGGGAACAGTGAATGACCCAGAAACCGATGACCAAAACGCAACTCGTCGCGGCCCTCTCCGAGCAGGCCGATATCGACAAGGCGACCGCCAACCGCACGCTTGAAGCGCTGACCGCGATCGTGACCAAGGAAGTCGCCGATGGCGGCGCGGTGACGCTTCCCGGCTTGGGCAAGTTCGCCTGCCGCGCCCGTCCGGAGCGCATGGTCCGCAATCCGTCGACCGGCGAGCAGATGCACAAGGATGCCGATCGCGTCGCGAAAGTGACGATCGCCAAGGCGCTCAAAGACGTCATCAACGCCTGATCCGAGGCCGTCAGGCCTCGACTTCCAGACGGGCCGCGCGCAGGCGCGGCCTGTTGTTTTTCGCGGGGTGGTACTGATGGACTGGCGCGCCCTCGCTCTCGGCGTCGCGTTCGTCACGATGTGGAGCTCAGCCTTCACCTCGGCGCGGATCGTGGTCGCCGACGCGCCGCCGTTTTTGGCGCTGTCGGTCCGGTTTCTTCTGTCCGGGCTCATCGCCCTCGCGATCGGCTGGGCGGCAGGTCAGCGCATCCGGCTTGGCCGCGCGCAGTGGAGCGCCGTGATCGTCTTCGGCCTCTGCCAGAACGCGCTCTACCTCGGCCTGAATTTCGAGGCGATGCGCAGTGTCGAGGCCAGCATCGCCGTGATCATCGCCAGCCTTCTTCCGCTCTTCGTCGCGGCGTTCGGACGGATGTTCCTGGGTGAAACGCTGCCTTGGCAGGCGGTGGCGGGCCTCGTCGCGGGCTTCGCGGGCGTCGTCGTCATCATGGCCGCCCGGCTCGGATCCGGCGCCGATCCCTTCGGAGTGGCGCTGTGCGTCGGTGGCGTCATCGCGCTCAGCGTCGCCACACTTGCCGTCCGCGGCGCCACGTCGGGCGGAAACCTCTGGATGATCGTCGGGCTTCAGATGCTGGTCGGAAGCGCCGCTTTGTTCCCCGCCTCCCTGCTGCTTGAGACCTGGACCGTCAACTGGACCTGGCCGCTCGCCGGCGCCTTCGCATACACGACGCTGATCCCCGGCCTCGCGGCCACCATGATATGGTTCATCCTCGTCGAGCGGATCGGCGCCACGCGCGCCGCGACGTTCCACTTTCTCAATCCCTTCATCGGCGTGGCGATCGCGGCGGCGATCCTCGGCGAGAGCGTCGGACCGCGCGATCTGCTCGGCGTCTGCATCATCATGGCGGGCATCCTCGCGGTGCAGACCGCGCGCATGCGGTCCCCGGGACCGGCCCGGCCATGACGGACCCGGATCTCGAGGCGCGCATCCGCGCCCGCATCGACGGCAAGACCAAACCTCCCGGGTCGCTCGGGCGCATCGAATATCTCGCGGCGCGGATCGCCCGGCTCCAGGGCACGGTGGCGCCGACGATGCGGACCTGCGAGCTGACGATTTTCGCGGCGGATCACGGGATCGCCGCCGAGGGCGTCTCGGCCTACCCGCAGGAGGTCACGGGCCAGATGCTCGGGAACTTCCTCGCGGGCGGCGCGGCGTCCACGGTCTTCGCCGCGACGCTCGGCATTCCGGTTCGGGTGGTGGACGCGGGCATCGCGGTCGACCCGCCGCTCGTTCCGCGCCTCCTGTCGCGGCGCATCGGGCCCGGCACGGCGAATTTCCTCCGCGAACCGGCCATGACGCGATCCCAGCTTCGACACGCGCTGCAACTCGGCGAGGCGCTCGGAGCCGACTCGGATGCGGACGCCGTCGTCTATGGCGAGATGGGGATCGCGAACACCTCTTCCGCCGCGCTGATCGCGCATCGCCTGACCGGTCTCGATCTCGCGACGCTGACCGGGCGCGGCACGGGTCTCGACGATGACGGCCTCGCGCGCAAACGCGCGGTCCTGACCGCCGCGTCCGCGCGCGTTCCGGGCGGTCTCAACGCCAAAGAGGCGCTCTGCCAATTCGGCGGTTTCGAGATCGCCATGATGGCGGGCGCGATGATCGGCGCGGCCAAAGCGCGGCGCCTGATCCTCGTGGACGGCTTCATCGCCACGGCGGCGGCATTGGCCGCCGCGGCGCTCTCGCCCGGATGCCGTGACGCGATGGTCTTCGCGCATGTCTCCGCCGAGGCGGGCCACCGGCCGCTGCTCGACCACATGGGGGCGGAGCCGCTTCTGTCGCTCGGAATGCGTCTCGGCGAAGGCACCGGCGCGCTGATGGCCTGGCCGATGGTCCGGGCGGCCGCGGCGATGCTCAACGACATGGCGAGCTTCGACGACGCGGGCGTCAGCGGTCCGGCATGAAGGCGCGCCTGGCCGACGAATGGGCCGTCCTCCTGTTGGCGGTGCAGTTCCTCACCCGACTTCCGCTGCCCGCCGATGTCGGATGGACGCCGGAGCGCATGGCCGCCACGCCACGCTGGCATCCGTTCGTCGGCGTTCTGATCGGCCTCATCTGCGCGGCGGTCTACATGCTCGCGGCCCACGTGTTTCCGCCGACGATCGCCGCGCTGCTGTCCACGGCCGCCGGGCTGCTCGCGACCGGATGTTTCCACGAGGACGGCTTCGCGGATGCCTGCGACGGTCTCGGCGGCGGCTCCACCCGTGAGCGCGCGCTCGAGATCATGCGCGACAGCCGGATCGGAACCTACGGCGCGGCCGGCCTCGGCATGATGCTCGCCGGCAAGGTGCTCGCCCTCGGCGCGCTTCCTGTCGCGATGGCGCCTTGGGTTCTCATCGCGGGCCACGCCGCCAGCCGGGCGTCGAGCATCCTCGTCATCGCGACAAGCACCTATGTGCGCGACCACGGAACGGGAAAGCCGGTCTCGGACGGCATTTCGGGCGCGTCGCTCACTTTCGCGCTCGCGACCGGAGCGGCGGCGCTGCTCGCCCTCGCGTTCGTCGTCCCGCCGGCCGCGATCGCGGGCGGGCTCGCCGGTCTCGGCGCGGGTCACCTTCTGATGCGCGCGCGGTTCGAGCGCCGGCTTGGCGGATATACCGGCGACTGTCTCGGCGCGGTGCAGCAGACCAGCGAGGTCGGCCTTCTTCTCGGCGTTCTGGCGTGTCTCTGATCCTTCTGCGGCACACGCGTCCGGACGTGGCGGAGGGTGTCTGCTACGGGCGCACGGACCTTCTCCCTGCCGACGACTTCGAAACGGCCGCGAGCGCCGTCATCGCGGGCCTGCCGGATGTCTCGCGCGTCGTCACGAGCCCGCTCGTCCGGTGCGCGCGTCTGGCCGAACGGATCGCGGCGGCGCGGGACCTCGATCCGGAGACCGACCCGCGCATCATCGAGATGGATTTCGGATCATGGGAACGAACGGCCTGGGATGCGATCCCGCGCGACGAGCTTGACGCCTGGGCGGCGGATTTTCACGGCGCGCGGCCGCATGGCGGCGAAAGCGTCGCCATGCTCGCCGCCCGCGTCGGCGCGGCGTTGGACGAGACCGAGGCCACCGATCCGCCGATCCTCTGGGTCACCCATGCGGGGGTCGTCCGGGCCGCCTGCGCGGCGCGGGCTGTTGAGCGGGGCTGGGAGACTCGGCTCGACTTCGGGCGATGGCTCGTTCTTCCGGCGACCGGCCGTGATCCGTCCAGAACCGCTCCATCGCGATATAGGTGAACGACGCGGACCAGGTGATCAGGATCAGTCCGTTGAGCGATTCGATGCCCGAAAGCAGCCGGAGCGGACCCGCCGCGACGATGTCGCCCACGCCCAGCGTCGTGAAGGACGCCGCCGAATAATAGATGTAATCGATCGCGTCGCCCTCCAGCGCGCCCTGCAGGGTTCCGAGACCCGGCACGTGCTGCGCGCCCCAATAGGCGGCGGCGTAAAGGAGGATCTGAAGGACATGCCCGATGAACGCCGCTCCGATCACGACGAGAATGCGTGAGCGCGGCGGGATCGCCATGCGCGGCATCAGGACGGACGCGATCCGGAGGATCTCGTAGTGGATCACGACCGTCGCGAGAACCAGCAGAAGCGACAACAGGGCCACGGTGGCGAAATGCATGTCGGACCCGATCCGCTTCGTTCCGGTTGGTCAGCAGATACGCGTCCCTGCCGGTTCGGGCAATGCCGACCTCCTCACCGCCAGAGAAGACCCGTTCCGCCCCGGCCCCAAGGCCCGACGACCACGTTCGCATCCTCCAGTTTCGCGCGCGCGGTGGTGCTGCCGGCTTTGGCGCGATCGATCAGAATGCGGCCGTCGTCAGGATCGTCCGTCTCCACGGCGCAGGCGATGACGTCCCGCATGTGGACGAAACCGTAAGCCTGTTCGGTCAGATCGGCCGCGTCATAGGAGGTCTGACCGAGGCCCACATAATGCCGGATCGAGCCGTTGCGCCGCAGACGGCGCTCGAAAAACGCGCAGGCGATCAGGCATTCGTCGGCCAACGCGCGCATCGTGTCGCGCGGCGCGTTCTCGTCCATGGCGCGGGTGATCCGGAGGGTCAGCTGATCGGCGCTGATCGCGGCGCCGATGAACTTGGCGAAGGTGATCGAGAGATAGCCTTCGAGGGTCTGGGTGAGGGGAATGCCGGCCTTTTTCATGCCGTCCTGGACGAAGTCGGAAGCGATGGAGAGCGTGGCGGGGTTCATCCGATGCCCTCCGCGTGGCGGGCGGCGGGCGTGTCACGCCGCGGGATGTCTGCACTGCCAAAGTCGCTTCTGGCCATGGTCACCTCGTCAAAGGCCGGTCCACGCGGACCGCTCAGCTCCGGATCATATGCGAAAGGGGTTAACGCTCCCTGTCATGTGACATGCGCCGATTCCCGGAGCGCGCACGGCCTTATCGGGTGCTTTCGGCGACGCCTCGGGACTTGCGCGGTATCGGTTCATGAAGAAAGCTTAGCATGGATTGACGCTTCAAACCAACATGTTGGCGACAGGTGCGACAATCGATCCGCGATCTGCTAGGAACGGCTCCGGGTTGAATCGCAGGGGAGTGGAGCATGTCGGGGTTTTCGGAACGGGTCGATTTTCCAGGCCACGACGGAGGCATGCTCGCCGCACGGCTCGACCTGCCGGCCGGCGACATCCGGGCCCATGCTATTTTCGCGCATTGCTTCACCTGCTCCAAGGACATCTTCGCCGCGACGCGTGTGGCCCAGGCGCTCGCCGCGCGCGGGGTCGCGGTGCTCCGCTTCGATTTCACCGGGCTCGGGCACAGCGACGGCGAATTCGCCAACACCAATTTCTCCTCCAACATCGCCGATCTCGTTGCCGCCGCCGACTGGCTGCGGGCGACCCACGCGGCCCCGCAGCTACTGATCGGGCATTCGCTCGGCGGCGCGGCCGTTCTGATGGCGGCCGGCGAGATCCCCGAGATCCGGGCCGTCGCGACCATCGGCGCGCCGGCGGACGCCGCGCACGTGACGCATAGTTTCGCCGCCCATGTCGAGCGGATCGAAGCGGACGGCGCGGCCGAGGTCACGCTGGCCGGCCGCAAGTTCACGATCCGAAAGCAGTTTCTCGATGACCTGAAGGGCACACGCGCCCGCGAACGCATCGGCGCTCTGAAAAAGCCGCTCCTCGTCTTCCACGCGCCGCTCGACGAGACCGTCGGCATCGACAATGCCAAAGTCATCTACGAGGCGGCGAAACATCCCAAAAGCTTCGTGTCGCTCGACGGGGCCGATCATCTGTTGACCCGCCCGGAGGACGCGATCTACGTGGCCGACATGCTCTCAGCCTGGGCCGCGCGGTATCTGAGCCCGGCGGAGACGGCGGCGACGACCACCCAGGTCGAAGTGACCGAGACCGGCGCCTCGCCGTTCCAGCAGCTCGCCCGCGCCGGGATCCATACCGTGCTGGCCGACGAGCCCGCCTCCGTCGGCGGCGCGAATACCGGCCCCAGCCCCTACGACTACCTCTCGATCGCGCTGGGCGCCTGCACCACGATGACGCTGCGCATGTACGCGCGGCACAAAAAGCTCGACCCGGGCCGCTTCAGCGTCACCGTCGATCACGGCAAAGTCCACGCGGAGGATTGCAAGGAGTGCGGCGAGGGCCGGACCGGACGGATCGACCGCTTCGAGCGGGTCATCACCATCGAGGGTCCGGTCGACCACGCCTTGCGCGCCCGGCTGCTCGAAATCGCCGATCGCTGCCCCGTCCATAAGACGCTGGAGGCGTCCTCGGTGGTGGTGACGCGGCTTGCCGAGCCGGATCAGACCGCCACGGAGTGACGCGCTTCCGACCGCGCGAGCCAGGCGTCGAAGACCGAGGCCACGACCCGCGACAAGGCGAGCCCGGCGGAAGTCAGAACGATCCGGTCGCCGTCGCGGATCACCAGACCGTCCGTCTCCATCTCGCCGAGCGCCATCATCTCGTCCGCGCACCAGTCGGCGGCGCGGCCGTGTTCCGCCCCCATCGCGACCGGATCGACCGCGCCATCACACATGATCCGCTCGATCACGCGGCCGCGCAGACGGTCGTCGTCGGTCAGCGCCAGCCCCTTGGCGACCGGCGGCGTCCCGTCCGCGACCGCACGCGCCCAGGCGCCGGTCTCGGCGATGTTCTGATAGTAACCGGACGGGGTCCGGCCGATCGAGGTCGCGCCGAGGCCGATCATCGTCTCGGCGGTGTCGGTGGTGTAGCCTTGGAAATTGCGCCGAAGTCGGCCCTCGCGCGCGGCGATCGCCATCGCGTCCCGGGGCAGCGCGAAATGATCGAGACCGATCGCCTGATAGCCTGCGCGCACCAGCGCCGCCGCCGCCTTCGACGCCTGTTCCTTGCGGGCGGCCCCGTCGGGCAGCACGTCCTCCGAGATCATCCGCTGGTTCTTCGCCATCCACGGCACATGCGCGTAACCGAACAGGGCGATGCGACCGGGCGCCATGTCGCGGCAGATCTCGATCGTCTTCAGCAGCGTATCGACCGTCTGATAGGGCAGGCCGTAGATGAGATCGAAATTGATCTCGGTCACGCCGGCCGCGCGCAGGCCGGCGACGGTTTTCGCGACCATCTCCGGCGGCTGGATGCGGTTGATCGCGATCTGGACGCGCGGATCGAATTCCTGCACCCCGAAGCTGGCGCGATTGAATCCGAGCCGTCCGATCATCGTGATCATCTCGGCGGTCAGCGTGCGCGGATCGCTCTCGATGGCGATCTCGGCGTCGGGCAGGAGATCGAAGCGGGACCGGACATGCTCCATGACCCGCGCCAGATCCTCGGGCGACAGCGCGGTCGGCGTCCCGCCGCCCCAATGCAGATGGCCGACCCTCATCCGCGCGGGCAGGGCGCTGGCGATCAGTTCCACCTCGGCGATCAGGCTCTCGACATAGGTCGCGATGGGGCCGTATTTCGAGGCCAGCTTCATGTTGCAGCCGCAATACCAGCACATCTGCCGACAGAACGGGACGTGCAGATAGAGCGAGATCGGCGCTTCGGGATCGAGATCGGCCAGCCATTTCCGGTAGGTGTCGGGCGCGAACCCGGTCCGGAAATGAGGCGCGGTCGGATAGCTCGTGTAGCGCGGAACGGCGCGGCGCGCATAGGCGTCGATGGCGGTCATCGTGATCTCCGTGCGATCGAGTGGAGGCCAGGATAGAACTTCGCCGTCGCGTCGGATTTGATGCAGGTCAAGTCCCGCGATGCGGACCGGCCCGTTGGCCGGACGGCTCGTTTTTCCCCATGCCTGTTGGCATGGGGCCCCGTCCTGCCCGATAGGTATAGTTACTAATTGATTTTGCTGGATAATATTTTTCTGTTACCAGCGAAATTACCAACACTCTTCTTTAATCCTGCTTCACGTTCGGGGCTCCAGTGCGCGTGGTGCGCCGCTCATGGGGTCAAGCTGGCGGCCGAGTTCCTGACGGCCAAGGCGCATCCCGACCAGTTGCAGACGTCCGTCAACACGATCCTCGCGGAAGGCTGGCGCGAGGCGGCGGAGGAGGCGGACGCGGGCGAACTGGCGAGCCGGGCGGAGGACTTCGGTCTCGACGCCATCCCGCCGGAGACGCTGATCGTGACGGCGGGCGTGGACGTGCAGCATGACAGGCTGGAGACGACCTTCCTCGGCCACGGGCGGGAGGAGTCGCAGGTTCTCGGGCATGTGGTGATCGGGGCTCGCCCGGCGACGAGTTGACATGGGCGGAACTCGACGCGCTGCTCCGGCGGACGTGGCGGCATCCGGGCGGCGGGACTCTCCGGCTCGACGCGGCGGTGATCGATTCCGGCGACGGGGCCTGACCTATGTGCAGGCTGACGGGTTTAAGCCAGTCGCCGGACCCGCGCGCATCCTTCAAGGTCGCCTTCTTCGCGTCGAAACATGCCTGCGCGACTTCGGACAGATCAGCCTGGCGTTCTTGTGGTTCGCCGTCCAACGGTTCTGTTCGATGCTTTGGACCGTCGTGCCGAGCAGCTTCGCGACCTCGCTCGTGGTCAGCATCCGGTCCTCCGAGCCCTTGCGGTGATGGAGAACCGGCGGGCGAGGGGGGAGCGGGCGGGAAGCCTCCAAGGCTTCCGTCGGGTGCGCGTGATCGTCCGTCGATGTCCCGTTGACCAGTTGCCTAGCTCGTTCGAGAACCATGAGATTGCCGGAATCCAGTCTCCGGGCCATCTCCTGCTCGAGTAGCTGGAATTTCTTGTGAAGGTTTAGACCATCGTTCACGATCAGCGCGGCGATGGCTAACTGCGCGTTGCGCAGTCTGTCTTTCTGGATTGCTCAGTCAACTCGGAATCCCACTATCGTTAACTATGAAGCAAGATTGCTTTAAGCTGAACTTCGGCTTCTGGAAAGTGAATTAGAATGCAAGTTTCCCGTCAACCACTGGTTGAGGGTGGCGTTTTAGGGTGGCGCGGATTCGACCATTGTTTACATGGCGTTAGCCGATCTGCGCCACCCTCGCCACCATTGCCACCCGGATTCCCTATACGTGTGTCATTCCCCCCTATCCCCCCTATATCCCCCCCTTATCCCTATACCTATCAATAATACTCTTTATAGAGATTCAGGGTGACAAGGGTGGCAGGGGCCGATTATCTCAATGATTTCATGCCGTTCCAACGCCACCCCGATTGTAACAGAGGGTGGCAGAGGGTGGCAGGGTGGCACGCCAGCTTCAATCCTGGACCAACATGAAGCAGGATCAACGCAGACCGGCCGATCTGCTTTCATTCCAAGTGCATCAGCCGATTTTGGGGCCGGTTTCTTTCAGCACGCTTCATCTTGGGGCTCAGATATGGTCAGCGTGCCTTGCCTTGTTTTCGAATCTTGCGTTTTTCGGGGTCGGCGCCCCCCGCGCCTAAAGTGAATTTCGATCGAAGGACCCGCCAGCTCAGGATGCACTCAGATCAATCTTCGCTCCAGATTCACGATCCAGCCCTGCGCATCGCGAAACTGCCGCTGGAACTGAACTTGGACGAGACTCCGGGTGGACGGATCGCGTTCTTTCATTGAAATGCAAGAAACGGTTCGAGCGTGAGCATTCGAAGTCACCGGCCAAAGATCGGCGGTACATGTCCTGATGCAGCCCGCCGGATCGGCCGCCGTGAATCCTTCTGGCCGGCAATCATTCCTCGCCGTACTCTGCAGACAGGTTGAGCCAAGGGAGGGGAACAGGCATGGACTTTCTCACCGACAGGTTTCTGGTCGACCCTGAGCGCCTCGGCGGGCCGGTTCTGGTCACCGGCGCGGGGGGATGTATCGGCGCCTGGGTGATGGCGATCCTGACGCGCTCCGGCGCCGAGTGCGTCGGCTTCGACCTGCGCGACGACCGCCGCCGGCCGGGGCTCGTGATGGGGGCCGAGGCCGCGGAGACGCTCTCGTGGGAGACCGGCGACATCGCGGACGCCGAGCGGCTGAACGGGATCGTCCGTCAACGCGGCATCACGTCCATCATCCATCTCGCCGGGCTCCAGGTGCCGTTCTGCAAGGCGGACCCCGCCGACGGCGCGCGGGTCAACGTGTTGGGATCGATCAACGTGATGGAAGCGGCCCGCGCCGCCGGGATCAGACGGCTGGCCTACGCGAGTTCCGTCGCGGTCCACGGCATGCCTCCGGGCGGCCGATATCTCGCGACCCTCTACGGTGCCTACAAGCAGGCCAACGAGCATACGGCTCAGGTATACGCGATGGACTGGGGCGTGCCCTCGGTCGGCATCCGGCCCAACGTGGTCTACGGGGTGGCGCGCGACCAGGGGATGAGCTCGAAATTCACGGTCGCGATCGCGGCGGCGGCGCAGGGTGTCCCCTATGAGGTTCCGTTCTCAGGCCGGATCAGCTGGCTCTATGCCGGAGAGGCGGCGGCCGCCTTCATAGCGGCCGTGAGCCGTGACGGCGACGGCGCGCCGGTATTCGACCTCAACGGGACCTGCGACACGATCGAGAACGGCCTCGCGACGCTGGAGTCGCTGGTGCCGGGGCACACGGTCACCTGTGCCGGCGGCCCGCTGCCGGTGCCGCCCGATCTCAGCGACGCGCCGATCCGAGCCCGTCTCGGCGACTTCCCTTCGGTCTCTCCGGCCGACGGGATTCGCGACACGTTCCGCGCCTTTCAGAAGTCTCGCGGCGGAAGGACGTCTGCCGCCCGTCGCCTGAGGCGTATTGCCCGCGTTGCCCGCAGGCGGTCTGAGCCGATACCTCCGACACGGATGATCAGAGCGCGGGGCCGCCCGGCCGCAAGCTGCGGAGCCGGCGTCCCAAGGGTTGAAGTGCTGCGCGGTGCTTGAACGGCAGCTTCGGAGAACCGCGGCACCGCATCCTGCGGGCCTGTGAGGGCGGGTCTGGGGAATTCCGGCAGCGACATAAAAGGGCGGACTGCCGACATTGGCTGCGGTCGCGAGCTTGCTAGGCGCTTGCTCCGGCAGCGGACATTCAGAACGCCAGGAAATCGGGCGTGCATGCTGCAGTGCGTCAGTCTGCTTCGAGCCCGAAGCAGTAATCCATCGAAGACGCAGAATCCGTCGCAACGGGCGGCAAGCGGTCATTCTGTGCGCGCGCCAGCCGATCATGGCATGAAGTTGGAAGCCGACATTCACGCGACCCGAAATCGGAGTTCACGCTGCACCGCCGCAAGGCGGTTCTGAGCAGACATCCTCTCGCCCTGCGCCTCGCGATTGCAGCATTTCGGCCAGAGGCGAACCCCTTCCACCCGCTCCACTCTGCAGCGACAGAAGCCGTCAGTCGTCCCAGCCGCGGCGAGCCTCGCGGAGGCTATAATCGTTCTGCGAAGATTCTATTGAAGAACTCCATTCGAGGGACGAGATGGCTGCTGATTCAAACTCGCCGAGGTATGGGAGGGCAGGCGATGATGGGCCCAGACTGGGGCGCAGCGGGCGCTGTTTTACGAGTTTTCCACCGAGGATCATATGCTTCGGGATCAAGGCGGCCGCGGGTGCCGAGGGATTCTCCGGTGGCCAATCGCGGGATTTGTCTGCCAAGGTGGCAACTCGCGTAGAATGTGGCAAAACCGTCTGGCTGACCGCCAATTGCCGGGCGCGAGAGGGCGGATGAAGTCGTAGGGAACGCCACCCGTGTGAAAGTATGGGCCTGCGCCGTCGCGCTGGCGCTTTCGGGGTGCGGCGGCGCCGATGATGACGCCGTGGCGATGCGCGCGGTCGATCTCGGCAGTCCGGTGGACGCGGCGGACCATGCCGGGGACGTTCAGTTTCACATCGTCGAAACCTTCGCCGCGCGCGACAAGGATATCCCATTCGGAGTTTTTCTGGGGCTTGCGCCGGATTTGGGGACGCGGATTGCGGCGAATGCGCTGGTTGATCTTCGCGCTCTCCAGCAGGAGCTTCCGGAACTGCTGACGACCGAGTTCGACCCGGCCTGCGGCCTCGGAATCGATGTCGACTTCACGGGGGCCGAGGCGGCGGGCGGATTGATCCGGGCGAGCGCTGTTGTCGACGCGCGGGTTTACCGATGCCGGAATCGCGGCGCGGCGGACGAGCAGCGCGGCGGGCGCCTCATCGTCCAGACCATCGACGTCGTGGCGACGCTCGGTGGCGTACTTGAGGACGAATGCATCGCGTTTCGGCTCGAGGAGGTGGACCTTGCCCCCCGGGGCCTGCTCGGCCGGCTCGCGACGCTGTTCGGGGTGACCGAGCGGGCGCGCACGGCGATTCTTGCGCAAGCCCGCGCGTCGCTGACCGCGAACCCGGTTTGCCTCGATCTTCCGGAGGGGCTTGCGCCTCTTGATCCGCAGTTCTCCGTGTTCGCCCTGCGGGAGATCGGTGCGGGCGGGATCGGAGCGACGGGGTCCGGCTCGGTAGACCTCCGCGCGGAAAAGCTTCTGCGCCTTCTGGCCGTGGCCGAGGCCCGATCGGCGGTGTCGGACGGGATGGCCCGCGTGGTCATGGCCTCGGACGGGCGTCTGGAGATCCGTATCGGCGATATTCTCGAGATGCGCGGCCGCGAGATCCCCTATGGCATCGACATCGGGCTCGACGCGATCGGGCCGACCCGGATCGGCATCGAGACCACGCTCGATCTGCGGGGCCTGCAGGCGCAGCTGCCGGACCTCCTCGCCGGAGAGACCCTTGTCGATATTTGCGGCGGCCGTGTCGCGCTCAGGCGGCTGGAGGCGGAGGCACGCGAGGAACGTCTGATCGCGACGGGCCTGCTCGATGTCGAGACCTTCGATTGCGGGCGGACCGGCCCGGGAACATGGGAGCGCGGCGCGCTCCTG
>CAVORV010000043.1:0-20972 GCA_963698685.1 uncultured Alphaproteobacteria bacterium
AGACGCATGACGCCGCCACTGCGCTGGCCGGGGGAGCCCCGGATCGCGATGTTCTGGTGACCTCGCCACCGCTGCCCGCCGAAGAGACCGGAATCCTTCGGGTTGGCCGAAACGGCGAGACGCTGTTCCGGACGCCGCGCCTCGACGCCGTGCCGAACGGCGCCGGCGACGTCTTCTCGGCCCTGATCGCCGCGGGCCTGCCCGTGGGGGCCGCGCTCGGCCATCTGCAGGCGCTCATCGAGGCGAGCGCAGGCGCGGGTCACCTCGACATCGTCGGCTCGTCGGAACGCTGGAAGCGCGGCGCCGCGATCGACGGCAGCTCACTGACTCGCACCAAAGGAGCCTGAAGCCATGGCGTTCGATTTCATCCTGATGCTCACCGCGAACGACCGGACGATTCCGGACGCGCCGGCCCGGCTGGAAGAGGCGCTGAGGGGCGGCGTGCGTCACATCGGTTTTAAGGACGTGGGCCTGCCGCTGGCGGAGCTGAAGGCTCTTGCCGACGCCATCCGGGCGGCGGGGGGACGCTCCTACCTCGAAGTCGTCAGCCTCGACGGGGAGAAGGAGCTCGCCTCCGCGCGCGCCGCCGTGGAGCTCGAAGTCGACTGTCTTCTCGGCGGAACCCGCGCCGACATCGTCACCGAGGTGATCCGGAGCCACCCGATCCGCTACTATCCGTTCGCCGGCCGGATCACGGGCCATCCCAGCGTTCTCGAGGGCACGGACGACGAGATCGTCGCCTCCGCCAAGGCGCTCGCGGACCTCGAGCACGTCCACGGGATCGACCTGCTGGCCTACAGGCATCGCGGCGATGTCCCGCGGCTGATGTCGCGCGTCTGCGAGGCGGTTCCGAAGCCCGTCATCATGGCCGGGAGCATCGATCGGGAGGACCGCGTGACCGCTGCCGCCGAGGCGGGCGCCGCGGGTTTCACCGTCGGCACCGCGGCGCTCGAGGGGGCCTTCCCGGCGGAAGGCTCCGGCTTCACGGAGCAGGTGCGCTCGATCCTCGAGATCTCCGCGCGAGCGCGGGCGCGCTCGACCGCGCCCCGGCGTCTCGCCGTCGTGGCGCATGACAACCGGAAATCCCATCTGCGGGCGTGGATCCTGCGCCATCGCAAGGCGCTGACAGGGCACCGGCTGATCTGCACGGGCGGGACCGGGGCCATGATCGCCGAGACCGCGCCCGAGCTCTCCGTCCGGCGTCTCCAGCGCGGATCGCGCGGCGGGGACCAGCAGCTCGGCGCGCTGATCGCGACCGGGGACCTCGACGCGGTGATCTTCTTCGCGGATCCGACGGTACCGCACGGCGGCGACGTGGACCTGCAGGCGCTCACGCGCCTCGCGATCGTTCACGACACGCCGATCGCGCTCAGCGGAACGGCGGCTGACATGCTGGCCGCCGCGCTTCTGGCGCCCCGCCGGGCTCACGAAGAGCCGTGAGCCCGGAAAGGGCGGTGGTCCTGCGCGTCCGCGTTTGATCGCGATCCGCCGGCATTTCGCCTGCGCTTCGGGAAGCGGTGACCTGCCACCGGACTTTCATCCAGCGACGATTGGAGCCTCGGCCGTTTCTGCTACGCCGTAGGTCTCGGGTTGAGCGACCGGCGGAGACGCGAAGCCCCTATCCAGCGAAGCGTCGGAGGCGGTTGCGGTGAGGGCTCCGGCGAAGACCGCCGGGGTCTGGTGGCCGAGCGAGGAATGGCGCCTCGCGGTGTTGAAACCCTCCCTCCATTCGGCGATGGTGCCGCGCGCATGATCGATGCCGAAGAAGAGGCTCTCATTCAGAAGCTGGTCTCCCCGTATCCGTGAGCCGCTTCGGCGGATGCGCGCGAAACCAGCCGGGTCTCCGCGACCGTTTCCCGAAGGAGCGGCCGTCGGGGGTCAATTCCCGTCCGTCTCATCGAACATGGCGTACCGGATTCCGGACTTCCCATCTCCCGGAACGGCGCCATGATGCCCGGCATGCCCGCCGCTCCCGAAGCGGTCCGACATGCCGGGGACGGATCGGGCCTTCGCGATCGCCACGAGACGGAGCCATCGAAGACTCGAAGAGGCGAACGCCAGGAAACGCTACTCACGAAAGGAAAATCTCGATGAACGGAACTTCAGTCGCGCGGCTCGGCAGCCTGCCCGATCGCGAACCGGCCTACGCGCTCGTGGGCGAGGTCGATCTCGTCGTGGTCCGCTTCGACGATGAGGTGTCCGTCTTCTACGGCCGCTGCCTGCATCGTGGCGCGTTGATGTCTGACGGCTTCGTGCGCGGCAGAGATCTGATCTGTGGCGTACACAATTGGGACTATCGGCTGGACACAGGCGTATCCGCATACGCGAACGATGAGAAGCTGCCCAAATTCACGTCGTGGACCGAGGGAGACGAGGTTCTGGTCGATGCCGACGAGATCGCGGCATGGGCGCTCGACAACCCGCAGCCCTACAATCGGGACGCCTATCTGGGATTGTATGCCGACGTGTCTCACGGCACCGCAGAGGAGCCCCATAACGGGCTGATCCAATCCTATGCCCGCGACGGACTGAAGAAGACCGGTCACCACGGCAAGGTCGACGCGATGGGCGTGCCGCGCGACGAGCTGCCGACATGGGATGACATCCAGATCCTGACCGCGCAGCTGCACAGGGCGCCCCTGCTCGACGACGAGCCGGTGGGCACGGACGTCGTGATCGGACCGAACGCGCGGAAGCCCCTGCGCCTGAAGATACCGCTGTTCGTCTCGGACATGTCGTTCGGCGCGCTCTCCGAGGCCGCGAAGGTCGCCATGGCAAGGGGCGCGGACCTGGCGGGCACCGGGATCTGTTCCGGCGAGGGCGGCATGCTGCCGGAGGAGCAGGCGGCCAACGGCCGGTACTTCTACGAGCTGGCCTCAGCACGCTTCGGCTTCGCCTGGGACAAGCTGGCGAACGTTCAGGCGTTTCATTTCAAAGGTGGCCAAGGCGCCAAGACCGGAACCGGCGGGCACCTTCCCGGCAAGAAGGTTCAGGGCAGGATAGCGGAAGTCCGGGGGCTTGAACCCGGGCAGGACGCGATTTCGCCACCGCGTTTTCCCGACTGGACCGAACCCGCTCAGATCAAAGCGTTCGCGGACGAGGTCCGTGATCGGACCGGCGGCATTCCGATCGGCTACAAGCTGTCGGCCCAGCACATTGAGAAGGACATCGACGCGGCGCTCGAGGTCGGGGTCGACTATATCATTCTCGACGGTCGTGGCGGCGGGACCGGAGCCGCGCCGATCATCTTCCGTGACAACATCTCGGTCCCCACGATCCCGGCGCTCGCCAGGGCGCGGCGCCATCTGGACCACTTGGACCGCCGGGACGTGACGCTGGTGATCACGGGCGGGCTGCGCAAACCCGCCGACTTCATCAAGGCCATGGCTCTGGGCGCGGACGCCGTCGCGGTCTCGAACGCCGCGATGCAGGCCATCGGCTGCATCGCGATGCGCGCGTGCCACACGAACAACTGCCCGGTCGGCATCGCCTCGCAGAAACCGCATCTTGTCAGCCGGATCGTGGTCGAGAAATCCGCCCGGCAGCTGGCGAACTTCTTCGAGGCGAGCGTCGAACTGATGCAGGTCATGGCCCGCGCCTGTGGCCACAACCATCTCTCCGGCTTCAATCCCGATGACCTGACGACCTGGAAAAAAGACATGTCCGACCTGTCGGGCGTCGCATTCGGCGGCGTGGCATGAGCGGACCAGGATCAGCAGAGGAGCCCTCGCCGAGCTCGATTTCCGAGCAAGGCGCTCCTTTTCGGAGCCCGAAACATGATGGGCGGCTTGCCCGCTTCGCCGTCGTCTGCGAGCCGCGCCTGCATCGCCGCGGCGAAAGAGACGGTGCCGGATTCAGAGAGCGGCTTTCGGACGTTTCAGACTTCATCACTCCGTCATGATCCGCGACGACCTCGGTTCGATATCATGGATCGGGAGATCCGACTGCGCATGGCTTGGGCTGGCCGGGCGCCGCCGCGCCGGCCGAGACATGCTTGTCTTCCTGCCGTCCTGCAGGCGACGATCCGGATCGCGTGCGCACCTTCGCGCGCGCGGCTGAATTGGACTGAGGCCGAGGATGACGGACAACTCGAGAATGCGCCCCGACAGCAGGTCCCTTGCCCATCTGATCGACCTCTTCCTGCTCAATGGCGCGACCATGAACCACGATCCGGACCGCGAGGCCGCCATCCTGATGAATCACGGCCACGCCCTAGAGGTCTCGTCGGCGCGGTCTACAGAGGCACGCTCCCGCTGCGACACGTAGAGACCCCTTCCCGGTCTTCCGAAACGCATCCCCTGGGGGGCTGACGCCCATTCAGGGAACCCGTTATCTGCGAGCGTCGCGGATGCCGCCGAAGGCCGCCATGCAGATCGCCCCGATCCGACCTGAATGCCGCATCCAGAGATCGGTCGCGATCTTGGCCGAGCGCGCCTGCCGCTCGAGAAGTTCGGGCAGCGTCTTCGCCGTCGCCACGTTCAGCAGGCTGTCACTGCCCGCGGCGATCGCATCTTCGACGAAGCTAGCCATCTCCGAACCGATCTCGTTCGACATCCGAATGGCCGCTTCGCTCGACGCGCCGGCGGCGATCGGGAAATCCGGCAGTGGTGAGAATGCAACGGCCGTCGCCGGCCGCACAGGAGCGGCAGCGGCAGGCCGCGGTTTCTCTGTCGGGCTCTCGCCGGTGACGGTGTCGGCGACCTTCGGTCTGCGGAGCGGTTTCGGCCCCCTCGACGCGCGCGGCTTTCGGGCGGGTTTCGGGTCGTCGGTCGCCGAGCTTGTCGCGGCCGCCTTCGACGCCTTTGTCCGTCGCGGTTTCGCGGCGGGCGTTTCGGCCGGGGCCGCCCGATCTCCCGTGAGAACCTTCGCCTTCCGCGGCTTGCGCGCCGCCCGCGCCAAGCTCGCCGGCTCGACATCTTCCCTCACCGGCGTCGTTGGCGCGGGTGCCGGGTCCACGTCGACGCCGGCTGGTGTGACCGCGGCCTCCCCGGCTGCGTTCCCTGGCGCCGCGGACCCGCTCGCAGTCCCACCCTCGACGTCGGACGCCGTCGCCTCTGCGGAAGCTGGCGCCTCGACAGCGGCGGGACTGGCCGCGGGTTCCGCTGCGGCGGCCGCACCCAAGGGCGCATCCGTGGCGCCGGCGAGCTCGGCCGCGCTACCGAGGTCCGGGCCTCGCTCCGCTTCGGTGGCGGCGTCAGCCGTCTCCGCCGCCATCTTCCGGGCAAGGCGCGCCTTTGACGCCTTCGGCGAGGCCATGGCCTCGCGCCGTGCCGCAATCCTGCTCCGGCCAGCCGCCTTGGCCCTCCCGGATGCGGCCGGACGGCCGCGCGTGGAAGTGGTCTTGTCACTCATCCGAAAACCCCTGTCGCCGTGATCGTCTCGAGATCATTCGCCTGAGCGCCGGATAGGCCCTGAACCTGTCGCCGTCAAGGAACGGGCTGCCAACAGGCCGGCCGGACGTCCCTTTCCCGAAAAAAAAGAAGTCCCCTCGATCGCGAATGGCCGGTGCGACGGGTCCCGGCGCGCCATGGCACGATACGGGCGCGTCGCGGCTGCTGGACGTGAGCGACGTGGAAGCGAAGGGCGGTGAGCGGACCTTCGCTGCGAGCGCAAGCCTAGATGGCCACAAATTACGAAGCGGACATTCAGTCGGCTGCCCATTCGAACACCGATCGCGAGAGCAGTTTTGAAGACATGGCCGCTCGAAACCAGGATTCAGCGGCTAGGATCCCAGCTTCCATTGAATGAACCGCCGGACCATTGACAGCCGAAATCTCTTGCAATGAGGACGGCAGGGCGGCTTACTTCGAGACTTGGCGCGGGGGTAAAGCGCGAGAATCCAGCTACGGAAAGGACAGCGCGCTGACCGTTCTCGACAAATTCCAACTCGACGGAAGACGCGCTTTCGTTACCGGCGCGAGCCGGGGTCTCGGGCGCGAGATGGCACTGGCGCTGGCCGAGGCCGGCGCGGACGTGGCGATGGCGGCCCGGACGCTGGCGGACCTAGAGACGACGGCGGACGACATAAGGGCGCGCGGGCGCGCGGCCTGGACGTTCGAGGCGGATATGGGCTCGCCCGAGGCTTGCGAGGCGACCTGCGGGCAGGCCCTGGCCGAGGCCGGACCCTTCGACATACTCATCAACAATGTCGGCGGGCGGCGGGTGAACATTGCCACCGAGGATCTGCCGCTCGAGACATGGCGCGAGCTGGTCGACCTCAACCTGACCTCCACATTCGTGTGCAGTCGGATCGTCGGTGGCTCAATGATCGAGGCGGGGCGCGGTGGTCGGATCGTCAACATCGCTTCGATCAACGCGCTTGTCGCGGGGCGCGGCATCGCCGGGCGGCACTACGAGGCGGCCAAGGCCGCCGTGCTTCAGTTCACCCGCACGCTCGCGGTCGACTGGGCGCCGCACGGCATCACCGCGAACGCGATCTGTCCGGGCCTGTTCGAGACGGCACCGAACCGGGCCTGGGCGGAAAAATCGCCCGAGATGATCGGCGCAATGCTCGCCAACGTTCCGATAGGCGCGATGGGCAAGCCCGAGGATCTCGGGCCGCTTGCCGTCTATCTCGCGAGTGACGCGTCGCGCTACATGACGGGCGCCGCGCTCGTCATCGACGGGGGCTACACGTGCCTCTGAAGGGTTATTCCACCGCGACGACACGGGGCAAGGCGAACCTCCCCGACCCGGTCGCGGATCGCTCCCCGGTTCGCCGTTCCGAAGACGAGGTGAAACGACCATGCCGCATCCCATGAGACTGGCGCTGGGCGCCGCGACGCTCGCGCTCTGCGCCGCGCTCTCGCCCGGGCAGATCCGCGCCGAGACCCTGCATTACGCGATCATAGGCGAGCCGCCGAGCCTCGACCTCCAGATGGGCACGGCGACGCTTTCGACGACGATCGGCCAGCACGTCTTCGAGACGCTCTACGCCTTCGACAGCAAGACGGAGCCGCATCCGATGCTGGCCGAGAGCGAGACGGTCTCGGAGGACGGCAGGACGATCGTCATGCGGATCCGGCAGGGCGTGCCGTTCCACAACGGTCAGGAGATGAAGGCGGCGGACGTCGCGGCGTCGCTCGCCCGGTGGGGCGAGTTCGGCGCGCGTGGCGCGGCGCTGGGCTTCGAATCCGCCGAAGCCACCGGCGAGTATGAGGTGACGCTGACGCTCAAGGCGCCGAACGGGGCCTGGAAGAGCTTTCTCGCCTTCCCCAACGGCGGTCCGGCGATCTATCCGGGCGACCTCGTGACGGCCGCCGCGGGCGAGCCGCTCAAGCCGGAGAACTACATCGGCACCGGTCCCTACAGCTTCGTCGAATGGCGGCCCAACCGCTACGTCGAGCTGCAGAAATTTGAGGACTACGCCGCGCGGACGGAGCCGTCGGACGGATCAGCGGGGGCCAAGGAGGCGGTCATCGAGACGCTGCAGTTCATTCCGGTGCCCGATGTCGGCACGCGGGTGAGCGGCGTCCAGGCCGGGGACTACGATTACGCCGAATACATTTCGGGCGATCTCTTCGGAATGCTCAAGGACGACGCGGCGATCAAGCCCTATGTCAGCGGCGCGCCGATCTTCGGACTGATGTTCATGAACAGCCAGGAGGGTTATCTGGCCGGAAACTACGAGATGCGCCAGGCGATCCTCGCGGCGCTGAACATGACCGAGGCGCTCCAGGTGTCGGTCGGCGACGAGGAGCTGTGGGACGCGCAGGGGTCATTTTTCCCCAAGGGCAGCATCTGGTACACAGAGGCCGGCACGGACCGCTACAGCGAGGGCGACGTCGAAAAGGCCGCGCAGATGGCGAAGGACGCCGGCTATGACGGCAGGCCGATCTCGTTTCTGGTCTCGACCAACTACCAGCAGCATTTCGACCAGGCCAACGTCTTCAAGCGCCAGCTCGCGGACGCCGGCATCGATGTCGAGCTGAACGTCACCGATTGGGCGACGCTGATGAAGGAACGCGGCGAGCCGCAGGCCTGGGATCTCTTCATGACGCATCACGGCCCCGCGCCGGATCCTGTGCTTCTGACGTTGATGAACGACAGCTATCCCGGATGGTGGCAAAGTCCCGAGAAGCAGGCGCTGGCCGCGACGCTCAACGAGTTGACCGACCCGGCGGTGCGCGAGGAGACATGGGCGAAGCTCCAAGAACTGATCTACGAGCAGGTTCCAGCGGTGAAGGTGGGCGACGTGTTCTCGTTCGACGTGGGGGCACCGGGGCTCGAGACGGCCTGGGACCGCGCGCCGGCCTTCCCGTATTTCTGGGGCGCGACGAAGTGATCGCGTGACCGGACGGGCGGGCGCATGTGGGCCTACGTCCTGAGAAGAACCGGCGCGGCGGCGGTGACGCTCGCCGCCGCGTCGGTGATCATCTTCATTTTCATCCATCTGATCCCGGGCGATCCGATCTACGTGTTGCTCGGCGACCAGGCGACGCCGGAACAGGTCGAGGCGTTACGGACGCGGCTGGGGCTGGATGAGCCGCTGGTGGTGCAGTATTTCTACTGGATCGGGAGCGCGCTCCAGGGCGATCTGGGACGGTCGATTTTTTTCGACACGCCGGTGACGACGGTGATCGCGGAGGGGGCGGAGACGAGCCTCCTTCTGGCATCGATCACCATGGTCTGGGTGATCCTGATCGGCATTCCCGTCGGCGTGGTCGCCGCCATGCGGCAGGGAACCTGGGTCGACCAGGGCCTGTCGGGCGCCGCCATGCTTATGGCGTCGGTTCCGACCTTCTGGGTCGGGCTTTACCTCATCCTGATCTTCGCCGCGGGGCTCGGCTGGTTTCCGTCCTCGGGCTATCCTTCGGTCTTCGAGGAGGGCGGGGTCTCGAACCTGCGCTATCTCGTGCTGCCGAGCCTCGCGCTCGCCGCGCCCAACGCCGCATTGATCCTGCGGCTGACGAGGGCGAGCATGCTCGACGTCTCCAAGGAGGATTACGTGCGGACGGCGCGGGCCAAGGGGATCAGCCCGCGCCGGGTGACGATCCGCCACATCCTGCGCAACGCGCTTCTGGTCGTGGTATCGGCGTTCGGGTTCACTTTCGCGGCGCTCATCTCCGAAGCGGTGGTGACGGAGACGGTCTTCGCCCTGCCCGGCATCGGGCGCACGGTAGTGCAGTCGATCCTGAGGCGGGACTATCCGGTGATTCAGGGCGTGATCCTGGTGATTGTTTGCCTCTATCTGGTGATCAACCTTCTGGTGGACATCTCTTACCGGTTCCTCGATCCGCGGGTCGAGTTCGAATGAGCGTTGCGCTCCGCGGGTTCGCCGCGCCCTTCGCCTCGCGGCCTCTGGCCTCGTTGGGGCTTTTCTTCGTCGCGATCGTCATCCTCTTCGCGGCTTTTGCGCCCTGGATCGCGCCGTTTCCGCCGGAGGCGATCGCGCCGACGGAAAGGCTCCGGCCGCCGGATTCCTTGCACTGGTTCGGCACCGACCATTTCGGGCGCGACACGTTCAGCCGGGTGGTCTACGGCTCGCGGCTGGCGCTTCTGATCGGGGTGGGCGTTGTGAGTTTCGCGCTAGCGACCGGCGTGCCGATCGGCATCCTGTCGGCGCTGTATCCGAAACTCGGGCGGGTGTTGATGCGGATGGTTGACGTCCTGATGGCGTTCCCGTCTCTGCTGCTCGCGCTGGGGCTGATCGTGATCCTGGGCCAGGGCGTTTTCAACGCGATCCTCGCCATCGGGCTGATCTATCTGACGACAACGGCACGGATCGTCTACGGCGTCACGCTGCGGCTGCGCGAGGAGACCTATGTCGAGGCTGCTCGCAGCATGGGCGCGGGCACGCTCTGGACGATCCGCAAGCACATCCTGCCCAACATGGTTTCTCCGCTTCTGGTGCAGGCGAGCTTCGTCTTCGCCTTCGCGCAGCTCGGCGCGGCGTCGCTGGACTTTCTGGGGCTGGGCGCGCCGCCGGACACTCCGAGCTGGGGCAACATGCTGGCCGAATCGCGCATTTTCATCACGCGTGCGCCATGGCTGCTGTTCTTTCCGGGCGCCATGATCGCATTGACGGCGTTCTCGCTCAACCTGCTCGGCGACGTGCTGCGCGACCGGCTCGATCCGCGCTTCCGCGAGATGCTCGGCAACCGGCAGAGGCGGTGAGACATGCTCAAGGTCGATGATCTTGTCGTCTCGGTCGGCCCTTCGGGCGATCTGCAGGACATTGTCAATGGCGTCTCCTTCGCGATTGGCCCCGGCGAGATCCTGGCGCTGGTCGGCGAATCCGGCTGCGGCAAGAGCATGACGTCGCTGGCGGTGATGGGCCTGCTGCCGAAGCCCGACGCTCGCGTTCGGCGCGGCCGGATCGCGCTGGACGGCGCGGACGTCACCGAGGCCACGCCCTACGAGCGGGTGCGGCGCGGGCATGGCGGCATCGCGATGGTCTTCCAGGAGCCGATGACCTCGCTCAACCCCGTCATGCGGATCGGCGAGCAGATCGCCGAGGCCGTCCGCGTCCACGATCCGAACGCCGACGAGGCCGTTCGCGTCCGTGAGCTGTTGGATCTGGTGCGCATCCCTGACGCGGCGCTCCAGATTCGCGCTTATCCGCACGAGCTGTCGGGCGGGATGCGTCAGCGGGTGATGATCGCCGTAGCGCTCGCCTGCCGCCCGAAGGCGCTGATCGCGGACGAGCCGACCACCGCGCTCGACGTAACCGTACAGCGTCAGATCCTCGGGCTGGTGCGCGAGCTCTGCGACAGTCTCGACATGGGCGTGCTTTTCATCACCCACGATCTCGGTGTCGTCAGCCAGCTCGCAGACCGGGTCGCCGTGATGTATGCGGGACGCATCATCGAGAGCGGCACCGTCGCGCGTATCTTCGAGGCGCCGCTGCATCCCTATACGCGCGGGCTGATGGATTGCGTGCCCGACCCCGCGACCGGGCACGAGACGCTGCACACCATTCCGGGTCAGGCGCCTCGACCCTTCGACCTGCCGGACGGCTGCGCCTTCGCGCCGCGCTGTTTCCGGGCGGACGAAGTCTGCCGCGCGGGGCCGGTCGCGCGCGTCGACGAGGGCGGGCACCACGCCGTCTGCCACTTCCCGCTGGTCGCGGAGGCGGCGACATGAGCACGGAGGACGTGATCCTCGACATCCGGGGGCTCAACAAGAGCTTCACCGCCAAGCGCGCCGGCAAGACCTACCAAATCCGCGCCGTCAGCGACGTCGATCTCGCGGTTCGGCGCGGCGAGGTGCTTGGCATCGTCGGTGAATCGGGCTGCGGCAAGACGACGGTGGGCCGCACTATCATGGGGCTGACGCGCGCCGATTCGGGCGAGGCGATCTTTCAAGGCACGGACATCCTGCGCCAGCGCGGCGCGGCGCTGAAGGCCGCGCGGCTGAAACTCCGGATGGTGTTCCAGGACCCTTACGCCTCGCTCGATCCGCGCCGGTCGGTGGCGGACGCGGTGGCCGAGGCGGGCGACATTCACGGCGTCTTCGCCAATAACCGCGAACGCGCCGAGCGCGTCGGCGAGGCCCTGACGCGGGTCGGCCTCGATCCCGGGTTCGCGGGGCGCTATCCGCACGAGCTGTCAGGCGGGCAGCGCCAGCGGGTCGGCATCGCCCGCGCCATACTGCCCGAGCCCGATCTGATCATCGCGGACGAGCCGGTCTCGGCGCTCGATGTCTCCATTCAGGCGCAGGTGCTGAACCTGCTGGCCGATCTCAAGGCACGGCTGGGTCTGACGATGATGTTCATCTCGCACGATCTCGGCGTGGTGGCGAAAATTAGCGACCGGGTGGCGGTGCTCTACATGGGCCACGTGGTCGAGATCGCGGACGGGCGCGAGATCTTCGCCGAACCGCTGCATCCCTATACCGCCGTCCTGATCGCCTCGGTCCCGCGCATCGACGCGACGAAGCGCATCACCGGGGCGATGGAGCGCGGCGAGCCGCCCAGCCGGTTCCAACAGATCGTCGGCTGTCCGTTCCAGGACCGCTGTCCGAAACGCACCGAGATCTGCGCGGAGATGCCGCCGCTGCGTGAAGCGCGCGGCAGCCGTCACGTCGCGTGTCACCACGTCTGAGTGTCGAACGGTCCGGCGCTCGAGAAAACACGATGTGTTCGGCTTCTGGGTCTAACCTAGCTTTAGCGTGAATCCCCGATGAATGGGCGCGCCGAAGTGGTAATTTCCGTCCACCGCCACAATGAAGTAGTTGTTCGCAGGCTCGAACGCGCCCTGATCGTGATAATCGGTGTTGTTCACGCCGATCTTCGTCAAGTGCCGACGCCGGGGCTGATCGACGATGCTTGTGGCGTTATCGACGCTCAGCCGGCCTCCCAAGGGTCGGAATGCCGCTCGGTGCGTGAACGGTAACTTCGGAAAACCGCAGCGCAGCATCCAGACGTGCCGCGAATGGCCGGTCCGGGCCGTTCGCACCCACTTCAAGCAAGTGGATTAACGGCAGAAAGGTCCGCACAGCCGACCTCTCGAGGGTCAAGATGCTGCGTTGCACATGATCGGCGGCTCTGGGGAAACGCTGCGCAGCGTCGCGACACGTCTCGAATGGCCGGCTCGGGCCGATCGCGGCGGCGGCAGAAGGGCCGGCCGGGTAAGTGGCCATTCGCCGCGAGTGCGAGCCAGTTGGGCATTTGCTCCGTCAGCGGACATTCAGCGGGCAGGAAAATCGTGCGGCCACTCCGGGATGCATACATCTTTTTACTATAGTAAATGAGATTTATTTTGTAGAGATCTTCTTGGAAATGAATGCACGCAGATCCATCACTGTCTTGGAGGTCAGGGATACATAGACGAATCCAAGGTTCGTCCGCTCCGTCACCATTTCTCCGGGATAGGGCAGATAGCTGAGTTCTCTCGACCCGAAGGACGGGGAAGCAGTTCCGACCTGCCATTCGGTCGCCAGTTTCACGTCCACCAGTTTCATCGACGGACCGCCGGCCGGATCCTCGATCTCGAGCGGCACGCCCGCGATCTTCAGATAGGCCATCTTGTCCCTGGCGCTCACGAACCCGTCGATGAACTGGCCGGTGAGAATCTGCGTGTCGGCGGCGGCGTCGTCATGGCGGAGATGCGAGTGCAGGTGGTCGGCTTCCGCATGGTTGTGGTCGTGCGGATGGTGATGGTCCGCGGAACCATGCGCATGATCATGGGGCATCATTCCGTCCTCGCGCGGGTGGACCAGCGCTTGCCGTGGGTCGCCTCGGAATAGTCGCCCATCGGCAGGCTCACCGGCTTGTCGATATGTCCACGATGCGCGCCCATCTTCCCGCTCGAGACCAGGGCCCCCAGGACGTCGACGATGACCCGCGTGCCCATGAGCGCGGTGATCTCCGACTGGTCGTAGGGCGGAGACACCTCGACCAGCTCCATGCCGCAGATCCCCTCGGCGGCCACTTTCGAGGCCAGAGCCAGCGCCTCGCGGGGGAGGAAGCCGCCCGGTTCGGGCCAGCCGGTGCCGGGCACGAAGCCGCAGTCGATGCTGTCGATGTCGAAGGACATGTAGACCATGTCGACGCCGTCCCAGGCCATTTCCAGCGCCATCTCGGCCGTCCGGTCGATGCCCATCTTCTCCATGTCGCCCATCGTGATGATGTTGGTCTCGCGCTCGCGTGCCACCTTCACCGCCTCGCGCGGCACCTGCCAGCCGCCGATGCCGACCTGAACGAGGTTCTTCGCGGGCACGTTGGGCAGGTTGGTGGAATGGAACCACGGCGTCGTGTGCATCCGCTCGTCGAGATCCTTTTCCTGGATGTCGGCGTGCCGGTCGAAATGGACGATGCCGATCTTCTTCGACGTGCACTGCGCGATCCCGCGCACGCACGGAAAGCCGATCGAATGGTCGCCGCCGATGATGATCGGCATCGAGCCCGACGAGAACACGTGGCTGACGGCGCGGCTGATCTGGTCGAAGGTCTTCTCAATGTTTCCGGGGATCGTGAAGATGTCGCCGGCGTCGCAGAGGCTCATCTGCTCACGCAGGTCCACGCCGATCTCATAATTGTAGGGCGTGTAGAGCGCCGAGATCTTGCGCAGACCCTGCGGACCGAACCGCGTGCCGGGCCGATAGGTCGTGCCGCCGTCGAACGGCGCGCCCAGAACCGTGGCGTCGTAGTCGCCGACCTCGGTGACGTCCTCGGTATAGGGTGCCTTCAGGAAGGTGTTGATGCCCGCGTAATGCGGCAGTTCTCCCCGCGCGAAGGTCGGGATCGAGCGGTCCTCGATGCTGTCGGCGGCCGTCAGACCCATGCGCAGCGCCCATGCCTTCTCCTTCTCCCATTCCCCCTCGGGAATGTCCGCCTCCTTTCGCATCGCCTTCCAGCCCATCAGTTTCGACAGGTCGGGATGGTGGTGGCGCACTCCGTCACGCCGCTGATCGGCAGGGTGGTGGCTGCGCGAGCGGCTATTGGGAAACGGAAACATGGGTCTTCTCCTGGATCTGCTGAAAGGGAATGCCGCCGTCGCGGGCGTCGAAGTCGTAGGTGATCGTCGCGCCATAGGCTTCGGGATCGTCGGGGTCCCAGCGCGGTTTGTCGAAGACGAGAACCCGGTCGCCGAGCTTGAAGCCTTCTCCCAGATCATGGGTGACCATGAAGACCGTCATGCCGGTTTCAGCGCGCAGTTCCTGCAGAAACGCGTGCATCGACATGCGCGTGCCCGGGTCGAGCGCGCCGAAGGGTTCGTCGAGCAGCAGGATGCGCGGCTTCGCGGCCATGGCCTGCGCGATGGCAAGGCGTTGCTGCATGCCGCCCGACAGCGCGGCAGGATATTGGTCCGCCACATGGGCGAGGCCGATCCGGTCCAGCGCGCTGTCGGCCTCCGCGCGAGCCACGCGTTTGCCCGCCCCCGAAAGCCATCCAAGCCGCGTGCGAAATGAAGACGCCGCGACGATGTTGTCCCGGACCGTCATGTGAGGGAACACCGAGTAGCGCTGGAAAACGATGCCACGGGTCTGACAGGGCTCTCCCGTGAGAGGCTCGCCATCCACCGTGATCGATCCGCGTGACGGCGATTCCTGATCCAGCAGCATCCGCAGGAAGGTGGACTTCCCGCAGCCCGACGCTCCGACGAGCGAGATGAATTCGCCCTCCGACACTTCGAGATTCACCCGTTCGAGGATCGGTCGCTGTCCGTAGTATTTGAACAGGCCGGTCACGGTGACGAAGCTCACAGCCCGTCCTCCCCGGCCCATGGAAGGAGCCTGCGAGAAAGCGCCCGGAGAGAGAGGTCCAGAAGGAAGGCGAGGAGCGTAATCCAGATGACGTAGACGAGGATCACGTCCATTGCGAGATAGCGCCGCACGAGAAAGATGCGGTAGCCGAGCCCGTTCTCGGCGGCGATCGCCTCCGACGCGATGAGGAACAGCCACGCCGGACCGAGCGACAGGCGGACGGCCTGGAAGAGCCGTGGCATCAGCAGGGGCAGCGCGACGCGCGACGCGATGACGAGGCTGGACGCGCCCAATGTCTGCGCCTTGACGAAGAGTTCCTGCGGGATTTCCAGAACGCGCTGCGAGAGATCGCGGATCAGGAACGGGGTGATGCCGATCACGACGAGGGCGATCTTGCTGACCTCGCCAAGCCCGAAGACGATGAACAGGATCGGCAGAACGGCCAGCGGCGGAACCATCGATACGACCGAGACGAAGCCCGAAAGAGTGGCGCGGACATAGGGCAAGAGCCCGATCGCAAGCCCCGCCAGAAGACCCGTCGCCGCCGCGATGGCGACCCCGAGCCCCAGGCGCTGCAGGGATGCGGCCGTGTCGACCCAGAACACGATCTCACCGCTGCGCCGGTCCGGCGTTGTGAGAAGCCGCCCGGCCGTCTCGACGATTTGTGACGGCGCGGGCAGAAGCTTGTCCTGAGGGTTGATCGCCAGTCGCGCCTCGGAGGCGATCGAATAGGCGAAAAACACCGCCAGAAACGGCAGCAGCATCAGGCCGAACGCCGCGACCCGGCCCGGTCTGCGATTGATCCAGCGCATGGCGCGCGCTTACAGCGACCCGTCGGCGGCCATTTGCATATAGGTCGTGTCGAAGCGGAACCGCACGTTGTTCACGTCACCCGTCGTCGAGCCGTCCGGATAGGCTACGCCGACGAAGTCCGCGGACGGCGCGCCTTCGCCGAGGATGCCCTTGTCGAACAGGAACTCGGCCACGTTGACCATGGTCGCGGGCAGCTCCGCGCCTTCGGTGAAGGCGACGGCGTCGGCCGGCGTGTAGAACATCTCCGTGCTGGCGAGCTGCGCCTTGTAGCCCGCGAGATCCGTGCCGGACGCCTCCGCCATCGCGGTGAGGGCCTCCTCGTCGCCCGAGGCCATCAGCGCCATGGTCTCGTACCAGGCTCCGACCAACGCCTTTCCGAAATCGGGGTTGGCCTCGAGCGTCTCGGTGTTCACGACCATCAGGTCGATGATCTCGCCCGGAATGTCCGAGCTGTCGAAGAGTTTTGTGGCACCCGGCTCCTCGAGGATCGCCGAGACGAGCGGATTCCAGGTTACCACCGCCTCCACGTCGTCCGTGGCATATGCGGCGATCATGTCCGCGTCGGAGGTGTTGATCACGGCGCCCAGGTCGCGCTCGGCCAGACCGACGGAGTTGAGGGCGCGGGCCAGAAGGTAGTGCGAGACCGAGAGTTCCACCAGGTTGACGGGCTTGCCCGCCAGCGACGCGAGATCGCCCTCGCCCTTCAGGATCACGGCGTCGTTCCCGTTGGAGTAGTCGCCCACGATCAGCGCCGTGGTGTCCACGCCACCACCGGCCGGAATGCTGAGCGTGTCCATATTTGTGGCGGAGACGCCATCGAAGGCGCCGGCGGTATACTGGTTGATGGATTCGACGTAGTCGTTGATCTGAACGATCTCCACGTCGATTCCGTATTTCTCGGCCCATCTGTCCATGATGCCGCTGTCTTCCATGTATCCCCACGGCATCCAGCCGACATAGATGGACCAGGCCACGCGGAATTCCGATTTCTCCTGCGCCGCAGCCGGGCCGCCGAGGAGGACGCCGGTCGTCAGCAACGGGATGAGAAGCTTTGATGCCTTGCTCATGGTCTGCACTCCCAGATCAGGTTCTGTCAGGATTTCGAGATAGGGCCGTCGACAGAACCGGAATCGAGAGACGTGGCCGTATCAGAACACTGCTCTCCCGGGATTTTCCCCCGCCGTGTACCGATGCGGAATTTGCTGCATCGGCGGAAACTCTTGGACCTGACCCGATGGCGGCGGAACCCTAGCTTCCATGTCCTGTCTCATCGTCGGCCGGAATTCCCTGCGAGTTAGGCTTTTCGCAACCGAGGTGCCGCCAATCCGCGTATTTGATGTTTCTTTCTCCAGAAGTGCGCCATTCTGCCCGAAAATTGGGCGGGTATGGCAGTCCCGGACGGCCGGATCCGAACGTCCGGCCTGAATTAAAGACGGCGGCAAGACTTGAGTTTATATGATCCGAATGATCGCGCCGGACGTCCAGCAGCGCCGTCATCGATCGGGTCTGCTTGCTGCACTAGTCGCGAATGGCGGCTTTCACGACACTGCGGCGCAGAACCGCGGTGACCTTCCAATGACGGCTTTGGGCCGTTCGCGACAATGGTCACGAAGGGCGGCAAGCGGTCATTCGCCGCAAACGCGAACCTGATTGGCGCTCGCTTCGATTGCGGACGTTCGGCAGGCGGCGCGATCTGCCGCCCACGCTGCGGTGCGTCAGTCCGGTTCGAGCCCGGAGCAGACTTGCTGTCGCTTAGCTGCATGCCACTGCAGCATCAAGGTCGCAGACTTTGACCTTTCATGTGCGGCGAAAAAAAGCGGTCGTTCGTTGCCTCCGCAGTAAGACTGGAGTGGCAATTGACGGCTCTGCGGAGATACTGTTGAAAAAAGTCGGCAATCGAAGCGTTCTGACCAGCATCCAAAGCGAGCCGATTGCCAGTCCCGCTCATGCGGGGGCTGGCACGGGCACCAACTTGGCCAGTTTGCGGAGGTTCTGGGCGGTTGCTGCGAGCTGGAATTGCTCGGTTGCGCCTTTGGGTCCACGCAGTCGCATCATTCGCAGTCCGATGTATCGCTTCAGATGGGCAAACAGCATCTCGACCTTTCGCCTTTGCATGAACGAGGTCATGTAGGCGTCGGTTTTGCGGATGTCGCGGGCGATGTCTCTTGCTGCTTCGTGAACGGATCGGAGCACTTTCCTCGCAGGTTGGGTCGGACAGCATTGCGCTTTCAGGTGGCAGGTTTCGCAATCCTGTTTGCGCGCCCTGTAGCGGATCAAGCCATCCTTGCTGACATTCGTGGGGCGCGGCTTCGAGAATTTACGGCGGGACGTCTCGAGCGTATTTCCGGCAGGGCACGTATACCTGTCGGCGGTCGTATCGTAGGCGAAGTCCTCCCGCGAGAAGGTGCCGTCGGTGCGTTTCGATTTGTCCCAGACCGGGATGTGAGGTGCGATCTTGCGGTCCTCGACCAGCCATCCCAGCATCTCGGCCGATCCGTAGCCTGTATCGCCGACCAGCTTGCCAGGTTTGATGCCGAACCGTGCCTGCACCCGGTCGATCATGTCCCGCGCGGCACGCGCCTCCGCTGGCCGGATCGGAGCTGTGGGTTCGACATCCACGATGACGGCATTGTCCAGATCCACCAGATAATTGGTGGAATAGGCAAAGTAGGCGGCACCGCCATCGGCACCCGTCCAGCGCGCGGCCGGGTCCACCGGCGAGACGTATTTGGGAATGGCGTCGGTTGCTGCGCCGAAGGCGTTCGCAAGCTCACCGTCGAGTGTTTCAAGATATTCGTCCACGGCGCGGGACGTGAGGTCCGGCGGCAGGCCTTCCTTGCTGTCGACGCCGCGTGTCTGATTGGCATTCGCCGGGATCAGGCTGGCATCGACGCCGAAGCTGTGACCGCCGACCAAACCTTCATCCATGCAGCGTTGCAGGACGGTCTCGAACAGATGCCGGAACAGCCCGCTCTCGCGAAAGCGGCCGTGGCGGTTCTTGGAGAATGTCGAATGATCGGGCACCGCATCGGTCAGATCGAGCCTGCAAAACCACCGATACGCCAGGTTGACATGGACCTCTTCGCAGAGCCGCCGCTCGGACCGGATGCCCATGCAATAGCCCAGCAGCAACATACGGATCATCAGTTCGGGATCGAGCGACGGGCGGCCGCCAGAGCTGTAGAAAGGTGCCGGCAGCGGCCGCACATGAGACAGATCGAGGAACCGGTCGATACCGCGCACCGGGTGATCCAGAGGCACGAATCCTTCAATCGAGAACTCGTAAAACAGCGCGCCCTGCGCGACTTGCCTTGGCCCCATCATCGCGATGCCCTCCACTCTCAGAACGAGTGAATCAAAGCCCCGAACGCCAAGCAACGGACTTTTTCAACAGTATCCGGACTTTGCGGTCATCCACTGTCGCCTGCCCAATCGGCGTGAACGGCCCACAGGAGGCCTCCGTTGGACCGCGTAACACCGCAGCGCAGCTTTCGCATTCCTGCCGTTCGTGCTTCCAGAAGCGTTTTCGATGAGCCGATGACGGCAAAGGTGGACAACGGGCCCTTTCGCCTGCCGTCTGGCGATAGTTTCCCATCTCACCCGAACCAAACCGCGCGGATAGGGCGTCAAGCCAGTGTGGTGCGTCGCCGCGCGTCCCGCCGTCGCAGCACGATCTCGGCGATCAGCACATAAGGCACGAAAAACGCGACGACCTGGATCTGGTCGAATATCCCTGTAAACTTCTTGTTCGACGCGATGCCGCCGGTTGCCGCGTACCAAATGACGTAGTGCATGCGGTAAATCCATGACGCGACCGCAAGTACGACCAAGCGTACGGCCCAGGCGAAATGGCGACGCATGTCCTTGGTCATCGCGTAGCAGACCGTTTTGACCGCCGACCAGATCATCGCTACGCCATAAATGGCGAACCACAGGCTCATCCACCAGCCGCCAATGGTGCCATTCAGCGCAATATAAACGAGCCCGCCGATCCCCGTGGCGGCGGCAAGCACAAAAAGAACATACCCGAACCGACGGTGCAGCTCGGGCCAGCGGCGTCGGACGATCGGCAGGACCTGAAGTGGTGCGCCGAAGGTCAGAACAGCGCCCGCAATCATGTGCAGGGCGATTCCGGCATTGGCTAAAATGCCATCGTTCTGAAAGACGCGCGATACCTCGCCCGGGGCCTGGGAAATCAGGCCGCGAATGCCAAGATCGCCGGAATAGACCACGAACCAGCTCGTATTCAGGGCCAGCACCAAAAGAAACAAAGTCGGAAGGTAGCGCCGCATAGGAGATCAGATAGCGCGCAACCCAGGTCAAAGCCACCGGTCAAGCTCGTGGCGGCGGCTTCCTATCTGGAAGATCTTCCAAGGCAGGTCACATTCATGCCAAGCCGAAAACTCGCGCGTTGGATTCTGCATTCGGCGGATGATGCGAAGGCGCTTCTCCGGCCTTTTCCCGCCGAGCGGATGAGGATCGTCGCGGAAGGCGTGGGCCTGATGTCGGACTATGGGGCGCGGCCGCAGCCGTAGCGCCTGTTGTCCTGCGCGAGCGGTCACTGTGCGGCCTGCACTACCGCTGCGACCAAAATGCCCGCCGCCATTACTTTGTCAGAGCGGCTCCGGCGCACCCGCCTCGGGTTTCAGGAAGACCCCGTCGTTGACGAACCGATCACGCATCATCGGAGTCCCGAACCGCAAGAGACTGCTACCCGCTCTTATTCGGATCTTTTCGTAAATCCATGAACCCTATTGAAGACCGAGAGAACTGATGATCAGCGCTTGGACGAGACGTGCGTCGACATGGCCTGTCACAGGAATCCCCTGTCGCGTCTGGAATTCCCGCAGCGCGCGCCGGGTCGCCTTGTCGAACTTTCCGTCCGGTTGCCGGCGTCGAATCCCAGCGCGCCGAGCTGCGATTCGATCAGCGCGCGGCTCGCCTTGTTGAGGCCGAGATTTTTCTTGGTCTCGGCGGCGGCCTTGTCGGCCTTCTTTCGGTCGGGCTCCGAC
>CAVORV010000044.1:0-17337 GCA_963698685.1 uncultured Alphaproteobacteria bacterium
GAATTCATCGCGATGCTTCCGTCCGAAGCGCGCGCGCCGATGGCGGCCTATCTCGGCGGCTTCGCGCTGCCCTCTCGGACCAGATCGGCGTCTTCCACGCCCTGCGCGACGCTTGGCCGATGCGCCCGGCATAGCCATTCAGATCGCGCCCGCGAACCTCCACTGGCTGTCGGACGCCGCCTTGGTACAGGCCGCGCGTCTGTCGGAGGAGACCGGCGCGCCGATGCACATGCACTTGCTCGAGACGCCCTATCAGAAGATCTACGCCCGGCGGCGCACCGGCGGATCCGCCATGGAGCATATCGACCGACTGGGCCTGCTCGGACCGCGCATGACCATAGGTCACGGGACGTGGATGACGCCCGACGACTTGGCACTTCTGTCGGAGCGTGGCGCGTGCCTTTGCCACAACTGCTGGTCGAATTTCCGTCTCAAGAGCGGCACGCTTGACCTGAACGCGGTGCTGGCGGCGGGCGTGCCCTGCGCGCTCGGCATCGACGAGGCCGGGATCAACGACGACCGCGACATGCTTCAGGAAATGCGGATGGCGCTGACCCTGCACCGTCCAGCCGGCCATGACAGCGCCGCTCCGACCGCGGCGCAGGTTCTGCGTATGGCGACCGAACACGGCGCCGCGACGACACCGTTCAAGGCCTCAATCGGCCGGATAGCGCCGGGCGCCTTGGCCGATGTGGTTCTTCTCGACTGGAACGCCCTCACGCGCCCATGGCAGGATCCGTCCATCGCGCTGGCGGAGGTTCTGGTGCGTCGTGCCCGGCCGGGCGCTGTGGAAACCGTCATGATCGGAGGCGTGACGGTCTACCACCGAGGCCGGTTCACTCGCATCGACCGGGAAGAGGTCCTTTCCGCGATCGCCAACGCCCTGAACCGCCCGGACACGACGGACGAAGCGAAGCGGCGACGGCTTGCCGCGACAACGAAACCGATCATTCACGCTTTCTATTCGGACTGGGAGGACCGGTGAAGGCCGTGAATAGAAACCTGCCGAAAAGCTGATCTTCGAAGCAGGCCAAGGTGCCCGTATGACCGAGCGCATTGCCGCCCGTCGCGGTGAAGGTCGACGCACTCGCCATCTCTGTGGCAACACGGCTCGTGCCGGAACTGGAGCCCGGGACGGTCGTCGGCGCGCGGCTTCGTCGACGGATCGGGGCCTGTCAAGGCGGTTTCCCGGACTGATGTCATGACATCGCGAGCGCAGGCCAACGCCAGCCGGGGCCGCCGGCCTCGTATCGCTCCGCGAGATCGAGCAGGGTCTCCTCGGAGAACAGATCACCTATGATCTGGACGCCGATCGGCATTCCTTCGTCGTCCGCCGCGGCGGGGACCGTGATCGCGGGATGGCCGCAGAGATTGACCCAGCCGGTATATACCGCATGGCCGCGCGGCCCGACCTCGACGCCGTCTATCTCGATCGGGAACGCCTCGGCGGCGGGCCAGGGTTGAGCGGCGGCGGAAGGGGTGACGATCGCGTCCCATTCCCCGAAGAAGACCGAGACCTCGGCGCGCAACCGCCGGACGGCTTCGAGCGCCGCATAGAGAGCCGTCGCGGGGATGCGGTCGCCGGCGTCGGCCATTTCGACATACTTCGCGCCGGCATGGGCGGCGAAACCTGGCGTCACGCTCCGGAGCCACGCGAGGCCGATTCGTGCGAAGTCGGGCCAGGCCGCGCTCAAAGGCTCCAGATCGAATGGCAGCGGACCCGCCACGACCTCATGTCCGAGCTCCGAGAGCCGTGCTGCCGCGCCGGCGAGGGAAGTGCGGATCGACGGGCCGCAGGGATGCTCACCGAACCGCTCGACGAGGAGGACGCGGAGCAGACGTTCGGGAGACGGGCGGCGCGGCACGAAGCGCGATCGCGGGTCGCGACGGTCCGGTCCCGCCAGAACCGCGTGAAGCCGCCGCAGATCGGCGGCGCTGCGGGTCAACCCTCCGATGACCTCGAAATCCAGCAGAAGCTGTGGCAGTCCACCGCCGCGCGCCACAGTACCGATAGTCGGCTTCAGGCCGTAGAGGCCGGTATGGCCCGCCGGCCGCCGGATCGAGCCGCCGCCGTCGGTTCCGATGCCAGCGGCGGCGAGGCCCGCCGCGACTGCCGCGGCCGACCCCCCGGACGATCCTCCGGGGGTCAGCGCCGGGTTCCAAGGATTGCGGGTAACGCCGAAGGCTTCGCTCGCGGTATGGCCATCGACGGAGAATTCCGGCGTGCGGGTCTTGCCGAGAATGATCGCTCCCGCCGTCCGGAGCCGTGCGACCGGTATCTCATCCGCGGCGGTGGCAGTACCCGCGAACACGGCACTGCCCCATGCGGCGGGCATCCCGGCGGTGCGGAGGTTGTCCTTGATGGCGATCGGAACGCCCTCGAGTGGTGAGCGCGTCAGACCTGCGCGCAACCGCACGGCGCTGTCGGCCGCGTCGCGCCCAACGTCCGGCGAAAGCGCGGCGAAGGCATTCAGCGCCGGATCTATCCGGCCGATCCGTGCGAGAAGATCGCGCGTCACGTCGACCGGGTCTGTGACGCCGTTCGCGTAGGCTTGCGACAGGTCGGTGATTCCCAACTTCCAGAAATCGTTCAAGGGGCAGGTCCCGAGGTCAATCCAGCGAAAAGAGGAGCATGCGGGAAGAGGCGCTGCAAGCCTGCGGAACGTCAGCGTCCGAGGTAGCGATGGAATTTGGCGCCTCCTCCGCGGTTTGATCCGGGGTGGGCATCGGAGACGTCGGTCTTGATGGAGCTTGCCGACTGCGGCAAGGGGCCAATGGAGCGCCCGCCTCTCGAAGCGATGCTATGCACGGCCCTGCCGGTCAATCGGTCCCCTCCCGCAGACCTGGACCGGTCTGAATGAGATTTTTCCGGCTGCGAAAGGCCTTCTTGGAGAGGCTGTATACGATGACGAGATCGAAGTTCGCGGAGCAGAAGATCGCGTTTGCTTTACAGCAGGTTGAGACCCGCACATCCATCAAGGAGGTGTGTCGGATGACGGGCATGAGCGAGGTGACCTTTTGTGGCTGGAAGAAGGTCCATGGTGGTCGGATGCCGTCGGAGGTCCGGCGGCTCAGGCAGTTCGAGGGGGAGAACGCTCGGCTGCGCAGGCGGGTCGCAGATCTGAGCTTGGGCAAGGAGATGCCGATGGAGGTCATTCGGAAAGAGCTTTAGCCCACGCACGGTCTCACGAGATGATCGATTTCGTGAAGACGGTGTTCGGGGTGTCCGTCCGCGAGCCTGCCGTGCGGTGCCTGCGCCGCGTTCGACCTGCCACTGCGTCCACCGTCGACCGCAGCAGGACGTGCTAAGAAGACGGTTTCGGGAACTGGCGGAAGCGCATGAGCTCGAGACGCGATTCCGTCTGCATGCGTCGACTCGGCCCGTCGCCGAGCACGGTGTGGCCGGTGCAGTATCCCTTCGAGCTTTTCGCGATTTTGCGCTCTGCCTTGCTCGGGGCGGGCAGCCGGCGTCCTGTCTGAATGTCCTGCATGGTCGGGTCCTTTCCATTCGGCCCGCCGCACGGGCGGGCGCCTTTCGGCTCAATCGAGCGCGAGGTATCCGCCCGTCGCGGGGCCTCGATCGTCGCGCTCCGATCGGATCTTCCCTCAGCGCATGCTCGTGATCGACGAGTCTCCGGACCGCCTGATCCGTTTCGGACATGAGCCGCACCTCTTTCCGGGCCGCCGGACTGGCGGGCCTTCAAGGAGGCGCGGGCGCGCGGTCACGGGATGCCGGATCTTCCGGCGGGTCCCCCCGTCGGATGCGACGCGCCGTTCAGGGACGTGTGCGGAGCGTCCGGTCGCGCGTCGGCGGTCGGGCGCGTTTCGAGGTTCAGCCCGGACCCCGGGACATCGCCGGTCGCCATGCCCGTCCTGGCCGCGCGGGCCGCCAGAGCTTCTCCGAGCAAGGCGACGACGGCGCCGCTCCAATCCAGGAATTCGCCGGTCCGGACGATGGCTTCGATGCCGGCGTCGACCTCGGGCGGAACCGAGCCGGCGTTGATCCCGGGCCCGTCCTTCGAAGCGCGGGCTGTCCGGAGCGTCCGTTCGAGTGGTTTGGCGGTTTCCGGCGGATGTCCCGGGCTCGGAGCCGGACCCTCGCGCAGGACGCCGGCGGGAAACTCGTCCGCATCCGGCTGTGCCGGCTTGGCGGCGCCGATATCCGAACGCGATTCCCCGCGGGCTTCCGTGGGAGCCTCGGTCGTTTCCGGAGCGGTCGTTTCCGCCGCGTCGCCGTCACAGGTCACCGCGGCTGTCACGAGCGCGCTCCGGATGCGCTTCATCGAGGCTTCCATCGTGGCCATCCCGCTTCCGACCTCCGCTTCCAAGGTGGCGCGTTCATCCAAACCGCTCGGCGTCGACGAGCGGCAGGGAGCCGTGATCGCCGCCCTCCGCGGCCTCGTCGCCCAGGCGAAGGATGGCGCGAGCACAGCATTCAGGGCGGCGCAGATCCGGGACAATTGCGACCCCCCGCCGTTCGGCACGGCCCGCGACAATCCGGACAGCTTCCTCAAGGCGGTCGGCAGGGTTCTGGAGAAGCTCTCGGAGATGCCGGGCGGGCCGGTGATCAAGCGCGAGGAGGGCTATCTGCTCACCGAAGGGAACGCCGGGTGAAGCGCAAGCCCCTTCCCGCGCCGCCCGGCGCGCCGGATCCGGCCGCGAAGTTCGGCGTCGCGGCGCACGCGCGGCGGCGCCTTCCCCGGATCGGCGCGCCGGGCGAGACGGACCCGGGCGTAGAGCGTGAGCTCGCAGCCGTCCTCGGTGGTTACCCGCAGGTCCCCGCGCAGGCGGATGGCAAACTTGATATTGCCATCGTTGAGGAATTTCAGCCACTCCGCCCCGACGAACTCGCGATCCGCGAGCAGGAGCCGGACGCTCGAGGGGGCGAAATGCGCGAGATAGCGCCGCATCAGCGCGATCCGGATCGCCGTCGCGCTGTTGCCCGGTCCGTCGAGCAGGGTCCAGAACAGCGGAACCCGGAAGCGCCGGGTGATCACGGCGAGCACGAGATAGTTGACGTCGCGCGACCCGATCTTCCAGGTCGTGCGGTCGAGCGCGAGCGTCCACGCCCCCTCCGAGCCGATCGGCCGCGCGAGGATCGGCGCGGCCCGGTCGGGGTCGAGATCGACATGTTGGAAGAACCGCGGCAGGCGGCGGCAGGTCGACGCGATCAGCACGGTTCTCCCCGCTGCGGTGGCGATGTGGCCGAGGTTGACGGTGCGCGCCGCGACCATGCCCGCAACGAGCATGCAGAGCGTGTCGAGGCGGCACTTGCCGAGGCCGACATGGCCTCGTAGCGTCCGGGTGAGGGCGGCGATGGCTCGGTGCGACATGGGCAATCCTTGCAAGGAAGTCGCCCAGTAGAATCGATCCCGCCGCCCTCATCCAGTCTTGTGTCGTGTAGTTCGGCACCGCCACGACGGAAGGCCGACCGCCGTTCAGCCGTTCCACTTCCTGAAGAAAGGCGACCGTTCCCGGCGCCGCCTTCGCGCGGGCGCCGGACTTGCGGTGACAATGATAGAGGGCCGTCCGTCCATCGGCGAGCGGCTTGCGCTTCTCGTAGACGCCCTTGACCCGGATCCTCATCGCCGCGCCCTCACGCCGACGCCGCGATCGGGTCGTGGCCGGGAACGGGTTTCGCGCCATCGGGGGCGAACCGGGCCTCAAGGGCCAGACGCGACCAGCGCAGGGTTCCCGCGACGACGCACGGCGCCGGAATCTCGGCGAGGGCCACGGCCTTTTCGAAAAGATCATCCGGCAGGCTGAGGAATTTCGCGGCCGACGGCGCGTCGAGCAGCAGGGGCCAGGACGGAACTCCGTCAAGCCTGTCCTTGTTGTTTCGTCCCGCCATGTCCCGCCGTCCCGGTTCCGGGAGGCCGTGCGTCGCCATCCCGGGACGGAATTCGGTCCGGTCCAGAAGCCGCCGGAAGCCGGCGCCGAGGGTCCTCCATGTTCCGGTTGACGGGAAACGGAGCGCGGCGCGACGCCTGCCATTGGCGGCGGCTCGAAGGGCCGGACACCCCGAAATCCGACAAAAGTGCGAACCGGATTGCGAACTATCGAGAAATCGGGGTCTTTTTAGGTGAAGAAAGTCCCGCAACCCGTCGGGATCTATGGTACCAGCGCCCCGGCTTGAACGGGGGACCTCCTGATCCACAATTTGGAGAGATCCAATGAAATCAGAGGTTTTTTTGCGAACTGGGGGCATATTGGGCACCATTTGCGAATTTTTCTGCGAACCAAACCAACTTCCAGGTTTCCCGAATGAAGTCAATTCAGACACGGCGTCCAGGGCTCAGATGGTCCGACACTCCGCAGACAGGCGGCTTCCCCGCGCGGCTGTTCGTCCGCCGTTCCAGCGCATGCGGAGCCTGTCGCGCGTTCGGTCAGCTCGGTCCTTGACGGGCGGCCCCGATGCGCCGGATGACGGCGGTAAAGCCGACATGGATGCGAGGACGTCCGGTCAGCGGTTGGCGACGATGCGACCGATCACGTTCATCAGCAGTTGCGCGGCGAGGATCGCCGTCGTGCCGGTATGGTCGTAGTCCGGCGCCACCTCCACCAGATCGATGCCGATCACGCGTCCTCTGCGGCTGAGGCCGTCGAGGAACTCAAGGATCTCGTAGTACAGAAACCCGCCGTGCGACGGCGTGCCGGTGCCGGGGGCGATGGAGGGATCGAAACCGTCGATGTCGATGCTGAGGTAATGGTCAACTTATAGTCAACACCCGTGGGCACCCGCGACAGCGCGGCCTCGACGCCGAGCTTGCGGAACTGGCGGACCGACAGGATGTCCGATCCCATGGACCGGGCGGCCTCGTAGCCTTCCTTCGCGGTCGAGGAGACGTTCCGGATGCCGAACTGCGAGAGGCCGGTGACATGCGCCTGCTCCGCCGCCCGACGCATCGGATTGCCGTGGCCGAACCGGACGCCATGGCGCTCGTCGACGAAGTCGAGATGCGCGTCGATCTGCACGAGGTGGATCGGACCGTTATCGGCGAAGGCGGCGATGCAGGGGATGTTGATCGAATGGTCGCCGCCGAGCACCACCGGGAGAACGCGCGTCCGGAAGGTCCACGCAAAACGCTACAACAAGCGGGTTCAGCTTATGGCTAAACACTGTTTCTCTCGATGAACTTCCACCATCCGCCGAAATCCGAGATGTCTTTCGCCTCTCGGACGGCCGCGTGCTCGCAGAGGAACCCGACCACGCCATCGCCGTCGTCGAGGCGGACGCTGCCGAGGCAGAGCGGCGCGGACACGGTTTCCATGAAGCCGGCGATCTCTTGGCGGGGCAGCGCCCAGATTTCGAGCGCGATGCTCGCGCCCGGATCCGCCCGGAGCAGGCCCGGCCGGGCCGGCGGCCCTCCGGGAAGCTCGAACAGGCGGTAGTTGGAGGACGTCCGGGCGGTCCGCAGGAAACGCCCGCCGCGGCCGGTCAACTGGTGGTTCAGCGGCAGCCCCGACATGTGCGCTCCGACGACCGCGATGGCGATCTCGCCGGGTCCGGGCTTCGGATCGGTGGCCGTAGCGCGTTCCGAAAACACCGCTGCCGCCAGGGATGCCGCCGCCGCGTCCCGCCCGTTGCGGCCGATCAGCGTGACGCTTCCGGGGCGGCCGTCCCTGCGGGCGGGCGTCGGAACGCTGATGGCGCAGAGGTCGAGCAGGTTCACGAAGTTGGTGTAGGTGCCGAGCCGACTGTTCGGGCCGATCGGGTCGGCCGCGAGATCGGCCAGGCTGTAGAAGGTCGGGATTGTCGGCACGCATAGAGATCGGCCCCGGCGAGGACGGGCTCGACGGCGCGACGCAGCTCCGCCAGCCGGTAGAACCCGCGGAAAGCGTCGACGGCGGTCAGCCTCTTTCCGCCCCCGACGATTTGGCGGGTGACGGGATGGATCGCGTCGGGATCGCGGGCGAGCAGGTCGGCCACGACGCTCAGACGCTCGGCGACCCATGCCCCCTCGTAGAGCAGGTCGGCGATCTCGTGGAAGACCGCGAAATCGGTTTCCAGAATTTCGGCGCCGAAATCGTCGAGCCTCGCCAGCGCTGCGTCGAAGGCGTCCTCCTGCAGCGCGTCGCCGAAGAACCTCCGGCTGGACCGGCTCGGCACGGCGATCCGGGGCCGGGGCGGCGCGGCCCCTAGCGGCGGCGTGGAGGCGGGTCGGGAATAGGGATCATCCAGATCGAAGACCGCCGCGCTCCGAAACACCGCGTAGGCGTCCTCGACGCCTCGGGCGAAGATCGAGACGCAGTCGAGCGTGCGGCAGGCGGGCACGACGCCCGCGCAGGACAGCGCACCGAGCGAGGGTTTGAGGCCGACGATCCCGTTCAGGGCCGCAGGCACGCGACCCGATCCGGCGGTATCCGTGCCGAGCGCGAAGGTCACGAGATCCCGCGCCACCGCGACGGCGGAACCGGAGCTGGAGCCGCCGGGCACGATCTCCGGATCGAGCGCGTTGCGCGGCGGCGGATAGGGAGAGCGGACGCCGACAAGGCCGGTCGCGAACTGGTCGAGATTGGTCTTGCCGACCGGGATCGCGCCTGCCCGGCGCAGCGTGGCGACCACGAAGGCGTCGCACCCGGGCTGATACGCGAAGGCCGGGCACCCGGCGGTGGTCGGCGCTTCGGCGAGGTCGATGTTGTCCTTGATGGCGAAGGGCAGGCCCCAGAGCGGACGGGTCTCCGGATCGAAGGCGCCGAGCCGGTCGGCTTCCGCGAGAACCGCGTCGCGCTCCCTCAGATGGATGAAGATTCCCGGATCGTCTGCCGCGCCGATTCGGCGGAACACCTCGGCCATGACGTCGACCGGATCGGCGCCGTCCCGGTAGGCCGCGTGCAGCGCGGCGATGTCGAAGCTCAGGTCGTGCATGCGGTCTCCTGTCAGATCGGGTCGGTGAAGACCACGGGACGATCCCACTGGATCAGCACGACACAGCCGGGTCCGGACCAGACCGAATGCGCGCTGCCCTCGGGATTGAGGATCAGAGAGCCCGCGGGATAATCCCCGGCCTCGTCGCTCTGAACCCCGTCCAGAACGATGATCGTCTCGAGGCCGCCGTGCCGGTGACGCGGCACGCCGGCGCCGGGCGCGTAGCGCAGAAGTGCGACCGCGGGCGCGCCCTCGACGAGCCGGCAGATCTCGACCCCGGGATGGAAGGGTTCGAAGGCCAGGCCCTGCCAGCCCTCCGCCAGCAGTCCGGAGATGTGGAGCGGCTCAGCCATCGAGGGCCGAGAGGATCGCGTCAGTCGAGGCGGTCCAGCCGACGATCGCGCCTTGCGCGCGGATCATCTCGAGCGTCGCGGTCTTGAATGCGGGAAAGTAGCTTTCCGTGGCGTCCTCTGCCAGCAGGCAGGCATAGCCGCGGTCGTTGGCCTCGCGCATCGTCGTCTGGACACAGACCTCGGTGGTGACGCCCGCGAAAACCAGCGTCGCGATCCCCTTGGTGGAGAGAACCCCGTCCAGCCCGGTGGCGTAGAACGCGCCCTTACCGGGCTTGTCGATCACCGTCTCGCCCGGCGCCGCGGCCAGTTCCGGCACGATCTCCGCGCCCGGCTCGCCCGCGATCAGAACCCGCCCCATCGGGCCCTCGTCACCGATGCGCAGGGCGGCGTCGCCGCGGTCGCGCTTGAGGGGCGGACAATCGGAGAGGTCGGGGCGGTGGCATTCGCGCGTATGGATCACGGTCCGGCCGGATCGGCGGAATCCCGCGATCAGCCGGCCCACCACGGGCACGATGGCGCGAAGCGGCGTGACGTCGTTGCCGAGCGCCGCGCCGAACCCTCCGGGCTCGATGAAGTCGCGCTGCATGTCGATGACGATGAGCGCGGTCCGCGCGGGATCGACCTCCAGATCGAAGGGGTCTGCGGGGACGAGCACCATCAGGCGTGTCCGGCCATGTGGCGTCCGATCTCGGCGATGTCCGCACTCGCGGCCGGGGTCTCGAAGGCGATACGCCCCTCGGACATCACCAGTACCCGGTCGGCAAGCTCCAGCACCTCGTCGAGATCCTCGCTGATCAGCAGGACCGCGGCGCCGGCGTTGCGCGCGGCCATGATGCGGGCGCGGATCTCGGCGACGGCCGAGAAATCGAGCCCGAAGCAGGGATTGGAGATCAGCAGCAGGTCGACCTCGCCAGTCAGTTCGCGGGCGAGCACCGCGCGCTGGACATTGCCGCCCGAAAGCGCCGCGATCGGCGCATCGATCGACGTCGTCTTGACCTTGAAATCCGCAACGAGCCCGGTCGCGAGGCGGTCGAGATCGCGCGGCCGCAGCCAGAACCGCGGGCCGGAGCCGTTCACGTCGAAGGTGCGGAACCCGATGTTCTCGGCGACCGACATGCGCGGCGCGCAGGCGTTGCGCAGCGGCTCCTCGGGCAGGTAGCGCACGGCGTTGGCGCGCGCCTCGGCTCTCGTGGCGGTGAAGGGCGCGTCCTTGACGCGGATCGACCCCGCGCTCGGCGGGCGCTGACCGGCCAGGATCTCCATCAGTTCCATCTGGCCGTTACCGGAGATGCCCGCGATGCCGACGATCTCGCCCGCATGCACGTCGAGCCGGTCGATCTCGATGGGTTTGAGCCCCGAGCGGTCGATGGCCCGGATCCCGGTCAGCGCAAGCACCGGCCGCCCCGGAGCGCCGCTGCGTTCGGCCGATGTCGCGAGGGTCTCCGCGCCGACCATCATCGCGGCCATGTCGGCGTGGCTGAGATCGGCAACGGCGCCGCCGCCGGCGTATTTTCCGCGCCGCAGGACCGAGACAGCGTCGGCGAAGGCGGTGACCTCGCGGAACTTGTGGCTGATCATCAGCACCGAGATCTCGCCCGCCTCGCAGAGGCCCCGCACATGGCCAAGCACCTCGTCGGACTCGGCGGGGGTGAGAACCGAGGTCGGTTCGTCGAGGATCAGGAACCGCCGCCCGAGATAAAGCTGCTTGAGGATCTCGAGCTTCTGCTTCTCGCCGGCGGCGAGCCGGGCAACCGGCTGGTCGAGCGGCACGCGGAACGGCATGCGGTCCATGAACGCCGCAAGTTCTGCCCGCTCGCGCCGCCAGTTTAGCAGCGCAGGCGCGTCGGGGCGGCTGATCACGAGGTTCTCGGCCGAGGTCAGCGACGGCACGAGGGTGAAATGCTGGTAGACCATGCCGAGGCCGAGCGCGTGGGCGGCCCGCGGATCCGGCACCGCGACCTCGCGGCCTCCGACCATCATCTGACCGGAGGTCGCGTGGTAGAACCCCATCATGCATTTGACGAGCGTTGACTTGCCCGCGCCGTTCTCGCCCAGAAGCGCGTGGAACGATCCCGGCGCCACGCCGATCGAGACGTCGTCGAGCGCGGTGAAGCCGCCGAAGCGCATCGTCATGCCGACGGTCTCGACACCCAGCGCGCCCCGCGTGTCGCGCGCCGCGACCGTCATGGCAGCTGGCCGGTGAAGGTGGCGCTATCGGAGACCGCCCCGAAGACGCCGCCCTGCATCCTGACCATGTGGATCGCGGCCGCGTGGTTGCCGGGATCGGTCGCGCCGCAGCAATCCTCGAGGATCAGGCATTCGAAGCCGCGGTCGTTCGCCTCGCGCATCGTGGTGGAGACGCAGACATCCGTCGTGATGCCGGTCAGCACGATGTTGTCGATCCCGCGGATCCGAAGCATCAGCTCGAGATCGGTCGCGCAGAACGAGCCCTTGCCCGGCTTGTCGATGATCGGCTCGCCATCGCGGGGATAGAGCTCCTCAATGATGTCCCAGCCCGGCTCGCCCCGCACGAGTATCCGCCCGCAGGGACCCGGATCGCCGATGCCCGCGCCGATCTGCTGCGACCGCCAGCGCTTGTTGGCGGGCAGGTCCGCAAGGTCCGGGCGATGCCCTTCGCGTGTGTGGATGACGTGATATCCCTTATCCCGCATCGCGCCCAGCACCTTCCTGATCGGTTCAATCGGCGCGCGAGTCAGCGACAGATCGTAGCCCATCTTGTCGACATAGCCGCCCTGTCCGCAGAAATCGGTCTGCATGTCGATGATGATCAGCGCGGTGTTGTCCGGACGAAGGTCGCCGTTCCAAGGCCAAGGGTACGGATCGGAGGCGATCGTGGTCATTCGGCGGCCTCGCGGCGGGTCGGCGAATAGCTGCGCGTCGGTCCGGGGAAGCCGCAGGAGGTGCCGTCGGTGATGCGCACCTCGTCCTCCCAGGGCAGGCGATAGCGGCCTTCGGCCAGATCGGTCATGTAGGTGTAGGGACAATCCTGGGCGCCGCCCCTGACCGCGACGTTTCCGCGGTGGCCGAACTGGTAGATGTTGTTCTCAACCCCCCAATACGCGCGCGCCTCTCGCACCAGATCGGGGCGGACCTCGGCGGTGACGATCTCGTCGACCCGTCCGCTGGTCCCATGCGCGATGATCGCGCCGTCGAAATTCACGATCATGCCCTCGCCCATGGAATCGAACGTACCGTCCGACCCGCACATGCAGACGTTGGCGGTGACCATCAGGTTGCAGAAGGCGTTCGACTGGTTCGTGAAGCGCCAGCTGTCGCGGATCGGCGCGGTATAGCCCGCCGTGCGCAGCATGATCTCGGCCCCCTTGTAGGCGCATTCGCGAGCCATCTCGGGGAACATGCCGTCATGGCAGATGATGAGCGCGAGCTTCGCGCCCTTCGGCCCATCGATCACCGGGATGCCCAGGTTGCCGGGCTCCCACGGCTCGACCGGGACCCAGGGGTGCATCTTGCGGTAGTAGAGGCGGACCTCGCCCGAATCGTCGATCACGATGCCGACGTTCCAGGGGTTGCCGTGCGGATTGCGCTCCATGATCGAGAAGCAGCCCCAGATCCGGTTTTCGGCGCAGGCGGCGCGGAAGGCCGCGACTTCGGGCCCGTCCATGTCGCAGAGGATCTCGTCGCGCATGTCCATCGACAGGCCGTGCAGCGCGTATTCGGGAAAGACCACCAGATCCATCGTCGCCATGTTGCGTCGCGCCTTGCCGACCATGGCGACGATCCGATCAGTCTGCGCCGCGATGTCCGCGGCCGTCTCGATGCGCGGCAGCCCAAGCTGCACGAGGCCGATCACCACGCCGTTCGGCGATCCGTTCAGGCCACCCAGTCCGTTCATCGCCGGTCCTCCTATTTGGTGATGCTGAGCTCGCCCGGCGCTCCGGTCAGCGCGCGGGTCGGCGACGACGTGGCGATCAGAAGCCCCAGCGTGAGCACGTAGGGCGCCGCGTAGAAGAGGTAGTAGCCCTCGCTGACGCCCACCGATTGCAGGGCGGGACCCAGAGCGCCAGCGCCGCCGAACAGGAGCGCCGCCCAGAAACACGCCAGCGGGTTCCACCGCGCGAAGATCACCAGCGCCACGGCCATCAGGCCCTGTCCCGACGAGACGCCCTCGTTCCAGCTTCCCGGATAGAACAGCGACAGATAGGCCCCGCCGGTGCCCGCCAACGCGCCGCCCGCCGCGGTGGAGAGGATGCGCACGAGATCGGCGCGGATGCCCATGGCGCGCGCCGCGTCGGTGCTGTCGCCGACCACGCGGATGATCAGACCGACCCGCGTGGCGCGGAACATCCACCACATCAGCACCGCGAGAACCCCGCCCACGATGAAAAGCACGTTGACGCGCAGCGCGGCCTGGACCTGGGGGATGTCGGACCACCAGCCCAGATCGATCGACGGCAGGTCGGGCGCCACCGGCTGGATGAAGGGCTTGCCGAAGAAGAAGGCGAGACCCATGCCGAGCAGCATCAGCGCGATGCCGATCGCGATGTCGTTGACCCGAGGCAGCGAGCAGATGAGCCCGTGCACGAGGCCGAAGACCGCGCCCGAGGCCGCCGCCGCCGCGACGCCCATCCAGGCGTCTCCGGTCAGATAGGCGACCGCGTAGCCCGACATCGCGCCGAAAACGAGGGTGCCTTCGAGTCCGAGATTGATCCTGCCGGAACGTTCGGTCAGGCACTCGCCGAGGCTCACGAACAGAAACGGCGTGGAGACCCGGATCGCCCCGCCGAGAATGGCGAGCGGCACGCCCCAGAGGCCCAGATCGCCGCTCATGGTTTGCCCCAGAGTTCAGGCTGGAACAGCCGGAACCGGCCGTAGAAGGTCTCGGAGATCAGGATCGCCACGAACACGAAACCCTGGAGCACCAGGGTCGTCGCGTCCGGCAGGTCCATGCGCCTTTGCAGCAGTCCGGACGAGGCCTCGATGCCGGCGAAGAGCACCGCGACGGGCAGGATCGCCAGCGGATTGTGTCGGGCCAGAAAGGCCACGAGGATGCCGGTGAAACCGTAGCCCGCCGCGAGCGAGGCGTTGGCCGCGCCGTGCACGGCGGCGACCTCGAAGAATCCCGCGAGGCCGGCGCAGACGCCGCCCAGCGCGCTGAAGCCCACGATCAGAAGTCCGACCGGGAGGCCCTGGACCTGCGCGGCCCGGACGTTGCCGCCGGCGATGCGCGCGGCGAACCCCCATGTGGTCCGGTCGATCAGCACCCACGCCAGGACGCAGGCGAGCACGCCGACCCCGAGCCCCCAATGCACATCGAACCCGGGCATGTCGCCGACGCGAAGCGCCTCGGGCAGCGGCGCGGTCGAGGGTTTGTTCAGGCTGGCCGGATCGCGCAGTGGGCCCTCGACCAGATGGTTCATCAGCGCGATGGCGATATAGGCCATGAGCAGGCTCGCGATGGTCTCGTTCACGCCCCGGTAATGCCGCAGGGCGCCGACCGCGCCGATCCAGACCGCGCCGGTCAGGCAGGCGCCGAGCGCCATGAGCGCCAGCGCGACCGGAGCCGGAAACCCGATCACGGCGAGACCGACCGCGCCGGTCGCAACGCCGGCCAGCACGATCGCGCCCTCGCCGCCGATGATGACGAGACCGAGCCGCGCCGGCAGCGCGACGCACAGCGCCGCGAAGAGCAGCGGCGAGACCCGGGACAGCGTGTTCTGCCACGAGAACGCGGTGCCGAACCCGGCCTGGTAGACGATCTGGTAGAACTGGACCGGAGATTTTCCGAGCGCGAGCAGGAACAGCGAGAATACCAGAAACCCGACCAGCAGCGCGGCGAGCGGGATCACGAACGCTTCGGATCGACGCAGCAGAAGTGCGGGCAAGCCCTGCGGAACGCCCAGAGCAGACCTTCCGCCCGCCGCCTGATCGACCATCACGCCGGTTCCCGCCGCGCCGCGATCAGGATGTCGAGCCGATCACGCCATCGACGAGGTAGTTCATGCTCTCCAGCACCGGATCGGTCTCCACCAGCGCCGCGCCCGCCGGCACGATCTCCGCGCCGGTGTTGTCATTCAGCGGGCCGCGCAGGGCCGCGAAGCCGCCGAGCATGATCTCGTCCCGCGTCGCCTCGAACTGAGCGCGCGCGGCGTCGGTCACGGCGGGCCCGAGCGGGCTCATCTTGATGTACCCCTCGGCCAGACCGCCTCGGGAGAAGTTCGGGATCGTGCCGCCGTTCTGCATGGTGGCGACCATCTCGGTATAGACCTGCGCCCAATTCCATTCCGCGCCGGTCAGATACAGATCGGGCGCGAGCGGGCTCTGGTCCGCGTGATAGCCGCAGACATAGGCCCCGCGACCTGCGGCCGTCTCCATGACGACCTTCGGACCGTCGACATGGCAGGTGATCACGTCCGCGCCCTGGTCGATCAGCGCGTTCGTGGCCTCGGCCTCCTTGACCGCGAGCGACCATTCGCCCGTGAAGATCACCTGCAAGGTGATCGTCGGGTCGACCGAACGTGCGCCGAGCAGGAAGGAGTTGACGTTGAGAAGCACCTGCGGGATCGGCTTGGCCGCGACGAAGCCAAGTTTCTTCGACTGCGACATGTGGCCCGCGACGATGCCGCTGAGATACTGGCCCATGCCGATATAGCCGAAATACGAGCCGACATTGGCCGGATGCACGCCCTCGGTCCACAGGCCGCCCGCGTGCTCGAACCGCACGTCGGGGTATTTCGGCGCGATCTCGAGGATGTGCGGATCGAAATAGCCGAACGACGTCGGGAAGATCAGCGAGGCGCCGTCGAAGTTGATCATCAATTCCATCGACTGCTGGACCTCGACCGTCTCGGCGACGTTCTCCTCCTCGATGACGGTGATCCCGGGCATCGCCGCAACGGCGGCTGCACCCTCGGCATGGGCCTGATTGTATCCGAAATCGTCCTTGGGCCCGACATAGATGAAGCCGACCGTCATGTCGGCGGCCCGCGCCCGCCCGGCGGGCAGAGCCCCCAGCGCCGTCAGGCCGGCAAGGCCGGCGGTCGATGCGAGGAAGCGGCGGCGTGACGGATGGGTGAACCTGGGCATCGAACTCTCCTTCGTGGCGCGGGCCGGGTCGCAACGGCGAACGGACCGACTCGGATGACTGCGACCACGTTGAAGGATGCGGGAGATGTCGTCGTCTGCTAGTTTTGCACCGGACCGATGCAGGAATTGCATCAGGGGGCGGGGAACCGATGCGGCATCTTCAGCAGTTGCGCTACATCGACACCGTCGCCCGGGCGGGCTCGATCCGCCGGGCGGCCGACATGCTCGCGATAACTTCCACCGCGCTCAACCGGCGAATCCTCGCCGTCGAGGACGAACTCGGCGTCCGGATCTTCGAACGCCTCCCCCGCGGCGTCCGCCTTTCGACCGCGGGCGAGATCCTGATCCACCACATCCGCGCCCAGATCTCGGACCTCGAGCGGGTCAAATCGCAAATCGCGGATCTGACCGGCGAACGCCGCGGCCATGTCTCGATCGCCTGCAGCCAAGCGCTCCTGCCGTATTTCCTGCCCGAGCAGATCGCTGCCTACCGGCGCGAGCATCCCGCGGTGACCTTCGGTGTTCACAAACGCGACCGCGCGGCGGCGGAGGCGGCGCTGGCCGACCATTCCGCCGACATCGCGATCGTGTTCGAGCCGGTCCGGTTCAGCGAGTTCCAGACCCTCGTGACCGTCCGCCAGACCGTCCATGCTGTGATGGGCTCCGACCATCCGCTCGCGGCCAAATCCGTGATCCGCATCGGCGATTGCGTCGACTATCCCGTAGGCCTGCCCAGCGCCCAATACGGCGTCCGGCATCTGCTCGACGCGGCGATGCTGCGCGGCACGGTGCGGCTTACGCCGACGATCGAATCCGACAGTTTCGAGTTCCTGCGGAACTATCCTCGGACCGAGAAGATCGTCTCGTTCCAAATTCCTGTCGGTCTGCCATCGGCTCGGACGCTTGACGGGATCGCCGTGCGGCCGGTCGATCTCCGCGACGTTCCGGCTGGAACCCTCTATCTCGGCCAACTGCGCGGCAGAAGCCTGCCGGTCGCCGCCGCGCGTTTCGCGGATCAGGTCGCTAGAGCGATGGAGGCACTCAAGGTGC
>CAVORV010000045.1:0-46063 GCA_963698685.1 uncultured Alphaproteobacteria bacterium
CGCGGATTCCGTCGGACGAACCGACGATGTCGCTAGACGGAAACGCCTGCCAGAAGGTCCGCTTTGGCGACCGCCGCCTTTTCTCCCTCGAGAACGACTTCGCCCCGGCGCAGGACGACGAAACGGTCGCCGAGGTCGTAGGCGAATTCGAAGAACTGTTCGACCAGCACGATCGCCATGTCCCTGCGGTCGCGCAGGTGGCGGATGACGTCGCCGATCTGCTGGATGATGTTCGGCTGGATCCCTTCGGTGGGCTCGTCGAGCAGGAGGAGTTTGGGGCGCGTGACGAGGGCCCGGGCGATGGCGAGCTGCTGTTGCTGGCCTCCCGACAGGTCGCCGCCGCGCCGGGACCGCATTTCACGCAGGATCGGGAAGAGCTCGTAGAGTTCTTCTGGGACGCGGCGCCCGTCGGCGGGCAGACAGCCGAAGCCGGTCTCGAGGTTCTCGCGCACGGACAGGAGCGGGAAGATCTCACGGCCCTGCGGGACATAACCTACGCCTTTTCGTGCGAGAGCGTAGGCGGGCAGGGCGCCCAAGGTCTCGCCGTCGAGCGATACGGCGCCGCCCGACCTCGGATGGGTTCCGGAGATGGCGCGCATCAGGCTGGTCTTGCCGACGCCGTTGGTGCCCATGACGCAGGTGACCTCTCCCACGGCGGCCCGCATCGAGACGCCGTTGAGGATCTTCGAGTGGCCGTAATGCAGCGTCAGGTCGTCGATGGCGAGCATGCTCAGCGCCCCAGATAGACGTCGATGACGTCCTGGTTCGAGGTGACGTGATTGAGGGACCCTTCGGCGAGGACAGATCCTTCGTGCAGGACCGTCACGCGGCAATCCAGCCGACGTACGAACTCCATGTCGTGCTCGACGACCACGACGGCGCGGGTCTTGGCGGCTTCGACGAGGAGTCGCGTCGTATGTTCGCGTTCCTCGGGGGTCATGCCGGCGGCGGGTTCGTCCACGAGAAGCAGCCTCGGTTCCTGGGCGAGAAGCATGCCGATCTCCAGCCATTGCTTCTGACCGTGCGAAAGTTCTCCCGACTTCCTGTCTAACGCGTCGCCGAGGCCGATCTTGTCGGCGATCGCGGCCACCCGGTCGAATTCGACGGGCTTCGCGCGGTGAAACAAGACGTGGAATGGGCGACGGTCGTTCTTGAGCGCCATCATAAGGTTCTCGCGGACGGACTGGTCTTCGAACACGGTCGGCTTCTGGAATTTGCGGCCTACACCGGCGCGCGCGATCTGCGCCTCCGACATCGAGAGCAGCGAGCGGCTCTTGTCGCCCCAGAGCACGTCGCCGGAATCCGGCTTGGTCTTGCCGGTGACGATGTCCATGAATGTCGTCTTGCCGGCTCCGTTCGGACCGATGATCGCGCGGAGTTCGCGCTCCGCGATCGTGAAGGACAGATTGTTGATCGCCTTGAAGCCGTCGAAGGAGACCGACACGCCGGAGACTTCGAGAAGCGCGGTCACCGTGAAGCCTCCTTCTCGCGAAGGGAGCCCTGGTCGGGGCCGAGATCGGCGCCGTGGCGGTCGGGGCGGCGGCGATCGGTCCAGAGATCGACAAGCCCGCCCATGCCGCGCGGCGCGAAGAGGGTGACGAGAACGAAGGATAGGCCTAGCACGATCAGCCACCAGTCCACCCAGCGGATCGTGAAAAAGCCGAGCGAGAGGTCGGGCACCTGGCCGCTTGTGAAGCGCGACGAGACGAGGCTGACGAAAACCGCGCCGATCACCGCGCCGTAGAGCCGTCCGCGGCCGCCGATGGCGACCCAGACCGCGAGATAGATCGAGGCGATGGGCGCGACTTCGGCCGGATTGATGATGCCGGCCTGGGGGTAATAGAGCGCGCCGGCGATGCCCGCGATGCAGGCCGTCAGAGTGAAGATCAGCAGTTTGTAGCTTTCGACCGAATAGCCGAGAAACCGGACGCGCGCCTCATTGTCGCGGATCCCGCGCAGGACGGAGCCGAATTTGCCGGCCACGACCCAAGCCGACAGAAGATAGCCCAGCGCGAGCGCGAGCGCCGAGGCCCAGAAGAACCAGATCGAGACGATCGACTGGTCGACGTCTACAAGACCCGGCAGGTTCTGGAGACCTGAGAGGCCGTTGTTGCCGCGCAAACCGCTGTCGTTCTGGAAGAGGTAGAGCGCCAGCGCCAGCGTCATCGCCTGCGTCAGGATCGAGAGATAGACGCCGGTGACGCGGGACCGGAAGGCGAGCCAGCCGAAGACGAGGGCGAGAAGGCCGGGGACGGCGACGACCAGCAGAAGCTGGATCGTGAGGCTGTCGGCGAATGCCCAGATGGCGGGGAATTCGCTTGATCCCACGACGCCGAAGATCTGGTTCGCGACGGCGGCGGTGATCTCGCTCTCGGTCGGCGGGATCGCGGCGTTGGCCAGAGAATCGACGACGATGTCGCGGGTGCGGGCGTACATCAGCCACATGCCGATCATGTAGCCGCCGAGCCCGAAGAACGCGAAGTGCCCGAGGCTGAGGATGCCGGCATAGCCCCAGACGAGGTCCATCGCCACGGCGACGAGCGCGAGGCAGAGGGTCTTGCCGAGCGTCTTGACGAGGCTGGTGGAAACGAGGCCGATGCCGAAGCCTTCCGAGAGGATCGTCACCCCGAGGGTGAAGGTCGCGAGGATCGCGAGGAAGATCAGAACCGACGGGTTCCGGGCGATGAGGCTGCGCTGCATCGTCTCAGTCCCCGGCCGCGCGGCCTTTGAGGGCGATGATGCCCCGCGGCCGGAATTGCAGGAAAAGGATGATGAAAATGATCATGTAGGTCTGCGCGGCCAGCGTGTTGGACGGGTTGGCCCATTCGATGCCCTTCTGGAGAAATCCGATCATGGTCGCGCCCAGCAGCGTTCCCCAGATGTTGCCGACGCCGCCGACCACGACGGTCATGAAGCTCTGGACGATGTAGTCGTTGCCCAGCTCCGAAGTCACCTTTGCGAAGAGCCCGATCGCCACGCCCGCGATGCCGGCGATGCCCGAGCCGAGGCCGAAGGTCAGCATGTTCACCCGGTTGACGTTGATGCCCATCGAGGCCGCCATGCGCGGGTTCTGCGTGACGGCGCGGGTTTCCAGCCCGAGGCGGGTCCGCCGCATGATGAAGAGGAAGAGCGCGAGGAAGACCAGCGCAAGGAAGAAAATCGCGATGCGGATGGTGCTGACGCTTACCACGTCGTTGATGACCCAGGCGCCGCCGAGCCAGTCGGGCGCGGTCAGGGGACGCGCTTGGGTGCCGAAGATGTTTTTGGCGAGTTGCTGGAGCGCGATCGCGATGCCGAAAGTCGCCAGCAGGGTCTCAAGAGGCCGGCCAGCCAGCCTGCGGATCACGAGCCGCTCCATCACGACGCCGGCGGCGAAAGTGACGGCGAAGGCGGCCGGAATCGCCAGCAGGACGGACAGGGTGTGGTCGGGCACGAAGAGCTGCACGACGTAACCGGTATAGGCGCCCATCATGATGAACTCGCCATGCGCCATGTTGATGACGCCCATCACTCCGAAGGTGATCGCGAGGCCGATGGCGGCTAGGAAATAGATCGAGGCGAGCGACAGCGCGTCGAGCGTGAGGTCCGCCGCCTGATTGAGCGCGACATTGAATGCGATGCGGTCGAGCGCGTCGATTGCGGCGGCGGTGACGGCCGCGGAAGGCTCGCCGTAGATTTCGGCGAAGCGGTGGGCGTCGACCGCCGCGGCGATGTCGTCGGCACCGGGTGCGCGCTCGGCGCGTCCGGCGGCGACGAGCGCGGCATAGGCGTCGGCGCGGGCGGCGTCGGTTCCGAGGATCTCGACCGGCACGCCGCCTATACGGCCGTCTTCGATGTTGGCGGTCAGGGTCTCGTGGATCCGCGCGGGGCCGATGCGCGGCGCGGCGAGGCCGTCCGCGACCAGAAGGTCGTAGGCCGCGTCGATGCTGAGATCGGATGATCCGGGTTCCAGCCAGCGGGCGATATTGGCGGAGGCGGGCGGCTCGCCGGTGTAGATCGCGGTCCGGGTCTGGACGAGCGGGGTCAGGGTGGCGCGGACGTCGACGCCGAGATCGCCGGACAGGCTTTCGATGGCCGTGACGCGCACCGCGTCGTCCTCGTCAAAGGCGATGGTCAACAGCCGTTCGAGCCGTTCCTTCTGCGCCCTGAGGCCGGGGTCGTCCTCGGTGTCGATGGCGCCGCGCAGGGGTTCGAGCGCGTCGGCGTTGCGGTCGCGCTGGATTGAATCGAGTGCCGCCTGCCGTGTCGCGCGGTTGAGGTCTGAGAGCTGGAACCGGACCAGTGCCGTTCCGATCAGCCCCTGGATGCCGCTGTTGGGTCTGATCTGCTCGATCTCGGCGGACGGCAGCTCGCCGATCGTTTCGCCGGTGTCGAAATCGATCATGCGGAACACGCCGCCGCCGGCGGGCTCGGCCTGGAAGAAGCGGCCGTCAGACGTCCGGCGCACCATCTCCCGCGACTGCCAGACCTGAAGGACGGTCTGCGCCTGCGAAAGACCGCTGCCGGCGACGGCGTCGATGGCGGGGGCGACGGTCCGACGCGAGCTCTCGACGATCAGTTCGGCCCGTTCCTGGAGGATCGTCTGCATCGGCCCGTCTTGGGCGGAGGCGCCACCGCAGGCGATGGCGACCAGCAGGCCGGCCAGAAGACTTCGTATCATTTGCTCGAATTCCCGAAGGCGGACGGACCCGTCGGGCCCGTCCGCCGTTGGTTTCAGATCAGTAGTTGGACAGCGTCTGCACGCAGGTCTCGGTCTGCGTGTTGTACATGCCGCAGTCGAGGTTCTGCCAATCCGAGGTCAGCACCGCCGAATCGGGAAGAAAGTCGGTCCAGGCGTCGCCTTCGACCTCGACCGTCTGACTGACGATGTCGAACTGTCCGTCGGCCTGGATCTCGCCGATCAGGACCGGCTTGGCCAAGTGGTGATTGGGCAGCATGACGGCCGTGCCGCCGGTCAGGTTCGCGATCTCCTGGCCGTACATCGCGGCGCGGACCGCGTCGACATCGGTTGATCCGGCGGCGGTGACCGCGTTTACCCACATGTTGAAGCCGATGTAGTGTGCCTCCATCGGGTCGTTCGTGACGCGCGCGTCGTCGCCGATGAAGCCGTGCCAGGCCTCGATGAACGCCGCGTTCTCCGGCGTGTCGGCCGACATGAAGTAGTTCCACGCCGCCAGATGGCCGACGAGGTCGCTGGTGTCGAGACCGGAAAGCTCCTCTTCGCCGACCGAGAATGCGATGACCGGAATGTCGTCTGCCGAGACGCCTGCGGCGGCCAGTTCCTTGTAGAAGCCGATGTTGGCGTCGCCGTTGATCGTCGAGATCACGCCGACCTTCTTGCCGTCGGCGCCGAGCGCGACCACGTCGGCCACGATCTTGGACCAGTCCGAATGTCCGAAGGGCGTGTAATTGACGAAGATGTCGCTCTCCGCGACGCCCTTCGACATCAGATAGCTCTCGAGGATGTTGTTGGTGGTCCGGGGATACACGTAGTCGGTGCCCAGAAGGGCGAATTTCTCGACGCCAAGCTCCTCGAGGAAATAGTCGGTGGCGGGGATCGCCTGCTGGTTCGGCGCGGCGCCGGTGTAGAAGACGTTCTTCGAGCTCTCCTCGCCCTCGTACTGGACCGGATAGAACAGCAGGCCGTTCAGTTCCTCGATAACCGGCAGAACCGACTTGCGGCTGACGCTGGTCCAGTTGCCGAAGATCACGTCGACATTGTGGACGGTCAGGAGCTCACGCGCCTTCTCGGCGAAAAGCGGCCAGTCGGAGGCGGGATCGACCACGACGGTCTCAAGCTCGCATCCCAGAAGGCCGCCGTTCGCGTTCTGCTGTTCCACCAGCATCAGCATGACGTCTTTGAGCGTCGTCTCCGAGATCGCCATGCTTCCCGACAGCGAGTGCAGCACCCCGACCTTTATGGGGCAATCCTGGGCCAGAACCGGGGCGCTGAGGCCGACGACGGCGACGCCGGTCAGCAGCGAGTATCTCACAAAATTCATCAGCTTCTCCTCGCAGGGCCATGTGGCCGGATGCTTGCGAGAGCGCGCAAATGTCCGTACCTCCATCCTGCAGCTTCGTGTTGCACCCGTGTGGCGGCCGGACCGAGCTCCAATTCGCAGGGCCGCCACACACCGCTTCTCCGGGGCAGCACCCGGGCGGTGATCGAATCGATGCTGCATGGCGGCGACCAAGACAATCGCTCCTGCCAGTCCGGCGTCATGTTCGGGTCGGGTCGGTTGAAAGTTAATCGAGAAACCGTATTAATGCTCATGAATTGGGCATTTCAGTCCTTTCTGACGGCAGGTGCCGGTGAAACCACAGACCTTCGCACGCGCATGTGGTCGAAACACCCGACGAGAACGCCACGCGGACGGAGCGCCCGAGATCACCGAACTGGCCGGCATTTCGACGAGGCGGGCGACCGCGATACAGCCGCGGGCGCACGGGTCGGCGCGCCTGTCGGTCATCGGCACCGAACGCGGTACGGTTCTGGACGGACTGCGCCAGGCCGGCGCGCTGAAGGTGCTGTTTCCTCGGGTCGCGGACAGTCGTTGTCAGGCGGTCCTTATCAACACGGCCGGCGGCGTCACCGGTGGCGACACGTTCGAGATCGACGCGAACGTTGGACCGGGCGCGCACCTGTCGCTGACCACGCAGGCCGCCGAACGCGCATACCGGGCGCAGCCGTTCGAGCGCGCCGGTTTGAGCACGCGGCTGACGATCGATGACGGCGCGCGGCTCGATTGGCTGCCGCAGGAGACGATCCTGTTCGACGGCTGTTCGGTCGAGCGGTCGCTGAAGGTCGACATGGCGGCATCTTCCCGGCTGCTTCTGGTCGAGCCGCTGGTGTTCGGGCGCGCCGCGCACGGCGAGCGCCTCGACGACGCCTGTTTCAGAGACCGGATCGAGGTCCGGAGGGACGGCGACCCGGTCTTTCTCGACGCGATGGCGTTCGCGGGCGATGTCCGGAGCCACCTTGCCCGGCGTCACGTCGCGGCGGGGGCCGGCGCGATGGCCTCGCTGCTCCTAATCTCGCCGGACGCCGAATTGCCGCTGACCCGCCTGCGCGGCATGCTCCCGCAGACCGCCGGCGCGAGCCTGATTCGCGAAGGCGTTCTGTTCGCGCGCATTCTCGCGCCGGACGGGTTCGTCCTTCGCCAGTCGCTCTTGCCGATCTTGTCGTTCCTGAGCGAAAACGCTCTGCCAAGAAACTGGATGACCTGACATGCAACTGACCCCTCGGGAAAAAGACAAACTGCTGATCTCCATGGCCGCCGAGGTCGCGCGCAAACGCCTCGCGCGCGGCGTCCTGTTGAATTACCCCGAAGCGATAGCGCTGATCACCGACGCCGTGGTCGAGGGGGCCCGCGACGGCCGTTCGGTCGCCGACATGATGGAGGCCGGCGCCGAGGTCATCACCCGCGCGCAATGCATGGAGGGGGTGCCTGAGATGATCCACGAGGTCCAGGTCGAGGCCACGTTTCCGGACGGGACCAAGCTGGTGACCGTCCACAACCCGATCCGAGACGGAGACAGGAAATGAGAATTCGCACCGCCTTTTTCATACTCCGCCGCCGCCTGGCGGCGCGCGTATCGGGAAACCTGCGATGATCCCCGGCGAACTCTTCCCGGCCGAAGGCGAGCTGACGCTCAACGACGGTCGCGAGGCGATCACTCTGATGGTCGCCAACACCGGTGACCGGCCTGTCCAGGTCGGCTCGCACTACCATTTCGGCGAGACGAACGCGGCGCTCGATTTCGACCGCGCGGCGGCGCGGGGCATGCGGCTCGACATCGCGTCAGGCACGGCCGTCCGGTTCGAGCCGGGCCAGCGGCGCGAGGTGCGGCTGATCCCGTTCGGCGGCGCGCGGCGCGTCATCGGTTTCAATCAACAGGTCATGGGGGCGCTCTGATGGCGGTTCAAATCGGCCGGGCGGATTACGCCGCCATGTACGGGCCAACCACCGGCGACCGACTGCGGCTCGCCGACACCGACCTGATCATCGAGGTCGAGCGCGATCTCACGACCTATGGTGAGGAGGTCAAGTTCGGCGGCGGCAAAGTGATCCGCGACGGGATGGGGCAATCCCAGGCGACGCGGGCCGAAGGGGCGGTCGACACCGTCATCACCAACGCGCTGATCGTCGACCATTCCGGCATCTACAAGGCCGATGTCGGCCTGCGCGACGGCCGCATCGCGGCGATCGGCAAGGCGGGCAACCCGGACACCCAGCCGGGCGTCGACATCATCATCGGCCCCGGCACCGAGGCGATCGCCGGCGAGGGCCGCATACTGACCGCTGGCGGCTTCGACAGTCACATCCACTTCATCTGCCCGCAGCAGATAGAGGACGCGCTGCATTCCGGCGTCACGACCATGTTCGGCGGCGGCACCGGCCCGGCGCACGGCACGCTCGCCACGACCTGCACGCCGGGCGCATGGCATATCGGACGGATGCTCCAGAGCCTCGACGCGTTCCCGATGAATTTCGGCCTCGCCGGCAAAGGCAACGCCAGCCAGCCCGGCGCGCTGGTCGAGATGGTCGAGGCCGGCGCCTGCGCGCTCAAGCTGCACGAGGATTGGGGCACCACGCCCGCCGCGATCGACTGCTGTCTCGGCGTCGCCGACGACATGGACGTCCAGGTGATGATCCACACCGATACGCTCAACGAGAGCGGCTTCGTCGAGACCACGCTGGCGGCGATGAAAGGTCGCACGATCCACGCCTTCCACACCGAAGGCGCCGGCGGCGGCCACGCGCCCGACATCATCCGGATCTGCGGCGAGGAGCATGTCCTGCCCTCCTCGACCAACCCGACGCGGCCCTTCACCGTGAACACGCTCGAAGAGCATCTCGACATGCTGATGGTCTGCCATCACCTCGACAAATCGATCCCCGAGGACGTGGCCTTCGCCGAAAGCCGCATCCGCCGCGAGACCATCGCCGCCGAGGACATCCTGCACGACATGGGCGCCTTCTCGATCATCGCCTCGGACAGCCAGGCGATGGGCCGGGTCGGCGAGGTGCTGATCCGCACCTGGCAGACCGCCGACAAGATGAAAAAGCAGCGCGGGCGGCTGGCCGAGGAGACCGGCCAGAACGACAATTTCCGCGTCCGCCGCTATGTCGCGAAATACACGATCAACCCGGCGATCGCCCATGGCGTCTCATCCGAGATCGGCTCGGTCCAGGTCGGCAAACGCGCCGATCTGGTGCTCTGGAACCCGGCTTTCTTTGGGGTGAAGCCCGAGATGGTGCTGCTGGGCGGGACCATCGTCTGCGCCCAGATGGGCGATCCGAACGCCTCGATCCCGACGCCGCAGCCGGTCTATTCGCGACCCATGTTCGGCGCCTTCGGGCGGTCGGTGGAGCATTCCGGGATCACCTTCGTCTCGGCGGCGGCACAGGCCGCCGGCATCGGCGGAAGCCTCGGGCTCGCCAAGCGGACCGTCGCGGTCGCGAATACCCGCAAGATCGGCAAGAAGGATCTGCTGCTCAACGACGCGACGCCGCGCATGGAGGTGAACCCCGAGACCTACGAGGTCCGCGCGGACGGGGAGTTGCTCACCTGCGCCCCGGCCGAGGTTCTGCCGATGGCGCAACGCTATTTCATGTTCTAGGAGCGAGCGATGGAACTCCCGCCGAGCCGGACGGTACGCCGTCACGGGGAATGGACCGACGCGCACGATCGTTGCGTGCTGTCCTACGAAAAAAGGTTTCTGCGCCGCCGGGTGCTGGAGACCGCGCGTGATGATCAATTCCTCGTGGATCTGGAGCATACGACATCGCTCGATCACGGTGACGCGTTCGAACTCGAGGATGGTCGGCGGATCGAAGTCATCGCGGCGGAGGAGGAGCTTCTGGAGGTGACGGGCGACAATCTCGTCCATCTCGCCTGGCATATCGGCAACCGCCACGCGCCCTGCCAGATCGAGGAGACGCGCCTGTTGATCCAGCGCGACCACGTCATGCGCGACATGCTCGGCAAGCTCGGCGCCGCGGTCCGCGACGTCGTTGAGCCGTTTTCCCCGGCGAAGGGCGCCTATGGACATGGACGGACCCATGGACACGCCCACTGACGCCGACATCCTGACGCTCGTGCAATGGTTCTCGCCGGCCTGGCCGGTCGGGTCGTTCGCCTATTCGCACGGTCTGGAATGGCTGGTCGAATGTGGTGACATCCGGGGCGGAGACGATCTCCGATCCTGGCTCGAGGACGTCATCGAGCACGGCGCGGGCCGGACGGACGCGATCTTCCTCGGGGCCGCCTTCAAGGCCGAAGGCGAGTCCGCGCTGGCTGAGATCGACGCCGCGGCGCGCGGCTTCGCGTCGTCGAAGGAACGGCTGATGGAGACCGATCTGCAAGGGGCCGCGTTCTGCCGGATCACCGCGTCGGTGCACGGGTTCGATCTGCCGCCGCTGACCTATCCGGTCGCGGTCGGCCGCGCCGCGCGGCTGGCCGGCCTGCCGCTTGGAACGACCGCGCGGATGTTCGCGCAGGCGGTCATGAGCAACCTGGTGACGGCGGCCATGAGGCTGATGCCGCTCGGCCAGAGCGAGGGGCACGCGCTGATCCGGGAACTGACCCCGGTCTGCGCGCGGTGCGCCGAGGCGGCCCTGGCCGGCGATCTGGACATGCTGTCCGCCACGGCCTTCGCCGCCGATCTGGCATCGATGCGGCATGAGACGCAATATTCAAGGGTTTTCAGGACATGACGAACACGAACGGCCCCCTGCGCGTGGGCATCGGCGGCCCGGTCGGCGCGGGCAAAACCACGCTGACCGCCGCCTTGTGCGAGGCTCTGCGCGATCGGGTCTCGATGGGCGCGATCACCAACGACATCTATACGCAGGAGGACGCCGAGGCGCTTCTGCGGTTGCAGGTGCTTCCGGGCGACAGGATCACCGGGGTCGAAACCGGCGGCTGTCCGCATACGGCGATCCGCGAGGACGCCTCGATCAACCTCGCGGCGGTGGCTGACATGGTGCGGCGTCACCCCGACATCGAACTCCTTCTGATCGAGAGCGGGGGCGACAACCTTTCCGCGACGTTCAGCCCGGAGCTCGCCGACATCACGCTCTACGTGATCGATGTTGCCGCCGGCGAGGAGATCCCGCGCAAGGGCGGCCCGGCCATCACGCGGTCTGACCTGCTGATCATCAACAAGACCGACCTCGCCCCGCATGTGGGCGCCGATCTGTCGGTCATGGACCGGGACGCGCGGCGGATGCGCGGCGAGCGGCCCTTCGTGTTCGCGAGCCTGCGGTCCCGGCAGGGGGTCGAGGAGATCGTGGACCTGATCGCCTCGCTCGGTGGTCTGAAGCTCGCCGAGCCGGTCTGAATCTCACGCGATACGCGTGTGGCAGAAGATGCTCATGCGGTGCCCGACGGCGGCTTCGGCGCGTCGAACGTTGATCGGGTCAGGAGTTTGCCCGCCTCGTCGACGGTCAAGCGCACCGCGCGGCCGGCGTGGAAGAAGGTCAGGCGCCAGCGCCCCGCATCCGCATCGACGCCCTTCTCGCAGCGCGAAGTGATCGCACCCGAGCGCATCATCGGCTGGATGTCCGGCGCGGACAGGCCGAACGCCTCCGCCACAATCGCGGCGTCCACGACGAAGCCCTCGTCACCGATCTCGATTCCGCTCATCGCGCATCCCTTCCGTCTGACATCCGGAACATGGAGCCGCGTGGCGGCGTCTGGTAGGCCCGGAGGGACTTGAACCCCCAACCAAAGCGTTATGAGCGCTCTGCTCTGACCAATTGAGCTACAGGCCCGACGGCCCCTGCTACAGCAGGCGGCGCGAAAGGGTCAAGCGCGTGTTCCCATCGCGCGCGCGCTGCGCTAGAGGATCGCTGGAAACCGGAGCGGAGATCGCGCGTGGCCGACAAGTCGAACGGAATGACCTATGCGGGCGCGGGGGTGGACATCGACGCTGGCAACGCGCTTGTCGAGCGGATCAAGCCGGCGGCCGAGAGCACGCGGCGGACGGGCGTCATGGCGGGTCTCGGCGGGTTCGGCGCGCTGTTCGATCTGAAGGCCGCGGGGTTTTCCGATCCGATCCTCGTGGCGGCGACGGATGGCGTGGGCACCAAGCTCCGCGTGGCCATCGAGTGCGGGGAATTCGGCGGGGTCGGGATCGACCTCGTGGCGATGTGCGTCAACGATCTGGTCTGCCAAGGGGCGGAGCCGCTGTTCTTTCTCGACTATTACGCGACGGGTCGGCTCGATGTGGAGAACGCGGCGCGGCTGGTCGAGGGGATCGCCGACGGCTGCCGCCAGGCCGGCGCCGCGCTCGTCGGTGGCGAGACCGCCGAGATGCCGGGCATGTATTCCGGCGACGATTTCGACCTCGCGGGCTTCGCGATCGGGGCGATGGAACGGGGCGGGGCGCTGCCACGGGACGTGACAGAGGGCGACGTGCTGCTCGGGTTCGCCTCGGACGGGGTGCATTCCAACGGCTTCAGCCTGGTGCGGCGGATCGTGGAGGCGTCGGGGCTCGGTCTGGACGCGCCTTCGCCGTTCGGGGACGGGACGCTCGGGTCGGAGCTTCTGACGCCGACGCGGATCTATGTGCGGTCGGCGCTGGCGGCGCTCGGGACGGGCGGGCTGCGGGGGCTCGCGCACATCACGGGTGGCGGGCTGACGGAGAACGTGCCGCGGATGCTGCCCGACGGGTCGGGCGCGGAGATCGATCTCGACGCATGGGATCTTCCGCCGGTCTTCGCCTGGCTGCGGGCGCAGGGCCGGGTGTCGGATGCGGAGATGCTCAAGACGTTCAATTGCGGGATCGGGATGGTCGCGACGGTGGCGGCCGACCGGGCGGACGAGGTCGCGGGCGTTCTGGCGGCGGCGGGCGAGCGGGTCATCCGGATCGGCCGGGTCGCTCCGGGTACGGGCGTGCGGTTCTCGGGCGCGCTGTGAGCCGGAAAAAGGCGGCGATCCTGATCTCGGGAGGCGGGTCGAACATGGTCGCGCTCGCGCGGTCGATGGCGGCGGCGGATCATCCGGCCGAGCCATGCCTGGTCCTGTCGAACCGGCCGGAGGCGGGCGGGTTGACCCGCGCGGCGGAGATGGGGATCGAGGCGGTCTGCGTGGACCATCGCGCCTTTCCGGACCGGGGCGCGTTCGACGCGGCGGTGACGGAGCGGCTGCGCGCGGCCGGGGCCGAGATCGTGCTGATGGCCGGGTTCATGCGGATCGTGACGCCGGATTTCATCGCGGCCTGGGAAGGGCGGATGCTCAACATCCATCCCTCGATCCTGCCGCTTTTTCCGGGGCTCGACACCCATGCGCGGGCGTTGGCCGCCGGGATGGCGGTGCATGGCTGCACGGTCCATGAGGTGACGCCGGATCTGGATGCCGGGCCGATCCTGGGCCAGGCGGTGATCCCGGTTCTGGAGGGGGACACGCCGGGGACGCTCGCCGCCCGGCTGTTGCCGATGGAGCACCGGCTTTATCCGGCGGTGGTCCGCCGGTTCGCGTCCGGAGACCGGCGGCGTGTCACGCTTTTCGACGCGTGACGCGCCAAGAGTGTCACGCGTGACGCTTTTGCTAAGTCATGATAGCAAATACTGAATTCGAATCGCGTTAACTTCCCGGAAAGGCGTGTCACACGTTTGGATCGGAGCTTTCAGCGCCGCGTGGCTTGCGGCCGGCGGGGGCCGGCGGATAGGGTCCGGGCATGGATGAATTCGCTTCGGACAGTCTGATCCACGATCCCGAGGGCGGGGTGGCGCGGCTCCGCGAGATCATGCGACGGCTGCGCGATCCGGAGACGGGGTGTCCGTGGGACATCGTCCAGACGTTCGATACGATCGCGCCCTATACGATCGAAGAAGCCTACGAGGTCGCGGACGCCATCGCGCGGGGCGATACGGACGACCTGCGGGACGAGCTCGGCGATCTGCTGCTCCAGGTGGTCTATCACGCGCGCATGGCCGAGGAGGCGGGCGCGTTCGGGTTCGACGACGTCGCGCGCGCGATCTGTGACAAGATGGTGCGACGGCATCCGCACGTCTTCGGCGACGAGAGCCGGGACAAGACGCCCGAACGCCAGACGGCCGACTGGGAGCGGATCAAGGCGGCGGAGCGGGCGGGCGGGTGGAAACCGCGAGCGCGCTCGACGGCGTGGCGGCGGGGCTGCCGGCGCTGACGCGGGCGGTGAAGCTTCAGAACCGGGCGGCGCGGGTCGGTTTCGACTGGCCGGACGCGGGCCATGTCACGGCCAAGATCGCGGAGGAGGCGGCGGAGCTTGCGGAGGCGGCGAGAAGCGGCGACGCGGACCACACGCGCGAGGAATACGGCGATCTGATGTTCGTCATGGCCAACCTCGCCCGCCATCTCGACATCGACCCCGAGGCGGCGCTGCGCGAGGCCAATCTCAAGTTCACGCGGCGGTTCAACGCGGTGGAGGCGGCGCTGGCCCGAAACGGGCGCAGTCCGTCAGGGTCCACGCTGGAGGAGATGGACGCGCTCTGGGACGCGGTCAAACGCGCGGAGCGCGATCCGGGCTGATCCCGCCGTGCCCGCGGGGCCTCGCGCTCAGGCGGCGCCGGCCGGCTCGCAGAACAGGTAATGCAGCGTTTCGATCAGCTGGCGCACCTTCGGGTCGCCGAGACGGTAGTAGATCGTCTTGCCTTCGCGGCGGCCTGTCACGAGGTTTTCGAGCCGCAGACGCGCGAGCTGTTGTGAAACCGCCGCCTGGCGCGCGCCGAGCAGGGTTTCGAGCTCGCCCACGGACTTCTCGCCGGCGACGAGATGGCACAGGATCATCAGACGACCCTCGTGCGCGAGCGCCTTGAGGAAGTCGGACGCATGCGCCGCGTTTTTCGCCATCTCTTCGACGGAGGGGGCGGGCGGCGCCTTTTCGATCGTCGGCGTGTCCATTCGGGTTCCCTTTTTTTCGCTTATACACATGCTCAATCTCGATTATACACATACCCGAGCATAATTGTAAAGATCGCAGTCAGATATCAGACTACGTCATCCGCACGATCCCGTGTGTCCGCAGGCGGTGCAGAAATCGCAGCCGTCGCGCCGGATCACGGTGGAATGGCCGCATTCGGGGCAGGGGCGCCCGGCGACGTGCTTCAGCTCGCCGCTTCCCGGCTCCGGCGCGTCGGCCCAGAGGCCGGCGACGGCCGAGCGCGGATAGCCGCCGGCGTCGAGCACGCCCAACATCTCGTAGCGGTGGATGAGCAGGCGCGCGACATAGGCGATGGTCGAGGGCTGGACCGCCTGTTTCTCGCTTCCCGGCACGCGGGCGAAAAAATCGCCTTGGGCTTCGGGCAGATCCTTCAGGCCGCGGAGTTTTTTCCCGACCCAGGCGGGGTCGATCACGCGCATGTCGAGGCTGAGGCTGCGGGTCAGGCCGTTGAATTCCAGCGGGTACGCGCCCGAGAACCAGACGCTGAACGGGCGTTTGGAGCCGTCGGGCAGGATGCATTCCTTGACGAACATCGCGAAGTCGTCGCCGGTGTTCGGATTGAGCACGTCGACGGTCCAGCTCAGCGTGCCGTCGACGCCGGATTTCGGCTCCTTGCGCGAGAAGAGCGCGTCGACGAGCGGCGTGGCCGCGCCTTCGGGACCGTCGAAGGCGCCGAGCGTCTCGCAGCGGTGGCGCACCACCTGGGCGAAGGCGCTGACGTTGCCGGCGACCGGGACCATGCGCCCGTCGGGCGGCATGGCGACCTGGTAGGGGGCTCCGGGGGTTTTCGCGAGGCTTTCGAGTTTGATGCGGAGCCACTCGCCGTCCTGGGCGCGCATGTCCATCGACAGGCTCTTGGCGAGCGCGCCGAGACCGCGCGGCGTCTGTTCGCCGTTGACCCAGACCTCGAAGGGGCGGTTGCCGCCGGTTTCGGGGGTGCCCTCGACGTGGCCGACGAAGACGGCGAACCGGCTGGACGGCGCCTCGACCATGTAGGTCCAGGACGGGCTTCCGGCGGCGAGTTTCGGGCGGTGCGGCCAGCGGAGCGCCGCGAGCGCCACCTGGGGCGCGTCGTTGATGCGGATGCGGCGGTCGGGTTCGGACTGGTCGAAATCCTGCGGGGTCTCCTTGGTGACCGAGAGGACCGAGCCCGAGCACCGAGTTGGGGCGGTAGGTGGTGATGCCTTTGAGGCCCGCGTGCCAGGCCTCCATGTAGAGCGTCTCGAACGCCTCGAACGGGTAATCCTCGGGCACGTTGACGGTCTTGGAGATCGCGGCGCAGATCGCGGGCTGGATCGCGGCCTGCATCGCCATGTGGTCGCGCGCGGAGATCTCGAGCGCGTTGACGAAGGCGGGCGGCAGCTCGGCCGAGTTGCCGCGTTTGGCGCGCCAGAGCCGCCAGGCGTGGTCCTCGACCTCGTACTCGCGCATCGAGCCGTCGGGCTCGCGTTTCTTGCGGGTGTAGGTCCAGGAAAACGCCGGCTCGATGCCGTTCGAGGCGTTGTCGGCGAAGGCGAGGCTGATCGTGCCGGTGGGCGCGATCGAGAGCAGGTGGCTGTTGCGCAGGCCGTGTTCGCGGATCTCCGCGCGGATGTCGTCGGGCAGGCGCTTCGCCATGCCGGAGGCGAGGAGTTTCTCCGCGTCGAAGAGCGGGAAGGCGCCCTTTTCGCGCGCGATGCCGGTGGAGGCGCGGTAGGCGGCGTCGCGCATGGCGCGGGTGAGGGAGGCCGCGAACTCGCGCGCCTCGGCGCTGTCGTAGCGGAGGCCGAGCAGGATGAGCGCGTCGCCGAGGCCGGTGAAGCCGAGGCCGATGCGGCGCTTGTTCGCGGCCTCCTCGGCCTGTTGGGGCAGGGGCCAGATCGTGGCGGTCAGCACGTTGTCGAGCATCCGCACGGCGGTCGCGACGGTGGCGGCGAAGGCCGCGTCGTCGAAGCGCGCGTCCTCGGTGAAGGGGTCGCGGACGAATTTCGTCAGGTCGACGCTGCCGAGACAGCAGCAGCCGTGATCGGGGATCGGGATCTCGCCGCAGGGATTGGTCGCCTCGATCCGCTCGCAGTAATGCAGGTTGTTGTCGGTGTTGATGCGGTCGAGGAACAGCACGCCGGGCTCGGCCGCCTCGTAGGTGTTGCGCATGATGACGCGCCAGAGTTCGCGGGCGCGGATGGTGGCGTAGACCCAGAGGCCGTCGTCGCGCTGATGCGCGCCGTTGGCGACCTGGGCGGCGCCGGCGCGGGCCTTGTGGGTCAGCTCGAACTCGCCGTCGGCCTCGACCGCTTCCATGAACGCGTCGGTGACGCCGATGGAGATGTTGAAGTTGTTGAGCTTGCCGGCCTGGCGTTTGGCCGAGACGAACTCCATGATGTCGGGATGGTCGCAGCGCAGAACGCCCATCTGCGCGCCGCGCCGGGCGCCGGCGGATTCGACGGTGGCGCAGGACTGGTCGAAGACGTGCATGTAGCTGATCGGGCCGGAGGCCGAGCTGTCGGTGCCGCCGACGAAGGCGCCGCGCGGGCGGATCGCGCTGAAATCGTAGCCGACGCCACCGCCGCGCCGCATGGTCTCGGCGGCCTCGCGCAGCGCCACGTAGATGCCGGGTTTGCCGTCCACGGTGTCGGAGACCGAATCACCCACAGGTTGCACGAAGCAGTTGATCAGCGTGACCTCGCGGATGCCGGCGCCGGCCGCCGAGTTGATCCGCCCGCCGGGGATGAAGCCCGCCTCCATCGCGGCGAGGAATTTCGGCTCCCAGGCCGCGGGGTCGTCTTCGACCTCGGCCAGCGCGCGCGCGACGCGCAGGCGCACGGCGCGGGCCATTTCGGGACCGTCGAGATCGCGTTCGGCGCCCTTGGCGTATTTCTCGCGCAGGACGTCGAGGCTGACCTCCTGCCAGGGCAGCGGAGCGGCGTCGGACGCCAGGAAGTCCCCGGTGGAGGGCTTGTTCATCAGGTCGGCCTTTCATGCGCGGGGAGTGGAACAAAGATAGTCCAAGGCGCGCTCACGGTCAATTGCGGCCGACGGGTCGGAAAGCGCGTGACGCGGCCGCGTGAGCCGCTATCTTGTGCCAGCGCGTCGATTGACGCCCACGAGTGGGAATCGGATGGCCGGCAAACTCAACATGATCAAGCTCTGCGTCGGGGCCGAGGGCGTCGAGGATCTGGTCGAATGGCAGACCCGCAGGGTCGCCGAGGCCAAGGCCGCCGGGCGCGACGCGACGCCGTCGCATGTGACGCGGATGTGGCCGAAACGCGGCGACGAGCTTCTGGACGGCGGTTCGCTTTACTGGGTGTTCAAGGGGCTGGTGCTGGCACGTCAGAGGATCGTGTCTCTGACGCCGCGCGACGGGGCGGACGGCATCCGGCGCTGCGCGATCGGCTTCGATCCGGAGATCGTGCGGACCGTGCCGCAGCCGCGCCGGCCGTTCCAGGGCTGGCGCTATCTGCGGGCGGAGGACGCGCCGCGCGACCTGATGGGTGACGAGGCCGCGTCGGATCTGCCGCCGGCGCTGATGGCCGAGCTGGCCGCGATCGGAGTGATTTGAGATGCGTCGACATATCCGCGTCGCGATCATGGCGGTATTCGTTTCCGGGCTGGCCGCGCAAACGGGCCAGGCTCAGGGGAATTTCGACTGGGACGATCTCGGCACGGAGTTCTGCCGCCTGACCCAGGCGGGCGACATGGCCGGTCTGCAGAGCCTGCTGTCGCCCAGTCTGGCGGGCGCGATCGAGACGGCGGCGGCGCGCACAAAGCTCCAGCCGGCGCGGACGCTGTTCCAGAGCTACACCAACGAGGTGCCGGTGTGTCAGGCGAGCACGCGCAACGCGGCGTTGGTCGAGATCGTGCGCGGCGTTCCGGGCGGGGCGCCGACCTGGCGCGAGTATCTGGTGATCACGCCCGTCGCCGACGGCACGATGCGCGTCGACGACGTGCTGTTCGCGACGCGGCGCAGCGACACGCTGCGCGCCCGGCTGTCGGAGCTGTCGCGCTGAACCTCTACTGGAAGTCGGGGTTCGCGCCCGCCTGGTAAGGTTTCACCAGGTCCGAGAAGCGGGTGAACTTGCCCTCGAAGGCGAGGCGCACGGTGCCGACGGGGCCGTGGCGCTGTTTGCCGATGACGACCTCCGCCAGACCGTGAAGCTCGCCCATCCGGGTCTGCCATTCGGCGTATTTCGGGTCGTTCTGCTGCGGCTCCAGCCGCTCGTGGTAGTATTCCTCGCGGAACACGAACATCACCACGTCGGCGTCCTGCTCGATCGAGCCGGATTCCCGCAGGTCGCTGAGCTGCGGGCGCTTGTCCTCGCGGCTCTCGACCTGGCGCGAGAGCTGGCTCAGCGCCACGACGGGCACGTTGAGCTCCTTGGCCATCGCCTTGAGGCCCTGTGTGATCTCCGAGACCTCCTGGACGCGGCCTTCCGAGCGGTTCGACGCGGGCCGGGCGAGCTGGAGATAGTCGATGAAGATCACGTCGAGGCCGTGCTGGCGTTTGAGCCTGCGCGCGCGGGCCGCGATGGTCGAGATCGGCAGGGCCGGCGTGTCGTCGATGAAGAGCGGGCAGTTCTCGAGCTGCTGCGCCGCCTCGATCAGCCGGCGCATCTCGTCCTCGGTCATGTCGCCGCGGCGGATCTGTTCGGAGGGCACGCGCGCGGCCTCGGACAGGATGCGGGCGGCGAGCTGCTCGGCCGACATCTCCAGCGAATAGAACGCGACCACGCCGCCCTGGACGGCACCCTCGGAGCCGTCGTTCTTTTTGCCCTTCTTGTAGGCCTTGGCGATGTTGAAGGCGATGTTGGTCGCGAGCGAGGTCTTGCCCATCGAGGGCCGGCCCGCGAGGATGAGGAGATCCGAATTGTGCAATCCGCCCAGCCACTTGTCCATGTCGACGAGGCCGCAGGAGATGCCCGCGAGGCCGCCGTCGCGCAGATAGGCGGCGTTGGCGATGTTGACCGCGTCGGTCAGGGCGCGGCGGAAGCTCTGGAAGCCCTTGTCGACCTTGCCCTGCTCGCCGAGTTGATAGAGCACCTGTTCGGCCTCGACGATCTGGTCGCGCGGCTCGCTGTCCACGTCCATCCGCGCGGCCTTTTCCGCGATGACTTGGCCGATCAGGATCAGCTCGCGGCGGATCGCGAGGTCGTAGATCAGCTGGGCGTAGTCCTTGGCGGCGAAAAGCGAGATCGAGGCGCCGGCGAGCCGCGCGAGATAGGCGGGGCCGCCGAGCTCGTTCAGGCCGGCATCGTCCTCGAGGAAAGCCTTGAGCGTGACGGGCGTGGCGAGCGCGTTCTTCTTGATCCGCTCGGCCGCGACGTCGAAGATGCGCGCATGGACGGGATCGAAAAAATGTTCGGCCTGGACGATTCCCGACACGCGGTCATAGACGTCGTTGTTGACCATCAGCGCGCCCAGAAGCGCCTGTTCCGCCTCGATGTTGTGGGGAAGCGGCTGGCTTTCGGCGTGCGTGTCGCCGGTCTGTCCGTCGGGCATGTGCGGGTCTCCCTGTCGGCGTCCTTATAACGCGCCGGACGGAGAAAGCACCTGTGAACAGCGGGGATAACGGGGACGGAATGACGCGCGCCGGTCGATGCGCGAGGACGCCCGGCCGGGGTTCCGGCCGGGCGCGAAGGGTCAGGCGTTGCGGTCTTCGATGATCTCGTCGTCGTCCGCGTCCCGCTCGGGTTCCGGACCGCGCGGATCGTCGTCATTCGCGGCGGAGCCGATGTCGTCGAAAAGCTCGGCGATATCGAACTCGGCTTCGGCGTCCGCCTCGGCCTGCAGCTCCTGGATCGTCTTGCCGGAGGCCTGCATGTCGGCCTCCTCGGCGCTGCGCGCGACGTTGATCGTGATCGTCGCCGTCACCTCGGGGTGGAGGACCACCTCGAGCGGATGCAGGCCGAGCGCCTTGATCGGGTTCTGCAGGACCACCTGGCGGCGGTCGAGCGTGAAGCCGGCCGCGATCGCGGCGTCCGACGCGTCACGGGTGGTGACCGAGCCGTAGAGCCCGCCGCCGTCGGAGGCGGAGCGGATCACGACGAAGGTCTGGCCGTCGAGCTTGGCGGCGACGCCTTCGGCCTCTTTCTTCTGCTCGAGGTTGCGCGCCTCGAGCTGGGCGCGCTGGCCTTCGAACCGCTCCATGTTGACGGGCGTGGCGCGCAGCGCCTTGCCCTGAGGCAGGAGGAAGTTGCGGGCGTAGCCCTGCTTGACGCTGACCACCTCGCCCATCTGTCCGAGCTTGGCGACGCGCTCGAGAAGTACGACATCCATCAGATGATCCTCACTTTACCGCGTAGGGCAGGAGCGCCAGGAAGCGGGAGCGCTTGATCGCCCGCGCGAGCTCGCGCTGCTTTTTCGCCGAGACGGCGGTGATGCGCGACGGCACGATCTTGCCGCGCTCGGAGATGTAGCGCTGCAGGAGTTTGACGTCCTTGTAGTCGATCGTCGGCGCGTTGTCGCCCGAGAACGGGCAGGACTTGCGACGGCGGAAAAACGGTTTGCCGGCCATGGTGCGGTCCCCTCTCTCAGTTGTCGCGACGCGGACGGCGCGGGCCGCGGTCGTCACGCTGGTTCTTGGACTGGACGACCGCCGAGGGGCCTTCCTCGTGCTTGTCGACCTTGATGGTCAGGACGCGCATCACGTCGTCGTGGAGGCGCATCAGGCGCTCCATCTCCTGGACGGCCGCGGCGGGCGCGTCGGAGCGGACGTAGGCGTAATGCCCCTTGCGGTTCTTGTTGATCTTGTAGGCCATCGTCTTGAGGCCCCAGTATTCGAACTCGACGACCGCTCCGCCGTTGTCGGACAGGACCTGGCCGAAATGTTCGATGAGGCCTTCGGCCTGCGCGTTGGACAGATCCTGACGCGCGATGAAGACATGCTCGTAAAGAGCCATATGCCACCTGCTTTTTCCAGCGCGCTTCAAAATGGAACCCAATTCCCTCCGGGTCCATACGAGAGGCCGCGCGATACATATCCTTGGAGGGATGCGGCCTTGTACAGATCGGCGGGCGGATTGCAAGTCCGGCGGCGGAACCGGGTTACGGGTGCCGCGGTTGCGGCTATGGTCGACTGAACGACGGGGAGGAGAGCGCGATGGGCACGGCGCCGATGACGAAAGACGACGCGTTCTGGCGGATCGCGCGCGCGGACCGTCTGAGCCTGATCGTGGATGCCGAGGATTATTTCCGGGCCGCCAAGCGGGCGATGCTGGGGGCGCGGCATGTCATCATGCTGGTGGGCTGGGATCTCGACACGCGGATCCTGCTGGAGCCGGGCGGGGCGACCATCGAGGGGCCGAACGACCTTGGCGGTTTCCTGTCCTGGCTGCCGGAGCGGAGCCCGGAGCTTCAGATATATCTGCTGAAGTGGAAATTCGGCGCGATCCAGGCGCTGGGGCGGGGCATGATGCCGTTGGCGCTGGCGAACTGGACGCTGGACGACCAGGTGCACTTCCGGCTGGACGGCGAGCATCCCGTCGGCGGCGCGCATCATTCCAAGGTCGTGGTGATCGACGACGCGGTGGCGTTCTGCGGCGGGATCGACATGACCGGCGGGCGCTGGGACACGCGCGACCACCGGCACAGGGATACCCTGCGCGTGCTGCCGAACGGCAAGGCGGCCGGGCCGTGGCACGACGCGACGACGGCGCTCAGCGGGCCCGCGGCCAAGGCGCTGGGCGAGCTGTCGCGCGCGCGGTGGAAGGCCGCGACGGGCGACGCGCTGGAAGCACCGCCCGAGACCGACGCGGCATGGCCGGAAGGATTGGCGCCGACCCTGCGCGACGTGGATGTCGGCATCGCGCGCACCGCGCCGGCTTACGGCGAGCGGGACGAGATCCGCGAAATCGAGCGGTTCTATCTCGAAGCCATCGGCGCGGCGCGGCGCATCATCTATATCGAGACGCAGTACCTCGCGTCGCGCACCTTGGCCGAGGCGCTGGCCGCGCGTCTGCGCGAGGCGGACGGGCCGGAGATCGTGATGATCCTGCCGCAGGAGGCCGACGGCTGGCTGGAGCAGAAGGCGATGGACGGGGCCCGCCGCAAGCTTCTGCGGATGCTCTGGGAGGCGGACCATGCCGGGCGGCTGGGCGCGTATTATCCGGTGAACGCGGCGGACGAGCCGATCTACGTCCATGCCAAGATCACGATCATCGACGACCAGGTGCTGCGGGTCGGCTCTTCCAACGTCAACAACCGCTCCATGGGGTTCGACACGGAATGCGACGTCGTGATTGATTCGGGACGCAATCCCGCGAAGGCCGAGGCGGTGGAGCGCGCGTTCGCCGATGTGCGGCGCGATCTGCTCTGCGAGCACCTCGGTGTCGACGTCGGGGCGTTCGACGCGGCGCTGGACACGGCCGACGGGTCGCTCGTCAAGGCGGTCGAAGCTCTGCGGGGCGACGGGCGGACGCTGGTCGAGTTCGACCGGGACGAGATCAAGGGGGACGAGAGCATGCTGGCCGAGAACGAGTTGCTGGACCCCGAGCGATCCGAGCCGGGTTTCTTCGAGCGGCTGCGCGACAGCGTGTCTCAGATCGCGGGATCGGCGCTCGGCTGAGGCGCGACCGCGTCGAGAAGATCCTCGGCGGCGGCGTCGGGTGTCAGGCGTCCTTCGGTCACGGCCGAGGCGAGGCGCGCGCGCAGGGTGGCCGCGTCCGGCCGGGCCGCGAGGCGCGCGATCAGGCCGGTCTCCACGGCGTGGTCGAACCAGGCGACCGCCTGGGCGGCGCGGCGCGCGGCGAACGCGCCGGAGGCCTCGCGCGCCGCGGCCAGCGCCTCCACGGCCTGCCAAGCCTCGACCAGTCCGGCGCCGGTCATGGCCGAGACGCACATCGCGCGCGGCCAGCCTTCGGGATCGCCCGGACGCGGCCGCATGAGACGGAGCGCGCCGGCATAATCGGCGCGGGTGCGGTTGGCCGCCGCCTCCAGATCGCCGTCGGCCTTGTTCACGAGAATGAGGTCGGCCATCTCCATGATGCCGCGCTTGACCCCCTGAAGCTCGTCGCCGCCGCCCGGCGCCAGCAGCAGCACGAAGACGTCGGTCATGTCCGCGACCATCGTCTCGGACTGGCCCACGCCCACGGTCTCGACGAGGACCACGTCGGCGCCCCAGGCCTCGGTCAGCAGGATCGTCTCGCGTGTGCGCCGACCGACGCCGCCGAGCGCGGCCTGGCTGGGCGAGGGGCGGATGAAGGCGGCCGGGTCGCGCGACAGGCGTTCCATCCGGGTCTTGTCGCCGAGGATCGAGCCGCCCGAGCGCGTCGAAGACGGATCGACCGCGAGCACCGCGAGGCGTTTGCCCGCACCGGTGAGCATCAGCCCGAGGCTTTCGATCAGGCTGGACTTGCCGACGCCGGGCGTGCCGGTCAGCCCGATGCGCAGCGCGGGGCGCGGGCGGGGCGAAAGGCGCCCGATCAGGTCGCGCGCCGCGCGCCGGTGGTCGGTCCGCGTCGATTCCGTCAACGTGATCGCCCGCGACAGCGCGCGCCGGTCGCCGGAGGCGAGCCGTTCCGCGATCTCGGTCGTGTCGGGAGGGGTCATCGCGCCGTCCGGGATCGCATCACGCAGGGTTCACCGTCGACGCGCGGGATGCGCCTTGGCCTCGGGGCCCCTATTTGGCATATCCTGACGGGCATTGTCCCGCCTCAATCGACAGGAGACCTCGACCGATGAGCTGGATCGACAGGACCGCGCGCGCGGGCGCGCTCGCCTTGGCGTTGGGCGCCGGCGGCATGGCGCAGGCGCAGGACGCCGTGTTCGATTTCTACATCTCGGGGATCAAGGCCGGCGAGATGACCATGTCCGCCCGCAGCACCGCCGACAGCTATTCCGCGACCAGCAGCATCCGGGCGGCCGGCGCGGTGGGTCTGGTGGCGAATTTCTTTTTTGACGGAAAGTCCTCGGGGCGGATCGTGGGCGGCAAGGTCTCGCCCATTCGCTACGAGGCAAATTCCAAATCCCCACGCGCCGAGCGCAAGACGGTGATGGATTGGCGGAACGGCGTTCCGGTGAGCGTCTCGGTGGTCCCGCCGCGCGGCTCCGCGCCCGATCCTGCGACCCAGGGCGGCACGCTCGATCCGGTCTCGGCGGGGCTCGCGCTTCTGGGCGACGCGGCTCCGGACACCGTCTGCGACGCCTCGGTCGACGTCTTCGACGGCTCGCGCCGGTCGCGGCTCAGCCTCGGCGCGCCGGTCGCCAAGGACGGCGCGCTGACCTGCAAGGGCGCTTATTCCCGCATCGAGGGCGAGGCGCAGAGCATGTCGAGCCGACGCGAATTTCCGTTCGAGGTGACGTTCCGCGAGGGCGGCGACGGGATCGCGCGTCTGGAGCGCGTCGAGACGCGCACGCAGTTCGGCAAGGCGGTCCTCGAGCGGCGCGACTGAGCGACGCGCCGATGCCGGCGCTTCCGATCGATCCGGTCCTGCCGGAAATCTCCGCCGCCTTGCGCGATCATGGCCGCGCCGTGCTCCAGGCGCCGCCGGGGGCGGGCAAGACGACGCGCGTGCCGCTGCATCTGCTGGAGGCGGGCGTCGAGGGCCGCATCCTGATGCTGGAGCCGCGCCGGGTCGCCGCGCGCGCCGCCGCCGAGCGGCTGGCCGAGGGTCTGGGCGAGGCTCCAGGCAGGCGGGTCGGCTACCGCATCCGGGGCGAGGCGGTGGCGGGATCGCGGATCGAGGTCGTGACCGAGGGCATCCTGACGCGGATGATCCAGTCGGACGCCGAGCTTCCGGGCATCGGTTGCATCATCTTCGACGAGTTCCACGAGCGGGCGTTGCAGGCCGATCTGGGCCTCGCGCTGACGCTGGAGATCCGCGCGGCGCTGCGGCCCGACCTCCGGCTTCTGGTGATGTCGGCGACGTTGGATGCGGGGCCGGTGGCCGTCCTGATGGGCGGCGCGCCGGTGATCACCGCCGAAGGGCGCGCCTGGCCGGTCGAGACGGTCTGGCTGGACCGGCCTTGGTCGGGCGGAACGGGGCGGGGGCCGCGCTTCGAGGACGCCGCCGCCGATCTGGTCCTGCGCGCTTTGGCCGGGACCGCGGGCGGCGTGCTGGTTTTCCTGCCGGGGCAGGGTGAGATCGGCCGGGTCGCGGCGCGGCTCGCCGGGCGTCTGCCCGACGGCGTCGTGATCCAGCCGCTGCATGGCGGCCTGCCCTTCGCGGCGCAGCGCGAGGCGCTGGCTCCGATGGCGGGCGTGCGAAAACTGGTTCTGGCCACCGCCATCGCCGAGACCTCGCTGACGATCCCCGACGTGCGGGTGGTGGTCGACGCCGGACGGGCGCGGCGGGCGCGGTTCGATCCGGGCTCGGGGATGACGCGGCTTGTCACGGAGAAGGTGACGCGCGCCGAGGCGGAGCAGCGGCGCGGTCGCGCGGGACGGGTGGCCGCCGGATGGTGCTACCGCCTCTGGACGCGGGGTGAGGAGGGCGCGCTCGGGGCCTTCGCCCCGCCGGAGATCGAGGCGGCGGACCTGACGAGCCTCGCGCTCGAATTGGCCTGCTGGGGCGCGGATGCCGGGACGATGCCGTTCCTGACGCCGCCGCCGGCGCCGGCTTTGGCCGAGGCGCGGGCGCTTCTGGCGGGTCTCGGCGCGCTGGACGCGGGCGGCGGCGTCACCGCGCACGGGCGGGCGCTGGCGCGGATGCCGCTGCACCCACGGCTTGGGCACATGCTCGTGGAGGCCGCGCGGGCCGGGTCGGGCGCGCTGGCCGCCGATCTCGCGGCGCTGCTCCAGTCGCGCGATCCGCTGCGCGGCGCGGGCGGGCGGGCGCCGGTCGATCTCGGGCTGCGGCTGGCGGCGCTGCGCGATCCGAAGGCCGTCGAGGCGGAGGCGCCGGTGATCGCGGATCGGGGCGCGATCGCGGCGCTGAGGACTGAAGCCGGACGGCTGCGGCGGCTGGCGAAGGATGCGGGCGGGGCGGGTCTTTCGCCCGGCGCGGTTCTGTCGCTCGCCTATCCCGACCGGATCGCGCTGCGGCGGCCGGGGCCACAGCCGCGCTATCTGATGTCGGGCGGCAAAGGCGCGGTTCTGCCGGAGGTCGATCCGCTCGGGTCCGCGCCGATGATCGTGGCGGCCGATCTCGACGGCGATCCGCGCGAGGCGATGGCGCGGCTGGCGCTGCCGGTCACGGAGGTCGATATCCGGGCGCTCCATGGCGATGCGCTGGAGCGTGCGCATCTCTGCGAATGGTCGCGGCGCGAGCGGGCGGTCGTGGCGCGCGAGCGGCTGATGCTGGGCGCGCTGCCGCTCGAGGACCGGCGCTGGGCGGACGCGCCGCCGGACGCGGTGGCGGCGGCGATGGTCGCCGGCGTGCGTGATCTGGGGATCGACGCTCTGCCCTGGACGCCGGCCGCGCGGCGGCTCGCGGGACGGGTGGAATGGCTGCGCGGGCAGGGGGCGGATCTGGCGGATTTCTCCGCAGACGGGCTGACGCGCGATCTGGAGGGGTGGCTGACGCCGTTTCTCGGGGGCATCGCCAAGGCGGGCGAACTCGCGCGGCTCGACCTCGCGGCGGCGCTCGACGCGCGGCTGGGGTATGAGGGGCGGCAGGCGCTCGACCGCCTCGCGCCCGCGACGTTCACGGCGCCGACGGGCACGCGGCTGGCGATCGATTATTCGGGCGGCGCGCCCTCGGTTTCCGTTCGGCTTCAGGAGATGTTCGGGACCGCGCTTCATCCGACGATCGGGCCGACGCGGACGCCATTGGTGTTCGAACTGCTGTCGCCCGGGCATCGGCCGGTGCAGACCACCGCCGATCTGCCGGGCTTCTGGGCGAATTCCTATGCCGACGTGCGGCGCGACATGCGCGGGCGCTATCCCCGTCATCCCTGGCCGGAGGACCCTGCGGCGGCGGACGCGACGCGGCGCGCGAAGCCGCGCGGAACCTGAGCACGTCTTGTTCCGTCAACCATCTGGTGCTTAGATGCGCGCGCCGCGATGGCCAATTTGAACCCGGGAGAGAATGATGAACGCGCCGCTTCGGGAGCCGAGCTTCCGCGAATCCGTCGATCTGATGTTCAACCGGGCCGTGAAACTCATGGACCTGTCGCCGGGTCTCCAGGAAAAGATCCGCATCTGCAACTCGACCTACACGGTGCGCTTCGGCGTGCGTCTGCGGGGCGACATCCACACCTTCACCGGCTACCGCGCGGTGCATTCCGAGCACATGGAGCCGGTCAAGGGCGGCATCCGCTTCTCGCTCGGCGTGAACCAGGACGAGGTCGAGGCGCTGGCCGCGCTGATGACGTTCAAATGCGCGCTGGTCGAGACGCCGTTCGGCGGCTCCAAGGGCGGTCTGCAGGTAGATCCGAACGCGTGGGACGAGCACGAGATGGAGCTGATCACGCGGCGGTTCGCCTACGAGCTCTGCAAGCGCGACCTGATCAATCCGTCACAGAACGTGCCCGCCCCCGACATGGGCACCGGCGAGCGCGAGATGGCCTGGATCGTCGACCAGTACAAACGCATGAACACCACCGACATCAACGCGTCGGCCTGCGTCACCGGCAAGCCGCTGAATGCCGGCGGCATCGCGGGCCGGGTCGAAGCCACCGGACGTGGCGTGCAATACGCGCTCCGCGAGTTCTTCCGGCATCCCGACGACATAAAGGCCGCGAATCTCGACGGCTCGCTCGACGGCAAGAAGGTCATCGTCCAAGGCCTCGGCAACGTCGGCTTCCATGCGGCGAAGTTCCTCAGCGAGGAGGACGGCTGCAAGATCGTCGCGGTCATCGAACGCGACGGCGCCATCGTCAATCCCGATGGCATTCCGATCGAATTCCTGCGCACCCACATCGCGGCGAATGGCGGCGTGAAGGGCTTTCCGCGCGGGACCTACACCGAGGACGGCGGGGCCGTGCTCGAGAAGGAATGCGACATCCTGATCCCGGCGGCGCTCGAGTTCGTCATCAACATGGGCAACGCCGACCGCATCAAGGCGAACCTGATAATCGAGGCCGCGAACGGCCCGATCACCGCCGGCGCCGACGAGATCCTGCGCGAGAAGGGCGTCGTGATCATCCCCGATCTCTACGCCAACGCGGGCGGCGTCACGGTCAGCTATTTCGAATGGGTCAAGAACCTCAGCCACATCCGCTTTGGCCGGATGCAGCGCCGCCAGGAGGAGGCCGAGCACATGATGCTGGTCAACGAGCTGGAACGGCTCCTCCAGAACGCGGGCGTCGACATGAAGCTCTCCGACCAGTTCAAGTCGGATTACAGCCGCGGCGCGGGCGAACTGGAGCTGGTCCGCTCGGGTCTCGACGACACGATGCGCACCGCCTACCAGTCGATGCGCGAGGTCTGGCATTCCCGCAAGGACGTCAACGATCTGCGCATCGCGGCCTATCTCGTGTCGATCGGCCGGGTCGCGGCGAGTTACCGCTCCAAGGGCCTTTGACCCGGGGTAGGGATATGCGCCCGCCCGGCGCGACGGGACATCCGCGCGGTATCGTTGCGGCGTTTTCGGGACAGGACATATGCCACTGAAAGTCATCGGAACGGGCTTCGGCCGGACCGGCACGGATTCCATGCGGCATGCGCTCAACATGCTGGGTGTCGGGCCGACGCACCACATGATGGAACTGGGCGAGGAGTCGCCGCTGCGCCAGCCTTGGCGCGACTTGGTGGACGGCGCGGTACCGGACTGGGATGCGCTTTTCTCCGGCTACAACGCCTGCGTCGACTGGCCCTCGGCGCATTATTGGCGCGAGCTGATCGTGGCGTATCCCGACGCGAAAGTGCTTCTGACGATGCGGTCGCCGGAAAGCTGGTGGACCAGTTTTGAGGCCACGATCCTGAAATACCTCCAATCTGGTGACGATCCGGACGGCCTCGGCCAGCGTCTCATCGCCCGGCAGGTGTTCGACGGCCGCGCGGGCGAGCGGGAATACGCCATCGAGATGTACAACCGAAACGTCGCCGACGTCCTCGGCACTGTCGACCCGGAGCGCCTGCTCGTCCACAATCTCGGCGACGGATGGGAGCCGCTCTGCGCCTGGCTCGGCGTCCCCGTTCCGGATGTCGACTATCCCAGCGGCAACACTTCGGGAGATTTCGTGCGGCGGCTTGGTGATCAGGGCGTCGACATCTGATTTGACCGCGACGTGATCAGAGAAGCGCCCTGCGCCCCGAACTGGACCTGCCCATGAAAGCCATCAATTTCCCCGCCCGCGCCGAAGTCGCCTTCGGAATTCTGCCCGATCCGGTTGCGGGCGCGGGCGAGGTCGTCGTCGAGGTCCGTGCGAGCGGCATCTGTCACACCGATTTCGAAGTGCTGAACGCGAATTACGGCACGTCAGCCTTTCCGGTCGTGCCCGGCCACGAATATTCCGGGATCGTGGCGGATGTCGGGCAGGGCGTCGCCGGTCTGTCCGTCGGGGACCGGGTCGTGGTCGATCCGAACCTCGAATGCGGCGACTGCCGCGCCTGCCGTCGAGGTTGGGCGCATCTCTGCGAGAAGCTCGGCGCCTACGGCGTGACGCGCGAACGGCGGTTTCGCCGGGCTCAGCGTCGTGAAGGCTTCGGCGGTCCACCCGATCGGCGACATGGATTTCGGGATGGCGGCGCTGGCCGAACCGATGGGCTGCGTGCTCAACGGCGTCGCGGCCGTGCATGATCCCGTGATGGAGAGCGCGCTGATCTTCGGCGCGGGTCCGATGGGCCTGCTTATGGCCATCGCGCTCAGGACCGCCGGGATGGCCGAGATCACGTTCGCCGACATCGACGGGTCGCGGCTGGATCTCGCGGCGAGTTTCGGCTTCGGAGGTGTCGCGTCCGGGTCCGCGGCGCTCGCTGAGTTCCGCCACGGCGTCGATCTGGCCGTGGACGCGACCGGCGTGCCGGCCGTCGCGGGCGGCCTCGTCGACTATATCGCCAATGGCGGCAAGGGGCTGTTCTTCGGCGTCTGCCCGGCCGACGCTCGGATCGAGATATCCCCTTTCGAGATCTTCCGCCGTCAGCTGACGCTCGCGGGATCGCATTCCCTGAACCACAACATCCCGGCGGCGCTCGGGACCATCGCGGCCTACGGCCCGGACATCGCGCGGATCGTATCGCACCGGATGAGCCTCGAAGAGGTCTCCGCGATCCTGGCCGGAAAGCCGCCGCGCGGCAGTCTCAAGATACAGGCGGTCATGGACTGAAACGGGCTCCGACCGCGACCGCGCCGTCACCCCGCCTTGCGGATCAGATACTCGTGGCGCGGATGGCCGAGATCGGTCTGGCCGATCAGGGCGTGACCCTGCTCGGCGCAGAAATGCGGGATGTCGATCAGAGCCGCCGGATCGTCAGCCACCACGCGCAGCACCTCGCCCGCCGCGAGCGGCCCGAGGCGCTTGCGCGCCTTGAGCACCGGAAGCGGGCAGAGCAGGCCCGTGGCGTCAAGCTCGGCGGTCCAGGCCGTCATGGCGTCAGACCGTCTCCGACGATTTCGCCCAGAGGTTGATGTTCGCCTCGTCGGCCCATTTGTCGATCGCTTTCAGCTCCCTGGCCGTGAAGTCGAGATTGGCGACGGCCCCGACGCAATCCTCGACCTGGGACGGCTTCGACGCGCCGATCAGCGCCGTGGTGATGCCCTCGTCGCGCAGGACCCAGGCGATGGCCATCTGCGCGAGCGTCTGGCCGCGCTTCTCCGCGATGGCGTTGAGCTGGCGCAGGTTCTCGACGGTCTTCTCGTTGAGGAATTCCGGCCGCAGCGACTTGCCCTGGGTGGCGCGGCTGCCCTTGGGCACGCCGTCGAGGTATTTCGACGTCAGCATGCCCTGGGCGAGCGGCGTGAAGGCGATGGAGCCGATCCCGAGGTCCTTGAGGGTGTCCTTGAGCCCGTCGCGTTCGACCCAGCGGTTGATCATGTTGTAGCTCGGCTGGTGGATCAGGCAGGGGGTGCCGAGGTCCTTGAGGATGCGCGCGGCCTCGCGGGTGCGGTCGGAATTGTAGGACGAGATGCCGACATAGCGCGCGCGCCCCGAGCGGACGATGAAGTCGAGCGCGCCCATGGTTTCTTCCAGCGGCGTGTCAGGGTCGAACCGATGCGAATAGAAGATGTCGACATGGTCGAGGCCCATGCGCTTCAGGCTCGCGTCGCACGAGGCGACCAGGTATTTGCGGCTGCCCCATTCGCCGTAGGGGCCGTCCCACATGCGGTATCCGGCCTTGGACGAGATGATCAGCTCGTCGCGGTACCCTTTGAAGTCCTTTTTCAGAATCTCGCCGAACGCGATCTCCGCCGATCCCGGAGGCGGTCCGTAATTGTTCGCCAGATCGAAATGCGTGATCCCGAGATCGAAGGCTTTGCGGCAGATCGCGCGTTTGTTCTTGCGCGAGCCGTCCTCGCCGAAATTGTGCCACAGCCCGAGCGAGATCGCGGGCAGGCGCAGCCCGCTCGCGCCGCAGCGCCGGTAGGGCATGGTGTCGTAGCGGGTCTCGGCGGGTTTGTAGCTCATCGTTCTTCCTTCGGTGTTGCGCGGGTCAGGCGAGAAGCGCCGCCGCGTCGTCGGGCCCGAGCGGTTCGGGTCGCGTGCATGTCGTCTGCATAGCAACGAACGCGCCGGTTTCGCCAGAGCGCAGAATGCCGGTCATCACGTCCACCGCGTGCAGCGCGCGGTCGAGCGAACACCGCGGCTCGGCGCCTTCGGCGATGGCACGGGCCATGTCGGCGAGGCCGGCGGCGCGGTAATTCGCCATCATGCCGGATTTGTGCTGCTGGTTCGGCACGCCGAGCGGATGGTCCCATGCCGGGACCGGCGCGACCAGACCGTCGCGTCCCGCGCGCTCGATCGTGCCGCCGAAGAAGTTCGGGTCGGGCAGGAACAGCGAGCCTTCGGTCCCGTAGATCTCCAGCGGCGCGTGGCGGTGGGCGCGGACGTCCCAGCTGGTCGAGAGCGTGATCGTGGCGCCGTTTTCGAAATCCAGCAAGGCGTGGATGTTCGTCGGTGTCGTGACCGGGATGCGCTCGCCGGCGCGCGGACCCGGCGTCGTGATCGTGCGCGTCGGCGTCGCGGAGGACGTCAGCGCGGCGACGCGGCGCACCGGGCCGATCAGGTTGATCAGCGCGGCGATGTAATAGGGGCCCATGTCGAGCATCGGACCGCCGCCGGGCTTGAAGAAGAAATCCGGGCTCGGGTGCCAATGCTCCATGCCGGCGCTCATCACATGCGCGGTGCCGGCGGTGACCCGGCCGATCGCGCCGTCGTCGATGAGCGCGCGGGCCTGTTGCGGCGCGCCGCCGAGGAACGTGTCGGGCGCGCAGCCGACGCTCAGACCGCGCGTCCGGGCGAGGTCGCGCAGCGCCAGACCCTCGTCGATGGAGAGCGCCAGCGGTTTTTCGGAATAGGCGTGTTTGCCCGCCTCGAGGATCGCGCGCGTGACCGGCACGTGCGCGTCGGGGATCGTCAGATTGACGACGATGCCGATGTCCGGCGCGGCGAGGAGCGCCTCCACGCCGAGCGCCCTGACGCCGTATTCGGCGGCCCGGGTCTCGGCCGCCGCCGGATCGAGATCGGCGACGGCGCGGATTCCGATGCCCCGGAACAGCGGCGCGAATTCAAGATACGTCGTCGAGATGTTGCCGCAGCCGATGATGCCGACGCCGAGCGGGGCGCCCATCTCAGCGCGCCGCGAGCAGGGACCGCGCGGCGGCGAGCGAGGCTTCCGCGAAGCGCCTGTCGTCGCTCGGATTGTCGTGCTCGACGATCCAGAGGCGCACCGGCGAGGTCTTGAGCGCGCCGATCAGGCCGGCCCAGTTGACGGTTCCGGCGCCGAGATCGGCCCAGCCGTCCTCGCCATTGGCCTGGCCCGCCGGCGCGATGTCCTTGAGATGCACGGCGCTGATCCGGTCGGCGAAATCGGCGACGGCCTTGAGAGCGTCGCCGCCGCCGCGGACGACCCACGCCAGGTCCGCCTCCCATTCGAGATCGGGCGCCCCCTCGAAGATCGCCGCCTGAGGCAGCGCGCCGTCATCCGTCGGAATGAATTCGAAATCGTGGTTGTGCCAGCTGAAATGCAGCCCGGCGTCGCGGATCGGTTTACCCGCCTCGGCCACGCGGCGACCGAACGCTTCCCAGCCGCCGCCGGTATCGGGCCGGCTTTCGGCCGCGACGTGGGGGACGCAGATCGTCCGGATGCCGAGCGCGCCGGCGATGTCGAGGACCTTGGCGGTCTCGGTCTCGATCATGTCGAGACTGAAATGGCCCGACGGCATGGTCAGACCGCTGCCCTCCAGATGCCGGACCAGATCCGCCACGAGCGCGTCGTCGGCATAAAGCGCGCTGTAGCCTTCGACCGAGACGTAGCCCATGCCCGCCAGCATCGCGAGCGTGTCGGCGAGGGGCGGAAACTTCCGCGAGGTGTAGAGCTGATAGGTGAGTTCGGTCATGGCGGGAATCCCTTCGGCGCGGACACTGCGTTGCCGACCCTATCCGGCCGGAGGGCGCGGGGTCAAAGGCCCGGTCCGGTCGCGGTACCACGCGAGAACATGCAGCCGGATCGCGGAGGCGAGGCCTGTCCCGGTCCCGCGCTCGGCGTCGATGCGGGCGGCGAGCGCGTTGATCGGCACGCCCTCGGTCGCGGCGATCTCGCGGAAGGCGCGCCAGAAGGCGGGCTCCAGGCTGACGGAGGTGCGGTGGCCCTGGAGGGTCAGCGAATGCTTTTCCGGCCGGCCGCCGGTCACTCGGATTCCGGATCCCGCTCGACGCGGTGGCCGTCGAGGCGCCGCCGGTGAAGCGCCGCCTCGGACGACCTCCGGCCGGCCTCGGCGGCGCTTTCGCCGGCCGAGGCGGCCGTCTCGGCGCTGCGCTTCCGGCGTTCCGCGCGGGCCCGGTCCTTGCGCGCGCGGCGAAGGTTGACGACCTCGCTCAGAGCCGCACCCCTTCGAAGGTGTCGCAATCCTGCGGATCGCCCGACTGGAAGCCGCGGTAGAACCAGTCCTGGCGCTGTTGGGAGGTTCCATGGGTGAAGCTGTCGGGCACGACGACGCCCCGGCTCGCGCGCTGAAGCGCGTCGTCGCCGATGCGCGCGGCCGTATCCAGCGCCTCCTCGATGTCGCCCGGCTCCAGCGTGCCGAAGCGATCCTGGACGTGGCGCGCCCATATGCCGGCATAGCAATCGGCCTGGAGTTCGATCCGGACCGAAAGCTCGTTGGACTGCGCCTGGCTCGCGCGGGCGCGCAGCCCGGTGACGCGACCCAGAAGGCCGAGCTGGTTCTGGACATGGTGGCCGACCTCATGGGCGATGACGTAGGCGGCGGCGAAATCGCCCCGCGCGCCCATCTGCTCGGCCATCACGCGGAAGAAATCGGTGTCAAGAAACACGTTCTGATCATTGGGGCAGTAGAACGGACCCATCGCCGCGTCCGCGCCGCCGCAGGCCGAGACCGTCTGACCCGCGAAAAGCACGAGCGTGGGGTCCTCATAGGTCAAACCCGACTGCCGGAAGATGTCGCCCCAGATCTCCTCCGTGTCGGCGAGAACCACGCCGACGAACTCCTCGGTCTGGTCGTCTATCTCGTTGGGACCGGCCGGCGCGCTCGACTGCATCTGTCCGCCGCCGCCGACGAGCGGCGAGATGTCCACGCCGAAAAGAAGCCCGACCGCCATCACGATCAGCAGGCCGACGATGCCGATCCCGCCGGCGCGGGCTCCGCCGCCGCGCCTGCGGTCCTCGATGTTCGCGCTCGTCCGACGTCCCCGCCACTTCATGTCCCGGCCCCCTTACGCTTTCGGCCCCAGCATGTCCTTGGGCTGAACGACCCTATCAAACGTCTCGCCGTCGACAAAACCAAGATTGATCGCCTCCTCGCGCAGCGTCGTCTTGTTGGCGTGCGCGGTCTTGGCGACCTTGGTGGCGTTGTCGTAGCCGATCTCGGGCGCGAGCGCCGTCACCAGCATCAGGCTCTCCCACATCAGTTTGGAGATGCGGTCCTCGTCGGCCTCGATCCCGACGACGCAGTTGTCGGTGAAGGACCCGGCGGCGTCGCCCAGAAGCTGCATCGACTGGAGCACGTTGTAGCTGATCATCGGCTTGAAGACGTTGAGCTCGAAATGGCCCTGGGAGCCGGCGAATCCCACGGCCGCGTCGTTGCCCATCACATGCGCGCAGACCATGGTCAGCGCCTCGGCCTGCGTCGGGTTCACCTTGCCCGGCATGATCGACGAGCCTGGCTCGTTCTCCGGCAGGATCAGCTCGCCCAGCCCGCAGCGCGGCCCGGACCCGAGCAGCCGGATGTCGTTGGCGATCTTGAAGAGCGAGGCGGCCACGGTTTTCAGCGCGCCCGACATCTCGACCATCGCGTCATGCGCGGCCAGCGCCTCGAACTTGTTCGGCGCGGTGACGAAAGGCAGGCCGGTGATCTCGGCGATATGCGCCGCGACCTTCTCGGCGAAGCCTTTTTTCGTGTTGAGCCCGGTGCCCACGGCGGTACCGCCCTGCGCCAGCGGGTAGATGTTGTGGAGCGCCTGGGTCACGCGCCGGATGCCCTGTTCGACCTGGAAGGCGTAGCCGCCGAATTCCTGGCCCAGCGTCATCGGCGTGGCGTCCTGGGTGTGGGTGCGGCCGATCTTGATGATGTCCTTGAAAGCCTCGGCCTTGTCGGCGAGCGCGCCGTGCAGCTTCTGCAGGCCCGGCAGAGTCACGTCGCGCGCCATCATCGCGACCGCCACGTGCATCGCCGTGGGGAAAGTGTCGTTAGAGGACTGGCTCATGTTGACGTGGTCGTTGGGGTGGACCGGTTTTTTCGATCCGATCTCGCCGCCCAGCATCTCGATGGCGCGGTTCGAGATCACCTCGTTGGCGTTCATGTTCGACTGCGTGCCCGATCCGGTCTGCCAGACGACGAGCGGGAAATGGTCGTCCCATTTGCCCTCGACCACTTCGGCCGCCGCCTTGACGATGGCCCCGCCGAGTTTCGGATCGAGCAGCCCGAGCTCCATGTTGGTTTCTGCGGCGGCCTGTTTGATCGCGCCGAGCGCGCGGACGATGGTGACGGGCTGCTTTTCCCAGCCGATGGGGAAGTTCAGGATCGAGCGCTGGGTCTGCGCGCCCCAGTAGCGGTCGGAGGCGACCTCGAGCGGTCCGAAGCTGTCGGTCTCAGTGCGTGTCGCGGTCATGGCCACCTTCCTGTCCCTGCATTCGATGGCGGATCGTATAGCCGCCCGGCCGGACCGCGCCAACCGCAATCCGGGCGCGGCTCCGGTCGCCCTTGACCCGGCGCCGGCCCCCGCGCAGAACGGACCGGAAACGGGCCTCATCAGGAGAACGCCGCCATGGACGACACCGATTCCGATCGCGAGGACGAGCTCAGCCTCAATCCCGAATTCCTGCGCAGCCTGATCCTCCAGCTCCGCGCCTACATGTCCCAGGGCGGGACGATCGGTTCCGATTCCGGAAGCGACATGTCGGATGACGACGCGTCGATCACGGACGGTTCGGGAAATCCGCTGCGCGCCGAACTGACCACCCGCATCGCGGATCTCGAGCCGGACCAGCAGGCGCAGCTCGTGGCCCTGATGTGGATCGGCCGGGGCGACATGGAGCCCCAGGAATGGGCTGATGCCGTGAAGCTCGCCGAAGAGCGCCGCACCGGCCCGACGGCGCGGTATCTGCTGTCGCATCCGCAGGTCGCCGACGACATCGAAGAGGGTGTCGACAAGCTTTTCGACGGAACCGACCTGATGGATACCGGCGAGTACTAGGACGCCGCCCGGCGTCGGGCGGGCCGTCCGGTCCGGACGGCCTCAGTGCTTGCGGAACTTGTCCAGGCTCACGACCTCGCCTTCGCGGTCGTTCCTCCCTTGTTGGTCCGGCCCGTGCGCGTCGTCATCCTCGGCCTCGGGATCCGCTTCAACGACCACGAACTCGTCGTCGCCGTCCTGCGAATCGAACTTGAGGCCGAATTCGACCGACGGGTCGACGAAGGTCCGCACCGCGTTGAACGGCACCACGATCGGCTCGGGCACGTTTCCGAAATTCAACGTCACGCTGAACCGGTCGGGCGTCACGGCGAGGTCGGCGAACCAATCCTGCAGAACCACCATCATGTCGCCCGGATAGCGCCGCTTGAGGTCATCGGACATGTCCACGCCGGGATGCGTCGTGTCGAAGGTGATGTAGAAATGATGGTCGCCCGGCAGCCCGTGCTCGGCGACATCGGTCAAGACGTCGGACATGACCCTGCGAAACGCCTGGTGCATCAGCTGACCGTAATTGATCGATCTGGACATGGGATTCCCGTGAGATGTCGGACCATCGAGACCCGACAATAGCCGATTCGACGCCGCGCGAAAGGGGGCGTGGAGGCTTTTCGCGTTTGGCGATCCGCGCGGACGGCCGAAGCCGGCCGGCGGGTATTGACCTCAGAGCCAGGTGAGGCCGATCGCGATGATCACGCCCGACAGGATCAGCTGCATCAGGCAGAATCCCATGATGTCCTTGGCCCGCAGACCGGCGATGGCGAGCACCGGCAAAGCCCAGAACGGCTGGACCATGTTCGTCCAGGCGTCGCCCCAGGCCACGGCCATCGCGGCGCGCGCCATGTCGACGCCGAGCGCCTCGGCCGCCGGCAGGATCACCGGCGCCTGCACCGCCCATTGACCGCCGCCCGACGGCACGAAAAAGTTGACGATCCCGGCGCTGAGGAAGGTCCAGAACGGGAGGCTGTCGGCGGTCGCGAACGAGACCAGCCAGTTCGAGATCGTCGCGGCCAGACCGGATTGGACCATGATCGCCATGATCCCGGCGTAGAACGGGAACTGGATCACGATGCCCGCGCCGCCCTTCACCGCCTCGTTGAGCGACACCAGCAGACGCCGCGGCGTGCCGTGCAGGATGATCGCGAGCGTGAGGAACAGGAAGTTCACCACGTTGAGCGTCAGTCCGCCGCCGCCGGTGAAATACTGCACCAGCCAGGCGATGCCGCCGGCGCCGATCAGCCAGGACAGGAGGCGGCTGGTCTCGAGATGGTCGGCCGGACGGTTGATCTCGCCGGTATCCTCCTCGGGTTCGGCCAGAAGCGCTGGATCGACATAGACGCTGTCGTTCGCGTCCGGCAGCATCAGGCGGTTGACCAGCGGCACGGCGATGAAAAGCGCCACGACGATGGCGAGGTTGAAGCCGGAGAAGATCGTCTCGCTCGTCGGAATGATGCCGGTGATCGCCTCGAACGGATGGCCGGGCGTCGCGACCGCGAGCGGGATCGAGCCCGCGAGACCGCCATGCCAGACGATGAAGCCCGAATAGGCGCTGGCGACCAGCAGGCGGTAGTCGACCCGGACCATCCGCGCGAGTTCCTTCGCGAAAAGCGCGCCGACCACGAGGCCGAAGCCCCAGTTGATCCAGCTCGCCGCGAGCGAGACGTAGGTGACCAGAAGGATCGCCGCGCCCGGGCTCGACGCCATGCGCGCGAGACCCGCGAGCAGGCGTTTGACCGGCGGGGTGCTCGCCAGCATGAAGCCGGTGACCAGCACCAGCAGCATCTGCATCGAAAACGTCAGCAGGCTCCAGAACCCGTCGCCCCACATGGTGGCGACCGCCATCGGACCGTGCCCCTCGACGCCGATCGCGGCGGCGAAGACGATCAGCGTCAGGATCAGAACGAAGATGTAAGGGTCGGGCAGATACCGGTCGACCAGTCGGACCAGCGGCTTGGCGGCGGATGCGAGCATGGGGTTCCCTCCAGAACGTTGTTCGTCAAAGGAGTATCCGCCACGCGAGGGCGTCACAAGGACTGACCGCGTCAAGGCGCCGCAGGTCGGAAAATCGGAGGGGAAAGTGCAGGCTTCTGTTGCCAGGTGCCTGCGAACCCCGCCTTACCCTGCTAGGGGCAAGGACTTAGGTATTTGGTTTTCCGCACAGCTTACGCTGCGAGGGCCACCGGAGCTTTGTTGTCGTTTGCAACTATTGCTCTTGTGCCGATAACGGTGGCGACCTGCCGGGCAAAAGCTAACATCTTTAGACGTCCGTCGATCCTGTTTCGGCCCCTTGATCCCCAAACGAAGGATTTTGGTGGAGCCGCCGGGTACCGCCCCCGGGTCCGATCCGCTTATTGCATGCGCGTTTATCACCATAGTCTCTTGCGAGACGGTTCCAATATAGGCGCTCCGCGGTCAAAGCGGAAGGGGGCAAAGCGCCGGATCCGCGCGATGGCGGGTTCCGCCGCCCGGGCGCAGACGGCGTCCGGCAACGCGGAGGGAGCGGGGCACGTCGTCGTTCTGGAAACATGGTCCGACGACCCGCTTTGCGCCGACGGCTGGAGCGTCGACGAGATGTTCGACGACACCGAAGTGGTGGACGCCACGGGAGAGGAGATCGGCGACGTCGAGAATTTGATTTCCGCCGACGATGGCACGATTCTCGCCGTTGTCGCGCAGGTCGGCGGCTTCTGGGACATCGGCGATGCCCATGTCAGCATCCCGTGGTCCGAGGTGACGCTGTCCGCGGACGGCGAGACGCTGATGATCCCGGTCACCGAGGAGACAATCGAGGATTACGCCGGGTTCGACGGCATGAACGCGTTCAACCGGGACGACGAGGAGCTCTTCGCCGTGAGCGACGCGGACGCCACCCAAGTGGTGAGCGACGATCTCGAGGCGGGTCCGATGGTGTTCAAGGCCACCGACCTGATGAACGACCTGACCTGTCTGAACGACGACGTCCGCTACGGCTATGTCAGCGACATCTGGCCTCGGACGAAGCGATCTCGGCCATCCTGGTCGACGCGGCGGGCTACGGCACGCCGGGCAATTTCGCCTATCCGTATTACGGATGTCGCGGATACAGCCCGTACGGAACGCGCTACGATCTGCCTTGCGGCAGCGAGCAGATCAACATGATCGAACGTTTCGGCTACGACCGGTTCCGCGCACGCTCCGAGTGACGCGGGCGGAGGACGCGCCTCGGCGCGTCCTCCGGGCCGTGCGGCTAGTCGATCAGACCGGGCAGCGTCATCGAGATCGCGGGCACGTAGGTCACCAGCATCAGCGCGACGAGGATCGCGAGATAGAACGGCCAGATCGTCTTGACCGCGTCCTCGATCTTCACGCCGCCGATGGCGCAGCCGACGAAGAGGCAGGCGCCGACCGGCGGAGTGCAAAGGCCGAGCCCGAGGTTCATCATCATGATGATCCCGAACTGCAGCGGATCCATGTCGAGCCCGATCACCACCGGCAGGAAGATCGGCGTGCAGATCAGGATCAGCGCCGCCATGTCCATGATCATGCCGAGGATCAGAAGCAGGAAATTGAGCGTCAGCAGGATGACGACCGGGTTCTCCGAGACCGAATAGAGCGCCATCGCGAGATGATCCGGCACCCGGTAGATCGCGAGCAGATACGCGAAGGCGCTGGCGCAGCCGACGAGGACCATCACCATCGACGTGGTCCGGACCGCGCGCACCACGGCCGTCCGGAAACCCTCCCAAGTCAGCTCGCGGTAGACCAGAGCGGTGACGACGATGGCGTAGATCGCGCCGAACGCGCCCGATTCCGTCACCGTCATCACGCCCGACAGGACGCCGCCGACGATGATCACCGCCGTGAACAGGCCGGGCAGGGCGACCGCGAAGCTGATCGCGAGCGAGGTCCAGCCGGGAAAGACCTCGGCCTTGTAGCCGCGCTTGACCGCGACGAGGTAGGCCGCGACCGCGAGGCAGACGCACATCAGGATGCCCGGCACGACGCCCGCCAGGAACAGCTTGCTGACCGAGATGCCGCCGCCGGCCGCCACCGCGAACAGGATCATGTTGTGGCTCGGCGGTATCACGACGCCGGCGATCGAGGACGTCACCGTCACGTTCACCGCGTAATCCGGGTCGTAGCCCTTCTCCTTCATCACCGGCATCAGGATCGAGCCCAGCGCCGAGGTGTCGGCCACCGCCGAGCCCGAGATGCCGCCGAACAGCATCGAGGCGGCCACGTTGACCACGCCGAGACCGCCGCGCATCGCGCCCACGGCCGCGGCCGCCAGCCGCACCAGCCGCGCGGCGATGCCGCCATGCAGCATCAGTTCGCCCGCGAAGATGAAGAACGGGATCGCCAGAAGCGAGAAGACCGAGATCCCCGACATGATCCGCTGGAACGCCACGAAGAGGGGCAGCCCTTCATAGAGGAAGCCCGCGACAGTCGCGATGCCGAGCGCGAAGGCCACCGGCACGCCGGCGATCAGGCCGAAAAAGAACAGTCCGAAAAGGATGAAAAGACCCATGGGTCAGAGCGCTCCGTCGGCGGGCGTGGCTTTCGGGCCGTCACGGCCGACGCCGCGCAGGCGGTCGATGATCCGTGCCAGGCTGAACACCACGATCAGCCCCCCGCAGACGCAGAAGGCGAGAAAACGCCAGCTCTCGGAGATCCCGAGCATCGGCACGGCCCGGTCCCAGTTCGGCCCCAGAAGTCCCAGCCCCTGCCAGAACATCACCGCTCCGAAGCCCAGCATCAGGAGGTCGGACACGTATTCGAGCGTGATCCGGATCGGGTCGGGGAACAGGTCCCGGATGAACTCGATGCGCAGATGCGTGTGCTCGCGCACGCCGACGGCGGCGCTGATGAACACGATCCACGACACGATCATCAGCGACGCCTGCTCCACCCAGGTCGGCGTGTCGTTCATCACGTAGCGGCCCCAGACCAGCCAGCCGAAGATCGCGATCAGGGTGACGAGCAGAACGCTCGAAACGGCCGTGCCAAGCCGCGCGATCGCGTCGAGCACGTGATCGACGGGACCGGCCTTCTCGCCCTGCGCCGGTCTCTGGGGTTCGATTGCCATGTGTGGAGGTCCGGAAAGGCGACGGGCCGGACGCCTTCGCGCCCGGCCCCCGCGGTCACTCGGTGGCGCGGATCTGGTCGATGATCGGAGCCAGGTCCGGGTTCTCGTCGACGAACGCGGCGTAGATCGGCTCCATCGCCTCCTGGAAGGCGGCCTTGGATTCGACCTCGTTGATCTGCACGCCGGCCTCCTCGACCTTGGCGCGGCTCGCAGCCGAACGCTCGGCCCAGAGCTCGCGCTGCAGGATCGCGGAATCGATCGCGGCCTGGCGCACGATCTCCTGGTCCTCGGGCGACAGGGCCTCCCAGGCGGCGGTCGAGACGCAGACGCATTCCGGGATGATCAGATGCTCGGAAAGCGAATAGTACCCGGCCTCCTCGAAATGGCTGGTCGATTCGAAGGACGGCCAGTTGTTCTCCGCCCCGTCGATCACGCCTGTCTTGAGCGACTGGAGCACCTCGGCGAAGGCCATCGGCGTCGCGTTGCCGCCGAGCGCCGCGATCATGTCGACATAGAGGTCGTTGTTCATCACGCGGATCTTCATGCCCTCGAGATCGGCGGGCGTGACGATCGGCTTTTTCGTGTTGTAGAAGCTGCGCGCGCCGCTGTCGTACCAGGCGAGCGCCACGAGGCCCTTCTCCTGCATCGCGTCGGAGAAGGTCTGTCCGACCTCGCCGTCGAGCGCATTGAACATCTGGTCCGTGCCGGTGAACAGGAACGGCAGCGAGAGCACGTTGGTCTCGGGGATGATCGGCCCCATCGGTCCCATGTTGAAGTTGGCGAAATCGAGCGCGCCGGCGCGGGTCTGCTCGATGGCGTCGGGCTGCGAGCCGAGCACGCCGTTGTTGAAGACCGACGCGGTCACGCGGCCCTCGGTGTTCGCCGTGACCTGCTCCGCGAACTGCTCGAGCGCCACCGTGTTCGGGTAGCCCTCGGGGTGGATGTTCCAGCCGCGCCAGTCGGCGGCCGAGACGGCGGTTGCGGATGCGATGAGGGCGGCCGCGCAGGCCGCGCCGAGAAGGCGGTTGAATGTCATGATTGGGTCCTCCCGAGGTCGTTTTTCCGTGACGATGTCACGTTTTATGAGGGGCACACCATACGCCGGATGCTCAGCCGGTCAACAGGAATTGAGAAGGCCGCGCTCCCTGCGGTTTGTCATCCAGCCGGACCCTGTGGAAACGCGTTCCGCGGCCGTGACGGCGCTCGCGGCTCATCACCGCCGGATGCCGGGCGCGGCGTCCCCCGCCGGGCCGCCGTCCGGGGGGCGACGTTGCCCGTCGCCGGCCGCGACCATTTCATACCGCGGCCCCGGATCGCGCCGGCTCAGGTTCGGCACCGTCAGCTCGCGCACCAGCTTGCGCCGCATCGCCCGCTCGAAATCCGCGTAATCCGCCGCCGGCTCGACGAAGGCGCCCGGACCGCGCACCACGCGTTGCATATAATATCTCGCGACAGCCGGATCGCCGCCGACCACCAGACCGTTCACCTGAACGCCGGCCATCGGAAAGATCCCGTCGACCGCCTCCGGCGCGACCCCGGCGTTGCCGATCCCGTCGCCCGAGACGTCGAGCACGCGGCGCGCGCAGGCCGGAGAATCCGCCAGCGCCCTGGCGCCGTATCCCAGCGCGTTGCCGATGGCGGTGGGGAACTCGTCCTGGCTGCGCGTCATCGCGGCGACCCGCGCCGCCGCCGCCTCCAGATCCGCCTCCGTCGCGATCAACGTCCAGCCGAGGCGCCGCGCCTGTTGCCAGGCCCCGCTCCATTCATAGACGTGCAGCGCCACGACGCGCCCCGGCGCCGAGAAGAACGCCGCCCGCACCTCGGGCGCCACCAGCGACGCGGCCAACCCGCCCCGGATCAGCGCGTATTCCGCCGCGTCCACCGAAGCCGAAACGTCGACCGCCAGCGACAGCGCGATCCGGCAATCGGCCGCCGCCGGCGACGCGGCCAGCGCGAGAGCCGCGACCGCCCCGCGCCAGCCCGCCCGGATCACCAGTGTCCGGTGTTCTCCATGCTCTTCCACGGCTCCGCCGGCGCCAGCGCGTCGCCCATCTGCAGGAGCTCGATCGAGATGTTGTCGGGCGAGCGCACGAAGGCCATGTGCCCGTCGCGCGGCGGCCGGTTGATCGTCACGCCGTTGTCGCGCAGATGCGCGCACATGTCGTAGATGTTCTCGACCGCGTAGGCCAAGTGCCCGAAATGCCGCCCGTCGCTCGGCAGGCCCTCGTCGCCGTCCCAGTTGTACGTCAGCTCCACCGGACATTCGCTCTGCCCCGGCGGCGCGAGGAAGATCAGCGTGAACCGCCCCCCCTCGTTCTCGATGCGCCGGGTCTCCTCCAGCCCCAGCAGCTTCCAGAACGCGAGCGACGCGTCGAGATCCTTCACGCGGACCATCGTGTGCAGATATTTCACCTTCATCTTGGGGCTCCCTCCCGGTATCATGCAACATATGGTTGAAACGAATCCCGTGACCTCGGGACCGCACAAGAGGTAACACGATGCCCCTGACCGAGGAACAGCAGGCCGCCATCGACGAGGCCCGCGCCGATCCGCAGCCCACGCTGCGCGCCGTCTCGCCCGGCATGGAGGCCTGGATGCACGCGGCGATCCCGGTGCTCGACCACGGCCTGATCCGCGTCGTCGACTACATGGGCGACGACCGCGCCATCACCCAGGCCGCCCGCGTCAGCTACGGCGCCGGCACCAAACACGTCAGCTCCGACGAGGGCCTGATCCGCTATCTCATGCGCCACTGGCATTCGACGCCGTTCGAGATGTGCGAGATCAAACTGCACGTCAAACTGCCGGTCTTCGTCGCGCGCCAGTGGATCCGCCACCGCACCGCCAACGTCAACGAATACTCCGCCCGCTACTCGATCCTCGACCGCGAGTTCTACATCCCCGCGCCCGAGCACCTCGCCGCGCAATCCGAAACAGAACAACCAGGGCAGGGGCGAGACGCTCCAGGGCGAGGAGGCCGCCCGCGTGCTCGACATCCTCAAGGGCGACAGCGCGCGCGCCTACGACCATTACGAGGCGATGCTGAGCCAGGACGGCCAGGCCGGCCTCGCCCGCGAGCTCGCCCGCATGAACCTGCCCGCGAACGTCTACACCCAATGGTACTGGAAGGTGGACCTGCACAACCTCTTCCACTTCCTGCGCCTGCGCGCCGATCCCCACGCGCAATACGAGATCCGCGTCTACGCCGACGCGATCTGCGAGGTGGTCAAGGACTGGGTGCCGATGGCCTAGGCCGCCTTCGAGGATTACCGGCTCGACGCCGTCCAGTTCTCCGGCAAGGCGATGGCCGTCCTGCGCCGCCGGCTCGCCGGGGAGGTGGTGACGCAGGAGGACAGCGGCATGAGCAAGGGGGAGTGGCGGGAGTTCGAGGGGCTCTGGGCCAA
>CAVORV010000046.1:0-78722 GCA_963698685.1 uncultured Alphaproteobacteria bacterium
AGTGTCGCGAAGGTGGTGGAAATTTGAAGGTGGCGTAATCTCCGGGTGAACTGAACCCACCCAACCGGCGGCAGCAACCGCCAGGGAGATCACGCCATGAAGAACAATACCGACGCTGCCGCCCTTTCGCTACTGGCCAATGAAGCGGGCTATGATCCAATCGAGGATCGTCTTCGAGAAAATATCCGTGCGACGATCGAGGCGGTTTTCGAAGAGGAACTGGACGCGTTTTTGGGGCGCTGCCGCTATGACCGTGGCACCGACAAACCCAAGGGCTACCGGCACGGTCACCGGGAGCGTCAGTTGATTGGCACGTTTGGGGCAGAGACGATAAGCGTGCCGCGCGCCCGCAGCATCGACGAGGTGGGCAAGACTACGGAATGGCGCTCGAAGGCGCTACCGCGCTACCAGCGACTGACCAAGAAGGCTGAGGCCCTCATTGCCTCGGTCTATCTTGCCGGGACCAACACGCGGCGGGTGAAGCGGGCGCTGTATGGGCTGTTCGAAGGGGCGGTCAGCAAGGACGTAGTCAGCCGCGCCTGGCGCAAGGTGAAGGTCGACTGGGACGCCTGGGTGGCGCGCAATCTGTCCGACGAAGACATCGTCCGTCTGATTTTGGATGGCACCGTCATCAAGACCCGGTTGGATCGAAAGGCCACGAACATCTCGGTTCTGGCAGCCATAGGCGTGCGCCGGGACGGGCAGAAAGTGCTGCTTTCCATCAAGAATATGGGCGGGGAAAGCAAAGCCGCATGGGGCATGTTCCTCGGTGATCTCGATGCGCGCGGTCTGAAACAACCGGAATTTGTCATCGTCGATGGCGCACCCGGACTGGAGGCCGCCCTTGTCGCGCTCTGGGGCGATGACCTGCCAATCCAGCGCTGCACGGTTCACAAGCACCGCAACCTCCTCGGCCATGCCCCGAAGCACATGCATGACGAGCTGACCGAAGATTACCGCGACATGATCTATGCCGACACCGCGGCAGATATCGAGAAGCGGCGGAAGGCATTCTTGCGCAAGTGGCACCTGAAATGTCGCGCGATCGCCGACAGCCTGGACGAGGCCGGGGATCGGCTGTTCACCTTCACGCGCTTGGACCCATCGCAGTGGAAATCGGCCAGGACGACAAACGCCATAGAGCGTCTGAACGAGGAATTCCGCCGCCGCATCAAGACCCAGACCGTGCTGCCCTGCGCCGAAACCGTGCCGATGCTACTCTGGGCGCTGATGGCATCGGGCCAAATCCAGATGCGAAAGGTCGATGGCTGGGAAACCTTGGCTCAGCCCATCGCCCCGATCAGCCTTGACCTAGCGGCCTGATCAGGCCGAAATCCACATGCTCGGAGAACGCCGCCAGAGAATTTCCACCAGATTCGAGACACAACTATCGAAGGTCAACGGAGTGAGCGGCACCGTGCGAGGGTGGCCGTTCTTGGTCTGTGACAATGTCACTGTGCGCCGCCCACTGTCGAAGTCGCGCCATCGCATCGAAAGCAACTCTCCCCGACGCATGCCCGTTTCAAGCGCCAGCACCAAAAGTGGTGGCATCAGTGCGTTGCCGCATTCATGAGCCGCCCGGATCAGTCGTTCCCACTCACCGAGACGCAACCGCCGCTCGCGCCTGTTGTCGATGCGTGGCCTGCGCACCCGCTTCACGACATTCTCGCGCAGTGGAATGCCCCAGTCACGGATCGCGATGTCGATGGCATGTTGAAGCCATCCCAGTTCACGCACCACTGTCGCGGGAGCACTCCCCGATTGTAACCGCATGTCACGATGAGCAGCCAACTGCGCCGCCGACAGCCTGTCCATGCGCACACCTGCCAGTGTCGACCGCAAGAACGCATTGACGGCATGCCATTCCTTGTTCGCGCACCGCTTCGTCGGCGTCACTTCGTCACGGTAGCGTGTCATCACTTCACCAAGTGTCATTGTCGCCGACCGAGCCCCCGGTGCATGCAGCGCCCCGCATTCCGCCTGTCGTTCCGTCTCCCTTGCCCACTTCACCGCATCGGCGCGTATCGTGAACGTGCGGCTGCGCGACCTGCCTTCGTGTCGCACAATCGCCTGCCACCTGCCGCTCGGTCGTCTGTTGATCGTCGCCATGGTCTGCCTTCTCCCGTGTTGACGGGCGTCAGTGCAGCGGAGGCGCAGCGGACGGCTTGTGCAGAGACATGACGCGGCGATCTCACCCCACGCATATCGCTGATAATTCAAGCAAAAACCGTGGTGGGTGATGACGGGCTCGAACCGCCGACATTCTCGGTGTAAACGAGACGCTCTACCAACTGAGCTAATCACCCGCTCCGCAGGCTCCTAGCCCGTCCGGGCACAAGGCCGCAAGCCCCATGTCTCGACCGCGCGCCCGGTCGTCGCTAGACCGCGCGCGACCCGATGCGAGACGCCGCGATGCCCGACCCCTCCCTCTTCGACGCCGGACCCTTCGCGCCCTGCCCCGCGCCGTTCAACATGGCCGCCCACACCTTCGCCCCGTCGGCCCGCGCGCCGGACCGTCTCGCGCTTGAAGTCATTGGACCCGATGGCGCGCGTTCCGAAAGCTGGACCCACGGAACGCTCGCCGAGACGGTGCGCCGGACCGCCGGCGGCCTCGCGGCGCGCGGCGTGGCCAAAGGCGACCGCATCCTCCTGCGCCTCGGCAATTCCTCGGATTTCCCGATCCTGTTCTTCGCCGCGAACGCCCTCGGCGCCGTCCCGGTCCCGGTCTCCGCGCTGCTGACCGCCGCCGAGATCGCGCCTGTTCTCGCGGACCTCGCGCCGGCGCTCATCCTCCACGACCCCGCCCTCGCCTTGCCGGACGGGCACGGCCTTCCGGTCCTCGGCCCGGCGGAAATCGCGGATCTGCGCGGCGCCGAGCCGGTCCCGTTCGCCGACACCGCGCCGAACGACCCCGCCTTCATCGTCTACACCTCCGGCACCGGCGGCCGCCCCAAGGGCGTCGTCCACGCCCAACGCGCGGCCTGGGCGCGGCGGATGATGTGGGACGGCTGGTACGGGCTCACCCCCGACGACCGCGTCCTGCACGCGGGCGCGTTCAACTGGACCTACACGCTCGGCGCGGGCCTGACCGACCCTTGGGCCGTCGGCGCGGCCGCGCTCATCCATGCGGGCCCGCCCGACCGCCACGTCTGGCCGCGCCTCGCCGCCGCGCACCGCGCCACGATCTTCGCCGCCGCGCCCGGCGTTTACCGCCAGATGCTCGACGCTCCCGACCTCACGACCGGGTTCGCCACCCTGCGCCACGGCCTCAGCGCCGGCGAGGCGCTCCCCGGCAACGTCCGCGAGGCCTGGAGCGCCGCCACCGGCCGGCCGATATACGAGGCGCTCGGCATGTCCGAGATCTCGACCTACGTCTCCTTCAGTCCGACGACACCGACCCTTCCGGGCCGCGCGGGCCGCCCCCAGCCGGGGCGTCGCGTCGCGATCCTCGGCGACGCGGGCGAAGAACCGGTCCCGCGCGGCGAGGCGGGCCTGCTCGCCGTCTCGCGCCGCGATCCCGGCCTGATGCTCGGCTACTGGAACCGGCCCGAGGAGACCGACGCCACGTTCCGCGGCGAATGGTTCGTCACCGGCGACCGTGCCCGCATGGAGCCCGACGGCGCCATCACGTATCTCGGCCGCGCCGACGATCTGATGACCTCCGGCGGCTACCGCGTCAGCCCTCAGGAGGTCGAGGACGCGCTGCTCCTGCATCCCGGCATCATCGACGCCGCCGTCACCGAGATCGAAATCCGCCCCGGTGTCACCGTCATCGCCGCGTTCTACGTTCCGGCCGGAGCCTCACCCGACGCGGACGCGCTCGCCGCCCATTGCGCCCGCCACCTCGCGCGTTACAAGTGTCCGCGAGCCTTCCACGCGCTCGAAACCCTGCCGCGCGCCACCAACGGCAAGCTCCAGCGGCGCAGGCTCCGCGAGGTCAAAACCCGCCCGTGACCCGGCTCGACATCATCTCCGATCCCGTCTGTCCGTGGTGCTATATCGGCGCCACGCATCTGGCCCGCGCGATCGAGGCGCGCCCCACCCACCCGTTCGAGATCCGCTGGCGCCCCTATCAACTCAATCCCGACCTTCCGCCCGAAGGCATGGACCGCAGGACCTACCTCGAGGAGAAGTTCGGAGGTCCCGATCGCGCGCGCGAGATCTACGGCCGCATCCGCGACGCGGCGGCCGCCGCCGGTCTCGACGTCGATTTCGACCGGATCGGACGCGCGCCCAACACGTTCGACACCCACCGCGTAATCCGCTGGGCCGCCGCCGAGGACGCCCAGACCCGGCTGATGGGCGAACTCTTCCACCGCTATTTCAAGCTCGGCGAGGACATCTCCGACCACGCCATCCTGCGCGCGGCGGCCGAGGCCGTCGGCCTCGACGGCGCCGTGATCGCGCGGCTGCTCGCCGGCGACGCCGACCGCGCGGAGGTCGAAGCCGAGGCCCGCGAAGCCCGCGAGATGGGCGTGACCGGCGTGCCCACCTTCATCCTCGGCGGCAAATACGCGCTGGTCGGCGCGCAGCCGCCGGAGGCCTGGGAGAAGGTCATCTCCGAGATCACCGCGGCGTCCGGGCCCGGCGGCCCGGCGGCCGAGGCCTAGGCGGTCGCGACCGCCTTCCTCTCCGGCTTCGCCAGAACCGCGAGATCCCGCGCGATGCCGAACGCGCCGCGCAGGCGGTTCTTCTCGGTGGACCAGTCCCGGCGCACGACGATCCGGTTGTCCTTGACCTTGCCCAGACCGTTCTGGTCGTGGAGGAATTGCACCAGACCCGCCGGATTGGCGTATTTGTCGTTGTGGAACTGCACCGTCGCGCCCTTGGGTCCGCCATCGAGCTTCGAGATGCCGGCGCGTTTGCAAAGCGCCTTGATCCGCACCACGAGCATCAGCGTCTCTATCTCGGGCGGCAGCGGCCCGAACCGGTCGATGAGCTCGGCCGCGAAGCCCTCCATCTCGACCTTCTTCTCGAGGTTCGAGAGGCGGCGGTAGAGCCCGAGGCGCACGTCGAGATCCGGCACGTAGGCTTCGGGGATCAGCACCGGCACGCCGAGATTGATCTGCGGCGACCATTCGCCGTCATCGGCCATCTCGATCTCGCCGGACTGCAGCTTGGCGATCGCCTCGTGCAGCATCTCCTGGTAAAGTTCGAACCCGACCTCACGGACCTGCCCCGACTGCTCCTCGCCGAGCAGGTTGCCCGCGCCGCGGATGTCGAGATCCTGGCTCGCCAGCGTGAACCCCGCCCCGAGCGCGTCGAGCGCGCCGAGCACACGCAGCCGCTTCTCCGCCTGCGGCGTCAGCTTCTTGCGCGGCTCGGTGGTGAAAAACGCGTAGGCGCGCAGTTTCGAGCGGCCCACCCGTCCCCGGATCTGGTAGAGCTGCGACAGCCCGAACATGTCCGCGCGGTCGACGATCAGCGTGTTGGCGGCCGGAATGTCGAGCCCGCTCTCGATGATCGTCGTGGCGAGCAGCACGTCGTATTTGCCGTCGTAGAACGCGTTCATCCGGTCGTCGAGCTCGCCCGCCGCCATCTGGCCGTGCGCGATCACGAAGCTCACCTCCGGCACCTGGGCGCGCAGGAACTCCTCGATGCCAGCGATGTCCGAAATGCGCGGGACGACGTAGAACGACTGCCCGCCCCGGTAATGCTCGCGCAGCAGCGCCTCGCGCACCGTGACCGGATCGAACTCGCTGACATAGGTCCGGATCGCCAGCCGATCGACGGGCGGCGTCGCGATCAGGCTCAGCTCGCGCACGCCCGACAGCGCCATCTGAAGCGTCCGCGGGATCGGCGTCGCGGTCAGCGTCAGCACATGGATGTCGGAACGCAGCGCCTTGAGCCGCTCCTTGTGCTGCACGCCGAAATGCTGCTCCTCGTCGATGACCAGCAGGCCGAGGTCTTGAACTTCACCGATTTCGCCAGAAGCGCGTGCGTCCCGATCACGATTTCGACCGTGCCGTCGGCGAGCCCCGCCCGCGTGTCGGCGGCGTTCTTCGCGCTGACGAACCGCGACAGCGTCCGCACCCGCAGCGGCAGGCCCCGGAACCTCTCGGAGAAGCTCTTGAAATGCTGCCGCGCCAGCAGCGTCGTGGGTGCGATCACCGCCACCTGCGTCCCGCTCATCGCCGCGACGAACGCCGCGCGCAGCGCCACCTCGGTCTTGCCGAAACCCACGTCGCCGCAGACCAGACGGTCCATCGGCCGGCCCGATTCCATGTCTCCGAGCACGTCCGAGATGGCGTTGAGCTGATCGTCGGTCTCGGCATAGGGGAAGCGCGCGCAGAACTCCTCCCAGACGTGATGCTCGGGCGGCGTCAGGACCTGACCCTTGCGCAGGGCGCGTTCGGCGGCGATGCGGATAAGCCGGTCCGCCATGTCGCGAATGCGCGCCTTGAGCTTCGCCTTCTTGGCCTGCCAGGCCCCGCCGCCGAGGCGGTCGAGCAGACCCTCCTCGTGACCGTAGCGCGACAGCAGCTCGATGTTCTCGACCGGCAGATAGAGCTTGTCGCCGCCGGAATACTCCAGATGGATGCACTCGTGCGGCGCGCCCATCGCGGTGATCGTCTCAAGCCCGCGATACCGGCCGATCCCGTGATCGACATGCACGACCAGATCGCCAGGCGTCAGCCCCGCCGCCTCGGTCAGGAAATTCTCCGCCCGCTTGCGCCGCCGCGGCGCGCGGATCAGCCGGTCGCCCAGCACGTCCTGCTCCGAGATCACCGTCAGGCCCGGCGCCTCGAACCCGTGCTCCAGCCCCCAGACGGTCAGATAGAGCCCGCCCTTGCCCTCGGGCACGTCCGACACCCGCGCGGCCTCCTTCGCGCCGGTGACGCCGTCATCCTCCAGAAGACCCGCCATCCGCTCCAGCGCGCCCTTGGAATAGCTCGCCAGCACGACGTTCCCGGCGCGGCGCCGCTCGGCCACATGCGCCGCGAGCGCGCCGAAGAGGCTCACGGTCTCCTGCTGCCGTTCCGGCGCGAAGTCCCTCCCGATCCGCCCGCCCGCGTCGATGCTCGTCGGCCCGGGCGGCTGCGGCAGCGAGACCATCTGGCGCACGATCCGGCCGTCCAGCGCCGCGCTCCAAGCCGCGTCATCGAGATAGAGCAGCTCCGGCGCCGCGGGCTTGTAGACCGTCCCGAGCTTCGATTTCGCCGACAGCGCCGCACTCCGCGCCTCGTACTGGTCCGTCAGCGACTCCCACCGCGCCGCCCTTAGCGCGTCGAGCCCCTCGTCGAGCAGCACAGGCGCGTCCGGCACGTAGTCGAGCACATTCTCCAGCCGCTCATGGAAATACGGCAGCCAATGCTCGTAGCCCTGATGCTTGCGCCCGGCGCTCACCGCCTCGTAGAGCGGATCGTCGTTGCCGGCCGCGCCGAATTCCGCGCGATACCGCGTGCGGAACCGCCCGATCGCCGCCTCGTCGAGGATCACCTCCGAGACCGGCGCGAGTTCCAGCCGCGACACCTTCTCGGTCGTCCGCTGGCTCTCGGGATCGAACCGCCGCGCGCTGTCCAGAACGTCGCCGAAGAGATCGAGCCGCACCGGGCCGCCCATCCCCGGCGGATAGATGTCGATCAGCCCGCCCCGGATCGCGAATTCGCCCGGCTCCGTCACGGTCGGCGCCTGCTGGAACCCCATCCGCGCGAGGTATCCACGCAGCGCCGCCATGTCGATTCGCTGGCCCACTTGGGCCGTGAAGCTCGCCTCGCGCAGCACCGCGCGGGCCGGAATCCGCTGCGTCGCCGCGTTGATCGTGGTCAGAACCACCGCCGGCCGACCGAACCCGTCCGCCAGCGCCGCGAGTGTCGCCATGCGCGCCGCCGCGATCTCCGGATTGGGCGAGATGCGGTCGTAAGGAAGGCAATCCCACGCGGGAAACGTCAGGACCGGAACCTCGGGCGCGAAAAACCCGAGCGCCGCGCGCATCGCCGCCAGCCGCGCGTCGTCGCGCGCCACGTGCAGGACAGGCCCGCCGGCCCGCGCGAGCGTGTCGGCCAGGACCCTCGCGTCATAACCTTCGGGGCAGCCGCCGACGATCAGGCGTCCGGGCGTCAGGGGGCGTTCGGATTTCATCGCCGCGAGGTAGCCCAAGCCCCCGGCGGAGACAAGCGACCCGGCGCGCTCACATCCTCAATGTCGCCGCGTAGTGAAGAATGCCGGCGATCGACGCCGTCAGCATCGACAGGATCGCGATGATCTGGTTCCACATCCGCCGCCGCCCGAGCCGGCTCCAAAGCGCCTCGCCGCGCAGTTCGCCACCCGCCACCTCGCGGGCGAGACCGAGTGTCGCCGCCGCGACAAGCGCCAGCGGAAACAACAGCATGAACGCGGCCAGCGCCGGTTCGACCCCGAGCCCGAAGCCGAGCACCGCCAGCACCGCCAGCCCGAACCCGGCCAGTGCCGCGAGGATCGGCCCGAGGCCATGTCGCAGCGCCTCCAGACGCCGCGCCGTCTGGAGCGCCACCACGCCAGCCTCCTCGACCGCCGCCGGGTCGTCCCGCGACGCCGCGAGAACCACCGAATGCGGCACGCCCAGCGTCCGCCAGCAGACCAGCACCCAGATCACCGTTGTCGCGATCCAGTACCAGACGTTGAAAAAGCTGTCGAAACGCATCATCGAATAGAGATTCACGGCATTCCCCGCCTGACCGGACGCCGCCGTCTTCAAAGATCGGAGCGGGTTTTGCAATCCCCAGGCCCCTCGCGCGGCTCCGGACTTGAGCGCCGCCCCGCCGCGTGCCAAACCGTCGCGACACATCGGAGACCGCCCATGACGCCGCTCGCCGCCCCCTTTCCGCATACCCGGCCGCGCCGCCTGCGCCGCACGCCCTGGATCCGTTCGATGGTCGCCGAGACGCGGCTCGGGGTCGCGGATCTGATCTGGCCGCTCTTCATCCGCGAAGGGACCGACGTGAACGAGCCCGTCGCCTCGCTTCCCGGCGTCTCGCGCCTCTCGGTCGACCGCGCAGTCGAGGCCGCGCGCGAGGCGGCGGATCTCGGCATACCCTGCCTCGCGCTCTTCCCGTACACCGAGGCCGCGGACAAGAACCCCGACGCCACCGAGGCGCTCAACCCCGACAATCTGGTCAACCGCGCCACCCGCGCGATCAAATCCGCCGTGCCCGGCATCGGCATCCTTCTCGACGTCGCGCTCGACCCGTACAATTCCGAAGGCCATGACGGTTTCGTGCGTGACGGGATCATCGCCAATGACGAGACGCTGATCGCTCTGGCCAAGATGGCCGTCGTACAGGCCGAGGCCGGCGCCGACATCATGGGACCCTCCGACATGATGGACGGCCGCATCGGCGTGATCCGGTCGGCGCTGGAATCGAACGACTTTCCCGACGTGATGATCATGAGTTACGCCGCCAAATACGCGTCGGGCTTCTACGGCCCGTTCCGCGACGCGGTCGGCGCGACGGGCGCGCTCAAGGGCGACAAAAAAACCTACCAGATGGACAGCGCCAACACCGATGAGGCGATGCGCGAAGTGGCGATCGATATCGCCGAAGGCGCCGACATGGTCATGGTCAAGCCCGGCATGCCCTATCTCGACATCTGCCGGCGGGTCAAAACCGAATATGCGGTGCCGACTTTCGCCTACCAGGTCTCCGGCGAATACGCGATGATCGAGGCCGCGGCGGCCAACGGCTGGATCGACGGCGAGGCGGTGATGATGGAGAGCCTGATGGCCTTCCGGCGGGCCGGCTGCGACGGCATCCTGACCTATCACGCGCCCCGCGCCGCGCGGCTTCTCGCGAAGGGCTGATCGCGTCGCGACATGTTGTGGAAGCATGGCATGCGCCCTCAACATGTGATAGACACCGTACCGAGGCAAACCGAGCGAAACAAGGAGCCATCCAATGGCCGACTGGAAACGACGCGCATTCATTCTCGCAGCGGGCGGCGCGGGGCTGACCGCCTGCACCTCCCAGCCCACCGGGCTGTCCGAGACCCCCGCCCAGACCATCGACCGGCGGGTCGACACGGCGCTTGTCGATCTCTACGCCACGATCCCCGGCACGGCCGAACTGGGCGCGAACGCGCAGGGCATCCTCGTGATCCCGCGCATCCGCCGGGCGGGGTTCTGGTTCAGCGGCGCCTATGGCGAAGGCGCGCTGATCATCGGGCCCGCCAAGGTCGACTATTATTCCATGAGCGCCGCCGGCTTCGGCTTCACCTTCGGCGCGGCGGAATACAACCAGGCGCTCTTCTTCATGAATTCCGACGCGCTCCGCGACTTCCGCGTGTCCGACGGATGGAGCCTCGGCGCGCGAGGCCAGGTCGTGGTCAGCGACCAAGGAGCCGCCGCGGGCATCACGAGCACCCAAATCAACCGGCCGATCCAGGAGGTCGTCTTCGGCCAGCGCGGCCTCATCGCCGACGCGAGCTTCGTCGGCGCGAAATACAACCGGATCGTCCGCTGACGCAAGCCTGAGAACGCGGCCGCTGACGGGAATTCGATCCCGCTTCCGCTGACGGGCGGCATCAGCCGCCCGCAGGGATGATCCGCGTCACTCCGATCGCGCCGGACCGCGCGCGCTCCGCGTCGAGCGACATCGGCACGTATTCCTTGCGCCGCCAGAGCGTCGCCTGATCGTCGTAGAACCGCGACAGCAGATGCCCGCTCTGGCCCGTCGAGACGATCCAGACGCTCGAATCCGGGTCGGAAAAATCGTAGACCGCCCGGAACCCGGCGGCATGGACGTTGGCGTAGGGGTCGGGCGCCAGTCCGGTCATCTGCCCGCGCATCAACGTGTGATCCCCGCCACCCGTGCTCTGACGGATGTTCACCAGAAGATCGAGCGCCGGAACGCGCCCCAGCGTCTCGTGCCGGTGCACCGCCTGATGCGCGTCACCCCAACGCCAGCTCTCGAGCCGGGGACCGTACAGCTCCGAAAGCTCGGCCAGCGCGTCGTCGAGCGACCGGCGCGCCATCTCGGCACAGCTCTCCGTCTCGCTCGTCTGGACCACGTCGCACCACACGCCCGCGCCGTCCACGTTCCGGAACACCCGCTCCAGAAACACCGGGTCCGGCCCCGGGAGCGCGTCGACCATCGACCCCAGCTCGTCAATCGCCAGCCTGCGCTTGAGCGCGCGCACCCATGCCGCATAGATCATCGGCTCGGGCGCGTGCTCCGACATCTCGCCGTTCCAGTCCGCCAGCCTGTCCAACGCCGCCGCGCGCAACTCCCGCACGGCGCCCTCGGTGTCGCCCGAATACCAGAGGTCCCGCGCGATCAGCGGCAGAAGCGTCCGCGCCGCCTCAGACACCTCGTCGGTCTGGATCTCTATGAAGCTCTCGCGGGTGTGGAACTCCCGCGCGTTCAACAGCCGCTCGGCCCGGTTGATCCGATACGAGTCGCCCCAATCGAAACTCAGATGATCCGGAAAGGCCGCGTCGGTGATCCGGTTGTTGGTGTGGACCACGATCCCGCTGTCGGGGTTCATCACCCACGGGTTCTCCGCGAAGGGCCGCATCCCCTGCCAGTCGTTCACCGCCAGCCATCCGGGCGCCGGGATCCGCCCCTGGCTCGTATGCCCCGCCTGCCGGGCGGGCGCCGCCCCGATCATCTGGAGCGCTACCGCGTCGCGCTCCGCCAGCGTCAGCATCAGCGAGGGCGCCGTGAACCCGCGCGCGGCCGCCCGCGCCTCGCGGATCGTGCCCGCACGCATCAGCGCGATCGCGGCCCCGATCGAGCGGTCCTCCTCGATCAGGCCTGTCCAGGCGAGGCTCGCCACATGCCCAGGCGGCGTCACCAGGTCGGCGTTGAAGCGCGCCCCGGGGATCACCGGCCCGTGGCGCGTCGAACGCAGGACACGCTCCTCGTTCGGCGCGTCCCGCACGCCGATCGAGGTGGTGCGCGTCTGAAACCGCCGGAAACCCTCCGGGGTCAGATACTCATCCTCGTCCGCCGGATTGAGCCGCTCGATATAGACGTCCTGATCGTCGAGATAGCTCGATGTGATCCCCCATCCCAGCGACGCGTTCCGGCCCAGCATCACCACCGGAACGCCGGGAATCGTCGCTCCCATCACAGGCCCCTCGGCCAGATCCATCCGGACCAGCATCCAGATGCCGGGCGCCGTCAGCATCAGATGCGGATCGGTCGCGAGCAGCGTCGCCCCCCCGGCCGTCCGGTCCCCCATCGCCGCGAAGGCGTTCGACGCCCCGGCCAGTCCGACGGGCGCGACCGGATCGAGCGGAGACCGCTCGGCCACACGCCAATCCGGCGCGGGCGCGCCCTCGAACAACGCCGCGAAATCGGGCAGCGCCATCACCGGCGCGTTCGGCGCGTCGGGCAGGATGTCGCGCAAACGCTCGGGCGCGAGCCTCAGCGAGAGCTGCGCGCGCAGCGTCTCGGTCTGGGCCTTGTCCGTCAGGCGCAACGCCATCAGCTTGAGGATCGCGATCGAATCCGCCGGCGACCACGGCGCGATCCGCCGGTCGAACAGGAAAAACTCCGGCGCCCCGCGCCCCAGCGCCTCCTCCTGCACCAGTCTGAGCCAGGCGTTGACGCCGCGCGAATAGGCGTCGAGCGCGACACGCGTCTCGGGCGTCTGGTACGCCACGGCCCGCGCCGACAGCGCGTGCAGATCGAGCGCGCGCATCAGCTCGTCGATCTCGAGCGTCTCCGGCCCGAACAGCTCCGACAGCCGGCCCTGCGCCGTCCGCCGCATCAGCGTCATCTGCCAGAGCCGGTCCTGGGCGTGGACGAACCCCAGTCCGAAAAACGCGTCCGCATCCGTCTCCGACAGGATGTGCGGCACCGCGTGGACGTCGCGGACGATCTCGATCTCCGCCTCGGGCCCCTCGATCCGCCACGTCGCGTCATAATCGGGAAGCGAGCGCGAGGCGACATAATACGCCAGTCCGAGACCGGCCACGGTCACGCTGGCGAGGATCACGAAGGCGGCCATCAGCCACCGGAACAACATGGCCATCCAGCCTATCCTCAGAGCGCTCCGCTTGACCCCGTTCCGATAGCAGGCCACTACCTGTCGCACAACGCAGGACCGCAGCAATCGAGGGGAACACGTCATGGCGAAGGTCGCATTCATCGGATTGGGAGTCATGGGCTATCCGATGGCCGGACATCTCGCGTCCAAAGGCCACGATGTCACCGTCTACAACCGCACCGGCGCGAAATCCGAGGCCTGGGTGGCCGAGCACGGCGGCCGCCACGCCGCTACTCCCGCCGAAGCGGCCAAGGGCGCCGAGATCGTCTTCGCCTGCGTCGGCAACGACGACGACCTGCGCGCCGTCACGATCGGCGAGGGCGGCGCCTTCGAGGCGCTGACCCCCGGCATGATCTTCGTCGACCACACCACGGCCTCCGCCACGGTCGCCCGTGAGTTGAGCGACGCGGCCAAAGCCAAAGGCGCCGAATTCATCGACGCGCCCGTCTCCGGCGGCCAGGCCGGCGCCGAGAACGGCACGCTGACCGTGATGTGCGGCGGCGACGAGACCGCCTATGCCAAGGTCGGCCCCGTCATCCACGACTTCTCGAAATCCTGTCGCCTCATGGGTCCGTCCGGCTCGGGCCAGCTCACCAAGATGGTCAACCAGATCTGCATCGCGGGCCTGCTTCAGGCCCTGTCCGAAGGCATGGCTTTCGCTCAGAAAGCCGGTCTCGACGGCGTCGAGGTGCTCGACGTCATCTCCAAGGGCGCCGCCGGATCCTGGCAGATGGAGAACCGCGGCACGACGATGCTCAAGGACGAGTTCGATTTCGGCTTCGCCGTCGACTGGATGCGCAAGGATCTCGGCATCTGCCTGGCCGAGGCCAATTCCAACGGCGCGGCCCTGCCCGTCACCGCGCTCGTCGACCAGTTCTACAAGGACGTCCAAGGCATGGGCGGCGGCCGCAACGACACGTCGAGCCTGATCCGACGCCTGACGAAATGACCGTCGCCGGCCCTGAAACCGGGCCTCGCGATCGCCCCGTCGATCCTGTCGGCGGATTTCGCAAGGCTGGGTGAGGAGGTCCGCGCCATCGAGGCGAATGGCGCGGACTGGGTGCATGTCGACGTGATGGACGGGCATTTCGTGCCCAACATCACCATCGGTCCCAACGTCGTCGCGGCCATCCGGCCGCACGTGACGACCGTCATGGACGTCCACCTGATGATCGCGCCCGCCGATCCCTATCTGGAGGCCTTCGCCGAGGCCGGCTCCGACATCATCACCGTCCACGCCGAGGCGGGCCCGCATCTCGACCGAAGCCTCGCGCGCATCCGAGAGCTTGGCTGTCGCGCGGGCGTCTCGCTCACGCCCTCCACGCCGCACTCCGCCATCGAATACGTGCTCGACCGCCTCGACCTCATCCTCGTGATGAGCGTCAATCCCGGCTTCGGCGGCCAGTCGTTCCTCCATTCCCAGCTCCCCAAAATCCGTGCGCTGCGCGCCATGATCGGGCGGCGCGACATCCGCCTTGAGGTCGATGGCGGCGTGACGCCCGAGACTGGCCCGCTCTGCGTCGCGGCGGGCGCGGACGCCCTCGTCGCGGGCTCCGCCGTGTTCAAGGGCGGAACGCCCGACGCCTACCGCGCCAACATCGCCGCGATCCGCGCCGCCTGCGGCTGACACGCCCCTTTCCGGATCGTGGCCCGGCGTGCTACGCGAAACTTGGGCCTCGATGCTGGAAAGCCGCAGATGAACGACCGTTTCCGCGATCTCGTGCTCGGGGTCTTTCTCGCGATCATGATCGTCTGGATCCTGCATGTCGGGCGCGGGGTTATCCTGCCCGCCGTCTACGGTCTGCTGATCGCATATATCGTCATCGGGCTGGCCGACTTTTTCGCGCGCCTTCCCGTCCTCGGACCGCGGATCCCCGGCGCGCTGCGCGACGCGGCGGCGACCGTCGTGATCCTCGCCGCGCTTCTGGCCCTGCTCTCCCTCGTTCTCGCCAATGTCGGCAGCTTCGCGGCCGTCGCGCCGGCATACCAGGACCGCGCGCTCGCCGGCATCCAGGCGATCGCGAGCCGGCTCGGCGTCGAGGCCCAGCCGACCTGGTCGACGTTGCGCGAGGACGTTCTCGGGCGCATCGATCTGCGCGGCCTCGTCGGAACCACTGTCTCGTCGGTCTCGACTTTCGTCGCGACCTTCTCGCTGGTGCTGATCTACGTCTGGTTCATGCTGATGGAGCGCGGAAATTTTTCCCGCAAGCTCGAGAGGATCTCCGACGATCCCGAGCGGCGCGGCGCCATCCGCCGGGTCATCCGCACGATCAACAGCCGCATCGGCGCCTATCTCGCGCTCAAGACGGCGATCAACATCCTGCTCGGCGCGATCTGCTACGTGATCCTGGTGGTCGCCGGCGTCGAAGGCGCGCTCTTCTGGGCCTTCGTGATCGGCGTGACCAACTACATCCCGTATGTCGGGTCGCTCATCGGAGTGATCTTCCCGGTGGCCGTCTCCGTGGTGCAGTTCGGGGCGTTCGGGCCGGTGCTGGCGCTCGGCGGCGCGCTCACGGCCGCGCAGATCACCGTCGGCAATTTCATCGAGCCCTGGCTGATGGGCAACTCGCTCAACCTCAGCCCGCTGGCGATCATCCTGAGCCTCGTGTTCTGGAGCGCGCTCTGGGGCGTCGCCGGCGCGATCCTGGCCGTGCCGGTCACCGCCATCCTCGTGATCGTCCTGTCGGAATTCTCCGGGACGCGCCCCGTCGCCGTGCTCCTGTCACGCGACGGCGACGTGACCCAGGCGCATTGACGAAAAAACAGTATTCAAAACACCAGTGATCTCATGGACTTGGCATAGGTTCACGCGTGGACCACGCCCGCGCGCCTAGGAAAACAGCTCGTGGCAGGTCTCCAGCGCGTCGACCAGAACGTCCACCTCGCCCTTGGTGTTGTAGAGCCCGAACGACGCGCGACAGGTCGCGCTCACCCCCAGATGCGTCATGAGCGGCTGCGCGCAATGATGTCCCGCCCGAACCGCCACACCTTTGCGGTCGACGATGGTCGAAATGTCATGGGCATGGGCCTGGCCGTTCAGAGTGAACGAGAAGATCGCCCCCTTGTCCGGCGCGGTCCCTTGGACGTTCAGCCAGTTCAACCCGGCGAACCGCTCGATGACATAGTCCCGCAACCCGCGCTCGTGCGCCGCGATGTTCTCGATCCCCAGCCCTGTCATGTAATCGAGCGCGACGCCAAGCCCGATCGTCTGCACGATCCCCGGCGTCCCCGCCTCGAACTTGTGCGGCGGATCGTTGTATGTGATCACGTCCTTGCCCACATCGCGGATCATGTCGCCGCCGCCGATGAAGGGCCGCATCTCCGCCATCCGCTCGCGCCGGACATAAAGCGCGCCGGACCCGGTCGGCCCGTAGAGCTTGTGCCCGGTGACGCAGTAGAAATCACAGCCCAGAGTCCGCCACGTCCACGGACATGTGCACCGCCGCCTGGCTCCCGTCGACCATCACCGCCACGCCGCGCTCATGCGCCGCCTCGCAGATGGCCTTGATGTCCACCACCGTGCCGAGCACGTTCGACATGTGCGTGATCGCGATCAGCTTCGTCTTCGGCCCGATCGCGTCGATCAAGGCCTGCGGATCGAGCGACCCGTCCGGAGCCGTATCGACCCATCTCAGCACCGCGCCCTGCCGCTCGCGCAGGAAATGCCACGGCACGATATTGGCGTGATGCTCCATGACGCTGAGGACGATCTCGTCGCCGGCCTCGAACCGCGGCGCGGCCCAGCCGTAACTGACCAGGTTCACCGCCTCGGTCGAGCCGGTCGTGAACAGGATCTCGTCCTCATGCCGCGCCCCGAGGAAACGCTGCACTTTGCCGCGCACGGCCTCGTAATTGTCCGTGGCGAGGTTCGACAGGAAATGCAGCCCGCGATGCACGTTGGCGTATTCCATCGAATAGGCCTCATTCATCGCGTCGATCACGACCTGCGGCTTCTGCGCCGAGGCGCCGTTGTCGAGATAGACCAGCGGCTTGCCGTGGACCTCGCGCGACAGGATCGGAAAGTCGCGGCGTACCGCGTCGACATCATACATTCAGACTGCCCCCTGAGGCATAACTCCGAGAATGGCGAAAAGGATCGATATAGCAAAAACTAGGACGATCGCCGTCAGGATCACCCCCCCGAGCACCATCAGCGGATTTCGGAACCCGTGAAGTTCCGCGACGAAATTCGCGAAAACCCACAGCGCCCAGAGCAGCGTCGCGAGCCCGATCATCCCCGCGAACGGCGGCGCCACCACCATCAGGACCAATTGGACGAACTGCACCAGAAGCATCACCGCGTTCAGCCAGACGATCAGCGTCAGCGCTTCCTGGAAGCTTCCCGTTCCGCCGAGCGCGCGTCCGACCCGCGCGGTCACGAACGCCACGAGCAGCATTCCGACGAACTCGGCGGCCGCGCTCAAAATCGGGTTGCCGAAAATCGCCGCCGTCACGCCGTCGACCACGCCCGGACCCACGAGGACCATCGCCCAGGTCAGCACCAGCCCGGCGCAGGTCACGGCGATCGCGGCCGTCAGGACCACGTTCTGCGGAACACCAAGTCCCAACACGCCCCGCGCCGCTTGGCGCGGACGCACCACGCTGTCGACCACAAGATCGCGCCACTCGCCGTTCAAAGCCACATCGTCACCCGCATTGAAAAAGTCCCGCGCCCTATCCGGCGGATCCGCCGGCGAGAAGCCCCGTCAAGACGGCCAAGCCCCCGAAAACGGCGACAAGCGCCGCGGCGACCCGTCCCGTGCTCGCGAAGCCCTCCGCCTCGGCCAACGCCCCGGCATAGAGCCAGATCCAGAACGCCAGCCCCGCATAGCCCGGAAGCGAAAGCCAAGGCAACCGCGCGCCGCCCGTCATCGCCTCCACGGCCACGCCGAACAGCGCGAGCGCCAGCGCGATCGGAGCGCCCGCCAGCACGGTCCAGAACAGCGCCGAGCGCGCGCCCAGATAGCCGCCGCCGCCCCGGAACACCCGCGCCGCCAGATGCGCCAACGCCGCGACGCCGTAAAGCACCAGCGGCAACACGAACATGTAGCCGAACAGATGCGCCGCGATGACCCCCGACAGGCTGTCCTCGATATCGACGACCCGCGCCTCGCGTACCGCGTTCGGCAGGCTCGCCACCAGCAGAAGGAAACACGCGGCGACAAGATGCGCCAAGGCGCGCGGCTCGTTCAGACCCTCGTCGATCAGCCGCGCCATCGCGCCGCGGGGATCACGCCATGCGCGCGCTATCCCCGCGACGACTCCGTCCGACATGGCTCAGAGCCGTCCGCGGCGCGCCAGCCAGGCGGCGAGGCGTCCCCGGGTGTCGTCGGCCAGCCGGTCGTCCTCGATCTCGGCGATCGCCTCGTCGAGAAACGCCAAAACCAGCAGCCCCTCGGCCTCGCGACGCGGCACCCCGCGCGAGGTAAGATAGAACAGCGCCGTCTCGTCCACCGCGCCGCAGGTCGATCCGTGCGAGCAGATCACGTCGTCGGCGTAGATTTCCAACTCCGGCTTCGACAGGAACTGGCTGTCCTCGTCGAGCAGAAGTCCTTGGCTGATCTGATACCCGTCGGTCTTCTGCGCGCCCTGTTTCACCAGGATCTTGCCCTGGAAAACGCCGGTGGCCCCGTCGCGGAGCACCTTCTTGAACACCTGCCGGCTCTCGCAGCGCAGCGCGTCATGGGTGATGAACACCGTGTCGTCATGGTGGAAATCGTTGTCGCCCGCACAGGCCCCAGCCACGGTCGCATGCGCGTCGTCCCCGGTGAACTCGATCACGCATTCATTGCGCGTCAGCCGGCCGTTCACCGTCAGGGTGAACGACTTGAAGCTGGAGCCCCGCCCCAGCCGCGTGAAGATCGCCGTCGCCGCACGCCGCTCATGGTCGCGGCCCTGCATCCGCACGTGGTGGAACGACGCCCCGTCCGAGACCTCGACCTCCATGACCTTGTTGAACCGCGCCGCCGCCGGTCCGTTCTCGAGGATCGTGAGGTCCGCGCCCTCGTCCAGCCGGATGACATGGCGGATATGGACGTCGGAGGTCTCCGACCCGTGCAGATAGATCAGGTTCACCGGCCGCTCCGCACGCCCGGTCGCCCGGATCGCGGTGCCGACACTCGCCCGCGCCGTGTTGAGCGCGGCGAGCGGCCGGTCGACCGGATCCTGCCCCCGCGCCTCAAGCACGCCGAACACGTCCTTCGCCCAGTGGATGTCGGTCGCCAGAACCTCCGACAGAGGCTGGATCTCGACGCCCGCCAGCTCCAGCGGGTCCGACGCATCGGCGTCGAACACGCCATCGACGAAGACGATCCGCAAACGGTCCACATCACCGAAAACAGGCGGTTCATCCGCCTCCATCAACGCGGCCGGCGCGGCGGGAACCGCCGTCAGCCCCGCAGGATCGGTGAAGCGCCAGTACTCGTCGCGCCGCACGGGCGCGCCCATCGCGTTCAGACGCGCCACGGCGGCGGTCCGCGCGCTGCGCGCCCAGGCCGCCTCGCCCGAAGGCTCCGGCCATGCGTCGAGCAGCGCGCGCGCGCCGTCGGCCTTTCTTGCGGGAACCGCCATCACGCCACCGACGCCAGGATGTCGGCATATCCGTTGTGCTCGACCTCGAGCGCGAGTTCCGGCCCGCCCGACTGCACGATCCGCCCGTCCGCCATGATATGCACGACGTCCGGTTTGATATGATCCAGAAGCCGCTGATAATGCGTGATCACCAGAAACGCCCGGTCCGGTCCGCGCAGCGCGTTCACGCCCTCGGCGACCAGCTTCATCGCGTCGACGTCGAGCCCGGAATCCGTCTCGTCGAGGATGCACATCTTCGGCTCGAGCATCGCCATCTGAAGGATCTCGTTGCGCTTCTTCTCGCCGCCGGAGAACCCGACATTGACCGGCCGCTTGAGCATCTCCGCGTCGATGTTGAGCGCCTTGGCCTTCTCGCGCACGAAACGCAGGAAATCGGCCGCGTTCAGCTCGTCCTCGCCGCGCGCCTTGCGCTGCGCGTTCACCGCCGTGCGCAGGAACGTCATGTTGCCCACACCGGGGATCTCGACCGGGTACTGGAACGCCAGAAACAGCCCGGCCGCCGCGCGGTCCTCCGGTTCCATCTCCAGCAGATCGGCGCCCATCAGGCTCGCCGAACCCTCGGTGACCTCATAGCCGCCCTTTCCCGCCAGAACGTAGGACAGCGTCGACTTGCCCGACCCGTTCGGCCCCATGATCGCATGGACCTCGCCCGCCTTGACCCGCAGATCGACGCCCTTGAGGATCCGCTTGTCCTCTTCCTCGAGTTTGACGTGCAGGTTCTTGATATCCAGCATCTCTTCAGCTCTCTTTCACGCTCACGGCGGTGCCGGAGACCGACACCATCAACATTGAATTCCCGACGACCTCGTAATCGATGTCGACGCCCACGACCGCGTTCGCGCCCAGCGCCGCGGCCCTCTCCTCGATCTCGCGCATCGCCTCGCGGCGCGCCTCGTCCAGCTTCTGCTCGTAGGCGCCCGACCGGCCGCCCACGATGTCGGTGATCCCGGCGAACAGATCGCGCACGATGTTCGCCCCCATGATCACCTCGCCGACGACGACGCCGTGGTAGTCGAGGATCGGGCGACCCTCGATCGAATGCGTCGTCGTTATGATCATTCCCGCCTCAGCGCCGCCCGGTTTTCGACTTCACGCGAACCGGCACCGGCTTGCGCTCCGGCTCCGCCTTCGGCCGCGTCGCCACGATCACCGCCGCCGCCGCGGCTATTCCCGTCAGGATCAGACCCAGCATCAGCTTTCCTCCGTTTTCCGCCGGAACCCGGCGATCCAGAACGTCAACGCCGCCTGGACGACTCCGCTCAGCAACACCGCGATCATCGACCCCGACAAACCGAAAAGCGCCGAGATGAAAATCCCGAAAAACCCCGCGAACGGCAGCGCCACCAGCGCCGCCACCAACAGATCCTCCGCAGGCCCGTTCCAGCCCGCGACGGCCGTTGCCGGCGCGTCCCGCAATTCCTCGACGAGGCGCTCCATCATCCGACCGAACCCTCCAGGCTGATCGCGACGAGCTTCTGCGCCTCCATCGCGAATTCCATCGGCAGAGCCTGAAGCACCTCGCGGCAGAACCCGTTGACGACCAGCGCCACCGCCTCCTCCTCGTCCATGCCGCGGGCACGGCAATAGAACAGCTGATCCTCGTCGACCTTGGACGTGGTCGCCTCATGCTCGACCCGGCTCGAATTGTTCCGCACCTCGATGTACGGCACCGTATGCGCCCCGCAGGTGTCGCCGATCAGCAGGCTGTCGCACTGCGTGTAGTTCCGGCTGTTCTTCGCCTTCGGATGCATCGAGACCAGCCCGCGATAGGTGTTCTGCGCCTTGCCGGCGCTGATCCCTTTCGAGACGATCCGGCTCTTGGTGTTCTTGCCAAGATGAACCATCTTCGTGCCGGTATCGGCCTGCTGCATGTTGTTGGCGATGGCGATGGAATAGAACTCGCCTTGACTTCCGTCGCCGCGCAGAATGCAGGACGGATATTTCCACGTGATCGACGAGCCCGTCTCCACCTGCGTCCACATCACCTTGGACCGATCGCCCCGGCAATCGGCGCGCTTGGTGACGAAGTTGTAAATGCCGCCCTTGCCGTTCTCGTCGCCCGGATACCAGTTCTGAACCGTCGAATACTTGATCTCCGCATCCTCAAGCGCGACCAGTTCGACCACCGCCGCATGCAGCTGGTTCTCGTCGCGCTGGGGCGCCGTGCAGCCCTCGAGATAGCTCACATACGAGCCTTTCTCGGCGATGATCAGCGTGCGCTCGAACTGGCCGGTATTCTCGGCGTTGATCCGGAAATACGTGCTCAACTCCATCGGGCACCGCACGCCCTCGGGGATGTAGACGAACGACCCGTCCGAATAGACCGCCGAATTGAGCGTCGCGTAGTAATTGTCGCTGATCGGCACGACCGATCCGAGGTATTTGCGCACCAACTCCGGATATTCGATGACCGCCTCGGAGATCGAACAGAAGATCACGCCCGCCTTCAACAGCTCGTCCTTGAACGTCGTGCCGACCGACACGCTGTCGAAGACCGCGTCCACCGCGACCTTGCGGCCCTCGACCGGCGCGCCCTCGGCGCCCTCGACGCCCGCCAGGATCATCTGCTCCTTGAGCGGGATCCCGAGCTTGGCGTAGGTCGCCAGCAGGTTCGGGTCGACCTCGTCGAGCGATTTCGGCTTCACCATCATGCTCTTGGGCCGCGCGTAGTAATACTGATCCTGGAAATCGATCTTGGGATAGTTCACCATCGCCCATTTCGGCTCGGTCAGCGTCTTCCACCGCGCGAAGGCCTGAAGCCGCCAGTCGAGCAGCCACTCGGGCTCGGAGTTCTTCTCCGAGATCAGCCGGACGATGTCCTCGTTCAGGCCCTTCGGCGCGTATTCCGTCTCGATGTCGGACGAGAAGCCGTATTTGTAGCGCTCTCCGACCGTGCGGACCGCATCCACAGTCTCCTGATCGACGCCCTCGCGGGCGATGTTGATGTCGTCGAGAACTGTCATGTCAGACCTCCTGCAATCGTATGCGCGAACCCATCAGGCCGCATTCCGCCGCGAACGACGCCCGTGTTGTCTGCTCCACGCTCCGACGAAGGCCAGAACGTCGTCTCTCGTCGTCGCGGGACCCATAGACACCCGGATCGCGCCCGACGCGATCTCCGGCCCGTGTCCCATCGCCCGAAGCACACGGCTCTCACGAACCTTGCCGCTGGAGCAGGCAGACCCGGCGGACACCGCGAAACCGTCGAGATCCATCTGCATCACCTGGGTCTCACCCTTCCAGCCGGGAACCGCAAAGCAACTCGTGTTCGGAAGACGACGGCTCCCTTTCCCGACAAAAATAGTCTGACACACGGAATCTTCCAGTGCCGACTCCAGAAAATCGCGCAGCTCCGCCACCGGCTCCCAAACCCCGTCGGCCAGGTCGCGCGCCGCCGCCTCGGCCGCCGCGCCGAAGCCCGCGATCCCGATCAAGTTCTCCGTCCCGGCGCGCCGCCCGGACTCCTGGCCACCACCACGGATCCGCGCCGCAACATCGACCCCCGAACGCGTCAGCAGCGCTCCGACGCCCTTGGGCCCGCCAAGCTTGTGCGCCGAAACGATGGCCGTCGCGGCCCCGCTCCACTCGAATGCGAACGGAACCTTGCCGACAGCCTGGACCGCATCGACCATCGCGAGCCCCGACGGCAGCACCTGCACCACGCCGGTCTCGGAATTCGCCGCCTGAAGCACCGACCCGGCCGGATCGCCGACCTCGACACGCCCGTCGGCGTCCACGGCAAGGTCCGCCTCCACCCACGCGGCCACGCAATCATGCTCCAGCCCGGCCCCGTGCAGCCCGCGCCCGGCAAGCGCCAGCGCCGCCGCCTCGGTCGCGCCCGAGGTGAACACCACATCGCCCGACCCGGTCCCGGTCGCCTCGGCGACCTGCCCGCGCGCACGCTCGAGAATCGCCTTGGCCGCGCGACCCTCGCCATGCACCGACGACGGATTGCCAAGCGCGTCCATCGCGCCGATCATCGCCGCGCGCGCCTCGGCGCGCAGCGGCGCTGTCGCGTTCCAGTCGAGATAGACCCGCGGCCTCATGCGTCCTCGTCCACAACCGCGACGAAACCCGGGACCGCCGGACAGGGCGCCAGATGATCGCCGACCACGTCGCAAAGCCGCGTCTGGTGCAAAAGGACATACACGTTCGCCGACAACTGCTCCCAGAGCTTGTCCGCCAGCGCCTGCTCCGGCGTGCCGCCCGATCCTCCCGAAGCCCCGGCCCCGCGTGACAGCGCGTCCATCGTCTCGTCCACGGCGGACAGGATCTCCGACACCCGGATCCGCTCAAGCGGCCGCGCCAGCCGATACCCGCCACCCGGCCCGCGAACCGACTCGACGATCTCGGCCCGGCGCAGTTTGACGAAAAGCTGCTCCAGATACGCGAGGCTGATGTCCTGCCGCTCCGCGATCTCGCTCAGAGAAACCAGCCGGTCCCCGCCATGATTGGCCAGATCGGTCAGCGCGATCATCGCGTATCGGCCCTTCGTGCTCAGTTTCATTGCGGTTCCGGACCCATCACGGTGTTGACGCGTCCGGACCGAGCCCTTAACTGCGGGTGGCTCGGTCCGACCGCGCTACTTTAGAATCCTTCTAGATTGGTTGAGCGATTCCGTCAAGTTTCGCGAGACGCCACCGTTTTCAGGAGTACGGGTCCGAATGCCAGAGGTGATCTTCCCGGGACCCGACGGCCGCCTCGAAGGCCGCTACCACCCCCAGAAAACCAAAGACGCGCCGATCGCGATCATCCTGCACCCCCATCCGCTCTACGGGGGGACGATGAACAACAAGGTCGTCTACAATCTCCACTACGCCTTCCACAAAATCGGCTTCACCTGCCTGCGGTTCAATTTCCGCGGCGTCGGCCGGAGCCAGGGCGAATACGATCAGGGCATCGGCGAACTCAGCGACGCGGCTTCCGCGCTCGATTATCTCCAGGGCCTCAATCCGAACGCCAAGAACTGCTGGGTCGCGGGGTTCTCCTTCGGCGCCTGGATCGGCATGCAGCTTCTGATGCGCCGCCCGGAGATCGCGGGCTTCATCTCGGTCGCACCCCCCGCCAACCAGTACGATTTCAGCTTCCTCGCCCCCTGCCCGTCTTCCGGCCTGATCATCGGCGGATCGGCCGACCGCGTCGTGCCGCCCGCCGACGTGGCGGGCCTCGCGGAAAAGCTCAAACAGCAGAAGGGCATCACGATCACGCACGAGACCGTCGAGGGTGCCGGCCATTTCTTCGACCCCGGCATGGACGAGATGATCGGCAAGGTCGACGGCTACGTGCGAAGGCGCCTCACCGAAACCTCCCGCTGATGTCCGCCCTCCCGGACCTCGCGGTTCTCGGGCCCTTCGCCCTCGCCGTGGTGATCATCGCGATCACGCCCGGCCCGGACATGACGTTCTTTCTCGGCCGCGCCCTGACGCAGGGCCGCGCCGCCGGTCTCGCGGCGCTCGCGGGCGCGACCTGCGGCGTCATGGTCCACACCGCGCTCGTGGCGCTCGGCCTCTCGGCGCTGATCGTCGCGGCTCCCTCCGCGTTTCTGGCCCTCAAGATCGCAGGCGCGCTCTATCTGCTCTGGCTGGCGTATCAGGCCATCCGCCACGGCTCGGCGCTGACGCTGCCACGCACCACGCCAAAAGCGCGCACCTTGGCGGCGACATGGGCGCAGGCCGTCACGATCAACCTCGTGAACCCCAAGGTCGCGCTCTTCTTCATGACGTTCCTGCCGCAATTCGTCTCGGTTACGGATCCGCAGGCGGCGACGAAACTGATCGCGCTCGGCGCGATTTTCATCGTCATCAGCATCATCGTCTGCATTCCGATGGTGCTGGCCGCCGAGCGCTTCTCGGCGGCCATGCGGTCCAGTCCGCGCGTCGCCCGCGCCATCGACTGGACCTTCGCGGGCGTCTTCACCGCCTTCGCCGCCCAGATCCTTCTCAGCCGGGCGCGCTGAGGCGGCGGTCTCCGCTACCTGTTGTCATCCGGGAAACAGAGTTGGTTCCACCGGGTCGCCTCGGTCGGATCCGACGGCGGCGCGCCCTCGCAATAGCCCGGGCCCATGTCACCCGCCGCCATCACGTCAGCGTTCCCGCCAGGCGATCCCGTCTGCGCGCAGGCCGCGAGACCGAACGCTCCCAGCACCAGTAGTCCGTATATCGGTTTCATCCCGTCCCCCTTGATCGGCGCCGCCCGGCATCATGCCGGCGGCGCGTCCCGAGCCTATCAGGCGGCCGATCCAAAACAAGACACATTCAGTCGTCTGCGTCCGGCGAACCTATCCGCCCGCCACAGACCGGGATCCGACACCCGGTCGTGCCTGGAGCCGATGTCGGCAGCCCACGCAGCACCCGCACCGCCAGATACGCGAAGGCCTGCGCTTCGAGCATGTCGCCGTCGAGCCCCGCCGCCTCGACCGGCTCCACCGGCGCGTTCGTCCGCGCCGCCAGCATCGCCATCACCGTCCGGTTGCGCCGCCCGCCGCCGCAGACCAGCCAGCGTCCGGGCGGCTCGGGAAAATGCCGCGCCGCTTCCGCCACGCAGGCCGCCGTGACGGCGGCAAGCGTCGCGGCCCCGTCCTCGGTCGACAGATGCGCCACGCGGTCCAGAAGCGGATGGAAATCCTGCCGGTCCAGCGATTTCGGCGGCACCCGCGCCAGATACGGATGCTCCGCCAGCGACGCCAGTACGCCCGCATCCACCCGTCCGGCCCCCGCGACCGCACCGTCCTCGTCAAACGCCCGCCCGGTCCGCCGGCTCAGAAAGTCATCGATCAGCGCGTTGCCGGGCCCCGTATCGAACGCGAGCAGCGCCCCCGGCGTTTCCGGCGCTTCCGCACGCGGATCGACCCAGGTCACGTTGCCCACGCCGCCGAGATTGAGAAACGCGACCGGCTCCGCCGCGCCGATCCACTTCGCGCAGGCGAAGTGGAAAAACGGCGCCAGCGGCGCGCCCTCCCCGCCGCTCGCCACATCCGCGCTCCGGAAATCCCACACCACCCGCCGCCCGCATGTCGCGCGCCAGCAAGATCCCCCCGCCCGATCTGATGCGTGCCCCGGGCCCGCGGCTCATGCGCCAGCGTCTGCCCGTGGAACCCGACGACATCAACCGCGTCGAACTCCGCTACCGCCGCCGCATGCGCTCCCCGCACCAGCGCCTCGACGGCCTCCAGCCCGTCCTCTCCCGGCCAAGCCCCCAGCGCACCGCGCAGCACCTCCCGCTCGTCGGGCGCATAGGCCCGGAACGCGCTCGGCCCGAACGCGGCGATCGTCTCGCCGTCGGTCTCCAGCACCGCGGCGTCCACGCCGTCCATCGACGTCCCCGACATCAGCCCCAACGCCCGCATCGCCGCTCTTCCCATCATTGCGCCATCCGCTATAGAACGGCCCCTGCCCGCCGGAAAGGACCGCCCGCATGACCTACCGCCCCCGCAGCGAATTTCTCGACACCATGGTCGCGCGCGGCTTCTACAACGACTGCACCGACATGCAGGGCCTCGACGAGGCGATGCTGGCGGGCGTCGTTCCCGGCTACATCGGCTTCGACGCCACGGCCGCATCGCTCCATGTCGGCTCGCTGATCCAGATCATGATGCTGCGCTGGCTCCAGAAGACCGGCCACCGCCCCATCGTCCTGATGGGCGGCGGCACGTCCAAGGTCGGCGATCCATCGTTCCGCGCCGACGAGCGCGCGCTCCTGACCGGCGACCAGATCGCCGCCAACATCGCCGGCATCAAGCGCGTCTTCACCAGCTACGTCACGTTCGGCGACGACGCCGACCGACGCGCTGATGCTCGACAATTCCGAATGGCTCGACGGCCTCAACTACCTCGAATTCCTGCGCGACATCGGCCGGCATTTCAGCGTCAACCGGATGCTCGGCTTCGACAGCGTCAAATCCCGCCTCGACCGCGACCAGTCGCTCAGCTTCCTCGAATTCAACTACATGATCCTCCAGGCCTACGACTTCCTCGAGCTCCACCGCCGCCACGGCTGTCTGCTCCAGATGGGCGGCTCCGACCAATGGGGCAACATCGTCAACGGCATCGACCTGACCCGCCGCGTCGCGGGAACGGAAGTCTTCGGCGTCACCTCGCCGCTCCTGACCACCGCCGACGGCAAGAAGATGGGCAAGAGCCAGGACGGCGCCGTCTGGCTCAACGCCGACATGCGCTCGCCCTACGAGTTCTGGCAGTTCTGGCGCAACACCGCCGACGCCGATGTCGGCCGCTTCCTCAAGCTCTACACCGAGCTGCCCATCCCGGAATGCGACCGCCTCGGCGCGCTCGCGGGCTCCGAGATCAACGAGGCCAAGATCGTCCTCGCCAACCAGGTCACAACCCTCGCGCACGGCTCCGACGCCGCCGCCGCCGCCGCCGCGACCGCCCTCGAAGTCTTCGAGCATGGGGGCGTCGGCGACGAGCTGACCTTCCGTCCATAGCTTGATGGCGACTTCGACTGGATTCGAACGTCGTCATATTTCGGCCCGTCGAACAGAAGAGGATCGAAGGTTCCAACTAGGATTAGCGCCGGCAATCTGGGCAAGTATCACGGTCCAGCACCTACACGCTTCGTGCCGGCCGAACTCGCGCCGTCCGGCAAAGAAGCGAAACGCCTTATCGCCGAGGGCGGCGCTCGCATCGACGCCGACGCCGCTCACCGACTCGGTCGATGCTCCGGCCGCCTTCGCCGCGCCGCTCAAGCTCTCGGCCGGCCGCAAACGCCACGCGCTCGTCAAACTCGGAGAATGAGGTCCGGACCGCCATGAGGATCGCGATCCGAAACATCGTCGCCTGCCTCTTGCTCGCCCTCGCGATCCCGGCCGCGGCGCTCGCCGCAGGCCCGCGGTTCCAGGCGGCGCTCGACGCTCTCGGCGTGCCGCTCTCCCTTCCCCCGTCGGGCAAGGCCATCGTCGTCAACATTCCCGCGTTCGAGCTGATCGCCTTCGAGGACGCCGAGCCCGTCCTGCGCAGCCGGGTCATCGTCGGAGCCCCGTGGCACCGGACGCCGGTCATGACCACCCACACCACCTCCGTGCGGTTCCGGCCGACCTGGCGCCCGACGCCATCGATGATCGCCAGCGGGGAATACAGGGACCGCGTCTGGCCGCCGGGATCCGAACAATCCGCTCGGACTCGCGGCCGTCCGGCTCGAGGAGGGCCTGCTGGTCTATCTTCACGACACCAACCGCCGGGACCTCTTCGACCGCGAGTACCGGGCGCTCTCGCATGGCTGCGTCCGCGTGCAGGCCTGGGACGCGCTGGCCGCCTTCGTGCTCGACACCGATCTCGCCGCGATCCACGCGCTCGCCAACGGCCGCTCGACGACGGACGTCCCGACCGGGCCCATACCGGTGATCCTCGGCTACTACCGCGTGTTTCCGGATGACGCGGGCCGACCGGTCGCCTACGACGACGTCTACGGACTCGGCCGCGACGGACCCGTCATCGGGGTCTCCGATAAGCCCGCCGCCGGGGAAGCATGCGGAACATGACGGGGAACGCGCGATGAGAACGATTGCCGGCTTCGACCGCATCGGCGAGGAGAACGCCTTCGCCGTGCTCGCCCGCGCCGGCGCCCTCGCCGCCCAGGGCCGCGACATCATCAATCTCGGCATCGGCCAGCCGGATTTCCCGACCCCGCCCAACATCGTCGAGGCGGCGGTCAAGGCGCTGCGCGACGGCCAGCACGGCTACACGCCGGCCACCGGCATCCCGCAACTGCGCGAGGCCGTCGCGGCCGACCTGCACCGCCGCTTCACCGTCGAGGTGAACCCCGACAACGTCCTGATCGTTCCCGGCGGAAAAATCACCATGTTCGTCGCCATCCTGATGTTCGGCGAACCCGGCGCCGACATCCTCTATCCCGACCCCGGCTTCCCGATCTACCGCTCGATGATCGAGTTCACCGGCGCCAATCCGATCCCGATCCCGATCCGCGAGGAGAACGCCTTCGCCTTCTCCGCCGACGAAACGCTCTCGCTCATCACACCAAAAACCCGCCTCATCATCCTGAATTCCCCCGCCAATCCCTGCGGCGGCGTCACGCCGCGCGCGGAAGTCGACAAACTCGTCGCCGGTCTCGCCGCCCACCCGGACGTCGCGATCCTCTCCGACGAGATCTACGACCAGATGCTCTACGACGGCGAGGAGCATGTCAGCCTTCTGACCTATCCCGAAATCCGCGACCGGCTGATCCTGCTTAACGGCTGGTCCAAGACCTACGCCATGACCGGCTGGCGCCTCGGCTATTCCGTCTGGCCCAAACCGCTCTACGACAACGCCCGCAAGCTTGCGGTCAACGCCTGGTCTTGCGTCAACGCGCCCGCGCAGTTCGCGGCCCTCGAAGCCCTCACCGGCCCCCAGGACGCGGTGGCCGAAATGGTCGCGGAATTCGACGCCCGCCGCAAACTGGTCGTGGACGGCCTCAACGCCCTGCCCGGCGTGACCTGCGTGACGCCCAAGGGCGCGTTCTACGCCTTCCCCAACATCTCCGCGACCGGCCTCAAGGCCAAACCCCTCGCCTCCGCCCTCTTGGAGCGATCCGGCGTCGCCGTCATCGGCGGCCCCGATTTCGGCACGCTCGGCGAAGGCTACATCCGCCTCAGCTACGCCAACAGCCAGGCGAACATCCTGCGCGCGCTCGACCGCATGCGGACGCATCTCGAAAGGCCGGCCGGAGACGGCTGACCCCTCGCGAACCCTTTGCCGTCAGGCGGGTCCCCAGTCCCACCGGACCGCTCATGTTCACCCGGGCGTGAAGCCGCCGCGCCGCGCCATCGGTAACATCCGGTCGATCCGGCGCGACATGAATCGCGCATTCCAACCAACGGAGACGAAAATGCGAATCCTCGCCGGAACCATCCTCGCCACGTCCGTCAGCCTCGCCATGCCGGCATTCGCCGGAGAGCAATACGTCGATCCGACAGGGTATGCCGTATCAGGCCACGACGTCGTCGCGTATTTCGACCTGGCCCCGGTCGAGGCCGCCATCCCCGGCCGCGCCGAATTCGCCGTGGAGTGGAACGGCGCGAAATTCGCCTTTGACAGCGCGGCGAACCGCGACCGCTTTCTCGCCGATCCCGCCGCCTTCGCACCGCAATATGACGGCCATTGCGCTTTCGGTGTCGCCAAAGGCGGCAAGGTGCCCGGAAATCCGGATCTCTGGCGGATCGTCGACGGGAAGCTCTATCTCAACATCACCCGGAACGTCGTCGGCTTCTGGGAGGCCGACATCCCGGGCAATCTCACGATGTCGGAAGCGAACTGGACTGGGCTCGAGCCGCTCGCCGCCTCGTCCGACCCGATCCCGCAATACGTGCCGGACGCCTCCGATCGGCCAGTCGAGACACGACTCGTCGGAAGCCGGACGAACCGCGCCTATCCGTCCGCTTCGGCGCCATTCGAACGGCGCGGGACGTGACTGCGCACTTCGCCGTAACACCCGATCCACGGTACGTCGATCGCCGGGACATCCAGCCCAAAGAAACCACTTCACCGACGCGCGGCGACATTGGGCGCGTCCGATACGGTCATTTCGGGTCGGACGCGCACCGGCAAGGCATCCGCGCTCCGATCCGCGCACATCGGATCGGACTTGCGTCGCCTTGCGGTCGAAAGGGCGTGTGACGTACAGGTTTCCGAAGCGTTAACGTAAATCCGAATACGTGTTTTTACATCAGTTACTTGAGCAAGATCGCCACGCGTGACACTTGTCCCGGGTCGCGCCTTCGAAGGCGTCCGCGCGGCGCCTCACGGCGCCGCGCGTCTTTCAATCACATGTCGGCCTTCACCGCACCGAGGCCATGTAATCGGGCTCACCCGAGACCGAACCGCTCTGGCCCTCGCCCCGCTTGATCGCGTCGACCACGTCCTGGCCGGCGATCACCCGACCCACGACCGTGTAATCGCCGTCAAGGAACGTGCCCTCGTCGAACATGATGAAGAACTGGCTGTTGGCGCTGTCGGGGTCCTGGCTGCGCGCCATGCCGACGACGCCCTTCTGGAAGCTCAGTTCCGAGAACTCCGCCGGCAGATCGGGCATTTCCGATCCGCCCGTCCCCGCGCGACCCGCCGCATAGGTCTCGCGGGTGCCATGCTCCACGTCGCCGGTCTGGGCCATGAAGCCCTCGATCACCCGGTGGAACGCCACGCCGTCATAGGCCCCGGCCCGCGCCAGCTCCTTGATCCGCGCCACGTGCAGAGGCGCCACGTCCGGCCGGAGCAGGATCTCGACCGTGCCGTTCGCCTCGCCTTCGACCTGGATCACGAGGACGTTCTCGGGATCGTCCTGCGCCGCCGCCCCGAACGCGAGGCCCGACGCCATCGCCAGCGCCAGAAATACCCGCCGGATCATGCCGCGTCTCCCGCGACCCTGACCGAGACCATCCGGTCGGGGTTCTTCGGCGGCTCGCCCTTTGTGATCGCGTCGACATGCTCCATGCCCTCGATCACCCGGCCCCAGACCGTGTACTGGCCGTTCAGGAAATGCCCGTCCTTGAACATGATGAAGAACTGGCTGTTGGCCGAATTCGGACTCTGGCTCCGCGCCATGCCCATCACGCCCCGGTCAAACGGCAGCTTCGAGAATTCCGCCGGCAGATCGTCATGACTCGACCCGCCGGTCCCCGCGCGCCCGATGTTGAAGCCGTCCTCCATGTCGCCATGCTTCACGTCGCCGGTCTGCGCCATGAATCCATCGATCACGCGGTGGAACGCGACGTTGTCATATTCGCCGGCCCGCGCCAGCGCCTTGATCCGCTCGACATGCTTCGGGGCCACGTCGGGCAGCATCTCGATCACCACGTCTCCGTTCTTGAGGGTGATCACCAGCGTGTCGTCGGGGTTCTTGATCTCAGCCATTCATGTTCTCCTGCGATTGATCGCGCGCAACCTAGGGACTTCACATGGCGGAGGAAAGCCCGCGCTGCGCGTTTCGGCCGACCGGCGCCGAAGCCGTGAAGCGGCCTTCAGGCCCGCGCCCGCTCCGGCAGACCGAACCGGTTACCCAGCGCGTCCTCGACCAGCGGCGGCACGAATTTCGACACGTCGCCGCCCAGGCGCGCGATCTCCTTTACCAGCCGGCTGGCGATCGGCTGAAAATTCGCATCCGCCATCAGGAACACGGTCTCGATCTCGTCGTTCATCGCGCGGTTCATGCCGACCATCTGGTATTCGAACTCGAAATCCGACACCGCCCGAAGCCCCCGGATGATGACCCCCGCGCCCACGTCCGCCGCGCAGTCGATCAGCAGGTTGTCGAACGGATGCGCCGCGATCTCGACACCGCAGGCGGCCCCGATCGGCCCGCATTCCCGCTCGACCATCTCGACCCGCTCCTCGAGCGTGAAAAGGGGTCCCTTGTCGCGGTTGATCGCGACTCCGATCACCAGCCGGTCGACCAGCGTGCAGGCCCGTCGGATGATGTCCATATGCCCGAGCGTGATCGGATCGAAAGTTCCGGGATAAAGTCCGATGCGCATCCATTTCCCCCGGCCTGAAGTCGCCGCAGGCAACAGCACCCCGTCCCCGGGGTCAAGGGCGCCTTTCCTGGCGGGATCGCGCTACCAGGTGTTGGCGATCATGCCCGTAAGCGCGGCGTTCTCGTTCTGGATCTCCTCGATCCGCCGCTTGACCACGTCCCCGATCGAGATCACCCCGGCCAGCTTTCCGTCCTCGATCACCGGCATGTGGCGGAACCTGCCGTCGGACATCCGCTCCATCACCGAATTGGCGGTGTCGTCCATATGACATCCGACCACGCTCGCCGTCATCAGCTCGCGCACCTTTTTCGACATGCAGCCCGAGCCGACGGTCCCGAGCGCCCGCACGATGTCGCGCTCCGACAGGATGCCGTCCACGCTCGCCCCGTCCACGGTCACGATCACCGCGCCGATCCGGTGTTTCGCCAGGGTCGCCGCCGCCGAACTCACGTCGTCATCGGGCTTCACGGAGATGACCGCCCGCCCCTCCTTGCCCTGCATGATCCGTCTTACCGTCATTTCGGCGTCTCCTTCCAACCGGGACATCCACTCGACAAAAGTGTCCTCCCCGAAACCCCACCTGTCAAGCGTGGCCCTCCGCCAGCGCCAGCCGCATCCAGTCGACGACCACCTCCGCCATCCGGTTGATCCGCGCCACCCGCGCGTCGTCCTGGTGCCGCACCAGATAGAACGACCGCTCCAGACGGATGTCGTCGGGCAACACCATCAGAAGCTCCGGATGCTCCCGCGCCACGAAATCCGGCAGAATGCACAGGCCGACCCCGCGCAGGCACCAGCGCAGTTGCAAAATCAGGCTGTTGGAGGTCAGGGCCGGCTCCGCCTCGCGCCCGAGCAGCGAATAATAGTCCAATTCCTTGTCGAAGATCATATCGGAAATGTAGCCGATCCCGCGCGTCCCCCTCAGATCGCCCAGGTCGCGGATTTCGCCCGCAGCCTCCACCACGTCCGCGCGCCCGTAAAGATGCAGCCGATAATCCGCGATCTTGCGCACCGTCAGCCGCCCGGCGCTCGGCGGCGAAACGGTGATCGCAAGATCCGCCTCGCGTTTCGACAGGCTGAACATGCGCGGCAACGCCACGACCTGCACCTGGAGGTCCGGATTGTCCCGGCTCAACGTGTCGCAGGCGTCGACCAGCAGATAATTCGACACCCCGTCCGGCGCTCCGATCCGCACCGTCCCGGACAGCCGGTCGGCCTGACCGCCGATCTCGTCATTCATCGCGGCGGCCTGCGCCTCCATAGCCTGCGCGTGGACCAGCATCCCCCGCCCCGCCTCGGTCAGCGAATATCCCTGCGGCGACCGCTCGAACAGCCGCGCGCCGATCGCCGCCTCCAGCGTCGAGATCCGCCGCCCCGCCGTCGCGGGATCGATCCCGAGCCGCCGCCCCGCCGACAGAAGCCGCCCCTGCCGCGCGACCTCGAGAAACACCCGCAGATCGTCCCATCTCATCGGATCTTTTTGCATGACAAAATCCTATCACGCGCCGCGCCGCCTGCAAATTCGCAAAACGGCCCGACTGAAATTCAGCCTGCACATCCCCGCATCCGTCGCTATGGTGCGCGCCGAACGCATAAAGGAAACGCCATGCACGACCTCACGCATTTCATCGACGGCAAACATGTCGCGGGCACGTCCGGCCGCTTCGCCGACGTCTTCAACCCCGCCACCGGCGAGGTCCAGTCCCGCGTGCCGCTCGCCTCCGCCGCCGAACTCGACGCCGCCGTCCAGAGCGCCAAGGCCGCCCAGCCGATGTGGGGCGCGACCAACCCCCAGCGCCGCGCCCGCGTCCTGATGAAGTTCGTTTCCCTCCTCCACCGCGACATGGACAAACTCGCCGAGGCGCTCAGCCGCGAGCACGGCAAGACGCTGCCCGACGCGGCGGGCGACGTGATCCGCGGGCTCGAGGTCGCCGAGTTCTGCATCGGCGCGCCGCACCTGCTGAAGGGCGAGTTCACCGACAGCGCCGGCCCCGGCATCGACATGTATTCCCTGCGCCAGCCGCTCGGCGTGGCCGCCGGCATCACGCCGTTCAACTTCCCCGCCATGATCCCGATGTGGAAGTTCTGCCCGGCCATCGCCGCCGGAAACGCCTTCATCCTCAAGCCCTCCGAGCGCGATCCGTCCGTGCCGCTGATGCTCGCGGAACTGATGCAGGAGGCCGGCCTGCCCGACGGAATCCTGCAGGTCGTCAACGGCGACAAGGAGGCGGTCGACGCCATCCTCGACCATCCCGACATCGCCGCCATCGGCTTCGTCGGCTCGACCCCGATCGCAGAATACATCTACGGCCGCGGCTGCTCGAACGGCAAACGCGTCCAGTGCTTCGGCGGGGCCAAGAACCACATGATCATCATGCCAGACGCCGATCTCGACCAGGCAGTCGACGCGCTGATCGGGGCTGGCTACGGCGCGGCCGGCGAGCGCTGCATGGCGATCTCGGTCGCCGTACCCGTCGGCGAGGAGACCGCCGACCGCCTGATCGAGAAACTCGCGCCCCGTGTCGAATCGCTCAAGATCGGCCCCTATACCGCCGGCAAGGACGTCGATTTCGGCCCCGTCGTCACCGCCGCCGCCAAGGAGCGCATCCTCGGCCTCGTCGAAAGCGGCGTGAAACAGGGTGCCAAGCTCGTCGTCGACGGCCGCGGCTTCTCGATGCAGGGCTACGAGGACGGATTCTTCGTCGGCGCCTGCCTCTTCGACGACGTGACGCCCGACATGGACATCTACACACAGGAGATCTTCGGGCCGGTCCTGTCGACCGTCCGCGCCAAGAGCTACGAGGACGCCCTCAAGCTCACGATGGACAACGAATACGGCAACGGCACCGCGATCTTCACCCGCGACGGCGACACCGCACGCGACTTCGCCGCACGCGTCAACGTCGGCATGATCGGCGTGAACGTGCCGATCCCGGTGCCGCTCGCCTACCACACCTTCGGCGGCTGGAAAAAATCGTCGTTCGGCGACCTCAACCAGCACGGCCCGGACGCCTTCCGCTTCTACACCCGCACCAAGACCGTGACCGCGCGCTGGCCCTCTGGCACCAAGGAGGGCGCGAGCTTCTCGATCCCGACGATGGAATGACCCGCGCGTCATGAGCGACATCCACGTCCGCGTCGAGGGCCGCGTCGGCCGGATCACCCTGACCCGGCCGCAGGCGCTCAACGCGCTCACCACCGGCATGGTGGCCGCGATCGACCGGGCCGTCACCGCGTGGCGCGACGATCCCGCGATCGCCTGCGTCCTGATCGACGCATCGGGCGACCGCGCCTTCTCCGCCGGCGGCGACATCCAGGAGGTCTACCGTCGCGCTAAGGCCGGCGATGTGGCCTTCGCCAAAGGCTTCTGGGCCGACGAATACCGCCTCAACGTCAAGATCGCGCGCTACCCCAAACCGTATGTCGCGCTCTGCCAAGGCTACACGATGGGCGGCGGCGTCGGCGTCTCGCTGCATGGCGGCCACCGGATCGTCTGCGAATCGAGCCGCGTGGCGATGCCCGAATGCGCCATCGGACTCGTGCCGGACGTCGGCGGCACGGATCTGCTGGCGGGCGCGCCCGGCCGCTTGGGCGAATACCTCGGCGTGACCGGTCACCGCATGGGACCGGGCGACGCGATCCGCGCCGGCTTCGCGGATCAGTTCGTTCCGCGCGAGGCCTGGCCCGATCTCGTCGCGCGTATGGTCGAGACAGGCGACGCCGACGCCGTACGCGATTTCGAACACGCGCCCCCTGCTCCGGAACTCGCGCCGCTCCAGGCGGAGATCGACGGCGCCTTCTCGGCGCCCGACCTCGCCACGCTCGCGGAGCGTCTCGAAGCCACCGACTGGGGCCGTTCCGTGCTCGAAACCATGACGAAGCTCAGCCCGCTCTCGATGGCCTGCACGATGGAACTCGTGCGCGCCGCGCGCGCCGGACCCGGCATCGAGGCCGCCGTGCGCCGCGAATACCGCTTCACCTCGCGCTCCATCGAACACGGCGAACTCATCGAGGGCATCCGGGCCGCGATCATCGACAAGGACCGCGCGCCGAAATGGCGCGACACCGTCCAAACCGTCCCGCCCGAACGGATCGCCGCGATGCTGGCTCCGCTCGGGGCCGACGAGCTGGCGCTCGACTGAAAGGAACCGCAATGGATATCGGCTTCATCGGCCTCGGCAACATGGGCGCGCCCATGGCCCGCAACCTCGCCGTCGCGGGCCATTCGGTCACCGGCTTCGACCTCGCCGCGGCCGCGCCCGAAGGCGTCATGCCCGCAGCTTCGGCCGCCGACGCCGCGCGCGGCCGCGACGCTGTCATCACCATGCTCCCCGACGGCGCGATCCTCGCGCGCGTCTATGCGGAGATCGTCCCTGCCGCCCGTCCCGGAGCGGTCCTGATCGACTGCTCGACCGTCGACGTCGATTCCGCCCGCGCGGCCTCGACCCGCGCCACCACGGCCGGTCTCCTCGCCGTCGACGCCCCCGTCTCCGGCGGCACCGGCGGCGCCGCCGCCGGAACCCTGACCTTCATGGCCGGAGGCGCGCCGGAGGCGTTCGCCGCCGCCAACCCGCTGTTCGAGATCATGGGGTCGCGCGCCGTGCATTGCGGCGCGGCCGGGGCCGGCCAGTCCGCCAAGATCTGCAACAACATGATCCTCGGCATCACCATGATCGGCGTCTGCGAGGCCTTCGCGCTCGCCGACAAACTCGGCCTCGACCGCCAGGCCATGTACGACGTGGTCTCCACTTCATCCGGCGCCTGCTGGTCGGTGAACACGTACTGCCCGGCCCCCGGCATCGGCCCGAAATCCCCCGCCGACAACGATTACAAACCCGGCTTCGCCGCGGAGCTGATGCTCAAGGATCTCCGCCTCAGTCAGGAGGCCGCGGGGTCGGTCGACGCCGCGACGCCGCTGGGCGCCCACGCGCGGGATCTTTACGAGGCGTTCGTCGGGTCCGGCGGAGCCGGTCGGGATTTCTCGGCGATGCTGCCGTGGCTCGCGGAGCGGAACCGCGGCGCCGGCTGACCGGACGGCTCCCGGGCACGCACGATGCCACGCTTTTGCCACGCGTGGCACTTTGACCAAGTGTCTGTTTTCGCTACCTTATTCGAATCGCGTTAACCTCGTGGCAAGGTCCTGATCACGCCTGAAAAACCTGTCCGGGGCGCCCCGCCGGAAACCGCGCCGCGTCGATGCCGGCGCGCGCGAGCGCCCGCTCCAGATCCCGCGCCGGCGCCTCGATGCCCTCGTCGGTCAGCTGGAACGTGCCCCAGTGGAACCCGACCGCCCGTTTCGGCGCGAGGATCCCGAACGCCCGCACCGCGTCGTCCGGGTTCATGTGCTGGGCCTGCATGAACCAGCGCGGCTCGTAGGCTCCGATCGGCAGCAGCGCCAGATCGATGCGGGGATGCCGGGCGGCCAGCGCCTCGAAATTGCGCCCGCCACCAAAACCGGTGTCCCCGGCGAAATAGGCCGTGCGGCGCGGACCCCGCACGACATAGGACGCCCAGAGCATCCGGTTCCGGTCCCCGATCCCGCGCGCCGACCAGTGATGCGCGGGCTCCGCCACGACGGTGACCGAGCCCTTCAAGGCCACCCCGTCGCCCCAATCCACAGACGTGACCGCGGCGTCCGGAATCCCGCCCAGAATGATGCCCGCGTTGCCCAGAGGGGCGACAAGACGCGGCCGGTCCCGCCGCCAGAGACGCGCCAGCGTATGCACGTCCAAATGATCGTAATGGTTGTGCGAGATCAGCACCGCGTCGATCCGAGGCAGCGCGTTGAACGCGATGCCCGGCGCGTTGACCCGCTTCGGACCCGCGAACGCGACCGGGCTCGCCCGCTCCGACCAGACCGGGTCGGTCAGGATGTTCAGTCCCCCGGTCTGGATCAGAAACGTCGCGTGGCCCACCAGAGACACGCGCATCTCGCCGCCTTGGACACGTGCGGGTGGCCGGTCCGCGAACGGGCTCTCGAACCTGTCCGGCCAAGGCGTCCGGTTGCCTGAGACCTGCCAGCGCAGGAAGTCGCCGAAACTCCTCGGCCCGGACCCGCCCGGATTGAAGAACCTCTCCCCGTCGAAATGGTCGGTGACCGGACCGGCGTGACGGCCCGTCATGGCCGAGGCCGATGTGGCGAGCGCTCCCGTCAGAGGGAAGCCCCGCCAGCAGACCGAAAAACCGTCTCCTCGACGTCATGCCGCTTCCTCTTGGAAAAGAGACTCCGATCGGACGGAAGCCGCCGCATCCCGGCGGGCGGCGAACCTATTCCGCCGCCACCCGCCGCGCGCCGAGCATCGCCTTCAGGTAGTGACCGGTATGGCTGCCCTCGACCCCGGCGACCTGCTCCGGCGTGCCGGTCGCCACGATCCGCCCGCCGCCATCGCCACCCTCGGGCCCGATATCGATGATGTGGTCGGCCGTCTTGACCACATCCAGGTTGTGCTCGATCACCACGACCGAATTGCCCTGCTCGACCAGTTCGTGCAGAACCTCCAGCAGCTTGCGCGTGTCCTCGAAATGCAGACCCGTGGTCGGCTCGTCGAGGATGTAAAGCGTCCGCCCGGTCGACCGCCGCGACAGCTCTTTCGACAGCTTCACCCGCTGCGCCTCGCCGCCCGACAGCGTCGTCGCCGATTGCCCGACCTTGACGTAACCCAGACCCACGCGCATCAGCGTGGTCATCTTTTCGCGGATCGATGGAACGGCCGAGAAAAAGCCCTCCGCATCCTCAACTGTCATGTCGAGAACGTCCGCTATGCTCTTGCCCTTGAACAGAACCTCCAGCGTCTCGCGATTGTACCGCTTCCCTTGGCAGGTCTCGCAGGTGACGTAGACGTCCGGCAGGAAATGCATCTCGATCTTGATCAGCCCGTCGCCCGAACACGCCTCGCAGCGCCCGCCCTTGACGTTGAAGCTGAACCGCCCGGGCTTGTAGCCGCGCGCCTTGCGATTCCGGCAGACCCGCGAACCAGTCACGGATCGGCCCGAACGCGCCGGTATAGGTCGCGGGGTTCGAGCGCGGCGTGCGCCCGATCGGCGACTGGTCGATGTCGATCACCTTGTCCAGATGCTCCAGACCCTTGATCTCCTCCGCCGGCGCCGGCGTCTGACGCGCGCCGTTGAGCCGCATCGAGGCGGTCTTGAACAGCGTCTCGATGGTCAGCGTCGACTTGCCCCCGCCCGACACGCCGGTGACACAGGTGAACGTCCCCAGCGGAAACTCCGCCGTGACGCCCTGCAGATTGTTGCCCGTGGCGTTCTTCACGACGATCTTCTTGCCGTTGCCTTTTCGCCGTGTCGTCGGCGTCGCGATCTCGCGCGCCCCGGTCAGATACTGCCCGGTGATCGAGTTCGGATCGGCCGCGATGTCCGCCGGCGTCCCCGCCGCGATGATCCGCCCGCCATGCACGCCCGCGCCCGGCCCGATGTCGATCACATGGTCGGCCTCGCGGATCGCCTCCTCGTCATGCTCGACCACGATCACGGTATTGCCCGCGTCGCGCAGGTTCTTGAGCGTGGTCAGAAGGCGTCCGTTGTCGCGTTGGTGCAGGCCGATCGACGGCTCGTCGAGCACGTAGAGCACGCCGGTCAGCCCGCTGCCGATCTGGCTCGCCAGACGGATGCGCTGGCTCTCGCCGCCCGACAGCGTGCCGGAATTGCGCGCCAGCGTCAGATAGTCGAGCCCGACATTGACGAGAAATCCAAGCCGCTCGCGGATCTCCTTGAGGATCGCCTTGGCGATCTCGTTTTTCTGGGCGCCCAGCGAGTGCGGGACCGACTCGATCCATGCGAGCGCGTCGCGGATCGACATCTGCACCGCTTTGCCCACATGGATGTCCGCGATCCGCACCGCCAGCGCCTCGGGCTTCAGCCGGTATCCCTCGCAGACGCCGCAGGGCCGGTTGTTCTGATACCGCTCGAACTCCTCGCGGACCCAGGCGCTGTCGGTCTCGCGGTAGCGCCGCTCCATGTTCGGGATCACGCCCTCGAACGGCCGCTCGATCTCGTAGACCCGCCCGCCCTCGTCATAGCGGAACCGGATCTTCACGCCGCCCGAGCCGTAGAGCAGGACGTTCCGCGCCTCTTCGGGCAGATCGCGCCACTTGGCCGCCCTGTTGAAACCGTAATGCTTGGCCAGCGCCTCGATGGTCTGGCGGTAATACGGCGACTGGCCCTTCGACCACGGCGCGATGGCGCCCTTCATCACCGGCAGACCCTCGTCCGGCACGACGAGGCGCGGATCGAAGAACAGTTCGACCCCGAGCCCGTCGCAGGACGGACAGGCCCCGAACGGCGCGTTGAACGAGAACAGCCGCGGCTCGATCTCGGGGATCGTGAAGCCGCTGACCGGACAGGCGAATTTCTCCGAGAAGGTGAGCCGTTCAGGTTCCTCGCCCTCGGCAACGGCCGTCTCCAGGATCGCGATCCCGTCGGCGAGGTCGAGCGCCGTCCGGAGGCTAGTCCGCCAGCCGCGTCTCCAGCCCCTCGCGCACCACGATCCGGTCCACCACCACGTCGATGTTGTGCCGGAACTTCTTGTCGAGCGTCGGCGCGGCGTCGAGGTCGTGGAACTCGCCGTTGACCTTCACGCGCTGGAAGCCGCGCTTGAGAAGGTCCTGGAACTCCTTGCGGTACTCGCCCTTGCGGTCGCGCACGATCGGCGCGAGCAGGTAGGCGCGCGTCCCCTCCGGCTGCGCCATGGTGATGTCGACCATCTGGCTGATCTGCTGGGCCTCGATCGGCAGACCCGTCGCCGGGCTGTAGGGCGTGCCGACCCGCGCGAAGAGCAGCCGCATGTAATCGTAGATCTCGGTGACGGTCCCGACGGTCGAGCGCGGGTTCTTCGACGTGGTCTTCTGCTCGATGGAGATCGCCGGCGACAGCCCCGAGATGTGGTCCACGTCCGGCTTCTGCATCATGTCGAGAAACTGGCGCGCATAGGCCGACAGGCTCTCGACGTAGCGTCGCTGGCCCTCGGCGTAGATCGTGTCGAACGCCAGGCTCGACTTGCCCGACCCGCTCAGGCCGGTGAGCACCACCAGGCTGTCGCGCGGAATGTCCACGTCGATGGATTTGAGGTTGTGCTCCCGCGCGCCGCGGATCTCGATGAACTTCTGTTCGGGCATTGGCCGCTCCTGCTGACCGCATGGACGTAGCACCACGCGCGGGAAATGCGAGTCCGGAACCGGAACAAATCGAGGCCGCGCGCCATTCGACCGATCGCGAAGCGATCAGCGCCCGAGGATCACCTTCACGTAGTTCTGCGTCTCGCGATATGGCGGCACGCCCTTGTGCTTGATCACCGCGCCCGGCCCCGCGTTGTAGGCCGCGAGCGCCAAGCGCCAATCGCCGAATTTCCGGTATTGCTGGCTGAGATAGCGCGCGCCCCCTTCGAGGTTCTGCCTCGGGTCGTGCGGATTGACGCCGAGCAGTCGCGCGGTCCCGGGCATCAGCTGCGCGAGGCCGATCGCGCCCTTGGTCGAGACCGCCGTCGGCCGGAACCGGGATTCCTGATTCACGAGGCGCAGGAACAGGTCCTCGGGCACGTTGTGCCGCCGGGCCGCCGCCCGCGCCATCTGCTGATATTCGCCATTCGAGCCGTAATATGCCGGCAACCCGCCGAGATCATCCGTCTCGATCGCGCTCGGCCTGCGTGGAACGCCCTTGAGCGAGCCCGGCACCGGCGCCCGGATCAGGCTCCGGTAGTCGTTCGTCAGATTGGACTGGCCACGCAGCAGCGCGCTCAGCGATTTGTCGGCATGCGCGGGAACACCCGCAGAGACCGCGATGATCAGCGCCGCCAGAATTGGTCTCATCTGTCCCCTCGTCCCGGTTCGGGCTGCTCCCCGCGGCCGGGCATCGTTGATTTTGGCGGGACTATGGCAAAAAATTCCGGGCCTGTCAGCTTTGATCTGTCATTCATCCTCGGTTAACCATAAAACGGCGACGCTCGCGTCCCGACGCGCGGACATGCGGGCGGCGACGCGGAACGACACGAGGAGAACGGCATGGCCGGCAGCGTGAACAAGGTGATCCTGATCGGAAATCTCGGGGCCGATCCCGAGGTCCGGAGTTTCGCCAACGGGGGCAAAGTCTGCAACCTGCGCATCGCCACGTCCGAGACCTGGCGCGACAAGAACACCGGCGAGCGCAAGGAGAAGACCGAGTGGCACTCGGTCGCGATCTTCAACGAGGGTCTGGTCCGGATCGCGGAGCAGTATCTGCGCAAGGGGTCCAAGGTCTATATCGAGGGTCAGCTTCAGACCCGCAAATGGCAGGATCAGTCGGGCCAGGACCGCTATTCCACCGAAGTCGTGCTGCAAGGCTTCAATGGAACGCTGACCATGCTGGACGGCCGCGGCGAAGGCGGCGGTGGCGGTGGCGGGATGTCCTCCGGCTCCGACCAGGGCGGCTACGGCGGCGGAGGCGGTGGTGGTGGCGGCGGAAGCCGCAGCCCGGCCGGAGAGATTGACGACGAGATCCCGTTCTAAACGGAACCCGTTCGCCCCGACCCGGAAGGCCGGGGCGCCGCCCGAAGTCCGTATCCGATCCGCCGAACTGATGCGCCCGGCGGCGATGCCGCGTATTTCGACTGGCGGGTCTCGGCGGCGACATCCATCAAAGACGGCACGCCGGCCTCCGCCGGCTCGACAGCCAAACTTCGGGATTACTCCGGGAACTCCCGAGGCCTCGTTCATTTTTCCGGACGATGCCAGTTTCGGCGCGAACGCCAATGATGGCTGTCCGCGCACTCGGGACGGGATCATCTACAACTTCTTATTTCGCCTTATAGCGGAGCCTCCGCTGCGGGTGCGAAGATTTCCAGACTCGGCAAGAACCGAACCCGGCCGGATGTCGGCACGGTCGGGACAGGACATAAAAGAGGGGGATACGACATGCCAAGACATTCCAACGACGCCATCATGAAGCTCATCGAAGGCAGCGAGGTGCTGACCGCGGCCTGGCGCAAGCTGACCATGACGATGATCGGCGACATGCACGCCGAATTCTACGCCGAGATGGGAGTTCCGGTTCCGACGCTTCCGATGTGCGACCCCGGGGCATTTCAGACGGACAGTTCGGCGCAATTCGCCTGCAAGGCAAGCGTCTAGGAGTACACTCAGGGACCCGCCAGCGTGATCGGCCCGGCTTACGAGGACAACTGGTCGGAAGTCGCCCTTCAGGCCACCAACCTGGTAGGCACGATCGCGACGAAAATCATCGGCAGTGGCGACATCCAGACGGGCGTCACCGGCGGGGGCAATTCGATCACGGTGACCCCGAAGGACGGCAAGAAGGCGTCTCGAACTTCCTCATCGCCACCTATGTCCACGTCACGGCGTGCAAGGCGTCCGACGGGGGCACAGGCTCGGATTTCTACGCCTCAACCTATGTCTCCGCGATCTGGCCTCCGACGCCGGCGGCGATGTCTCTGGTAGAGGCCAAGCGGGCCAAGTGGTCCAGGGCGCTCTGAGCGTGCGCAATCCGCAGTTGATGAACGGCTTCTCCGGCCTCTACACCGCGACGCGCGCCGATATCAGCGCGTCCATGCAGGCGGCTGGAGCGAGTGTCGCGTTGCTGCAGCGGTTCACGGCCTATCCCGACACCAATGCCCATTACACCTATCGCGGCGCGATTCTGCACGGGCGGAAAGCGGTATTCGCCATGGCGCGGGAGGCGATGCAACGCGATCCCGCTGTCGCGGGGAAGCGCGCGAAATACCCCCTCAACTCGCCGGAGTGGATCGCGACGGCGCAAAGGCTTGTCGAGACGATGCCCGTCGTCGTGAAGTTCATGGTCGGGCCCGATGTGATCGACATCATGATGGGCAAGGGCGACGCGATGCTGACGGTTCTGACCGTCGGATAGCGTCCCGCCCGCGCAAAGCCTCATGCGGCGCCGCCCCGAGGGGCGGCGCCCAATCCGGACGGTCCAATACAGGAAGAGCACCCATGCCCAGTCACAGCGACACTCCGATCATGGATCAGATCAAGCTGAGCGCCGCTCTGCTGGCCGAATACAAGGCGCTCGAGCTGGAACTGAGCAACGACCTGCACGGGCTCTTCGGCCTGACGCTTCCCGCGTTCGGCCAATCGACCGTCGTCAGCATGGAAGCGGTGGTCGTCAAATCTCCGGAGAGTTTTCTCACGGAAGAATTCATCGACGGCGCCTGGGGCGCCGTGCCCGCATCATGGATCACCGCCAATCCCGCCTTGGCGGTCGAGGGCTCGGACACGCTGAAAAAAACGGTGACGGGGTTCGACAAGCTGCTCAGCGGCAACCTTGGCAAATTCGCCCCGGGCTCCACCACCAGCTCCAGCGGCGCCGTCGAGGACCCGGCCGGTTTCGCCCATGCGATGGGAGGCTGTGTGGGCATTTACGGCGGCGCGGACTGGGCGCCGCTGAAGAACTTTCTGGCCGGCGGCATCCTGTTTCAGATCCGGCCCATTCCGCCCGGGACCTCGCGGCAATCGGGCGGGGTCACGCCGCCGCCCGCGGCGCGGGCCGCTCCCGCGAACGCCGGACAGTGGCGCTGGCACTAGGCTCGGGGCCTGGGTTTCAAGGATGCGGGGACGCGAGAGCCATGTTTGTCCCCCGCGCGGGCGCCGGTCATCCAGCCCGGTCGCATCCGAGCGCCGCGGACCTTCCGCGGGCCGCTCCTGCGGGCCGAGGACTGCCGCCGCGGCGCGACATTACCTGTTGCTTTGCACGCCCGTTTGGCGAACCCTGTCGCACGTGACGCGCCGGCCGCGCGGGGTCTCAACCCGCCGGGGATGGCGCGCGACCTCTGACAGGGAACCTGACCATGAGAACGAAAAGCACGCTGACCTCCGCGCTCGCGCTGACCCTTTGCGCGGCCGGCGCATCGGCCGAGGTGGAGTCCCTCGACCCGATCAAACTGACGACCCATGACTGGACCGGCCAGATCGTCACGACCACGATCATGGGCGAAGTCCTCAAAAACGCCGGCTACAACGTCGAATACGTCCAGGCCGACTATCTCGCCCAGTTCGCCGGCCTGAAAACCGGCGATCTGCACGTCGCGATGGAGATCTGGGAAACCACCGGCCGCGAGGCGATGGACGAGGCGATCGGAACCGGCAACGTCGTCAATCTCGGCGAGACCGGCATGATCGCCATCGAGGAATGGTGGTATCCGGCCTACATGGAGGCGCGCTGCCCCGGCCTTCCCGACTGGGAGGCGCTCAACGCCTGCGCCCAGGAATTCGCCACCGCCGAGACCGCGCCCTTCGGCCGCTATCTCGGCGGGCCCGTCACCTGGGGCGGCTTCGACGACGAGCGCGTCGAGGCGCTGGGGATGGATTTCGAAGTGGTGCATGCCGGCACCGACGCCGCGCTCTTCGCCGAGCTCGAATCCGCCTATCAGCGCGAGGCGCCCATCGTGCTCTGGCTCTACGCGCCGCATTGGGCTCCGGCGAAGTACGAGGGCAGCTTCGTCGAATTCCCGCCCTATTCCGCCGAATGCTACAACGACCCGTCGGTCGGCATGAACCCCGACGCCGCCTACGATTGCGGCAAGCCCACCGGCCCCATCTGGAAGGTCGCCTGGGAGGGCGTCGACGACAAATGGCCCGGCGCGGCCAAGGCGATCGAGAACTTCACCATCTCGAACGAGGACATGGGCGCGCTGGTCTCCGCCGTCGATCTCGACGGCGTCTCCATCGACGACGCCGTCGCGGGCTGGATGGCGGAGAACGAGGCCGTCTGGTCGACCTGGACGCAGTGATCCCGCACCCCTGAAACGCGGAGCCGCGCGCGGCTCCGCGTCCCCCTGCCCGAGGTCCGCATGGAGCGCCCGGTAAAACTGGATTGCCGCGGCGTCTGGAAACTCTACGGTCCCGACGCCGCCGATTTCCTGCGCCGCAACCCCGACCCCGACGACGGCGCGCTCGCCGCCGCCGGGATCATCGGCGCGGTGCGCGACACGGACGTCCGTATCCGTGAGGGCGAGATCTTCGTCATCATGGGGCTGTCCGGTTCGGGAAAATCCACGCTCGTGCGCTGCCTTTCACGGCTGGTCGAGCCCACCGCCGGCAAGATAGAATTCGACGGAAGCGACCTGCTCGCCATGTCCGAGGCCGAGCTGATCGAGGCCAGGCGGCGCAAGATGGGCATGGTGTTCCAGCACTTCGCCCTCCTGCCCCATCTCACCGTCCTGGAGAACGCCGCCTTCCCGCTCGAGGTCCAGGGGATCGCGCGCAAGGCCCGCGAGGCCCGCGCCGCCGAGATGATCGCGCTCGTCGGCCTGGAGGGCCGCGAATCCAACTTCCCGCGCGAGCTTTCCGGCGGCCAGCAGCAGCGCGTGGGCATCGCCCGTTCGCTGGTCGCCGAACCGGACCTCTGGTTCCTCGACGAGCCGTTCTCCGCGCTCGACCCCCTCATCCGCCGCGAGATGCAGGACGAGTTCCTCCGCCTGCAGGCCATGCTCCACAAGACCATCGTCTTCATCACCCACGATTTCGACGAGGCGATCCGGCTCGCCGACCGCATCGCGGTGATGAAGGACGGCCGCATCGTCCAGACCGCGACGCCCGAGGAGCTCGTGCTCAACCCCGCGACGTCCTATGTCGAGGATTTCACCCGCCACGTGCCGCGCGCCAAGGTCGTGCGCCTGCGCTCGGTGATGCGCCCCGGCGCGCCGGAGGGCGCGTATGCCGGCGACCTCCAAGGCAAGCTCACCGTGGCCGAGACCGCCGACCGCATCGAAGCCGCCGCCTTGCCGTTCCGCATCGTCGACGAGACCGGCGCGCCCATCGGCTCCGTGGATTCCCGCCGCGCCATCGACGTGCTGCTCGGACGGCCCCTCGCTTGAACCACCAGGCCGCAAACCACCGGGCAGCATCCGGCACGCTCTGGAAAGGCCGCGCCTTCTGGGCCGCGCTGTTCATCGCCACCTGGCTCCTGTCGCGCCATTCCTTTGACATCTACAAGGCCTTCGACGCCCGTTGGATCATCCAGTTCCCGGCCGCCTGGCGTCTCCCCTTGGATCAATGGATCTCCTCCGCGATGGCGTGGCTGGTCGAGGACGCGACGTTCGGCCTCTTCACCTTCCGCGACCTCACCCGCGCCATCTCGGCCGTGATCGAGGCTCCCTACCGCCTCGTCCGCGACCTGCTGATCGACGGCTTCAGCACCGGCCAGGGCCAGCAGGCGGTCGAGATCGCCCCGCCGCTCAGCTGGATCGCGGTCATCGCCATCGTCGCGGGCATCGCCTGGTACGCCGAGGGCCGCCGCCTCACGCTGATCGCGGGCGGCTGCTTCCTCTATCTCGCGCTCTTCGGCCAATGGGAAAGCGCGATGGTCACGCTCGCCTCGGTCCTGATCGCCGTGCCCATCGGCGTCGCGGGCGGCCTCGCCCTCGGCATCCTCGCCTACCGCGTCCCGGCCGCCGAGCGGATTCTGCGCCCGATCCTGGACCTCATGCAGACCGTCCCGGTCTTCGCCTATCTCGTGCCGATCCTGTTCCTCTTCGGCTTCGGTCCGGTCTCCGCGCTCGTCGCCACCGTGATCTACGCCATGCCGCCGATGGTCCGCATCACCACCATGGCGCTGAGCTCCGTCCCGCCCGAAATCATCGAGGCGGGCCGCATGGCAGGCTGCCGGCCGCGCCAGATGCTCTGGAAGGTCCAGGTGCCGACCGCGATGCCCTCGCTGATGGTCGGCGTCAACCAGGTCATCATGCTGTCACTCAACATGGTGATCATCGCCTCGATGATCGGCGCGGGCGGACTCGGCTTCGACGTGCTGACGGCACTCCGCCGTCTCGACATCGGCGGCGGCGTCGAGGCCGGGCTCGCCATCGTCGTCATGGCCATAGCTCTCGACCGGATGAGCCAGGCTTTCGCCCGACGCCAGCGCCTGCCCGCCGCTCCCGCTGACGCGGGCTTCATCGCACGATACCCGACGCTTGCCGCCGTGGCCGCCATCGCGATCCTCACGACGGCGCTCGGCCTCGTCCTGCCCGCCTTCCGGTCCTTCCCCGAGGCCGCGACGCTCACCACCGGCCCGTTCTGGACCGACGCCATCGCCTGGATCAATGTCAACTTCTTCGAAACGCTGGAGGCCGGGAAGAACTTCCTCCTCACCAACCTGATGCTCCCGGTGAAGCGCTTTTTCACCGGCATCCCCTGGGCCTGGGGCATCATCGCCATCGGCCTCGCCGCCGGCCGGGTCGGCGGGCCGCGCATCGGACTGATGGCGGCCGCCATGGCGCTGTTCATCGCCGCAAACGGCCTCTGGAACGAGGCGATGACCACGATCTACCTCTGCGGCGTCTCCGTCCTGATCGCGAGCGCCATCGGCATCCCGCTCGGCATTCTCGCCGGCGAGAACGCGCGAGCCAATTCGGTGATCGGCGCCTTCATCGACACGCTCCAGACCCTGCCGAGCTTCGTCTATCTGATCCCGGTCGTCATGCTCTTCCGCGTCGGCGACTTCTCGGCGATGGTCGCGGTCGTGCTCTACGCCCTCGCCCCCGCCGTCCGCTACGCCGCTCTCGGCATCCGCAACCTCGACCCCGAACTCGTCGAGGCCGGCCGGGTCTCCGGCTGCACCCGCCGCCAGCTCCTCTGGAAGGTCAAACTGCCGATGGCCGTGCCCTCGCTGCTGCTCGGCCTCAACCAGACCATCCTGCTCGCGCTCTCGATGCTGGTGATCACCGCGCTCGTCGGCACGCGGGATCTGGGCCAGGAGGTCTACATCGCGCTCACCAAGGCCAATACCGGCCAGGGCATCATCGCCGGCCTCTGCGTGGCCTTCATCGCCATCACCGCCGACCGCATCCTGATGGCGCTGGCCCGCCGTTCCCGCGAAAGGCTTGGACTGAAATGACCGACCCGATCGAGACCGCCATCGCCCGCGCCCGCGCGCTCCCCTGCTTCACCGCCCCGCAGGACATCCGCCCCCTCGACGGCGGCATCACCAACCTCAACCTGCGCCTGCGCGATGGCGGCCGCGACTATGTCGTGCGCCTCGGCCACGACATCCCCGAACACGGCATCATGCGCTTCAACGAGCTCGCGCTCAGCCGCGCCGCCCATGAAGCCGGCCTCTCGCCGCGCATCCACCACGCGGAACCCGGCGCGCTGGTGCTCGACTGGGTCGAGGCCTCGCCCCTCACCGAGACCGACCTGCGCGACCCCGCCACGCTCGACGCCGCCACCGACCTGATCGCGCACGTCCATCGCGACGTCCTCCCCCATGTCCGCGGTCCGATCCTCGCCTTCCACGTCTTCCACGTCGTGCGCGACTACGCCGCGACCCTGCGCGGTCTCGGCTCGCCGCACGTCCCTGTTCTGCCCGACCTGCTCGACCGCGCCGCCCGGCTCGAGGCCGCCATCGGTCCCGTCGACCTCGTCCTCGGCCACAACGACCTGCTGCCCGCCAACATCCTGCGCGGCGAGGACCGGCTCTGGCTCGTCGACTGGGAATACGGCGGCCTCAACTCGCCGCTCTTCGACCTCGGCGGCTTCGCCTCGAACATCGGCCTCGACGCCGAGGCCGAGGCGCAGATGCTCGCGCGCTATTTCGGCGCGCGCGCCCGACGCGGACCTGCCGACGCCGCTACGCCGCGATGAAATGCGCCTCGCTCCTGCGCGAGACGATGTGGAGCATGGTCTCCGAGCTCACCTCCGAGATCGATTTCGACTATTCCGCCTACACCGCCGAGAACCTGCGACGGTTCGAGCGCGCCTGGGCGGGCCTCGCGCCGAAAGGAACTCCATGAGCGACTTTCCCGACACCGCCCGCGCGGTCATCGTCGGCGGCGGCATCGTCGGATGCTCGACCGCCTACCACCTCGCCAAACTCGGCTGGGACGTCGTGCTTCTGGAGCGCAAGAAGCTCACCTCCGGCACCACCTTCCATGCCGCGGGCCTGGTCGGCCAGCTCCGCACCAACGCCAACATCACCCAGCTTCTGGGCTATTCCGTCGACCTCTACGACCGCCTCGAAGCCGAGACCGGCCAGGCGACCGGCTGGAAGATGAACGGCGGCCTGCGTCTCGCCTGCAACGCCGAGCGCTGGACCGAGGTCAAACGCCAGGCCACCACCGCCCGCTCCTTCGGCCTCGACATGCAGCTTCTCACACCCTCCGAGGCGCTCGACCTCTGGCCGCTGATGACCATCGACGACGTGGTCGGCGCCGCCTTCCTGCCCACCGACGGCCAGGCCAACCCGTCCGACATCACCCTGTCGCTCGCCAAGGGCGCCCGCATGGCCGGCGCGCGCATCTTCGAGGACACCGAGGTCCTGTCCGTCGATATCGACAAGGGCGTGATCCGCGGCGTCGAGACCACACGAGGCCGGATCGCCACCCCCACGATCATCGCCTGCTGCGGCCAATGGACCCGCGCCTTCGCCAAGACCGTCGGCGTCAACGTCCCCCTCGTGCCCATGCAGCACCAGTACATCGTCACCGAACGCATCGAGGGCGTGCCCGCGAACCTGCCCACCCTGCGCGACCCCGACCGCCTGACCTATTACAAGGAGGAGGTCGGCGGCCTCGTCATGGGCGGCTACGAGCCCGACCCCAAACCCTTCGCGCGGGACGGCATCCCGGCCGATTTCCACTACACCCTGCTCGACAGCGACTGGGACCATTTCGGCCAGATCATGGAACTGTCGCTGCCCCGCGTCCCGGCCCTGCCAGACGGCCGGCGTCAAACAGCTCGTCAACGGCCCCGAGAGCTTCACCCCGGACGGCAACTTCATCCTCGGCGAGGCGCCGGAGCAGCCCGGCTTCTTCGTCGGCGCCGGCTTCAACGCCTACGGCATCGCGGCGGGCGGCGGCGCGGGCATGGCGCTGGCCGAATGGGTCGCCAAGGGCGAGCCGCCCTTCGACCTCTGGCCCGTCGACATCCGCCGCTTCGGACGGCCGCATTTCGACGACGACTGGATCCTGCGCCGCACCACCGAAGCCTACGGCCGCCACTACACGATGGCCTGGCCCTCGGAGGAATTCGACAGCGCCCGCCCCGCGCGCCGCTCGCCGCTCTACGACCGCCTTCGCGCGGACGGCGCCGTCTTCGGCGAAAAGCTCGGCTGGGAACGCCCCAACTGGTTCGCCGATACGGCCTCCGGCGAGGAGACCGCGCGACGTCTACACCTATGAACGCCCCAACTGGCACGAAGCCGTCGGCCGCGAACACCGCGCCGCGCGCGAAGCCGCCGCCCTCTTCGACCAGACCTCCTTCGCGAAATTCACCCTCAAAGGCCCGGACGCCGAAGCCGCCCTCGGCTGGATCGCCGCCAACGACGTGGCGAAGCCCGTCGGCGCGCTGGTCTACACCCAGATGCTCAACGATGCGGGCGGCATCGAATGCGACCTGACCTGCGCCCGCGTGGCCGAGGACGAATACGCGATCACCACCGGCACCGGCTTCGCCACGCGCGATTTCGACTGGATCGCCCGCAACATCCCCGCCGGCATGAACGCGCAGCTCGTCGACGTCACCTCCGGCACGGCGGTCCTGTCGCTGATGGGCCCGCGCGCCCGCGACATCCTCGAGGCCGTGACCCGCGCGGACGTCAGCGACGCGGCGTTTCCGTTCGCGACCCACCGCGTCATCGGCATCGCCGGCTGCCCGGTCCGGGCGCTCCGCGTCACTTACGTCGGCGAACTCGGCTGGGAGCTTCACGTCCCCGTGGAGTCCGCGATCAACGTCTTCGACGCGCTTCACGCCGCCGGCCGCGAGCACGGGCTGATCAACGCCGGCTACCGCGCCATCGAGACGCTCCGCCTCGAAAAAGGCTACCGCGCCTGGGGCGCCGATATCGGCCCCGACCACACGCCCGACGAGGCGGGCCTCGGATGGGCCGTGAAGCTGCGCAAGAACATCGACTTCAAAGGCCGGGCCGCCGTCGAGGCGCAACGCGCGGACGGCGTCGCGAAGATGCTCGCCACCTTCACCGCCGATCCCGAGATCATCCTGCATGGCCGCGAGACGATCTATCGCGACGGCCGACGCGTCGGCTGGCTCGGCTCCGCCGGCTTCGGCCATACCATCGGCCGCTCCATCGGCATGGGCTACGTCCGCGACCCGGACGGCGTCACGGCCGACTACGTGATGGCCGGCAGCTATGAGCTTGAAGTCGCGACCGAACGCGTCCCCTGCGCCGCCACGCTCAAACCGCTCTACGACCCGAACATGACCCGCGTGAAGTGCTGAGACGTCACGCCGCGACGGCCGCTCCGACCGGCGGCTTGGCCGGGAACACCCGCCGGATCAGGACGTAGAAGAGCGGCACGAACAGCACGCCGAGCAGCGTCGCCGACAGCGTCCCGCCCAGCACCGCCGAGCCGATCGCGTTGCGCCCGGCGGCACCGGCGCCGCTGCTCAGCACGAGCGGCGTCACGCCCAGCGAGAACGCCATCGACGTCATCATGATCGGCCGGAACCGCTGCCGCGCCGCCTCGCTGACGGCGGCATAAAGCTCCTTGCCCTCGTCCTGGAGCGCGCGGGCGAATTCCACGATCAGGATCGCGTTCTTGCCGGTCAGACCGATCGTCGTCAGCAGTCCGACCTGGAAGAACACGTCATTGGCGAACCCGCCCATCCACGCCCCGATCAAGGCCCCGAGCGCGCCCAGCGGCATCGCGAACATCACCGCCGCCGGGATCACCCAGCTTTCGTAGAGCGCCGCGAGGCTGAGGAACACCACCGCGAGCGACAAGGCGTAGAGCAGCGGCGCCTGCCCGCCCGTCTGCCGCTCCTCGAGCGACAACCCGGTCCAGGACAGGTCGAAATCCGGCGGAAGCTGACCCGCGAGCCGCTCCATCTCCATCATGCCCTCGCCCGTGGTCACGCCCTCGACCGGTTGGCCCTGAAGCTGCATCGCCGGCACGCCGTTGTAGCGGTAAAGCCCCTGCGGCCCGAACCGCCAGTATCCGTCCGCGAAATTCGAGAACGGCACGAGGCCGCCCGTCGCGTTCGTGACCCGCCATTGCTCGATGTCATCAGGATTGCGCCGCGACTCGGCCTCGCCCTGGACGAACACCTTCTTGATGCGCCCCTGATCGAGATAATCGTTCACGTAGCTCCCCGCCCAGGCCGTCCGGAGCAACTGGGCCACGTCGCTCGCGGTGACGCCCATCGCGCCCGCCTTGCGCCAGTCGATATCGAGCGCGAACTGCGCCGCGTCCTCCAGCCCGTTCGGCCGCACCGACGCGATCATCGGGCTCTGCGACGCCATGCCGAGCATCTGGTTGCGCGCGCCCAGCAATTCCTCATGCGTCTGCCCGCCACGCGCCTGGAGGTACAGATCGAAGCCCGACACGTTGCCAAGCTCGATCACCGCGGGCGGCACGATCGGAAAAACCCGCGCGTCGCGGATCTGGCTCAGCGCGCCGAATCCGCGCCCGGCGACGGCCTGCACCGCCTGCCCGGGCTCCGTCCGCTCGTCCCAGTCCTTCATCCGCACGAAGCCGAGGCCGACATTCTGCCCCTGACCCGCGAAGCTGAACCCGACCACGGTGAAAATCGAATCGACGTTCTCGGCCTCGTTGGTCAGGAAATGCGTCTCGACCTGTTCCATCACGTCGAGCGTCCGCTCGGCCGTGGCGCCGGACGGCCCCTGGACGAAGACGAACATGATGCCCTGATCCTCTTCCGGCAGGAACCCGCTCGGCGTCTGCACGAAGAGCCACGCCATCGCGCCCACCAGCAGCAGATAGATCGCCCCGATCCGGACCGGTCTGCGGATGATCCCGTCGACGCTCGACCCGTAACGTCCCGTCAGCTTCCCGAACGCGCGATGGAACCACCCGAGCGGACCGCGTTTGGGCCCATGCGCCGTGTCACGCCGCAGAAGCTGCGCGCAGAGCGCCGGCGTCAGCGTCAACGCCACCAGCACCGACAGCGCCATCGCCGAGACGATGGTGATCGAGAACTGGCGATAGATCACGCCCGTCGATCCGCCGAAAAACGCCATCGGCACGAACACAGCCGACAACACCAGCGCGATGCCGATCAGCGCCCCGGTGATCTGGCCCATGGATTTGCGCGTCGCCTCTCGCGGGTCGAGACCTTCCTCGTCCATTATCCGCTCGACGTTCTCGACCACCACGATCGCGTCGTCGACCAGAAGACCGATCGCAAGAACCATCGCGAGCATCGTCAGCGAGTTGATGCTGAACCCCGCCACCTGGAGCACCCCGAACGTGCCGAGAAGCACGACCGGAACCGCCAGGGTCGGGATCAGCGTCGCGCGGAGGTTGCCGAGGAAAAGATACATCACGAGGAAGACGAGTATGATCGCCTCGATCAGCGTCTTGACAACCTCCTCGATCGAGATCCGCACGAACGGCGTCGTGTCGAACGGCACCGTGTAGGTCACGCCCTCCGGAAAGAACGCGGCCAGCTCCTCCATCCGCGCCTTCACCCGCTCGGCCGTGTCGAGCGCGTTCGCACCCGTCGCGAGCCGAAGCGCCATGCCAGAGGCCGGCTGGCCGTTATAGCGCGAGATCGTCCCGTAATTCTCCGCGCCGACCTCGACCCGCGCCACGTCGTTGAGCAGAACCAGACCGCCGTCGGTCTCGGACCGCAGCACGATCTGCTCGAAATCCGCCGGCGTGCGCAGAAGCGACTGCGCCGTGATCGTCGCGTTCAGCTGCTGTCCGTCCACCGCCGGCAGCGACCCGAACTGCCCCGCCGAGATCTGCGCGTTCTGCGCCGCGACCGCGCGCTCGACATCCGCCGGCGACAAGCTCATAGGCCGCAAGCCGCGCCGGGATCGAGCCAGATCCGCATCGCGTAGGGCGCGCCGAACACCTGCGCGCCGCCCACGCCCTCGATCCGGCTGATCTCGTCGACGAGGTTCGAGGCGAGATAATCCGCCAGATCCACCTGTTCGAGCGACCCGTCCTCGGAAATCAGCGCGATCACCATCAGGAAGCCCGAGAACCCCTTGTCCACGGTGATTCCCTGCCGCTGGACCGTCTCGGGCAGAAGCGACGTCGCCTGCGCCAGCTTGTTCTGCACCTGGACCTGGGCGATGTCCGCGTCCGTGCCGGTCTCGAACGTCAGCGTGATCGACGCGGACCCCGACGCCGTCGAGGACGACGCGATGTAGCGCAACCCGTCCAGACCCGTCATCTGCTGTTCGAGAACCTGCGTCACCGTCGTCTCGACCGTCTCCGCCGAGGCGCCCGGATAGACGGCGTTCACCGTGATCGAAGGCGGGGCGATCTGCGGATACTGCGACACCGGCAGCGACACGATCGAGAGCGCGCCGATCCCCATGATCAGGATCGCGATGACCCATGCGAAGACCGGCCGGTCGATGAAAAAACGTGCCATGTCCGCGTCCTTTCCCGGCCGCTCAGCCGGCGTCCGGGGCGGGCGCGGCGTCTCCGCGCTCCTCCGGCGCGACCACGGCGCCCGGAGCCGCGGATTGCAGACCCTCGATGATGATGCGGTCGCCGGCCGCGAGTCCGCCGCTCACGATCCAGTCGGAGCCGCGCGACCGCAGGACGGTCAGCTCCCGCGGCTCCACGACATTCTCGGCATTCACCACCAGCGCGGTCGGCCGCCCGCGCCGATCATACGACACGCCCTGCTGCGGCGCCAGGATCACGTCCCGCGCGACGCCTTCGGGAAGCTCCACCTGCACGTACATCCCGGGCAGCAACAGATTGTCCGGATTTGGAAATTCAAGCCGAAGCGTCACCACGCCGGTCTGCTCGTTCACGTTCGCCTCCGCGACCGTCAGCAGACCCGTCTGATCGTATGTCGACCCGTCCGCGAGGGTCAGCGCCACATCCGGCGCGGCCTCCGCCAGCCGCTCGTCCATCAGGCCCCGCCGCCAGGCGAGCACCTCCGCCGCGGATTGCGTCACGTCCACCAGAACCGGATCGATGTTGCGGATCACCGCCAGCGGCTGCGCCTGTCCCGCCGTCACCAGCGCGCCCTGCGTCGTCAGCGACCGGCCGATGAACCCCGACAGCGGCGCGCGCAGAACCGTCCGGTCGAGATCGATCTCGGCCGCCCGGAGCCGCGCGTTCGCCAGCTGAAGCGCCGCCGCCGCGCCGTCCCGCGCGCCCGTCGCCGCGTCGAAATTCTGCTCGGTGGCGACCTCGCGCGCGATCAGCTCCTGAAGCCGGTCAGCCTCGCGGGTGGCCGTGCGCAGCAAAGCCTCGGCCTGGGAGACCTGCGCGGCCGCCGCCGCGACCTCCGCCTCGTAAGTCGCTGCATCGATGCGGTAAAGCGGATCGCCCACTTCCACCGCGTCACCCTCGCGGAACGTGCGCTCGACGATGATGCCGGTCACCTGCGGCCGGACCTCCGCGATGCCCGAGGCCAGCACGCGCCCCGGAAGCGTCGCGGTCAGCGTCACGTCCCGAGCATCGAGCGTGACCACCGTCACCGCCGGCGGCGGCCGCTCCGCGCCACCGGGCGCCTGCGCGGCGGCGGTGAAAGGGAAAAGCAGCATCAGGAGGATCGCGGCGCGCATCGGGCATCCTTTCCGGCGGAACCCGCCGACCGTACAACTCGACAAGCTTCGGCAATAGGCCCTGCGCCCCCGCGCCGCAACCCGGCATGCCGCGAGGTCACGGCTCGAAAACCGGAAAAGTCGAGGCAAGCGACCATGCCAGAACGACGCCCAGCGCCAGCCCCACCGGCAGGGCCGAGGCCCGCAGTCCGACCCGACGCCCGAGCAGCCCGAAAACGGCGAAAAACAGGACGATCACCGGCAGGATGATCACGAGGAACATCAGCCGCTCGGTGTCGAGAAAAACCGCGAAAACGAGCGACCCGATGAACGCCGCGCGCAGCAGCATCCGCCGCCAGAACGCCGCGCGCCCCGCCTCGGTCAGCATCGTGTCCGCGAGCATGAACGGCACGGCCCCCAGCGCCACGCCCGCCATCACGACGATCCGCGATCCCGTCGGCACGAAATTCGCCACATAGCGGTCGAGCGCGAACCCGAACGCGCCGAGACACCATGCCCCGAGCGCGATCATCGGCAGCGCGCCGAACGCTCCGACGCCGACACCCGCGCGACGCAGGATCGCGAGCTGGACCCCGCCATAAATCAGAAGATGCACCGCAAGATAATCCGCGACCAGCACCGGCAGGAACGCGACGTCGATCCGCGTCGCGATCAGCGGCGCCGCGACCGCCGCGATCCCCGTCGCCGCGAGAAACGCGCCAAGCGGCACCGGCGCCGCCCCGCCGGTCCGGGGCAGCGTGCCCGCGAGCACCCAGCCCAGCGCAACGATCCCCGCCAGAAGCGCCGCGATCCACCCGCCGGTGCGCGCGACCTCCGCGCCGGTCCCCGCCCGCCCGTAGAACGCGTCGAGCCAGTCGCGCGTCTCGCGCAGCGTCGTGGCGCTGTAGAGCACGCCCACATGCTCCACATGCGGCGCGGAGACCGCCCGCCGCACCACGTCGCCCGCCCGGACCGTCTCGCCCTCGACGGCGTCCGGGTCGATCAGACGCACCGCCCTGATCCCCTCCTCGCGGAGCCGCGCCTCCCATTGCCCCGCGACCGCCAGCAACGCCGCGGGCTCCGTCTCCGTCACCGCGCCCGAGAACATCGACACCGCCACCACCGGCCCGACGCGCGGATCCTCCAGCGCCGCCCGGATCACGATGTCCGAGGCCATCGAATGCCCGATCAGCGCCACCGGCCCGTCCCGTCCCGTCGCCGCGATCCCCGCGTCGATCACCCGCCGCGTCTCCGCGACGAGCAACGCCGTGGTCCCGTCCAGCGCGTCCACGTCGCCGCCCATCGGCGCCGGATTGCGCCCGTGCCCCTCGAAATCGAACGCCAACGCCGCGTACCCGGCCCGCGCCAGCGTCAGCGAAAACGCCTCCATCAGCTGCCGCGACCCCGCGAACCCGTGCGCCACCACAACCAGCGGTCCGTCCGCGTCCGGCCGCGTGTAAAGCGTGCCCGGCGTCTGCACCCGCGGAAACCGGCACGCGCTCGATCCCGGCCCGATAGCCCTCCAGGCGCGTGATCGCCAAAACGCACAGCACGACCGCCAGAAAACCGACCAGTGCGCGAGATTTCCAGCCGCCGGCCATCATCATTTTTTCGCCCGTCACTCCACCCTGCCGCGCCGAAACGTTCCGTTAACGATGTTAGCTATTGTTACCGTCCTGAAATCAGACACTTGAGCGAGGTTCACGCGTGGACGCCACGCCGCATAGCGTCGCGCCCCATCCCCGGTCATCGCCTTCGCGAAATCGAACCCGCGACCGGCGACGCGAATGGAGAACAGTTCAAACGACCCGGCGCAAACCGCAAGCCCAAAGCAATCGGAGGCTGGACGCGCCCGCCCCGATGTCGCACTCTGCGGACCAGGTCCTCGAACAAGCGGGTCCGTAAACGAAACCGACACCATCCGGGAGGATGACCGAATGAAACGCACGACGACAGCAATCTCCACTCTGGCGGCCCTCGGCCTGATGGCCGGCATGGCCGCGGCCCAGACCACCAATCTCCGCATCCAGACGCATTACGCGCCCGAGACGCCCTCGGGCCAGCTCGCCGCCCAGTTCGTCGACGACGTCCAGGTCATGTCGAACGGCGAGATCACCATCGAAATGTTCTATTCCTCGTCCGTCGTGAAGACCGTCGAGACCTTCGACGCCGCCGCGACCGGCATCCTCGACTGCGACATGACCGGCGGCGCCTACCAGACCGGCAAGAACCCCGCCTTCCAGTTCGTCGGCGACATCATGGGCGGCTATGACACGCCCTATCAGCAGCTTTCGTGGCTCTATTACGGCGACGGTCTCGAAGCCGCGCAGGAGCTTTACAACGCCTTCGACATGCAGCTCATCGGCTGGTGGGTCTACGGCCAGGAATCGCTGGCCTCGACCAAGCCGATCGCCGGCATCGCGGATCTCCAGGACTGGAAGTTCCGCTCGCCCCCGGGCCTTGAGACCGAGATCTTCGCCGAACTTGGCGCGAGCCCGATCGTGATGGACTTCACCGAGATCTTCACCGCGCTCGAGACCGGCATCATCGACGGCGCCGACGCGTCCGGCATCGCCAACAACGTCGGTCTCGGCCTCTACGACATCGCCAACTTCACCAACTATCCCGGCTTCCACTCGATGCCGTCCGACCACCTGGCCTGCAACAAGGGTGTCTGGGACGCGATGCCCGAGCATCATCGCCGCATCATGGAGACGGCGATGCAGAAGCTGGCGCTCCAGACCGCGCTCACTTTCGAGAAGAAGAACGCCGAGGCCGCGTCCATGCTGCGCGAGCAGGGCGTGACCGTATCCGACTGGTCCGACGAGGACCGCGCCGCCTTCCGTTCGGCGGCGCAGAAATCCTGGCAGGGCTGGGCCGACAAGACGCCCGAGGCACGCGCGCTGGTCGACAGCCACATGGCCTACCTGACCACGCTCGGACTCGTCGCCCAGTGACCTGACAAAGGCGGGCCCCGCGCGGGCCCGCCTTCCCCGCCCCGATCCCGAAGCGAGGTCAGACCTTGTCCAGCACCGCGACCGTCCGGATTCTGGACTGGCTCGTGCCGCTCGCCTTCGTGGCCTGCGCGTCATGGGTCATCTGGAACGGCCCGGCCTACATCCTCGCCTTCGGCGACGTGAACGACGCGCTCGCGCTGCGCCACGCGCCGGCCGGCGCCCTCGACTGGGTCGCCCTCGCGGCCATGCCCACACTCGCGATTCTCGGCATCTTCACCGTTCGGACGGCCCCGATGGAGGACGACGACATCCGCGGTCTCGACCGCCTGTCGCTTTTCCTCGGTCGGGTCACCATGCTGCTGATCGCGCTGCTCGTGTCGGTGATGTTCTACGAGGTCATCGTCCGCTACGTCTTCGAGAAACCGACGCTCTGGGCCAACGAGCTGTCGCTCTGGATCGCCGGCTTCATCTTCCTCTTCTCCGGCCTCTACGCCATGCAGCAGCGCAGCCACATCCGCATCTTCCTGCTCTACGACGTGCTGCCCCGGCCGCTCCAGAAACTCTGCGACATCATATCGACCGGGCTGATCGTCGTGTTCGCCGCCGCGCTCTATTACGGCGCCTACGGCGAGGCCGCCGCGAAATTCCTGCGTTGGGAGACGTTCGGCACCGCCTTCGATCCGCCCATCCCGCCACGATGAAGCCGCTGATCCTCGTCGCGATCTCGCTCGTCGCGCTCCAGGCCGTCTCCAACCTCATCATGGACTGGAACAAGGCGCCCGAGCATCACAGCCCGGCCGACGAGATCGATGAACAGGAGATCGCGGCCATCAAACGCACGCTCGGGAGCGACAACTGACATGGATATCGGAACGATCTCGCTCCTGCTGCTGGTGGCGATGCTGGTGCTTCTGGCGATCGGCATGCCGCTGGGCTTCGCCTCCGCCGTCCTCGCCGTCTTCGTGCTCGTGCTCAAGTTCGGCCCCGACGTGCTCTTCCGCGATTTCGGGAGCGGTCCGCTCAACATCCTGAGCCAGCGGATCTACGGCCTGCTGACCGATTACGTCCTGATATCGATACCGTTATTCATCTTCATGGCCTCGCTGCTGGAACGCTCCGGCATCGCCAAGGACATGTATTCCTCGCTCAACGTCTGGCTCAACCACACGCGCGGCGGCATCGCCATCGTCACCTCGCTGATGGCCGTGGTCATGGCCGCCATGTCGGGCATCATCGGCGGCGAGGTGGTGCTGCTCGGCCTGATCGCCCTGCCGCAGATGCTGCGTCTGGGCTACAACCAGGATCTCGCCATCGGCACGATCTGCGCGTCCGGCTCTCTGGGCACGATGATCCCGCCCTCGATCGTGCTCATCATCTACGGCCTCATCACCGAGACCTCGATCAAGGCGCTGTTCTCCGCGGCCTTCGTGCCGGGCTTCATCCTCGCCGGCTGCATCATCCTCTACATCATCGTCCGCACGCAGATGAACCCCGAGCTCGCCCCCCTGCCCGAGCCGCAGCCCGGCGATCCGACTCCGCGCGAAAAATCGCTCTACTTCGCGGGCTTCCTCTCCGTGCTTCTGGTCGGGTTCGCCGGCGCTCTCTTCCTGCGCACGCTCTTCTTCACGCTCACCGGCCAGAACGCCTTCGTCGAGGGTGTCGATCCCATCACCTACGGCACCGCCGACTACCTTCCCTGGTTCGGCGGCGCGGTCCTCGTCGGTCTTGCGCTGATCTTCTTCGCGATCGGCCGCGAACGCACCCGCACCGGCTGGGACATGGGCAAGGGCCTCGTCGCGCCCATCGTCGTGATCGGCGTCGTGCTCGGCTCGATCTACGGCGGCATCACCGGCATCACCGAAGCCGCCGGCATGGGCGTCATCGCCGTCTTCGTGATCTCCGTCCTGCGCGGCGAGGCGAGCGTCGATCTCGTCTGGGACAGCCTGCTGCGCACGCTCAAATCCACCGGCACGATCATCTGGGTCACCATCGGCGCGACCGCACTCGCCGGCGCCTACACCATCGCCGGCGGACCGACCTACGTCGCCAACCTCATCATCGGCGCGGACCTCCCCACGCTCGGCATCCTCATGGTGATGATGCTGATCTTCCTTTTCATGGGCGCGTTCATGGACTGGGTCGGCATCGTGCTCCTGGTCATGCCGGTTTTCCTGCCCATCGTGCTCAAACTGCCCGTCGAGGAGATCGGCGTCTTCGGTCCGATGGTAGACGCGACGACCTTCGTTCCGATCTGGTTCGGCATCCTCTTCTGCGTGAACATGCAGGTGAGCTTTCTCTCGCCCCCCTTCGGCCCGGCCGCCTTCTACCTCAAATCGGTCGCGCCGCCGCACATCACCCTGCCCGAGATCTTCCGGGGCTTTCTGCCCTTCATCTGCATCCAGCTCTTCGTGCTGATGCTGGTGCTGTTCTTCCCCGAAATCACCATGTTCTTCCGCACCTGAACCGGGCTCGAAGGAGGGCCGACATGGAAGTCCTGAGCCAAGACCAGATCGACTTCTACGCCGCGAACGGCTGGCTGACGCTGGAGAGTCGCATCCCCGCGGACGTGATCGGGGACATCCGCGCCGAGATCGCGCGCTTCACCGACGAGGCGCGCGGCATGACGGAGTCGAACGACCGTCTCGACCTCGAGACCTCCCATACGCCCGACGATCCGCGCGTCCGGCGCATCAAGCTCCCCCACACCATCAGCGACGTGGTCGCGCGCCTCATGCGCTCCGACGCGATCCTGGCGCCCGTGCGCGACCTGATCGGCCCGGACGTCCGCCTCCACACGACCAAGCTCAACATGAAATCCGCCGGTTACGGCGCCGCCATCGGCTGGCACCAGGACTTCGCCTTCTACCCCCACACCAATGACGACGTGCTCGCCGTCGGCGTCATGATCGACGACATGGGCCCGGAGAACGGCCCGCTCATGGTCTTCCCCGGCTCGCACAAGGGCCCGATCCACGACCACCATGCCGACGGCGTTTTCGCCGGCGCGATGGATCTCGCCGCCAACGGCTACGACCTCGCGGACGCCGCCATGCTGACCGGACCCGCCGGGACCATCTCGATCCATCACGGCCGCATCGTCCACGGCTCCGCCACCAACACGTCCACCCGCGACCGCCGCGTGCTTTTCATCGAGGCCATGGCCGCCGACGCCTTTCCGATCATGGGCGGCATGACCAAATTCGATACCATCGCCGAATACGACAGCCGCATCCTCTGCGGCGCGCCGACCGTCGCGCCGCGTCTGGCGGACATCCCCGTCCGCATCCCACAGCCGCAGCCGTCGAAGAACCGCTCCATCTACGAGATCCAGGCCGGCACGCCCGACCGGAGCTTCGAGCGGACCGCGACGTGAAGGCACTGAAAGCGGGCCTGATCGGCTCGCACATCCAGGCCACGCGCCTGCCCCGCGCGCTCGCGCTGATGTGCGAGGATGCCGGCATCGCGCTCGATTTCGAGCTGATCGACACGGGCGACCGTCCCGACTTCGATTTCACCGCGACCGTCCGGGACCTGATCGCGCGCGGATGGACCGGCGTCACCGTCACGCACCCGTACAAGACCGACGCCGCCGCCTTCGCGGGTGACGCCATGCCGCCCCCGATCCGACCTCTGGGCGCGTCCAACACCCTCGTCTTCGGTCCGCCGCTCACCGCGCACAACACCGATTACACCGGCTTTCTCGGCGCCTGGCGCGCCCATATGGGCGACGCCTCCCCCGGCGCGGTCGCCATGGCCGGCGCCGGCGGCGTCGCCCGCGCGCTCGGCTTCGCGCTCCGCGATCTCGGCGCGACCGACATCGTCCTCTGGGACGTCCTCCCGGAACGCGCCGCCGCGCTCGCGACCGCCATCGGCGCCCCCGCCCGCGCGATCCCGGCCGCCACCGCGACGCGGGCCTGCCGCGCCGCCGACGGCCTCGTCAACGCCACCGCGATCGGCATGACCTACGCGCCGGGCATGGCCTTCGCGCCGGATGCGATCGGCGGTCAGGCCTGGGCCTTCGACGCCGTCTACACCCCGACGAACACCGTCTTTCTCACCGCCGCCCGCGACGCGGGACTGCGCACGATCAGCGGCTTCGACCTCTTCCGGCACATGGCCATCGGCTCATTCACCGCCTATACCGGCATCGTCCCCGACCCGGGCGCCGTCCTTCCACGCCTCGCGGCACTCGCGCCGGACACCTGAAAAAGACCAAAGGGAAACACAATGACGAAACCCGCAATCGGATTCATCGGCCTCGGCCTCATGGGCAGCGCGATGGTCGAGCGGCTTCAGAGCCTCGGCTATTCGGTCACCATCACCCCCAATCGCTCGCGCCCCAATATCGACGCCGCCGTGAAGCGCGGCGCTGTCGAGGTCGCGACCGCCCGTGAGGTCGCCGCCGCCTCCGACATCGTCATGCTCTGCATGGACACCTCGGCTTCCGTCGAATCCCGGATGCGCGGCGAGGACGGCGTCATCGCCGGCCTGCGCAAGGGCGCAAGCGTCATCGACTTCGGCACCTCGCTCCCCGACAGCACCCGCGCGCTGGCCAAGGAGGTCGAGGCCGCCGGCGGCGCCTACTTCGACGCGCCGCTCGGCCGCACGCCGGCCCAGGGCCGCGAAGGCAAGCTCAACATCATGGGCGCCGGCGACGAGGCGGGCTTTGATGCACTCCGCCCGGTCCTGAACGATCTCGGCGAGAACGTCTTCCATCTCGGCCCGATCGGTTCGGGCCACACCATCAAGCTGATCAACAACTTCTTCGCCATGACCACCGCCACCGCCATGTCGGAGGCCTTCGCCATGGCCGACAAGAACGGCGTGCCGCGTGAAAAACTCTACTCCGTGCTCTCCGCCGGCCCGCTCAAATCCGGCATGATGGACTTCGTCAAAACCTACGCCGTCGATGGCGATCCGACCGCGCTCGCTTTCACCATCCGCAACGCCCGCAAGGACGTCGGCTACTATTCCCTCATGGCCGACCAGGCCGGCGTCGTCAGCATCATCTCGCCAGCCGCGAAACAGGCCCTCGGTCTCGCCGTGGCCGACGGACGCGGCGACAAGCTCGTGCCCGAGATGGTCGATTTCATGTCCGACCTTTTCGGCGCGAAGAAGGCCTGACTCCGATGCGGATGACCACTCTCAACGGCATCCGCGTCCACCATGACGAATGCGGCGATCCGAACGGGTCGCCGCTGGTCTTCGCCAATTCCCTCGGCACGGATTTCCGCGTCTGGGACGCGCTCCTGCCGCATCTGCCGCCCGGCCGCCGCATCATCCGCTACGACATGCGCGGCCACGGCCTCACCGACGCGCCGGATGGCGAATACTGGATGGGTGATCTCGTCGGCGACGCCGCCGCGCTGATGGACCATCTCGGCATCAAGGGCGCCACCTTCACCGGCCTTTCCATCGGCGGCGTCGTGGCCCAGGGCCTCGCCGCCGAACGCCCCGATCTCGTCCGCGCGCTGGTCCTCTCCAACACCGCCGCCAAGATCGGCACGCCCGACATCTGGGCCGAGCGCATCGGAGCCGTCCGCGCCGGCGGCGTCGAGGCGCTGGCGGACGCCACCCTCACGCGCTGGTTCACGCCCCGCTTCCACGCGGAGCGGTCCGACGAACTGGCCGGCTGGCGAAACATGCTCACGCGGACGCCGGTCGCGGGCTATGTCGGCTGCTGCGCGGCCCTCGCCGAGACCGACCTGCGCGACAGCACCGCGCGCCTGAACCTGCCCACACTCGCCATCGCGGGCGCCGAGGACGGCTCCACCCCGCCCGACCTCGTCCGCGAGACCGCCGAGAGCATCGCCGGCGCGCGTTTCGAGATCATCCGAGGCGCCGGGCACATCCCCTGCGTCGAGGCGCCGGAGCGACTCGGCGCGCTCCTGACCGATTTCCTCGCGGAGACCGGCCCCGCCTGATCACGGCCGGGGATAGATCGCCGACCAGTCCTCCGCCATGTCCACCAGAAGCCACCCGGCCCCGGGCGCCAGATCCAGCGCCTCGTCCAGCGTGCCCACCGGCCCCTCGCGGTCATAGGCCCATTCGCGCTCCGCGTCCGTGTGATGCACGATCAGCCCGAAGCGCGGACCTTCGCCCGCCGTCGCCCATTGCAGCATCGCCATGTCCCCGTCGGAATTGCCGCCGACAAAGATCGGCTTGCGGCCGATGTCGCGCATGATGCCGACCGGCTTGCCGCCCTTGTCGTCGACAAAGGCCACGCCCGGCTGCTTGATCACCCGCGGCACGCCGTCGACGATCTCGAAGGACGAATTGCCCATCGAGCCGATCACCTGCTCCGGCGGAATGCCGTAGGTCTTCTCGGCGAAGGCGCGCATGAAATCGATGCCGCCGCCCGAGACGATATAGGTCGAGAAATCGCTGTCCCGCAGATAGCTCAGAAGCTCCAGCATCGGCTGATAGACCATCTCGTCATAACCGAGCCCGGTCTCCGGATGCCGGGCCGTCCCCAGCCATTCCCGCACCTCGTCCTTGAACGTCTCGACGTCCATGCCGGAATGCGTCGCGCTGACGACCTCCAGCAACGCCTCCTCGCCCCCACCGAGCACCTGACCGATGTCGCCGTCCGCAGCGGCCTGAAGCACCCCCGTCGTCGCCCAGTCCGGATCGGCCGCCGCCAGCGCCTTCGCCCGGTCCATCGCGAACAGGACCTGGAAATAGAACGGCCGCTCCGCCCAGAGCGTGCCGTCATTGTCGAACACCGCGATCCGCGCGTCGGGCGTCACATAGCTGTCGGAGGACGGATCGGTCACGCCGTCCACGAAGTCGATGATCGCGGTCCGCGCATCCGTGTCGTTCCAGGATGGCAGCGGATCGGCGGATGCGGCGCCGGCGGCGCCCAGCGCGAGCGCGGCGGCAAGAACGTGTCGGATCATCTTCGGACCTCCTCGAAAAAGCGAAGGGGCGCCCCGCGGACGGAGCGCCCCGATTTCATGCCGGGGTCAACGCGCGCCGGTCGCGCCCTGCTCGATCATTGAGGCCGCGTCACCGATGGTGAAGCTTCCCGGTTTCTGCCGCGGCGGGAACTCCTGGAAGGTCGCGAGGAACGTCCCGATGTACTCAGCCGCCGGGAGCAGAACGAAGGCCCGGTCGAGATACCAGTCGTAATAGGTGTTCGACGTGATGTCCGCCCGCTCGTACGGATCGCGCCGCAGATTGAACAGCAGCGGAATGCGCAGTTCGGTCCAGGGCTCGGCCCAGGCGCGAAGGGTCTGCGGATAGCGGTGCTCGAGGAAGATCGCCTTCCAGTCGTTCCAGCGCAGCGCAGTCAGATCGCCGTCGTCGGAGAAGTAGAACACCTCCTTGCGCGGCGTGTCCTCCTCTTCGCCCAACAGGTAGGACAGCGTGTCATAGCCGTCGAGATGCACCTTGTAGTCGCGCCCGCCACCGACCTCGGCGACGGTCACGCCCGTCAGGAGTTCCTGCTTGATGTCGGGGTTTCCTGCGACCGCCAGGAAGGTCGGCAACCAGTCCATGTGATGCATGATCCCGTTGGCCACCGAGCCTTCCTCGATCCGGCCGGGCCAGCGCACCATCGCCGGCACCCGCCAGCCGCCTTCCCAGTTGGTGTTCTTCTCGCCGCGGAACGGCGTCATCCCCGCATCCGGCCAGGTGTTCATGTGGGGGCCGTTGTCGGTCGAATAGAACACCAGCGTGTCGTCGGCGATTCCAAGCTCGTCCAGCACGGCGAGGAACTCGCCGATATGCATGTCGTGCTCGATCATGCCGGCCGTGTACTCGTCGACATGCGCGCCCACGATCTCGTCGGCCATCTCGCGGCCTTCCTCGCTCACGTGGGTGCGGAAATGCATGCGCGTCCCGCTCCACCAGACGAACCAGGGCACGCCGGCCTCTTCCTGCCGCCGGATGAAGTCGATAGCGGCGGCGACGGTCTCGTCGTCCACCGTCTCCATGCGCTCGCGGGTGAGCGGCCCGGTGTCCTCGATGGTCTGGGTGCCGTCGGCGTTCGCCACGGACTTGATCACGCCGCGTGGGCCGAAACGCTCGCGGAATTCCGGATTCTGAGGATAATCCTCGTTCTCGGGCTCCTCTTCGGCGTTGAGGTGGTAGAGATTCCCGAAAAACTCGTCGAATCCATGGTTTGTCGGCAGCATCGAATCCTGGTCGCCAAGATGGTTCTTGCCGAACTGGCCCGTGGCGTACCCCTCGGCCTTCAGAAGAACCGCGATCGTCGGGTCCTCGATCTGCATGCCCTCCGCGGCGCCCGGCATGCCGACCTTCGAGAGGCCCGTGCGGAACACGCTCTGGCCGGTGATGAACGACGACCGGCCGGCCGTGCAGGACTGCTCGCCGTAATAGTCGGTGAAGATCATGCCCTCTTCGGCGATCCGGTCGATGTTCGGCGTCCGGTATCCCATCAGGCCCATCGTGTAGGCCGAGATGTTCGACTGGCCGATATCATCGCCCCAGATCACCAGAATGTTCGGCTTCTCGGCTTCCTGGGCCAATGCGGCCCCGGTCCCGAGCGCGACGACCGCCGCCGCGACAGCCAGCCGCCTGAACGGCGCTGAAATCCTCATGTGTCGTCTTCCTTTCAGAACAAGAAAACCCGCCAACCTTCAGTTCCCGCCGTCAGGCTGGTACCGCGCCGGCCGGAACGGTTTCAGGTACTCTGGCACGGCTTGCCAGGTCACTGCGCGAAGCCTAGCGTAACAAGCCAAGCGAGATTGCATCAATTGAGCCTTTCATGACCAGAAAAACGACTGACATCGCGCCGCTGGATCGCCTCGGCTGGCTCGCGAGCCAACCGGAGGGCCTGCGGGACTGGGTGGCGTCGGTCGGGATCTGGCGGGACTACCGGAGCGGACAGATCATATACATGGCGCATGACGCCGCCGACGGACTTTACGGTCTCGCCCGCGGCGCGCTCGACATCTCGAGCCCCGACTCCGGAGACGAGCAGGTGGCGCTGTCGCGGGCCGAGCCGGGTTTCTGGATCGGCGACGCCGCGCTGCTCTCCGCCACGCCACGCCTCGTCACGGTCACCGCGATGACCGACGCCCGACTTCTGTTCGTTCCCGGCCCCGCGGTTCTGCGTCTCCTGCAGGACCGTCCCGAGATGTGGCCCTGCTTCTACATGCTCAGCAACATCAATCTCGCCACGGCCCTCGAACTGCTCGCCGAGGCGCTGTCCTGCCCGCCGCGCGTTCGGATCGCCCGGAACATCCTGCGCCTGAGCGCCGCGGATGACGACAGGATCGTCGCGAGCCAATCCGACATCGCCCGCCTCGCCGGCGTCACGCGCGCGACCATGCAGCGCGGCATGGGCGATCTGCTCCACAAGGGCGCGATCGAGACCGGCTACCGGTCGATCCGCGTCCGCGACCGCGACGCCCTCCGGCTGGCCGCCCGCGCCTCCCGCTGACCGCCGGTCAGGCGACGGAAGCCCGCGAGAGACCGTCGCCACGGACGTGCCGGCGCTTCCGACCCTCGCCCGTCCGAATTCCGCCGCCACTTTACAAGCATGCTGAATTCTCGCAGATCAAGATATGTCGGATGCGGCGATGTCGGCCGACCGTCCGGTCCGGAACGCGTGACATGCTCAGACAGATCGGATCCGCCGTCTTCAACGCTTTGCCGCCGGGTCTGCGACGTCGGCTCGGCCTTGCGCTTCTCGGGCAACCCCACCGGCCTCCCGTCAATGGCATCGACTTCGGGGATCTGCGGCGTCTGGCACCGATCGGCCCGCTCTACGGATGGGATCGCGGTCCGCCCTTGGACAGGTATTATATCGAGAAATTTCTCGACGGGCGGCGCGATCTGATCCGGGGACGGGTTCTCGAGATTTCCGAGGACACCTGCACCCGCGAATTCGGCGGCGACAGGGTCGAGCGGAACGATGTCCTTCACCTCAACGACCCGGCGCCCCCGGTGACGATCCTCGGCGATCTCGCCGACGCGCCGCACATCCCGTCAGACACGTTCGACTGCATCATCATCACCCAGACGCTGATGGTGATCTACGATTTCCAAAAGGTCGTCGAAACGCTCTATCGGATTTTGAAACCCGGCGGCACGGTGTTGGCGACCACGCCCGGCCTTTCCCAGATCGCCGACCCAGCCTGGAGGACCACATGGTATTGGGGCTTCACCGCCGCCTCGGCCACGAGGATGTTCGAGGACGCGTTCGGACAGGCCGGTGTCGAGGTCACGGCCTACGGCAACGTCCTGACCACCATCGCGTTCCTGCACGGGATCTCGCACGAGGAATTGCGCCCGGACGAACTCGACCATGTGGACCCCGAATATCAGATGCTGATCGCGATCGAAGCCCGAAAACCGCTCGGCGCGGCCGGCTAGCCGGATCGGGCCCGAGCGGACGGGCGACGCCATGATCCGGAGCGCGAGACGCATGGCGCGACAGGCTCTCCTGCGGGTGAACAGCTTCCGAAAACCGTCCGCCGCGATCCTGCTCTATCATCGCGTCGAGACATTGCCGGCCGACCCGTGGAACATGGCGGTAAGCCCGCGGCATTTCGCCGAGCAGATGGCCGTCCTGAAGGCCTGGAACAGGGTGGTGTCCCTGAGCGAGGCCGTCGACTGGGGCGCGCGCTCCCGCAGGAAAGGCTGCATGCTCGCGGTCACCTTCGACGACGGCTATCGCGACAATCTCGTCAACGCGCTTCCCGTCCTCGAGAAAGAGACCATTCCGGCCACGCTCTACACGACCAGCGGCGCGCTCGGGGAGCCGATGGCCTTCTGGTGGGACATTCTGGTCCGGATCTTTCTCGAAACGCCCGAACTTCCGGACGTCCTGGAACTCGATCTCGGCGACACCGCCGCGAGCTGGCGTCTCGGCCCGGATGCCATCCGCACTCCGGAGGCGCTGGCCCGCGCCGCCGCCTGGGACGCGGACAACGAGAAGCCGCGTGATCTCAGGCAGGCGACACTCGTCGAAGTCTGGTCCTTCGTCGCCGGACTGCCCCGCGAACGACGGCGTGAAGCCGTCTCCCGGATACTGGACTGGGCGGGAAACCCGACTGTCGCAGCCGAGGGCGATATCGGCGCGCCACTCACGGCCGAGGAGCTTGCGAAGCTCGCGGCGTCTCCTCTGATCGACATCGGCGGCCATACCGAAAGCCACTGCGATCTCTCGCGCACGCCCGCGCCCCGCGCGGCCGAGGAGATCACCCGTGACCGCGACACGCTGCGTGACATCACAGGCCAGCCGGTCGATCACTTCGCCCATCCCTATGGGCGGCGTGGACCGGACACCCGCGAACATCTCCGATCGGCGGGTTACGTCACGGCGACCACCAGCGGGTCCGGGGTCTCCAACCCGCTCCACGACCCCTATTGGCTGCCCCGCATCCAGACGCCCGATATCGGCGGAGAAGAGTTCGAACGCCTGATCAGCTGGATGACCGGCCTTCCGCGCCCGAGGCGATCCTGCGGATGAAGGCGGTGTGACACGCCTTTCCACAAGGTTAACGCGATCCGGATCGTTCTTTTTTCACAACGACTTAGAGAAAGCGACACGCGTGTCGCTTTCTCGCCGAAAATCCGTTCAGGCGGCGTCCCGGAGCTCGACAAGCGCCAGAGCCGCCTCGACCGCCTCAGGTCCCGCGCCCTTCAGATGCGCGGTCTCCGACAGCGCCCGCCGCCACGCCCGGGCGCCCGGCCGCCCCTGGAACGCCCCGAGCATGTGTCGCGTGATCTGATGCAGTCGCGTTCCCGTCGACATCTCCGCCTCGATATACGGAAGCATCGCCATGACCGCCGCCTCCGGCGTCACGTCCGGCCCGTCCTCGCCATGGATCCGCCTGTCCACCTCCCCCAGCATCGCCGGACCGTGATAGGCCGCCCGCCCGATCATCACCCCGTCGAGCCCGAGCGCCAAGAACCCCTCCGCCTCGCCCAGCGTCGTGATCCCGCCGTTGATCGCGATCCGCAGATGCGGAAACGCCGTCTTCATCCGCACCACGAGATCATGGTCGAGCGGAGGCACCTCCCGGTTCTCCTTCGGGCTCAACCCCTGAAGCCAGGCCTTTCGGGCATGGATCGCGAACGACCGCACACCCGCCGCCGACACCGTCTCCAGAAACGCCGGCAGCACGACCTCCGGATCCTGCTCGTCCACCCCGATCCGGCATTTCACGCTCACCCGCTCCGCGCCCGCGGCCTCGACCATCGCCGCGGCGCATTCCGCCACCAGATCCGGGCTCCGCATGAGCGCCGCCCCGAAACACCCGGACTGGACCCGGTCCGACGGACATCCGACATTCAGATCGACCCCGTCAAACCCCGCCTCGATCCCCGCCCGCGCCGCCCGCCCGACATCCGCCGGCTCCGATCCGCCGAGCTGCAATACGACCGGCAGCTCTTCCGCACGATGCGCCAGAAACCGCTCCGCATCGCCCCGCAGCAAAGCGCCCGTGGTCACCATCTCGGTGAACAGCACGGTTCGCCGCGTGAACCTGCGATGGAAATAGCGGCAATGACGATCCGTCCAATCCATCATAGGCGCAATAGACAATCTAGCGTGTTGATTTATCTGCATTTTTTATGTATCTTCAAACTGTTGGCGGCGGTTGCCGCTACGCTGCACTACGCCCCGATATCCCCGAATTTGCCCCTCTACGACGACTCATTGCACACTCAGCGCACACGAAAAATGGCCTCCATCACCAAACTCCCCTCCGGTGCCTACCGGGTCCAGATCAGACGAAAGGGCCGCTACGCGAGCGAGACGTTTCTTCTGCGCGACGACGCACATCGCTGGGCCCGCCAGGCGGAGACCCGGGTCGATCAGGGGCTGGCGCCGAACAAGTCGTCCGTCTCCCGCGTCCAGACCTTTGGCGACCTCATCGACCTTCATATAACCGATATGTGCGAGGTAGGGAAACCACCGCGTCGCAGCAAGGCCGCCACGCTCACGACGCTCAAGCGCGATCTGGGCAAGGAGAAGATCGGGCACCTCGATCGACAGAAGCTGATCGACTACGGAAAGATGCGCGCCGAGCAAGGCGCGGGTCCGGTGACCCTCGGGATCGACATCGGCGTGATCAAGATGATCATCACCCATGCGGCCGCCGTGCACGGGCTCGACATCTCTCCGGAACCTGTCGATCTGGCGCGCGTCGCGCTGAAGCGTCTCGGGCTGATCGGCAAGGGCACCGAGCGGGACCGCCGCTCGAGTACGGACGAGTTGAACCGTCTCTTTCGCCGCTTCGACGATAATGAACGCCTGACCCTGCCGATGACACGGATCGTGAAGTTCGCGGTGGCCACGGCCATGCGGCTCGACGAGATCTGCCGCGTCGAATGGACCGATCTCGACGTCGACCGCCGGATGCTTCTGATCCGCGATCGCAAGGACCCGCGCAACAAGACCGGAAACGACCAACGGATCCCGCTCTTCGCCGCCACAGGCTTCGATGCCTGGGCGCTGGTCACCGAACAGGCGAAAGAACTCGGCCATGCAAAGGGCCGGATTTTTCCCTACAACTCCAGATCAGTCGGAACGGCCTTCCGGCGCGCCTGCGTTGAGGTCAGCGTGAAGGACCTGCATTTCCACGATTTGCGCCATGAGGGCACAAGCCGCCTGTTCGAGGCCGGATTCGCCATCGAACAGGTCTCGCTGGTCACCGGCCACAAGGATTGGAAGATGCTGCGCCGGTACACGCATATCCGCCCGGAAACGCTGCACCGGCTGGCCGCATCGCGCGCCCCTTCCCCGCTCGGGGAACTACGCAGCGGAGTGATCCGAGAGTCAGAGGGGTGCTTTCCCGATCCGTGACGGGTTTGGAGGTCGAGAGAGAGGCTTTCGGCCGCCCGTCGCGGAGGTTTTCTCAATGAATACCGAGATTATCGATGCCGGGCGTGACATCAGCGGCGGCTACAAGGTGGATGTGTCGCGCGGCACGAATGTGGACCGCGTGTCGTCCGAGTGGTTCTCGCGGCCGGATGACGAGCGGTATCTGTCGCTCGACGATCTCTTCGCCTCGGTCAAAGGCCGGGCGGAGCGGAGCCGGACGCGGACGGTGGAGAGCGCCGCGATCCGGGTCGAGGCGCATCGGGACAACACGGAGAAGCTGGGACTGGTCCTGCCCGGCGCGGACGAACCAATCGCGCCGACGCACTGGTCCTTCGGCCAGCTCTCCAGCCTCGTTGGCGCACCCGCGGCCTATCTGCGGCAACTGCCCGCGCCTCTGGCAGGGATCAACCTCCAATACGGCCTGACCAACCACCGGGCCGAGCAGATCAAGACCATGGAGGTCGCGAACGGTCGCACGGAACTGCGCGCCGTCACCGGCCCTGACTATGGCCGCATCTACGACCACGAATTGCTCTCTGCCGTCCAGCGCATAGCGGGCAACGGCACGGGCGACACGCGCTGGAAGGTCCCGGGTGTGCTCGACTGGTCGACCGGCATCTACAATCCGCGCGTGGATGTGACGAAGGAGACGACGACACTCTACGCCTCGGATCGCGACGTGTTCCTGTTCCTCGTCGACGATCTGAACCCCATCGAGGCCGGGCTGCTGCCCGACGGCTCGCCCGACCTCTATTTCCGGGGGTTCTACTGCTGGAATTCCGAGGTGGGCGCGAAGACGCTCGGCATCGCCAGTTTCTACCTTCGCGCGGTCTGCCAGAACCGCAACCTCTGGGGCGTCGAGGATTTCCAGGAGATCACGATCCGGCACTCGAAATACGCCGCCTCCCGCTTCGCGCATGAGGCCGCCCCGGCGCTCAGCCGCTTCGCTAAATCCTCGCCCGCGCCCTTCATCGACGGCATCCGCGCGGCGCGTGAGAAGATGCGCGCGCCGATGCAACGCGAGACGGGTTAGGAGACCGGGAGGCTGGCCCGTTGCGGAGGTTTCCATGAATACCGAAATCATCAATGCCGAGCGTGACATCAGCGGCGGCTACAAGGTGGATGTGTCGCGCGGCACGAATGTGGACCGCGTGTCGTCCGAGTGGTTCTCGCGGCCGGATGACGAGCGGTATCTGTCGCTCGACGATCTCTTCGCCTCGGTCAAAGATCGGGCGGAGCGGAGCCGGACGCGGACGGTGGAGAGCGCCGCGATCCGGGTCGAGGCGCATCGGGACAACACGGAGAAGCTGGGACTGGTCCTGCCCGGCGCGGACGAACCAATCGCGCCGACGCACTGGTCCTTCAGCCAGCTCTCCAGCCTCGTTGGCGCACCCGCGGCCTATCTGCGGCAACTGCCCGCGCCTCTGGCAGGGATCAACCTCCAATACGGCCTGACCAACCACCGGGCCGAGCAGATCAAGACCATGGAGGTCGCGAACGGCCGCACGGAACTGCGCGCAGTGACCGGTCCCGACTATGGCCGCATCTACGACCATGAACTGGTCTCCGCCGTGCAGCGGATCGCGGGCAACGGCATTGGTGATACGCGCTGGAAGGTGCCGGGCGTACTGGACTGGTCGACGGGCATCTACAATCCCCGTGTGGACGTGACGAAGGAGACGACGACGCTCTATGCCTCGGACCGCGATGTGTTCCTGTTCCTCGTCGACGATCTGAACCCGATCGAGGCGGGGCTGTTGCCCGACGGCTCGCCTGATCTCTATTTCCGGGGGTTCTACTGCTGGAATTCCGAGGTGGGCGCGAAAACGCTCGGCATCGCCAGTTTCTACCTTCGCGCGGTCTGCCAGAACCGCAACCTCTGGGGCGTCGAGGATTTCCAGGAGATCACGATCCGGCACTCGAAATACGCCGCCTCCCGCTTCGCGCATGAGGCCGCCCCGGCGCTCAGCCGCTTCGCCAAGTCCTCGCCCGCGCCCTTCATCGACGGCATCCGCGCGGCGCGTGAGAAGATCGTCGCGCGCACGGACGAGGACCGTCTGGATTTCCTGCGCAAGCGCGGGTTCTCGAAGGCGGAGACCGGGCGTATCGTCGAGACGGTGTTGGCCGAGGAAGGCCGCCCGCCCGAGAGCGTCTTCGACTTCGTTCAGGGGATCACGGCGGTGGCTCGGTCAAAGCCGCAGCAGGATGCGCGGCTGGTGATGGAAGGGAAAGCGAAGATGTTGCTGGAGAAGGTGTGATTGCGTTGAATATATATCCCGTTCAACGCTCTGGTGTAGTATTCCAAAGCACTGCATGAAAATTTCGAGGGGCGTCACAGCCCCTCGATCGTGAACTCGGGCGCACCTTGCCAGACCAGCTTCCAGCTCGCGCCCGGACGGACATTCTGGATTATCCCGGGATCGAAGGCGACGAAGCACCGCCCGCCCGAATGCCGGACGGATGGGTAGATCAGCCCGCGATGCCCCTCTGATCTCAGATCCGCGGCAAGGTGCTGCCCTGCCGGGTAGCCTCGTTCCGGGTCCGGATCGAGCGCAGGATGCGCCTCTCCGTGCAGATCGGGAAAATCGCCGATGAAATCCGCGAGCAGTTCCACGTAGCGCGCCTCGTCCTGATAGCGGCCGATGAAGCCCAAGCTCGCGGGTGCGGTGAAACCCGACCTCCTGCGCGCTCGTCAGCATGTCCCAGGCGCAGTACCACGCGCCGCGCGTCGCCGGTGTTGAACCGGTTGCCCGTTGGGCGGGTATAGGCGAAGGCCGCGTTGATATGGCTCTGCCCGTAGAGTGACAGATCATGTGAGCGTCGGGCGAAAGCCAGTTCGCGGCGGTCAAGCGCGGGGCTGCCCTCGCGCTCCGCGATCAGGCGGGCGCTGGTTTCGCCTTCGATCTCGGCGAGAATGTCCGCCTCCTCGTCGCTGTCGACCAACCCCCGCAGCACCGGGGGCTTGTGGTGGGTCTCGGAGATCAATCGGACAAGCGCGCGGTCGTTGACCGATGTGATCTTCACACACCGCCCCTGAGCGCGTCCACGTATCCCCGCACGCGCAGGATTTTCGGCAGTCCGCCCGCGATCATCGCGTCCACGGGCCGCGCGCCGTCGAACTCCGGACCCCGGTTGGGCAGCTTCACCCACTCTCGCGAGATCGGCTCATTGAAGTAGAGCTCGAGCGATTTGAACAGGCCGATCAGCGCGCTGAGGCGCAGCATCTGATCTCGCGTCAGATCACCTGCGAAACCGGGCTTCTTCGCCCGCTTCCAGGTCGATTCCGACATATCCGCCAGCGCCGCCGCCTCACGCAGGGTCAGCGACCACGCATCCGCGATCCGTGCGAAGGCCTTGAGGGCAACCCCCTGCCGGTCCGGTGCCGGACGTTCCAGAACAAGGTTTTCCATGTATTGGCGCTCCCGAATGACTTTGACATCAAAGTAAGGCCATATGATATGTGATACAAGACCATATGATTCTGTATTGGGCGCACCTCGAGTTAGAGGTGGGCCGGGTTTTCCGTGACGGGTTTGGAGGTCGGGAGAGAGGCTCGCGGCCGGCCCGTCGCGGAGATATCCCGATGACCAAGCAACAGAAGATCACCCTCAGCGCTTCGCGCGACATCCCCTTCAACAAGCTGATGCTCAGCCAGTCGAACGTGCGCCACGTCAAGGCGGGCGTGTCGATCGAGGAACTGGCCGAGGACATCGCGCGGCGAACGCTGCTCGCTTCGCTCACCGTGCGACCGGTGCTGGATGAAGATGGCGCCGAGACCGGCATGTTCACGATCCCCGCCGGTGGGCGGCGTTTCCGGGCGCTTGAACTGCTGGTGAAACAGAAGCGCATGAACAAAACCGCCCTCGTGCCCTGCGTGGTGCGCATGGACGGCCTCGCGGAAGAAGACAGCCTGGCCGAGAATATCCAGCGCGCATCGCTGCATCCGCTCGACCAATTCCGCGCATTCCAAGCGATGCGGGAAAAGGGCCGAACCGAGGAAGAGATCGCAGCCGCGTTCTTCGTCTCGGCCAGCGTGGTCAAGCAGCGGCTGAAGCTCGCCGCCGTCGCGCCCTTGTTGCATGACGCCTATGCCGAAGAAGAATTGACGCTCAACCAGTTGATGGCCTTCACCGTGAACCCCGACCATACGCGGCAGGAACAGGTCTGGGCGGCCGTGCAGCGGCATTATTCCAAGCAGCCCTACGAGATCCGCCGGATGCTGACCGAAGGCGCGGTACGGGCCTCGGACAAACGGGCGCAGTTCGTGGGGCTGGACAACTATGTCGAGGCCGGAGGCGACATCCTGCGCGATCTGTTCCAGCAGGACGATGGCGGCTGGCTGCAGGACGCCAGCCTGCTCGACGTCATGGTGACCGAGAAGCTGGCCGAGGAGGCCGAAGTGATCCGGGCCGAGGGCTGGAAGTGGGTCGAGATCGACACCGACTTTCCCTATGGCCACACGTTC
>CAVORV010000047.1:0-107271 GCA_963698685.1 uncultured Alphaproteobacteria bacterium
TGATCGATGCGGATCACGGCGTCGGCGGTGGCGAGCGCATCGGCCCGGTGGCTGACGGTGATGATGGTCCGACCCTCCATGATGACGGCGACTCGGCGCTTGATCCGGTCTTCCAGACCCGTCTCCAAGGCGCTGAAAGCCTCGTCGAGGATCAGGATGTCAGGCTGGCGGATCAGCGCACGGGCGAGACCGATGCGTTGGCGCTGGCCGCCCGAGAAGCTGAGGCCGCCGGGGCCGATCCGCGCGTCGAAGCCCTCGGGGATCGCGAGGATGTCTTCGAGGATCCCGGCGTCCTCGCAGGCTTGGTGCAGTTCCTCGGTCGTCGCCTCGTGCTTGGCCAGCCGGATGTTCTGGGCGACGGTGCCCTCGACGAGCTCCACGTCCTGGCCCACGATCGCGACGGTTCCGAGCCAGCTCTCGCGCGTCAGGTGTGGCAGATCGACGCCGTCGACCGTGATGCGACCCGCTTCGGGCTCATAAAGCCGAAGGAGCAGATTGATGACGGTTGTCTTGCCCGATCCGCTCGGACCCGAGAGCGCGGTGATCTTGCCGCGCCGGATGGTGAAGCTCGCCCGGTCGAGACTTGGCGCTCGTCGGGGGTCGTGATGGAAGGAGACGTCCTCGAACCGGATCTCGCTCTCCAGTCGCTCATGTTCGAGATGCCCCGGCCTGGGCCAAAGATCCCTATCGAGATCGAGCGTTTCGCGCACGTTCCGGAGCGACGCGCTCAGGTCGGCCAAAGCGACGCGATGCCCGTCGAGTTCACGCATGTGCGGCTGCAGCCGCATCAGAAGCAGGACCGAGGCCACGGTCGTCGCGGTGTCGATGTTGGTGCTCTTGGCGACCAGCGCGATCAGGACCAGCGCGATGAGGCCGACGATCTCGCCCAACGGACCGATCAGCGACTTGAGCCGCTCCGCCTTGACCGCGAGGATCCGCACCTTGACCGAAGCCGCCGCGAAGATGCGCAGGATGTAGCGCTCCTGGGCGAACGCCCGGATGGTCCGCATTCCGTTGAGGCTCACCAGCATGCGCTCGTAGAGGATGCGGTTTTCCGCGAGCGTCTGGTCGCTGTAGCGCCGCAGGGGTCCGAGCAGGGTCTTGAGGAGCGTGAAACCCGCGATCGCCGTAACGACGACGGTCAGGCCGATCTGCCATGAGAAGAGAATGAGCCCGATCCCGAAGATTACCACCGCGCTGAGATTGACCCCGATGCGCGCGATGCGATGGAGCGCTTCGGATACCGCCCACGTCTCGCTGGCGAGGGTATGGATCAGAGATCCGCGGTCGTGGCTCTGGAGATGCTTGTAGCCGACGGTGACGTAGGTCTCGTGGACGACGTCGCGCATCCGCTCGGCGATTCGATTCTCCAGAACGGCGGTCAGGACCTGGTAGCCATAGATGAGAAGCGCGTTGCTGAGGATCAGCACGACGAAGCCCATCGCGATAAGCGTCGGATCGGAGCCGAACGCCTGCTCGAATTTCTGGAATACCGCTGCGAAGACACCGCCCCCGTTTGCGATTTCGTCGGTCTGGCCCAGCACCGAGAAGAGGAACATCACGGCGAGGCTGACGCCCAGCGTCTCGGCGACCGCGGCCGCGAGGCCAAGTATCAACATCGTCGGCGCCGCCCAGGCGTAGTCGCGCAGGTACATCGCGAGCCAAAGGCTCTCAGCCCAGACGGAGCGCGGCGCGGACACGATCAGATGTCCGCCCGGTCAGGGCGTCCCGTCGGAAAACTCGATTCACTTAGAGGCGACATGCGGCATTCAGATAGGCGGATTCGCGCGTGACGGATAGTGCCATGGGCTGAGATATCGTGATCGACGCGGAACGGGACGTGGAGCGTCACGGTCTCGGGGATCGGCGTTCCACGGCTCATGCGGCTGGTATCGGTCACTCAGAAGTTATCCCAACGATTGCCGCAAGTTCTGCGACACTGCATCGGCCGCCATCCGTACCGGCTCGGCTGCGAGGTGGGCGTAGCGCGCCGTGGTCTGGATCTGCGTGTGGCCGAGCAGCTTGCCGATCATCGGAAGGCCCTGACCCGAGGCCACGGCCGTCGATGCGAAGGTGTGGCGCAGGTCGTGGATGCGGACGTCCTTCAGACCAGCGCGGGCGCGGACACGCTGCCAGAACGGCTGAAGGTCGCTCAGCGGCTTGTCCGGCAGGGTGCCAGCGATGATCCGTATCGTCTCCGCCAGCAGGATCTCCATCTCCGAGGGACCGATCCGCTTGCGCCAGCGCGTCATGGACGACCGATCGAAGGGCAGCCGATGCTGGAACTGGGTCTCGCCGCAGAAAGCCTGAAAGTACGGGTTCTCCCGCCAGACCGCGCAAAGCTCCTCGTCGCTCAGACCCTTCATGTGCTTCAGGAGATGCAACCCCGCCATCAGCCGGGTGGGCAGACCAGCGCGTCCCTTCCGATCGTGGAAATGGGCGCCGAACGCGTCGTCGAAACACCGCCAGTCGATCTGCGCCGCCAGACGCAGCAACTCATGCTCGGGGTCCAGCATCGCCTCCAGCGAGGATCGGAACAGGTCGTCGGTCGGCGCTTCGGGCTTCTTCGGACGCATGGCTCCCTCCCGGCTTCACAGCTGTCCCGGGCAGTTCAACACGCCGCGCCTGGAAGGGGAATCCCCTACGCGCAGGCGCGCACGCAATCACAAGCTTTTTGGCGGATCCCGGCCCAAACCTTGCGAAATGCGATACTTCAGAACGACGTTTTAATACATGTAATCAATGCTGTAAGGAATTTTCACGGGCGACTAGCTGTAGAAGTAGGACATCCACAGGTAGTTGGCGTTCGAGACCTTCTTGGCCTTGTTCACGCCCGGCAGGCCGAAGGGCAGCCGTTTGTCACCCTTGACCTTGTCGGCGTCCACCTCGTCCACGTTGAAGGGCGGATTGGCCATGACGAAGTCGCACTTGCCGACCAGTTCGTGCGGGTCCTTGTAGTAGGTGATCGCTTCGTTGCCGGCCCGGATCGTGCCTTGCAGGCCGTGAACAGCCAGATTGATCTGGGCGAGCTTGGCGGTCGTCTCGTTCTTCTCGTGGCCGTAGAAGGTGACGCGCTTCATCGTGTCCTGGCCCTCGTCCTCGATGAAGTGGCTGGACTGGACGAACATGCCGCCAGAGCCGCAGGCCGGGTCGAAGACGATGCCGTGGTCGGGCTCGATGACGTTGACGATGGTCTGGACGATGGACGGCGGGGTGAAGAACTCGCCGTTGTCGTGGGCGCCCTGCTTTGAGAACTCGGCGAGGAAGTATTCGTAGATGCGGCCGAACACGTCGCCCGAGGCGTTGCGCAGCGCCTCGGTGTCGAACTTGCGCATCATGCTTTCGAGCAGATCATCGTCGAAGCGCTCGTAGTCCTTCGGCAACTGGCCTGCGAGCGGCGTGAAATGCTTCTCGACCTCATCCATGGCGGCGGTGAGCGCCGCACCAAGCTTGACCGCCCTTGGGCATGTCAAGGATCACGTCGTAACGGGCTGCCTCGGGCAGCATCATCGCTCGGCGGCGTCGGAAGTCGGCGTCGATCAGCGGACGATCCGGCATCTTTCCGGCGGCCTTGTCGGCCTCGATCGCGGCGAGTGCCGCGTAGTAGCGGTTCGTGGCCTGGCGCAGGAAAAGAAGCCCCATGATGGGCATGAAATACTCGTTCGACGCCAGTCCGGAGTTGGCCCGCAAATCGTCGGCCATCTTCCACAGGTCTGCGCCGAACTGCTCGATCTCGGTCAGGTGGTCTGCAATCATTCGCTCATGTTCTTTCCTGCGCTTTTTTCGTCTTGATCGGTGCCGGACTTGTCCAGCGCCTTCAACCGCTCGTATTCCTCGACTGCCATCACGACGACGACAGTGCGCCCATGCTTGGCCACCGCGACGGGCTCAGCGCGGGCGAGATCGATCAGCCGTCCGAAGCCGTATTTCGCGTCTTTCGCAGTCAGGATCTGCATCTGACTCTCCGCTTGTGTACGGCGTACTTTGGCCAAATTGGCTAAAAACGCAAGTCGGCGATCGAGCGGACTGCGATCGTCAGCTGCGTTTGCGAAGTTCAAAGTCGCAGCAATGCATCCTGACTGCTCCAATCCATGGGGAACTGCGCCCGCAAATACTCCAACGCCAGCACGGGCGGCTGTCACCCCCCGGCAATGGTGGCGAACCCGCCCGACCCGAGCAGCCGCTGCAATCGGAAGGCGCGCGATGGCCTTGATCAAGTTGATTTCGGCGCATCACACCGGTCGGCACACATGACAATCGACGTGCGAAAAGCCACGTCCAGACGCGTCAGAAAATGCTTAGGCAGGGAAAGGTTGGCAGGACGCCTTGCCGCCCGCCCCTGTGCTCCAGATGGCACCGACCAGATCCGGCACCATCTTATCCGGAGCGGTCAACCGGGTTGTCCGGGTCTGGGCCGAGAAATGCATGTTCGCATGGATCGAATCGCTGGAAGTCCAAGGGCGGCGAAGTTCCGGGCGTTATACCGGTCTGCTGGAAACTCTGAGAAGGCGTGAACTGCCTGTTGCGTTGCTGCGGATGCAGGTCCGTCGGACGTCAGGGTCATTCACATGCGACACGCGCAGTCTGCGGGCGACAGGAAATGCTAGAGCATTTCCGCGCCTGAGGGAATTGACGGGGGATTCCCAATCAGCCGATCTCGTGATTCAAGCTGCGTGCTGGGAGGGAGGCCAGCATGCATGGCTCAGTATCTTTCCGAGGATCTTCGCATCCGGGTTATCCGGGCCGTCGAGGGCGGCATGTCGCGCAATGCGGCCGCGCGTCGGTTCGGCGTCAGCATTGCGAGCGCGGTGCGGTGGATGGACGCTTACCTGCGCAGCGGCCAGACCGCGGCGAAGCAGCGCGGAGGCGACCGGCGCTCGGGTCGGATCGAGGCGCAGGCCGACCTTCTGCTCGGCGCCATCGAGCAGACGCCGGACATCACCCTCGCCGAGTTGCGCGAGCGGCTGATCAAGGAGCGCGGCGAGGCTTTCGCGATCAGCACGATCCACGACTTCTACCGCCGCCGCGGCGTGACGTACAAAAAAAGACCGCGCACGCCAGCGAGCAGGAGCGCGAGGATGTGAAGGCGCGCCGCGAGGCATGGTTTGATCTGCAGCCCGAGCTGGATCCCGAGAAGCTGGTGTTTCTCGACGAAACCGGGGCGACGACCAAGATGGCCCGCCTGCGCGGACGCAGCCCGCGGGGCGAGCGCTGCCGGGCCGCCGTCCCCCATGGCCACTGGAAGACGACGACGCTCGTCGCGGCGCTGCGCCTCGACGGCTTGGCCGCGCCCATGGTCATCGACGGGGCGATGAACGGCGAGGCGTTCACCGCCTACGCCGAGACGCTTCTCGCGCCGACGCTCCGCCCCGGAGACATCGTCATCATGGACAACCTGCCGGCCCACAAGGTCAGCGGAGCCCGGGCGGCAATCGAGCGGACCGGCGCAAGGCTGCTGTTCCTTCCGCCATACTCCCCGGATTTCAACCCGATCGAGCAGGCCATCGCCAAGATCAAGGCGCTCCTGCGAAAGGCTGCGGCGCGGACGGTCGAGGCCCTCGACGCCGCCATCGCCGCGGCGCTGGACGCCTTCACACCCGACGAATGCGCCAACTACTTCACCAACTCGGGCTACGAGCCAGATTGAACCGAAAATGCTCTAATACAACATAAGACTGGCGAGGAAATATCCGGCCTGTCCTGATATTCCGAGGAACGCCGAGAAGAGCCTACGCCATCCGGATTATAATGTAGGTCGAGATGTTGGGCGGTGAAACTGCGGAAGCAAGAATATCACGCAAGAATAGCTGTTTAGTTGAGTAATATGGCGGACTGGGGAGGATTCGAACCCCCGACCCCTTGATTCGTAGTCAAGTACTCTATCCAACTGAGCTACCAGTCCATCCGCAGTGGCATACCCTCGTCCCCCCGGTGTTGCAAGCGCAATCCTGCCGTCCCGGTTGGGTAAAGGGTCGCTCTGCGGAAGGTAAATCAGCCTTGACGGTCATTCGGCACCTCCCTAAGAGACGCACCGTTGGCGGAGTAGCTCAGGTGGTTAGAGCAGCGAAATCATAATCCGCGTGTCGGGGGTTCAAGTCCCTCCTCCGCTACCATAAATCCGTTTGATAACAGATACTTGTCCGACTGACATTGCATTGCGTCGGGCGGGTCGCCCTCAGAGATTTGGCAGGCATTGCCAGTGGATTCCACCTGTTCCCGCCGGATGATGGCGGCTCCACGCGACACGATCGCGACATGGAAGATGATCCGCAAGCTTCGCGTCCAATCCGCGGAAGGCCGTCTTCGGCAGGTTGCTGTCGCGATCCCGCACAGGGCGTCGCGGTCGCGCGAGATCGCCGACGCCGCGCACCCGATCAGCCAGGCGATGCCCGGACGCGAAGGGTCCGCAACTCTCAGATCGGCGAGCCGGTCCCTTTCCTCGGCCGAGATGTGGCGACGCCCCGACGCGGCGTCACCGCGTTGCGCGCGGCGACGGAAACATGTTCCAAAGCGCAATGGTGCCGTGCGTCACGCCGGAAACCGCCGCCTGCGGGTTCATGCGTCCCGTTCCCGGCAAGACGGTCGATGGCATGTTCACGATGCCTGACGTCACCCCCCTGCGGCTTCGGCGCGAAGCGGCCCGTCCCGCGCCGCGCCTTGTCCCATCGGATCACTGACGACACCGACACGCCGAAGCGCCCCTCCGCCGCGCGACGGCTCATGCCACGATCGACCGCCGCGAGCGCCCGCCCCCTCAAGTCCATCGCTGGTGATCCGCCCATCCCGCCGCCGCGATACCTGCCGCGGGAACAGAGAATTCAGACCCGAGCCGACTTGCAAATCCCCGGCAGCGAGTCGGATCGGAAGGGCGACGCTCCAGTGCAGTCAACTCGGGGGAGACATTCCGTCTCGGGCGCAGGATGGCCGACCGACCGATGATTTCGCCGTGACGATCCGAGAATAGCTCGCGCTTATACGCGCCGTGAAAGAAATCTTCGACGCCGAGTGATCTGCATCACGGCATGAAACCCGCAATACGACGATCTTGAGCATGAAATTGACCGGCCTTGGCGAAAATGATAATCTTATCTAGCTGCGATATATCCCAATTCGAAAATTCCTCAAGACTTCGAAGCTGATCCTCTGTCTTTTTTGCGAGGGAATGGATGACGAAGCTCCCATCGGTATTTTTTCTCATGCTTTTCATCGGGCTGCTCGGAGCGGTGGAGCGTCCCCGCGCCCAAAGCGTGCTCAGTCCGAGTTTCGCCGAAACGAACGCGGGTTTGACGCTGGAGGAGCGGTCGGGGCGCGAGATCTGGATGTTCGCCACGGCGTTCAACGACAGGTTCTTCACATACACCTATCCGCAGCGGCTGGGTGCCGCGATCGACTGGTACGAGGTTCTGGCGGCGGAAAAGCGTGGCGACCTTTTCGACGCCTGGGGGGCGATCCCTGATCCGGATTGCTGCGTTCCGGGCGATCCGGAGTGTCCGGCGCGGTCGACGGACGAGACTTTCGGGATGATGTGGTGTCCGGGCGACGACGCGCTGCTCGCGGCGGTCGGGACGGACGGGTATCGCGACCCTGCCTGCGATTTCGAGGATGCGGCCTTCGACGCCACGACCCCGCATGGCGCGACGGATCAGAGGCAGAGCGCCTGCGATCTGCGGTTCGGAACATCGACCGGGGCGCTGGGCCTGCGTAAGTTCCCCAATCCGCGCTTCGACGCGGAGGCTTGGGAGGCAGCCGACGGATGGTCAGGCTATGCCGCGGCGCTGTCGGACGATCCGGAGGATCCCGACAGCCGGCTGAACCGGCTCTGGGACGGGGCGATCGAGCCGCCGATCCGCATCGGCATGGCCTGCGGGGCCTGTCACATCGCGTACGATCCGCTCGATCCGCCCGACGATCCGGATCATCCCAACTGGGAGAACATCGACGCGCTGGTGGGGAACCAGTATTCGCGCGTCTCGAACCTGCTGGGCAACGGCCTGTCGCCGCACCGGCTGGAATGGCAGCTGATCGCGCGGTCGCGGCCGGGGGTGGTCGACACGTCCGCGCTGCCGATGGATCTGGTGTCCAATCCCGGCACGATGAACGCCATCATCAACTTCGCGCGGCGGCCGCTGCGCGAGCATCGGGTGCTCAAATGGCGCAAGGCGTCCGCCTGCGATGCGGGGGCGGATCCCGACGCCTGCTGGTGCGAGCCAGGGCGCGAGGGGAAGTGCTGGGAGAAGAGCCTGAAGACCGAGATGGTGCCGAACGTGCTCAAGGGCGGCGAGGATTCCATCGGTTACGAGGAGGCGATCCAGCGGGTCTATTTCAACATCGGCTCCTGCGCCGAGCAGTGCTGGATCAACCACGTGCCGGACCTGCGCGCGGCCGATCCGAGCCAGCGCAATTACGGCCAGACGCCGTTCGACATCGGCCAGTGCCGGCGCGACTGCGGGTCGTTCCGGGCCATCGAGGACCGGCTGGCGGAACTCAAGGCGTTTTTCCTCGCGGCGCGGCCGACGGATTTGTGGCAGGCCCGGGGGCTCGACAGCCCGCGCGACCTGGAGATCGCGCTGGACGCGGAGTATTTCGACGGCGCGGTGGAGGAGGGAAGGCAGGTTTTCGCCGCGACCTGCGCGCGCTGTCACTCAAGCGAGCCGGGCCCGTACGAGAACGCGGATTTCGCCGCCACCGATCCGGACGACCCGACGCTCCGGCTCGACTGGCTGGGGAACGATGAAGTCCTGCCGGCGTCGGAGATCGGCACGTATTCGGCGCGGGCGCTGCATTCCAACCACATGGAGAGCCGCGTCTGGGCGGAATACGCCTCGCTCGATGTCAAGGAGCGCCCCGTCGATCTGAACCGGCCGGAGGTCATGCGCGGCGGCGGGCGCGGGTATTACCGAAACGTCTCGCTGCTGAGCGCATGGGCGCACGCGCCGTTCATGCAGAACAACGCGATCGGCCCGGAGATCTGCGGCAAGCCGGACGATCCGGAGCTGGATTTCTACTCCTCGCCCTATGTGGACGCGGAAGGAAAGCCGCTCGCCGATCCGCCCGACTGCGTGGCGTTCGATCCGAGCGTGGAGGGGCGCTACGCGCTCTACAAGGCGTCGATGGCCGAACTGCTCAATCCGGAGACGCGGGTCCCGAAGATGTTCCTGCTCGACCGGGACATCGTCATCGACATCGCGCCCGGAGTGGAGCTGCTGGGGCGCGATCTGGGGCTGACGCTGACGATCCCGGCCGGGTTTCCGGCGGTGGACGTTAATTCGCTTCGCTACAAGGATCTGATCCAGGACATGGTCCTGATCGGGAACGACCCGGGGAAGTTTGATCTCAAATACGCGGAGCTCCTGACGCCGGAGCGGCGGGAGGAGCTCCGCGCGGGTCTCGGGGAGATCCGCGCGGAGCTGCTGAAAACGGCGGGCATCTCGGGTCTCGAGCTTGTGCTCGGGCGGGAGGAGGCGGTGGTGGGACGCGTGCAGGACCTGACGCTCCGGGTCGGCAACGACTTTATCCAGCGGTACTACTCCAACGTCCTCGACCGGGTGGAGAACGCCGGCCACCGCTTCGGCGAGGGGCTGAGCGAGCGGCATAAACAGGCGGTCACCGCCTATCTGGCGACGTTGTGAGGGCGGTCCGATGGTGAATTTCCTGCGCGTCGTTCTCGCTCTCGTCCTCATCGTCGTCATCGGCGTCGCGGCCCTCTGGGCGGTCCGTCTGACCGGGTACGGATACCTGCTGGCGCTGTCGAACGATCCGCCGGCACCGGTGCGGCCCGAGATCGCCTTCGCGCCGCTGGTCGACGACGCGCTGAGGGATCCGGACAATCCGGCGAAGGTCTTCCGCGTGGACATGGCGCGCGTTGAGCACGAGTTTCCGCTCAGCCGCGCCGATCTGGCGGGGCTGACGCCGGCGCATGTGCTGTCGCTGAACCAGGAGGAGGTCGATCAGCTCTACGGGCGGCTGACGGCGGGGCCGGTTCCGGACGGTCCGTATCTGGGCGATCTGTTTTTCGCGCGCGGGGACGACATGCGGATCCGGCTCGAGGAGATCCTGGGCGGGCTGAAGGGGCGGCTCGCGGCGGAGAAGATCGAGACGCTCGAGGGTGCCGGACGGGCGCTCTGGAAGGGCAAGATGTTCTATCGCGACGAGATGGTGCTCCGGAATTTCGTCGAGGATTTCCGTCCCGTCGAGGCGCTCATCGACGATCCGGACGCGCTCGGGACCGCGACCGTGCCGCGCGAGGGGCCGCTGCGGTACATCCTGCCGACGACGGACGTCTATCTGCTGTTTCCCGCTAAACTGCATTGCGGGCAGAGCCTGCTCGACGGGCGGCGCGAGAGCATCGTCATCGACTACGCCTACAATGATCTGCTGCCCGGATATCAGGAGCGTCCGGACGGGCTGGCCGGGCGGCACGGTCTGGCGATCCGCGACGAGATCCGGATGATCCGGCCGGGGTTCTACCTGGGCCGAGCCTACGTCAAGAAGATCTTCCTGCTGAACTTCATGCTCTACAACGCCGAGGTGGCCGAGGCGGGTCTGGAGGGTTTCGCCGCCGGAGCGCCGGTCGAGGAGGATTGCTGGCCCGGCGAACAGGCGCGGCAAGCGGCGCTGCGATGATCCGGCTTGGGGGCATAGCGGGGTTGGTCCTGTCGGGATGCCTCGCGGCCGGCGCCCTCGCGGAAGAGCCGGGGCGGTCGGTCTTCGCGGAAGTGTTCGAGGACGGGGTGCCGCACCCGTTCTCTGCGCTGCTCGACCGTCTCCGGGAGGTAGCGGGAGAGGAAAACGTCCAGACCGCGCTGATCCCGGTGGGGCGCTCGCTTCAGCGGTATTCGGCGGCGCCGGATCTCTTCGCCTCGCCGCGGCTCGTGGTGGCCGTGACCGCGGACCGTGCGGCGGGGCGGGGCGCGCCGCGTCTGGCTGACCGGCTGTTCCTCGGGTTCCAGCCGGCGGGCGACGCGGTCGAGGCGCTCAGCTACGACGAGGCCGCCGGGCGTTTCGAGTTCGAGGAGATCGTCGGCTATGACGCGGAGGACCGCGCGATCGAGCCGGCGAGGCGCGAGATCTGCACGCGGTGCCACCAAGGCGAGGCGCCGATCTTTCCCAAGCCGCTCTGGGACGAGAGCAACGCGTCGGCGCGGATCGCGACGCGGCTCGCGGGGCTCGGGCCTGTCTGGAACGGCGCGCCGGTCGCGCAATCGGTCGACTCGCTGGAGGCGTTCGACGCCGCGGTGCGACGCGCCGGGCGGGTCGAACTTGCGAACCTTCTGTGGTCGGAGGGATGTCCGGACGCCGGCTGTCGCGCGGGTCTTCTGCTCGCGGCGCTGGGCCGGCTTCTGGCGGGTCCGGCCGCCGGTCTCGGGGACGGTGGGGACTTTTCCGCGCTTGCGGCGACGCGGTGGCCGGACGGGATCGCGCTGATCCCGGGCGCCATTCCGAACCGCGATCCGCTCGTCGCGCCTGGCGATCCGCTGGAGACTTCGGGCGTTCTCGACCCGGAGACGCCGCGCGCGCCGGAGACGGTCTGGGCCCCGGGCCCCGATGGTTTCGCCTCCGCCGCGACGGAGATCGCGGCGCGGTTCACCGAAGGGGACGCCGGCTGGATCGAGGATCTGCTCGCGCGGCATCCCGCGGCGGCGGTGGAGGTGCGTTTCCAATGCGACGCCGCGCCGGTCGGTGGCGAGACGCGGTTCGCCTGCGTTTCGGGATCCGACCGTGTCGAGGGGTTTTTCGACGATGCGGGCGAGGGGCGGTTGGAGCTTGTCGCGCTCGACGGTCTGCCGCCGCTGCGGCGCGTTCCGGCGCGCGCGGATGCGGGGGGCGTGCTGCATCCGACGCGGCCGGCGCGGCTCGCCGACGGGCGAGGGCTGGTGGAGCTGCGGCTGACGGGGGCCGCGCTTCTCACCGACGATCTCGCGCCGCTGGCGGCGGCGTTGGACGAGGCCGCGAAGCGCGACGCGGCGGCGCTCGGGGAGGGGCCGTTCCGGCGCCGCTTGGTGCTGGCGCTGATCGGATCGCTGATGGAGGCCGGCGATGGGTGAGCGCGGGACGGGCGTGATCGGGTGGGCCGCGCGGTGGTTCGTCGGTCTGAGCGTCGTCGTGATGATCGCGCTGATCGTCGGGACGGCCTATTCCGCGTGGCGTCTGAGCCGCGACGAGGCGGAGGTTTTCGCGGACCCGGTGGCGCAGTTCAAGTACGGCTCGACCGGCGGCGATCGGAATTTCGGACTGCCCTACGTGATGTGGGAGGCGATGCCGCGTCTGTTCGCGGACCTGATGCCCGAGGGGCGGGCGGACGAGGGCTGGGCCGCGTTCGGCTTTATCTACGAACCGGAGGAGGCGTTGCCGCCGAAATTGGGAATGTCCCGGCCGGTGGGCACCTCGCTCCGGAACCACATGGGGATCGACCGGATCTTCCTCAACTGCGCCGGGTGCCATGCGGGCAGCGTCCGGGTCTCGGAGGACGGTGCGCCGATCGTCGTGCCGGGAATGCCGTCCAACACGGTGGATCTTTCGGCGTTCCAGACCTTCATGGCGCGGGCCGTGGTGGACGAGCGGTTCACGGCGGCGCGCTTTCTCGCCGAGATCGACGCGATGGGGCTCGAGATCGACCTGGTGAACCGCGTGGCACTCAAGCTGGTCGGCGTGGGGATGGTGCGCGAGCGGCTGCTGTCGATCGTCGACCGGTTCGACGATTTCGTGGTCCACGAGCCCGCCTACGGACCCGGCCGGTTCGACACGTTCAATCCGGCTAAGGCGCTGATGAACTGGGATTTCGAGGCGCTGCCCGAGGCCGAGATGATCGGCGTCGTCGATTTTCCGTCGATCTTCCTGCAGGGGGCGAAGGAGGGGATGCAGCTGCACTGGGACGGCAACAACTCCAAGGTCTCCGAACGCAACCGTTCCGCCGCCTTCGGCACCGGGGCGTTTCCGCCGATCCTCGACCGCGAGTCGCTGGCGCGTGTCGAGGCGTGGCTGGTCTCGGCCGAGCCGCCCTCGTTCGCGGAGACCTTTCCGGACCGTTTCGACCCGGCGCTGGCCGCCGAGGGGGCGGAGATCTACGCCGCGGCCTGCGCGGAGTGTCATGGCGCGGACGGACGTGATTTTTCGGGCGTGCGGGTCGGACAGGTGACGCCGATCTCCAAGATCCGCACCGATCGCGGGCGGCTCGACAATTACACGCGTGATCTCGCGGTGAACCAGAACATGCTCTACGGCGGATTCGGCGACGAGCGGTTCCAGACGTTCCGCAAGACCGACGGCTACGCCAACGCGCCGCTCGACGGGCTGTGGCTGCGCGCGCCGTATCTGCACAACGGATCGGTGCCGACGATCGAGGCGCTGCTCGATCCTCCGGTGTTGCGGCCGACCATGTTCCTGCGCGGGTTCGACGTCTACGACACGCAGGCGCTCGGGTTCGTCAGCGATCCGGCGGAGATCCCGGCGGAACGGCACAATGAGCTTTTCTGCTACGTCACCGAGGCGGCCGGGCTGAACCGGTGCCCGGCAGGCGCGCCGGAGATGAACGGGGCCTGCGACGGGGGACCGTGTCGCGGCAACGGCAATGGCGGGCATCTCTATGGCGTCTATCTGCCCGACGCGGACAAGCGCGCGCTGATCGAATTTCTCAAGACCTTCTGAGGGGAGCTTCGCGATGAGTGAGACCGGCAAAGGCTACCGCATCGCGACGCGGATCACGTGGGTTCTGGCGATCCTGCTTCTGGTGGGCGTCGCGGGCGGGGTCTACGCCTGGTACAACGTGTTCCGCACGGTGCCGCAGGTCGTCTGCGGCGACGTCGAGCCCGAGCGCAGGGCGGAGCTTTGCGCGGACGAGGGCGAGGAGAGGTTCAAATACGGCTCGCTGGGCGCGGAGAACGGTCTGGGCATCCCGTATCCGATCTTTCACGTTCTGCCGAGGGTCTTCGCCGACCTGATGCCCGGCCCGGGGGGATACCGCGCATTCGGCATTCCCTGGGAGGAAGGCCGGGAGATGCCCGTCGGGTTCTCGAAGAAGGTCATGGGCTTCGAGCGGGTCACCCAGACCTGCGCGATCTGCCACGCGGCAAGCTACCGCACGTCGCCGGACGCGGCGCCGGTGATCGTCCCTACGGGTCCGTCGCACACGACCAACGCGATGGCGTTTCTCGATTTCCTTGAAGCGGCGGCCAACGATCCGCGCTGGTCCGGCGACGGCATGATGGGCGAGATCGAGACGCACTTCGATCTCCGCTTCGACGAGAAGCTGATCTACCGCTTCGCGATCATCCCCATCGCGCGGAAACGCCTGCTGGAACAGGCCGAGGAATTCGCCTGGATGCACGACCACGACCGGCCGGAATGGGGGCCGGGTCGGGACGGGCCGTTCAATCTGACAAAATTCAACCTGCTCGGCCTGCCCGACGACGGGACGGTGGACAACGCCGATTTTCCGGCGATCTGGAACGCGGGTCTGCGCGAGAACACGTCGATGAACTGGGCCGGCGAGACGCAGGACCCGCTGGCGGTCTACATCGACAGCGCGCTGGGGCTCGGATCTCCGCCGGACGAGGTGACGGACCACATGCTCCGGACGCGTGAATACCTGCGGTCGAAGATGCCGCCGCCCTGGCCTTTTGAGATCGACGTGGCGTTGGCTGCCGAAGGCGGCGAGGTCTGGGAGGCAGAATGCGCCACGTGCCACGAGCCCGGCGGGGCGCGGTTCGGCGTGACCGTTCCGGTCGACGAGATCGGCACGGACCCCAACCGGTTCGAGGCGTGGAGCCAGGAGAACGCGGATGCGACGAACGCCCGCGCGCTTGAGATCGGCGTCGTGCGCAAGGACATGGTCAAGGATGTCGGCTACGCCAGCCAGCCCCTCGACGGCATCTGGCTGCGCGCTCCGTATCTTCACAACGGCTCCGTTCCAAGTCTGCGGGACCTGCTGAACCCGCCCGCGGAACGCCAGACCGCGTTCTGGCGCGGATGCGACATCTACGACCCCGTGGATATGGGCTTCCGGAGCGGTCCGCCGGACGCGGATTGCCCGCGCGCCTGGCGCATGGACACGACCGCTCGCGGCGAAGGCAATGGCGGCCACCTCTACGGCACCATGCTGCCGGAAGACCGGAAGAACGCGTTGATCGAGTACCTCAAAAGCCTTTGAGAACGGGATCCTTGGCGAGTGCTCACATCTGAAAGTCGTGTCAATCTTATGACTTTCAGAGCGGCTCCGGATCAACCCGCACCACAACCGGCGGCTGCAAAGGAATTTGCGCATTCCTTCGGTATGAAGACATCGAGGACGCGGTCGATGGCTGCCCGGCGCCTTGCGACGGTACGGTCGGCGGTCTTGCGCAGGAGCGCCTTGAGCCGGGATTCCGCTCTCTGACCGAACATGTCGGACCGTTCTTTCCGCTCCGGTCCTCCCCGGTCCTCCGACTTTCATCCGCCCTCGTTTCACCTGCGCGAGGCGCCGCTCACTCCACCATGCGCTCGGACACCGATGTCCCGTCCGTGATCGCCGTGGAGGGATAGAGCACGACGCGGTCTCCGGGTTCGAGCCCGCTCGCGACTTCCGCGACGACCCCGTTGTTCCGACCGATGCTCACCGGATTGGCGCGCGCGACCCCGTCCTCGACCCGGAAGACCGCCCACCCGTCTCCGTCGCGAAAGAGCGCGCTTGAGGGCAAAATCACCGCCTCCTCGGCCTGCCAGACCACGATCCGCGCCTCGACGCGAAATCCGTGACCCAGCGCCGCACACTCCTCCGGCGGCGACGTGAGGTCGACGGTGACGGGTACGCGCTGCTCCTCGACGCGCGAGCTCGAACAGCGTCTTGTCGCTCACCGGATGGGTGAAGGCGACCGTCACGTCGCTGCGGTCGACGACGGTGAACGTCAGGTCGATGGTGCGGTCGAACCCGGCGTAGATCGTGATCATCGAGACCGACAGCGCCATGCCCGCCGCGATGCCGATCATCGCGCCCGCCATCCGCCCCGGCTGGCGGGTGATGCGCCGCATCACCATGCGCGAGGGCTGGTCGAGAACCCGTCCCAGCGCGTGACCCATCGGCCCGGTGCGGCTGAAATCGGGCGGGGCGGGCGGGCGCATCGCGGCCGCCGGCGTCAGCGCGAAGACCTGGCGCAGGACGAGCAGACCGCCCGCCGAGGCCGACAGGATGCTGACCGACACGCCGGTCACGAACGAACCCGGGTCGAGCCGGAAGACGAGGAACGGGAACTTGAAGTAGTCGGTGTAGAGCCCGACCATCGCGCGCCCCAGACCGATCCCGCCCAGACAGCCCGCGAGCGCGCCGCCGGCGGCGATTACGATGATCAGCTTGAAATAATGCGCGCCCACCTCGCCGTTGGTGTATCCGAACGCCTTCATCAGCCCGATCTCGCTCCGCTCGGATTGCACGATCCGGCTGACCACGATGTGGAGCAGGAACGCCGACACCATCAGAAAGATCGGCGGAACTCCTGCGGCGGCGGCCTCCAGCCCGGAGATCTCCTCCGAAACGAAGCGGTTTGAGGTCTGGTCCGCCAGCGGATAGGCACCCGATCCGCCATAGGGGTCGAGAAGACGGTCGATTGCGTCGAGCACCGCCTGTCCGCCGGCACCGCGCTCGAGACCGATCAGCGCCTCGTTGAACGCGCCGTCCATGTCGTAGGCGGCGGCGAGCCCGGCGCGGCCCATCCAGATCACGCCGAACCGCGCGTCGTCGGGCACGAGCTCGCCCGGCGCGGTCGTGTAGAGGAATTCCGGGCTCTGGGCCAGGCCCACGACGTCGAAACCGCGGCGCGCGCCGTTCATCGTGGCGCGGATGCCGTCGCCCGGCCGCAGATCATGCGCCAGAGCGAAACTCCGCAGCAGCAGGATCTCGTCAGGGCGTCCAGGCGCCGGCATCCGCCCGTCCGTCAGGTACACGTCGTTGAGGGCGGGCCGTCCCCGATCCGGCAGCGCCACCGCCTGCGCCTGGACCGGCAGGACCTGGCCGGGCAGGTCGATCAGTGCGCGCCCCTGGACGCGGGTCTGGACCGACGCGACGCCGGGAATGTCAGCCAGCCGATCGGCCAGCCGCTCCGGCGCGCGGCTGACCGGCGCGAAGACGTCCGCCAGCCGGTAGCGCTCGTAATAGGCGTCCCGCGTCTCGGTCAGCGATGCGACCAGGCCGGTCATCATCACCAGCATCATCACGCCGACGGCGATCACCGCGCCGATGGCGATGGCCTGACCCTTGATGCGCCAGAGGTCCCGAATAAGCTTGTGGTCGAGCGGGCTCACCACTCGATCTCCGAGGGCGCGAGCTTCGTCGCGTTGCGCACCACCTCGCGGATGCCGCCATCGGCGAAATGGATCACCCGGTCTGCCATCGCGGCGGTGTCGGCATTGTGGGTCACCATCAGCACGGTGGAGCCCAGCCGCTCGTTGACGTCCCGCAGCACCTCCAGCACCGCGCGCCCGGTCGCGCTGTCGAGCGCCCCGGTCGGCTCGTCGCAGAACAGCACCTCCGGCTGTTTGGCGATGGCCCGCGCGATGGCGACCCGTTGCTGCTCGCCGCCCGAAAGCTGCGCCGGAAAATGGTCGGTCCGCTCCTTGAGACCCACCAGCGCCAGCGCCGCGTCGGGGTCCATCGGATCGCTCGCGATCTCGGTGACGAGCTCGACGTTCTCATGCGCGGTCAGGCTCGGCATCAGGTTGTAGAACTGGAAGACGAAGCCGACATGGTTCCGCCGATAGCGCGTCAGCTCCGCGTCATCCATGTCCGAAAGACACCGGTCGCGGAAATGCGCGGTGCCGTCCGTGGCACGGTCCAGACCACCGATGATGTTGAGCAGCGTTGATTTTCCGGAACCTGACGGCCCGAGCAGCACCACGATCTCGCCCTGCGGAATCTCGAGATCGACTCCGCGCAGCGCGTGGACGGCGGAGCGGCCTTCGCCGTAGACCTTGGTCAGGCCCCGCGTGGTGAACGCCGCCCGCGCCATTTCAGGAGCCTGCCATTGCGTGCAGCATCCGTCGGTATTCCTCCGGATTCGACAGGATCACGGAGCCGTCCGGCAGGCCGAGCATCCGGTCGATCATCCTCCCCTCGGCGACCATCCTCTGATCCAGAAGGTCCGTCGCCGCGTCGGTTTCTCCGTCGCCGGCGATCCGCAACGCCTCCCGCGCGACGTCCATGCGGCACCGCGAAAGGGCGAGGATCGCCTCCGTGACCAGATCCGGGTCCGGAACGTCGAAGCGTCTCTCATCCACCCCCGCCGCGACCATGGCGCGCAGCGTCGGACGCGCGGCCTGGGAAGCGGCGTCGAGGATGCGCGTGAACAGGAACCCGTTTCCGGGCCGCAGCATCGCGTCCATGAAGAACCGCAGGTCGCGACCGTGCTCGGCCTTCCACCGTGTCGACGCCGCGATGAAGGCGTTGAACCGGGTCAACGCATCCCCGTGCGTCGCGGCGACCGTCACGTCGGCGGCCTCGAGCGCCTCGCTCGTGAAACGCTCGACGACGCCGTCCAGAAGATCGTCCTTCGCGGCGAAGTGGTGGTAAAACCCGCCTTTCGAGATCCCGGCCGCGTCCAGAACGTCCGCGATGGTGACCGCGTCCCATCCGCGGCTCAGAAAAAGCGTCAGGGCGCAGTCGAGAATGTGGCGTCTTCGCGCATGAGGATCCATGCGCCGACGCGCGGCGGTTTCGCGAAGTGGATCGTCCGAACGTGCCATCACGGTGCGGTTCTCCCGCTACAGACCGACGGTCGGTATGTGGCAGGGAAACCGGCGCCGCGCAACGGCCGGCGATCCGCCAACGCCGCCACCGATCCGGAGTCCACGCGCATGTGAGCCGCCGCGCGTGGACGCCGTCCCGATTTGTCCTTAGTGTCGAGACGCCTGTCGGGAGTGCGTGGAATGTTCGGTATCGATCTGTGGGACGCGTCGCTGGCGCCGGCGCTGATGGTGGCGATGGTCGCGGGCATCCTGAGCTTTCTCTCCCCCTGCGTCCTGCCGATCGTGCCGCCGTATCTCGCCTACATGGCCGGCGCCTCCATGGAGGACATGCAGGCGTCGCGCGGTCCGGACAGGCGCATCGTCCGCGCCGCGCTGTTCTTCGTGCTGGGCCTCTCCACCGTCTTCCTGATGCTGGGAATGGCCGCCTCCGCCTTCGGGCGCATCTTCCTCGCCTATCAGCGCGAGATGGCGATGCTCGCGGGCGCGGTCATCATCCTCTTCGGGCTGCACTTCCTCGGCGTGCTGCGCATCCCGCTGCTTTACCGCGAGGCGCGCATCGACTCGGGCGCCAAGGGCGGCACGCCGATGGGCGCCTATCTGCTCGGCCTCGCCTTCGCCTTCGGCTGGACCCCCTGCATCGGGCCGGTGCTCGGCTCGATCCTGTCGCTCGCGGCGCAGGAAGGCTCGGTCGAGCGCGGGATGCTCCTCATGGGCTTCTACGCCGCCGGTCTCGGCGTTCCGTTCCTGCTTACGGCGATTTTCCTGCGCAACGCGCTCGGCCTCATGGCCGGCATGAGGCGGCACATGGGCACGATCGAAAAGGTCATGGGCGTGCTTCTTGTCGCGGTGGGCGTGATGATGCTGACCGGCGCGTTCACAGATCTCTCTTTCTGGCTCCTCGAGACCTTCCCCGCCTTGGGGCGGATCGGGTAGGACCGGACGGTTCGTCGGCTACACCCGTGCTGATCCTGCCTGCCCGAACGCGTTTCAGACCGGTTTCCGGCAGGTTAACGGCGACGGCAATGCCAAAAAAGATCAATGGTTTGCCAAAGTGGCCACGCGTGGCCACCTGCCGGTTTCACCGCGTCTTCGAGCGGTTCTGAAGCTGGCCGTCGACGATCACGCCGATCAGGATCACCGCGCCCATCACCGCGAAATTGAGCGAGCTGGGAATGCCGAGCATGTTGACCAGGTTCTGAAGCACCTGAAGCAGCACCACTCCGAGCGCGATCCCGAGGATGGAGCCCTCGCCGCCGCGCAGCGAACACCCCCCCAGAACCGCCGCCGCGATGGCGTAGAGCTCGTAGAAATTGCCGTGCGCCGAGGGCGAGACCGACTGGGTGTAGAACACGAAAAACACGGTCGAGATGCCGGTCAGCAGCCCGCAGATCGCATAGGTCGCGACGATCACCGTCTTGGTCGGAATGCCGGAGAACCGCGCCGCCTCCTCGTTTTTTCCGACCGCGTAGATGTAGCGCCCGAGCACGGATTTATGCAGCAGCACCGCCATGATCAGCGCCACGATCACGAAAAAGATGAACGTGTGGGGGATGTTCCACGTCCGCCCCGAGGTCAGCCATTCCAGCGTCTCGTAGCCGCCGGCATAGCCGAACCCTTCGGTGGAATCGTTGGTGTAATAGCGTGCGACGCCGCGATAGATCAGCAACCCGCAGAGCGTGACGACGAACGGCTGCAGGTCGAGCCGCGAGATCAGAAGCCCGTGCACCGCGCCGAGCGCCGTGCCGCCCGCCACCACGACCAGAAACGCGACCGGCCACGGCATCTCGAAATTCACCAGAATGTCGAGAAAGATCACCCCCAGAAGCGCCAGCATCGACCCGATGGAAAGCTCGATTCCGCCGGTGACGATGACGATGCCCACGCCGATCGCCAGAAGACCGAACAGCCCGATCTGGTTGGCCAGGTTGATCAGGTTGATCGTCGAGATGAATTGCGGGTTGATCAGCGCGGTGACCGTGCCCGTGACCAGGATCAGCAGGAACAGCCCGATTTCTTTTCTAAGCATCTGCGCGCGCTCTTTCCTCTATGGTCCCGCCCACGGCGAGCAGCATGACGTTGTGTTCGGTGAAGTCGGGCCGCTCGAGAAATCCGCCGATGCGGCCCTCGTGCATCACGGCGATGCGGTCGCTGACGCCGATCACCTCCTCCATGTCGCTCGAGATCATCAGGATCGCGACGCCCGCGTCGGCCAGCCCCCGCATGATCGCGTAGATCTCGCTCTTCGCGCCGACGTCGATGCCGCGCGTCGGCTCGTCGAAGATGACCGCGTTCGGCCGCATCGACAGCCATTTGCCGAGCACGACCTTCTGCTGGTTGCCGCCCGACAGGTTCACCGCATGGGTCGCCGTCGATGGCGTCTTGATCGACAGCGAGGCGCACTGCTCGTCGGCCACCCGGGCTTCGGCGGCGCGGTCCGGAATGCCGCGTCGCGCGTAGCGCCAGAGATCCGCGAGCGTGATGTTCTGGTCGATCGGCAGGTCGAGCAGCAGACCCGCGTGTTTGCGGTCCTCCGGGATCAGATAGACGCCCTTCGCGATCGCGTCTCCCGCCACCCGCGCGGCCACCGGCTCGCCGTCGAGCAGAACCCGCCCGGACAGGGCCGGCTCCACCCCGAAGATCGCATGCGCCAGCTCGGTGCGTCCTGAACCGATCAGGCCCGCCAGTCCGACGATCTCGCCGCGCCGGAATTCAAACGAGATCTCCTTGCCCGGATGCGCCGGCGTGACCAGCCGGTCGATCACCACGCCGCTCTCGCGCGGGGCGGTTTTGGGCGGAATGTAGACCGCCTTGAGATCGCGCCCGATCATCAGCCGGATCATCGCGTCGTGAGTGATGCCCTCGCCGGTCAGCTCGCCCACGCGTTTGCCGTCGCGCAGAGCCACGACCCGGTCGGCGCAGGTCTGAACCTCGTCCAGGCGGTGCGAGATGTAGATGATGCTGACGCCCTCGGCCCGGAGCGCCGCCATGACTTCCAGAAGCCGGTCCGTCTCCTTGAGCGTCAGGCTCGAGGTCGGCTCGTCCATGATGATGACGCGCGCGTTCAGCGACAGCGCCTTGGCGATCTCGACCATCTGGCATTGCGCGATCGACAGGCCGCCCAGCGATTCCGCGGGGCTTATCTCCAGCCCCAGCCGGCGCAGAAGCGGCGCGACCTGCCTGTTGAGCGCGCCGGTGTCGATGAGGCGCAGCGGGCCGCCGAAGCGCGGCTCGCGCCCGATATAGATGTTCGCGGCGACGCTGAGGTTCTCGAAAAGATTCAGTTCCTGGTGGACGAACGCGATCCCCGCGGCCGTCGCGGCGGGCACCGTCAGCCGGTCGTGCGCCACGCCGTCGAGCACGATCTCGCCCTTCGTGGGCGCCACGATCCCGCCCAGAATCTTCATCAGCGTGGATTTTCCGGCGCCGTTCTCGCCGATCAGGCCAAGGATCTCGCCATGGCCGAGCGACACGCTCACGTCGTCGAGCGCGGTCACGCCCGGATAGGTCTTGGTGACCGAGCGGAGCTCGAGCAGGGCTTCAGTCATGGACGTGTCCTCGCGAAGTCCGCCGGGACGCGAGCGGTCCCGGCGGAGGCTTCATGTCGGTTTCACCGAAGGAGGCGTGCTCAGTTGCCGAGCGTGGCCTGGACCTGCTCGATGAACGCCTCGACGTTGGACGAGTCGATGATCTGGGTCGGAACGATGTCGAGTTCGTTCTCCGGCACCACGGACGTGTCGCCTTCCAGATACTTCGCCATCTTGATGATCGACTGATAGCCGAACTCGTAAGGCTGCTGGACGACGGTGCCCAGAATGTCGCCCGCGACGATCCCGCGCAGCGTCTGCTGATCCTCGTCGAAGCCGACGATCTTGACCTGGCCCTCTTTGCCCGCCGCCTTCACCGCGTTGTAGATCTGCGGCGTGTTGTAGGCCCAGAGCCCGACCAGAAGATCGATGTCGGGATATTTGCTGAGCGTGTCCTCGGCGTTCGCCTTGGCCTTGGTCTGGTCGCCGCCGTCGGTGCGGATGTCGATGATCTCGATCCCCGAGCCCTCGATGGCCTCCTTGATGCCTTGGCTGCGCTCGCGCGCGTTCGCCGCGTCCATCGTGCCGACGAACAGCATCGCCGTGCCGCCCTCGGGCAGGGCCAGTTTCATCAGCTCGCCCGCCTGGCGTCCGGCCGCCACGTTGTCGGTGCCGATATACATCACGCGGTCCGAATTCGGCGCGTCGGCGTCATGGGTGAAGAGCACCGCCTTCGAGGCGACCTCGTTGAGGATGTCGGTGGAATTGTCCGGGTTCACCGGGCTGATCGCCACGCCGTCGATGCCTTTGGCCAGCAGATCCTCGAGGATCTTCTTCTGCGCGGCCGCCGACATCTCGCCGGGAATGTAGAACTCGACCTCGTAGCCTTCGAGCTCGGCATCGGCCTTCTCGGTTCCCACACGGGCGAATTTCCAGAAATCGGCCGGCACGTTCACGACGAAGGCGAGCGTCTTGACGTCCTGCGCCGAGGCCGGCGCCATGCCGGACAGGGCGGCGAAACCCGCGACGCCGGCGGCGAGCAGCGCCCTGCGGCCGAGAGCGCCTGCTTTGGATGCGGTATTGAAAGTATGGGTCATTCGTTTCCTCCATGATGCGCGCACTGCGGCGCGTCGATTGTTGTTTGATTTGTCTGACGGACGGGAAAGGCGTCGCTCACGTCGTCGGGTGCGCTCCGGACGGCTGTCTTGGCTCAGGCTCCCCCTCTGGCAGGCACGTTCCGGAAACCTCTGGCTTCCGCCGCGACCCCCTCCGCCAATCCCGGCCTCAGGTGTCGTCGTTCGGGACGCTACAGCGACTTTTCCCGTCGCTCAAGCGACTTTAAGGCATCAGCCCCCCGTCGGCCGCGTGATCCGCAAAATCACGAATTCCGCAGGCTTGAGCGGCGCCACGCCCACCTCGACGATCAGGCGTCCGGCGTCGAGATCGGCCTGGGTCATCGACGTCCCGAGGCCGCACCTGATGAAAAACGCCTCTTCCGCCCGCGATCCGGCCAGCGCGCCCTGTCGCCACAGATCGAACAGGAACGCGCCCCCGCGCGCCTCGACGCTTTTCCAGAGCGACGGCGCGTTCGGCTCGACCCCGGCGAATTGGAGCCACTCCCTCAACGACCGCTCGACCATGAGCATCAGCCGCCGGACCGGCACGTAGCGGTATTCGCCGCCCGCCAACGTGCGCGCGCCCCAGACCAGAATGCCCCGACCCGAGAACGTCCGGATCGCGTTGATCGCCTTGTCGGGCGCGTTCAGGCGCTCCTGGCCCTCATGCGTGACATCCGCCGTCGGGCGGGCCACCCCCGCGAGTGGCGCGTTCGCCGGCGCCTTCCAGACGCCGCGCGTCGCGTCCGTCCGCGCGTAGACGCCTGCGATCGCTCCGCAGGGCGGAAGCGGCGCCGACCCGTCGGCCGGCACGAGCCACGGCCAATAGGCCGCCCCCCATCCGAGCGCGTCGCCGTCGATCAGCGCGCGCAGACCGTCCGGCCCGTCGATCGGATCGTCGGCCCCGCCCGCGGGCCGGTCGCCGCGATGCACGTCGATGAGCGCGAACCGCCCCTCGTTCCGCGCGAAATCCAGCGCATACCGCGCGATCCGCGCCCAGGCCGGCGCGCGCCGCATCAGCGCCGCGTCGGGCACGGCGAAGAAAGCCACGTCCGGAGCGTCCCTCAACGCCCGGATCCCCCGGCGGAACTCGCTCACTCGCGGGGCCCGGATCCCGTCGCCATCGGTGAAACCGCCGGTCGAGACGATCACGCATCGTCCTCCGCCATTGTCGAAGAACAGCCGCACGCTCTCCGCCGTCGCGAAAAGCCGCGACCCGTCGGCGGCGATCGGGCCGATCCCCCCGAAGAGGCGCCCGAACTCGTGAAAACTGGTGACCGGAACCGGCAGGCCCGTCAGGTCATCCTCGCCGGCGTTGGCCCTCTCCGTCGGCCCGACGAACCCCGCAGTCCCGGTCCCGACCGTCGCGACACGCGGCGCCAATGATGCGATTTCCTCGACGTAGACGCCCGGGTGCAGATATTCCGGCATGATCGAACCCTCCCGGCGGGCATGATGCCAGAAACGCGACGTCCTGTCGCGCCCGTCGCTCAGGCCGGCGGGGGCGCCTCTCCGAACACGTCGTCGAAACTCCGCCGCAGCGCGACATCCAGATCATCCATCGTCACCGGCAGACCAAGGTCGACGAGGCTCGTCACCCCGTAGCCGCTGATCCCGCAGGGCACGATGCCGCCGAAATGCGAGAGATCCGGCTCGACGTTGACCGCGATCCCGTGGAACGCCACCCAGCGGCGCACCCGCACGCCGATCGCCGCGATCTTGTCCTCGGCCGGGCTGCCGTCGGGCAGGGGGGGCTTGTCCGGTCGCGCCACCCAGACCCCGACGCGGCCCGCCCTGCGTTCCGCCGTGACGCCGAAATCGCCGACCGTCCGGATCGCCCATTCCTCCAGATCGTGGACGTAGGTCCGGATGTCGCGCCCGCGCCGGTTCAGGTCGAGCATGGCGTATGCGACCCGCTGCCCCGGCCCGTGATAGGTGTATTCCCCGCCGCGGCGCGTCGGAAACACCGGGAACCGCTCGGGCTCCAGCAAATCGGCGGGATCGGCCGACGTCCCGCCCGTATAGAGCGGAGGGTGCTCCAGCAGCCAGACCAGCTCGTCCGCCTCGCCCGCCACGATCGCGTCGACCCGCGATTCCATCGCCGCGAGGGCCTCCGGATAGGGCGTCAGACCCGGCGTGATCGTCCAGTCCGGCATGGTCCCGAGGCTCCGTCTCATGCGCCGTGATAAACCCTCCGATCCGGGCTTCACAAGGGTCGGAACCGCTGCTAGAAGCCCCCGCAGTGCGGCTGTGGCGGAATTGGTAGACGCGCAGCGTTGAGGTCGCTGTGGGGTAACTCCCGTGGAAGTTCGAGTCTTCTCAGCCGCACCATATCGCTCTTCAGGTTGTTGAATCCTGCTAACACCTTGAAGGGAAAGGCGGTTTCTGAAGTTCGATAACCGTTTTCCCGCGAGTTTCGCAGGGGCTCCGAAAAGGCCAGCCTGAGCACCGTTTGCTTGAGTGCCAAGCTGCAACTTTCATATATTTCAAGGTCTTGCAAAAAATCCAAGGATAGTTCCACACTGCACGACGCTGGGTGGCTGAGGGCGTTGAAAGGTGGTCTTCTCGTGGACTCTTCCCGGCAAAGGAACGTCCCCATGAGCCACAAGACGGTCACCGCCCTCTCGTCGAGGCTGTCTTCGCATGTGGCGCCGAGCAAGTCGCGGCTTGAGACGCCGAGCCGTCTGATCGTGGCCATGGTCAGCGCCCGCGCGGTGAACCTCGGTCATCCTGCCTGCGGGCGCCCGGGGTCGGTTCCGATTGCGTCGACCTGCCGGCGGCCGCAACGCTTCTTCCAGCATGTCAGCCTTGCCGAGGACCGGTCGGCACGCCTCGCGGTTCGGCTCCTCGGCCTGACCGGGGCCTGACGTCTGCGCCTTGATCGGACGAACTGGAAAATCGGCACGCGCGACGTCAGCATCCTGATGCCGGCGATCACGACGCGGCGGTTTCGGGAGCCATTGATGTGGACGGTTCTGGACAGGGCCGGCAGCGGCAATGCCGAGGAACGCATCACCTTGATGCGGCGTCACCTTGCCCTGCTCGGGTCCGGATCGGCGCAGCTCCTGCTGGCGGATCGGGAGTTCATCCATTGCCTCCAGGGCATGCGTGCATGCCCGGGAGGGTCTGGAATGGCACCTTTCTCGAGGCGAACGGCATCCCGTTCGCAATCCGCGTGAAGGCGAGCATGATCGTGAACACTGAGGGCGGCCGCCACCTGAGCCTGAAGTCGGCGCTGACGAAATGCCGGGCTGCGCGGAAATTCCAGGCCGCCTTCCCGGCCCGGGGGGACGTGGAGGCCCTGACGCTGACCTTCGCCGCCAAACGCGTCAAGGGCGGCGAGGTGCTCGTCGTTGCAAGCGATGTGGCGGGCCGGAACACCCTGAACGCCTGCCGGCGCGGATGGTCTGTCGAATGTCTCTTCGGTGACGCCAGAACACGCGGCCTCACCCTCGAAGACACCCGGATGCAGACCGCCGCAAAGTTGAGCCTGCCGCCGGCTGTCGTCGCCATCGCCATCGCCCGGACCAACAAGACCGCCTCGGCGCTCATCGGCAGGGGAAAGCCGGCACGCAAGACCCGCGGGCACTGCGCAAAGTCCTGGTTCCGTACTGGTTTCGACGAGGTGCGAAGGCTCCTCAGAAGCAACCCAATCGCCGCCCTCGATCCATGGGCTTCCATCCCGAAAAGGAAAGGAGCCGTGTAGTGTGGGATAGTTCGATAAATTCTTCGAACCTCCCCTTCGGCGGCACGATGCGCTCCGCTTTCTCACCCAGCAGAATCTTCTCCCGCTCCAGCATGGTGATCAGGCCCTCATAGGCCGACACGACCGAAGGGCTCGACGCATCCAGAATCCGGTCGAGCAAGTCTTCAATCTTCTTCTCAACGTCCTTGAGCTGCTTCTATACCGTCTCCTTCCCAACTGACATAACCTTCGTGCGCGCCGGGCTTCAGCGCCAGCCATTCAGCGCGCGGTTTACGGCGGCTGCCGGATCGCGGAACGGCTGCGCCGTGCCTCGGCACGACCCGGGTCTTGCCATAGGCGCAGGCACCGCCGCAAACCGGGTTCTCGATCATCCGATGGATGGTGGCATAGGTTGGCCTGCGCCAGATCACGTCGCCATTTGCGTGCTTGGCCGGCAAGTCCAGCCCGTGCTCGAGGAACCAGAGCGGGGCCTGCCGGGCGCTGCCGAGCTCGGCCACCTTGTCGAAGACGAGAGCGATGGCCTCTTGGACACGACGGTCGGGGTCCTTCTCGAGCCTCTCGCCGGCCTTCACGAAGCCCACCGGGGCGGCAACGATCAACTCGCCGCGACGGGCCTTCTCGTAGCGGGCGGACAGCGACCGTTGCCGCGGCAGATCGAGCTCGTACTCGTTGAGGCTTCCCTTCAAACCGAGAAGCAGACGATCGTTGCCCTGGCGCGGCGCATGTACCGCCTCCCGGTCGATCAGGACGGTGTCGACGACCCGGCACATCTCGATCAGCTGCTGCCAGTCACGGCTGTTGCGGGCGAAGCGCGACACTTCCCGCGCCGCGACCGCACCGACTTTGCCCAGGCAGACCCCGGCGACCATCCGGTCGAAGCCCGCCCGCGTGACGCCGCCCGCCGCGGACCGGCCAAGGTGGTTGTCGCTCAACACCGGAGGGATTTTGGGCATTTCGCGGTCGGACGGGGATGTGTCGCAAGTGTCTCCGATCCAGATGCGCCGCCGGACGGCGGCGATGGCGTCGGTGAAGGTGAAGGCGCTCTTGCGGTACGAGGCAGTCGCACAAACGCCCGGTAGAGCGGGCGCTACATGCTCGCAGTAAGGCCAACGTCTTCCTCCGTCCGGCGACTCCAGCTGTGCAGCACGGCGACGCCGCCGATCTCCGCGCCGAGGAGGCGCGGTTTCGCCGCGATGACGCGCAGCGTCTCGGCTGCGGCGCGGAACAGGATGCCTTAGACGGTAGCCTTGTTCTGGAACGCGATCGCGCCGACCGGTGCCGGCAGGGTGAAGACCACGTGGAAATAGGGAACGGGCAGCAACTCCGACCGCCGTGCGGCGACCCACGCCTCCCGCGCCCGGCCCTGGCATTTGGGAAAGTGACGATTGCGGCAGGAATTGTAGGCGATCGCGGCGTGACCGCAGTCCGCGCAGCGTCGTACATGCCCGCCGAGCGCCGCCGTGCGGCAGGCTTCGATCGCGCCCATCACCCGGCGCTGGTCGCGGTCGAGATGATCGCCGCGCGCGGCGCGGAACGCGGGGCCGTGGCGGCGGAAAACGTCCGCCACCTCGAGGCCACCAGCCATAAGGCGGCGCCTCAGGCCGGCGGGACCACCTCGAGCCTCAGCTTCTCCAGCGGGCTCGTCGTCCGGCCGATGAGACCCTGCGAGACGTGGGTGTGGCGCGCCGTGGTCGACAGGTGCGCGTGGCCCAGCGGCACCTGGATCACGCGGATGTCGACGCCGCTCTCCAGCAGATGGGTGGCGAACCTGTGCCGCAGGATATGGACGGTCACCTTCTTGCCGATCCCCGCTGCCGCCCGCGCCGACCGGAGCTATGGTTGAAATTGGGTGATGGGGCCTGAGAAGGCGGCGTATCGTGGCGGGTGTCGAAGCCTGCCAGAACCTCCCGAAGGAGCGATACGCCATGACAGACGATACCATGATCACCCCGCTTCACCAGCCCGGATCGATCCTCGATCCGCTGACTGGGATCGCGCGCGAGGGCGCGCGCCAGATGCTGGCTGCGGCACTCAGGGCCGAGGCGACGGGCTTCGTCGCGCGGTTTGCGGACGATCGGCTACCCGACGGCCGCCAACGGGTCGTCCGGCATGGCACCGGACCGGAGCGGACGATCCAGACCGGGATCGGACCGATAGCGGTGCAGCGGCAGAAGGTGCGCGACCGGGCGACGGACATCCCTGCCGAGAACAAGATCCGCTTCGCGTCGAACATTCTGCCCCGCCGGGCGCGGCGTTCCCGGAGCCTCGATGCCCTTCTGCCGGTGCTTTACCTGCGCGGCATCTCCACGGGGGACTTTCAGGAAGCGCTGGTCGCGCTGCTCGGGACGGACGCACCGAACCTGTCCGCGGGCGTGATCTCGCGCCTGACCGGGGAGTGGCAGAAGGACTGCGACAGCTGGCAGCGCCGCGATCTCTCGGCCCGGCGGCATGTCCACATCTGGGCCGACGGTGTTTGTCTGCAGGCCCGGATGGAGCCGCAGGCCGAGTGCATCCTGGTCATTCTCGGGGCGACGCCCGAAGGCAGGAAGGAGCTTGTGGGCTTCCATGTCGGCGTCCGGGAGAGCGCCCAGAGCTGGCGCGAGCTGCTGGTCGACATCAAGGCCCGCGGCCTCTCGGCCCCGCCGGAGATCGCCGTGGGCGATGGGGCCATCGGGTTCTGGAAGGCCCTCGACGAGGTCTATCCGGGCACGCGTCATCAGAGGTGCTGGGTTCACAAGACCGCCAACGTTCTGAACAAGTTCGCGAAATCGATGCAGCCTGCGGTGAAGGCCGACCTGCGCGAGATCTGGCAGGCCGAGACCCGCGCCGCGGCCGAAACCGCGATGGACACCTTCGCCGAGAAATATGGCGCCAAGTACGAGAAGGCCATGACCTGCCTGACCAAGGATCGCGAGGCGCTGCTGGCGTTCTACGACTTCCCGGCCGAGCATTGGGATCACCTGCGCACTGGCAACCTGATCGAGAGCGTGTTCGCCACCGTCCGGCACCGAACCGTGCGGACCAAGGGGGCGCTGTCGCAGAAGACGGCGACGCTCATGGTGTTCATGCTCGTTCAGGCCGCCGCGAAAACATGGCGCCGTCTGAAGGGCGCGAACCAGTTGCCGATGGTAATCGAAGGCGTCACATTCACCGACGGTGTCGCCGCGAGCGATGCTGAAACCCGCGCCGCTTGATCAGGCCGTGTCACCCAAAATCGGCCATAGCTCCGCCGACCGGCAGGCCGCGTGCAGCGTCGTCGGCTCGATCGGCCGGGTCGCGTCGCGGCCCGGAAACAGCCAGCGCCCGGGCCGGGCCAGCCGCCAGTAGCTGCGCAGGATGCCCAAGAACTGCGCAGACAGCGTCACGTAGCTCTCCTTGCCGCCCTTGCCGTGCTCGATTCGGATCATCACCCGGCCGTTGTCGTCGTGTCGAAGACGCGCCTCCGGCACGATCTCGGCGACCCTGAGGCTCGTGACCTCCGGGACGCGCAGCCCGGCCGCGTAGGCGGTCGTCAGCGCGGCCCGGGCCTTCAGGCTCGGCACGGCTTCGAGGAACCGCACCACCTCGTCGGCGCTCAGCACCACCGGCAGACGCCGCGGCTCGCGGGCGTAGGCGATCCGCTCGGGGATCTCCGCCATCCCGAGCGTGACGCCATGGAAGAACCGCAGCGCCGCCACCGTCTGGTTGAGGCTCGCCCAAGCCACGTCCTTCGAGGCGAGGTGGACCTGGAAGGTGCGCACGTCTTCCAGCGTCAGCGCGTCCGGCGACCGGCCGAAAAACCGGCTGAACTTCGACACGGCATGGACGTAGGATCGTTGCGTCGCCGGCGAGAGGTTGCGGACCGTCATGTCCTCGATCATGCGGCGGCGAAGAGGGCCGGTCTCGGCCATCGGAAGCTCCTGTCTGACTTGGGGTCTCAGCAACCCGAATCTTCCAGTCAGCAGCACCGCACGCAAAGGTGCCCCTTGCCGCGCAGCGGCTTCGTTCAATCCACTTCGTGAGTCAGCGTCATTGGGCGCTGGTTCTCTACATGAGGCCGCTGCGTCAAGCTTTTCTTGTCGGTCGTGTCGGGTTCCTCCTTCGGTTAAGGGCATCCCTGTGGTGAGCCTGAGTGAGCTTTGACGTCCCTTCGGAGGTACGCAGCGTAAGGCGGGTCATGGTTCTCTTCGGCGTCGGCGCACGTGGTCGCGGCCGCGCCACTATCCCGGTCTTTCCGCGCGTGAACCATTGGGTGGTGCTCTGTATTAAACGCAGGGTGTCTGTCTGCAGCCAACATGTCTCGCACTCCTCCCGCCGGTTCGACCTCCCCTGGCGGCATCAGTGCCGCCCGCCGGGAAGAGCCAAAGGCGTCGTCATCGGGATCAGGCCGTCCGAACCTGGTCCTCGTCGTAGTGGCTCTCAGCCTTCCAAAGGCCCAGCAGCAGGCAAGCCAGCTTCCTGGCGACGGCGACGCGCGCCTTCTTCGCGCCGACGCGCTTGACCAGTCGCAATCCCCAGCTCTTCAGCGCCGAGCGCCCGCCCCAGGTGGTCAGCAGGCAGTTCGCCGCTTCATAGAGACAGTGCCGGGCCATGGCGTCGCCCTGTTTGCTGATGACGCCGACAATGTCCTTCTCACCCGATTGCCAGCGCCTCGGCGTCAGCCCGAGATAGGCGCCGACATCGCGCGAGCGCCTGAACCGCCCCGGGTCCTCGATGGCGGCGGCGAAGGCCAGCGCGGTGATCGGGCCGACGCACGGCACCGATGTCAGATACCAGCACGCCTTCGAGGTTTGCACCATTGCGCGCACCCGCTTGTCCAGCGCCGCGATCTGCGCCTCTATGGCGCCGAGCGCCTCCAGAAGCGCGTTCACGCAAGCATAAAGCAGATCGTCGTGCCGGCAGGCCGCCCGTGCCGCTTCGTCGAACTTGCGCGTGCCCTGGCGCGCCGGCAACCGGATCCCGAACGGGCGCAGCATCCCGCGGATCTGACCGAAAAACGTCCGCTTGTTGCGCACCAGCTGATCGCGCGCCGACAGCAGCGCCTTCATCCGGTGGCTCTCCTCCGACTTGACGAAAACTTCCGTGTACCAGCCCGATTGCAGCATCTCCGCCAGCGCCCGCGCGTCCGCCCGATCGGTCTTCACCGGTCGGGCCTTGAGTGCGGCTGCCGCACGGCGCGCATCCATCACGATGACCGGCAGGTTCCGCGCCTTCAGCGCCCGCGCCAGCCAAGGGCTCGACGAGCCAGTCTCCAGCCCGATCCGCACGATAGAGCCGATCCACCGGTCCAGCGCATTCAGAATCATCTCGGGATGCGTGTCCGCCGATCCCTGCCAGACGATATTCTGATCGCGATCCACCACGCAAATCGCCGTCGTCTTGAGGCTCACATCCAGTCCAACATAGTATGCCATCGCTGCTCTGCTTCCTGGTTGACCACCAGAGAGCTTCCAGGCTCTCAGGGGGAGCAGCAACCTCAACGCGATGTATGGGATGTATTAGGGATGCGATGGCACGGGGAACCCGTCCGTGATGTATCCCGATCCCTTTTGCGAGCGCATCAGCCAAATACGTTTGGGATGGTAGTTCTCCCGCAGCCAAACTGCGATTTCTTCGAGTTCCTTGATCGGGTGCGAGTACCCGCACTCAGCGAGAGCCTTGGCGGCGTAGCGGCGGCCCCGGTGGCGCTCTTCGCGCTGGGCGTCGCCCTGTCGAAGACCGTGTTTCGCGCCGAGCCCGCCGTCCCGGTCTTCGTCGCGATCAAGCTGCTGGTGTTCCCGGCCGCGGTGTGGTTCGCGCTCGATGCGACGTCATACGCGGCGGACGACGCCCCGGTCTACGTGCTCGCCGCCGCCGGACCGTCCGTGGCGATGTCGTTCAGCCTCGCTCCGCTCCATGACGTGCGGACCGATACGATCGCCCAGATCATGGTCTGGGCGGGACTGCTCAGCCTCGTTTCAATCGCCGTTCTGGCTTGAGACCACCGCCTGAACCGGCGTCGCGCTCGAAATTTCCGCTTTGACGCCTCTTGCTTCGACCGCCATCGCACGGCTTGTCAGGCCAGCATCTTGGTGTCGCCGCAGACCGAGATCGCCTGTCCGGTGATCGTCCGGCCCCGGGAGCTCGCCAGAAACACGATCTGGTCGGCGATCTGGCGCGGCGTCACGTAATCCCGGATCGACGTGTAGGCGAACGCCTCCGCCTCGACCTCTTCGAAACTCACCCCCCGCCGCTCGGCCTTGGCCTCCATCACCCGCCTCTGCCGGTCGCCCGCGACCAGCCCCGGCAGGATCGCGTTGACCCGGATGCGGTCCGGCCCGAACTCCACCGCCAGCGATTTGGCGAGCCCGATCACCCCCCATTTCGCCGCGGCGTAGGGTGCGCGCAGCGCGAAGCCGAGCTTGCCCGCCGCCGAGGACAGACACGCGATCGACGGATTCGCGCTCAGGCGCAGGTGCGGAGCCGCAACGCGCACCGCGTTGAACTGCCCGGTCAGATTGACCGCCAGGCACCGCTCCCACTCCGCGTCGCTCACGTCCTCGACCCGCGCGGTCGGTCCGGCGATCCCGGCGTTGTTGACCAGCGTGTCGATCCCGCCCATCGCCTCCGCCGCACGCTCCACGAAGCCGCGCACGGCCTCCGGATCGGAGACGTCGCGGACCTCCGCGATCACCTCCGGCGCCTCGGCGCGCAGCCTCGCCACGGCCTCCGCGTCGACGTCGCAGGCCGCGACCCGGGCGCCTTCCTCCAGAAACGCCGCGACGATCTCGCGGCCGATCCCGGCCGCGCCGGCGGTGACGATGACGCGGTGTCCCGCGAGCCCAAGATCCATTTCAGTCCTCCGATGCGCCGCGACGGGTCGACAAACTCCGATGTTCGGGAGATCACGGACGCGACGGAAAATCAAACGCCGCGACCGGACGCGGCGAGGGAAGGGGACCCCATGAGCGGCAAAGTCATCATCACCTGCGCGGTCACCGGGGCGATCCACACGCCCTCGATGTCGCCGCATCTGCCGATCACGGCGCAGGAGATCGCCGACGCCGCCATCGGCGCGGCCGAAGCCGGCGCAGCGATCGTCCATCTCCATGCCCGCGACCCCCGGACCGGCCGCCCCGACCAGTCGGCCGAGGCTTTCGCGCCCTTCCTCAAGGTCATCCGCCAGCGCAGCGACGTCGTGATCAACATCACCACCGGCGGCGCGCCCACCATGGGCATCGAAGAACGTCTCGCCCCCGCCGCGACCTTCGCCCCCGAGATCGCCTCGCTCAACATGGGCTCGATGAATTTCGGCCTCTATCCGATGCTCGACCGCTTCAAGACGTTTCAACACGACTGGGAGGAGCCCTATCTCGCCGGCTCCCGCGACCGCGTGTTCAAAAACACCTTCCAGGACATCGAGCACATCCTGACCACCTGCGCGGACAACGGCACGCGCTTCGAGATCGAATGCTACGACATCGGGCATCTCTACACGCTGGCGCATTTCGCCGACCGGGGCGTGGTCAAGCCGCCGTTCTTCGTGCAATCCGTCTTCGGCATCCTCGGCGGCATCGGCGCCCATGCCGAGGACGTCGCCCACATGCGACGCACCGCCGACCGGCTCTTCGGCGACGCCTATCACTGGTCGGTGCTCGGCGCGGGCCGCAACCAGATGCGGATCGCGGCCATCGCGGCGGCGATGGGCGGCAACGTGCGCGTCGGGCTCGAGGACAGCCTCTGGGCCGGCCCCAGGCGCCTCGCGGTCTCGAACGCCGAACAGGTCACCCAGGTCCGCGCGCTGATCGAGGGCATGGGTCTGACCGTCGCGACGCCCGCCGACGCCCGCGCGATGCTGGAGCTCAAGGGTGGCGACCGCGTGGCGTTCTGAGCCCCGCTCCGGTTGACATCCCCCGGCAATGCGGCTGTATTCAGGCGCTTCCTGATCTTTCTTCAAAACCCGTGATCGCGGATCGCCCGAGGCGCCAATGCCCAGACCCCTGACGCTCCATCTCGCGGCCCCGCGCGGCTTCTGCGCCGGCGTCGATCGCGCCATCAAGATCGTCGAGATGGCTTTGGACAAATGGGGCGCGCCCGTCTACGTGCGCCACGAGATCGTCCACAACCGCTTCGTCGTCGACGGTCTGCGGGCGCGCGGCGCGGTCTTCGTCGAGGAGCTGTCCGACTGCCCCCCCGACCGTCCGGTGGTCTTCTCCGCCCACGGCGTCCCGAAATCCGTCCCCGCCGAAGCCGAGGCGCGGCGCATGCTCTTCGTCGACGCGACATGCCCGCTGGTCTCCAAGGTCCATATCGAGGCCGCGCGGCACCATGAGAACGGCCTCCAGATGGTCATGATCGGCCACGAGGGCCACCCGGAGACCGTCGGCACGATGGGCCAGCTTCCCGACGGCGAGGTGATCCTCGTCGAGACCGCCGCCGACGTGGCCGGCATCACCCCGCGCGATCCCGACAGGCTGGCTTTCATCACCCAGACCACCCTCAGCGTCGACGACACCGCCGACATCGTGGCCGCGCTCAAGGCCCGCTTCCCCTCCATCGTCGGGCCGCACAAGGAGGACATCTGCTACGCCACGACCAACCGCCAGGAGGCGGTCAAGGCGATGGCGCCCGGCATCGACGCGCTCCTCGTGATCGGCGCCCCGAATTCCTCCAACTCCCAGCGCCTCGTCGAGGTGGGCCGCAAGGCCGGGTGCGGGTACGCCCAGCTGATCCAGCGCGCGACCGACATCGACTGGCGCGCGCTCGACGGCGCCACATCCGTCGGCATCACCGCCGGCGCCTCCGCGCCAGAGGTTCTGGTGGACGAGGTGATCGCCGCCTTCCGCGACCGCTACGACGTCACCGAACGCCTGGTCGAGACCGCCCGCGAGGATGTCGAATTCAAGGTCCCCCGCATCCTGCGCGAGACCGTCGCATGAGCCGCGTCCCGTTTTCCGTCCTCTTCCTCGGCTGGCTCGGCCTCGTGCCCTTCGTCTACGCGGTCGCGATGATCTTCTCCGAGCCCGGAACGTGGCCGACTTTCGGGTTTTTCGACTCCTCGCCCGAGGGCGGCACCCACATTCTCGAGCGCTTCGGCGCGGTGATCCTCGGCTTCATGGGCGGCTGCCTCTGGGGCTTCGCGTCGGCCAAGGACCGCGCGCCGTCGCTGGTGTTCCTGACCGCGACGATCGTGCCGGCCTTCATCGCCTTCATCGCGATCCAGCCCGATCCCGCCCTCAGCTGCGTCTGGCTCGCCTTCGGCTTCGTCATCCTCCAGGGCATCGACGTCGTGTTCCAGCGCGCGGGCGTGACGCCGGACTATTGGCTGAGCCTGCGCCTGCCGCTGACCGCCGGCGTGATGACCTGCCTGCTCGTCGGCGCGCTCCATGGTTGAACGCCCCGGCTTTCACGGCGGCGAGGCCCGCGCGTGAGCGAGATATTCGCCTATACCGACGGCGCCTGTTCGGGCAATCCCGGCCCCGGCGGCTGGGGCGTGGTGATGATCGCGCGCGACGGCGACACCGTGCTCAAAACCCGCGACCTCTCGGGCGGCGAGCCGCTGACCACCAACAACCGCATGGAGATGATGGCCGCCATCGCGGCGCTTGAGGCGCTGGGGCGGCGCACGACCCTCACCATCGTCACCGACAGCGTCTATCTGCGCGACGGCGTGACCAAATGGATCAACGGCTGGAAGCGCAACGGCTGGAAGACCGCCGCCAAGAAACCCGTGAAGAACGAGGATCTCTGGCGCCGCCTCGATGATCTGACCGCGGGTCACGAGATCCGCTGGGACTGGATCAAAGGCCATGCCGGCCACCCCGAGAACGAACGCGCCGACGAATTGGCCCGCGAGGGCATGGCCCCGTTCAAGACCGGGAACGGAGCCGCCCGCGCGGCCGCGCGATGAGTCCGGCGCAAGGCCTCGATTTCGCGTCCGTCTTCGTTTTCGCGCTCACCGGCGCGCTTGTCGCGAGCCGGGCGCAGCTCGACATCATCGGCTTTCTCTTCGTCGCCAGCCTCACCGCCGTCGGCGGCGGCACGGTCCGCGACGTGATCCTGCGCCGCGATCAGGTCTTCTGGGTCGCCGAACCGATCTATGTCGGCGTCGCCTGCGCGGCCGCGATCCTCGTCTTCTTCACCGCCCATCTGCTCGAATCCCGCTGGCGGGCGATCCTCTGGCTCGACGCGGTGGCGCTCTCGGTCGCCGTCACCGCGGGATTCGCGGTCGCGCGGAATCTCGACGCGTCATGGCCCGTGCTTCTGATGATGGGGATCACCACCGGCTGTCTCGGCGGGCTGATGCGCGACGTGGTCTGCAACGAGGTGCCGCTGGTCCTCCGTCAGGGCGAGCTCTACGTCACGGCGGCGCTCGCCGGGGCGGGCGCGGGCGTCGTGACGCTGACGCTGACCGACACGCCGAGCATCGCCTATCTCGCCTGCATCGCCACGACCTTCGCGCTCCGGGCCGGAAGCCTGACGTTCGGCTGGAAGCTGCCGGTCTACAAAAGCCGCCCTCCAAGGGCCTGAACAGGGAGAGAACGATGACCAAAGTCGCATTCGTGGGCCTCGGCCGCATGGGCGGGCCGATGGCGCTCAACATGGCCCGCAAGGGCTTCGACCTCGCGGTCTACGACGTGAACCCGGCCGCGATGGCGGCTTTCACCGAGTTCAACAATTGCCGCCAGGCCGCCGACGCCAACGACGCCGCCCGCGACGCCGAGATCGCCATCACCGTCCTGCCCGGACCGCCGCAGCTCGAATCCGTCGTGATCGCCGAGGGCGGCATGATCGACGCGCTGCCGGACGGCGCGCTCCTGATGGACCTCTCGACCGTCCTGCCCGAAACCACCGACCGCATGGCCGCCCGCGCCAAGGCCACCGGGCGCCGTTTCGTCGACGCGCCGATCGGACGCCTCGCCTCGCACGCCGACAAGGGCGAAAGCCTCTTCATGGTCGGCGCCGAGCCCGACGATTTCGAGGCGGTCCGCCCCGCGCTGGAAGCGATGGGCACCACGATCCTCCATTGCGGCGGACCGGGCTCCGGCACCCGCACCAAGCTCGTGAACAACTACCTCGCCGTGACCTCCTGCCAGATGAACGCCGAATGCATGGCGCTCATCCAGGCCTTCGGTCTCGATCTCGAGAAATCCCTCGAAGTCATCCACGGCACCAGCGCCACCAACGGCCAGCTGCGCCTGAACTACGAGAACAAGGTGCTCAAGGGCGACACCGATCCCGGTTTCGCCATCGACCTCGCCTTCAAAGACCTCAGCCTCATCCTCGAAAGCGCCGGCAAGGCCAATGTCCCCATGCCCATCGCCGCCGCCGCCCGCGAAAGCGCGAGCCTTGCCCGCGCCGCCGGCTGGGGCGGCCGCGACTTCTCCGCCGCCTCGGACTTCTGGTGCGGTCTCGCGGGCGTCGGGAAGGCGCGACTGAAGGGATATTGAACGAAAGGTCGCTTTCCGACGTTTCCGCGTCATATCCGATCCTATCGCAATCGCAATGACAGCAGGAAACCCGTTTTGCCCCTCCGTCTGAACATCATCGCCGCCAGCACCCGTCCGGGCCGCGTCGGAATCTCCGTCGCGCGCTGGTTCCATGAGCACGCCAACGCGCACGGCGCCTTCGACGCGCATCTCGTCGATCTCGCCGATTTCGACCTGCCGATCTACGACGAGCCCAAACACCCCAGGATGCAGGACTACTCCCACGACCACACGCGCCGCTGGAGCGAGAGCGTGGCCGCCGCGGACGCCTTCGTGTTCGTCACGCCCGAATACAATTACGGCCCGACGCCCGCTCTCGTGAACGCCCTCAACTACGTCTACAAGGAGTGGAACTACAAACCCGCCGCCTTCGTCAGCTATGGCGGCATCTCGGGCGGCCTGCGCGGCGTCGAGGCCGTGAAAGGCACGCTCGCCGTCCTCAAAATGATGGCGATCCCCGAGGGCGTCCCGCTGCCGTTGGTTTTCGATCAGATCGAGGACGGTGTCTTCAAGCCCAAGGAAATCAACGGCAAGGGCGCCGACGCGATGCTGGCCGAACTCGCGAAATGGGCCGAGGCGCTCAAGCCCATGCGCGGCTGATCCTCGCGGCCGAGCGGTTCAGCCCAGCTCCGCCCGCACCGCCGCGAACACGCTCTCGAACATCTCCGGCGTCAGCCGCCGCGTGTTCGTGTTGTACCGCGAGCAGTGATAGCTGTCGAAAACCGCGAACCCGCCGACCTCGTGCCGCGCGCCGTGCGCGAAGGGATGATCCGCCAGCCGCGCGTGATACGTCCGGAGCAGCGTCTCATGCGCGATCCGACCGAGGCACACGATCGCTGTCAGCCGGGGCAGGGCCTCCATACGCGCGATCAGATACGGACGACAGGCCGCGATCTCCGCCGGCGTCGGCTTGTTCTGCGGCGGCACGCAGCGCACCGCGTTCGTCACCATGCAGTCGTGAAGCTCCAGCCCGTCCGCCGGATCGGCCGCGAATTTCCCGTTGGCGAATCCGAACTTCGTCAGCGTCGCGTAAAGCAGATCGCCCGCGTAATCCCCGGTGAACGGGCGGCCTGTGCGATGGGCCCCCCGCACGCCGGGCGCCAGACCCAGAACCAGCAGCCGGGCCTCCGCGTCGCCGAATGACGGCACCGCCCCGTTGTACCAGTCCGGATGCTTCGCGCGCGTGTCTTCGCGGTAGGCGACGAGACGCGGACAGATCGCGCAGCCCGGCGCCGGATCGGGCGGGATCACTCCCCGTCGGCGTCGGCGTCCGCGGTCACGGGCGCGCGCGACTGCTGCATCGCCTCCGTGCGCGGCGGCCGCCCGATGACCTCGCGCAGCTCCTCGAGCTCGATGAAGTTGTCGCACTGGCGGCGCAGATCGTCCGCGATCATCGGCGGGCTCGACCGGATCGTCGAGACGACCGAAACCCGGACGCCCTGCCGCTGCAGCGATTCGACCAAGGGCCGGAAATCGCCGTCGCCGGAGAAGAGCACGATGTGATCGACATGCGGCGCGATCTCCATGGCGTTCACCGCCAGATCGATGTCCATGTTGCCCTTGATCTTCCGCCGGCCCATCGAGTCGGTGAATTCCTTGGCCGGTTTCGTGACCATCGCGTAGCCGTTGTAATGCAGCCAGTCGACGAGCGGCCGGATCGGGGAATACTCCTCGTTCTCAAGCAGCGCCGTGTAATAGAACGCGCGGAGCAGCTTGCCGCGCCGCATGAACTCGGTCCGCAGAAGTTTGTAGTCGATGTCGAACCCCAGCGCGCGGGCCGCAGCGTACAGATTCGCACCATCAATGAACAACGCGAGACGCTCGTCGCGGTAAAACATGACCGTTTTCCTTCCAAAATCTTTGGCTTTAGATTTTCGTCGGGACATACTGTCCCGGACGACAGGCACGACGTATAAGCAAGGCGAAGACGCGGCGAAAGCTCTAAACACCTGACTTTATCACGTTTTGGGGAAATCCGCTCATCACAAGTTTTCTCATCGCTCTCGGCGCCAACCTCCCGTCACCGGACGGCACGCCGCGCGAGACGCTCGAAGCGGCGCTCGGGATGCTTCCCGAGCGCGGCCTCGTCGTCGCGGCGCGCAGCCGCTGGTTCCGCACGCCCGCGTTCCCGCCCGGCTCCGGACCGGATTTCGTCAACGGCGCGGTCCGCGCGACGGGGGATCTCACGCCGGACGAGGTCCTCGACGCCCTGCACGCGATCGAACGCGCGCTCGGCCGCAGCCGCGACCGCCGCTGGGAGCCGCGCGCCTGCGACCTCGACCTTCTCGCGGCGGACCGGACGATCGCGCCCGACGAGGCCACTGTCCGGCGCTGGATCGATCTCGCGCCGGCGGATCAGAGTTCCGAGGCGCCCCCCGTCCTGATCCTGCCGCATCCGAGGCTGCACGAACGCGGCTTCGTGCTCCGGCCGCTCGCCGACGTGGCGCCCGAGTGGCGTCATCCGCTGCTCGGGCGAACCGTGGCCGAGATGCTGTCGGACCTTCCGCCGACGGCGCTCGTCGATGTCGAGCCTTTGTGAGCTTTCGCGCCTCCGCGGGCCTTGCGCGCGCGGTTCGTTGCGGCTAGAAGCCGTCTTTTCCTGAGCCCGATGACCGAGGGAGGCCCCGCATGGCCCGCGTAACCGTTGAAGACTGCGTCGACAAGGTGCCGAACCGTTTCGAGCTGGTGATGCTCGCGGCGCACCGCGCACGCGCGCTCGCCTCAGGGGCGCCGCTCACGGTCGAGCGTGACAACGACAAGAATCCGGTCGTGGCGCTCCGCGAGATCGCCGACGAGACCCTGACCGCCGAGCATCTGCGCAACGCGGCCATCGAGAGCTTCCAGCGCCAGATCGAGGTCGACGAGCCCGAAGAGGACGTCATGACCCTGCTCTCGGGCAACAGCGACACGCCCGCCCAGGACGACATGTCCGAGGAGCGTCTGCTGCGCGCGCTGATGGAAGCCCAAGGCGAGTCCTGAGCCCGTCCCTCGCCCTGACGTCCGACCCGGTCCTCGCGCGGCCGGGGCCCGACGGGATCATTCCCGTCGGGAACCTGACCGGCTTGGTCCGCTCCTACAACCCGGCCTCCAATTCCGCCCTGATCGAGGCGGCCTACGCGTATGGCCGCGACATGCACGAGGGCCAGATCCGCACCAGCGGCGAGCCCTATTTCAGCCATCCCGTCGCCGTCGCCCTGCTTCTGGCCGAACAGCGTCTCGACGACGCCACCATCATCACGGCGCTGCTGCATGACGTGATCGAGGATACCGGCGCGACCTATGTCGATGTCGCCCGCCGCTTCGGCGACGAGGTGGCGAGCCTGGTCGACGGCGTCACCAAGCTGACCAACCTCCAGCTCTCCTCCGTCGAGGACGCCCAGGCCGAGAATTTCCGCAAGCTTCTGATGGCGATGTCGCGCGACCTGCGCGTCCTGCTCGTCAAGCTCGCCGACCGCCTCCACAACATGCGCACCATCAAGGCGCTGCCGCACGAGAAGCAGCTCCGCAAGGCGCGCGAGACCATGGACATCTTCGCGCCGCTCGCCGGCCGGATGGGCATGCAGTGGATGCGCGACGAGCTCGAGGACATCGGCTTCCGCGTGCTCAACCCCGAGGCCCGCTCCTCGATCATCCGCCGCTTCGTGACCCTGCGCAACGAGACCGGCGACGTGATCCCCAAGATCACCGACGACATCCGCCTCGCGCTCGACCAGGCCGAGGTCCGCGCCAGCGTTTTCGGACGCGAGAAAAAACCGTTCTCGGTCTGGCGCAAGATGGAAGAACGCAAGGAGGGCTTCAGCCGCCTCTCCGACATCTACGGCTTCCGCATCGTCACCGGCTCCGTCGCCGACTGCTACACCGCGCTCGGCGCCGTCCATCAGCGCTGGACCGCCGTGCCGGGCCGTTTCAAGGACTACATCAGCCAGCCGAAATCCAACGGCTACCGCTCGATCCACACCACCGTGTCGGGCCGCGACGGCAAGCGCGTCGAGGTCCAGATCCGCACCGCCGAGATGCACGCGGTCGCCGAGACGGGCGTCGCCGCCCACTGGTCCTACAAGGACGGCCAGCGCTTCGAGAACCCGTTCGCGGTCGATCCCTTCCAATGGCTGTACTCGCTCACGGAACGTTTCGAGGCGGCCGAGGATTCCAACGACTTCCTCGAGCACGTGAAGCTCGAGATGTTCACCGACCAGGTGTTCTGCTTCACGCCCAAGGGCGAGGTGGTGAAACTCCCGCGCGGCGCCACCCCCATCGATTTCGCCTACGCCATCCACACCCGCATCGGCGACAGCTGCGTCGGCGCCAAGGTCGACGGCCAGCGCGTGCCGCTCTGGACGAAGCTGCGCAACGGCCAGTCCATCGTCATCATCCGCGCCGAGGGCCAGAAGCCCCAGGCCTCGTGGGAGGACATGGTCGTCACCGGCCGCGCCAAGGCCGCCATCCGCCGCTCGATGCGCGGCGAGGAGCGCGCGACCCGCATCCGTCTGGGCCGCGAGATCGCCCGCGTGGCGCTCGAACGCGTCGGCAAGAAATCCAGCGACAAGGCGATGGAAACCGCCGCCAGGCGTCTCGGCCACGACGAGGGCGACGACGTCCTGGCGTTGCTCGGCGCCGCCGAGATGACCGGGCGCGACCTGGTGGCCGCACTCTATCCCGAGCTTCTGCGCGACGCCGATCTGCCACGCGCCGCCGATCCCGGCGCGCCCGTGGTGATCGGCCTCGGCTCCGGACAGGAGGCGCATCCCGCGCCCTGCTGCGACCCGATCCCGGGCGAGCGCATCGTCGGCATCGCCGTGCGCGGCAAGGGCGTGACCGTCCACGCCATCGACTGCGAGGCGCTCATCGAATTCGAGGACGAACCGGAACGCTGGCTCGATCTGCGCTGGGCCGAGGGCACGGCCACAGCCGACCACACGGCGCGCATAGAACTCACCCTCGCCAATGATGCCGGCGCGCTGGGGCGCATCTGCACCCTGATCGGCGAGCAGCGCGCCAACATCACCGACATCGCGTTTACCGAACGTAAACCGGATTTCTTCCGTATGGTGATTGATACGGAGGTCCGGGACATGGAACATCTCTCCAACGTTCTGACGGCGATCGACGCGGATTCGGACGTGGCGCAGGTCCGCCGGTTCAGGCGGGGCGCCACGCGTATCGAAGGCGCCGACGGGGCGTGAGGTTCAGGCAAGCCGCGCGGCCCTGCGCGCGGCGCGGCGATGCGGGTCGATTGTGTTCAGACGACGAGACAAACCGCCGATCCTGAGCCGCCTCCGGGAAGCCGTCGCGCCACGCCGCGGCTGGCGACGCGCGATCGAGTATATCAGCTACCGCATCCGCCGGCTGCCCGACACGCCGCACCGCATCGCGCTGGGGCTCGCCTGCGGCGTGTTCATGTCCTTCACGCCGCTCTTCGGGTTTCACGTCTTCGGCGCGATGGCGCTGGCCTGGCTCCTGCGCTCCAACGTGCTCGCGAGCCTCTTCGGAACGCTCGCCGGCAATCCGCTGACCTTCCCCTTCATCGCCTCTGTCTCGCTCAGCCTCGGGCGGCTGATCCTCGGACATGGACTGACGGGCCGCGATTTCGACCGCATCGTCGCCGCTTTCGGCGAGGCGCTGACCGGCTTCGGACAGTCGGTCCTCAGCCTTTTCGGCATCGGCGAGCCGCAATGGCAGAAACTCGCGCTCTTCACCCATGACATCTTCTGGCCCTATCTGGCCGGCGGCTTCCTGCCCGGCTTGATCTCGGCCATCGCGGCCTATTATGTCACGCGGCCCGTGATCTCCGCCTATCAGGCGAGGCGGCGCGGCGCCCGCGCGAAACGCCGGATCGCCCGCGCGGCGGTCCAAGGAGGAAAGCCATGACCGCGACACCCCCAGGACGGCCGCTTCGCCTCGGCGTCAACATCGACCACGTCGCCACCGTGCGCAACGCGCGCGGCGGGGCCTATCCCGATCCGCTCCGCGCCGCCAGGCTCGCCGAGGCCGCCGGCGCCGACGGCATCACCGCGCATCTGCGCGAGGACCGCCGACACATCACCGACGCCGACATCGAGGCCCTGAGCGCGCATCTGACCGTCCCGCTCAATTTCGAGATGGCCGCGACCCCCGAGATGCAGGCCATAGCGCTCCGCCACCGCCCCCATGCCGTCTGCATCGTCCCCGAAAAGCGCGAGGAGCGCACCACCGAAGGCGGGCTCGAGGTCGCGCGCGAGGAAAACCACCTCGCCCATTTCATCGCGCCGCTGCGCGAGGCCGGCTGCCGCGTCTCGATCTTCATCGCCGCCGACCGCCGCCAGATCGAGGCCGCGCACCGCATCGGCGCGCCCGTCATCGAACTTCATACCGGCGCCTATTGCGACGCCGACGCCGAAGGCGACATCGCCGCCCGCGACGCCGAACTCGCGCGCCTGATCGACATGGCCGCCTTCGCCGCCGATCTCGGTCTCGAGGTCCATGCCGGCCACGGCCTCACTTTCGACAGCGTCAAACCCGTCGCCGCGATCCCCCAGGTCATGGAGCTCAACATCGGCCATTTCCTGATCGGCGAGGCGATCTTCACCGGCCTGGAACCCGCGATCCACCGGATGCGCGCCCTGATGGACGAGGCGCGGGCCGTGGTCACATCGGCCTGACCCGCGCTCCCGCACAGCGGAGCCCGCGATGATCCTCGGCATCGGCTCCGACCTCGCAAACATCGAGCGCATCGAACGCACCGTCGCGCGCTTCGGCGCGCGCTTCCTCGACCGCGTCTACACCGACGCCGAAAAGGCCATGTCCGAACGCCGCGCCGCCCGGATCGAAAGCTACGCCAAGCGCTGGGCGGCCAAGGAGGCCTGCTCCAAGGCGCTCGGCACCGGCCTGCGCATGGGCATCGCCTGGCGCGACATGGGCGTGGTCAACCTGCGAACCGGCCAGCCGACGATGGTCCTGACCGGTTGGGCCGCCGAACGTCTCGCGACGATGACCCCGTCCGGCCACGAGGCCCGCGTCCACGTCACCCTCACCGACGACCACCCCTGGGCCCAGGCCTTCGTCGTGATCGAGGCGCTGCCGCTCCCGCCGGGGTGATCCCGCTCCGCTTGACAGGCCAGGGGCCAACGGCGACAAGGCCGTCCTGCCCGGACAGGGGCGCGAACGGACGGGCGGCATGACCACGAAAACCAAGGCCAAGGGCGGCTTCGTCGAGCTGATAAAGACAATCGTCTACGCGCTGCTCCTGGCCGGCGTGATCCGGACGCTGTTCTTCCAGCCGTTCTGGATCCCGTCCGGCTCGATGAAGCCGACGCTGCTGATCGGGGACTTCCTCTTCGTCAACAAGATGGCCTACGGCTATTCGCGGCATTCCTGCCCGTTCTCGATCTGCCCGATCTCCGGCCGGATCCTCGGATCGGAACCGGAACGGGGCGACGTGATCGTCTTCAAGCACCCGACCAACGGCACCGACTACATCAAGCGCCTGATCGGCCTGCCCGGCGACACCGTGCAGGTCGTGAACGGCGTGCTCCGCATCAACGGCGTGCCCGCGCCGCAGGAGCCCCTTGGCGATTTCGTCGAAGTGAACCGGCAGCAGGGGCCGATGCGCTCGATGCCGCGCTGCGCCAACGCCGCGGGGCAGGGCGAAGACTGCGTCAAGCCGATGGCGCGCGAATCCCTGCCCGAAGGCCCCACCCACCTCATCCTCGACATCAACGACGGCTTCGGCGACAACACGCCGCAATTCGTGGTGCCTGACGGCGAGTACTTCTTCATGGGCGACAACCGCGACAATTCCATGGACAGCCGCTTTCCGCGCAGCGCCGGCGGCGTCGGCTTCGTTCCCTTCGAGAACCTCGTGGGCCGCGCCGACCGCGTGATCTTCTCCTCCGCCGGCGCGTCGATGCTCGCGTTCTGGACCTGGCGGCCCGACCGGTTCTTCGTGGCGGTCGAATGACCCCAGGCCGTCCGCTCGCCGATCTGGCCCGTCGCATGGGTCACGATTTCGCGCGGCCCGAGCTTCTGATCGAGGCGATGACCCACCCGTCGATGGGCGGCGCCTCCAGCAATCAGCGCCTCGAATTCCTTGGCGACCGCGTGCTCGGCCTCGTCATCGCCGAGGCGCTTCTGGCGCAGGACCCCGCCGCCGACGAGGGCGCGCTCGCCCCGCGCCTCAACGCGCTGGTGCGCAAGGAGACCTGCGCCGAGATCGCCACCGCCATCGACCTCGGCTCGGCGCTGCGCATGGGCCGCTCCGAGATGATCTCCGGCGGCCGGCGCAAGATGGCGCTGCTCGGCGACGCGATGGAGGCGGTGATCGCCGCGATCTATCTCGACGCCGGCTTCGACGCAGCGCGCGCCTTCATCCTGCGCCATTGGGGCGACCGCATCGCCCGCGCCCGCGCCCAGACCGCCGACGCCAAGACCGCGCTCCAGGAATGGGCGCAGGCCCGCGGCATGGCGCCGCCCGACTACGCCGATCTCGACCGCGAAGGCCCGGACCACGCGCCGGTCTTCTCCGTCGAGGCCCGCCTCGCGGACGGCCACGCCGCCCGCGGCCGCGCGCCCTCGAAACGCGCCGCCCAGCAGCAGGCCGCCGAGGCGCTCCTCGCGTTCCTGGAGAAACCCCATGACTGACGCCCCCACCCGCTGCGGTCTCGTCGCCCTGATCGGCGAGCCGAACGCCGGCAAATCGACGCTGCTGAACCGCATGGTCGGCGCCAAGGTCTCCATCGTCACCCACAAGGTCCAGACCACCCGCGCCCGCATCCGCGGCATCGCCATGGAGGGTCGCGCCCAGCTCGTCTTCGTCGACACGCCCGGTCTATTCCGCCCCCGCCGCCGCCTCGACCGCGCCATGGTCAAGGCCGCCTGGGGCGGGGCCGCCGACGCCGACGTCGTGGTGCTGCTGATCGAGGCGCATCGCGGCCTGACCGAAGGCGTCGCCGCCATCCTCGACCGGCTCAAGGACCAGATGCCCCAGGGCCGGAACGTCGCGCTCGCCATCAACAAGATCGACCGCGTCAAGGCCGAGACGCTTCTCGCCCTGACCGCCAAGATGACCGCCGAATATCCGTTCACCGAGGTCTTCATGATCTCCGCCGAACGCGGCCACGGCGTCGAGGACCTCCGGAAATGGCTGGCGGGCGAAGTCCCCGAAGGTCCCTGGCTCTACCCCGAGGACCAGATCGCGGACATGGCCCAGCGCCAGATCGCCGCCGAGATGACCCGCGAGAAGCTCACGCTCCGCCTCCACCAGGAGCTGCCCTACGAGCTCACCGTCGAGACCGAGGCCTGGGAGGAGCGCCCCGACGGCTCCGTGAAGATCGACCAGATCGTCTACGTCGCCCGCGACGGCCACAAGGGCATCACCCTCGGCCCCAAAGGCGAGACCATCAAGGCCATCGGCAAGGCCGCGCGCGAGGAGATCAAGGCCTTCCTCGGCCGCGAGGTCCACCTGTTCCTGACCGTCAAGGTCCGCCCCAACTGGCTCGACGAGGCGGAACGCTTTTCGGAAATGGGCCTCGATTTCAAAGACGGAAACGCGTGACCCCGCGTCTCAACGCCGAATTCTGGGTCCAGGCCTATCTGACGCGCCTCCGCCTCGCCGACATCCCCGTTTTCGTCACAGCGCGCGGCGATGCCGGCGCCGGCGCGGTGATCGTCAAACTCAACACTCTCGACGGCCGAGGCCCGCGCCTTCCAGCGCGGCTTCGACCTCGCGACCGGCGACCGCGTCTGGTCCGTCCTCGCCGAAGGCCCCGAGGCCGAGGTGGACGCCGCGCTGACCCGCCAGCGCGGCTACGACCCCGACCTCTGGCTCATCGAGGTCGAGGACAGGGCGGGGCGCACGCTTCTGGACGAAGACGGTCTGGCCTGATCGCGGTCCGCGCCGTCAGTCCCGACCCCCGTCCGCCCGCCGCGCGTTCTCCAGAACCCGCCCCAGCAGATCGAACAGCATCCGCGTCTCCGCGTCGCTCATGCCTGCGGTCAGCGTTTCGTTCACCTCCAGATGGAAGTCGCGCAGCCCCTCATGCGCGCGCCCCGCCTCGGTCAGATGGACCCGCACCGACCGCCGGTCCTCCGCATCCGCGCTCCGCGCCACCAGACCCTTGTCGACCATCCGATCGACGATTCGTGACGCCGCCGGCAGGTTGTTCCCCGAATACCGCGCCAATTCCGACACATGCAGCCCGTCGCGCGCCCAGAGCGCCGACAGGATCACCCATTGCGCCAGCAGCAGATCATGCTCCGCCAGCCGCGCCTGGCACATCCGGTTCATCGCCCCGGTCGCGAAGTTCAGCAGACGGCCCAGCGAGTCCGGTCGCGCCGCGGCGTTATTTGTTTCCATGTAATCAGCTTTCATGTAAACTGATCCTACACCGTCCCGCGCGCGACGCAAAGGCGGTCGACGCAACCGCATGCCGGAGACCATGATGACCGAGAAAAAGAAAGTCCTGCTGATCGGCCTCGACCCGTCCGTGGTCGAATACGCCAAATGGCCCGGCCTCACGGCCGAGAAACTCGAAGGCGGCCTGCGCCGCGACGTCGACGCGCTCGAGGCGCAGGGCATCGACGCCGAGATCTGCTTCATCGACCACGGCGAGACGGCCGAGGCGACCGTCCGCGCCGCGCTCGCGAAAACGCCCCCCGACTGCGTCCTGATCGGCGCCGGCGTCCGCACCGACCCTGACGAGTTCCTGATGTTCGAACGCCTCGTCAACGTCCTTCGCGAAGCGGTCCCCGACTGCCCGATCTGCTTCAATACCGGCCCGACCGATTCCGTCGACGCGGTGCGCCGCCACATCTGACAGCCCGCGACCCCCCTTCGCACCGCCCCGCGGCTCCGCTAGGGTCCGCCGCATGGACTGGCGCGACGAAGGCATCCTGATCTCGGTCCGTCGCCACGGCGAAAGCGCCGCGATCATCGAGGCGTTCACCGCCGCCCACGGCCGCCACGCCGGCGTCGTGCGCGGCGGGGCGGGGCGTCGCATGTCTCCCGTCCTCCAGCCCGGCGCGATCCTCGCCCTCGACTGGTCCGCGCGCCTCGAGGAGCACATCGGCAATTTCCGCGTCGACCCCGTCCGCTCCAACGCCGCGACCGTCATGGCCGACCGCGCCGCGCTCGCGGCCCTGGGCTCGATCACCGCGCTGATCTCCGCGACCCTCCCCGAACGCGAGGAGCACCCCGCCCTTTACGCCCGCACCCTCGACCTGATCGACGCGCTGGGCGCCGCCCCCGACTGGCCCGCCCGCTACGCGCTCTGGGAACTGGCGCTCCTCGCGGAGGTCGGCTTCGGCCTCGACCTCACCGCCTGCGCCGCGACCGGCGCCACCGAAGACCTGATCTGGGTCTCCCCCAAATCCGGCCGCGCCGTCAGCCGGCAGGGCGCCGCCGGATGGGAGCCCCGCCTCCTGCCGCTCCCGGCCTTCCTGCGCGATACCGCCGCGGCCGCCACTTCCGACGACATCGCCGCCGCCCTCCGCCTCAGCGGCCACTTCCTCGAAGCCTCGCTCGCCCCCCATCTGCCCCGCGCCGCGCTCCCGGCCGCCCGCGCCCGCGCGGCGGACGCGCTCCAGCGCATGAAAGTGGAGTGAGACGACCGCCGAGCAGCCCTTGGCGGACCGATGCCCGCCTTGACACACGTCAAACCGCAAGGTGCGGGCGTCCGGTAACACGGTGGACCTCGGACCCGACCCGGAAGGACCCTGTACGGTGGCGTTGATTGAATGGGGAAAGGCGATCGCTCTGGGCCTCGCCACGATCGCCTCTCCGATCCTGGCGGAAACGGCGGAATGTCCGACCCCGGGCGTCCGCGTGGAATATTCCGACGGGAAGGACGCCGATCTGGTCTGCGCGGCCGTCGCGGACGCCGTGAACGGGCTCGCGCTCTGTGAACTGCCGGCACTCCCGACCCGCCTTCATATCGAAATCGTCGACGGGATCACGGCGGGATGCGTCGGCCTCTACCATTGCGGGGAGGCATGGATCGAAGTGCTCTCGCCCTCGGCGATGACCGATCGCCGGGACCCGGACGGGGCGTTCGGATTTCTGGACGACGACGCCTATTTCAAGAGCGTCGTCGTCCATGAGGTGACGCACGCGGCCACCGCCGATGTTCCCTGTCCGATCCGCGATTGCGTCGTGTCGGACGAATACGTGGCCTATGCGATGCAGATCCTGTCGCTGAGGTCGGACGGCGCGCGATCCTTCGCGGAACATCCGGACGATGCCGCGCCGGCGCCCTCCGGCGATCTCAACGGTCTGTTCCTGCGCCTCGCCCCGGATCGATTCGCCCGCGCGGTCTGGGGCCATCTGGCGCGACGTGACGACCCGTGCGCTTTCATCCGCGGATTGACCGACCGGACGATCCTGCTCGACCGCGAAAGGTTCTAGCCGCCCGACTTGGGAAATCCGCGGGCGGCCAGGGACACCGGCCACGGCGGACACCCGTCGGCGCGAAAAAGATGACATCCGCGGGACCGCATGGCACACACGACCGCTCCAGGGGAGGGGACGATGCTTGCGACACGGCTTCACGGCGTCAACGACATCCGCACCGACGAGGCGCCCGTCCCGGATCCCGGTCCCGGAGAGGTTCTGATCCGCGTCGAGGCCGCCGGCATCTGCGGCACCGACCGGCATCTCTTCAAAGGCGAGTTTCCCTGCGCGCCGCCGGTGACCCTTGGCCATGAGTTCTCCGGCATCGTCATCGGGCGTGGCGCCGGCGTCACGATCCCCGAGGGCGCGCGCGTGGCCTGCGATCCGAACGACTGGTGCGGAACCTGCCCCGCCTGCCTTCGCGGCCAGGTCAATCTCTGCGCCAACAACGTCGCGACCGGCATCCACCGGGACGGCGGCTTCGCCGAGTTCGCCACCTTTCCGGCGCGCAAGGCCTCCATTCTTCCCGACGATCTGCATCCGCAACACGGCGCGTTCTGCGAGCCGCTCGCCTGCGCGCTGCACGCGCTCGACATCGGCGCGCCGCGACCGGGCGAGCGTGTCCTTGTCCTCGGCGGCGGCGTCATCGGCCAGCTCGCGCTTCAACTGGCGCATCTGGCGGGCGCCGAGACGATGATGCTCACCCGTCATCCCGCCAAACGGGCGCTGTCGAAATCGTTCGGCGCGGTCGCGACGGCCTCCACGCCCGACGAGGCGCTGGCGATCTGGCCTCAGGGCGCGGATCTGACGCTGGAATGCGCGGGAGTGCCCGAAACCGTCACGGGCGCCGGCGCCCTCACGCGCGCGGGCGGCCGGATCGTCGTCCTCGGCGTCCTGCCCAAGGGCGAGATGGTGCCGATCGAGCCGTTCGATCTGCTCTTCCGCGAGATCCAGCTGCGCTTCGCGTTCATCAACCCGTTCACCCAGACCCGCGCCGCCGACCTGATCGCCACCGGCCGGATCGCCGTCGCGCCGCTGATCTCCCGGACCATGGGTCTCGCGGAGGCCGCCGAGGCCATCGCGAACCCGGCGCTTCCGGGCGAGGTCAAAGCGCTCGTGATCCCGGGCGCATGACACGCCCTCCCGACCGTGAAGGCGTCCATGGCGGCTACTGTGCCGGATCAGGCCCGAGTATTTTTTCCAACCCGGCCCAGACCTGATCCTTGCTCCGGATCAGGAACGGATCCTTCTCGACCTTCGGCGCGGCGGTCACGGGGACCGCTCCGGGCGACAGCACGGCGATGTGGATCTCGCCGTCGGTCCGGTAGGGGTCCCCTTCGCCGTTGCGCCCCGAAAGCGTGGGACCGACGCCCGACACCTGATAAAGCTCGGTGACCACCTTGGCCTTCACCAGTTCGCCGATCAGAAGGTCGCGCTCCGCGTCGATGTCCGGCGCGATGCGATGGGTGACCTGGCCGGTGTCCCGGCTGAGAGACACGCCCGCGTCCTGGGTCGCCGAGCCCAGCCAGACGGGCCGCCCTTCCACACCCTTGTCGAGCACATGCCAGAAGCGCACGTGATTTCGCCGGTCGGCGCTGGTGCCGATCGGTTTCTCGAAGGCGAGATCCTGTTTGCGGCCTTCGAAGTACAGCGGGCTGACCGGCGCTTCGGCATCGGGCCTGTCGAAAACGACGCTTGCCGAGATCTCGAGACTGCTCTTCAGAGTGATCGGATCCGCCGGCACCCAGCCCGCGTCACTCATCGCGCGCAGCAGGTCGGTCTTGTCGCCGACAATTCCCACGTTCAGAGGATCGCCCGGAATTCCGTCCGCCGTGTGCGTGACCGCGCCCTTCGCCGCCAGCCCCGGCTGGTGCTCGTGATGCACCCAGAGCCGGGGCAGCACGAGATAGGCGAACAGCAGATAGAGCGCCAAAGCGCCGATCAGGCGCTTCCACCACCGGACCAACCAGCTTCGTTTTGCGGTTCCGTGTCCCGGGTTCAATTCAGCCGTGCTCTTCATAGGATGGTCGCCGCGAGACGCGCGAGCGCGTCGATCCGCGGATCACGCTATGCCCGGTCCGGTCCGCGATCAAGCCATATCGGATCGGACCGGGACCGCACTCGCCGGCGCGGAGTCGCGCCCGCTTCCGGAGGACGGCCGCGTTCCGATCCGCCAAGGGTCGGATCGCGCGGGGGCGCCGTGACAGGGCCCCGGGGAACGCGGCGTGCGAAGGCCGTGTCGCAGGTTTCCAAACGGTTAATGAAAATTCACAAGACATTGTTTCTGATGCATATTCTGGAAGCGTCACGCGTGTCACTTTTTGCGTGTCACGCCTCTTTCTCCAGCAGACGCCGCGCGATCACCTGCGCCTGGATCTCCGCGGCCCCCTCGAAAATGTTCAGGATCCGCGCGTCGCACAGCACCCGGCTGATCGGGTATTCCAGCGCGAACCCGTTCCCGCCGTGGATCTGCAACCCGTTGTCCGCCGCCGCCCAGGCCACCCGCGCGCCGAGCAGCTTCGCCATCCCGGCCTCGAGATCGCAGCGCCGCTCCGCGTCCTTCTCCCGCGCCGAATGATAGGTCAGCTGCCGCGCGATCATGATCTCCACCGCCATCATCGCGAGCTTGCCGTAGACCCTCGGAAACTCGATCAGCGCCTTGCCGAACTGTTTGCGGTCCATCGCATACCGCATCGCCAGATCCAGCGCGTTCTGCGCCACCCCGATCGCGCGCGCCGCCGTCTGGATCCGCGCGCTCTCGAAGGTCCGCATCAACTGCCGGAACCCTTGGCCCTCGACCCCGCCGAGCAGGTTGGCGGCCTTCACCCGGAACCCGTCGAAGCCGAGCTCGTACTCCTTCATGCCGCGATAGCCGAGCACCTCGATCTCGCCGCCCGACATCCCCTCGGCGGGGAAGGGGTCCGCATCGGTCCCGCGCGGCTTCTCCGCCAGAAGCATCGACAGCCCCGAATGATCCTCCGTCGCCGGATCCGTCCGCACCAGCATCGTCATCACGTCCGTCCGCGCCGCATGGGTGATCCAGGTCTTGTTCCCGGTCACGACGTAGTCTTCGCCGTCCTTGACCGCCCGCGTCCGCAGGCTCCCCAGATCCGACCCGGTATTGGGCTCCGTGAACACCGCCGTCGGCAGGATCTCGGCGCTGGCGAGCTTCGGCAGCCACTCCCGCTTCTGCTCCTCCGTCCCGCCACCCAGGATCAGCTCCGCCGCGATCTCCGATCGCGTCCCGAGCGACCCCACGCCGATATACCCCCGGCTCAGCTCCTCCGAGACCACGCACATCGCCGTCTTCGACATGCCGAACCCGCCATATTCCTCCGGGATCGTCAGCCCGAACACGCCGAGTTCGCCCATCTCCGCGATGATCTCCATCGGGATCAATTCGTCCTTGAGGTGCCATTCATGCGCGTGCGGGGCCACCCGGTCGTCCGAGAACCGCCGGAACTGTTCGCGGATCATCCCGTATTCCTCGTCGAGTCCGGTCTCGCCGAACGTCGCCGCCCCGTCGCGCTCGATCATCAACTCCACCAGCCGCCGCCGCGCCGCGTCGGTGTTGCCCTCGGCCGTCAAACCCGCCACGAGCGGCGCGTCGAACGCAGCCAGATCGTCCGGCTCCAGCCCCACATCGCGCGGCCGCGCCATCTCGCCCTGCGACATCGGGATCCCGCCGCGCACCTGCGCCAGATACTCGCCGAAGCCGATCTGAAGGATCAGGCGCTCCATCTCGCCAAGCCGTCCCTCCGCCTCCAGCGCCTCGGCCCAGTCCCGCATCCGCGTAAGGCTCTCCGCATATGTCGCGAGCCAAGCGAGCGCGTGCGCGGCGCTCTGCTCCGCCTCCAGCGCCAGGTTAGAGACCCGCCCGCCTCCCATCCGCGCGCCCAGCCTGTCCCGCGCGGCGTCGAGAAGCGACCTCACCGCCGCGTCGGCCGCCGCGCAGGCGGCCGGAAGGTCGGCGAGGAGCGGCGGGATGGCGTCGATCTGAGTCTGCTTGTTCATGGTCGGCTCCCGATCTGGCGCGCGGTGTCGTTGTGCGGCGCGGAATCACATGTTGCGACTGCTCAGCAACCTAGGCCGAACGCGCGGCCCCGTCAATTCTGGCGCAAGAAAACCATCCATCGCCCGCGAATTGAGCAACTTTATTCTGATTGCGCGCGCCCATCCCGGCTGTCAAACCGACCTGCGGACAGGGAGTTTGACGCATGGCGGGCCTCGACGGGTTCATCTCGATCTACGGGGTCGCGGCGTTGTTCGGGACGGCCTTCGCCCTTGCCGCTGGCGGTTTCACCAAAGGCGTCGTGGGCTTCGCTCTCCCGCTCGTGGCGCTCAGCATCATGGGCTCGTTCCTGCCCGTGCAGGTCGCCGTGGCGCTGCTGATCATGCCGACGCTCGTCTCCAACGCGTTCCAATCCATGCGCAACGGTTTCGACGCCGCGTTGGACAGTGCGCTGAAATACTGGCGCATGAACCTCGTTCTGGTGGTCATGATCGCGCTGAGCGCCCAGCTCGTGGTTCGCATGCCGGACGCGCTTCTGTTCGGCATTCTCGGCGTGTCGATCACGCTCTTCGGCATCAGCCAGCTTGTCGGATGGAAGATGCCCTACGATCCGCACCGCAAGAACGTCGTGGAAGTCTCGGCCGCATTGATCGGAGGTTTTTTCGGAGGAATTGCAGGCATTTGGGGGCCGCCGCTCATCATGTACCTGCTGGCCGCGGACACGCCGAAAGTCGAGATGGTCCGGGTTCAGAGCCTGTCGTTCCTGTTCGGCGCGATCGTCCTTCTCGGAGCCCATCTGCGCTCGGGCGTGCTCAACGAGGTGACGCTGCCCCTCTCCACATGGCTGGTCCTGCCGACGGCCGCCGCGATGTTTCTGGGATACGGCGTCCAGGACCGCCTCGACCAGACGCTCTTCCGCAGGATCACGCTCTTCGTTCTGATCGTCTCGGGGCTAAATCTCGTGCGGCGCGCTTTCGCGGTCTGAGACCCTGTCCGGGTGATCGGCGGCCTCCGGCTCGATCGCCCCACGCCGCCCCATCGCCCGCGCCAGCGCGAGACACCCCAACGCCCATGCCGCGCCCGCCGTCCAGCCGGCCAGCACATCCGACGGCCAATGCACGCCGAGATAGATCCGGCTCAGCCCGACGGAGACGGTGACGAAGCCCGCGACTCCCATGATCCAGGCCTTCGCGGCGGGACGCGGCTCGCTGCGCGCCATCAGCGCCGCGAGGGTCAGCCAGACGATCGCGGCCATCATCGAATGCCCGCTCGGGAAACTGGCCGTATAGACCTCCGCGCCGTAGGGCACGAGGTCGGGGCGTGGCCTGTCGAAACCGCGTTTGAACAGGGTGGAAAGCGCCAAGCCGCCGCCTACGGCGACGGCGACAAGTCCCACCGTCCTCCGGCGTCCCCTGAGCCAAAGCAGTCCCGCGGCGAATACGAACACGATCGCCAGAACGGCGACGCCACCAAGTGCGGTAAGATCGCGCCCGATCTCCTCCACCCAGGGCGGCCCCAGAGGATTCGTCGGATCCGCGCGGTCCCTCAGGGCCAGAAGGATGCGGGTGTCGATGACCCGCGTATCCCCTTCGACGACCTCGTCGGACAACGAGACGAATGCCGCGCTGAGACTTCCGATAAGGATCAAAGCCGCAAGCGTCTTGCCTTCGGCATGTGCCAAGAGACCGGCGACAAACTTCCGGGCTGTGATCAGATAGGATGTCCCGGACAGTCGACCGCCTCCGCCGTGCGTCGCTCGGCTGTCGACGCATTTTTCATCCACCCTGTTAAAGGTATACGGCCGGACAACAAGCGGCCTATTTCTTTTCGCCCGTCTTGGTCACCCGGGTCTTGCCGGCGGGACGCTCGAACGCGCGTTTGAGTTCGTCCTCGGTGCCGATCTCGCGCGCAAGACGACCACCGGCGCGCCCTTGTTCTCCCACCGCACCGCGTTCGCCCAGGCTCAGATCTTCACTCTGCTCCTCGGATCCGGCGTCGTTCTTTTTCGCGTCGGTCATGCCTTCCTCCTTCGATTGCTGCGCGCATTCCAAACACCGTTGGCTCGCCTCCGGTTCCGACTTGCCTGCCGGACGTCGATGCGCTCACGTGCGCATCGGCACGCAACCAGCGGACATCATATTGGGAGCCACCGTGACCCGCGCAGAAGAAAGCCTCCACGCCACGGTCGTCGGCGTCGCCGGAAACGGCCTGCTCATCCTCGGCGCGTCCGGAAGCGGCAAGTCGGGTCTCGCCCTGCGGATGATGGCGCTCGGAGCCGACCTCGTCGCGGACGACCGCGTGCTTCTGCGCCGGGTCGGAGACGCGCTTCTGGCACGGCCCCCTGACGCGCTGGCGGGCCGGATCGAGGCGCGCGGTATCGGCATCCTGCCGACGCCCCATCTCCCCGAGATCCCCTTGGCGTTCGCGGTGGATCTCGACGCCGATTTCGAGGCCAGAATGCAACAGCCGCGCACTTTCACGCGAGCCGGGGTCGGAATTGAATTGATATCGGGAAGAGGCGTTCCAAATCTGGAATGCGCGTTGAAAATCAAGCTCGGATGCATGCGGCATGGTTCCGCTCCGGAACCGGACAATCCGCATCCCCGGAAAGAAAAGTGAATTGGCCGGAGATTTCTCCCCCGTGACCGGGCAGCAGATCGTAATCCTGACCGGGCCCGGCGGGTCCGGACGGTCGACCGCGATCGGCGCGCTCGAGGACATCGGGTTCGAGGCCATCGACAACCTGCCGATATCGTTCCTGCCCCGGCTCTTCGGCGCCGAGCCACCGCAGCGCCCTGTCGTGATCGGGGTCGATCCCCGCAACCGGGAGTTCGACGTCGAGCGCCTGCTCGCATCCCTCGTCGAGATCGAGGCCGCGACCGGCATCCAGCCCGTGACCGTCTATCTCGACTGCGACGCGCCCACCCTCGCGCGCCGCTATTCGGAGACCCGCCGCCGGCATCCCATGAGCCCCGACGGCACGCCCCAGATCGGCATCGAGCGTGAGATCGCGCTTCTGGCGCCGCTGCGCGAGGCCGCCGACATCCTCATCGACACCGGCCAGCTCACGCCCCGCGACCTGCGGGCGGAGATCGCGCGGCATTTCGGCCATGAGGGGGACGCCGGCGATCTCGCCGTCTCGCTCATGTCATTCTCCTACAAGCGCGGCATCCCGCGCGGCGCCGACATGATCATCGACGTGCGGTTCCTGCGAAATCCGCACTGGGACGCCTGCCTCCGGCCGCTCGACGGGCGAGACGCCCCCGTCGCCGAACACATCCGCGCGGACGCGAACTTCGCGCCGTTCTACGCCAGGTTGGCCGAACTGCTCCGGTTTCTGCTCCCGGCCTACCGCTCCGAGGGCAAAAGCTATTTCGGCCTCGGTCTGGGCTGCACCGGCGGCAGACATCGGTCCGTGATGCTCGTCGAGGCGCTTTCGAAAACGCTTGCGGATGAGGGATGGCGCGTGTCTATTCGCCACAGGGATCTTGATCGGGGGGCGACGCGTCGCACGGCGATCGGGGGATGAGGTCCGCTTGATCGGTATCGTGATCGTCGCACACGGAGGCCTTGCCCGCGAGTATCTCGCGGCGATGGAGCATGTCGTCGGCAAACTCCCGGGAACCGCCGCCATCGCGATCGCGCCCGACGACCAGCGGGCGGCCAAGCAGGCCGAGATCGACGCGGCCGTGGAGGCGGTCGATACCGGCGCGGGCGTCGTGGTCGTGACCGACATCTATGGCGGCACGCCCTCCAATCTCGCGGCAGGAGCCTGCTCGCGCCCCGACCGGACCATGCTCTACGGCGCCAACGTGCCGCTCCTGATCCAGCTCGCCAAGGCCCGCAACCTTCCATTGCGCGACGCCGTAGCCTGCGCGCTCGCGGCCGGGCGCAAGTACATTGACTGTGTTGACGGTGTGGAGCGGCGGTCCCGGCCCGTCGCCATCTGACGCGCGCGTCCCGCGCGACTTGACCGCGCCGTCCGAAACCGGCATCCGAGGCCTCCCGTGCGCGCCCGCGTCGCGGGCCGGACACTCGGAGACGGCCGATGCGCTTCACGTTGGACATCATCAATGCCAAGGGCCTGCACGCTCGGGCCTCGGCAAAGTTCGTCGAGACCGTCGAGGCGCATGACGCCGCCGTCACCGTCCGGCGCGACGGCATGGAAGTCGGCGGCGACAGCATCATGGGGCTGATGATGCTCGGCGCGGCCTACGGCACCTCCATCGACGTCGAGGTGACCGGTCCGGACGCCGACGCCCTCGCCGACGCGCTGAAGACGCTGGTCGCCGGCATGTTCGGCGAGGACATGTAGGCGCGCCCGGTCAAGCCCAGTCGAGCAGCACCTTGCCCGAATCTCCCGACCGCATCGCCGCGAAACCTTCGGCGAAATCGTCGATCCCGAACCGGTGGGTGATGAGCGGCGAGAGATCCAGCCCGCTCTGCACCAGCGCGATCATCTTGTACCAGGTCTCGAACATCTCGCGCCCGTAGATGCCCTTGAGCGTCAGCATCTTGAAGATCACCTGGTTCCAGTCGATCTCGAAACCGGCGGGCGCTATCCCCAGGATCGCGACCTTCCCGCCGTTGTTCATCCTGTCGATCATGTCGCGAAACGCCACCGCGGCGCCCGACATCTCGAGGCCCACGTCGAACCCCTCATTCATTCCGATCCGCGCCATGACGTCGCTCAGCGGCTCGGTCCGCGCGTCCACCACCGTCTCCACCCCGAGCCGGCGCGCGAGATCGAGCCGGTAGGGGTTGATGTCCGTGATCACCACCTTTCGCGCGCCGACCCGGTCCGCGACCAGCGCGCCCATGATCCCGATCGGCCCCGCGCCGGTCACCAGCACGTCCTCGCCCACCAGATCGAAGCTCAGCGCGGTATGCACGGCGTTGCCGAACGGATCGAAGATCGCCGCGATCTCGTCGGGAATGTCGTCGGGGATCGGCACGACGTTGTCCTCGGGGATGCAGACGTATTCCGCGAAGGATCCGGGCCGGTTGACGCCCACGCCCTTGGTGTTGCGGCAGAGATGCCCGCGCCCCGCGCGACAGTTGCGACAGGCGCCGCAGACGATGTGGCCTTCGCCCGACACCCGCTGGCCGACGGTGAACCGCCGCACCGCGGCGCCGGTCTCCGCGATGGTCCCGCAGAACTCGTGCCCCGTGACCATCGGCACCGGCACGGTTTTCGCCGCCCACTCGTCCCAGTTCCAGATATGGACGTCCGTCCCGCAGATCGCCGATTTCGCGACCTTGATCAGCACGTCCGTCGGCCCCGGCTCCGGCACCGGCACCCGCTCCATCCACAATCCCGGTTCCGGGCGCGACTTGACCAGCGCCTTCATCTGATTGCTCACGCGATCACCCCCAACTCGCGACCCGTCGCCGCAAAGGCCTCGATGGCCGTCCGGACGTCTTCGGGCGAATGCGCCGCCGACATCTGGGTCCGGATCCGCGCGGCCCCCTTCGGCACCACCGGGAACGAGAAGCCCACCACATAGACGCCGCGCTTGAGCATTCCGGTCGCGAAATCCTGCGCCAGCCGCGCGTCGCCGAGCATCACGGGAATGATCGGATGCCCGTTCCCGGTCAGAGTGAAGCCGAGCGCCGTCATCTCGCGCCGAAACGTCGCCGCGTTCGACGCGAGCCGGGCACGCATGTCCTGGCCGGCCTCGATCATTTCGATGACGCGAAGCGATGTCGCCGCGATCACCGGCGCGAGCGTGTTCGAGAACAGATATGGCCGCGACCGCTGCCGCAGCAGGTCCACGACCGGCTTCGCCGCCGCCGTGTATCCGCCCGACGCGCCCCCGAGGGCCTTGCCGAGCGTGCCGGTCAGGATGTCCACCCTGTCCATGACGCCGCAGGCCTCCGGCGTGCCGCGCCCGCCCGGACCGACGAAGCCGACCGCGTGGCTGTCATCGACCATCACCAGCGCGTCATATTTCTCCGCCAGATCGCAGATGGCGGCGAGGTTCGCGATCACCCCGTCCATCGAGAACACGCCGTCCGTCGCGATCAGCCGCGTGCGCGCGTCCGCCGCCTCGACCAGCCGCGCCTCAAGCTCGGCCATGTCGTTGTTGGCGTAACGATAGCGTCGCGCCTTGCACAGCCGCACCCCGTCGATGATCGAGGCGTGGTTGAGCGCGTCCGAGATGATCGCGTCCTCGGGCCCCAGCAACGTCTCGAACAGGCCGGTATTGGCGTCGAAGCACGAGCCGTAGAGAATCACGTCCTCCATCCCCAGAAACCCGGCCAGCCGCGCCTCCAGCGCCTTGTGCTCCTCCTGGGTTCCGCAGATGAACCGCACCGAGGCCATGCCGTAGCCGTATCGGTCGATTGCCTCCTTGGCGGCCGTCACCAGGTCCGGGTTGTCGGCCAGCCCGAGATAGTTGTTGGCGCAGAAATTGAGCACGTCGCCGCCCGGCTCCGCATGGATGCGCCCCGCCTGCGGCGAGGTGATGACCCGCTCGCGCTTGGTCAGGCCGGCATCCTCGATCTCGCGCAGCTCGTCTCCGATCCGCTCCAGAAAGGTCTGGTCCATGCCCTGTTCTCCCATAAGTCGCCGCCAACTCTGCGCAATCTCTCCGCCGGGGTCCAGTCGCGAAGCGTGGCCTGAAACGCGTTCCTTCTGCGCCAAGTCACCGCGCGCAATTGCCGTTAACGAAAAAGCAGGATTCTAAACATGTTATTTATCAGATACTTGAGATAGGTTCACGCGTGGACCATCTGTCCGGCTTGGCCCACGCTTGCCGGGCGACGGCGCGGCGGATAGAGCATCGCCATGTCAGATCGAGGCGCGGATACGCGAAAGACCTATCATCACGGCAACCTGCGTCAGGCATTGGTCGACGCGACGCTGGCGTTGATCGAAGAAAAGGGGCCCCAGGGCTTCACCCTCGCCGAAGCCGCTCGCGCCGCCGGGGTCAGTCCGGCCGCCCCCTATCGCCATTTCGCGGGTCGGGAGGACCTCATCGAAGAGGTCGCGCGGCAGGGCTTCGAGCTTTTCGGCAAACGTCTCGAGGCCGCGTTCGACGGAGGCCGGCCATCGCCGCTCTCGGCCTTTTTCGCGACCGGGCAGGCCTATCTCGACTTCGCCCGCTCCAACCCCGGCTTCTACGTCGCGATGTTCGAAAGCGGCGTCTCCATCGCCGGCAACCCCGATCTCGCCGCCGCCGGCGACCGGGCGATGTCGGTCCTCGTGCGCGCCGCCGAGCGTCTGGCAGAACGGCTGCCCGCCGACCGCAGGCCGCCCGCCGTCATGGTCGCCAACCACATCTGGGCGCTCAGCCACGGCGTGGTCGAGCTTTTCTCCCGCGGCACGCCCGGCGGTCGCGCGCCCTATTCGGCCGACGAGATGCTCGAAAGCGGCGCGATGATCTACCTGCGCGGCCTCGGCCTCATCCCCGCGTGACCGATACGCTCTGGGAATTCATCCGTGCCGCGCCGAACACCGTCATGAACGAGATGTCCGCCGCGTCCCGCCCGACGCCGATCACCGCCATCTCGTCGGGTCGCGCCATCCCCGTCGCGTCGACCAGATGCCACGCCCCGCCGAGCCACACCTCCGCCACGGCATGGAAATCCGGCGGATCGACATCCGGCGCGTACGCGCTCGCGATCCGCGCCGGGATCTGCGACGCCCGCGCCAGCGCGATCATCGCATGGGCATAGTCGCGGCAGATGCCCTTGCGCTCCAGAAACGTGTCCACCGCAGTCGTCGACTCATCGCTGGCCCCCGGGACATAGGAAAAATGCTCCTCGATCCAATCCCGCATGGCCAATATCCGCGCGCCGCCCGAAAGATCGCCGAAATCCCCCGTCACGACGCTCTGGAACTTCTCCGTCGGAATGTACCGCGAGCCAAGCAGGTACTTCACCACCTCGCCGGGCAACTCGTGCACGGGAACCTGGTCAAGCGCGGCCAAATCCACCGCCGGACGGTCGATCTCCACCGTCGCGGAATAGTCGCAGGCGAGCCGGCTCGCGACCTCTAGCCAGATCCGATCACCGATCGCCTCCTCCGCCGGGACGCGTTCGAACCAGGTCGGCTGTGCCACGTCGATGGACGTCCTGATAAGCTTCTGCTCACGCCTCGCCGCAGCCTCGACATGAAGAAGCAGACTTGCCGGGCCGTCGACGTCGTAATCGAGATCGACCTTGATGTTGAGGATCATGCGAATTCCATTCCTTTTTCCGGCGGCCCCAAGCCGCCGCGTCTTAACCGTGGCAACCGGATTGCGGACGCTTTGTTCCATGACCTCCCGTCTCCCCAACGTCCAGTCCGAACGGCGGATCCGTTTTTTCGGAGACGTCTCTTGACGAGGCGCCACGGGCATTCCATCTATGTAAATGTAATTAACATTAACATGGAAAGGAAAGCCTGATGAACACCGCGACACCTTGGATCAACGATTCCCGCGACTGGTCCGAAAGGGTACGCTCGTTTGCCGAGCGTGGCCGCGACTGGCTGGACGCCCGCGGCCGAGGGGCATGGATCGCCGCGATGGTGATCGGTTTCGTCCTCGTCTGGCCGGTCGGCCTGGCCATCCTCTTCTACATGATCTGGAGCAAACGCATGAGCTGCAATTCCTTTAGCCGCACCCGTCATCACCGCAGCCGCGCCTATGGCGGCGGTACCGGAAACGCCGCGTTCGACGCGTACCGCGAAGAGACGCTCAAGCGTCTGGAGGAGGAGCGCGCGCAGTTCACCAGCTTCCTCGAGCAGTTGCGCGCCGCCAAGGACAAGGCCGAGTTCGATCAGTTCATGGCGAGCCGCCAGACGCCTGAACAGCCGGCCGCCTGATCACGGGTCTGATCGCGCCGCGCGCCGCGTCTCCGAACGGAGGCGCGGCGTTTTCTTTTTGCGCGGGCCACGCTCTTGCGTTCGGGAGCCTTGGCGGTGACAGTCCGGTCATGGCCGAACCTTTCAAGAACGTCTTCAACCGCGACCTCGTCGCACGGATCGGGCGACACCTGTCCGCCGGTCCCGCCGGCTTCGACCGGACGGCGTTCGAGGCGATGGCGGTCGAGGGCCTGGACAAACTCGAATTCAAGGACCGCTCGCGCCTCGTGACCTCCGCGCTGGAACACGCGCTGCCAGCCGATTTCGCGACGGCGCGCCGCATCATCCGGGCCGCGCTGCATCCGGACGTCGACGCCGCGATCGGCGCGGCATCGGACGAACGCGGCCTGCGCGGCTGGGCGCTGATGCCCGATCGCGGATTATGTGGCGGCGCGCGGGCTCGCGGAATTCGACGCCTCGATGGTCCTGCTGTCGGAGATCACCTGCCGGTTCACCTCCGAGTTCGCCGTCCGGCCGTTCATTCTGGCGGACCAGGACCGGGCGATGGCGCATGTCCGCCGATGGTCACGCCATGCCAATCCGCACCTCCGCCGCCTCGCGTCCGAGGGGGCGCGGCCGCGGCTCCCGTGGGGTGTCAGGCTGACGCCCTTCGTGGAGGATCCGACGCCGCTGCTTCCGGTTCTCGAAACGATGCGGGACGATCCGTCCGAATATGTCCGTCGATCCGTCGCGAACTGCCTGAACGACATCGCCAAGGATCATCCGGATCTTGTGGCTGACATCGCGCGGGATTGGTTGAGCGGGGCGTCGCCCGAGCGGGCGCGGCTGGTGCGCCATGCGTGCCGGACGCTCGTCAAGCAGGGGCATCCCGGAGCGTTGGACGCGCTTGGTTTCGGTCCGATCGACCTCAATCTCACTCGGATCAGTCTGAAAGCCTCAGAGGTCACGCTCGGCGGCGTGTTGGAATTCGAGGTGACGCTCCATTCCCTGGAGGCGTCGGAGCGACGCGTCGCTCTGGACTATGTCATCCATCATCGCAAAGCGAACGGCGGGACCACGCCCAAGGTGTTCAAGTGGAAGGTTCCGCGGATCGGGGCGGGAGAGATCCTGAGCCTGTCCCGCCGGCATCCGATCCGGCCGATCACCACGCGCGTCTATCGGAACGGGACCCACCGGGTGGAGATCGTGGCGAACGGGGTTCTCCTCGGGGGCGCCGATTTCGAGCTCGTCGGCGCGTGAGGGAGGCGGATCTCTACGCGCCGCTCAAGACCTATCTCGAGCGTCAGGGCTACGTCGTGAAGGCGGAGATCGGGTCCTGCGATCTGATGGCCGTGCGGGGCGCCGAACCGCCCGTGATCGTCGAGATGAAGCTCACGTTCTCGCTCGGGCTGGTCATGCAGGGCGTGGCGCGACAGGCGCTCTTCGAGGACGTGTATCTGGCGGTGCCGGTCTCGGGCGCGCGCGGTTGGAAGCTGCGCTACCGCGAAATCACGCGCCTCTGCCGGCGGCTGGGGCTGGGATTGCTGGCGGTGGACGGGGACGGAGTGACCGCGCATCTCGATCCGGGCCCCTTCGCGCCTCGACGGAACGCGAAGCGGGCGGGGCGGCTTCTGCGCGAATTCGAGCGGCGCGCGGGCGATCCGAACACGGGCGGCGTGACCGGGGTGAAGCAGGTCACGTCCTATCGGCAGGACGCGCTGCGCTGCGCGCGGCACCTGGCGGAGACGGGGCCCGCGAAGGCGTCGCATGTCGCCGAAGCGACCGGCGTGGCGCGGGCGGGGGCTCTGATGCTGGCGGATCACTATGGCTGGTTCGAGCGGGTCGCGCGCGGGGTCTATGCGCTGACGCCGCAGGGCGCGGCCGGATTGGAGGCGTTCGCCGAGGCCGTCGCGGCGCTCGCCCCCCCGCCGGATCAGCGGGTCGGGACCGGAACGTCGCCACGATAGTCGTAAAAACCTCGTTTGGTCTTGCGGCCGAGCCAGCCGGCCTCGACGTATTTCGTCAGCAGCGGGCAGGGGCGGTATTTCGTGTCGGCCAGACCGTCATGCAGGACGTTCATGATCGCGAGACAGGTGTCGAGGCCGATGAAATCGGCGAGCTCCAGCGGTCCCATCGGATGGTTGGCGCCAAGCTTGAGCGAGGTGTCGATGCTCTCGACCGAGCCCACGCCCTCGTAGAGCGTGTAGACCGCCTCGTTGATCATCGGCATCAGGATGCGGTTGACGATGAAGGCGGGGAAATCCTCGGCCGACGAATAGGTCTTGCCGAGGCTGTCGACCACTTTCGTCATCGTCTGGTAGGTCTGCTGGTCGGTGGCGATGCCGCGGATGAGCTCGACGAGCTGCATCACCGGGACCGGGTTCATGAAGTGGAAGCCCATGAACCGCTCGGGGCGGTCGGTCGCCGCCGCCAGCCGGGTGATCGATATCGAGGACGTGTTCGAGGTGAGGATCGTCGCGTCCGCCAGATGCGGGACGAGATCGGCGAAAATGCGGTGCTTGAGGTCCTCGCGTTCCGTCGCGGCCTCGATCACGAGGTCGGTCGGCCCGAGTTTCGCGAGGTCGTGTTCGAGCGCGATCCGGCCGAGTGCTGCCTGGCGGTCGTCCTCGGTGATCTTGCCGCGCGAAACCTGACGTTCCATGTTGGCGCTGATGATCTCGGGCGCTTTGTTCAGGGATGTCTCGGAAACGTCGTGCAGATGGACGTCGTAGCCGGCCAGCGCGAACACATGGGCGATGCCGTTGCCCATCTGGCCGGCGCCGATGACGCCGACGCGTTTGATTTCCATGGATTTCCGCCTCGCGCTCGATTGCGCGCGGAGCATATTCCGCCGGGCGGGGGGCGCGCAACCGTGAATGGCAGCGCGAAGCGACACGCGTGTCGTTTTGGTCAAGTGTATGAAATCAAATGACGAATCAAAACGTGTTAACCTTGTGGAAACCCGTGTCACACGCCTTGCACGAGCCTCCGCGAGGGTTCAGGGTGACGCGCGCGAAAACGGAGGATCCGATGGCGGACGACACCCAGAGACTGGCGGTTCTGATCGACGCGGACAACGCGCCGGCGTCGATCGTGGACGGGCTGTTCGACGAGATCGCAAGCCTCGGCGAGGCGAGCATCCGGCGGATCTACGGCGACTTCTCGGGCACGCGCCAGAAGGGCTGGCAGAGCGTTCTCAATCGGCATGCGATCAACGCGGTGCAGACGTTCAATTACACGACCGGAAAAAACGCCTCCGACATCGCGCTGGTGATCGACGGGATGGACATGCTGCACCAGGGCCGGATCGACGGTTTCTGTCTGGTGTCTTCGGACAGCGACTTCACCCGGCTCGCCAGCCGGGCGCGCGAGCAGGGCATGATCGTTTACGGGTTCGGCGCGGAGAAGACGCCGGAGGCGTTCAGAAACGCCTGCAACCGGTTCATCTATATCGAGAACCTTGGGGTCTCGAAACGCGACTCGGACGATTCCGCTCCGGCGCCGAGAGGCGCCGCGACGCCGTCGCGCAAATCCGCCGCCGACGCGGTGCCGCTGATCCGAAAGGCGATGGCCCAGGCGGCGGAGGACGACGGCTGGTACAATCTCGGGATCATCGGCCAGACGCTCGGCAAGCTCTATCCCGATTTCGATCCCCGGACCTACGGCAACGCCAAGCTTTCGACGCTCGTGCGCAAGACCGGCGCCTTCGCCGACCGCAAGGGCGCGGACGGCGCGATCGAGATCACGCCGAAGTAGGGCGTTCGGAATATTTCAACGCTTCGGTGCCAGGCGACCATGACGCGATTTGCGGAGCGGTGCGATGGCGAGACGGTGGGCGGTTCTGATCGACGCGGAGAACGTGCGAGCCGATGTTGCCGATCCGCTGTTTGAGCACGTGGCGACGTGGGGCGACGCCTGCGTTCGACGCATGTTCGGGAATTTCGATGGCAATCACTCAGGCTGGAAGGCGGCCGCGAAGCGGCACTCCATCGACCCGTTCATCTGCCGGATATGGTCCCGGCAAGAACGGTGCGGATATAGCGCTGGTAATCGATGCCATGGACCTGATGCATGTGGAAGTCGACGGTTTGTCGGTTCCGATTGCGACTTCACGAGTCTGGCTGGCGTCTTCAGACGAGTGCATATCACGCGGCTGGCCCGGCGGCTTCGGACGGCCGGCCGAACCGTTCTCGGTGTGGGTCGAGCTGCGACGGCAGAGGCATTCCGCTTGGCGTGCTCCAAGTTCACCTCAGTCGAGGATCAGCTGTTTGCTGCACCGTCGCTTGAAGCCGCGCAATGGCTCTTTCAGGATCGATATAGCTATTTCGAACAGCTGGCCCGGGCGAATGGCACAATCTGGGTGAACTTGGAAACGCAGATCAAGAAGTTAGTTCCACAGCTTTGACGGGTGCGCAGCCGCGAGCGGTGGCCTGCTCAAACGGGTGTCGACAGAGTCGGAGCGTTTCGGGTCAGGCGATCTCGCAAAGGTCATCCGAGATCGCCGCCGTGTCTAGCCCAGCTTCTCGTCCAGTTCCGGCACCAGCGTGAAGAGGTCGCCCACGAGGCCGTAATCGGCGACCTGGAAGATCGGGGCCTCCTCGTCCTTGTTGATCGCGACGATGATCTTGCTGTCCTTCATGCCGGCGAGGTGCTGGATGGCGCCGGAGATGCCGATGGCGATGTAGAGGTCGGGGGCGACGACCTTGCCGGTCTGGCCGACCTGCCAGTCGTTGGGGGCGTAGCCGCTGTCGACGGCGGCGCGGCTGGCGCCGACCGCCGCGCCGAGCTTGTCGGCGAGGTGGGAGATGATCGCGAAGTTCTCCTGCGAGCCGACGCCGCGGCCGCCGGAGACGACGATCTTGGCGGAGGCGAGTTCGGGGCGGTCGGATTTGGCGACCTTGTCCTCGATCCATTTCGACAGGGCGGGATCGTCGCCGGCTGCGGCGGTCTCGACCGGGCAGGGGGCCTGTTCGCCGGCGGGGTCGAAGCCCGCGCCGCGCACGGTGATGATCTTTTTCGCATCCGCCGACTGGACGGTCTGGATGGCGTTGCCGGCGTAGATCGGGCGCTCGAACGTGTCCGCCGAGACGATGCCGGTGACGTCGGAGATCACCATGACGTCGAGCAGGGCCGCGAGGCGGGGCGCGACGTTCTTGCCGGTCGTGGTGGCGGGGAAGGCGATGGCGTCGTAAGCGCCCGCCATGCCATGCAGGAGCGCGGTCAGCGGCTCGGCCAGGCGGTGGGCGTAAGACGCGCCTTCGACGTGGATCACCTTGGCGACGCCGTCGACCTTGGAGGCCTCCTCGGCCACGGCGGCGCAGTTCTCGCCGGCGACGAGGACGTGGATGTCGCCGCCGAGACCCTTGGCGGCCGTCACGGTGCGGGCGGTGGCGTCGTTGAGGGTGGCATTGTCGTGCTTGGCGAGGATCAGGACGGCCATCAGAGCGCTCCCGCTTCGGTTTTCAGTTTCTCGATCAGCTCGTCGACGGAGGCGACCTTTACGCCGGCCTTGCGGGTCTCGGGCTCGGTGGTTTTGACCACCTTGAGGCGGGGCGTGATGTCGATTCCGTAATCGGCGGGGGTTTTCTCGTCGAGCTGTTTCTTCTTGGCCTTCATGATGTTGGGAAGGCTGGCGTAGCGCGGCTCGTTGAGGCGCAGGTCGACGGTGACGATGGCGGGGAGCTTGACCTCGATGGTCTGGAGGCCGCCGTCGACCTCGCGGGTCACGGTCGCCGTGTCGCCGTCGATCGCGATCTCGGAGGCGAAGGTGGCCTGGGACCAGCCGAGCAGGGCCGCGAGCATCTGGCCGGTGGCGTTCATGTCGTTGTCGATGGCCTGCTTGCCGGCGATCACGAGGCCGGGGGCCTCCTCGTCGATCACGGCTTTGAGGAGCTTGGCGACGGCCAGCGGCTCGATGTCCTCGTTCACGTTCTCGGTGGCGACGATCAGGATCGCGCGGTCGGCGCCCATGGCGAGGGCGGTGCGCAGCGTCTCCTGGGCTTGTTTGACGCCGATGGAGACGGCGACGATCTCGTCGGCGACGCCCTTCTCCTTGAGGCGGATGGCCTCCTCGACGGCGATCTCGTCGAACGGGTTCATCGACATCTTGACGTTGGCGAGATCGACGCCGGTGCCGTCGGCCTTGACCCGGACCTTGACGTTGTAATCGATGACGCGTTTGACGGGCACGAGGATCTTCATCGGCGGTCGGTCTCCCGGACTGGCGTGGTCGTCTCTGAATGCCGGAGGCGCGCGCGGCGGGACTGGCCGGATGCGACGCTTCGGGCGGCGATTACTCTTGCCAGCGGTCTAAAGTCGGCGTCCGCGCCGCGCAACCGGAACTTCGCGTCAGACGGGCGCGCGGCTCCAGAGCTCGGCGATCACGGCGGCGTAGACGAGCCACGTCGCCGCGAGGACGAAGCCGTGCCAGATCGCGTAGTGGAAGGGCAGGCTTTCCCACAGGAAGAACGCGACGCCCGCCGTGTAGGTCAGACCGCCGGCGAGGAGCAGGTTGAAGCCCGTCGGCGTGAGACCGGCGAAGACGTGCTGTCCGAAGAAGACGCCGGCCCAGCCGATGCCGAGGTAGAGCGACGAGCGAGGGCCAGCGCGGGCCGTCGCGGCGCAGATGCAGGAGCGAGATGCCGGCGAGCGCCGCGCCCCAGACGCCGGTGAGGAACCAGCCGGCATGGGTTCCGGTCAGCACCGCGAAGGGCGTGTAGGTGCCGGCGATCTTGAGATAGATCGCGGACTGGTCGATGCGGCGGAAGGCCGCGTTCCATTCGGGCAGGCGCGCCATGTTGTAGAGCGCGGAGCACGACAGCATCGCCAGCAGACTGAGGCCGTAGATCACGGCTGCCGCGACGATGGTCGTGTCGCCGTACCAGAGCGCGGTCAGAGTGATCAGCGTGGGCACGGCGATGATCGCCGAGGCGATGCCCGCGATGTGGATGGCGGCGTCCGAACGCCGCTCGGCGGGCGAATAGGTTCCTGGCGCGCGGATCCGGGCGGACATGGTCCTCGGGGCCCTCCTGACGGCGCGGCACGGGTCTGCGCCGCGTCACCAGATCAATATAGGCCCGAATCGTGAATTTGATAATACGTCGGCGTGACGATTGGTGAACGTGTCGCGGCAACCCGCCGGTTCAGCGGTTCGCGCCGGGAACCCAGAGCACGTCGGCGGCGCCGTCGTCGTTGGCGATGCGGCCCGCGACGAAAAACCAGTCGGAGAGGCGGTTGAGGTATTTCACGGCGTCGTCGTTGATCGTCTCGATGCTCGCGAGTTCGACCACATGCCGCTCCGCGCGGCGGCTGACGGTGCGGCAGAGGTGGAGATGCGCCGCGAGCGGCGATCCGCCGGGAAGGATGAAGCTGCGCAGCGGCGTGAGTTTCGCGTTCATCGCGTCGATTTCCGCTTCGAGCCGCGTGACCTGGGAGGCGACGACGCGCAGGCGAGGGTATTCGGCAGATGCGTCGTTCTCGATGTCGGGGGTGCAGAGATCGGCGCCGAGGTCGAAGAGATCGTTCTGCACGCGCGCGAGGGCGGCGTCCATGTCGCCGGACGCGTGCAGGCGGGCGAGGCCGAGCGTGGCGTTGGTTTCGTCCACCGTGCCGTAGGCGGCGACTCGGACCGAATGCTTGGCGACGCGCGCGCCGTTTCCGAGCGCGGTCTCGCCCGCGTCGCCGGTGCGGGTGTAGATGCGGTTGAGAACGACCATGGATCAGCCTCCCTTAGCGCGAGAAATAGACGAAGGCGACGATCAGGATCACGGCGATGAACTGCAGCAGCAGGCGCAGCTGCATCATCTTGTTGCCGTATTTCTTGTTGAAGGCGCCGTCGCGGGCGAAGCCGCCGATGCCTATGACGAGAACGGCGACGACCGCCAGACAGGCGATCGCGGCGACGATGAAGAGGGGGTCGTTGGCCATGGCGGCCTCCTTTCGGCATAGGGTGGCTGAGGTAGCCGAATCCCGCGGCAATGCAAGGGCGCTGTCTCGCGACGCGCGGAACGATCCGTCGTGCCGCCGGTTTTGAAGCCGAGCGAAAGGAGCCTCATGTCCCGTCTGTCCATCTCCGTCACCGTGATCGCCCTGGTGGTCGCGTCGCTTTTCGTGTTCGCGCCGGACGTCATCCTGTCGCTCTTCGCGGGCGTGCTTCTCGCCATTCTTCTCCGGGGCGGAGGCGGCTGGATCGCCGACCGGGTCGGCATGCCGCGCGGCTGGGGCGTGGCTGTGTTCGTGCTGGCGCTGACGCTGGCTGCGGTCGGCTTCTGGCTCTGGGTCGCGCCTTCGGTCTCGCGACAGTTGAGCGATCTGATCGAACAGGTCCCCGAGGCGTTCCGGAGCCTGAGCGCGCGGGTCGAAGATCTTCCCTGGGTGCAGCGTGTGCTCGAACGTCTGCCGCCCGCGCGGCTGATGACGGATGGCGGCGCGATGGCGACCACGGCGGTCTTCGCGACCTTCGGCGCGCTCGGGTCGTTCATCCTGGTTCTGTTCATCGGGCTTTACGGCGCGGCGGATCCAGGGCGGTACCGTGACGGGTTCATCATGCTGATCGCGCCATCGGGACGCGCGCGCGCCGAGCAGGTTCTCGACAACGCCATCGCGACGCTGCGCGGCTGGCTCACGGCACAGCTTATCGCGATGAGCGTGGTCGGCGTGCTGACCTGGGCCGGGCTCCGGCTTCTGGACATCCCGCTCGCGCTCGTGCTCGGCCTGATCGCGGGGCTTCTGGCGTTCATTCCCAATATCGGGCCGGTCCTGTCGGCGGTTCCCGCCCTGCTGCTGGCCGCGACGCAGGGATGGAACACGGTCTTCTGGGTCGGCGCGGTCTATGTCGGGGTGCAGACGCTCGAAAGCTACGTCATCACGCCGCTGATCCAGCTGGAGAAGGTCTCGCTGCCGCCGCTTCTGGTCATCGGGTTCCAGATGCTGTTCGGGGTGCTCTTCGGCATCCTCGGGCTGATGCTCGCGACGCCGACGTCTGCGCTGACCATGACGCTGACGCGCGATCTCTACGTCGAGGACTGGCTGGAGCGGCGTCGGGATCAGGCGAAGAAGTAGTTCGTCAGGTGGAAAAACAGCGGGGCGGCGAAAACGATGCTGTCCATGCGGTCGAGCATGCCGCCATGGCCTTCGATCATCGTGCCCCAGTCCTTTGCGCCGAGCGAGCGTTTGACGGCGGAGAGCACGAGGCCGCCGAGCGCGCCGGCGAGCGTGATCATCGCGGCCATCGCGAGCGCGCCGGCGGGTCCGAAGGGCGTCAGGCCGTGGAGCGCGCCGCCGAGCAGGGTGGCGGCGCCCGCGCCGAGGATCAGGCCCTCCCAGGTCTTGTTGGGGCTGACCAGCGGCGCCAGGCGGCGTTTGCCGAAGAGTTTGCCGAAAACGTATTGCAGCACGTCGCTGGCCTGGACGATCAGCAGAAGGAAGGCGAGCAGGCCGAACGGGCCGACGGGGTAGTCCTCGATGCGGAGCATCAGGAGAGCGGGCGCGTGGCTCAGGCAGTAGACCGCCAGCATCAGCGCCCATTGGATCTTGGAGATGCGGAGCAGGAAATCCTCGGTCTCGCCACGCAGGACGGAGATCACCGGAAGCAGCAGGTAGGCGTAGACCGGGATCGCGATGGTGAAGACCGAGAGCCAGCCGTCCCAGAGCAGGACGTACTGCGCCGGCAGGAACAGGTAGAAGGCAGCCGCGAGGGTGTAATGGTCGGAGGCGCGCGTGGGCGTGAGCGAGATGAACTCGCGCAGGCACCAGAACGAGACGAGGGCGAAGAGGACGATGGTCGCGATTTTCCCGGCGAGGAAGGTCACGGCGAGGATCGCGATCATCGCCCACCAGCTGTCGATGCGCGATGTGAGGTTGGCGAGCGTGCCCGCGTCGCCGCCGCGCCTGGCGAGGAGGCGTCCGATGAGGGTCGCGACCGCGAGGAAGGCGAACAGGCCCAGAAAAAGCCGCGCGAGCGGATGAACGAGAAGGTCAGTCATTTGGCGCATCTGGCGGCACCGGGGGGGTGAAGTCCAGCGTGGACGCGCCAAACGCCGACGGACCCTATTCTGCTGTCACAGGGTTCGTTCGTGCGAAGTGGGGCCGAGACGTCCGTGGAACCGGGTTCGACCTTCTAGGCCAGTTCGGAGCGAGGTGCGGCCCCCTCGCGGGAGCCGCGCCCATCGGTGACGTTATTCGGCGACGATGGTTTCGATCGCCATTTTCTTGGTGTTGTCGTCATCCGTGCCGTTCAGGACGAGCTCGATCTGCTGCAGCTGGTCCTCGGTGACCACGATCGGCATGCCGATCCCCAGCATCTCGAGCTTCGTGGCTACCTCTTCGGACAGCTGAGCGTCCTGAGCGAACGCGGTTCCCGTCGCAAGCATTGCCCCCGACAGGGTGAGCGCTGAAACGGTAGCGATAAGCAGCTTTTTCATAGACTTGCATCTCCATGTGCAATCCGTTTCCACAAGAAGGCGAAGGCCCGGATCCCGTAGCGGTCCGCCTCACAGTCGCTATCGGCTGCGGATGGAAAATAATCACTGCGTCGAGTCCTTCAAGAGAACTGTCCGTCTTGGAACATTTTCTTGAAGAGCGCGATATCCGCGACGTTTCCGATGACGTTCGGGAGCTTGGCCTCGTCGCCGCCGGGCGTGCACGCGGCCCCGGGGGGCGCGACGGTGAGGAAGGCGATGACGCCGTTGGGCGGGCGGACGAACGGTTCGGCGCGACGCTCAGACGCCGGGCGCCTCGGGCAGGACGGTTCGGGCGATGTCGAGCATCGCGCCGCGCGCGCGGGTCAGGAACGCGGCCTTGTCCTCGGCGGGCTCGCGTTCGACGGGCGCGCCGAACAGCACGCTGGCGCTGACCGGGACCGGGAGCCAGACGCCCTTGGGCATCGCGCGGTTGAGGTTGTGGAGATAGACCGGGATCAGCTCGGCCTGCGGGAAGGCGGCGGCGAGATGGAAGAGGCCGGACTTGAACACGGCGGGGATCGCGTCATGCCCGCGTGTGCCTTCCGGGAAGATGATGATCGAGTTGCCGGCCCGCAGCGCGTCCTCGACTTCGCGCAGCGCGTCGCGGCCGGCACCGCGGTCGACAAGGACGGCACCCAGCACGTCGCGGGCGAGATGGCGGCGGGCGCGGGTCCTGTCCCAGTAATCGGCGGCGGCGGCGGGACGGGTGCGCGCGCGCAGGGTCGGGGGCAGGGCGGCCCAGATCACGACGGTGTCGAGGTTGCTGGAATGGTTGGCGAAGTAGATCCGCTGACGCGGCGTCGGTTTGCAGCCGACCCAGGCGGCGCGGCCGCCGATCAGGAAACGCGTGGCGCCGATGATGAGGCGGTCGAGGATCATTCGAGCCCCCGCGCGATGATGGCGAGGCGGCGGGCGGCGGTGAGGAGCGCGCCGAGGGTGACGATCCAGAGGATGATCTGCGGCGTGACCGGCGCGCGGCCCGCGACGAGTTCGGCCGCGCCGAGCAGGCAGCCGAGGGTGATCGCGGCCATGCGGTGCTGTTTGGCCATGGGGCCCGCGAACGTCTGCGGCTGGCCGAGCGCGCCGCCGAGCACGCGGACATAGGCGCAGAACATCGCGCCGAGCGCGGCGCAGAGGCCGAGGATCGGCGCGCCCGCCGCCACGCCGAAGCCCGCGAGGATCAGCGTGTCCTCGACGCGGTCGGGCGCCTCGTTCCAGAGCGGGCCGAGCCGCGAGCCGCGCCCGCCCTCCACCGCGACGAGACCGTCGAGCAGGTTGGCGAGCAGTCGGAGCTGGATCAGGAGCGCCGCGAGCAGGAAGGTCAGGACCGAGGGCGTGAGAAGCAGCACGCCGGCGGCCGCGGCGAAGAGGATGCCCGCCAACGATATCTGATCCGGGGTGACCGAGGTGCGCAGGAGCGCCTCCGTCAGACGCCTGGCGAATCCGGTCTGGCGGGAGGCGAGCGGGCGGCGGTTGCGGACGGGGTCTTCGGTCATTTCGGGTCCTCGGGGATGTCGAGCGTGGCGCGGGCGACGCGGGCGAGGGTGGACCCTTGCACGATGATGCTGAACAAAACCACAGCGTAGGTCGCCGCGAGGATGCCCGGTTTGGCCGGGACGTCGGGAAGCGCCAGCGCGAGCGCCACCGAGACGCCGCCGCGCACGCCGGCCCAGGTCAGAAAGGGGATGGTCCGGGCGGTCAGTCTGCCCGTCCATCCGAAAAGCAGGATCGGCGTGGAGACCGCCAGCAGGCGGGCGACCAGCACGAGAGGGATCGCCAGCAGGGACAGGCCGGGACTGACGGAGGTCGTGCTCAGAAGCAGGACCTCGAGGCCGATCAGCAGGAAAAGGATCGCGTTCAGAACCTCGTCGATCAGCGTCCAGAGAGCGGTGACGTAGCCCTGGGTCCGGTCGCTGAACGCGTCGCGCGGCGCGCGGTGACCGATGAGAAGCCCGGCGGAGACCATCGAGAGCGGGCCGCTCACGTCGAGAGACAGCGCGACGGAATAGGTGGCGGTGACGAGCCCGAGGGTGATCAGGACCTCGATCGCGAAATCGTCGATGGCGCGCATGGCGCGGTAGGCGACGTAGCCGGTGACGGCCCCCAGCGCGAGACCGCCACCGGCCTCGACCAGGATCGCGTCGAACGCCTCGGCGATGCCGAAGGTCTTTTCGCCGTCGCTCACGGCGACGCCCAGCAGGACCGTGAAGAGCACGACGCCGACGCCGTCGTTGAAGAGCGATTCGCCCTCCGTCTCGACGCGGAGCGACTTGGGAACGCGAACGGTCTTGAGCGCGCTCATGACGGCCACGGGATCGGTGGGACTGATCAGGGCGCCGAAGACCATCGCCCAGATCAGCGGCATCTGATGACCGATCGCGCCGGACAGGGCCCAGAACCCGAAGCCGATGATCGCCGCCGAGATGAGAGTGCCGAGAAACGCGAGGAAAACGACCTGCCACGCCCTGTCGCGCATCGCCTTGAGGTCGACGTTGAGCGCCCCGGCGAAGAGGAGGAAGGCCAGCATCCCGTCCATGACGAGATCGGTGAAGTCGATGCCGCGCAGGGTCGCCTCGAGCTCGTGGAAGACGGCGACGGACGGGAACGCCACCTCCGCCGCGATCAGAGCCAGCGACGCGGCGAGGCCCATGGTCAGCATGCCGATGGAATGGGGCAGGCCGAGAAACCGGACGTTGAGCCAGCCGAACAGCGCCGAGAGGGTCAGAAGCAGGGCTGCGAGGTCGAAAATCGACAGCATGCCTCAGCGACCGCGCAGCACGGCGTCGAGGAGTGGGGTGGGCATCAGGCGGCGCATAAGGTCGGCGATGTAGGTCGGCTTCGTGACGAAATAGCGGGCCTTCGGCCGCGGGCTTTCGAGCGCCTCGATCAGGCGGGCGGTCACCGCTGAGGGGGGCAGCTCGAACCGGTCGGGCGGGCCGTCGGTCGCGTTCAGCCGCGCCATCAGCGTCGCCTCGTAGGCGGCGCGGTGCGGCGAGGTCCGCCAGTCGATGTGGCGGGCGAACGCCCGGGCGGCATTGCGGCGGAAATCGGTGGTGATCGGGCCGGGTTCGATCAGGCTGACGCGGATCGGCGTGGCGTGAAGCTCCATGCGGAGCGCGTCGGTCAGGGCTTCGAGCGCGAATTTGGTCGCGGAATAGGCGCCGCGCCAAGGCGTGGAGACGAAGCCGAGCACGGAAGAGTTCATCACGATCCGCCCCGAGCCGCGCGCGCGCATGGCGGGCAGGACGCGGTTGGTCAGGTCGATCTGGCCGAAGAGGTTGGTCTCGAAAATCTCGCGCAGGGCGGCGCGGCTCAGATCCTCGACGCCGCCCGGCGTGGCGAAGGCGCCGTTGTTGAAGAGGGCGTCGAGCGCGCCGCCGGTGCGGTCGAGCGCCTCCGCCGCGCCGGCCTCGACCGAAGCCGCGTCGGCGAGGTCGAGCGTGAAGCTCTCCAACCCCTCGGCGGCCAGGCGGTCGCGATCCTCGGTCCGGCGGCAGGTCGCGAACACCCGCCAGCCGCGCGCGGCGAGCGTCCGGGCGGCGTCGAGACCGATGCCGGACGAGCATCCGGTGATGAGGATCGTTCTGGGGGGCATTGGTTTCCCGGGCGACGTCGCGCCGAATTGGCGGAAGGCGGGGCGGGAAGTCAATGCGGGCCCGCGTTAACCAATGTTCTCTGGACGCGTCCGGTTCACGGCGGTATCACCACATCTATGGCTGACCTGACCGACACCCCCGACATGCCGCGTGACGGCGAGACCTCCGAGCCGCTCGACCGGGCGCTGGGCGAGCGGTATCTGACCTACGCGCTCAGCACGATCATGCACCGGGCGCTTCCGGACGCGCGCGACGGGCTCAAGCCGGTGCATCGGCGCATCCTCTACGCGATGCGCGGGCTGAAGCTGGAGCCGACTTCGCCGTTCCGCAAATGCGCCAAGATCGTCGGCGAGGTGATGGGCAACTATCACCCGCATGGCGACCAGTCGATCTATGACGCGCTGGCCCGGCTCGCGCAGGATTTCAACATCCGCTATCCGCTGGTCGACGGCCAAGGCAATTTCGGCAATATCGACGGCGACAACCCGGCGGCGCAGCGCTACACCGAGGCGCGGCTGACGGCGGCGGCGGCGGCGCTGCTGGACGGTCTGACCGAGAACGCGGTCGATTTCCGCGACAATTACGACGGCTCCGAGAGCGAGCCTGTGGTCCTGCCGGCGGCGTTCCCCAACCTGCTGGCGAACGGATCGAGCGGCATCGCGGTCGGCATGGCGACGAACATCCCGCCGCACAACATCGACGAGCTGGTGGGCGCCTGCCTGCATCTGATCAAATCGCCGAACGCGCGCGACGAGACGCTGCTCGATCACATCCAGGGCCCGGATTTCCCGACCGGCGGGATCATCGTCGAGGACCGCGCGAGCATCAAGGAGGCCTACCGGACCGGCAAGGGCGGGTTCCGTCTGCGCGCGCGCTGGGCGGTCGAGGATCTGGGGCGCGGGACCTGGCAGGTCGTGGTCACCGAGATCCCCTATCAGGTTCAGAAGGGCAAGCTGATCGAACGGCTGGCCGATCTGATCAACGCCAAGAAGATTCCCATTCTGGCTGACGTGCGCGACGAGAGTGCCGAGGACATCCGCGTGGTGCTGGAGCCGCGCGCGCGAAATGTGGATCCGCAGGTGATGATGGAGATGCTGTTCAAGAACAGCGATCTCGAGACGCGCTTCGCGATGAACATGAACGTTCTGATCGACGGGCGCACGCCGCAGGTCTGTTCGCTGCGCGAGGTGCTGCGGGCGTTTCTGGATCATCGGCGCGAGGTTCTGGTCCGGCGGTCGGAGTTCCGGCTGGGCAAAATCGATGCGCGGCTGGAGGTTCTCGACGGGTACATCGTCGCGTTCCTCAATCTCGACCGGGTGATCGAGATCATCCGCTACGAGGACGAGCCGAAGGCCGTGCTGATCGCGGAGTTCACGCTCTCCGACGTGCAGGCCGAAGCGATCCTGAACCTGCGGCTGCGCAACCTGCGCAGGCTCGAGGAGATGGAGCTGCGCTCCGAGCGCGACGCGCTGATCGCCGAGCGCGCGGGGATCGCCGCGCTGCTGGCCTCCGAGGACCTGCAATGGGCGCGGATCGCGGACCAGCTCAAGGAAGTCCGCAAGGCGTTCGGCAAGTCCGCTCCCGGCGGCGCGCGACGCACGACGTTCGACGACGCGCCCGATGTCGAGGAGATCACGCTCGAATCCATGATCGAGCGCGAACCGGTGACGGTGATCTGCTCCGAGATGGGCTGGATCCGGACCATGAAAGGCCATGTCGACCCCACGACGGAGCTGAAGTTCAAGGACGGCGACGGGCCGCGCTTCCTGATCCATGCCGAGACCACCGACCGCATCCTGATGTTCGCCTCGAACGGGCGGATGTACACGCTCCAGACCTCGCTGCTGCCGGGCGGGCGGGGCATGGGCGAGCCGGTGCGGCTGATGACCGACATGCCGAACGAGGCGCGGATGGTGGCGCTGTTCACCCATGTGCCGGGCGGAAAGCTGCTGGTCGCGTCGTCCGCGGGCGACGGGTTCGTGCTGCCCGAGGACGAGGCGGTGGCGCAGACGCGGGCCGGAAAACAGGTGCTCAACGTGCGCGGCGAGACGCGGGCCGCGGTCTGCCGGCCGGTCGCGGGCGACCATGTCGCGGTGGTGGGCGCGAACCGCAAGGTGCTGGTCTTCCCGGTGGCGGAACTGCCCGAGATGGGGCGCGGCAAGGGCGTGCGGCTGCAGAAATACAAGGATGGCGGCCTGTCGGACGCGACGACCTTCGACCTCTCGGACGGGCTCGCCTGGAAGGACCCGGCCGGCCGGACGCGGACCGTCACCGGCGCGGAACTCGCCGACTGGATCGGCGCGAGGGCCGGCGCGGGACGGATGGCGCCGCGCGGATTTCCGCAGGACAACCGGTTCGGGTGACGCCGCGCGCAATCGCGGTCCACGCGTGAACCCGTGGCAAGTCATTGATATCGCCGGCTGCTGAACCCTGGTGATCGGTTAACGCCAGTGCGGGGCGGCAAGTCGTCCGCTTTTCCCCGGCGGCCGGCTGTGCCACAACCGTATCCGGAACAACGGGGATACGACATGCGCGACGTGATTGCGGCCGGTCTCATCGCGCTCGCGGGGCTCGGATGGGGCGGCGCGGGGGCGGCGGAGATGCCGCAGCGTGTCTTACACGGGCTCGGAGAGCTGCACCGAATGCCACCGGGACGCGGCGGAGGCGTGGAGCGGGTCGCATCACGCGCTGGCCTGGACCGAGCCGGGGCCGGAGACCGTCGCGGGCGATTTCGACGACGCCGAGTTCGAGCATCACGGCGTGGTCACGCGGTTCCGCCGCGACGGCGACGCCTATCTGATCGAGACCGAGGACGCGGACGGCGCGCGGGGGACGTGGAAGGTCGTCGGCGTCGGCGGCTACCGCGCCGCTGCAGCAATACCTGGTCGAGACCGGAGCCCGGCCGGACGCAGACCTTCGACATCGCCTGGGACTGGACGAGGGCCGCTGGTACCCGGTCTTTCCCGACCAGGACCTGGTCCCCGGCGACGCGCTGCACTGGAGCGGACCCTACAAGAGCTGGGAGGCGCGCTGCGCCGAGTGTCACGCGACCGGGTATTCGCGGAACTACGATCGCGTGACCCGGACCTATGCGCCCCGCATGGCCGAGATCGGCGTGGGCTGCGAGGCGTGCCACGGACCGGGAAGCGCGCATCTGGCCTGGGCGGCGGAGCCGGAGACCTTCGACCCGTCGGCATGGGCGGGGACCGGCGCGACGGGTCTGACCGTCGATCTGGGCGCGTCGGCTTCGGTCGAGACCGGACAATGCGCCGCGTGCCACTCGCGGCGCGAGGCGTTCTTCGACGGGAATCCGGTACCGGGCACGGTCTATGGGGACGCCTACAATCTCGCGCTGCTGCGCGAGGGAGCGTATCACGCGGACGGCCAGATCCTCGACGAGGTCTATGTTTACGGCTCGTTCCTGCAGTCGAAGATGAACGCGCGCGGGGTGCGGTGCACCGATTGCCACGAGCCGCATTCGGCGACCTTGCGCGCCGAGGGCAACGCCGTCTGCACCCAATGCCACAACCCCGAGGGGAACGACCGGTTTCCGACCCTGCGCGGCGCGGCTTACGACACGCCCGAGCATCATTTCCACGAGCAGGGCACGGAAGGCGCGCAGTGCGCCAGCTGTCACATGATCGAGCGGACCTACATGGGCATCGACGAGCGGCGCGATCACAGCTTCCGCGTGCCGCGGCCGGATCTCTCCGCGGAGACCGGCGCGCCCGACGCCTGCACCGACTGCCACGCGGACCGGGACGCGGCCTGGGCGGCGGCGGAGATCGAAACGCGCTTCCCCGACGACACCTGGCGCGGCCCGCATTTCGGCACGGTGCTCGCGGCCGGGCGCTGGTCGCCGGAGGGGCAGGCGGACGCCCTTCTGGCGCTCGCGTCCGACCTCGAGGTCCCGGGGATCGCGCGGGCCACGGCGCTCGATCTTCTGAGGCGCGCGGGCTCGCCGGAGGTGGCCGAGGCGGCGGAACCGCTTCTTGGCGACCCCGACCCGCTGGTGCGCGCGGCGGCGGCGACGGTCCAGCGGGCGCGGCCGCCCGAGGCGCGGCTCGCGGCTCTGTCGCCCGCCCTGCGCGACCCGGTGCGGATGGTGCGGATCGCTGCCGCCGGCGCGATGCTCGACGCGCTGGCGGCGATCCCGCCCGCCCAGGCCGCCGTCCTGCGCGGTCCGATGACCGAATGGCAGGCCGCGCTGGGATCCCAGGCCGATTTCCCCGAGACGCATCTCAAGATCGGCGGCGCCGCGCTCACCATGCGCGACTGGGAGGGCGCGCTCGCCGGCTTCCGCGAGGCGGTGACGCTCGATCCGCAGCGGGTCGACGCCTGGTCGATGCTGGTCCGCATCGACGCGGCGCTCGAACGGCCCGACCGGGCGCGCGCCACGCTGGCCGAGGCTCTGGCGGCCAATCCGGGCGACCCCGCGCTCGAGGAACTGCGGCGCGGGCTCTGAGCTCAGCCGCCGGCGGGGTCGGACATTCCGACGAACTCGGCCTCGATCGGCACGCCCTGCGCCGTCTCGGCGGTCAGCACCGTGCCGCGCGGCGGCGGCGGACCGCTGCGGGTCGCCGGGCCGCCCGGCGCGCCGAACAGCGCCGTGCAGATTTCCTCCGCCGCGTTGGTCGCGACGCCGGTGGCGATGACGCCGGGGCTCGGATAGAGCGCCGTGACCACCGCGAGCGCCGACTGCGCCGTCGGCACCGCGCCGCACAGCGTCCGCGTCGATTGCTGGATCAGGGTGACCGTGTCCTCGCGGCTGAGGCCCGGCTCGCCGGCGGGCGGCGTGCAGGCGGCGAGCGGCAGGGCGAGGAGCGGCAGGAGATGGAGGGCGCGCATGACGGTCCTTTCGGTTTGGAGGGAGCGTAGCGGGGAAAGGGCGGCGGACCAACGGGAAAGGCGCGGCGTCGGGCCGGAGGGGTCCGGGGGATCGGCGTGGCGGTGATTCGGTCGGCAAATATTCTGTTTTGGCCGGCTGATCGGAACGCGCGCGCCTTGAGTCGGGAAGCTGTCGCGCCGGTTGCGGGAAGTGGCGACTTCTGGCGTCGATCATGGTTAACGCGCAATTTTCGTTTGATTTTTCGAAGATTTGTCTGTTTCGTACACGGAGGTGGGACAGCGCGAAGCCGATCAACGGCTCCGCGAAAGGGGAAAACGATGGGAATGATTTCAAAGAAGGCTGGTGGTGCTTCCGCTCTCGGGCTTGCGCTCGGCGCGGCGATGATGATGGCGCAGCCGGCTGCGGCGGCGGTCACATTTGATTTTGGCGACTTGCGCGGACAACGATGGAGCCGCTTGCCGAGCTGCGAACCGTAGGAGCACGGACGTCGGCCGCGAGACTCGCAGTTGCGGACGCACGTTGACGTGCCGGACGTTGCAACTGCGGCATTCGGCTGTAACGGCAGTGCTGGCAATGCGCTTACTGCGTCAAATCCGGCATACTCGTACGCTTATCTGATGGACTTCGATACGGCAGTGGCGGTCTGGGCGTTTGTTCTGACTGGTTACAGACTGATCGGCAAGCTGTGATCCGGACTCGATCGGACGACAATACTGGCGTTGGCGAGGTACGGACTGAAGTGGCTCAGTACTTGAGACACTCGTCGCTGACGATTCAGTGGTGAAGATCTGATTCAAGTGACTCGATCGGGCTGACAGGTCACGGATGACTTCTGTGATCGAGTTCGATAGATGGAGCGATGATTCACTGTGTTTCAGGCGAACAATGCAGACGGTGCGATCGCGTACAGTGTACCGCTTGGATTGGATCATGCTGACGTTTGCATGATGCATCGAACGCTTCGGTGAGCACTCGACGGTTCGAACAGCACTAGTGCGATCAGATTTCTACTTGAATGCGCTGACGGTGTCAGCAGGTTCCGCTTCCGGCGGGCGTTCTGCTTGCTCGGCTCGGCGCTGGGCGGTCTGGGCCTCATGAAGCGTCGCCGCAAGGCGGCCTGACCCTCGGAATTCAGATCGGGTGAATTGGAAGCCGGCACCGAGAGGTGCCGGTTTCTTTTTGCGCGGGTGTCGGCGCTGGGGCTGCGGAAACATTCCGGTAACGGGTCTGCGCCATGAATGGCGTCACCCGGGGCCGCAGGCAGGGCTCCGGGCCAACGAAAAACGGAGCGGTTGAGATGAGCAGCATGAGCAAACAGGGCGCGCCCGCGCCGAGGCCGGAACCGAAACCAAATCCGCAGGGGCCGTGGCGGCCCGCCGACTGGGCGATGATCTGATCCCGACGGTCCGGGCGCCCGACTTTCGCCAAAGCGCGGTCCGGACCCTGGCCAAAATGGCAAGCCTGTTTCCAGCCACTTTCCAGCCGGATTCCAGCCTCTGAAAACGGCGTGTTTTCCGGCGCTTGCGCCGAATCTGACGACCCGGGCGGATTCCGTGCCGCTACACCGACAAAGAGACTCGGGTCAGGGAGCGGAGCCGATGGTATGAGGGTTGGGAGGGGCCGCGTCGGGCGGCGGGGCCGTCCCGTGGGACGGCGTGCGGAGCGGATCGGCGCTCCGGCGGAGAGGTGGCCGCCCGGATGTCCGGACGGCCGGTCGTCAGATCAGTTGGCCAGCGCGAGGTTGGCGGCGCTTTCGCGGCCGTCGCGTCCGGTCTCGAGGTCGTAGGTGACCTTCTGATTGTCGTCGAGATGGGTCAGACCCGCGCGCTCGAGCGCGGAGATGTGGACGAAGATGTCCTTGGATCCGCCGTCAGGCTGGATGAAGCCGAAGCCTTTGGTGGGGTTGAACCATTTCACGGTGCCGTTGGCCATCGTGATGTCTCCTGTCGTAATTCGCCGCCCGCGGAATGCGGCGGCCCGGCTTTGGTCAGAGCAGAATCAAATGACTGAAGCCGGTAACGGAGACAGCAGAGGATCTTGGTAACGTCGCCCGGGACACATGGGGCACGGAGCCGGGAAACGCAAGGGCCGTCCGTTGGAATTCGGCACGAAGCGGCCCGTCGGCGAGGTCGAAAACGCGCGGGGAGTTGCGTTGGTGTCACGCGTGTCACTTTTGGCAAGTGATTGAATCCAATAGTCAATCCGAATCGCGTTAACCGCAGGGAAACCTTTGGAATCCCGGTTTTTCACGCCCTTCCGGCCGGTCCGGTAGGACGCCCCGACTCGGTCCGGATGTGGTATTCTCGTCTTCGTACCTGATGGGAGGAGAAACCATGGCCTATGTGACGATCACGACCTGGGAGCTGGCGGACGGCTCGGACTGGGACACCAACCTGCGCAACGTGCGCGAGCATCGGCTTCCGGCGCTGATCGCGATGGGGGCGACGAAGGTGACGGTGATCCGCACCAGCGACCGCACCAGCGCCGCGATCAGCGAATGGCCGGACGAGCGAAGACGCGGGACGACGCGATGCATCTGATCGAGGAGGTGCGCGGCAAGATCCACGCGGTCGACGGGTTCCGCATGACCGGCGAGATGAAGGGCGCGGTGGTCGCGGAGGTCTGAAGGCTTCGCAACGCTTGGCAGGCCTGAGAAATTTCCGCCGGGTTGTTCCCGGCGTGTTAACCTTCGCGTGCGGGCGAGGCCGCCCGACGGGAGGGGAGAGACATGGCGATTTTCGAGAAGATGAACGCGGCGGTGACGGGCAACGACGCGGAGGCGTATCTGGCGCTCTACGCCGATGACGCGGTGTTCGTGCGCCACCAGTCGGGCAGGGAGATGGACAAGGAGACGTTCGGCGCGTTGATCCGCAGGATGATGGCCTCCGACGGGATGAAAATGGGCGAACGGCGCCGCATCTACGAGAACGACGACATCCTGGTCGTGCATTCGATCAACGATTATCCCGACGGCACGCGGGAGGCGGTGCTGATGGCGATGAACGTGAAGGACGGAAAGATCACGCGGGTCGAGACCGGAGCGACGCCGCTCGCGAAGTGACGGGCAGGTCCGTGTCCGGGTGGTTCGCGTTAACCGTTTCGGACAAATTCAGACGAATTTTAGGCGATTCCGTGGCAGGCTGAACGCAGGCAAACGGGAGAACCGACATGTTCAGCACGAGCCGCAGACCCGCGCAGAGGCGCAAGCCGCCTCCGCCACCTCAGCCGCCGGTGACCTGGCGGTTTACGGACTGGGCGATGATCTGAGGACGAGGGGCGCCGCGCTGCGGTCGGTCCTAAGGGGTCAACACTCAGCGGGATTGACGCGGGTGAAACACGTAGCGGATTTCAATCGTGTCACCGGCGATGCGGTAGGAAATGACGTATCCGAAGCGCGGGACAATATGGATTCGGTCGAGTTCGCTGTCCGTCCGGTGTCCCAATTCGGGATACTCAGCGATGAGCGAAGCGCTGTTCTCGATGGCGGCGACGACCTTTGCCGCCGCTGCGGGATTGTGTTGGACAAGGTACGCGTGGATCGCGCGCAGGTCGGCGAGCGCCTTGCGGGAGAAACGGACTTCAGCCACGGTGGCGGGCGAAGAACTCCCTGACTTCGTGTTGGGGCGCCGGATCGAACAGCTCGTCGTTGCGGCGCCTGATCTCAGCGCGCTCCTCGTCGGTGAAGACCGGCGGATTGGCGTGGTTGCCGACATAGGCCGCGATGAGATCGGCCAGTCGATCCTGATCTGTCGCCGACAGGGCGGTCCGGGCTTCGTTCATGGCGATGTCGAGACGGGCGTTCATGGAGAGAAGATAGCTGCGCGGAGGGAAGGCGGCAAGAAGGTTAAGTGGACCTATAGCGGACTGAGCTGCGCGAGCGCGAGTGGGCGCAATCCGAACGTAAGGCCACAAATCGTGACGTGCGCTATAGCTCTGTGTTCATTCTTTCGGTCCCTCAATTTGAGGTGTCTTCAATTCCGATATGAGCTTCTGCTTGCTTTCCGCCAAACTGCGAATGCCTGAGAACCGATTCTTCCGCCTCTCACGCGCAACGTACCATTCCTCAAACAGCGATTCGATCAATTCAATCAGGAGCTGTGCCTCGTCCGGCTCCACAGGAACGATGTGATCAATGTTCTTTTCCATGTGGGCACCGATGTTGCCGACACCACGCACATGGTCGATGGCATCGACGCTATCCATTGAAACGCCGAAAGGCGCCTTGCCTTCGTCGACGAGATTCCTGAGTGTTTGTATTTCTCTAAAGAGTGTCGGTTCTTTAATATCCGCAAAGTCACGAATCATCCCCTGAAGGCACCGACGCGCGAGCGTGGCTGAGGCCTTGGGACTTAAATCACGAATTTTGCAGGCTTCCTCGTAGTCTTCCCTGAGCGCTCCGGGGATAAATTCAGGCTGAGGTTTCGCCGCGCTTCTGGAAGCATCTGCCTGCTACGAGGGTTTCCGCATCAGGAAAATAAAATCGCCGCCGCTCGTAAAATTCCGTTTGTCGTATCTCAACATGCACAGTGATTCTCATGCATTCGGGATTTGCGCATCCAATAGCGCAAGCCTTGATGCCCATTGATCCGTCTGATTGATTTCTGATATGAAAAGAGTGCCTCTATTTGGCTACTGCTTGATTTTGGTAACTGTCTGTGACCGTGAGCAATATGGGCATGTCCAATTCAAATTGCCTCTCCTACCTCGCGAATTTCTTGTACTTGATCCGCTTCGGCTCCACCGCGTCCGGGCCGAGGCGGCGGATCTTGTCGGCCTCGTAATCCTCGAAATTGCCCTCGAACCATTCGACATGGGCGTCGCCCTCGAAGGCGAGGATGTGGGTGCAGATGCGGTCGAGGAAGAAGCGGTCGTGGGAGATGACCACGGCGCAGCCGGCGAAGTCGACGAGGGCGTCTTCCAGAGCGCGCAGGGTCTCGACGTCGAGGTCGTTGGTCGGCTCGTCGAGCAGGAGCACGTTGCCGCCCTCGCGCAGGAGCTTGGCGAGGTGGACGCGGTTGCGCTCGCCGCCCGAGAGCAGGTTCATGGTCTTCTGCTGGTCGCCGCCCTTGAAGTTGAAGGCGCCGCAATAGGCGCGTGAGTTCATCTCGGCGTCGCCGAGCTTGATGACGTCGAGGCCGTCGGAGATCTCCTGCCAGACGGTCTTCTTGTCGTCGAGCTGGTCGCGGGACTGGTCGACATAGGAGAGCTGGACGGTCTCGCCGAACGCGATCTCGCCGCTGTCGGGCTTCTCCTGGCCGGTCAGCATGCGGAAGAGCGTGGTCTTGCCGGCGCCGTTGGGGCCGATCACGCCGACGATGCCGCCGGGCGGGAGCGAAAAGGTGAGGTCGTCGATCAGCAGGCGGTCGCCGTAGCCCTTGGAGACGTGCTCGACGTCGATGACGTTCTGGCCGAGGCGGGGGCCGTTGGGGATGACGATCTGGGCGCGGGTGATCTTGTCGCGCTCGGACTGGTTGGCGAGGTCGTTATAGGCGTTGATGCGGGCCTTCTGCTTGGCCTGGCGGGCCTTGGCGCCCTGGCGGATCCATTCGAGCTCGCGTTCGAGCGTCTTCTGGCGGGATTTGTCCTCGCGGGATTCCTGGGCGAGGCGTTTGGCCTTCTGCTCCAGCCAGGAGGAATAGTTGCCTTCCCAGGGGATGCCGCGGCCGCGGTCGAGCTCGAGGATCCAGGAGGTGATGTCGTCGAGGAAGTAGCGGTCATGGGTGACGATGAGGATCGTGCCCTTGTACTCGATCAGGTGCTTCTGGAGCCAGGCGATGGTCTCGGCGTCGAGGTGGTTGGTGGGCTCGTCGAGGAGCAGCATCTCGGGGGCTTCGAGCAGGAGTTTGCAGAGCGCGACGCGGCGTTTCTCGCCGCCCGAGAGCGGGCGCGATCTCGGCGTCGTCGGGCGGGCAGCGCAGGGCCTCCATCGCGACGTCGACCTGGGCGTCGAGATCCCAGAGGTTCTGGCTGTCGATCTGGTCCTGGAGCGCGGTCATCTCGTCGGCGGTCTCGTCGGAATAGTTCATCGCCACTTCGTTGTAGCGGTCGAGGATGGCCTTTTTCGCCGCGACGCCCTCCATGACGTTCTCGCGGACGGTCTTGGTCTCGTCGAGTTTCGGCTCCTGTTCGAGGTAGCCGACGCGCACGCCCTCGGCGGCCCAGGCTTCGCCCTGGAAGTCCTTGTCCTGGCCGGCCATGATGCGCAGCAGGGTGGATTTGCCCGAGCCGTTGACGCCCACGACGCCGATCTTGACGCCCGGCAGGAAGCTCAGCCGGATGTTCTCGAAGAGCTTCTTGCCGCCGGGATACGCCTTGGAGAGGCCGTCCGTGTGATAGACGTATTGCGGGTTGGCCATGGGGGTGTCCTGATGCTGTTCGGGGCTTCGGGCCTCACCTAGTCCGGCGCGCGGCCCTGCGCAAGCGTCAGCCCGCGAGGCCGGGCAGGAGCTTGAGCGCGCCGGCCACGATCATCTCGATGGCGATCGCGAGCAGGATCATTCCCATCAGGCGCGACATGATGGTGCGCAGCGTGCGCGACAGGCGCGCGCCGATCATGGCGGCGAAATAGAGCGTCACGCCGATCATCGCGAGGACGGTGGCCAGCACGGCGGCGTATGTGACGTGGTCGGCGAGGCCGTCCGCCTGCTGGAGGAACACGACCAGCGTGGCGATCGAGCCGGGGCCGACGATCATCGGGAAGCTGAGCGGATAGAAGGCCACGTTTTGCGCGGCCGCGAGGTGGGGTTTCTCGCGGTCGCTGCCGGCGTGCGAGGGGCTGCTCTCGCCGTTGAGCATGTTGAGCGCGATGCCGGCGATGACGACGCCGCCGGCGACGCGGAAGCCGTCGACGGAGATGCCGAAGAAGTCGAGGATCTTGAGGCCGCCGACCGCCATGACCGCCGACATCGCGGTGACGGAGACGATCACCTGGAGCGCGGTGCGGCGCTGTTCGGCGACGTTCTGGTCCGAGGTCACGCTGAGGAACACCGGCAGGATGGCGAGCGGGTTCATGACCGCGAAGAGCGCGCCGAAGAACCTGACGGCGAAGACGGTGTCCAGGGCGATGGCCTTCCCGGATCAGAGCGTGGCGAAGATGCCGACGCAGCGGTTGAGCGGCTCGGAGACGCCATCGCCGGTCGGGATCGGCAGGACGGAGGCGGTCTCGCCCATCGGAGCGATCTCGATCCGGTCGCGCGGAAGGCCGGCCTCGACGAAGAGGTCGGCGACGGCCTGGGCGCGGGCGCGCGAGAGTTCCAGATTGACGCGGCCGGGCCGGTCGTGTCGGTGTGGCCGGTGACGCGGATCGCGGAGGGGTTGCTTTCGACGAGCACGGTCGCCGCGGCGAGCGCGCGGATGCGGCCGCCAGGGGTCAGGCGGGCGCTGGCGGTCTCGAAATGGACCTGGACGAGCGGCAGGTCCGGGTTCGGGACGAAAGCGGGCGCGGCTTCGGCGGAGGCGGAGACCGGCGTGACTGAGTCGGGCGACGGCAGGGGCGACATCGGCTTGGCGGCGGCGAGGGCCTGTTCGAAAACCTCCATGCGCGTCGTCGGGACGGGCCGGTTTTCGGAGGAGACCGCCGCGAGGCCGGCCTCGGGGGTCTCGTCGTCGCCGAGGATCTTGGTGGGGTCCGGCAGGGGTACGGAGGCGAGATCGGGCATCGGCAGGTCGCCCGCGTCCGCGACGGCGATGCCGCGGCTTTCGAGTTCCTGCGAGAGTTCGGCGATCCGGGTGTCGCGCTCGGAGATGGCGGTCGTGAGTTCGCTGAAGGCCGCGTCGCGCTCGGCGACCATCATGTTGAGACGGGCGATCTCCTCGACGTTGCCGGCGGCCGCGGTCGCGGCCTCGTCGAGCGCGCGGTCGCGCTCCACGAGATCGGCGGTCAGGCGCTCGACCTCCACCTGGAGCGTGTCGAGTTCGGCCGTCAGCTCGTCCACGCGGTCGTTGGCGGCGCCGAGCTCGGTCGCGAGCGTCTCGGAGCGTTCGGTCGCGGTCACGAGGTCGGTGCGCGTGCGCTCGAAGGCGACGGCGTCGGGGGCGTCTTCGCGGGAATAGGGAAGAAGCCCCGCCTCGGAACCGACGAGAAACGCCGCGGCTCCGGCGAGAAAGCCCGCGACCGATGTCTGCTTCAAATTCATGCCTGCCTCGGTTTTGTTTTTTTGTTTCTGATACCACGAAATCACGGATCTGTGCCGGATGCGTTAACCATTTCGCAGTTTGCGAATCGAAAATTCCGCGACTGTGGCGCGTTTGCACAGTTCTCTTGCCGATCAGGCGGTTTCGTGCGTTTCATCCGCGCTTTCACGGGAAGGAAGCGCCGGATTTGATCGCGGGGACGCCAATCGCTTTGCCGGGCATGCGCGTCGGTCTGCTCGGAGGGTCGTTCGATCCGCCGCATGCCGGGCACGTGCACGTGTCGAAATGGGCGCTCAGGGCGTTCGGGCTCGACCGGGTCTGGTGGCTGGTCAGTCCCGGCAATCCGCTGAAGGCGGACGCGCCGGCGGACATGGCGCGCCGGATGGCTGCGGCGCGGGCGATCATGCGGCACCCGAGGATCGAGGTCACCGATATCGAGGCGCGTCTGGGAACCCGGCTGACCGTCGAGACGCTGGCCGCGCTGCGCGCGCGGCGGCCGGGCGTGCGGTTCGTCTGGCTGATGGGCGCGGACAACCTTCGCGGGTTCCATCGCTGGGACCGGTGGGAGGAGATCATGGGCTCGGTCCCGGTCGGCGTTCTCGCGCGGCCCGGCGAGCAGATCGCCGCCGGTCTGTCGCCGGCGGCGCGGCGGTTCGCGAGGTGGCGTCTGCCGCCGACGGATGCGCGGTCGCTGCCGTTCCGGGAGCCGCCATGCTGGACGCTGCTGACCGGGCGGATGCTGGATCTGTCATCGAGCGAGCTGCGCGCGCTCGGGGTCTGGACGCGCTGAGCGTTGTGGACAGACGCGGGGCCTGGCGCTAGGCTGCGCCGACAGCAGGGGGGCCTGAAGGAGGGTCGGTCTTGGCTGAAGGACGTACGCATCACATGAATATCGGGCCCGTCGGGCGACGCGGCGTCGTCGCCGGTCTCGCCGCGTTTCTGGCCGCCCCGGCGCTGGTCCGGGCCGAGATCCTGCGGCCCATGCCGCGCGGCGGGGTCCGGCCCGAGGGACTTGCGGAAATCCTCGCGCGGTCCGGGCTGGCGGATCGGACAGGTTTCGCGCTGATGGACCTCGCGTCGGGGCGGATCGTCGAAAGCCACAATCCGGCGATGGCGCGGCCGCCGGCCTCGGTCGCCAAGGTCGTGACGGCGGCCTACGCGATGGACCGTCTCGGGGCGGGCTACGCGTTCGCGACCCGGATCCGGGCGACCGGGCCGATCGAGGCGGGGGCGCTGCGCGGCGATCTGGTGCTGGAGGGCGGGGGTGATCCGCTGCTCGACACCGACGCGCTGGGGGACATGGCCGCCGCGCTGGCGGCGCGCGGCGTTCAGACCGTCGCGGGTCGGTTCCTCGTCGAGACGGGCGCGCTGCCGTCCTTGCGCGAGATCGATCCCGGCCAGCCGGAATTCGCGGGTTACAACCCGGCGATCTCGGGCATGAACCTGAATTTCAACCGGGCGCATCTCGAATGGGAGCCGGGCGGGGGCGGGCCGAAAGCGGCGTTCCTGGCGCCCGGGGTCCGGTTCAACGCCGAGGTGCCGTCGATCCGGGCGGACCTGTCGGGCGCCGGCGCGCCCCGGCATGCGGTCGTCGAGGGCGGCGAGGTCTGGTCGGTGGACGCGCGGACCCTGAGCGGGCGGGGCGGACGGTGGCTGCCGGTGCGCGATCCGGGACCCTATGCGGGCGCGGTGTTCCGGTCGCTGGCGCTGCGGCAGGGGGTGCGGATGCCGGAGCCCGAGTCGGTCGCCGCCGCCGGTGCCGGCGCGGTTCTCGTGCAGCGCGAGAGTGACGCGCTCGACGCGGTGCTGCGCGGCATGCTGCGCTATTCGACCAATCTGACGGCGGAGGTCGTCGGCCTGCGGTCGGCGCAGGCGGCGGAGGGCGATCCGGCCGGGCTCGCGGCCTCGGGCGCGGACATGACGGTCTGGGCGCGGGAGCGTTTCGGCCTCGACGGCGCGGATTTCGTGAACCATTCCGGACTGACGGACCGGACCCGCGTCACCGCGGCGGAGATGACGCGTTTGTTGGCGGGAGCCGAGGGCGTGCTCGGCGAGCTTCTGCGCGAACGGCCGCTGCTCGACGCGCGCCGCGAGGCCGTCGAGATCGGCGGCGCGCGGGTGTTCGCCAAGACGGGCACGCTGCACTTCGCGAGCGCGCTCGGCGGATATCTCGAAGGTCCGCGCGGACGCTACGCCTTCGCGATCATGGCGGCCGACATGGAGGGGCGCGGGCGCGTCGATCCGCGGTCGGAGGCGCCGCCGGCCGGGGCGCGGCAATTCTCGGGCCGCGCGCGGAGCCAGGAACAGGCGCTGCTGCGCCGCTGGGCGTCGCTGCACGCGTCGTGACGCGTACGGTTCAGCGTTTGCGGCCGCCGGGTTTCGGGGCCGCGGCGCGCGCGCGGACGGCGGCGGCGCGCAGTTCCTCGGCGATCTCCTCGGCCTCTTCCGGCTCGAAATCGAGCGGCAGCTGCACGCTGTCGGACTCGATGTAGATGCGGACCATTCCGGCCGAGGTCGGTCCGATCCTGAGGTCCGCCTCGACGGCGCTTTCGTCATTGATGCCCATGGTTCCGATCCTTCGCGCCGGTCCGGCCCTCATTGTGGAAAAGCCGGAGGTCGCCGGCAAGAGGCTCTTGCATTCGTTCCGGGCCGACTGTAACTCCGCGGCCACGGTGCCGGCGTAGCTCAGTTGGTTAGAGCGCCTGATTGTGGATCAGGAGGTCCCCCGTTCAAGCCGGGGCGCTGGTACCATAGATCCCGACGGGTTGCGGGACTTTCTTCACCTAAAAAGACCCCGATTTCTCCATAGTTCGCAATCCGGTTCGCACTTTTGTCGGATTTCGGGGTGTCCGGCCCTTCGAGCCGCCGCCAATGGCAGGCGTCGCGCCGCGCTCCGTTTCCCGTCAACCGGAACATGGAGGACCCTCGGCGCCGGCTTCCGGCGGCTTCTGGACCGGACCGAATTCCGTCCCGGGATGGCGACGCACGGCCTCCCGGAACCGGGACGGCGGGACATGGCGGGACGAAACAACAAGGACAGGCTTGACGGAGTTCCGTCCTGGCCCCTGCTGCTCGACGCGCCGTCGGCCGCGAAATTCCTCAGCCTGCCGGATGATCTTTTCGAAAAGGCCGTGGCCATCGCCGAGATTCCGGCGCCGTGCGTCGTCGCGGGAACCCTGCGCTGGTCGCGTCTGGCCCTTGAGGCCCGGTTCGCCCCCGATGGCGCGAAACCCGTTCCCGGCCACGACCCGATCGCGGCGTCGGCGTGAGGGCGCGGCGATGAGGATCCGGGTCAAGGGCGTCTACGAGAAGCGCAAGCCGCTCGCCGATGGACGGACGGCCCTCTATCATTGTCACCGCAAGTCCGGCGCCCGCGCGAAGGCGGCGCCGGGAACGGTCGCCCTTCTTCAGGAAGTGGAACGGCTGAACGGCGGTCGGCCTTCCGTCGTGGCGGTGCCGAACTACACGACACAAGACTGGATGAGGGCGGCGGGATCGATTCTACTGGGCGACTTCCTTGCAAGGATTGCCCATGTCGCACCGAGCCATCGCCGCCCTCACCCGGACGCTACGAGGCCATGTCGGCCTCGGCAAGTGCCGCCTCGACACGCTCTGCATGCTCGTTGCGGGCATGGTCGCGGCGCGCGCCGTCAACCTCGGCCACATCGCCACCGCAGCGGGGAGAACCGTGCTGATCGCGTCGACCTGCCGCCGCCTGCCGCGGTTCTTCCAACATGTCGATCTCGACCCCGACCGGGTCGCGCCGATCCTCGCGCGGCCGATCGGCTCGGAGGGGGCGTGGACGCTCGCGCTCGACCGCACGACCTGGAAGATCGGGTCGCGCGACGTCAACTATCTCGTGCTCGCCGTGATCACCCGGCGCTTCCGGGTTCCGCTGTTCTGGACCCTGCTCGACGGACCGGGCAACAGCGCGACGGCGACCCGGATCGCGCTGATGCGGCGCTATCTCGCGCATTTCGCCCCCTCGAGCGTCCGGCTCCTGCTCGCGGATCGCGAGTTCGTCGGGGCGGAGTGGCTGAAATTCCTCAACGATGGCAATATCAAGTTTGCCCTCCGCCTGCGCGGGGACCTGCGGGTAACCACCGAGGACGGCTGCGAGCACACGCTCTACGCCCGGCTCCGTCTCGTCCGGCGCGCCGATCCGGCGAAGGCGCCGCCGCGCGTGCGCCGCGACGCCGAACTTCGCGGCCGGATCCGGCGCGCCGGGCGGCGCGGGAAGGGGCTTGCGCTTCACCCGGCGTTCCCTTCGGTGAGCAGATAGCCCTCCTCGCGCTTGATCACCGGCCCGCCCGGCATCTCCGAGAGCTTCTCCAGAACCCTGCCGACCGCCTTGAGGAAGCTATCCGGATTGTCGCGCGCCGTGCCGAACGGCGGGGGGGGCGCAATTGTCCCGGATCTGCGCCGCCCTGAATGCTGTGCTCGCGCCATCCTTCACCTGGGCGACGAGGCCGCGGAGGGCGGCGATCACGACTCCCTGCCGCTCGTCGACGCCGAGCGGTTTGGATGAACGCGCCACCTTGGAAGCGGAGGTCGGAAGCGGGATGGCCACGATGGAAGCCTCGATGAAGCGCATCCGGAGCGCGCTCGTGAAAGCCGCGGTGACCTCTGACGGCGACGCGGCGGAAACGACCGCTCCGGAAACGACGAAGGCTCCCACGGAAGCCCGCGGGGAATCGCGTTCGGATATCGGCGCCGCCAAGCCGGCACAGCCGGATGCGGACGCGCTTCCCGCCGGCGTCCTGCGCGAGGGCCCGGCTCCGAGCCCGGAACATGCGCCGGAAACCGCCAAACCACTCGAACGGACGCGCCGCACAGGCCGCGCTTCGAAGGACGGGCCCGGGATCAACGCGGGCTCTGTTCCGCCCGAGGTCGACGCCGGCATCGAAGCCATCGTCCGGACCGGCCAGTTCCTGGATTGGAGCGGCGCCTTCGTCGCCTTGCTCGGAGAAGCTCTGGCGGCCCGAGCTTCCAGGACGGGCATGGCGACCGGCGATACCACGGGATCCGTGTCGAACCTCGAAACACGCCCGACCGCCGACGCGCGACCGGACGCTCCGCACACGTCCCTGAACGGCGCGTCGCATCCGACGGGGGGAACCGCCGGAAGATCCGGCATCCCGTGACCGCGCGCCCCCGCCTCCTTGAAGGCCCGCCAGTCCGGCGGCCCGGAAAGAGGAGCGGCTCATGTCCGAAACGGATCAGGCGGTCCGGAGACGCGTCGATCACGAGCATGCGCTGAGGGAAGATCCGATCGGAGCGCGACGATCGAGGCCCCGCGACGGGCGGATACCTCGCGCTCGATTGAGCCGAAAGGCACCCGCCCGTGCGGCGGGCCGAATGGAAAGGACCCGACCATGCAGGACATTCAGACAGGACGCCGGCTGCCCGCCCCGAGCCAGGCAGAGCGCAAAATCGCGAAAAGCTTGAAGGGACACTGCACCGGACACACCGTGCTCGGCGACGGGCCGAGTCGACGCATGCAGACGGAATCGCGTCTCGAGCTCATGCGCTTCCGCCAGTTCCCGAAAGCGTCTTCTTAGCACGTCCTGCTGCGGTCGACGGTGAACGCAGTGGCAGGTCGAACGCGGCGCAGGCACCGCACGGCAGGCTCGCGGACGGACACCCCGAACACCGTCTTCACGAAATCGATCATCTCGCGAGACCGTGCGTGGGCTAAAGCTCTTTCCGAATGACCTCCATCGGCATCTCCTTGCCCAAGCTCAGATCGGCGACCCGCCTGCGCAGCCGAGCGTTCTCCCCCTCGAACTGCCTGAGCCGCCGGACCTCCGACGGCATCCGACCACCATGGACCTTCTTCCAGCTACAAAAGGTCGCCTCGCTCATGCCCGTCATCCGACACACCTCCTTGATGGATGTGCGGGTCTCAACCTGCTGTAAAGCAAACGCGATCTGCTGCTCCGCGAACTTCGATCTCGTCATCGTATACGGCCTCTCCAAGAAGGCCTTTCGCAGCCGGAAAAATCTCATTCAGACCGGTCCAGGTCTGCGGGAGGGGACCGATTGACCGGCAGGGCCGTGCATAGCATCGCTTCGAGAGGCGGGCGCTCCATTGGCCCCTTGCCGCAGTCGGCAAGCTCCATCAAGACCGACGTCTCCGATGCCCACCCCGGATCAAACCGCGGAGGAGGCGCCAAATTCCATCGCTACCTCGGACGCTGACGTTCCGCAGGCTTGCAACGCCTCTTCCCGCATGCTCCTCTTTTCGCTGGAATGACGTCGGGACCTGCCCCTTGAACGATTTCTGGAAGTTGGGAATCACCGACCTGTCGCAAGCCTATGCGAACGGCGTCACAGACCCGGTCGACGTGACGCGCGATCTTCTCGCACGGATCGGCCGGATCGATCCGGCGCTGAACGCCTTCGCCGCGCTTTCGCCGGACGTTGGGCGCGACGCGGCCGACAGCGCCGTGCGGTTGCGCGCAGGTCTGCCGCGCTCTACACTCGAGGGCGTTCCGATCGCCATCAAGGACAACCTCCGCACCGCCGGGATGCCCGCCGCATGGGGCAGTGCCGTGTTCGCGGGTACTGCCACCGCCGCGGATGAGATACCGGTCGCACGGCTCCGGACGGCGGGGGCGGTCATTCTCGGCAAGACCCGCACGCCGGAATTCTCCGTCGATGGCCATACCGCGAGCGAAGCCTTCGGCGTTACCCGCAATCCTTGGAACCCGGCGCTGACCCCCGGAGGATCGTCCGGGGGGTCGGCCGCGGCAGTCGCGGCGGGCCTCGCCGCCGCCGGCATCGGAACCGACGGCGGCGGCTCGATCCGGCGGCCGGCGGGCCATACCGGCCTCTACGGCCTGAAGCCGACCATCGGTACGGTGGCGCGCGGCGGTGGACTGCCACAGCTTCTGCTGGATTTCGAGGTGATCGGAGGGTTGACCCGCAGCGCCGCCGATCTGCGGCGGCTTCACGCGGTTCTGGCGGGACCGGACCGTCGCGACCCGCGATCGCGCTTCGCGCCGCGCCGCCCGCCTCCCGAACGTCTGCTCCGCGTCCTCCTCGTCGAGCGGTTCGGTGAGCATCCCTGCGACCCGTCGATCCGCACTTCCCTCGCCGGCGCGGCCGCACGGCTCTCGGAGCTCGGACATGAGGTCGTGGCGGGTCCGCTGCCATTCGATCTGGAGCCTTTGAGCGCGGCCTGGCCCGACTTCGCACGAATCGGCCTCGCGTGGCTCCGGAGCGTGACGCCAGGTTTCGCCGCCCATGCCGGCGCGAAGCATGTCGAGATGGCCGACGCCGGCGACCGCATCCCCGCGACGGCTCTCTATGCGGCGCTCGACGCCGTCCGGCGGTTGCGCGCCGAGGTCTCGGTCTTCTTCGGGGAATGGGACGCGATCGTCACCCCTTCCGCCGCCGCGCAACCCTGGCCCGCCGCCGAGGCGTTCCCGATCGAGATAGACGGCGTCGAGGTCGGGCCGCGCGGCCATGCGGTCTATACCGGCTGGGTCAATCTCTGCGGCCATCCCGCGATCACCGTCCCCGCCGCGGCGGACGACGAAGGAATGCCGATCGGCGTCCAGATCATAGGTGATCTGTTCTCCGAGGAGACCCTGCTCGATCTCGCGGAGCGATACGAGGCCGGCGGCCCCGGCTGGCGTTGGCCTGCCCTCGCGATGTCATGACATCAGTCCGGGAAACCGCCTTGACAGGCCCCGATCCGTCGACGAAGCCGCGCGCCGACGACCGTCCCGGGCTCCAGTTCCGGCACGAGCCGTGTTGCCACAGAGGTGGCGAGTGCGTCGACCTTCACCGCGACGGGCGGCAATGCGCTCGGTCATACGGGCACCTTGGCTTGCTTCGAAGATCAGCTTTTCGGCAGGTTTCTATTCACGGCCTTCACCGGTCCTCCCAGTCCGAATAGAAAGCGCGAATGATCGGTTTCGTTGTCGCGGCAAGCCGTCGCCGCTTCGCTTCGTCCGTCGTGTCCGGGCGGTTCAGGGCTTTGGCGATCGCGGAAAGGACCTCGTCCCGGTCGATGCGAGTGAACCGGCCTCGGTGGTAGACCGTCACGCCTCCGATCATGACGGTTTCCACAGCGCCCGGCCGGGCACGACGCACCAGAACCTCCGCCAGCGCGATGGACGGATCCTGCCATGGGCGCGTGAGGGCGTTCCAGTCGAGAAGAACCACATCGGCCAAGGCACCCGGCGCTATCCGGCCGATTGAGGCCTTGAACGGTGTCGTCGCGGCGCCGTGTTCGGTCGCCATACGCAGAACCTGCGCCGCGGTCGGAGCGGCGCTGTCATGGCCGGCTGGACGGTGCAGGGTCAGCGCCATCCGCATTTCCTGAAGCATGTCGCGGTCGTCGTTGATCCCGGCCTCGTCGATGCCGAGCGCGCAGGGCACGCCCGCCGCCAGCACCGCGTTCAGGTCAAGCGTGCCGCTCTTGAGGCGGAGATTCGACGAGCAGTTGTGGCAAAGGCACGCGCCACGCTCCGACAGAAGCGCCAAGTCGTCGGGCGTCATCCACGTCCCGTGACCTATGGTCATGCGCGGTCCGAGCAGGCCCAGTCGGTCGATATGCTCCATGGCGGATCCGCCGGTGCGCCGCCGGGCGTAGATCTTCTGATAGGGCGTCTCGAGCAAGTGCATGTGCATCGGCGCGCCGGTCTCCTCCGACAGACGCGCGGCCTGTACCAAGGCGGCGTCCGACAGCCAGTGGAGGTTCGCGGGCGCGATCTGAATGGCTATGCCGGGCGCATCGGCCCAAGCGTCGCGCAGGGCGTGGAAGACGCCGATCTGGTCCGAGAGGGGCAACGCGAAGCCGCCGAGATAGGCCGCCATCGGCGCGCGCGCTTCGGACGGAAGCATCGCGATGAATTCCTCGTCCGCGGCATAGATCATGCGGTTCTGATCGCGCAGCGCGAAGGAATAGCTGACGCGCATCCCGAGGTCGCGGTAGGCCCCGATGATCGAGCCTGCCCGCGCCATGACGGCGTCCACATCCCCCGGCGCGCGGCTGTGCAGATGCTGCACCGTGGTCACGCCAGAGGATATCATCTCGAACGCCGAATAGAGCGTGTCGAGGCGCGGGTCCATGTCGCGCATCACGAGACGTTCGGCGAACCACACTTCCAGCGGCTGATCCGCGGCCCCCATCTGGAACGGCGTCAATCCGACATGGTGATGCGCGTTCACGAGGCCGGGGATCGCGACGCGCCCGCGCCCGCCCAGTTCCTCCGCGCCGCAGGAGTCGCGGCGCAGGGCCTCAGCGTTTCCGACCGCGACGATCCGGTCGCCGTCGATCAGAACCGCGCCGTCATCGATGATCTCGGCCTCGCCGGCGGCGGAGAAGCCGGTCAAGACGTGGTCCGCGGTGATGAGCCTGACCGTCATGCCGCGGCCACATGCCGTTGCAGTGCGGGGGGCGGCCTCATGTCATTTCCACCCAGGCGCGCGCGATCTCCTCCCGCGTGGCGGTCCAGAGGCGTTCGCGCCGCGCGGCCAATTCGGCGAGGACGCCATCGAATGCCTTGAACCGACCGGGCCGTCCGACGATCCGCAGGTGGAACCCGATGTTGAGCAGACGTGTCCGGCCCCGCGCCGCCTCCGCTTCCAGCACGTCCAGCGCGTCGATGACGTAATCCAGCATGTCCTGTGCCCGCACGAACCCGTTGGGGTGAAAAAACTTCATGTCGTTGCTGTCGAGCGCGTAGGGCACGACCGTCAGGGGGCCGTCGCGGTAGGGCAGATCGTCGTCGAATCCGTTGGACGTGTAAAGATATCCGCGCTCCGCCAGAAGCCCGCGCGTCCAAGGGCTTTCCGCTCCGCGACAGAAGAACCCCACCGGGCGCTTCCCGGTGACGGCCGCAATCGCGTCGCCCGCGCGATCGAGGTCCGCCGCCTCCGCCGCCGGGTCGTCGTAATCCGCATGGGGCCGCCAGACCCAGCCGTGACACGCGGTCTCGTGGCCGTCGGTGTGAAAGCGCGCCAGCACCGGGGCCGTCCGGGCGGCGGCGCGTCCGCAGGCGAAGATCGTGGCCTGCACGTCATGGCGTCGGAGCGCGTCGGCCATGCGCCAAGCTCCGGCCCGCGTGCCATAGGCGAAGATCTGCGCCTGTCCAGGATCCGGGCGACCTTCAGGAACTACCGAGATGACCTCCCCCATCCGCTCGCTGACGGGATCCCCGTCCAGGATCTGCTGTTCCGCCCCTTCCTCGAGGTTCACGACCACGGAGACCGCCAGACGTGCGCCGTTCGGCCAGACCACGTCCGGCCACGCGCCTCCGTATCCGATCAGGTCGCGCGTCACGGCGCGAAGTCCGCAGGAGCGGGACGCGGCAGCCATTCCGGCAGGCCGGTCGCCACGCGCCAGTGCCGGGCGATCTCCGCCCGCGTGGCGAACCAGACGCCGTCGGCGGCCAACGCATGGTCCAGAAACGCCTCCAGGCCGCCGATGCGTCCGGGCCGGCCGATCATCCGGGTGTGCAGTCCGATCGACAGCATGCGCGGGGCAGTCCGCGCCTCGGTCAGAAGACGGTCGAACGCGTCGATGCAGTACCGCGCGAAGTCCTCCGCGAACACGAACCCGCCCCGGTTGAAGAACCGCATGTCGTTGGTGTCGAACGCATAGGGCAGGACGACGTGCGGCCCCGCCCTCCCTTCGACGACATAGGGCAGATCATCGTTGTAGGCATTGCTGTCATAGAGAAATCCGCCCTGTTCGATCAGCAGGTCGCGGGTGCGCATCGAGGTCGCCGACCGGGTATGCCAGCCGAGCGGCGGCGTCCCCGCGGTGCGGGTGATCGCGGTCACCGTCTGTGCTACGGCGCGCCGCTCTTCCGACTCGGACATGTGGACGTGCCGTTCCCATCTCCAGCCGTGGGCGGCGATCTCGTGACCGTCCGCGACCGCCTCGGCGGCGATCCACGGCGTGCGCTCCAGCGCGCGGCCGCAGGCATTCAAAGTGGCCGGAACCGTTCGCGCGCGCAACACGTCGCGGATGCGCGGCCATCCGGCGCGGGGTCCGTATTCGAAATGGCTCTCCATGCAGAGGTCGCGCGCGCCGTCAACGAGTTCGACCGCTTCGTAGACGCGTTCGTTGCGCTCGTCGCCATCGGCCAGCGACAGCTCCGCTCCCTCCTCGATGTTGACGACGACGGATACCGCCAGGCCCGCGCCGCCGGGCCAGCGCACGTCGGGCGTCCCGTGGCGATACCCTTCGAAGTCGCGCGCCGTCATCCGCGGGCCGCGTCCATGAACCGCGCGCAGGCATCGCCATCCCATCGGATCATGTCTTCCGGTCCGCCGCGCATCAGCGCGGAACTGACCACCACCCCGCTTGAGGCTTCCAAGGCCGCCGCGACGTTGTCGACGGTCACGCCGCCGCCGATCAGGATGGGCGCGCGGATGCCCGCCGTCCGGACGGCCGCAATCCGCGCCAGCGTATCTTCGAAATCGCCTCCGGTGATGACCAGCCCGTCCGCACCCGCCTTCACGGCCCAGTCCGCCGCCATCGGTTGCGGCTCGGCGGACAGCGGCATGGCGGTCCGGTCGTGCACGTCGGCGAGCACCGCGAGATCGTCGCGACCCAGGCGCGCGCGATGCGCCATCGCCCGGGACGCGAGAGCATGGCGGGGGCCGAACGCCGTCATCGCGCCGCCGACGAAGACCTTGAGCCTCACGAAGTCGGCCCCCGACGCCGCGGCGACCGAGAGGGCGGCCTCCGGGTCATGCGCCTCGATGATGACGCCGAGACCGAGGCCCGGAAACTCCGCCCGGATCAACCTGGTCAGCGCGGCCATTCTTGCGATCGTCTCGCTGGCCGCCGGTCCGTCCGTCGGCGTCTGGTCCTGCACCTTGACCCAAGGGACGCCCGCATTCGCGAAGATGCGGGTGTTGGTGACGACATACTCCTCCAGCCATGCCATGCCGCGGTTCGCGCCGGGGGGCGGCAGGTGCAGCGCGGCGATCACCGTGGGCGAACTGGCGAAGAGGAGGTGGGTCACGCGGGCGCATCCTCGGAAAATCGGGTCAGGACGGCGCGCATCTCTGAGCGGTCGACGGGAAGAGCCCCGTCGGCGCCAAAACGACACACCACGCGTGCGGCTGCAAGTGCGCCGAAGCGTGCGGCCAGGACGGGATCGGACGTTTCGACCAGACCGGCGAGAAACCCGCCGCAGAACGCGTCGCCCGCCCCGGTCGGATCACATGCCGGGACGGTCGGCGAAGGCACGGGCAACGCCTCGCGCCGCACCCGGTCCCAGACCAGCGCTCCGCGCGGGCCAAGCTTTACCGCCACCGTTCCGCGACAATGCCGCGCGACGACCTCCAGACCGGTCTCAAGGGAGGCGCCGGGAACGAAACCGCGCAGCTCAACCTCGCTCGGCAGAAAGGCGTCTAGGCGCGACAGGATCGGATAGAGTTCGGCAAGGGGATGACTGGCAAGCTGCCACCCGGGATCCGCCGTCACCACCATGCCTGCGGGCAAGCAGTCAAGCATCGCGGTCATGACTTCCGGCCCCGAAGGCGCCAGGTGCATCCCCCGTGCCCGCCAGAACCGGTCCGGCACCTGATCCGGGGTCAGCGGGTTCCGTACACGGAACTGCGCGTAACCCATCTGGCCGTCGACATGCCGGGCCGCCAAAAGCGCGTTCCAGTCCCTTCGCTGCTCGTCGGTCAGGCGGTCTGCAGGAAATCCCGCGGTCACCAGATCCTCCGACGCACCCTGGAAGCGCTCATCCCGATCGCCGTTCTCCTCGTAAAAGAACCAGGTTCCGGCGCGGAGTTCGGTCGGAACGAACGCGACCCCACCCGCATCGATGCCACCGGCGACAAGGCGCGCCAGCACTTCGCGCGGATACGATGCCACCGCCTGGCTGACCAGGCCGACATGATCCACCCAGTGCAGGGCTCCGACCGCCGCGTAGGCCCCGTTGCCGCCCGCCTGCCCGAGGCCGAGCGTCCCGTCCACGGCGACGATGTTGTCGACGGTGAGCCCGCCGACCGTCACCAGATCGGGGATGCCCTCGCTCTCCATCACAGGGCCTGACGCGGCGCTCCAAGTCCCAGCGCGTCCCGCTCCACCGCCGCATGATAGCCGAACAGGTGAAGCGGCACCGAATAGACCACCGGCGCGACCAGGTCGGGCACATCCGGAAGGTGCCATGTCACGTCCGCGACCTCGGCGATCTCGGTCTCGCCTTCGGGCACCAGCGCCAGACAGAAACCGGCCTCGCCTTTGCTCATGATCGCCGTCTCGAGCGCGGCGGCGATCGGCGGCGACGAGGGGATCTTGCTTTCTGGCTGTAGTGGTGGGTCTCCAGCGGGAAGGCGATGGCGTGGATCGAGCCAGTTCCTTGAGCTTGGCCGCGCCGAGGCGGCGGTGAACAGCCTGGTCGGCCAGCAGCACCAGATCGGCCTTGGCCAGCTCGCGCCAGCGCCTGGGCGTACTTTGAAGGCCTCGGGAAACCGCGTCGACCTGGGCCGGGCAAGGTCGTCAACGCCGCGTCCAGCGCCTCGGCGATCGCGACGTGCCCGAAGCGACCGCGCCACCGCCGCGCCAGCGGGCCAGTTTCAACGCCACTATCGCCGCCGTCGAGATTGCGTCGGCGACGCCGCGTCGCGTGGATGTGCAAGGCTCGGGAAACCGCTCCATCAGCGGCGAGCCGAAGTGTTCGACAAGCCGATCACATAGGCACCCTGCGCGGCGAGGTCGCCAGCCCCTTCATCACCGGCTCCGTCCTGCCGGAGGAACTCAGGCCGATCGCGACCGAGCCCGCGTCCATCGTGCCGGTGCCGTAGGCGGCGAAGTCGAAAGCCTCGTAGGGTTCGCAGGGGCAACCGAAGGCCTGCTCCAGCGCATGGCGGACGCCGAAGCCCGATATCCACGAATCGCCGCAGCCGACCATCACGACCCGGCGCGATCCGTTCCGACAGATCGCGCGCGATGGCGGCCAGAGGTTCGGCGTTCGCCGCGTCGCGGATCGCATCGCCTTGCGACATCATCTCGGTGCCGGTGGAGCGCCACCCTGCGGAACCGTTCCGGCATCCGCTCGGCGCGTCCGAGAGGATTTGCGGCGGATTTCCTTGAGGCGGTCCTGCAAACCCATCAAAATTTCTCCAGAATGGCCCGGAGGACGATCCCCCACATCTGCCTTCTTTTATTTTGCATTTATCGGAAACGCAAGTACATCACGCGCCATGCCGATGACACTTCAAACGTTCCCGTCGTGGCCGCGCCGCGGCATGCCGTGATCCTTGAGCGGCTGCGCACGCAGACGGTGGTCGAGGTGAACGCTTTGGCAGAGGATCTCGGGGTCTCGGCCGTTACGCACCCGCTTGATCTGGACTTGTTGGACCGCAAGCGATTGCTGCGGCGTATACGCGGTGGGGCGATGGCCGGCCGGCCCGGTTCGAGCCGCCGGCCGATCTGCCTGGAACTATTCGCGCAACGCCGAGAAGGCCCGCATCGGGGCGATGGCCGCCCGGATGATCCGATCAGGGGAGACGGTCATTCTCGATGCGGGGTCCACCGCGATGGCTGTCGCCTTGGCTTTGCCGGACGATCTTCGCGACGTGCTCGTCGTGACGTCCAGCCTCGACGTGGTGATGGCGCTGAGCCATGTCCGGGCGTGTCGATCGTCGTCACGGGTGGAGAAACTCAGGAAACTGGGCGAAACCCGACCGCACGATCTCTGATCTCGCCGTTCGGCACGCTGCTGCTGGAATGGATCCACGCCGATAGCGCGTTTCTCGTGCTGCGCGGGCATCGACGCCCGGCGCGGATTCACGAATGCCAGCCTTGAGGAGATCGAGATCAAACGCGCCATGATGAATGCCTCCCGCCGTGTCGTGATGTTGGGGGATTCGAGCAAGATCGGACACGTCGCGGGCGCGCGGATCGCCGATGTCACGGAAGTGACGACACTGGTATCGGACAGCGGCGCGCGGTCGGCGGATGTCTCCGACTCAATGCATGCAATTTCAGGTCGCTCGCGTGACGCCGAATTGACTGGGTTTTCGGCAACCCGCCCATTAAATCGGCAACGGCGACGCGCCACCGGCTTCAGCCCATCGGCCGGTGCAAATAAATCCCGCGTTTTTTCGCTTATTTTATTCACTTTAGAAAATCATGAGGGCGGTTCGCCGCCATTTGGTGCACATCGACCAAGGGAGCTGCTGAGCAATGCACTGAATTCGACGGACAGTGCTGGGCGGATTGGTGGGTACGGCGGCTTTGGCAAGCCCAGCCATCCTGCGCGCCCGGGAGCGTGACTCGTGATGATCGGATACGGCAACGAGCAGGACCGCCCGCTGATGCGCGCGGGCGAGGAACTGGCCCGCCGTCACCCCGGCGTCACACTCACGATCATCGGCGGCCTTTCGACCGAGGCGCTCGCGCAGATTCGCGCCGCCCGGGGCAATTCCCCTTACGACATGGCGGTGATGGGCTCGCCCGCCATCGTCAACGCGCTGGCCGAGGATGTGCTGGAGCCGATGGATCTGTCGCTGATCCCGAACGCGGCCACCATCGAGGCGCGGTTTCTGCCTCTGTCCTACGGCGCCGGCTGCCCGATCACCTTCGAAGGCATCGGCATCGCCTACAACATGGACGCGATCGACACTCCGCCGACAACTTGGGAGGGCCTTTGGGATCCCGCCTTCGCCGGTCGCGTCGGCATGTGCCGGCCGCAGTCCAATCTCGGCCTGGGCGTCCTCGCCGCCACGTCGGAGGCCTTCGGCCAGCCGCAGACCGACATGCCCTTCGCGTTGGAGAAGTGGGCGTGAACTCGACCCCCTTGTCGGGCGCTCTCGCCGCTGCTTCAGCAGATGCTGGAGCGGGGCGAGATAGACATCACGCCGCTCTGGCACGTCAACACGGCGCTTGCCGCAGCCGCGGGTCTGCCGATCGGCCACGCCGGCAAGGTTCAGGGCCCGGTTCGTCAATGCCGCCTTCGAGCGCGTGCATTTCGTGAACACGGCCGACGGCACAGGGGAACTGGTGCGCGAATTCGCCGAACATCACTGGCTTCAGCCTGAACTGCAGGAGTTTGCGGGCGGGGAGCCGTTCTATTTCGGCAACGGTCGTCGAAGGGGTGGAGACCTCCGAAGCCGCCATGCCCTACGTGCCCGCTTCGCAAGAGGAGCGGAACGCCATGTCGTCGCTGGCGTGGCAGGAATCGCGCCGCTGCGGCGGCCAAACCGTCGAGGCGTTCGACAGGATGTACGCCGGATGACGGCGGGCGGACTTCGGCCAGGCGCCGTTGGGCGAACCGATGGGGTGTCCAGGGCTTCCCTGTTGGTGCGCCCCCGGTCCTGCGGGTCCGCGACCTCGAAAAGCGGTTTGGCGGCGTCGTCGTCCTGTCCGACTGCGGCGTCGACATCGCCGAGGGTGAGATCGGCGGCTGCCGGGCCATCGGGCTGCGGCAAGACCACTCTGCTGCGCTGCATCGCCGGGTTCCTGACGCCGGATGGCGGGATGATCGCCATCGACGGGCGTGACACTGGCCGATCCCGGTGAACCGCCGTCCCGTCGGCGTCGTCTTCCAGTCCTACGCGCTGTTTCCCCACATGACGGTCGCG
>CAVORV010000048.1:0-23168 GCA_963698685.1 uncultured Alphaproteobacteria bacterium
GGCTGGGGAACCTGGATTCGAACCAGGACTAACAGAGTCAGAGTCTGCGGGTCTACCGTTAACCTATTCCCCAGCAACGCCGACGCGTCGTAGTCGATTTCAACGACGTCTTCAACCCTCGGCTTACATGCGCCGCGAAGCGTCACGCCTCACGCCGTCTCGATCGCCCCGGTGATGAGACCCGTCGCCTCCTCGGGCGAGCTGTCGCCGATCGGCTTGTCCGCGACCTTCCGGCCCCTGCGCAGCACGACGAGCCTGTCCGCCACCGTGAAGACGTCCGGCATCCGATGGCTGATCAGCACGACCGTCACGCCGCTGTCACGCAGCCGCCGGATCAGATCGAGCACCTGCGCCACCTGCCGCACGGAGATCGCCGCCGTCGGCTCGTCCATCAGGACGATCTCCGATTCCGCCAGCCGCGTCCGCGCGATGGCGACGGCCTGGCGCTGACCGCCCGACATCATGCGCACGACATCCCCCGGACGGGTCTCGGATTGCAGCTCGGCGAACAGCTCCGTCGCGCGCCGCGACATCGCCCTGTAATCAAGCACGCGCAAAGGCCCGATCCGTCGCCTGATCTCGCGCCCGAGAAAGACGTTGTCGGCGGCGGTGAGATTGTCGCACAGCGCGAGATCCTGGTAGACCACCTCGATGCCGTGATCGCGCGCGTCCTTGCTGTCGGCGAACCGGATCTCCCGACCGTTCAGCCTGATCCGGCCATGACTGGGCTGGAAGTTCCCGGCGATGATCTTGACCAGCGTGGACTTGCCCGCGCCGTTGTCTCCCATCAGGCCGATCACCTCGCCGCGCTCCAAGGTCAGGTCGATGTCGTCGAGCGCGTGGATGGCCCCGAAATGCTTGGAGATGCCGCTGAACTCCAGCACAGGATCCGTCATCGCGCCGCCCTCCGCCCGGCTGCGTACTGGTCGAGCGCCACCGCCGCGACGAGAATCACCCCGATGACGATCTGCTGGATGAACGACGAGACGTTCAGAAGCACCAGCCCGTTGGTCAGCACCCCGATCAGCAGCGCCCCGATCACCGTGCCGAGGATCGTGCCGACACCGCCGAAAAGCGAGGTGCCCCCGATCACCACCGCCGCGATGACCGTCAGCTCCAGCCCCGATCCCGCGACCGCCTCCGCCGAGTTGAGCCGCGCGGCGAGCAGGAACCCGGCGAGCCCGCAGAAAAAACCGCTGATAATGTAGACGCCCAGGATGATCCCGCGCGTCGGCACGCCGTTGAGCGCGGCCGCCCGCTCGTTTCCGCCCGTCGCGTACACGTGCTTGCCGAACGCGGTGTATCGCAGCACCAGATGCGCGATGATGGCGGCAGCGAAAAAGATGATCACCGGAACCGGCACCGTTCCGATACGCCCTTGCCCCCACCACGAGAAATCCGGCTCGAACCCCGAGATCGGACCGCCACCCGAAAACAGCAGCGCGGCACCCCGGAACGCCGTGAGCCCGCCCAGCGTCACCACGAAGGGAGGAACCTTGAGCCGCGTGATCGCGGCGCCCTGGATGGCGCCGCCGATCAGCCCGATCGCGATCGCCGCCGCCGCGGCCATCCAGACCGGATTCCCGGTGACCTCGCCCGCGCCGATCGCGAAACGATCCGCCAGCCCCCCCTTGGAGACATAGGCGCCGACGAGACCCGCCAGCGCCAACAGCGAACCGACCGAAAGATCGATCCCCGCCGTCAGGATCACGAACGTCATGCCGATCGCGATCAGCCCGGAGATCGACACCTGGCGCAACACGTTGAGGATGTTGAGCGGATGCAGAAAACGCGGTTCGAGGACCGCGAATACGATCACGAGCAGCAGCAAGAACAGCGGCGCCGCGTATCGCGCGAGAAACTGGACCGCGTCGAAGCGGCTCTCCGGTTCCGCTTCGACCGGTCGGATGCTTTGGGTCATTGGGCCTCGTGGCGTGCGTGGTCGGCTGGACCCGGGCCGACGAACCGGCCCGGGTCACACCGCATTCTCGCCTACTGGACTTCGCCGATGCGCTCGGACAGGTCGAGATTGTCCTTCGTGATCGTGATCGGATTGAGCAAGATCACCGGCTCCGGCTGCGTCCCGTCCTTGAGAAAGGCAAGAAGCACCGCGAGCGCCTGCTCGGTCTGCCCGCCGGGGAACTGCTCCACCGTCGCGGTCAGGCCGCCGTCACGCACCGACCCGAGCGCCTCAGGCAGCGCGTCGAAGCCGAGGATCGCGATGTCGAGCCCCTGTTCCTGCACCACCTGCAGCGCGCCGAGCGCCATGTCGTCGTTCGCCGCCACGATCACGTCCGGCGGGCTGTCGAGACCGGCCAGGATCGCCTCGGTCACCGACGCGCCCTGCTCGCGGGCGAAGTTGGCGGTCTGCTCGGCGACGAAGACATATTTGTCCGACATCGAATCAAGGATGTTGTGGACCCCCTGATTCCGGTCGATCGCGGGGCTGGCTCCGGGCTGGCCCTGAAGGTTCACGATCCGCGCGCCGTCCGGGAACATCTCGACGATGAGGTTCGCCTGGGCCTCGCCTCCGATGACGTTGTCCGCGCCGACATGGGCGAGGATGCCCTCCACGCCTTCGACGCGCCGGTCGATGGTCACGACCGGGATCCCGGCTTCGACCGCGCCCTGCAGCGCCGGAGCCATCGCCACCGCGTCGATCGGACTGATGATGATGCCGTCGACGCCCTGGATGATCGCCGCCTCGACGTCGCCGGTCTGCTTGGTAGACGAATTCTGTCCATCCGTCTCGATCAGGGCGATGCCGCCCGCTTCCGCCGCGGCGTTCGCCAGCGACTTCTGCATGTGGACGAAGAACGGGAATTCGAGCGCCGGCATCGACGATGCGATGGTCAGGTCCTGGGCGCGCGCGGACGCGGCCCCGATCACCGACGCGGCGAGCAGCCCCGCCACGAGAGTCTTGGTGCGGATGTGAAGCATGGTGTTCCTCCCCTCGGCCCCTGCCGCCGGCGATGATGCCGGACCGGGACCTGTTGTTTGAATGGATCGCGCAAGCGCCCGGCCACTATGCACAATATCCGCATTCCGCAAAGCGCTTCCTGTATCCCGTCCGGGCTTGTCGCGCAGACGCCCTGCCGCTAGGGGAAACCGATGCGCAGGCTCGTCTCCCTGAACGATGGCTTCTGGCAGGCGAGCACCCTCGTCGTGCTTCTTGCGATCACCGCGCTCAGCCTGTCACCGCTGCCGGAACTCCCGCTGCCCGACGTCGCGTCCAGCGACAAGCTCCACCACCTCGTGGCCTACGCCATCCTCGCTTTGCCCGTCGCGACGGCCCGACCCGGGCGCTGGCTCTGGATCATGGCGTTCTTTCTCGGCTGGAGCGGCATGATCGAGATCGTGCAGCCCTTCGTCAACCGCTACGGCGAATGGGCCGACATGGCGGCGAACGCCTCGGGACTGCTGCTCGGAACATTGGCTGGCGCGCTCGCGCGCCGTCTCGCTCAATAGGCGTTGCGCGTGTTCAGAAGCCGCAGCGGCGTCATCGCGAGCACATAGAGGTCGAGCGCCATCGATCGGTTCTCGATGTAATAGAGGTCATGCTCGAACCGCGCCTTGAGCTTGGCCGGATCGTCGATCTCACCCCGCCATCCGTGGATCTGCGCCCATCCCGTCACTCCGGGCGGCACCCGGTGGCGCGCGGCGTAGCCGTCGACGATCGACTCGAAGGCCTCGTGGCGGCTCGATACCGCATCAAGCGCGTGCGGTCGCGGCCCCACGAGTGAAAGATCGCCGCGCAGAACATTGAAAAGCTGCGGCAATTCGTCAATCGACCATCTGCGGATGAAGCGTCCGACCCGCGTGACCCGAGAATCTCCGCGCGTGACGATCTCGCGAGCGTCCGGATCGCAGGTCTCGATCCGCATGGACCGGAACTTCCAGATCTCGATGGGCTTGTGGTTGTAGCCGTGCCGCAACTGCCGGAACAGCACAGGACCCTTGCTCTCAAGCCGGATCGCGGTCGCGGTAGCCAGCATCAGCGGAGACAGGACCACGATGGCGCACGCCGCCAGCACCGCGTCGAACGCCCGTTTCACCAGCCGTCCCTCACCGCCGAGCGGACGTCGCAGCACGTCGATCAGGCCAGCCTCCCCGGGCGCCTGCGACTGACGGCGCGGAAACTCGTATCCGTCGCTGTAGGCCGACAGGCGCACGTCCAGAGGAAGCACCCGGACTGCGGCCAAAATCTCGCGGATGCGCCGTTCCGCCCCCAGAGGCAGCGTGACGATCAGCATGTCGATCTCGCCGGCCCGCGTGAACGCGACGAGATCGGAAACCGCTCCGATCTTGGGCACGCCGACCACCACCGCCGGTGACCGGCTCTCGTCACGATCGTCGAAAATTCCGCAGATCCGGATGTCGTTGCGCGGATTGGCCGCGAGACCCCGGATCAGATCCGCCGCGTTGGCGCCGCCGCCCACGACGATCGCGCGACGCTCCGTCAAACCGAAATCCAGCGCCCACCGCGCGATGGCTGATACCAACAGCCGCGCCGGAACCAGAGCGACCCCGAGCGCGACGATCGCGGCTCCGACGATCGGCACGTGCGGCGCCGGCCAGACGTCCAGCACCGCCCCCGCCCCGACCGTGAAAAGCGCGACGCCGAAGACGAGACCCGCGCCCCGCCAGAACCCGCGAAGGGCATGGAGCCGGTATCCGCCCGCCTGCGCCACGATCGAAACCGCCAGGGCGGCGGCCGCGAAAGCCAGCGCGGTCAGCCGCAAACTCTGGAACGTCACCTCGCTGGCCGCATAGGCGGCGAACCAGACCGCAAGCGTGACCGCGACGCAATCGATCGCCGCGGCGCTCAGGCCTATCGCGACCGGCGACACCGACGGCCGCCGCAGCGACCGCGCGACCTGGCGCGCCGCCTCTCCGAGATCGTTCGATTCGGACACCGCCGGCGATGCGGCCGGACTCCGTCCTTCTTCTATGTCGTGCACGGCATCGAGTCCCGGGAGCTGCGCGCGGGACATTGATGCGCCGGCCTTAAGATCGGCTTACCCGCCGCATCCGACCCTGAAAAATGCGCCCATCATTCCACTTGACGCCTCGGAGCCGCAGGATCAGACAATCACCCGGCACGTCGTGCGTCCTCCGAGGGACGGGCGACGGGCGCGGATCGCCCCATCCCGATCCTCGGAATTTTTGAAAAAGCATCGGATGACTGGAGAGGAATATCGAATGAGACCGCAAACGATCGCCATCACCGCCACTCTGCTGATCGGCCTCGCCGCCCCCGCCTTCGCGGCGGGCGACGCCGCGGCGGGCGAGAAGGTCTTCAACAAATGCAAGGCCTGCCACATGATCGGCGACGGCGCCAAGAACCGCGTCGGCCCGAGCCTGACAGGGATCGTCGACGAGGAGATCGCCTCCAACCCCGACTTCAAATACTCCGACGCCTTCATGGAGAAGAAGGCCGAGGGAGTCGTCTGGACCGACGAGGTCCTTCACGAATATCTGATCAGCCCCAAAGCCTTCGCGCCGGGCACCAAGATGACGTTCGTCGGGTTGCCAAAGGAAAAGGATCGCGACGACGTCGTCGCCTATCTGATGACCTTCGAATAGACCGACCTCAACCGCCGCATCGACGTCGATGCGGCGGCATTTCCGCGGCCGACCCGCCCCTCAGGCATCCGCCCAAGGGCCATGAAACGACCCTTCCCGGTCGATCCGTCCGAACGAGTGCCGCCCGAAATAATCCCGCTGCCCCTGAAGCATGTTCGCGGTGGACCGGCCCGTCCGCATCATGTCGAAATACGCGAGAGCTGCCGACAGCGCCGGAACCGGAGCGCCCGACAGCACGGCGGTCGCCACCACCTCGCGCAGCGCCCCGTGGCCGGCCCGCATCCGCTCCGCGAAATACTCCGCGAACATCAGGTTCACCCCCGGATTCTCCGCCAGCGCCGAGGCCATGTCGTCGAGCATCGACGAGCGGATGATGCACCCCGCCCGCCAGACGCGCGCCGCCCCGTCCATCGGCAGATCCCATCCGTATTCTACCGAAGCCGCCTCCAGCAGACCGAACCCCTGCGCGTAGCAGGCGATCTTGCCCGCCAGCAGCGCCTGCTCCAGCCGCCCGATCAGCCCCGCGCCCTCCTCGATCCTCTGCGGACCCGGACCGAAGATCGCCTCGCCCGTCCGTCGCGCCTCCATCATCGACGACACCGTCCGCGCCGCGACCGCCGCCTCGATGGCGCTCGCCGGCGCCGCCAGATGCAGCGCCTCGATCGCCGTCCACCGCCCCGTCCCCTTCTGTCCGGCGCTGTCGAGGATCACGTCGAGAAGCGGCTTGCCCGTCTCCGGATCGGTCGTCCGCGCCACCTCCGCCGAGATCTCGATCAGATAGGATTTCAGCGGCCCCTCGTTCCACCGCGCGAACACGTCGCCGATCGCGCCCGCGTCCATCCCCAGCCCGTCGCGCAGGATGCCGTAGACCTCGGCGATCATCTGCATGTCGGCGTATTCGATGCCGTTATGCACCGTCTTGACGAAATGCCCCGCGCCGTCGGTCCCCATATAGGTGGCACACGCCTCGCCCTCGAACTTCGCCGCGATCGCCTCGAGCACGTGCCCCACCCGGTCCCAGGCCGCCCGGTCGCCGCCGCCCATGATCGATGGTCCGTGCCGCGCGCCCTCCTCGCCGCCCGAGACCCCGATGCCGAGAAACGGCACGCCCGCTTCGTCCGCCGCCGCCGCGCGCCGGCGCGTATCCCTGAAATTCGCGTTCCCGGCATCGATGATCAGATCGTCCGGTCCGAGCAGCGGCCGCAGCGCCGCGATCATCGCGTCCACCGCCTCGCCCGCCGGCACCATCAGGATGATCGCGCGCGGCGCGTCGATGGACGAGACCAGCTCCTCCAGCGTCCCGGTCGGCGTGATCCGCTCCGCGAGCGGTCCCGCCCCCGCCGCGAAGGCGTCCGTCACCGACCCCGTACGGTTGAAAACGGAGATCGCGAACCCCTTCTCCGCGATGTTGAGCGCGAGGGCGGCACCCATCGTGCCGAGCCCGACCAATCCGATTTCCGATGCCATGTCTGTCCTTCCGGTGCGCCGCGCGGATCGGCGGCCTTGTCGCTCAAACTCGACCGAAGCCGGGCGCGATACAAGACGCAACCTGACGCCGCCGCGCGACCAGGTCGGAGTTGTCCGGCGGCAGCCGCGCGGTGTAGACATTCCCGGGAATGCTGAAGGTCCGAAGGACCGAACACGGAGACTGCGACATGTCGGATTGGGTGGATGCCTGCGATGCGGACGAGATCGACGCGGAGGACGTGATCCGCTTCGACCACGGCGACCGGACCTTCGCGATCTACCGCAGCCCGGACGATTGCTACTACTGCACCGACGGCCTCTGCACCCACGAGAAGGTCCATCTGGCCGACGGCCTCGTCATGGACCACATCATCGAATGCCCCAAACACAACGGCCAGTTCGACTATCGCGACGGATCGCCCAAACGCGTCCCCGTCTGCGAGGCGCTCGGCACCTATCCCACCAAGGTCGAAAACGGACGCGTCCTGATCAGGATCGGCTGATCCCTTGCCCGGCATGGTCATCATCGGCGCGGGCGAGTGCGGAACCCGCGCGGCGCTGACCCTGCGCGAAGACGGCTACGCCGGCCCGATCACTCTCGTCGGCGCCGAGACCGGCGATCCCTACGAGCGCCCGCCCCTCTCCAAACCCGACCCCGACGCGCCCCCGCGCCGCGTTTCCGTCGCCACGGCGGCGCGACTTGCCGACCTGAACATCGACTTTCGACCGGGCCGAACCGCCGACCGGATCGACCGGACGGCCCGAGCGGTCCATCTCGGCGACGGGACCGTTCTCGACTACGACAAACTCCTCCTCGCGACCGGCGCGCGACCGCGCCGTCTCTCGATCCCCGGTGAGCATCACGCGACGACCTTTCGCGACGTCGACGACGCGCGGCGTCTCTTCGCCGGACCGGACCGCCGGGTAACGCTTGTCGGCGCCGGTCTCATCGGCCTCGAACTGGCCGCCGCGTTGCGTCTTCGCGGCCACTCGGTGACGGTTCTGGAGGCCTCGGATCGCGCGCTCGGCAGGTCCGTCCTGCCCGACCTCGCCGCACGCATCGTCGCACGGCATCGTCAGGCGGGGGTCGATCTCCGTTTCGGCGCCGCCGTCTCGGCCATCGAAGCCGATGCGGTCATCCTCGGTGACGGAACCCGCGTCCCTTCGGACACGCATGTCGTCGCCATCGGCGTGGTTCCCGAGACCGCCCTGGCCGAAGCGGCAGGCCTCGCCATCGAAAACGGCATCATCGTGGACGCGACGCTCCGAACCGCCGATCCGGACATCTACGCCGCGGGCGACTGCGCCGTCGCGGACCATCCGCTCTACGGCCGCCACCTCAGGATCGAAACCTGGCGCAACGCGCAGGACCAGGGCATCGCCGCCGCACGCAACATGCTCGGCGCGACGGCGCCCTTCACCCGCGTCCCGTGGTTCTGGTCCGACCACTTCGATCTCGGGCTCCAGGTCGCCGGGCTCCCGGACGAAGGCACTCTGACGATCACCCGCGAAACCGGTCCGGATGCAGCCATCCTCTTCTCGCTCGCTCCCGACGGACGCCTGGTCGCCGCCAGCGGTCTCGGTCCTGGAAACGCGGTGGCCAGGGACGTGCGCCTCTCTGAGATGCTCATCGAGCGGGGCGCGAGCCCGGATGCCGCATCGCTCGCCGATCCGGGCATCGGCCTGAAGTCTCTGCTGCGCGCCGTCGGGAGTTGACGCGGAGCGGGCGAAAACCCGTGTGTGACACAGGTTTCCACCGGGTTAACGCGTTTCTGATCTATATTTAAATTCATGCACTTAACAAAAGCGACACGCGTGACACTTTTCGGGATTCACACCCGGACTCCGGTGGCGTCATGCCCGCGCCGCGGCGATCTTCGCCCCGATCGCCTCAAGTTTCGCGTCCGAAAGATACCCGTACCGGTTGATCTCCACGGCCCCGTCGGCCCCTTGGGCGACCGCGTCGAACCGGCGCATCACGTCCTCGACCGGACCATAGCCATGCGTGATCCCGCACATCGCCGTTCCCTCCGCGACCTGCCCCCGCGCCGTCCGCATCTTCGCCGCGATGTCAGCCGACGCGGCGGGATGCGCCTCGTCCGGCTCCGGATACCGGATGCCCGCCGGATCGCGCGGAATGTCCGGCGACAGCGCCAGGATCCGGCTCAACGCCCGCGCGACCACCTCCGGCGAGAAGTCCGCGCGCGTCCTGAGCGCGCCCAGGATGTCCGCCTCGATCATCGGCCAATGCATCGTATAGGCCTTCACGCCGATCCGATCCGCATGCGCCGATTGCGCGCGGATGTCGAAACCCGTCGCCTCGTTCAGCGGCGGCGGAAAACACTGGAGGAACACCTCCGCCCGCCCGCCGCTCACCTCGTCGACGGTCTCACGCAGAAGTTGGCCGTATTCCGTCACGACCGCCGTCCGAAGCGCCACCATCTACGAAAGCGCCGGATAGGCCGCGAAGAGGTCGGCTCGGAACGCGTCCAGATCATCGAGCGCGATCGCCCGCCTCCGGATCGCCCCATCGCCAAGTTCCGCCAGAAACTCCTCGCACCCCACGCGCACGTCCTCGAAATCCAGCCCCGGCGCGAACCGCGCGACCTGCGGACTGAAATCGAAGAACAGCGCCGCGAAATGGTACGCGGGATATTCCGGCCAATCGAACCGGAATCCCCCGATCTGCGGATGGACCCGCCAGAGATCCGCGACGAAGGCCCGCATGTAGGCGCGCAGATCCGCGCTCGCGAGCGACGCGTTCTTGTCCACCCGCCCGGTGAAGGCCCTCCCGTCGGGTAAAAGAGGCTGGTCCGCGTCATTCGGCCCGCCGAACTGAACCCGGTGACACGGCGGAATGGCCGCCTGGATCTGAAGCCAGGTCCGCAGCCCCCGCCCGCCCGCCGCATCCAGAAACGCCCCCACGACCGGACCGTCGGCTTCCGTCGTCGCGTCCGTCTCCGGCGGCCGCTAGGCCAGACCCCGATACCGCGCCAGGTCCGGCGCGAAACTGGAAGCCGCGTTCATCCACAACTCGCGCATCCCCCAGAGCGGCCGGTCAAGCAGACGCTTCCTCCCGGCCTCGGCATCGGCCGGCGGCTCCCGATGCCCGACACCCTCCGACGCCACCGCCACGACATACGGTGACTTCGTCACGCTCGTCGCGCCCGCAAGGTCGGCGACGCGATCGAGCACCGCCTCGACGCCCTCGGCCTGGACGTATTCGGGCATCACGGTGATGCCGGCCTCGAGTCTCATGACAGACCCTCAATCATCGTAGACCACGCGAAACCCGACATTGCTCGCCGCGCTGTCCGCGTCGTTGCCCGACCGCGCCGCGATCCGGTACCGGTAGCAGTAGCTCGCATGGCAAAGGAACGACCCGCCTTTGAGGACCCGCTGCCGTCCGGACCGCGCCCGCTCGTTGCGGACCTTCGCCGCCTTCGAGACCGACCGTACCGAACAGGCGTCCGACGTCCATTCCCAGACGTTGCCGCACGCGTTGAACAGCCCCGCCCCGTTCGGCTCGAAACTCCGTGAGGGGGCGGTGCCGTACCAGCCGTCGGCCAGAGTGTTGACCTCCGGAAACCGCCCCTGCCAGATGTTGCAATGGACACGCGTGTCGTCCGGCTCGGCGTCCCCCCAAGGAAACCTGATGTCCGCGTCCGATCCCGAACGCGCCGCATGCTCCCACTCGGCCTCGCTTGGCAGACGCCCTCCCGCCCACGCGGCGAACGCCGCCGCGTCGGACCATGAGACCTGAACCACCGGATGGTCCTCGCGCCCGGTGACGCCCGATCCCGGGCCCTCCGGCGAAGACCAGAAAGCCCCGTCGATCCGCATCCACCAGGGCGTGTCCCGCGCCGCCGACACCGGAACGGCGCCCTCCGGCAAAAGTCCGCGGAAAACCGCGCTCCACCCGAAGCGCTCGGCCTCGGTGCGAAACCCGGTCGCCGCGACGAACGCCGCAAAACGCGCGTTCGTGACGGTCTCGACTTCGATCGCGAACGGAGCGAGCCGGACCGGCCGCCTCGGCCCCTCGCCATCCGCCTTGATCACCGGACGGTCCGTTCCGACAAACGATCGCCCGCCGGCGAATCCAACCCTGTCGGGCGCGGTCATTACGACGCCCCGAGACGGCAGTTGTCGACCTCGGCGCCCGCGCCCTTCCCGATTCCATGATAGCCTTCCAAATGGACTCCGTCTCTCTCAAGCGGCGATTTCAGTTCAACAGGATCATCCGATTGAACGGGATGGCGATACCGGTCACCACGCCAAAGACGCAACAGACTGGGGACGGCGCAGGCGAACCATCGAGATCGTCAAAAAAGCAATTCGACGCGGCTGTCGAGCAGATCCGCCGCCGCATGGACATCCGGCTCCGGTCCGAGCCCGGGGCCGGGTGGAAGCGTGAACACGCCATCATCGAGCGCGAGCCCGCCGGAAAACATCGCCAGAAGAGGGTTCTCCGAACTGTCGACCTCAAGCAGACCACCGCCCCCTACCGCACACAACAGATGCGCCGAAGCCAACAACCCGATCCCTCCTCCGAGGAAATGCGGACAATAGGTTATATCCGCCGACTCCGCCGCACGTGCCACGGCCAGCACGCCCGAAACGCCGCCCCATTTGCAGACGTCGGGTTGAAGGAAGCGCAGCGCGCCCGACTGATTGGCCGCGTCGAATTCTCCCTGCGACGCCATGTTTTCGCCGCCGGCGAGCGGAATGCCGGCGGCCCTGCCAAGTGTCGCCCAATCCTCGGCCGCCGCGTCGACCGCAAGCGGCTCCTCCAGCCAGAAGGGTGCGACACGCTCCAGACGCGCCAGGTATCCAAGCGCTGTCGCGAGATCCCAGGCTTGGTTCGCGTCGAGCATCAGCGTCTCATCCGGCGCGAGTGAGACGGCCACTCGCTCCGCCACGTCGAGGGAATCGTCGGCTCCGAAGCCGACACGCAGCTTGAACCGGCAATAGCCGAGCGACCGCATCCGGCCGATCTGCGCCTCCCACGAAGCCGGAGAAATCCCGCTCGCGTATGCCGGAACCGGACCGACCGTCCGGCCGAGCATCGCGCCGAGCGGCTTTGCCGGCCCGGCGCGCGCGCAGATCGTGAAGCGCGATGTCGGCTCCCGCCGCGACCTGCGAGACCGGGCCGGGTTCGCCGGACTGCAGCGCGAGCCTGTGCAGTTTGGCGCGCATCCGGTCGAAAGGATCGGTCGTGTCCGCGTCCAATCCCGCCAACGCGCCGCCCAGCACGTTGGCGGCGAGGCGGGCGCGATGAAGATCGCCGTCCGGCGGAAAGTTGCACCAGATATCACCCCAGCCGAACGCCCCCCTCCGCGTCCTCGATCCGAAGCAGGAGCGCCGGGCAGTTTCGCAGCGGACCCATGACGCTCGGGATCGGCCGGGCGAGCGGATGCCGGAAGTGGAGAACCTCGAGACGGGCGAGCGGCAGGGGCCATCAGGCGGGATCCAGCCGGTTCATTTCCGGACGCAGCGGCCAGAGATACGCGCTGGGTGGTTCGGTCCGGCGGGCCCAGGCCGCGAGCACGTCCTTGCGCTCGCGGCGAACGCGCATCGTCTCTGCGATCGCCTCCGGGTCCCACCCGTCCAGAGCGCGCGCCATCAGCCGGGCGAGCGTTCCCGCATGGCCGGCCTCGCCCGCCAGATCGCGGCTCTCTTGCGGGTCGGCGTCAAGATCGAACAGCAGAGGCCGCTCGCCGGGATAGACGTGCAGCTTCCACCGGCCCTGCCGGACCATCCGGTGCCGAACCGCACGTCCGCCGGTCCAGGCCGGAACGGCGTCCGTGCAGTATTCGCAGGTGACCGTGTCATCCCAGTCCTGCCCCGAGCCGGTCATGCGCGGCCAGAAGCTTCGACCGTCGGCGCCCGGAAGCGTTTCGCCGCCGAGCGCGTCGATCATGGTCTGTGCCAGATCCATCAAACCGACCACATCGGCGTTCACCACGCCTTCCGGCAGCGCGCCCGGCATCGAGATCAGCAACGGAACCTTGGCGGATTCGTCGAACAGCGTGTGCTTCCACCAGAGACCCCCTGTCGCCGGCATGCTCGCCATGGTCCGACGCGTAGACGACGAGCGTGTCACGATCGAGCCCGAGATCGCGCAGCCGGTCGAGGATCCGTCCGATCATCTCATCCATCGTCGAGACCAGTCCCCAATAGGCGGCGCGAGCGTGACGGGACGCGCGGTCCGGCACGGCGTCGATCCCACGGTTCGCCCGCCACCACGCGATCCACGGATGCTCGTCGGCATCCGGCGGGATTTGCGGCGGGGGCAGGACACGGAGGTAGTGGTCAACCCAGCGCGCCGCCGCCACATAGAGCGCGTGCGGGAGCATCAGCCCGACGCTCAGACAGAACGGCCGACCCCTCCGCCGCGATCCGGTCAAGCGCCACCAGCGCCGCTTCGGTGACGTCGCGATCCTTGACCTCGTATGCCGACGTTCCGGCCCCGCAGGCCTTGAGGCTCTCGGGGTTCGGATCATTGGTCCCCTCAAGAACGCCCATCCCGTGACGTGGCATGCCGGCCCAGTTGGGACTGTGATCGCCGATCTCACGGTGGACATAGCCGTGAAGCTGGTCCGGACCCATCGCGTGCAGGCGGCCGATCAGTTCGGGCCGGCGGCCCGCCGCGCCGAGTGCGTGAAGCCATGTGGGCCGGGACGGATCGAGCGGATCGTCGTTGTCCAGCATTCCTGGCGCGACGGCCGACACGCGGTGAGCATCGACATCCGGCTCGGTACGCAGATCGGGGACGGGCAGTAGGCGTTGTCGAACCGGATCCCGCGCGCGGCGAGGCCGTCGAACGCCGGCTTCTCCACATGCGGATAGCCGTAGCAACCCGCGACCCGCTGCGCGTGCTGGTCGGAAAAGAGAAAGATAAGGTTCTTCGCCCGCGCCGTCATGTCCCGCCGAGCAGATCTTCGAGATTGCCGTCTCCGTCGAATTCGAAATTGCGGGCCTCGCCCTCCTCCAGAATCGCCCCGGACCGTCGCAATTCGGGCAGAAGCGCCTCCGTCACCCTGATCCTGTCGAGATGCAGCGAAGAACGGATCTGGCAGATCCTCGGCGGCCCGTCCGCCCAGCAGGTCGCCATCAACGCGCGCAGGCAGGTCCGGTCGTCCGGCAGCACGATCGGAATGTACGACTTCTCGAGGATCGTGGCGGTGACGGAGTTCATGTACATCGCCTTGAGGTCCAGCCAATGCGCGAGGCGCCGCGGAATGAAATCCGCCATGCCGATCCCCAGACCGTTGCCCCCCGTGCGCGCCGAGAGCCGGAGCGCCACGATCTTGTGGATGAACGGCGTCGCGGGGTTTTCGACACCGCGGATGTCGGTCCGGCCCGAGATCGCCGGATCGATGCCGGAGCCCGAGATGTCCTTGCCGACCTCCTCGATAATCAGCCCGTCCAGCCGGTCGAACGGCAGACGCGCCATCGCCGCCTTGGACCGGACGAGAAGCCGCTCGTCCGTGGCGTAGAAATCCGCCGGCGCCGCGACCTCGACATGACTGATCCCCTTGTCGGCGTTCTCCAGCACAGCGAGCCCGGCCTTCAGCGGTGCCCTTTCGATGACCCGCTCGGCCAGAAGCGGCAGAACCTCGGCGAGCCCGCGCGGTCCGGTGACATGGACCTGTGCGGCGCCCTGTGCCTTGCCGAGACCGACCGCGAGCATCTTCGTCAGGCCGCTCTCCACCGGACGGTCATAGCTCGTATGGGCCTTCACGCGGTTGATCGCGAGCACCCCGTCCGCACCGGCGGCGTTGGCGTCAAAGTGGCAGGTGGCCCCGGTCGCGATGGTCCCGTAGGTCACCGTTTCCATGCTCGACCGGATCTCGCAGCCCATCGCCTCTTCGGTAACGCCGAGTGCCGCGAGAACGCCGCGCTGACCTTGGGCGGTCCCGCCGCCATGCGATCCCATGCCGGGCACGATGAACGGCGCGAAGCCTCGTGATTTCAGCCAGCCCACGGCGATGCGCGCGATCTCGTCGATGCGCGCGATGCCCCGGCTGCCGACCGCGACGGCGACCGAGGCCCCGGGCTTCAGATCGAACAGACCCGCGGACCCGTCGAGCGCGCCGGTCACGGCAGCCGCGAGGTCGGGGAGCGCGGGTTCGGCCGGTTGGCGGATCCTGATCTCATGGAAGGCCGGCAGTCCGACATCGGCAAGATGCGGCAGATCCACGACCGGAAACGTCGGCGCCATGGGGTGTGTCATCCTGTCGATCCCTTCAGACGAAGTCCTGTCCGCGTCATGATCCGCTCCGCTTCCGCCGCCAGTCGCCGATGATCGGCCAGAGAAGCAGCGCGACGGCGATCAGCGCGAACGCGAGCGGAAACGGCCGCGTGAAGATCGGCGTGAAGTCCCCCGCCGTCATCATCAGCCCGCTGCGAAGCTTCTCTTCCGCGAGGGGCGCGAGCACGAACCCGATCACGAAAGGCCCAAGTGGAATGCGCGCCTTCTCGAGCAGAAAGCCCACCACCCCGAAGCCCAGCATCACCCAGACATCGAACATCGTGTTGTTCAGCGCGTAGGATCCGATGACGCAGAACATCATCACGATCGGAAGAACGAACCCGCGCGGCAGATAGATCAACCTCGCGATGTATTTCACCGACGACGTCATCATCAGCCACATCATGATGTTGGCCAACAGGCACGCCGCGATCATGCCCCAGACGATGTCGTTGTTGGTCAGGAACAGCGTCGGGCCCGGTTGGATGGAGTGGATCATCAGCGCGCCGATCAGGATCGCGTCGATGACCGACCCCGGAATCCCCATCGCGATCAGCGGGATGAGGGCGCCCTCCGACCGTGGCGTTGTTGGCGGCCTCGGACGCGATGATCCCCTCCTCGGATCCGGTTCCGAACGCCTCGGGCTTGGACGAGACGTTCTTGGCCGTCGTGTAGGCGACCACCGACCCGATCGACGCGCCGATGCCCGGAAGAATGCCGATCCAAGTCCCGATCAGCGACGAGCGCATCATGTTGACGCCGTGCCGGCGGAAATCCCGCAGGCTCATCAGCACTCCGCCGGTATCGACCTTCGTCCGTTCAGGCTTGGCCGCGACGTCGAAACTGTCCTTGATGATCTGACTGACCGCGAACGTTCCGATCAGAACCGGCAGGAGCTGCAGACCGCCGTTGAGCATGTACCAGTCGAAGGTCAGTCGCGGCATGCCCGTGGCGGGATCGACGCCGGGCATCGAGACCAGCATCCCGAGCAGGCCCGAGATCAACCCCTTGACCAGAGATCCTTCGGAAACGGATGCGATAAGCACCATCGCCATCATGATCAATGTGAAATACTCGAACGGCCCGAAGCGCGTCTCGAGGATCGAGAGGGGTTTGGTGATGGTCAGGAGGACGACCCACGCGACCATGCCCCCGACGAACGATGCGGTGATCCCGAGTCCGAGCGCCCTGCCCGGCCGGCCTGACTGGGCCATCGGATAGCCGTCGAACGTGGTCATCACCGAGGCGGGCGTACCGGGCATGCGCAGCAGCGTCGCGCTGATCAGACCGCCGCTGATCGCTCCGACATACATCGAGATCAGAAGAACGACCACGTCGAACGGTTGCATGTAGAAGGTCAGCGGCAGGGTCAGCGCGATCAGCATCGCGCCGCTCAGGCCGGGAATGGCGCCCACCACGATGCCGAGCAGCGTACCGATGACGAGCATGAAGAACGTCCACGGCTGAGCGATGTGGAGGATCGCTCCGCCGAGTGCCGCGAGGTCCATCAGTGCGCCTTCATGTCGGGAGGTCCACAACAAAGACGTTGGTGAAAAGATACTCGGCTCCGAAGGCGGCGATCGCGGCCGTGATCAGCGCCGGAACCAGAACCCGGCACCGGAAACTTTCCAGGCCCAAGATCAGCAGTGTCAGGAACCAGAAGGTGATGAGGCCGAGGGAGGCCATCCCGATATCGAGAAGACCGACATAGATCCCGGTCAGAACGCCGAGCAGGAGCGCGGTTCGTGGCGTGCCACCGACATTCTCATCGGGAGGCGCGTCCTTTGCGGCGCCGATCCAAAGCTGGCGGAACCACGCAAAGATCACCACGAGGCAGCAGACCATGACGATCGCCGCCGTCCATTTTGGCACGGGACCGGAGCCGAGCGGCTCGAAGTTGCCTTGCGGAAGACGCGAAGCCTGCGCCCAGAGGATGGCGCAGACGACGGGTATCAGGGACGCGACTCCGATCTCGTAGATGTGACGTCGACCCATGCCGAGGCTTCCGGTTGCGATCGCGCCGGAATCCGCTCCGACGCGAACCGGCTTCACTTCTGCTTGGCCAACTGCGCGATAGGCTCAATGGCTTCCCAAGTGGTCGAAAGATCGTTCGCGAGGGCGTCTCCCGTCAAAAAGATGTTAGCGAAACCTGTGTCGGCGTTGAACTTCTGATACCGGTCCGACTGGCTTGCGGTCTGGAGCGCCGACGCGAACGCGTCGACGACATCCTGCGGCGTATCCTTTGGCGCGAAAACCCAGGACTTCACGCAGAACTCCATTTCGTAGCCCAGCTCTTTCATGGTCGGCAGGTCGGGAAGCGCCGCGAAACGCTCGGCGCCGGTACAGGCGAGCGGTTTGATCTGGGCTTCGGGGTTCGGCGTGCCGTCGGGAAGCAGGGTGAACTGGACGACCTCCGCGCCTGACAATACCGTGGCGTCGGTCTGCGCGCCGGTGAGGGCGGTGAAGTTCTCCGAGCCGCCGCCGATCTGGACGAAGCGGAATTTGGCGCCCGGGTTCTCCTCCTGAAGCATCAGGCCGGCCATGTGATTGATCGCGCCGAGATTGGCACCGAAGATGAGCGTGTCGGGCGCGTCCTTGGCCGTCGCCAGAAGTTGCTCGACGGTTTCGATGGAGGAATCCGTTCGGACCATCGGCGCGAGACAGAATTCGCCCGTCACGGCGACCGGCTTGAAATCGCGCGAGCCGAAATCCGTCGCTCCGGTCCCCTCGCCGCCCATCAGGGCGATGTGGATCAAAAGGAACTCGCAGCCGTCGGGCGCGGCCTCCATCACGCGGCGAGAGCCGTTGGAATAATGGCCGCCCACAGTGACGATGGTGATCGGTTGCGAAAGCGCCTCGGTTTCCTGGACGGCGGCGGCGAGCGTCCGGCCCACCTGATCGGATGTTCCGCCGGCATTGAAAGGAACGACAAGCTTGACGTGTTTTTCCGGCCACTCGGCGTGAGCCAGACCGGTGCCGGCCAAGAGCCCCAATGCGGCAATCGCGAGAATTCTTTTCATGTCATTCCCCTGTTTTTGTGCGCGGTCGAATGTACTTGTTCGCCGTCTTTTGGTGTGACGTTATGCCCGGTGTTCTCCCCCATGCAACCTTCTTGTCCATGAGGCGCCGATGACCGGACCGAACGTTCTTCTGGTGACGGCCGACCAATGGCCTGGATCGCTTCTCGGGATCGCGGGGCGCGAGGACATCGACACGCCGACCCTCGATCAGATCGCCCGCAACGGCATCCGCTTCACCAACGCGCATTCCGAATGTCCGATCTGCATCCCCGCGCGGCGCAGCCTGATGACGGGAACCGACCCGCGCAACCACGGCGACCGGGTGTTTCAGCCGGCGCTGACGCGTCCCGCCCTGCCGCATCTGGCCGAGGTTTTCCGCGACGCAGGATACCAGACGGGGGCGGTCGGAAAGCTGCACGTCTATCCGGCGCGTGACCGCATCGGCTTCGAGGAGGTGGTGTCGTACGAGGAGGGCCGGCCGCAGCTCGGCGGGCCCGACGACTGGGATCTCTGGCTGTCCGACCACGGGCTGGCCGGACAGGGCTACGCGCACGGGATGTCGAACAACGGCTACGAGTTCCGGCCCTGGCATCTGGCGGAGGAACATCACCCGACCGTCTGGCAGACCCGGCAGATGTGCCGGATGATCCAGCGGCACGATCCGACGCGGCCGTCGTTCTGGCATCTGTCTTTCAATTTCCCGCATCCGCCCATCGTCCCCCTGGCCTCGTATCTCGCGATGTATGCTAGGCGGGCGATGCGCCCCGCGATCAGGGGGGACTGGAACGATGACCTTCCGCCGGCGCTCCAGCGGGTCCGGAACACGTGGCCGGAGATGTCCGGGGACCGGTTGGCCGCGATGCGGCGGGCGTTCCATGCCCAGTGCACGCTGATCGACCACCAGCTTCGGCTGGTGATCGGAACGCTGCGCGAGCGGCTGCTGCTGGACGACACGGTTCTGGTCTTCACGAGCGATCATGGCGACATGCTCGGTGATCACGGGCTTTTCGCCAAGCGCATGATGCTCGACGGATCGGCGCGAGTGCCGCTGCTTGTCATGGGCGCCGCCGGTTGCGACCGGGTCACCCCGGGCACTGTGGATGACCGGCTTGCCGGGATGCAGGACATCATGCCGACGCTGCTGGATCTCGCGGCAATCGACAGGCCCGACACCTTTACCGGGCGGTCGCTCGTCGGCGACGCTCCGCGCGAGACGCTCTATTGCGAGGCGCTCGAGGGCCAGGCGGCCATGCGGATGGTGACGGACGGGCGGTGGAAGCTGATCTGGCATCCGGCCGGCAACCGGTTCCTCTTGTTCGACCGGAGCGTCGATCCCGACGAGGCGAGCAACCTGTCGGACGTGCCGGCCCACGGGGGGGAGATGGAGCGCCTGTCTTCCGTTCTCGCGCGTGAACTGTACGGCCCGGATCTGGCGATGGTGGAGGACGGGCGGCTGATCGGTTGCGAGGCCGAGCCGGTCGCGGCACGGCCCGACAGGGGGCTGTCGGGCCAGCGCGGTCTGCATTATCCCGAGCCGCCGCCCGACGATCCGGGCAAGGTGGTGGGCGCACCATGATCGCGCCCACCCGATGGGTCCACGCGTGGACCTATGACATGCTTCTGATTTCAAACATTTTTTAGTTCTAATTCTTCGTTAACGCGGGCCGGGCGCGCCTTGACGATTTGGGGAGGCGGCCCTTGCCGTCGATGAGGTGCGCGCGGGTCGTTTGTTTTGGCCCGCGCCTGTTGGCGCGGGCCAACTGCTCTCCAGGCAAGCTTGCAGTATGAAAGCTTGGGACCGGTCCCGCTACCGGTAGAGCAGCGTCGGCAGCCACATTGTGACCGACGGCACGAAGGTCACGAGCAGCAGCACGAGAACCAGCGGGACGAGGAACGGCAGCGTCGCCATCATGCAGGTCTCGAACGGCAGCTTCGAGACGCGGGCCAGCACGTAGAGGACCATGCCCACGGGCGGGGTGAGCAGACCGATCATGAGATTGAGCACCAGGATCACCCCGAAATGCACCGGGTCGATGCCCATCGTGACAGCGATCGGGAGCAGAACCGGCACGAGGATGGTGATGGCCGCCACCGTTTCCATGAAGCACCCGACGATCAGCAGGATCAGGTTGATCAGGAGCAGGATCACCCACGGCGTGTCAGAGACCGAGAGGATCAGCGCCGCGAAATGCTCCGGCACCCGGTTGGACGTGAGGATCCATGCGAAGATCGAGGCGGCCGCCACGACGAAGAGCACGACGGCGGTGGTCTCGATCGTGTCGAACGAGACGCGCAGAAAGCGTTTGAGGGTCAGCGTGCGGTAGACGAACAGACCGAGCACCAACGCCCAGAAACAGGCGGCGATGGCGGCCTCGGTCGGCGTGAACGCGCCCGACAGGATGCCGCCGACGATGATGATCGGCGTCATCAGCGACAGGAACGCCTTTTGAAAGGAACGCCACAGCACGCAGAGATCGAACGCCTGATCGCGGGGATACCCGCGGACGCGCGCGTAGACCGCGACCATGACCATCAGCGAGAGCGCCATGATAAGGCCCGGAATGAACCCGGCCGCGAAAAGCTGTCCGATGGAGGCGCCGGCGACGACGCCGTAGATCACCATCGGGAGCGAGGGCGGGATGATCGGGCCGATGGTCGAGGAGGCGGCCGTGATGCCGACGGCGAAGCCGGGTTCGTAATTGGCGTCGCGCATCGCCTTGATCTCGATGGCGCCGAGGCCGCCGGCATCGGCGACGGCGGCGCCCGACATTCCGGCGAAGATCACCGATGCGCCGATGTTGACGTGGCCGAGACCGCCGCGCATCCAGCCGATCAGCGCCTTGGCGAAATTGAAGATCCGCTCGGTGATGCCGGCCGTGTTCATCAGATTCCCGGCGAGGATGAAAAACGGCACCGCGAGCAGCGGGAAGCTGTCGACGCCGTTCACCATGCGGTGCGCCACGACCATCTCGGGCACGTTGCCGAAGGCGATGATGAAGACGGCCGAGGACCCCGCCAGCGCGATCGCCACCGGAACGCCGATGGCGATCATGCCGAAGAGCAGCACGAAGAGGATGACGACGTCCATGCGGTTTTACTCCACGGCCCGGATCGATTCGGCATGCAACTCGGGATCGATCAGCCGGCTGGTGCCGGTCCGCCAATGCCGGACGAGCGCCGCGAGCGCGTAGAGCGCCATGAACGCGAAACAGGTCGCGACCCCCCAGTAGATGATTGATTTCGGCAACTTGATCGAGACCATCGACTGGTGCGTTTTGCCGGCCATCTGGACACTGACCAATGCGAGGCCGGCGTAGAACACGAAGCTGACGAGATCGACGACGGTCTGAAGCGCTCTTGCGGACGGGGCGCGACAGCCAGCGGTAGAGGAATTCGACCGCGATATGGCTCTGTTTGCGCGTCGCCATCACGGCGCCGATGAAGGTCACTCCGATGAGGAGAAAGCGCGCGATCTCTTCGGTCCAGCCCAGCGAATTGTTCAGGACGTAGCGGGTGAAGAACTGCAGGAAGACCACGAAGGCCAGACCCCAGAAAACGGCGAGAACCAGACCATCGGACCAGTTCAGGTCCGAAAGGGTGATCTCCTCCTCCTGGAAAAGGCTCTCGACCGCGTCGGATGCGGGCGTCTCAGGGTCCGGGGCGCGGGGTTTGTCCATGTCATGGGGATCCGCAGGCCGGCGCGTCACGCCGGCCCGCCGTCCGATCCTACTGGATCGCCTGGAGGCGGTCGTAGGTTTCCTGGTCCCACGTCGCCATCTCGCCGTTATGGACGGCCTTGGTCACCTCGATGAAGGGACCGCGGTCGACCTCGTTGACGTTGACGCCCTCGCCCCGGAACCACTCGACGAGATCCGTCTCGTTCTGGATGATCTGGTCCGTCGCGCAGACCGCCGCCTCCTGAAGCACCGTCGCCAACGCCTCCTGATCGGGCGCGTCCAGCGCCGACCACGCCGGACCGCCGACGATCGTCAGAAGCGCGTCGGTGATGTGGGCGGTCAGGTTGATGTCGGATTGGACCTCGTAGAACTTCTTGGCCTGGATCGTCGGAAGCGGATTCTCCTGTGCGTCGACGGTGCCCTGCTGAAGCGCGAGATAGACCTCGGCGAAGGCGATCGGCGTCGGGTTGGCGCCCGCGGCGACCGGGAACATCATGTAGAGCGGCGAGTTCGGCACGCGGATCTTGAGACCGTCCATGTCGGCGGGGGTCAGGACGGGCTTGTTCGACGTCACGTGCCGGGCGCCATAATAGGTGACGGCCTTGATCAGATTGCCGGACGCGTCCTGGTAGCCGTCGGCCAGTTCCTGGAAGAGATCGGAATTCCGGTAGGCGTCCCAGTGGGCGAAGTCGCGGAACATGAACGGCGCGCCGCCGATCGCGACCGGGCCGTAGGACGTGCCCGCGAAGGACTGGCCGGTATAGATGATGTCGACGGTGCCGAGGCCGAGCCCCTCGTTGATGTCGGTCTCCTTGCCGAGCGACGACGCCGGGAAAGACCTCGATGCCGTAGCGCCCTTCGGTGGCGGCCATCAGCGGCTCGGACGCGGCGACCGCGCAGGTGTGGTAGGGCTCGCTCGTCTCGTAGACATGCGCCCATTTCAGCATCGTCTGCGCGCCGGCCAGCGTCGGCAGAGCCAGCGTCGCGGCGACGCCCAGCGTCGCGGTCGCGACGGCGCGATTGATCGCGTTGTTCATAAAGTCATCCTCCCATGCGCCCGTTCCGGGCCTTGTTCGCGAACGGATTCGCTGACGCGTGACCTTAACGCCGGAAGCGGCCGGAACAAGGGTGTAAATTCGGGGATGTCCCGGTAAATCTGGATGG
>CAVORV010000049.1:0-40645 GCA_963698685.1 uncultured Alphaproteobacteria bacterium
TCGAGGGTCGTTCAACGCCCGGCAGGGCATCGCGAACAGACTGTCCTCGTCTTGACGCGGATAGCGCAGGGATCTGCTGAACCGGCCAAAACTCCGTGGCAACCGCGCGCCAATTTGCGGATTGGGTGCATTGATTGCTTGGATGAAGCCTGCCAAGCAACATTAGTTTTCATAATGGAGTCTCCGAGAGATGCCGCAATTTGCGATAGACCCGCCAGCGTTCCCGACGGTGCCGGTCGCCGGGTCCGAAAAGCCGTTCCCGGTTCGCCGCGTTTATTGCATCGGTCGGAATTACGCGGCTCATGCCATCGAGATGGGCCATGATCCTGACCGTGAACCACCGTTCTTTTTCCAGAAGAATCCGGACAATCTCGACGCTTCGGGGGACTTTCCGTATCCCGAGAAGACCGAGGACGTGCATCATGAGATCGAGATGGTCGTCGTTTTGAAATCCGGCGGCCGCAATATCCCGATCGATCAGGCGCTCGACCATGTCTGGGGATACGGCGTGGGGCTGGACATGACCCGGCGCGACCTTCAAGATGAGGCCAAGAAAATGGGCCGCCCTTGGGAGATCGCCAAGGCGTTCGAGCGCTCGGCGCCGGTCGGGCCGCTGCATCCGGTCTCCGAAGTCGGTCATCCGGACGCCGGTCTCGTCCAGCTCACGGTCAATGGCGGGATCCGTCAATCCGGCGACCTCAACCAGATGATCTGGAAGGTGCCCGAGATGATCTCGTATCTCTCGGAATACTTCGAACTCGCCGCCGGGGATCTGATCATGACAGGCACGCCGTCAGGTGTCGGACCCGTCCGGCCGGGCGATATCATCGTGGCCCATGTCGAGGGCGTGGACGAGGTGTCCTTCAAGGTCGTGTGACTTTCCGGCCTTCGACACCGATCAAGCGTCGAAGCATTGGAAGCATCCGGCAATGGACGGAATTGAGATGCCGCCGCATGGCCGCGGCGGCATCTTCGACGTCGCGAGACAAGATCGCCGCGACGATCGCGACGCGCTCCGCGAAGCTCCGGTAGCCTTGGGGCGGCTTTCGCGTGCCGCGCCGCTGACCCCAAAACCATCGATCGGCGCACGACTTTGAGCGACTCGAACAGATGGATGATAGCTTCCTGTGGGTCGCCGTGGCGATCGCATGATGCAGGTTGTTGTCCCAGCTTCGTAGTCGCGCCACTCGGCGGCCTCCCGGCAACGCTGGCCGCAGTTGCGGATCCGGGAGATCTCCGACCCGCTCGCGTCACGCGCCGTTTCGGGTTCGATCACCAGGCGCACCGGGACGACCGGATCGGGAGTGACCGGTTCCCTGAGACAGGCGGCATCCGCCAGATTGCGAACAGGCCGCGCGCCGACAAGAGTGTCCCGGCCGACGTGACGCCAGATCATCCCTTCGGATTCGAGTTGCGCGAGTCCGCGTGACGGTTCGTTCCGCGACACGCCGAACCGTTCCGCGAGCCGCCTTTCGGGCGGCAGTCTGTCGCTCCGGGTATTGGCGTGGCCGCCTGCCGGAAGGGGCTGAAGATCCGCGTCGCGACCGTGACGGTCGTGGTTCATGAGATGATCGAGGCCGCCGATGAACGCCGCCTGCCACGCCATCAGAAGCGACTGTCGGCGCGAGACCTGCTGACCACCAACGGGCTTGGGTTCGTCCCGCTCTCAAGGACCGGCGCCGAGTGGCCGTTCGGAGTCGTCTCTCGGCGCTGCGAGCGCGGCTCGATCATCATCACATCGAACCTGCCCTTCGATGAATGGACCGAGGTCTTCGGCTCGGAACGCCTCACCGGCGCCATTCCCGACCGGCTGACGCACCACGCGCACATCCTCGGGATGAGTGGCGAAAGCTGCCGGCTCAACCGGAGCCGCAAGCGCGGTGCCTGATCAAACGCGCCCGAAAACACGACAGGACCGGCCCGCGGCCGGCGCGCCTTGTCACGCGTCGGCCATATGGGGAACACTCGCGACAAGGCGCCGCCAGACCGACCGGAATCTCTCCGGGATGCTGACCGTTTCAGCGCTGTGATCGACATGCGCGGCAAAGACGAATGTCGGCAGCGAGAGCGCCATGCCTGCATGCGGCGGGCCGTCCTCTGTCGGGGTGCTCGCCGTGCATTCGACAACGCCCCTCTCGGCAGGCAGGCGTTGAGCGGCCGAGCGAGAAAGAGGTGGATCAGCGCCCAGCCAATACAGGCCTCCCGCCAGCCAAAAGTCGCCAGCATGAGCCCTGACAGGGGCTATCCGACCTTGCTCGCGAAACGCGCGATCCGGGATATGCCGGTGATCCGCCCATGCGCGCCCGCGCCGTAGACAACCGCCAGCGTGGCGGGGCCCAACTCATAGAGACCGGCTCCCATGCAAAAACCGATGATCGCCCAACCGGCGAACATGTTGACGGGCGACGGAGCGAAACCCAAAGCGGTCAGGCCCGTCGCAACGACCACATGCGACAACATCAGGACGCTCCGCCCGCCCCGTCGATCCGCGCTCACGCCCATGGCCCGATCATCGCGGAGACCACCATCGCCATGGAAGACGCGCCGAAAACCCGGACCGGGGCGAGCCGGAACTGCTCGGCCATCGCAACCGCCAAGACCGCAGGGATTTAGTAGCTCGATGCCCAGCTGACCTTGAGGAACGTTCCGAGGGCCGCGACGATCGCGCCGCGTCGCTCCTGAGGGTGTGTCGGAATCGTCAAGGCATCTCTGGCAAGCTCACGGGGATCGCGGACCACGAAAACAGGAAACGCGCCGTGAGCGGCGGGGCCGTGCCGGTATCGATGCCGGCGTTCAACGGATGTACCGTCGCCCGGATCAGGACGGCCACGCCGGAGTTGAAGCGCCGCCGCGTCGGCCGGCCGGAGCGACCCGGAGGGGCAAGCGCGCCGCGCCTCATGCAGGCGTGACCTTCGGGCGCTCGGGGCTCAGGCGGCCCGCCGCGAGCGCCGACAGGCCGACCATCACGGTCGCCGTGCCGAGCATAAGGGGAAGACCGCCCGTCTGGTAGGCAAGTCCCGACAGGACCGTGCCGAGGAGGCGTCCGCCGGCGTTGGCCATGTAGTAGAACCCGACATCCATGGTGACCCGCTCCGTCCTCGTGAAGGAGAGGATCAGGTAGGAATGGAGCGCGGAGTTGATCGCGAAGACGGCGCCGAAGACCAGAAGGCCGGCCGCCAGCGTGACCGTGAGCCAGGGCTGCGGCTCGGGCGAGACGACCGCGGTCGCCGTCAACGCGGCCGGGATCGCGGCGAGCGACCACGCCCAGACGCGCGCCTCGCCGACCAGATCGCCCTCGGGCCGCGTCGCGGCGCGCAGAAGTTTCGGCGCCGCGGCCTGCACCGCGCCGTAGAGGATGATCCAGAGCGCCATGAAGCTGCCGATCATGAAGAAGGCGGCGCGGTTTCCCTGCTCCGTCCCGTCGGAGAGGACGGCGTAGAAGTAGATCGGGATTCCCACGACGAACCAGACATCCCGCGCGCCGAACAGGAAAACGCGCGCCGCGCTGAGCCAGTTCACGTTCGCGGATCCCGAGAAGACCTCGGAAAACTTCGCCCCCTTGCGCCCCTTCGGCAGACCGGGCGGCATGGCGATCAGGACAGCCGCGAGGATCACCGCCAGCACGGCCGCCATCGAGAGGACCGCCCAGACGAAACCGATCGTCGCCAGAAGCGCGGCGCCAAGGAGGAAACCCAGCCCCTTCACCGCGTTCTTCGAGCCCGTCAGGATCGCGACCCAGCGAAAGAGGCCGCCTTGCCCGGTCGGCGCCAGGATCTTGACCGCCGACTTCGAGGACATCTTGGCGAGATCCTTCGCGACACCGCTCGCGCCTTGGACGACCATGACGTAGGCCACCGACATCCCGATCGCCCACCCCGGATCCAGCCGCGCCAGCGCGATCAGCGCGACCACCTGCAGCCCGAGCCCCGCGTAGAGCGTCGAGGTCAGCCCAAGTCGCGCCGCGATCCATCCCGCGCCCAGGTTCGTGACCATCCCCGCGATCTCGTAGAGCACGAAGAGGTAGGCCAACTGCACGGGCGTGAAGCCGAGCGTGTGGAAATGCAGCAGCACCAGCATCCTGAGCGCGCCGTCCGTCAGCATGAAGGCCCAGTAGGCCGCGGTCACCGCGATGTAGGCGGAGAGCCCGTCGGGCCGGCGGGTCACGGCGCGGCGCCCGCCATCAGGGCCACGTCGACGAGCCGGTGGGCATAGCCCGTCTCGTTGTCATACCAGGCGTAGACCTTCACCTGCGTTCCGTTCACGACCATTGTCGACGGCGCGTCGATGATGCTCGACCGGGTATCGTTGGTGTAGTCGGCCGAGACGAGCGGCCGCTCCTCGTAGCCGAGGATGCCCTTCAGCGGCCCGTCGGCGGCTGCCTTGAAGAGGGCGTTCACCTCCTCGACCGTGGTCTCGCGCTCGACCTCGAACACGCAGTCGGTGAGCGAGGCGTTGAGCAGCGGCACGCGCACGGCATGGCCGTTCAGACGCCCCTTGAGTTCGGGATAGATCAGCGTGATCGCCGTGGCGCTCCCGGTCGTCGTGGGGATCAGCGAATTCAGGGCGGATCGCGCGCGGCGGAGATCCTTGGCGGGGCGGTCGACGATGGTCTGCGTGTTCGTGACGTCGTGGATCGTGGTGATGCTGCCGTGCCGGATGCCGATGGAGTTGTGGATCACCTTCACGACCGGCGCGAGACAATTGGTGGTGCAGGAGGCCGCCGTGACGATACGGTGCCGCGCCGGGTCGTACGTGTCGTGGTTGACGCCGTAGACGATGTTGGCGGTCGGTCCATCCTTCACCGGCGCGCTGACGACGACCGTCTTCACGCCGGCCTCGAAATACGGCGCGAGCGTCGCCTCGGTCTTGAAGACCCCGGTGCAGTCGATGACGACGTCAATGCCGGCGAGCGGCAGGTCCGCGAGATCCCGCGCTCCGATGAAGGGCAGCCGCGTGCCGTCGATCGTCACGCCGCCTTCGTCATGTTCGAACGTGGCGTCCCAGCGTCCGTGCACGGTGTCGAATTCCAGCAGATGCGCGTGCATCTCCGGATCCCCGACCGCGTCGTTGATCCAGGCGATCTCCGACCCGCGCGCGAGCAGCGGCTTCAGGGCGAGCTTTCCGATGCGGCCGAGGCCGTTCAGCGCATACGCGGTCATGCGGGTGGCCTGGCTTGCGGCACGACGGGATCGGCGGCATTACGCCGGGCGGCGAGCTTGTCGTCGGCGACCGGAAAACCCGTAACACCGCACCGCTCCCAAAGAGCCCTGGCACCCGCGACGCCCTCGGGCGCGCCTGGTACCGGCAGCGCGCCGTCGAACGTCAGGGCCTCGCGCAGTTCCATGGGGGCCTCCGGACAACGATCACGTCTGGTCGCATTTTATCCCACGCCTGGTCACGAATTGAAAGAAATATCGGGGAAAGAGGCGGGAAATCGCGCGGGGTGTCACGCGTGTCACTTTTGCTAAGTGTATGATATTAGATAGGGATTGGATTCGCGTTAACTTGGTGGAAACCATGTGCCACGCTTGGTTTTCAGCCATTCGTGGCGATGCGCCGACCGCCCGGTGTCAAGCGCGAAGCACGCCGGGCGAGCACCTGCCCGTTCGGGCGGGCCTCCGGCTTTCATCTCGATCGGATCGGAACGATCGCTGCGAGGGCAGGACCGGCTCGGGACGGGTCTGCCGGAATTTGCGCGAAGTCCGGTGTCGGAGGGACCGGCGGGCTGCCGAGTTTCGTTGCATATTGGCGGCGCCGGTCCTATCTCAATCGACTCCCGTATCTGACGGGCCGAGAAACGGACAGGTCTCCCTTGAACGCGCATCATGATTCCCGCCTGCCGCCGGACGCGGTGCATCCGGCGCTGGCGCCGCTCCTCGCGCATGGCGCGGGCGACGGGAACGTGCGGTGGACGGGTTTCTGGCGGCCCATGACGTGCCGCTGATCGAGCCGGGGGCGGCGACGTTTCTGTGGCGCGGCGGTGCGGAGGCGGTGAGTCTCGTGCGGTTCATCCATGGTGGCGGCAATCGCGCGGCGTTCGCGCGGGTGCCGGAGTCCGATCTGTGGCTGCTGCGGCTTCCGGTCGAGGATGGCGGGCGGTTCGAATACAAACTCGACGTGGTGCGGGACGGCCACGGGGAGCTGATGGTCGATCCGCTCAACCCGGCGCGGGCGGGTGATCCGTTCGGGGAAAATTCCGTCTGTCGCACGCACGGGTATTCGCGTCCCGAATGGAGCGCGCCGCGCGGCGCGCCGTCCGGGCGGATCGAGCCGCTGGAAGTGCCGAGCGTGGCGTTCGGCGAGATACGGCACGAGCGGGTGTACCTTCCGGCGGGGTACGATCCGGACGCGCGGTATCCGCTTGTGGTGATCCATGACGGCGAGGATTTCGTGACCTATGCCGATCTGGCGGTGTCGCTCGACAATCTGATCGAGGCGGGGGACATCCCGCCGGTGCTGGCGGCGCTGGTCCAGACGCGCGACCGGACCGGCGAATACGCGCGCGGGCGGCGGCATGCGCGGTATCTGGTGCGCGATCTGCTGCCGCTTCTGCACCTGCGGTTTCCGGTCTCGGAGCGGGCGGGCGAGCGGGTTCTGCTCGGGGCGAGCTTGGGCGCGGTGGCGTCGCTCGCGACGTCGTTCCGGTATCCGGGCGTGTTCGGCGGGCTGGTGCTGAAATCCGGATCGTTCATTCTTGATCGCGAGAAGCTGAAGGGGCGGGCGCATCCGGTGTTCCACCGGGTCGAGCGGCTGGTGCGGGCATTGAGACGCGCGCCGAAGCTGCCGCCGACGCGGGCGTTCGTGTCGACGGGGGAGCTGGAGGGATTGGCCGAGGACAACGCGGCGCTCGCTATGTTCTTGCGCGGGCACGGGGTTGATGTTCTGTTCAAGAGCGCATGGGACGGGCACCATTGGCACAACTGGCGCGACCAGCTTCGCGACGGATTGCGGTGGGTGCTGCGGCCGGGCGAGGATCAGACGGGCTGACGGGGACGCCCCCCGGACGGGCCGCGAGGGGGGAACATGGCGAACCGGACGGTAAATATCGGGCTGTCGCTCGGGGCCGACATCTGCTGGCCGATCTGTTACGAGACGCTTCTGTCGCAGATGGATCTCGACATGAAGATCGGCGGCGACCGGGTGCGCGTCGCCTGCGAGCGGGTGACGATCGAGCCGTTCGACCTGCGCCAGCCGGTGAAATACGACGTGGTGATCGACCGGCTGACGCACTGGTATTCGATCAGCCGGGAATGGATCAAGAAGGCGATCCTGGTCGACGACCTTTATGTCTACAACAACCCGTGGTCGTTGCAGTCGAACGAGAAGCACACTTCCTACGCGGCGATGATGCGGCTGGGCCTGCCGGTGCCCGAGACCTGGATGCTGCCGCAGAAGGCGTACGAGGCGGCGGACGATCTGGAGCCGACGCTGCGGCAATACGCGAAGATGTTCTCGCTCGAGGAGATCGGCGACAAGATCGGCTATCCGTTTTTCATGAAGCCGTATCATGGCGGCGGCTGGAAGGGCGTGACGAAGATCGACGACGCGGCGGGGCTGAAGCGCGCCTATGACGCGAGCGGCACCGATCTGATGAACCTCCAGGCCGCGGTGCTGCCGCATGACCGGTTCGTGCGCTGCGTCGGGCTGGGGCCGCAGATGCGCAAGGTGAACTACGATCCGGGCGCGGCCTTGCATGACCGGTATCGGATGGACATCGACTTTCTGGAGCCGGACGACGTGTCGGTGCTCGAGGACATGACGGCGACGATCAACGCGTTTTTCGGGTGGGATTTCAACTCGTGCGAGTCGCTGCGCAAAGAGGGTGTGTGGCATCCGATCGATTTCGCCAACGCCTGTCCGGACAGCCAGGTGACGTCGCTGCATTATCATTTCCCGTGGCTGATCAAGGCGAACCTGCGCTGGTCGATCTTCTGCGCGGCGACGGACCGGACGATGCGCAGGAACCTCGACTGGGCGCCGTTCTACGCGGTGGCGGATCGGGATATTCCGTATCGCGAGAAGCTGTCGGAATACGCGAAGATCGCCCATGAGCGGTTCGAGACGGAGAAGTTCCGCGAATTCTGCCGCAAGGATCTGGGGCATCTCGACGAGCTGGCCTACGAATTTTTCGGCTCGGACGTGATGCGCGACGCGATCCGGCGCAAGGTGACGGCGCTGTTTCCGGCGCATGAGATCGACGAGTTCACCGAGCTGTTCTGGCAACGGGTCCAACTCTGGCGCGAGCAGGAGGGCCAACAAGGTGATCCGGACGGCTTCTAGGTGGTACTCGCCGCGGCTTGAAGCCGAGGTGAGCCTGGTGCGCTGGGGGCATTTCGGGGTCCCGGTGATGCTGTTCCCGACGGCGGGCGGCGACGCGGAGGAGGTCGAGCGGATGCATCTGATCGGCGCGCTGCGGCCGCTGATCGAAGCGGGGCGGATCAAGGTCTATTCCTGCGACAGCGTGGCGGGCAAGGCGCTGGCCGAGAAGGCGGGGTCGGTCGAGCGGCGGTGCTGGCTGCTGAAACAGTTCGGGGAATACATCGCCCGCGAGGTGGCGCCGGCGATCCATGCGGATTGCGGCGGCGAGGTCGAGATGATCGCGGCGGGGGCGTCGATCGGGGCGTTCAACGCGGTCTCGGCGATCTGCCGGTATCCGCATCTGTTCCGCTCGGCGGTGGCGATGAGCGGGACGTATGATCTGGAGCGGCTGCTCGGGTTCGGCGGGACCGAGGACTACTATCTCTCGGCGCCGCTTCTGTTCCTGCCCGGGATGGGCGAGGGGCCGATGCTCGACGCGCTGCGGCGGCGGTTCATCGTGCTGGCCTTCGGACAGGGGCGCTGGGAGGATCCGTCGCAGAGCTGGCGGATGGCCGGGAGTTCTGGGCGCCCAGGGCGTGCCGAACCGGGTCGATCCTTGGGGACCGGAGCATGATCACGACTGGCCGGCCTGGCGCGAGATGCTGCCGAAATATCTCGGGGAGATGGTCGATTGAGAGGGTGTCCAAGTTTGGCGCTGAAGCAAGATATTGAAATAGAACAATAAAAGTGTTAACGCTTGCGAAGGTGCGGCGGCGGGGGCGGCGATGAACGTGATTTTTCTGGAACCGGGATTTCCGGCCAACCAGCGGCGCTTCGTGAAGGCGCTTCGCGATGTGGGTGCCGCGGTGCACGGGATCGGAGACCGGCCGCTCGACTGGATGGACGATGAGCTCAAAGGCTGGCTTTCGTCCTACCGGCAGGTGGTCAACGTGACGGACGAGGGCGCGCTGGAGGCGGCGGTGCGGGACGCGCAGGGCCAGGTCTGGATCGACCGGCTGGAAGTGGCGGTCGAGGCGCATGTCATGGCGGCGGCGCATGTGCGCGAGCGGTGCTGGATCCCGGGCGTGTCGGCGCGCACGGCCTATCTCTGCCGGGACAAGGTGGCGATGAAGGAGGTCCTGCGCGCGGCGGGCGTGCCGACGGCGGCCTCGGCGGGGGTGTCGAGCGCGGCCGAGGCGCACGAATTCGCGCGGGCGGTCGGCTATCCGGTGATCGTGAAGCCGCGCGACGCGGCGGGGGCGGCGGGGACGTACCGGGCGGATGACGATGCGGGCCTCGCGCGGGTGGCGCGCGAGAGCGGGCTGGCGGACGGTCAGCCTGCGGCCATCGAGGAGTTCGTCGAGGGCCACGAGGGGTTCTACGACACGCTGAGCGTCGACGGGGAGGCGCGGCACGATTTCATCAGCCATTACTTCCCGAACGTTCTCGAAGGGATGCGGGCGCGGTGGATCTCGCCGCAGATCGTGGCGACAAACCGGATGGACGCGCCGGGATACCAGGACGTGCGCGAGATGGGGCGGCGGGTCGGCACGGCGCTCGGGATCGACACGGCGGCGACGCATATGGAGTGGTTCTTCGGGCCGAAGGGGCTGAAATTCTCCGAGATCGGCGTCCGGCCGCCGGGGGTGGGGCAATGGGACAGCTATGCCGCCGGCAACGAGTTCGACATCTACCGCGACTGGGCGATGGCGGTCTGTCACGGACGGACGGAGCAGCATCTGTCGCGGCGCTACGCCTGCGGGATCATCGCGCTCCGGCCGGACCGGGACGGGCGGATCGCGGGGTACGAGGGTGTCGAGCGGGTTTTCGAGGAATTCGGCGATCTTGTCGTGGGAAGTCATTTCCCCGAGCCGGGCACGCCGACGCAGAGCGTCGAGGCGGGATACATGGCGAACGCCTGGATGCGGGTGCGGCATCCGGATTACGACGATCTGCGCGGCATCCTGAACGCGATCGGCGAACGGGTGCGGGTGCGGGCGGTCTGAGACCGGCTGTCAGGAAGCCCCGCACGCGCTAGGTTGCGGGTTCAATCGGGGAAAGGAACTGAGAATGCCGCAGAGCTACGACGGTGCAGACGTCACCATCCATTTCGACGGCAGGCGATGCATTCATGCGCGCCGATGCGTGACCGGAGCGCCAGGCGTGTTCAAAGCCGGCGTCAAGGGCGACTGGATCGATCCGGACGCCGAAAGCGCCGAGGCGGTGCTGCGGATCGCGTATGCCTGTCCGTCGGGCGCGATCACCGTCGAGCGAAAGGATGGCGGCGCGGGCGAGGAGGCGCCACGGACCAACCAGGTGGCGGTTCTGGAGAACGGGCCGCTGGCGGCGCGGGCGGCGATGGAGATCGAAGGACACGGCGCGGTGACGCGCGCGACGCTCTGCCGCTGCGGGCTGTCGAAGAACAAGCCGTTCTGCGACAATTCGCATATCGAGGGCGGCTTCGTCGCGACGGGCGAGTTGCCGTCCAAGGAGATGGAGATGTCGATTCCGGATCTGGTCGGGCCGGTGACGGTCACCCCGCACCAGGACGGGCCGCTTCAGATGAAAGGCGCGCTCGAGGTGCAGACCGGGACGGGGCGAGCGGTGACGCGGGTCAAGGGCGCGTTCTTCTGCCGCTGCGGACAGTCGGGCAACAAGCCGTTTTGCGACGGGAGCCACAAGGCGGCAGGCTTCAAATCCTGAGAGGGTTCAGACTTTCTCGAAGAAGATGATCACCTCGCCGATGCGCACGCCGAAGCGGCTCATGTAGGCGCGGTTGAGCAGGCGCGTCTCGTCGAAGCGCCACATCCAGTCGTCGAAGGTGGCGCGCAGCGTCTCGCCCTCGCCGATCGGCAGGTCGATGGTGTAGCGCCAGTTGAACGCGTCGCCCCGGATCTCGCCGGTGGCCGTGCCGATCACGCCGGGCGCCGTGCCGGTCCATGTGTCCGGGCCGGTCTTTGTCAGGGTCCAGACGCGACGTTCGGTGGTCGCGTCCTCGTAGGTGAAATCCTCGACGAGCGTGAGCGTTGTTCCGTCCCATTCTCCCTCGATGTCCACCTTGAAGCGGCGGCGGACGGTGCCGAAGCGATCCTGGAACTGGCCCCAGGCGACGAGATCGCCGTCGAAATACTCCTCCAGAACGAGATCGGGGCCGCCGAGCTGCTGATCCAGATCCGGGCGGGAGGAGCAGCCGGCGAGAAGCAGCGCCGCGGCTCCGATGAGGACCGCGCGGATCATTCGCCGGCCACCGCGCCTTCGCGGCGTTTGTCGGCGGCGCCGACGAGGCCGTCCGGAGTGATGGCGATGGCGTGGAGGCCGGAATTGAGGTCGCGGATCTCGACCTCGTGGCCCTTGGCCTGGAGCGCCGCCACCAGATCGGCGGTGTCGTGGTTCTCCTCGACGTCGGTTGTCATCGAATTGCGGTTGGCGACGTGGGGGCGGTCGATGGCGGCCTGCGGGTCGAGGCCGAAATCGAGAATGCCGACGAGCGCGCCCGCGACGTAGGGGATGATCCGAGAACCGCCGGGCGAGCCGATGAGAAGCACGGGCTCACCGTCCTCCATCACGATGGTCGGCGCCATCGACGAGCGCGGCCGCTTGCCGCCTTCGACGCGGTTGGCGACCGGCAGGCCGTCGGCCTCGGGGGCGAAGGAAAAGTCGGTCAATTCGTTGTTCAGGAGGAAGCCGCCCGTCATCACCCGGCTGCCGAAACCGGTCTCGATGGTGGTGGTGATCGAGATCATGTCGCCGTAGCGGTCTTTCACCACGAAATGCGACGTGCCGTGGCGCGGACGGGGCGTGTCGGGGGCATAGAGCGCGGCGTCGTCCCAAGGCGGTTCGCCGGCGGAGGCGGGCTGCATGGCGGTCGCCGGGTCGATCAGGGCGGCTCTGGAGGCGAGATAGTCAGGGTCGAGCAGGCCCGCGGTCGGCATCTTCACGAAGTCGCTGTCGGCCATGTAGAGGCCGCGATCGGCGAAGGCGAGTTTGCCGGCCTCGGCGAAGAGATGCGCGGCCTCGGGGCCGTCGCCCATGGCGGGCAGGTCGAAATGCGACAGGATGCCGAGCATCTGGCCGACGGTCAGCGCGCCGGAACTGGGCGGTCCCATGCCGCAGACGTCGCGGGCGCGGTACTCGATGCAGATCGGCGCGCGCTCGATCACCTCGTAGGTCGCGAGGTCCTCGAGGGTCATGATGCCGGGATTGGTCTCGGTTTTGACCGCGGCGACGATGTCGCGGGCGATGGAGCCGGTGTAGAAGGGCGAGGAGCCCTGGGCCGCGATCAGGCGCAGGGTGCGGGCGAAATCGGGGTTGCGAAGGGTCGAGTCCTCCTCCAGCGGCAGGCCGTCGGCGTCGAAGAAATAGGCGCGCGCGGCCGGGAAGGCGTCGAGGCCCTGCTCCTGCGCGCCGGAGATCGAGGCGGCGAGGCGGAGGGAGACGGGGAAGCCGGCTTCGGCGAGATCGATCGCGGGTTGGAAGAGGACGGACCAGGGCAGGCGGCCGTAGTCGGCATGGATGCGTTCCATGAGCTTGAGGGTGCCGGGCACGCCTGCCGACCGTCCGCCGCGCACGGCGTCCCAGAAGCCCATCGGCTCGCCGTCGGCGCCGATCCAGTATTCCGGCGTGGCGGCGGCGGGCGCGGTCTCGCGGCCGTCGAAGGTGGTGAGCGTGCCGAGCGCGTCGTTCCAGTAGAGCGCGAATGCGCCGCCGCCGATGCCGGAGCTTTGCGGCTCGACGAGGTTGAGCATCATCTGGACCGCCACGGCGGCGTCGGCGGCGGACCCGCCCGCGCGCAGGATTTCGGCGCCGGCCTCGGTCGCGAGCGGGTTGGCCGAGGCGACCATGAAATCGGAGGCCGTGACGGAGATCTGCTCGGTGATGGCGGCGGTGGCCTCGGGCTGGACGCTCGTGTCCTGGCTCCAGGCGGGTGCGGCGATCAGCGTGGTCGCGAGCAGCGTCATGCGTGTCGGATTCATCGGCTCTTCCCCCGGTTGCGAGCGTTGCGGAAAGTCTAACGGCAAAGCCGCGCGAGTCCACAGCGCGATGCGCCGCTTGCGGTCACCTGCCGCCGACGGGCACCACGTCGACCTTCTGGTCGATCTTCTGGCCGCCGGAGATGCGCAGGACGCCGCGCATCGGCGAGACGTCGCCATAATCGCGGCCATAGGCCACGACGATGTGGTCGGTGGCGCAGACGGCGGCATTGGTGGGGTCGAACTCGATCCAGCCGGTTTCGAAGCCGCACCAGGCCCGGACCCAGGCGTGCATGGCGTCGGCGCCCTCCAGCCGCGGCTTGCCCGGCGGCGGGTTGGTGCGCAGGAAGCCCGAGACGTAGCCCGCGGGCACGCCGATGCCGCGCAGGGCTGCGATCATCACCTGGGCGAAGTCCTGGCAGACGCCGTGGCGGCGGGCGAAGGCCTCGGAGGGCGGCGTCTCGACGGTCGTGGCTTCGGGGTCGAATTTCATGTCGCGGTGCAGCGCCATGCCGAGCGCGCAGACCGTTCCGAAGGCGGTGAGGCCGCCGTCGGACACTTCGCGGGCATATGCGGTCATCTCGGGGGCGGGCGCGATGCGGGGGCTGGCGCCGAGGAAATGGTGCGGGGCGTCGGGACCGAGGCCGCGGAAGGCCGCGATCTCGCGCCTGAGGCCGGGGAGGTCGGGCGAGAGGTCAAGACCCGGATCGGCGTAGCGGTCGACGCGGGCCTCCATGTGGACCTCGATTTTCTTGTGGGGTGCCCGCAGGACGATCTCGGTCGCGGAATTGCCGAAGAAATCGGTGAAAACGGAGCGCTCGGCGGGCATGGGCGTCACGTCGAGCCGTGCGGAATGCAGAGTCTGGGCGCCGGGCAGATCGGCCGGGACCAGGCGCAGCAGATGGCGCGCGACGCTGACCGGGTTGGCGTATTTGGTCGTGAAGGTGAGGCCGATGTCGAAGAGCACGGGGCTAGACCAGGTACGCGGTCGAGAGGAGGCCGCTCAGGGAGCCGATCTCGCGCCGGATGGTCCGCAGGGCGGCGGTGTCGAGCGTTTCGGGAGTCTGGACGGCCAGATCGGTATGCGTGCGCAGCACCGCGCGCGAAAGAGGCGACATCTGGCCATGGATCGAGGCGCGAGGCAGGTAGCCCACGTGGCTGCGGATCTCGCCGAGCTGATAGAGCACGGCGCGGGGGTTCATGGCGTCGAGCGCGAGCAGGTCCACGACCGTCTCGCGCGAGGTCGAAACGGCGTAGCGGCGGCGGTGTGTCATGACGCTGTCGCCCGCCTCGACGGCGAGGTCGAGCGCGCCGTCGGGAGCGTCCGGGTCGGCGAGGACGGCGAGCGTCGCGCACATGCCCTGGGCGCGTTCGAGCGACCGGCCGATCGAGAGGAACCGCCAGCCGCTGAAGCGGTACATGTTCTCGTGGACGAGGCCGGAGAAGCCGGTGATCTTGCGCAGCAGGATGCCCATGGCGCGCGCGGCGTCGTCGCCGATCTCGGCGCTCTCGGACATGCGGTTGGCGGTCTTGGCGAGATCCTTGAGCGCCATCCAGCCGTCGGTGGAGAAGCGGTCGCGCACGCGTCCCGCGCTCGTCATCGCGGCGTCGAGCGTCGAAAGGAGGCCCTCGGGCACAGTCTCGGCGGGGTCGATCCCGAGGGTTTCGAGATGGGCGTCGAGATGCAGCAGGAGCGGCGTCTCCGGATCGGCGGTCTCGGCCAGGCGCGAATGGTGCGCGCGCAAAAGGCGCAGGGCGCCTTCGGCGCGCTCGACGTAGCGGCCGAGCCAGAAGAGGTTGTCGGCGGCGCGGCTGGGCAGGATGCCGGGTCCCGCGCGGGTGAAGGCGTCCGCCGCCGGGGGCATCATGGTGTCGGGGGCGACCGGGCCGCGGCTGACGATCCAGACGTCCGCGACCGCGCCGCCGCGCTGCATGGCGATGGCGGTGGGGTCGGAGGTGCTGCCGATGCGGGCGAAGCCGCCAGGCATGACGCTCCAGCCGTCGGGCGTGCGGGCGAGGAAGACGCGCAGGCTCATCGGGCGCGGCACGAGGCGGCCGTCCTCCCAGGCGGGGGTGGTCGAGAGGGTGACGGCCTCCTGGCCCACGAGATTGGCGCCGTCGGATTCGAGAAAGGCGTCGACCGAGGCGCGCGCGATGCCGCGGAATTCGCCGCCCAGCACCGTGCTCTCGTCGATCTCGAAGGGCAGGCGGGTCGAGAGCGCGGGGCCGATCATCATCGAGGCGGTGTGCGCGCGGACATGGTCGCGCTCGGCCGGCTGGCCGCACCACCAGGTCGCGATGTTGGGCAGAAGCAGCTTCTCGTCGCGCAGCGCGCGGGCGATTTTCGGCATGAAGGCCAGAAGCGCGCGGGTTTCCAGAACGCCGGAGCCGAGCGCGTTGACCAGCGTGACGTTGCCGCGCCGCACGGCGCCGACCATGCCGGGCGTGCCGAGGCGCGAGGTGGCGTCCAGTTCGAGCGGGTCGGCGAAGTTCGCGTCGAGGCGGCGCCAGAGCACGTCGACCGGCGTGAGCCCCGCGACCGTGCGGACCATGACGCGGCCGTCCTCGACCGTGAGATCCTCGCTTTCGAGCAGCATGAAGCCGAGATAGCGGGCGATCCAGGCATGCTCGTAATAGGTGTCGTTCATCATGCCGGGCGTGAGGATGCCGATGCGGCTGTCGCGGTCGGTGCGCAGGCCCTGGAGCGCGTCGCGGAAGGTGCGGAAGAAGCCGGCAAGGCGGTGGACGCGGGCCTCGGCGAAGAGGTCCGAAAAAACCCGCGCCGTCGCAACGCGGTTTTCCAGCGCGAAGCCGGCGCCGGACGGGGCCTGGGTGCGGTCGCCGAGCACCCACCAGGTGCCGTCCGGGCCGCGACCGATCTCGAAGGCGAGGAAGTGCAGGAAGTGGCCGGAGGCGGGTTTCGTGCCGACCACCGGGCGGAGCCATTCGGGGCTGGCGGAGATCAGGGACGCAGGCAGATGACCGTCCGCGACGAGCCGGTTTTCGCCGTAGAGATCGGCGCAGAGCGCTTCGAGCAGGTCGGCGCGCTGGACCAGGCCGCGCGAGATCTCGGTCCAGTCGGTCTCCTCGATCAGGACCGGGATGTGGCTGAGCGGCCAGGGCCGTTCCGTCGAGGCCGTGCCGTCGTATTCGCGGAAGAACACGCCCGCGTCGCGCAGGTACTGGTCGCCGCGCCCGAACCGCTCGGCGAGGTCCGAGGGCGCCAACGCCGCCAGATGGTCGATGAACTGCCGCCAGACCGGGCGGATCGCGCCGTCCGGTCCGAGCAGCTCGTCCGAGACCCCGGGCGTCGCCGCGTATTCCGAGAGGATCGTGGCCATCTGGTCGCCGGGAGTGGGGGCGGGCGTCGCCATCAGATCCCCGGCGCGCGCCGCAGGTCGAGGGTCATCGGGAACTCGCGGTGCGGCGTTTCGGGCGTCGGCACGTAGGACCTCGGGGTATGGCCGTTCGGCTCGAAACGCGCGAGGCGGCGCGCGTCGGCCTCGTTGCCGTTGACCGGGAAGGTCTCGTAGCTGCGCCCGCCCGGATGGGCTACGTGGTAGGTGCAGCCGCCGAGCGCATGGCCCGACCAGGTGTCGAAGATGTCGAAGGTCAGCGGCGCGTTTACGGGCAGGACCGGGTGCAGCGCCTCGGAGGGCTGCCAGGCCTTGAAGCGCACGCCGGCGACGGATGCGCCGGCCGTGTCGGTGGGCTGGAGCGGGACGGGGCGGCCGTTGCACATGACGGCGTAGCGGGCGGGATCGGTGGTCTGGAGTTTGATCTGGAGGCGCTCGGTCGAGCTGTCGGTGTAGCGCACGGTACCGCCGATGGCGCCTGTCTCGCCCAGCACGTGCCAGGGTTCCAGCGCCTGGCGGACCTCCAGATGGACGTCGTCGTATTCGACCTCGCCGCAGAACGGGAAGCGGAACTCGGCCTGGGCCTCGAACCAGTCCGAGCGCATCTCGAAGCCGTGCCGACGCAGGTCGCGCAGCACGTCGAGGAAATCGGCCCAGATGTAGTGGGGCAGCATGAAGCGGTCGTGCAGGACGGTGCCCCAGCGGGTGAATTCGCCGGTCTGCGGCTGCGCCCAGTAGCGCGCGACGAGGGCGCGGATCAGAAGCTGCTGGGCCAGCGACATGCGCGGATCGGGCGGCATCTCGAAGCCGCGGAATTCGACGAGGCCGAGCCGCCCGGTGGGGCCGTCGGGCGAGTAGAGCTTGTCGATGCAGATCTCGGCGCGGTGGGTGTTGCCGGTGACGTCGGTGAGCATGTTGCGCAGCAGCCGGTCGACGCGCCAGGGCGGGGTGTCGTCGCCTTCGCCGGGGGCGGCGATCTGCGACATGGCGATCTCGAGCTCGTGGAGCGTGTCCTGGCGGCCCTCGTCGACGCGCGGGGCCTGGCTGGTCGGGCCGATGAAGAGGCCCGAGAACAGGTAGGACATCGAAGGGTGCCGCTGCCAGTGCAGGACGAGGCTGCGGAGCAGGTCGGGGCGGCGCAGGAACGGGCTGTCGAGCGTGGTCGCGCCGCCGACGACGACGTGGTTGCCGCCGCCGGTGCCGGTGTGGCGGCCGTCGATCATGTATTTGTCCGCGCCGAGGCGGCACTGGCGGGCCTCCTCGTAGACGCCTTGGGTGATCGCCTTGCAGTCGTCCCAGTTCGTCGCCGGATGGACGTTGATCTCGAGCACGCCCGGATCGGGCGCGACGCGGATCACGTTGAGGCGGGGATCGTGCGGCGGGGCGTAGCCTTCGATGTGGACGGGCAGGCCGAGGTTCTTCGCGGCGGTCTCGGCGGCGGCGACGAGTTCGAGATAATCCTCGACGTCCTCGGTCGGCGGCATGAAGACGCAGAGCCGCCCGTCGCGGGCCTCGACGCTGAGCGCGGTGCGCACGGCGCCGTCGAGATCGCCGAGTTCCTGTTCGATGCGCTCCTGGCCGGCTTCGGCGGCGGTGAAGGAGGCGACCTGCTGGCGGCGGCGGTCTTCGGTCGCGTCGTCGGCGGTCTCCTCGGCGCGGTCCCGGTCGAAATCAGGGAGCGGCCCGCGTGGCACGGTCGGGTCGGCGACATGGGTATAGGGATAGCGCGAGGGCGGCACATAGGGCAGCGAGCCGAGCGGGATGCGGTAGCCGACGGGGCTGTCGCCCGGCACGAGGAAAAGGTGGCCGCGGCGGAGCTTCCATTTCTCCGAACGCCAGCGCGGCGTGGAATTGGCCCGGGCCTGCCAGCGCTGGACGGGCAGCACGTAGCCGGTGGGCTTGGTCAGGCCGCGGCCGAAGACGGTCGCGATGCGGTGGCGTTCCTCGGGGTCCTCGATTTTCGAGTTCTCGGGCGTGACGTTCTCGGGGAGGTTCGCCTCCTTGACGATCCAGGTGGCGGGGTCCTCGAAGGCTGGCTGCACCATTTCGGACTCGATGCCGAGTTCGCCGGCGATGCCCGAAAGCAGTTCGGAGGCCTGTTCGGGGCCTGCGCCGGTTTTCGCGCCCTCCTCGGCGATCAGGCCGGCGTCTGACCAGATCGGCTTGTCGTCCCGGCGCCAGTAGAGCGAGAAGGTCCAGCGCGGCAGTGTCTCGCCGGGATACCATTTGCCTTGGCCGTAATGCAGGAATCCGCCGGGCGCGAAGCGGTCGCGCAGGCGGCGGATGAGCTGGTCGGCGAGCGCGCGTTTCTGCGGGCCGACGGCGGCGGTGTTCCATTCGTCGCTTTCGAAATCGTCGATCGAGACGAAGGTCGGCTCGCCGCCCATGGTCAGGCGCACGTCGCCGGCGGCCAGCGCCGCGTCGACCTGGTGGCCGAGCGCGTCAAGGGCGGACCAGGAATCCTCGGAAAAAGGCTTCGTGATTCTGGGGTGTTCCGCGACGCGGTTGACCTTCATGTCGAAGGCGAAATCGACCTCGGCGAAGCTGGCGCCGCCGGAGATCGGCGCGGCGTTGCGGTAATGCGGCGTGGCGGCGAGCGGGATGTGGCTTTCGCCGGTCAGAAGGCCGGAGGTCGCATCGAGACCGATCCAGCCGGCGCCGGGCAGATAGACCTCGGCCCAGGCGTGCAGGTCGGTGAAGTCGTGATCGGTGCCCGGCGGGCCGTCGATGGCGACGAGGTCGGGCTTGAGCTGGATCAGGTAGCCGGAAACGAAGCGTGCGGCGAAGCCGAGGTTGCGCAGGATCTGGATGAGAAGCCACGCGGAGTCGCGGCAGGAGCCCTTGCCGTGCTCGAAGGTCTCCTCGGGCGTGTGGACGCCGGGTTCCATGCGGATGATGTAGCCGATCTCGTTCGCCAGACGCGCGTTGAGGCCGACGACGAAATCGACGGTGCCGGTGCGGTCGCGCGGGATCGTGTCGAGGAACGCCTGAAGCCGGGGGCCGACGGGCTCGGGCTTGCGATAGATCACGAGGTCGTCGTGCAGGTCCTCGGGATAGTCGAACGGCCATTGCTCGGCGGATTCCTCGGTGAAGAAATCGAACGGGTTGTAGACGGTCATGTCGGCGACGAGATCGACTTCGATCTTCAGCTCGCGAACCGGCTCGGGGAAGACGAATCGGGCCAGCCAGTTGCCGTAAGGATCCTGCTGGTGGTTCACGAAATGCGTGGCGGGGCCGACTTTGAGGGAGTGCGAGATCACGCGTGTGCGGGAATGGGGGGCCGGGCGCAGGCGGATGATCTGCGGTCCGAGCGTGACCGGACGATCGTATTTGTAGTGGGTCAGATGATAGATGCTGGCTTTGATCGACATGGGTCCTGAGCCCTCCCCTCGGCTGGCGCGACGGTTTCACACTTCGACCGGGCGTTCCACGGTTTTGTTTCGCCGCGACCGCAACTCCGGAACGGGTCGCGGGCTGCGGCGTTGGAGCACCGAACGCATCAGACAAGGAGACTTTCGATGACCGACATCAAAAACGCCCGTATCGCCATCCTCGCCACCGACGGATACGAACGCTCGGAATTGCGCGAACCGCTGGAGAAGCTGCGGGAGAAGGGCGCCGAGGTGGTGGTGCTGTCCATCAAGGAGGGCGAAATCCGGAGCTGGGACAAGGACGATTGGGGCGATTCCGTTCAGGTTGACGGGCTGGTCAAGGATGCGAGCATGGCGGAGTACGACGCGCTGGTCCTGCCGGGCGGACAGATCAATCCGGACCTGCTGCGCGTGAACGAGGACGCGATCGACTTCATCCGCGCTTTCGCGAAATCGGGCAAGACGCTCGCCGCGATCTGCCACGCGCCGTGGCTTCTGGTCGAGGCGGGCGCGCTGAAGGGGCGGAACGTGACGTCCTATCCGTCGATCCGCACCGATGTCGAGAACGCCGGCGGCAAGTGGGAGGACAGCGAGGTCGTGGTGGACCAGGCCATCGTGACGTCGCGCAACCCGGACGATCTGCCGGCCTTCATCGACAAGATCGTCGAGGAGATCCGCGAGGGGCGGCACGAACGGACTTTGTCGCCGGCCGAGTGACAATTGTCAGACCCCGACGTGGCGGCGGAAGGCCTCCGCGTCGGGTGTCAGCGTCGCGGCGTCTAGGGTTTCTACCGCGACGCCGTTCACGATGAATGTGACGCGGTCCGCGACGGCGCGGACAGCGTCGATGCGCTGTTCGACCAGGATGATCGCGACGCCGGACGCCTTGAGCCGGAGTATCGTGTCGCGGATCAGGGCGATCATCGAAGGTTGAAGGCCCTCGGTGGGCTCGTCGAGCAGCAGGACTTTCGGTTCCAGACAGAGCGCGCGGGCGATGGCGAGCATCTGCTGTTCGCCGCCCGACAGCGTGCCGGAGGTCTGGCCGAGCCGTTCGCGCAGGCGCGGGAATAGGTCGAGGACGCGATCCCTGGTCCCGGCTCCACGTCCGCGGGTCATCAGGCCGATCTCGATGTTCTCGGCGACTGTCAGGTCGCTGAAGAGGCGGCGGCCCTGGGGCACGTATCCGACGCCGAGGCGCGGAACCTCGTGAGCGGGAAGTCCGTCGATGCGGTCGCCGTCGAGTTCGATCTTGCCGGCGGTGACGGGAACAAGGCCCATGATCGCCTTGAGCATCGTCGATTTTCCCGCGCCGTTGCGGCCCATGACGCAGCGCGTCTCGCCCGCCGCAACGTCGAGCGAAAGGCCCCGGAGGACGGACACGTCGGCGTAGCCCGCGTCGATGGCGTCGAGCGTCAGCATCACTCCCCCAGATACGCCGCTTGGACGGCGGGATCGGCGCGGATCTCGTCCGGCGTGCCGGTGGCGAGTTTCTCGCCCGAGTTCAGGACGGTGATGCGGTCGGCGAGGTCCATCACGACGTCCATGTTGTGCTCGATCAGGAGGATCGTGGTGGAGTGGCCAAGGCCCCGGACGAGGGTTTTGAAATTCTCGATCTCGGAATCGGCGAGACCTTGGGTCGGTTCGTCGAGGATCAGGAGCCTCGGGTCGAGGGCGAGGCCCATGGCGATTTCGAGCAGTCGCTGGTGGCCGTAAGAGAGCGTGCCGGCGACGAGATCGGCCTCGTCGTCCAGCCCGACGCGGGCGAGCGCCGCGCGGGTGTCGGCGTCGAGGTCGCGGGGCCCGCGCCGCTGGACGGCGATGGCGACGTTGTCGAAGACGGTGAGCGCCGCATAGATCGAGGTGATCTGGAACGTGTAGGCGATGCCCAGACCCACGCGGGCATGGGCGGGCAGGCGGGTGATGTCGCGGCCCATGAAGGTGATCGTGCCTGATGTGGGCGCGAGGCGGCCGCAGAGCAGGCCGACAAAGGTGGTCTTGCCCGCGCCGTTGGGGCCGATCAGGGCGTGGACCTCGTTGGTCTCAAGCTCGAAATCGACTTGGTCCACGGCCTTGAGCCCGCCGAAATGGCGGGTCAGGCCGCGCGTGTTCAGGATCACGGCAGCCACGGCACGAGCCGGGCCCGGAGCGCGCCGAGCAGACCACGCGGGGCGAAGAGGACGAGGGCGAGCAGCGCGACGCCCACGACCATCAGATGCGCGTCGGTGACGGCGCTCGAGAGGTCGATGAGGTAGAACATAAGCAGCGTGCCCAGGAACGGGCCAAGGACGGTTCCCGCGCCGCCCAGCAGGACGTAGAGCAGCGGCAGGATCGAGTATTGGATCGAGGCGAAGGTGGCGCCGACATAGCCGAACAGCAGGCCGTAGGCCGCGCCCGCCGCGCCGCAATAGAGGCCGGAGAGAATGAGCGCGCCGAGCCGGTAGCGCCAGGGATCGTAGCCGAGCATCCGGGTGCGCTCCTCGTTCTCGCGGATTGCGACGAGAACGCGGCCGGAGGGCGAACGGGCGAGGCGCAGATTGACGAGAAGCGCGACGGAAAAGAGCGCCAGCGCCGCGAGATAGCGCGTGGCGTCGTCGCTGAGATCGAGCGGGCCGATGGCGCGGGCGGCGCGGTCTATGACGAAGCCCTCGTCGCCGCGGGTCCATGCGCCGAAATAGAGGATCGCGAGGTAGCCGGCCTGGGCGAACATCAGTGTGACGATCATGAAGGCGACGCCGGTGGTGCGCAGCGCCAGCAGGCCGACCGCCAGCGCCATCGCGCCGCCCGCGAGGACGCCTGCGACGAGGCCGGGGCCGGCGGTCCAGGCGCCGTGTTGGATCAGCAGGCCCGTGGCGTAGAGGCCGGAGGCGAAAAACAGCGCGTGGCCGAGGCTGAGCATGCCGGTGTAGCCGAAGGTGATGTTGTAGCCCATCGCGAAGACCGCGAGCACCATGACGCGCGCGAGGTTGGTATGGTGATAGGGCGGCAGGACGAAGTGGAGCGCGAAGAGGAGCGCGATGACGCCGAGATGGAGCGCGAGCGCCTTGCCGCCGGTTCCGCTCATGCGGGGCGGCGGCCGAACAGGCCCTGCGGGCGCAGCACGAGAACCATCGCGACGAAGAGCGTCGCGATGATCTTGGCCAGCGTCGGCGAGAAGAAGACGCCGATGATGCCGTCCGAGAGCCCGATGAGCAGGGCGGCCACGAGGGTGCCGCGCAGGGAGCCGAGACCGCCGATGATCACGACGATGAAGGCGAGCAGGAGCGGGTCGCCGCCCATCAGGTAATGCGCCTGCTGGATCGGGACGATGAGGACGGCGGCGACCGCCGCCAGCGCCGCGCCGAGGGCGAAGACGCCGGCATAGACCCGGTCGACGTCGATGCCGAAGGCGCGCGCGGTTTCACTGTCGTATTGCGTGGCGCGCATCACGAGGCCGATGCGGGTGCGCGAGAGCAGGAGCCACAGACCGGTCAGGATCGCGCAGGCGGCGGCGATGACGAACAGCTTGTAGCCCGACCAGCCGAACCACGGCAGCTGGATGCGCCAGTCGAAGGGCGCGACGACCGGGCGCGCGTCGGGGCCGTAGAAGGTCAGCGCGGCCTGCTGGAGGACGTAGAGCAGGCCGATGGTGGCGACGATGGTGGCCTCGGGCTCGTAGTTCAGGCGTCGGAGGATGAGCGTGTCGGCAAGTGCTGCGATCGCGCCCACGAGGAAGGGGGCCACGGCGAGCGCGGCCATGAAGCCGAGCCAGGGCGGACCGGGCATCGCCTCGGCGACGAACCAGGCGAGGACGGCGCCGAGCATGAAGAACTCTCCGTGGGCGACGTTGACCACGCGCATCACGCCGAAGACGAGGCTGAGGCCCGAGGCGGTGAGCGCCAGGACCGCGGCCATCACGAGGCCTTCCATCGTGGCCAGAAGCAGGAACGGTCCGAAATCCAAGAGCGGCGCCTCGTGGGGCGGGGACGCGCCCCGGCGGGATCAGAAGGGCATCGACGTGTAGTCGACCTCGTCGGGATACATGCCGTCCCCGATCGAGGTGGTGTGGACCAGATCCATCCGGCCGTTCTGCACCTTGGTGATGTATTGCAGGCCGAAGACCTGGTGCGTGCGGCCGTTGAAGACCTTGGGCCCCTGTGGATGGGCGAGGGAATAGGGCATGTCGGTCATCGCCTCGATCGCCTCGACGAAGCCCTGACGGTCGGCCGGGCCCTGGTAGCCCGAGGCCTCCATGCCGGACTTGATGACGAAGAGCGTCTCCCAGGGGCTGAACATGTGGCCGTAGGTCGACACGTCGCGGGCGTCGGCGAGGGACGCGCCATTGTCGTCGACGCCGACCGCTTCGCGGTAGGGCGCCTCGAATTCGCCGGCGTCCGGCTGGAGATAGCGCGGGTGCCCCTCCCAGAAATGCGTGCCGTCCAGGAATTCGAGGCCTGGGCTGTTGATGTCGACGCCCTCGAGGCTGTCGATGAAGCCGAAAATCTCGGGGCGGTCGCCCGTGCCGTAGAACTCGCCGAGCTCCTTGACGAAGGTGAGGACGGCGGGGCCGACCATGACGTGGTAGAGCACCTCGGTCTCGCGCGGGATGCGGGGCATGTAGCGGGTGAAAGAGGTCTCGGTCGGCGGAATGGCGATCTGGGCGATCACCTCTCCGCCCTGGTCGGCCATCGCCTGCGTGAAGAAGTCGCGGTGGTCGTGGCCGAAAGCGTAGTCGGGGAAGACCATCGTCACTTTCTTGCCGAGATTGGCGGCGACCCAGGGCGCCATCGACTGGACCTGGCTTTTGACGTCGGTGATGCCGGGCTGGAGCGTCCAGCGGTTGAGCATTCCGGAGGCGACGTGGTGGCCCTCGGAGCAGACGAGATAGGGCATGCGAAGCTCGCCCGCGCGCGGGGCGGTGCCGACGACCACATGGCTGAAGAGCGCGCCGAAGACCGCGTCGCAGTTCGACTGCGTGGCGAATTTCTCGACGACCTCCGCGCCACGGCGCGGGTCGGTGCCGTCATCCTCGAACAGGATCTCGACCGGGCGGCCGTTGATGCCGCCCTCGGCGTTGATGATCCCGAGCGCGCCCGAGGCCGCGCGTTCGTACCAGCGGCCGTAGGCGGCGCCGATGCCGGTGCGGTGGAGCTGGAAGCCAAGGCGGATCGGCTCCGAAGTCTGCGCCTGGATGAAGCCGGGGAAGGCGGCGGTCGCCGCGAGCGCGCCGCCGGCCTTGAGCAGGTGACGTCTTGTCGGATCGCGATGCGTCATGGTCCCTCCGCGAGGTTCGCGTTCGGAGCGGAACATGTGTTCCGCAGGGCCGAATGTCCACGCCTTTGTCACGCTCCCGTGGGCGAGGCGAGGAGCCAGAGGCCGAGCGTGGTGAGGCCGACCATCAGCGCCGTCATCGGCAGATGCGCTTTCCACGGCCAGTCGGGCGCGGCGCGGATCGAGAGGATCAACGCCAGCACATGCGCGCCGAGGACGAGGGCGAACTGAGCGTTCCAGATCATCAGCACCTGATGGCGGTCGGCGAGGAAACCGAAGGTGATCCAGTCGTCGGGCAGGCCGAGCAGGTGCGCGCCGGTGTCGAACGGGTCGTTGAGCGCGGCGAGCGCGTACTGGCCGCCGGTCAGCAGCGAGATCAGGTAATGCGCCGCGTGGAACCCGGCGGCGATGGGCAGGAAGGTGGGGATCAGCCGGCCGGCGGTCTCGCGGAACGTGCCGCGCGCGCCCGCGATCCGCCGGCCGGCCCGACGGCGGCGAGGATCGACGCGGCGGTCAGCGCCCATGTGGCGAGCAGGCCGAACGTGTTGACCCCCGTCACGGCGGAGCGGCCGGGGAATTCCAGCGGATTGATCCCGATGAAGGCCAGCCAGCGGAAGGTCTCTGAGAGGCCGTCGAAGGTGACGGCGGCGAGGACGAGCGTCACGAAGGCGATCAGGCCCGGGCCCATGGGCGGACCGCTCAGGAGCCGCGCGCCGGGTGCCGCCGCCATGATCGTGGCGCGGTTCCCGTCGATCTGGGACCAAAGCGGCGCTATGCGGGCGATCAGACCGAAAAAGACCGTGAAGGTCTCGCCATGACTGAGCCAGCTCTCGCCTTCGAGCAGCGCGATGACGAAATGCAGCAGCCAGTAGGCCAGAACGACACGCGCGAGGATGAGCGGGTCGGCGGGGGCCAACGAGACGATCTCGAACCACGCGAAGGCGAGAAGGCCGGCGACGGCGGGCAGATGGCCGAGGCGCGCGAGCCCGACGGAACCGGTGCGGCCGAGCGCGCGGCGGGCGAGGCGCACCGGGCCGGTCCATGGCTCGATGGGGCGGAAGACGTCGCCGAAGAGAGCGGCGAGGATCGGCAGGCCGACCCAGAACAGCGTCCAGATCGTGACGGTCAGGAGGTTGGAAAGGGGATCGCGGCTGCCGAGAAAGCCGATGGCGATCAACGCGAAAAGGGCGAGGCAGGACAGCGTGCTGGTCAGGGTGCGGGACAGCAGGACGGGCCGTTCGAACAGCCGCGCCTGTCCGAGGCGCGGCAGACGGGGGCCGAGCGCGGTGATCAGCGCGGTCAGGACGACCGCCGAAGCGGCCCCGAGCATGTACCAGCCGGTGGGCAGCGTGAGGATGACCATGCGCTCGGCGGCATGGGCGGACGCGGCGGCGGGGGCGAGACAGAGCGCGGCGGCAAGTGCGCCGCGTTGCAAAACGCCGCACCATCGCGGCGTCAGCGGAACATCATCACCGGGATCTTGCACGAGCGGACCATCTGGGTGGTGGTGGAGCCGATGATGAGATTGCGGATCCGGCTGTGCCCGTAGGCGCCCATGAGGAGGAGGCCGACGCCGCGGGTCTCGACTGCGGCGGAGATGACCTTCTCCGGCTCGCCTTGGGCGATCTCGATCTCGACGTCCTGGCCCGCCTTTTTCAGCAGCGCGGCGGCGCCTTCCATCCGGCTCCGGACGGACGGCGTGTCGTCTCCGACATGGAGCAGCAGGCACGGCATGTCGCGGAAGAGCCTGCCCTGTCCGATATGCTCGACGGCCTTCATGACGCTCGGGCCGCCGTCGAAGGCGATCATGTAGCGCTCGATCGGCTTGAAGGCGCGGCTGACGACGAGGACGGGCTTCGTCGCGCTGCGCAGGATGCGTTCCAGGTTGGAGCCGAGATGCTCCAGCGCCGTGGCCGAGGCCTCGCCGCGCTTGCCGATGACCACGAGATCGGCGCCGGGCTCGAACTCGCGCACGGTCGCGACGATGTCGTCGTTGCGCAGGCGGGTTTCCACCTCCGCCACGCCGTCGGCGGTCAGGCGGGCCTTGGCGTCCTCGAGGATCAGGCGGCCGCGGGCGTGGTCGAGCTTGGCGCGCTCGGCGTCGACGTCGGCCATCTCCTTGAGGAGTTTGCTGCGGGCGCCGAGACGGAGGCTGCCGCTCAGATCGGCGGGCTCGCCGGAGCGGTCGCGGCGGCCGAGCACGTGGAAGAGATCGACCGAGGCGTCCATGCGTTTGGCGGCCCAGGCGGCGTGGTCGCAGACGCTCACCGAGTAGGTCGATCCGTCGACGAAGGCGATCAGTTTCATGGGCGTTTCCCCTCAATGACCCAGCAGGTCGTCCATCGCGCCGGGTTTGTCATGGACGCCGAGCCGGTCGACGATGGTCTCGGACGCCGTGTTCATTCCACGCAGATCGACCTCGGCGCCTTCGCGGCGGAACTTGAGCACGACCATGTCGACGGCGGCGACCGACGAGATGTCCCAGATATGGGCGTCGCTGACGTCGATCACGACCGAATCCAGCGCCTCGCGGAAATCGAAGGCGGCGGTGAAATCCTCGGCGGAGGCGAAGAAGAGCTGTCCCTCGACCTTGTAGGTGCGCGAGCGGCCGTCGGCCGAGGCGGTGCTCGTGACGCGGAAGATCTGCGCGATCTTGCCGGCGAAGAAGATGCCCGAGAGCAGCACGCCGGCCAGCACGCCGATGGCGAGGTTGTGGGTGTAGACCACGAGGACCACGACGCTGAGCATGACGATGGAGGACGAGCGCGGATGGTCGCGCAGGTTCTTGATCGACGACCACGAGAAGGTGCCGATCGAGACCATGATCATGATCGCCACCAGGGCGGCCATCGGGATGCGGCTGACGAGATCGCCGAGCACGAGGATCAGGAACAGGAGCGCCACCCCGGCCGTGAAGGTCGACAGGCGGCCGCGCCCGCCGGATTTCACGTTGATCATCGACTGGCCGATCATCGCGCAGCCCGCCATGCCGCCGAAGAATCCGGTGACGGAGTTGGAGATGCCCTGGCCGACGCATTCGCGGTTCTTGTCCGAGGGCGTGTCGGTCAGCTCGTCGACGATCTGTGCGGTCATCAGGCTTTCGAGCAGACCCACGGCGGCGACGCCGATGGAGTAGGGCAGGATGATCTGGAGGGTCTCCAGCGTCAGCGGGAATGTCGGGCAGGAGGAACACCGGCAGGGTGTCGGGCAGGTCGCCCATGTCGCCGACGGTGCGCACGTCCATGCCGGTGGCCAGCGCCACGGCGGTCAGGACGACGATGCAGATGAGCGGCGAGGGGATCGCGCGGAAGACCAGCGGCACGAGATAGATGATCGCGAGGCCGGCCGCGACCATGACGTAGGTGAGCCAGGGCACGCCGATGAGTTCGGGGACCTGCGCCATGAAGATGAGGATCGCCAGCGCGTTGACGAAGCCGGTCATCACCGAGCGCGAGACGAAGCGCATGACGCGCGCGAGGCCGAGCAGGCCGGCGGCGATCTGGAGGAGGCCGGCGAGGACGGTGGCCGCGAGCAGGTATTGCAGCCCGTGATCGCGCACCAGCGTCACCATCAGCACGGCGGTGGCGGCGGTGGCGGCCGAGATCATGCCCGGCCGCCCGCCGGTGAACGAGATCAGGACCGCGATGGAGAACGAGGCGTAGAGGCCGATCTTGGGGTCGACGCCCGCGATGATCGAAAACGCGATGGCCTCGGGGATCAGCGCCAGCGCCACCACCAGCCCGGCCAGAAGATCGGCGCGGATGTTGCCGAACCATTCGTGCCGGAGCGTGGCGAGGTCGAACATGGGGACTCTTTCGTGCGGGTGCGGATCGGGGCGGTCGGGGAAAGGCGCGGGTCTGGCCTTCCGGGGCGGTCGAGTCAACCGGCGATGGGGAGGTCGGTCAGGCCTTCGATTGCAGTCATGGAAGCGTGGTCCACGCGTGAACCTATGGTAAGCTGTTGATTAAAAATGGTTTCAAGTCTGATTTTGCGTTAACGCGAAGATTCCGGCCATCTTGGCGCGATCCGGCGCGCCGGTTAGAACGGGCGAAATGCACATGAGGGAGCGGGCGGCCATTCCCGGCACTTACGTGATCTGCTTGAGGACGAGGCTACGGGGCCTGTCGGAACGGGGATACGCGTGGGAGGAGTATCGGGTCGACAGGCTATGGCGCCATCTGCGTGAGGAGCACGACTCGGGGTTTCCGGGCGATTGGAAGCTGGACAGGGTCCGCGTGCTGCCGCCTCGGGCGGAGGACATCCGGAGCGTCGCCGACGATGCGGAGGCGTGTTTTTTTCTTCGTCGACCGGATGAACCGCGAGCCGGTGAACGACATGGCGCGGCGCGGGCTGGGTCTGCCGGTCGGACGGTTGTCGGAGAGGTGGCTGCGGATCGACAGCGAGAGGCACTCGGCCTCGGAGGTCTGATCAGGCGCCCAGCAGCAGGACGCGGCCGAAGGGCGGGTCGGGCGCGGACGGGGCCGGGATCGCCCAGAGGACCGGCAGGCGGGGCGGCTCGCCGAAAGCGCCGTCGAGGTCGGTCAGAATCACGGCGATGGAGGCGTTCAGAGCGTCTGCGCGGGCGAGGACGTCGATGAACGAGGTTCCGCCGCCGCGTCGGAGGGGCTGGGACGTGATGGCGGTCTCCCAGGTCCCCGCGCCCATCGGGATCTCGGCATGGACCGTCTCGTCGAAGGCGAGCACGCGGGTCTCGGCGCCGGTGCGGCGCGCGATGCCGGCGATCTCGGCGGCGAAGCGGGCGAGCAGCGCCTCGTCGACGGAACCGGAGGTGTCGAGGCCGACGATGACGCGCGGACGGTCGGAGCCGCGCGCCGTGCCGGGCTGGAACACCGGCGCGGGGCCGCCGGAGCGGCGGGCCTCGGCCTCCATCGCGATCCATGCGCGGGCCGGGCGGCGGTGGGTGCGACGGGGCGCCTCGCTCACGGCCCGCGTGACGAGGCCGCGCAGGACCGTCTCCCAGGCGGTGCCGGGCGTGCCGAGATCGGCGATTCGAGCGGCGTGGCGTCCGATGCCGCGTCCCGCGAGGCGGCCGGTTTCGAAGGCGCGGGTCGCGTGGGCGCGCCATTCGGGCGCGGCCCGGTCGCCGGAGCCGCCGTCGGGGGCGGGGTCGAGATCGCCTTCGCCCGACGGGGCGCGGGCGGTGGCGGCCGCGTCGCCGTCCCGGCCGCCGGGTCCGGCGGACATGCCGAGATAGAGGCTTTCGACGGTCCAGTCGGAGAGGGCGACGGCGGCATCTTTCGGCAGAAGCGAGGCAAGCGTGACGCAGGGCCGTGGCACGGCGTGGCCGGCGGCGAGGATCGCGTCGTTGGCGATGGCGTCCGCCGCCCGGTTGAAGCGTTTGGCGTCGAAGGCGGGGCCGAGCCGCGCGGCCATCGCGGCCATGCGCGCGGAATGGCGCAGCGTGACGTGCAGGACGTGGTGGCCCGCGAGGCCGATCTGCTCGTGGATCGGCAGGAGCGGAAATTCGGGACCGTAGAAGATGGTGTCGCCGCGCGTGCGCGTCGGGCCGTCGCCGTCGCGGTGATCGCACCAGAGCGCCAGCGCCCCCAGCGCGGGATCGGCGTCGGCGAGGCGGGCGAGGGCGAGGCGCGCGCGGTCGGAATGGCGGCTCATTCGAGCCCGGCGGCTTTCCGCTCGGCGGCATAGGCGGCGTAGGTTTTCGAGCGCAGGAACGCGTGCTGGAGGCCGGCATCGAGGCCCTTGCGGATCAGCATCTCGAAGCCGAAGGCGCTGAGTTCGCCCAGCGGCAGGCGGTCGAATCCGTCGTCGGGGCGGTCTTCGTCGAGACTGCGGATACCGGCGATGATGTCGATGGCGGGATCGATGCGCGCGGAATCGGCCGTGCCGACAAGGCCGTAGATCAGCGCGTTCAGGCCGTGCATCGTGGCGGGATACATCCCGGCTCGATCGCGCGGCGCGGCCTCCAGCATGTCGTCGATGCGCAGCGTCGCGGCGATGTCGTCGGCCACAAGCGCGAATTCGGCGGCGGCCTCCTCGCCGATGGTGCCCGCGACCATGACGTCGCGGGTGCGGCGGTCGGGCGCGGCGCGCATGATGCGGCTGACGCGCTCCCATGACCGCGGCGTGCAGGCGACGGTGCGCCCGGCGTTCAGCGACGCCTCGGTGGTGTCGAGCAGATCGGGCCGGCCCCGGATGAAGGCGGTGACGGCGGGGTGGAGACCTTCGCGCACCGCGAAATTGCGCAGCCAGTCCTCGGCGCCGGTCTTGACCCAGAGGTGGATGAGGCGGTCGGACAGCGCGGTGCCCATCTCGTAGGCGACCGCGCCGTCCTCGGCCATGTTGCCGGCGGCCACGATCATCACGCTGTCGGGCAGGAGGTGCCGGCCGACGCGGCGTTCCTGGAGCAGGCCGTAGACGGTGGGCTGGATGTGCGGCGAGGCGGCGGTCAGTTCGTCGAGGAACAGGATCGCCGGATGGTCCGGGTCGTCGGGCAGATCCTCCGGCCGGTACCAGATCGTGCGCTTGGCGTCGTGGTCGTAATAAGGAAGCCCGCGCAAATCCTGCGGCTCGATGGTCGTCAGACGCAGGTCGAAGAGGCGGGCACCGATGCGCTCGGCGAGCTGGTGGACGATCTGGGTCTTGCCGACGCCGGGACGGCCGTGGAGCATCCATGACGCGGTGAGCCCGCCGGTCTTCTGGGCATTCCAGCCGGCATGGAGGACTTCGAGCGCCTCGCCGGCCGGGATGGGCGCGACGTTGAGGCTCACGCGCGCGCCTCGCGCGGGCCGTCCGCCGCCTGCGCCTCGGCCATCAGCGCGCTGAGGCGGGCATGGGCCGAGACGCCGCGCGTGTCGAAGGCCACGTCGCGCACGAACACGTTCTCGCGCATGTTGGCGAGGTGCAGGTCGCGCTGGGTCAGGCCCTCGGCGAACAGCCCCTCGACGATGATCGCGCGGTCGGCGAGGTCGAGGTCGAGCAGGGCGGGGCCAGGCGTGTCGGTCTGGACCGAGACGAGCGTCAGGGGCGTCACGCGCGCGAGTTCCGACTGCTCGACGACGAGGTGGAGGAGGCCCGCCCGGTGCGGATGGCGAGCGGCGATCCGGGTTAGCACGGCGGTCGCCCGAAAGCGCAGCAAGTCGAGCGTGCGGCCGGCATCGGCCTCGGTCATCAGGGTCTCGCGCCGGTCCTTGGCCACGCGGAGCACCTTCATCTCGAAAAAGCCGACGACGAACACCATCACGACCGGCGCCTGGGCGATGGGCAGCGCCATGCGCGGCCAGATGAACATGGCCGCGATGAAGGGCGCCAGCGCGGCGGTGAAGCGAAGCAGCTGCGCCTCGAAGAGGATCCGCGCCCAGGTCGCCGCGTCTGCGCCGTGACGGGGAAGCACAGCGATCCGCCCGAGCATGCGCTTGGGGATGCCGCGCGTTTCGAGCGCGGCGGGGTTCCAGACGGTCGCGGGGCTGACGATGAACATGGCGCGGCTCCTGAGGCGGAGATAGGGCGCGGCGCGCGCGCGGTCCAGACGGCGTCAGGCGGAGCGCGCCGCCGTCCGGGTGCGCAGGGCATGCGGCGAGATGCCGTAGCCTGCGCGAAAATGGGCGTAGAATTGGCTGATCGAGGCGAAACCAGACATCTCGGCGACCGCGCTGCTGGCGAGCGGACTCTCGGCGAGCAGCGCGCGGGCCCGGATCAGCCGCGTCCGGATGATGAAGCGCTTCATCATCCGGCTGGTGCGCGAGAAGATCGACAGCGCGTAATTTTCGTGCAGACCGGTGACGGCGGTGACTTCGGAATTGGTCATCGGGCCGGTCAGGTTCTCCAGGACGTGGCGGACCATCGCGACCACATGACGGACATGGGCGGCGCCGAGGCCGGGGTCGCCGCTGCGCTCGTTCAGGGGCGGGCTCAGGCGGCCCTCGGGGATCTCGACGGCGGTTCCGTCCAACTCGTAGGTCATGCGCGCGCCGCGCAGCAGGTTGATCTCGAGATGGCCGTGCCAATGCGCCGCGTCCATCACGGCGGGTTCGAAGATCCGCATGGCGAGACGGACGAACGCGCGACTGCGGGCAGAGAAGTGCCGCTCGTGGACCGAGGCCTCGGCCTCCATGACGCTCTCCGCGGGCGTGTGCGGGCGGATCTTGAAAACCCGGAAGAATATGTCGGGTCTCACCATTGCCGTAAAGCCGGCGATTGGCGCGGAAATGAACAGGGTCTGACGGGACCGGCCAACGCCGCGCCTCAAGCCGACCTGAACCGACGGACCGGATCAACCGGCCGCAAATATGATCCCTGGGAGGACCCGAATGAGAAACCTCAACGCACCGCGACCGCCGCGCTACTGCTCGGAGTGTCGGCCACGGCGCTGTCCGCGCAGATCGTGCCGCCGACCGCCCCGCCCGATCCGCCGGTCTTCGACGCGCAGGGCGAGCCGGTTTTGGTCGACCGTGACGAGATTTAAACCTACCGCGCGCTCGACAGCTATTCGGAGCCGGAATTCGTCAGCGCCTTCGTGGCGGCGGGCAAGCTGCCGCCGGTAGCCGAGCGCCTTCCGGTCGAGCCGACGGTCTATTCCGCGGCGAACATGCCCGACGGCATCGGCACTTACGGCGACACCATGCGCCATGTCATCGGCGGCCGGCCCGAGGGCTGGGCCTAAATCGCCGGCAACAGCGAGGGCTGGGGCGGCATCGACATCGGCATGTACGAGTGTCTGACCCGGACCGGGCCGCTTTTCTTGGTCAATTCCGACGATCTGGAGCCGCTGCCAAACCTCGCGAAATCTTGGGATTTGTGCGAGGACGGCATGCAGCTGACGATCAACCTGATTGAGGGCGCGGCCGATCCGCGAGCTGAACCGGAACGCGGATTTCCGCATGGGCATGACGCAGGCGCTCGACCGCGTGCGGCTGGGCGAGAGCCTCGTCAAAGGCCCGTTCACCGCGCGGTATCCGGGCGAACTCTATTTCGGCACGTCCTATTACGACAAGGACAGCACGGTCTTCTATCCCTACAGTCTCGAGAGCGCGAAGGCGCATTTCGCGGCGGCCGGGCTCGAGGACACCGACGGCGACGGGTTCCTGAACCATCCGGCGGACGTGATGTGCGGGGCCGACGTGCAGGTGACGCTGCTCCACAACATCGACTACCAGACCGACAAAAACCTCGCCGAGGGCATCGTCGCCATGATGGAAGAGGCCGGCATCCAAGTGGTGCTCAACTCGCTGTCGGGCAACGACATGGACGCGACGCGCAATTCCGGGCGTTACGACTGGTACGTGCGGCGCAACACGTCGGAGCTGTTCACCGTGGTGCAGCGCACGACCGAGCCCGCGCCGACCGGGCCGCGAACCGCCTTCAGCCACATGGCCAACGCGGCGGGGCGAGATGGACCTGATGCCGTTCCAGCAGGAGATGGTGGACACGGTGAACGCGTTCATCGCGACCAACGATTCCGACGAACGCAAGGAGCTGATGAAGACCTATCAGAAGCTCTACACCGAGAACCTCTACGACATCGGTCTGACGAACCATCCCGGCGCGCTGATCATCAACAAGCGCTTCTCGAACATCCCGCCGGGCGCGCCGATCTTCATGTTCAACTGGGCCGAGGACAACATCATCCGCGAGAGGGTGTTCGTTGCCGCCGACGCCCAGGCCGATCATGAGCCGCATCCGGGCACGCTGCCCGGCGCGCCGGGATCCGACGGTCCCGTGACGGCCGACTGATCGCCAAGGGAGGGGCGGAGCCGCGCGCTCCGCCCCTCCCGCCGTGCTTTCGAAGGACGCGTCATGCTCCGATTTCTCTTCATCCGGCTGCTGCAGGCGATCCCCGTCCTGCTCGCGATGAGCGTGATCACCCTCGTGATCATCCAGGCGCCGCCGGGCGACTGCGCCGACTACATCCGCTCGACGATGATCACCCAGGGCAACGCCTCGGTGACGGCGGCGGATGCAGCGGCCGCCGCGTTTCGCGAGCGGCACGGCCTGAACGATCCGATGGTGGTGCAGTATTTCCGCTGGATCGGCGGCATCCTGACCGGCGGCGATTTCGGGCATTCGTATTTCTGCAACAAGCCGGTCTCGGAGGTGGTCGCCGAGCGTCTGCCGGCCACGATCGCGCTGGCGCTGATCTGCCATTTCCTCGCGTCGCTGTTTGGGATCTCGTTCGGGATCATCGCGGCGACCCGGCAATACAGCTTGACCGACACGATGCTGAGTTTCGTTTCTGGGCATGACCATCCCGCGATTTCTTCTGGCGCTGATCATCCTCTACGTGCTGGCCTTCAAGCTGAACGTGCAGGAACTCGGGAGTTTCTATTCGTCGCGCTTCGGCGGACAGCCCTATTGGCCAAGATGGTTCGATTTCAACTGGGCCAAGCTGTGGAACCTGATCCAGCATGTCTGGCCGGTGATCTTCATCGCGACGCTGGGCGGGCTGGCCTACAACATGCGGGTCATGCGCGCGAACCTGCCCGACACGCTCAACGCGCAGTATGTCGAGACCGCGCGCGCCAAGGGCCTGCCTGAGCGCACCGTCATCATGCGCCACGCGGTGCCGAACGCGCTCCATCCGCTGGTCGCCTATCAGGGCGTGATCCTGCCCTACATGCTGACCGGCGAGATCGAGGTGGCGATCGTGTTCTCGCTCGCCACGGTCGGCCCCGCGATCGTGAGCTCGATGGGCATCGGTGACGTTTACATCACGGCGACGCTGCTTCTGGTTCTGGGTGCCACGCTGATCGTCGGCGACATCCTGTCGGACCTGCTTCTGGTGGTGCTCGATCCGCGCATCCGGGTGGGAACGGGCGCGTGACCGTCGACACCGATCCGTTCGCCGAAGGCGTCGACACGCGGATTTCCACCGTGGCGAACGAGAGCCAGAGCTATCCGAGCCTGGTCTGGCGGCGATTCCGGCGGTCGATCCCGGGAATGCTCGGGCTGACGCTGGCGGCGATGCTGCTGATCGTGTCTCTCTTTGCCAATTTCTTCGCGCCGGTGGACTCCAAATCGCCCAATGTCGGCTTCGCGCCGCCCGACATGATCAGCTGGTACGTTCCCGGGGACGGGCCGGAGGCGGGATGGCGTCTGCTGCAGGTCGTGTTTCCGATCGTCGAGAGCGACGAACTCGACCCCGTGACCTACCAGCCGCTGACCGGGCCGGATTACGACAATCCCCGCGCGCTGCGGTTTTTCGCGAAGGGGTGGGAATACACGTTTCTGGGCATCCCCATGAACCGGCATTTCATCGGGACGTCGGACGGCTCGCCGCTGCACGTGCTCGGCACCGACAAGCTCGGGCGCGACATCTTCTCGCGCGGGATCGTCGGCAGCCGGATCTCGTTCGCGCTCGCGCTGACCTCGATCACTCTGATCACGATGGTCGGAACGCTTCTGGGCATCACGTCGGGCTATATCGGCGGCGCGTTCGACAGCTGGTTCCAGCGTTTCGTCGAGGTGATCCTCGCGTTTCCGCAACTGCCGTTCCATCTGGCGCTCGCCTCGCTCATTCCGGTGACGGCGCCCTCGGCGCTGTTCCTGACCTTCGTGGTGCCGGTGATCGTCGGTCTCGGCTGGGCGCAGCTCAGCCGAGAGGTCCGCTCCAAGTCGATGGCGCTCCGCCAGGTCGACTACGTCAAGGCGGCCATGGCGGTGAGCGCGAGCGACGGTCGGATCATCACGCGGCACATCCTGCCCAACGTGATGAGCCACTTGATCGTCGCGGACACGCTCGGGATCCCGACCATCGTGCTTCTGGAAAGTTTTCTCGGCTTCCTCGGCTTCGCCGTGAAGCCGCCGCTGATCTCCTGGGGCCTGATGCTCCAGGACGCGGGCACGTTCTCGGTGATCGGGTCCTACCCCTGGATCCTGTCACCCGTCGGCTTCGTGCTCCTGACCGTGTTCGCGTTCAACGCGCTGGGCGACGGCCTGCGCGACGCGATCGATCCGTATTTTGGGGGGCTTCCATGGACGCAAGCCCCTTACCGGATGTGTTGATGAACGCACGGCGGTGCATGCTCGACCATGCTTCGGGCAATGACCGCTTCGAGCCCTTCTGCGACGTTCGTTGATGGCGCGACATCTGTTGCGATAGGCGGGACCGGGGCATTCGCTGCGAAAGAGGTGAGTGTCCGGATTGTTGATCTGAAAGAATACTGCCGTGGTTGTTATTCTGAGCAAACTGCGATCATCTTACGTCGAAGCAAATAATTTCGCGTCACCAGGTCCTGCGGCAAAAACGCTGCGTGCGGCGGCGAGTGGAAAGGATCTCTTTCGTGAGCAGACTGTCGCATTCCGAAGTCCACATGGTTCATCGCATCGGCTGGCTGCGTGCGGCGGTGCTGGGGGCCAACGACGGCCTCGTCTCGACGGCGAGCCTCGTGGTCGGTGTTGCTGCTGCGGGTTCCGGGCGCCCCGAGATTCTTATCGCCGGTCTTGCCGGCCTTGTCGCGGGCGCGATGTCGATGGCGGCGGGGGAGTATGTCTCCGTCAGTTCGCAGACCGATGCGGAGCACGCCGATATCGAGCGCGAGACCAGGGAGTTGAAGGAGACACCCGAAGCCGAGCTCGACGAACTGACGCGCATTTATGTCCAGCGCGGGCTCGACGAAGGTCTGGCCCGTCAGGTCGCGGTCCAACTCACGGAGAGGGACGCCCTTGCTGCCCATTCGCGCGATGAACTGGGCATCTCGGAGACGGTGACCGCGCATCCGGTTCAGGCCGCCTTGGTGTCAGCGGCAACTTTCGCTGTCGGAGCCGTCGTGCCGCTGATCATCGCAGTGCTCGCTCCTGCCGCCCAGATCACGCTGATCGTCGCGATCACGACGCTGGTCGCACTTGCCGTGCTCGGCGGCCTTGGGGCATCGGCTGGAGGCGCGGGCATCGTCAAGGGCGCCATCCGCGTGACCTTCTGGGGCGCGATGGCCATGGCGGCGACCGCCGCCGTGGGTATGATCTTCGGCGTTGCGGCTTGACCGCAACCGGCACAGGAATTCTCGGCCAAATGCTCTTCTGGGAATCCTCTCGCCCGGCTGGACCCGGGGAATGAGCAGCCTGCTTCCCTCGATCGCTTCGCTGGGGCTCTGGGGCTATTGGGTCATCGGCCTGCTGGTGTTCGGCGAGGCGTTTGTCCTGACCAGCATATTTTCCCCTGGCACGGTCGTCGTCGTCCTGGGCGGTGCTCTGGCCGCGCAGGGGCTCTACGATATCTTCGACATGATGTGGTTCGTCGCGATCGGCACCATCCTCGGGTCGCAGGCGAGTTTTTGGATGGGGACCAAGGGGGAAGCGCTGCTCGGCGAAAGCCACCCCGTACTGTCCTCGGCACATCTTGAACGTGGCCAGCGGTTCTTTGCGAAATATGGTGGCGCCAGCATCGTGATCGGCCACTTTCTTGGTCCCTTGCGTCCGATCGCGCCGGTTGTCGCCGGTCTTTCAGGGATGGGTGGCCGCCGGTTCCTGCTGTGGAACGTCGCCGGGGGAGCGACCTACGCGATCGCCTTGGTCAGTGTGGGCTACTTCTTCGGTGCGGCCTTCAACGTTTTCTCGCCGACGACCACACGCGTGGGCCTGTTCGCAGGCGCGGTCCTCGCAATCCTGGCACTCCTGTGGTTCCTGATCTCGCGGCTCCGGCGGGGATGGCCCTTTGCCGTATCCGTCTTGCGTTCGGCCGGAACGGCGATCCGGGACAATCCCGAAGTCCGTTCCCTGATTGCACGCCACCCGAAGCTTTCTCGATTTCTCGCCGCCAGGGTTTCGACGGAAACGTTTCGGGGTCTGCCTGCGACGCTGCTCGGGCTGACATTCCTTTATTTTATCGGCCTCTACGCCGAGCTGGCGCTGGAGGTCGTGGGTCGCGGGCCGATCGTCGAAGCGGATACCCGTCTTTCAAATCTACTTTATGCATTCCGTGACGACACATTGGTCGGACTATTCACCATCGTGACCGGAATGGGCCAATGGCGCGCCATCGGGATCATGGCGCTCGCCGCGACCGCCCTGATGTGGGTCTGGGATCGGCGCGCCTATATCCCGGCTCTCTGGCTTGTGCTGGCAGGCAACACGATCACCATCACGATACTCAAGCTCGTATTTGCCCGCGCCAGATCGGACTTCGCCGTCTATGCGGAGAGCAGCTATTCGTTCCCAAGCGGACACAGTGCGGCCATCGCCGCTTTCTGCATCTTCGTGACTTACGTTCTTGTCCGCGAACGTATCGGGCGCGACATCCTCTGGGTGCTGCTCTGCGCCAGTCTCGTCTTCCTGGTGGGGCTGAGCCGCCTATATCTCGACGAACACTTCCTGAGCGACGTTCTGAATGGTTATGTCGTCGGTGTGCTCTGGGCGATTACAGGCATCTTCGCGGCCGAGCATTGGGGGCGCACCAGCCGCCCTGAAGCCGGAACATCCCCCGGAAGCGATCGACTGCGCTGGGTCAGCGCCGGTATCGTGGCGATCTCCGCTGCGGCCCTGTATCTGATCGTGACGGACTATGCCCAGACTCTTCGGTTGGTGCCGCCGAGAGCTGAGATACCTCTCGAGGGTCCGGTTGAGCAGGCCCTGAAGGACGGTGTGCTGCCAGCCCGCACGGAAAGCATCATCGGAACACTCCAGGAACCCGTCAGCATCATCCTCCATGCGCCAGATGACACATCCCTGCCGGACATCATGATCGCGGCCGGGTGGCAGCTATCGGACCCGCCCACGATCCGGACGCTATCGCGGGCGGCCATGGCGGCATGGCTGGACCGGCCCTACGCAACGGCACCGATCACACCGATCTTCTGGAATGGCTGGCCACAGGATTTCGCGTTTGAACGATCCGTTCCGGCCGAAGGCCTTCGTCAGCGTCATCACGCCCGTTTCTGGCGGGTGCCGTCCCATGATGGGGGCGGGCATCAGACATATGTCGGCACGGCGAGCTTCGACACGGGGATAAAGTGGGGACTCACGCATCGCATCGCGCCAGACGTCGATGCCGAGCGTGATCTTCTCGCAGGCGACCTCCTGCGCACCGGAAGGGTTCGGCAAGACGGGTGGGCGGAACTGGTCGCACCTTTGCTTGGGCAGAATGTCGTCGGCGATCCGTTTTTCACGGATGGCCGGGCGGTGATCCTGTCTACTGCCGAGCCAGGGAGCGATACAGAGAAAAATCGCTAATCCTCCAAAGGTTTGGCACCGCCTGATCGCGGCCGTGATCGATCCATCATCACCGTTTCTGGCGACTATCGACCTGGAAAAAATTTCAACGGGAAACCAATCCCCACCAGCAGTCGCTATACTCGCGATCGATCCGCGGTTGAAAGCGCCCCAGTTCCAATCCGGACATTCCGGATCCGGAGGTCGAGTGTCCAAGTTGGGCCGGTCGCGACGGCTGAGGCAACCAGGGCGAAGGGCCGGAAAGTCCGCACAGCAGCCATCC